>NZ_JSWF01000046.1 GCF_000797445.1 Lacinutrix jangbogonensis | reverse complement strand
CCAGGAAGAATCCACGCAATATCCACTGCTAAGATTAGAACTAGCAATGAGTGATACTTCAAGTAGAACTATGGTTTTAGGGTTTCACAATACGTTTACAGACAGTGGCAGAGAATATGGTTTCGATGGTGGTTTTGTAAACGCACCCTTAGTCAACGATTTAGGAAGTCTATTAAATGGTGACCAATACGTAATTCAAGCCTTAGCACCAATAACACCAGATAAAGTAGTAGATTTAATTTTTACCGCTTCAGGAAGCGAAACGTATACCATTAAAAATGTTGAAATTGCAAATATTCTAGACACTCAGGACATTTATTTAAGAGACAATTTGTTAGGCGTGTACTTCGATTTAAGAAACGAACAAGGTTATAATTTCACTTCGCAAGCCGGAACTTTTGATAATCGTTTTGATGTGGTGTTCTTACCCGATGAAACTTTAAACACAGAAAATTTTGATACTGTAGATAATACCACAATATACTATAACACGACTCAAGAAGTTTTATTTGTAAAGGGTTTAAAAAACGATGTACAGCAATTAGTTCTGTATAATGTTTTAGGTCAAAATATGTTTCAAAAGCAAGACTTAGATCAAGAAACATTGGCAAACGGAATCTCAATTTCTAATCTTAGTACCGGTTTGTACATTGTGAGTATTAAAACTAAAAACAATGGCAGAATCGATAAGAAAATAATTATCGACTAAATAGACTTCAAGAGCATTTTAAAGCTTCAGTTTGTGCTGAAGCTTTTTTTTGCTTTATTATGTGCTAAAGCAATATTTTATTATTGTGAAATAAAGTTAATAATGATTAAACCTCTTTTTCTAGTCATGCACATTGCTCTTGCTCAAGACCAAGAAGCGACCTTATTTTTTAGAGAAGGAACCTCCTTAAAAGGATATGAAAATGTTAAATATAATTGTATTATTTTGGGGATTGCACAAAAAATAAATAATGAAAATTACTCTAAAAGAAAGCAAAAGAAATAGTTTATTTTTATAATGATTTATGTGATGATGAGATTTTTAGTGAAGATTAAATGTTAGAAGCTTATTTCTGTTAATCAATTATAACCTCTTTTTTACCAAAATTCCTTAATTTCGCTTTTCCATCAAGAAATTAGAAAAAATGAGTGCAGGATTCCCTGAATATAAAGGACTTAACTTACCAAACGTAGCAGAAGAAATTCTTAAGTATTGGAAAGATAAAAACATCTTCGAAAAGAGTATTTCCACTCGTGAAAACGCAGAACCATATGTGTTTTTTGAAGGGCCGCCAAGTGCAAACGGTTTACCAGGAGTACACCATGTTTTAGCACGCGCGATAAAAGATATTTTTCCACGTTATAAAACCATGAAAGGTTTCCAAGTAAAGCGTAAAGCAGGATGGGATACACATGGCTTGCCAATAGAATTAGGTGTAGAAAAAGAATTAGGGATTACCAAAGAAGATATTGGGAAAACCATTTCTGTTGAAGATTATAATGCAGCCTGCCGAAAAGCAGTGATGCGTTACACCGATGTTTGGAATAACCTAACTCAAAAAATGGGTTATTGGGTAGATATGGACGACCCATATATTACTTATGAACCTAAATACATGGAAACTGTTTGGTGGCTTCTAAAAGAGATTTATACTAAAAAATTAATGTATAAAGGCTATACTATTCAGCCGTATTCACCAAAAGCAGGAACTGGTTTAAGTTCGCACGAAGTTAACCAACCAGGTGCATATCAAGATGTAACAGACACAACTATTGTTGCTCAGTTTAAAGCTATTGAAGAGACACTGCCAGATTTTTTACAAAACGAAGGTGCTATTCACTTTACAGCATGGACCACAACACCTTGGACGCTTCCAAGTAATACAGCATTAACAGTTGGGCCGAAAATTGATTATGTTTTAGTTAAAACATACAACCAATACACATTCAAACCTACGAATGTGATTATGGCAAAAGCTTTAGTAGGCAAACAGTTTGATGGAAAGTTTAAGAATGTAGAAGAAAAATCTACACTTTTAGAATATAAAGAAGGCGATAAAAAAATCCCGTATTACGTTGTAAAGGAATTTAAAGGAAAAGATTTAGTAGGCATAAGATACGAGCAATTATTACAATACGCCTTACCAAACGATAATCCAGAAAATGCTTTTAGAGTTATAGCAGGAGATTTTGTAACGACAGAAGATGGTACAGGAATAGTACATACAGCACCAACTTTTGGAGCAGATGATGCTTTGGTAGCGAAACAAGCAACACCAGAAATACCACCATTATTAGTAAAAGATGAGCATGATAACTTAGTACCACTTGTAGATTTACAAGGTCGTTTTAGACCAGAAATGAAAGAGTTTGGCGGTAAGTACGTAAAGAATGAATATTACAACGATGGTGAAGCTCCAGAACGTTCAATAGATGTTGAGTTAGCTATTAAATTAAAAGAAGAAAACAAGGCCTTTAAGGTTGAAAAGTATAAGCATAACTATCCTCATTGTTGGCGTACAGATAAACCAATTTTATACTATCCATTGGATTCTTGGTTTATTAAAGTTACAGATGTTAAAGGACGAATGCACGAGTTGAACACGACTATTAATTGGAAACCAAAATCGACTGGAGAAGGTCGTTTTGGAAACTGGTTGGCAAACGCAAACGACTGGAATTTATCCCGTTCTCGTTATTGGGGAATTCCATTGCCAATTTGGAGAACCGAAGATGGTAAAGAGGAAATTTGTATTGGTTCTGTTGAAGAGCTTAAAACAGAAATGCAAAAGGCAGTCTCAGCTGGTGTTTTAGCTGAAGATATTTTCGCAGATTTTGAAATTGGGAACAATTCCGAAGAAAACTACGCCAAAATAGATTTACATAAGAACATTGTTGATGAAATAGTATTAGTATCACCAAGTGGACAACCAATGCAACGCGAAAGCGACCTTATAGATGTTTGGTTTGATTCTGGTTCTATGCCGTATGCACAATGGCATTATCCGTTTGAGAATAAAGACAAAATAGACGAAAACAAATCGTTTCCTGCCGATTTTATCGCAGAAGGTGTAGATCAAACAAGAGGTTGGTTTTATACAATGCATGCCATAGCAACCATGGTTTTCGATTCGGTAGCTTATAAAAACGTAGTCTCTAACGGATTAGTTTTAGATAAAAAAGGACAAAAAATGTCTAAGCGTTTAGGTAACGCAACAGATCCATTTGAAACCTTAGATACTTATGGAGCAGATGCTACACGTTGGTACATGATTGCGAATGCAAATCCGTGGGATAATTTAAAATTCGATTTAGAAGGTATAGAAGAAGTGAAACGTAAGTTTTTCGGAACACTTTATAACACGTATTCATTCTTTCAACTCTATACAAATATTGATAAATTCACATACGCTGAAGCAGAGATTCCTTTAGCTGAAAGACCAGAAATTGATAGATGGGTGCTTTCAGAATTAAACACATTAATTCAAAAAGTAGATGATTATTACGCAGATTACGAGCCAACAAAAGCAGCACGTGCAATTTCTAATTTCACCCAAGATTACTTAAGCAATTGGTATGTGCGTTTAAGCAGAAGACGTTTCTGGAAAGGCGATTACCAACAGGATAAAATTTCGGCTTACCAAACGCTTTACACCTGTATGGTAACCATAGCAAAACTTGGAGCTCCAATTGCACCATTTTTTATGGATAAGCTCTATTTAGATTTAAATTCGGTAAGTAAAAAGGAGACATTTGAAAGTGTACATTTATCAAATTTCCCAGTTTCTGATTCTAGTTTTATAGACAAATCATTAGAGCGTAAAATGGAGAATGCGCAAACAATATCGTCGTTAGTTTTATCGTTAAGAGCTAAAGAGAAGATAAAAGTGCGCCAACCACTTCAAAAAATAATGATTCCTGTTGATTCAGTGCAACAAAAGGAAGAAATTTTAGCAGTTGCTAATTTGATTAAAAGTGAAGTAAATATTAAAGAAGTTGAGATTTTAGAGGATGCTTCAGATATTTTGGTAAAGCAAATAAAGCCTAATTTTAAAGCCTTAGGACCACGTTTTGGTAAGGATATGAAGTTGATTGCTGGTCAGATTCAACAGATGACTTCAGAAGATATTAAAAATATTGAACAAAAAGGAAGCTTAGATGTCGATTGTAATGGAAAAATTATTACTTTAGAACTTGGTGATGTCGAGATTACATCACAAGACATCGAAGGATGGCTTGTTGCAAATGAAGGTTCGATTACAGTCGCTTTAGACGTTACCATTTCTGAAGAATTACGAGAAGAAGGCATTGCTAGGGAGTTAGTAAACCGTATTCAGAATTTACGTAAAGATTCAGGTTTTGAAGTTACAGATCGGATATCTGTGCAGCTTCAAAAAAATGAAGAGATTACAAAAGCAGTAAAAACGAATTTAGAGTATATTAAGGCTGAAACATTAACAGATAGTCTTGAGATCTTAGAACAGGTTGATAATGGTATAGATATTGTGTTCGACACAATAAATACAAAGTTATTTATCACAAAAAATTAATAGTATGGCATCAGAACACACAGTAAGATATTCAGATAAAGAATTAGCAGAGTTTAAATTGTTAATCTTAGATAAAATAGAACACGCTCAACACGATTTAGAGCTTATTAAAAGCGCTTATATGAACGACCATAATAATGGGACAGAAGATACAGCACCTCAGTTTAAAGCCTTTGATGAAGGTAGTGCAGTAATGAGTAAAGAGTCTAATTCGCAATTAGCAATAAGACAAGAAAAATTTATTCGTGATCTTAAAAATGCTTTAATTAGAGTAGAGAATAAAAGTTATGGTGTTTGCCGTGTAACAGGTAAATTAATAAATCCAAAACGTTTAGCATTAGTGCCTCATGCTACTTTAAGTATTGAAGCTAAAAACATGCAAAAATAGTGCTTATAGCATATTAACTTATAAACAAAAAACCGCCAACTTAATACTGTGCGTTTTTTGTTTATTTTCTAATTTTTAAAACCAAGTATTCCAAGGTATTTTGGCTAAAACCAAGACAAGTGCTAACGTGTAAAATAGGGCTAAAGGTTTTAGTTTTCCAGCAGAGGTTAGTTTCTTTTTGTGTTTAGAATAACCAATAGTAATAAATACTACGGCTAAAATCATAGCAATTGGATGCTCTACTGCATTAGATCGTAATGCTGAGTTTCCCATTACTTCTTTTACAGAGTTTTCTCCAAAGTAATCTTGAGAAAACCATAAAACAATTCCTATTAGTAATTGAATATGAGAAACTATTAGTGTAAATAATGCAATTCTAAAATCTTTAGGGTCGTATTCTTTTTTTCCAATGAATTTAATTAATGCATTTGCAGTTGCAATGATCATCATTAAGAAGACGAGGTAAGCCCAGTAGGAGTGCAGCATTTTAATCATAATTCGTATTTTAATTAGTTATAGAACAAATGTAGTAATTATTAGGGCATAAAAAAACCGCTTCTTATAAGAAGCGGTTTAATATTTATTATAAGAGGATTAGTTATTGTCTATCCAAACACCACCTTCTTTAATTAGTTTAAAATCTTCAATACCACTACTTCCATCGTATATAGCAAAAGAAAGCACATATTTTTGACCGTCTGCTGCACCTGTTGCCAGACTGTTATCTAAAAGACTTCCCATTGCAGTTGCAAGCATTTCATCACTCCAGTAAGCATCGTTAGATGGTCTTCTGTCAAAGTTAGAATATTGTGCAACACTTGCTGATGGAGCTTCGAATCCAGGTTCTGCAGCAAAAGCGGTAGAAATATATTCATAATCGGCTCCTACTAAAGTGTGACGAATAGTATTATCTGGTACCCAAACACCATTATCAAAACCAAATTGTAATGACGTTTCAATAGTAGATTCGTGAGCATTCCACAGGCCTCCAGTAAAAGTATAAAGGTTACCTCTTCTTTGTGCTCCAGATGAACTAGAGAAGTAATCGTAAATTACAAATAGCTCTTCATCATCTTGTCCATAAGGGAAATTCAACTCTAAAAATGTTGGTAAATAATTATTTGGAGAAGCAGAACTACTAAAGTTATTGTATTGACCAGGTTGTCCAGAACTAGTTCCCATAGAATCATAATCTGCAGAACTTAAATAATAGATGCTTTCTACAAGTTCCCAATCTCCACTAGAATACATAAAGTATTCTCCTTTAGAAGTTGTATTTCCTGTAGCGCCTAAAGTTTTAATAGCTAAACTAGCAATTCTCCATCGTCCTGCATCGCCTTCATCAACAGCAGGTGTACTTGGGTCATCTCCTATAGACGTATATTTAAATGCAATGTTAATTGTTTGTCCATCGTAAGCAGAAAAATCATAGTCTTCAGATGCAGCCATATCTCCAGTTGCTGGATTTGCTAATGTAATTTCATCCCAGTTTGCTGTTAAGACATCACTAGTATAATCTGTTGACACTAAAATTTTAACTAATGAAACGTCTGAAGCAAAATCAAGTTCTTGTGTAATTTGAAATTTAAGATTGTCTTCACCACTTAAGTCAATAGAAGGAGAAACCAACCACTCTGTGTTAGCAACTTGAGTCCCACCAAAGAAACCACTAGCTTTTACGTTACCAGTATCAGATACCCAAACGTCATCTCCACCAAATTCTTCTGCAATACTCCATCCTTCAAAGCTACCTGCGAAGTTGTATTCTATTAAGTTAGCTAAACCTACAACTGGATTTTCAGTGTATTGCTTATATTTTGCTAATACTATTTGTCCTTCTATTGGGCTTGCCACTTGAGCAGTTAATACATCTGGGATTTGAGATGCTGCATTTACGTTTGGATAGAATCCAAAAGCATCACTTCCTGTAGATGCGTAATCTGAATTTGTTAACGAGTAAACATCAGATCCAGTGAAATCACTTACACCTTCAGCATTACCAATGTAAAGGTTGTAGTTTACTAAAACTGAAGATCCTTGTCCATATAATGGATATAATTCTGATAATAAATCTGGAATAGAGTCTTTTACTTGTTGCTCTGAATCGAAACTTCCAAACCCAAGATCAAATGCGGAATAGTCTTCATCTGTTACTGTGTATTCAAAAGAACCAACATTAGGATCTTGTGGTAATGCATCAATTTCGTTATTGATGTCTTCTAGTGGATTACAACCAGTAAAGATTGCAGCCACTACAACTAATAAATAAATTACTTTTTTCATTTTTTTTTTTAAAAATTAAGTTTCATTCCAACACTAAATGTTCTACCGAAACCATAATATACTCTTGCTGTAGTTGCGTTAGAGTCACTTCCGTCTTGCGCATCTGCAATATATTGCGTATCGAATACATTGTTTATTCTTGCAGTTAAAGCAGCATCAAAATTACCAAACTTAAAACCATGTCTTAATGCAGAATCAAAAATTCCATAAGCCGGCACTTGCCAAGCATCTGGTGCTACTTCGCCTCTGTCACTAGGATCATACTCTGCATATAAGTTAGCAAAATAATTATAATCAATAGTAAATGTTGTTTTTGGAGTAAATTTATATTTAGTTCCTAAAGCAAATGTAGTTTGAGCTGCATCACCAACGTGTAAATCTTTAATAATAATATCTACTGTATTTACTAAAACATTTGTTTCATCAAAAATCTCAACATTTTCAACATTATTTTGCCATCTCCAATCTCCAACAGATGCCATACCTGTAAGTGTTAATTTGTTTGTAGCCTTATATTTCAAGTCTAATTCAACACCTTGATGTACCGCATTAACGCCTAAAATATTTGCAAAAGCTATTGTTCCATCTTGTAATTGGAATCTAGCAACTTCTGTTCTATCTTTCCAAGTTGTGTGGTAAACATTTATGTTTGCAGTTAATTTTTCTGTTCTGTAGCCATAACCTAACTCAAAACTTGTAATTTTTTGATTTTCTGCATCATCATTAACATCTACGTTATTCCTGTTAGCGAAAACGGCACTAAAAAATGGTGCTCTTTCAATATAACCTAAGTTAGCAAAAACATTATGGTTTTCGTCGATGTTGTAATTCGCTCCTCCTTTAACTCCATATGCAAAAAAGTTATAGGAATCTGTTTCTTGTAATGGATCGCTATCTAAATATACGAAACGATCTACTCTTCTATAACCAGTTGTCGATCCGGATAGAGATAGGAATGCAGATAAGTTGTCTTTTGAGTATTCTGCTTGAGCAAAAAGACCAAGCCAACTAACTTTACCGTCATTGTCGTAAAAAATTCTATCTCCTACTTGTGCTTGCGCATTAGGATTGTTAACATTTGCACCATCAGAAGCGTATTGTCCACCAAGCAAATCTGTCACTTCTGTAAAGTGAATACCTTTATAATTTCTATAATCTAAACCACCTAGTAATACTATGTTATCGGTTAAATCTGTTTTTAATGTTGATAATACACCGTACCATTTGTGATCGTTTCTAGAAGCTCTTAAAAAAGATTCAGAGCCATTAACTCCTGCAGCTTCATTCTCTGCTACAATTTTATCGAAATCAACAGTACCTAAATTTCCTATTCTGTATTCATCGTTATTTATAGAAAACTTAGTTCCATCACCACCGGTTCCACCACCACCACCAGAGCCAAACGACACATATGCAGCTGTAGATAAAGACATTTTATCACTAATATCCCAGTAATGGTTTAAAGAAATTTGAGGTTTGTGGTAGAAGTTGTCTTCCACAGAAGTTTCTTGACCATTTTTATATCCCCAATCAGAATTAAATTTTCTTCCGCGTTCACTATCTCTATACGTCGCAATGGAGTGACGGTTTTGTCTTTGACCATGGCGTTGCTTTGCACCAAAAGCGGTAAAAGATATTTTGTGGTCTTCGTTAATTTCTTTAGATAAATTTACAAAGTAGGACACAGCGTTAAATGAAGTACCGTCTACATAACCATCACCATCTGTTTTAGCAGCAGAAACTGTTGCAGCAAAACCATTTTCCATAACACCAGTGGAATAGGTTACACCGAATTTTTTAAAACCGTCATTACCTAATGTTGTATATACATTACCACCAGCTTCTACATCTGTAGTTTTAGAAATAATATTAATTGTTCCTCCAATAGATGGCACTGCTACTTTAGATGCTCCAAGACCTCTTTGTACTTGTAAAGAACTTGTTACATCTCCTAAACCAGCCCAGTTAGACCAATATACTTGACCATTTTCCATATCGTTTACTGGTACACCGTTAATCATTACCGCAACATTTTCTGAACTAAAACCACGTAAGTTAATACGGCCATCTCCATAACCACCACCTGCTTTTGTAGCGTAAACGCCTGGAGTAGATTTTAAAACTTCTGGAAATTCTTGTGTTCCTAATTTTAATTCAATATCTGCGGCTCTAATTGTAGATACTGCAACAGGTGTTTTTCTATCTACTGCAATAGAAGCCATAATGTTTACTTCTTGTAATCCAAACTCGCTTGGCGATAAAGTAATAGCTCCAAGATCTTTACTACCTGTAATTGTAAACTCTTGAGATAAGTAACCTACATAAGATACAATTATTTTGGCATCATTAGATTTAGTTACTATACTAAAATTACCGTCGAAATCTGTAGAAACTCCATTAGAAGTTCCTGCTTCTAAAATATTTACACCTGGTAGAGGTAAATTACTTTCTGGTTCTAATACAGATCCTGTTACTGTACTTTGAGCCATTGTAATTGCAGAACTTAGAATAGCGACTGCAAAAAACAACATTTTAATTGTGTTTTTCATTTGATTGAATTAAAGTTGATTAGTTTAGAATTTTGGCAAAAATACGTATAATTAATACTATAGCATTAACTTAATGTTAACATTTTCTGCTTGGGAAAGGTACTCTTATTTTAGAGGCTTTTAGATGATATAAAAATAAAGCTATTAACAGTTTTTTAACAATAATTATCTAAACGTTTTGAAGAATTCTAAAAGATTTTGAGTAGAAGCATCATGATGCTTCAAAGTGTTAAATTTTATGTCTTCTAAAATTGAACTCGCTAGTTGCTTTCCAAGTTCAACACCAAATTGGTCATAGCTATAGATGTTCCATATAATACCTTGTACAAATATTTTGTGTTCGTACATGGCAATAAGCTTACCTAAGCTCTCTGGAGTTAGTTTTTTAATGAAGATTGAGTTTGTAGGTTTGTTACCTTCAAAAACCTTAAAAGGTAATAACTCTTTTATTTCTTGATTTGATAAGTCCTGATCTTTTAACTCTTTTAATACCTCTTCTTTCGTTTTTCCGTTTAAGAGTGCTTCGGTTTGTGCAATATAGTTTGAAATTAATTTATCTTGATGGTCTTTATTACCATGAAGACTTTCAGCAAAACCAATAAAGTCTGCAGGGATTAATTTAGTGCCCTGATGAATAAGTTGAAAGAAAGCATGCTGAGAATTTGTTCCTGGTTCTCCCCAAATTAGTGTGCCAGTTTCATAATTTACTCTATCTCCATTTCTGTCTATAGACTTACCATTACTTTCCATAATACCTTGTTGCAAATAAGTTGCGAATTGACTTAAGTATTGAGAATAAGCAATTACAGCTTCACTTTCTGCTCCAAAAAAGTTGTTGTACCAAACGCTTATTAAAGCTAAAACTACTGGAATATTGTTTTGGAATTCTTCGTTTTTAAAATGAATGTCCATTGCATTGGCACCTTTTAATAATTTATTAAAATTATCGAAACCAACAGCTAGACTTACTGTTAATCCAACAGCACTCCAAAGTGAAAAACGTCCACCAACCCAATTCCACATTGGGAAAATGTTGTTTTCATCGATACCAAAAGCCTTAACCTTTTCAATATTTGTTGAGACCGCTACAAAGTGTTTTGCAACATCGTCTTGTTTTGCATGTTTAAGAAACCATTCTCGAATGGTAGTCGCATTCGTTAATGTTTCTTGAGTTGTAAATGTTTTTGATACTATTACAAAAAGTGTTGTTTCTGGATCTAGTTTTTTTATAACTTCGTTGACATGGTCACCATCTATATTGCTTACAAAATGAGTGGTTAAATGGTTTTTATAAAACTGAAGAGAATCAACAACCATTGCTGGTCCTAAATCGCTACCTCCAATTCCAATATTTACAACATCTGTAAATCGTTTGTTAGTATACCCTTTTCTATTTCCTTTTACAATGTCATTTGTAAAGGCTTCCATTTTCTCTTTTACTGCAAAAATCTCTGGCATTACATTTTTACCATCTACGAATACAGTATCGCTTTCTTTTCCACGTAACGCAGTATGTAAAACAGCTCTATTTTCTGTTTTGTTTATAATGTCTCCAGTATAGTAAGATGCAATAGCTTCTTTTAGTTTTACTTGATCAACAAGCTCTAAAAGCAGTTTAAAAGTTTCTTCTGTAATGCGGTTTTTAGAGAAATCAACATAAAAATCTTCCCAATTTATTTTAAAGTTGTCTGCTCTGTTTTTATCTTTAGAGAATAGGTCTTTAATATTTTCTTCTTTAATAGCATTAAAATGATTTTGTAATGCTTTCCAGGCTGGTGTAGATGTCGGATTTATTGATGGTAATGCCATTTTTTTGCGTTCTAGGTAATTAATTTTTTGTCTGGAAGGTTTATTTTTAAACTATCAGGCTTTATAGATTTTTTTGGGTATTCAAGCAGTTCTAATTGATTCTTGAAAGGTTTTATGTGTTCTAAAAACTCTTTTCTAAGACTGTCTGACATTGGTTTTGCTTCTGGTAGCTTTTGTTTAAAAGGATCAACCTCTTTTCCGTTTTTCCAGAAACGATAACAGACATGATTACCAGAAGAACTTCCCGTATTCCCTACATAACCAATAACTTCTCCTTGTTTTACAAAATCTCCAACTTTTGCTTTCCGTTTGGACATATGTAAATATTGTGTGCTATATGTAGCGTTATGTTTAATTTTTACAAATTTGCCATTTCCTATGCCATAGCCCGATCTCGTAACTGTGCCGTTTGCAGTTGCCATTATTGGGGTGCCATTTGGTGCTGCAAAATCTGTTCCTCTGTGTGGTTTTAGGCGATAGCCATAATGCGCAATACGACGGCTAAGATTATATCTTGAAGAGATACGGCTAAAACTTACTGGGGCTTTTAAAAATGCACGACGTAAATTTTTGGCATCGTCACTAAAATAGTCGGTAATGTTTAAAACAGAATCTGTTTCAAATTCGAAAGCGTAAAAAGGTTCTTTGTTATGCTCGAAATAGGCCGCTTTTATTTCATGAATTCCAGCATAAATGGAATCATCTATGTATTTTTCAGTATAAACGACTTTAAATTTATCATTTTTTTGAAGCCTTGAGAAATCTAGAGTCCAAGCATAAATATCACTCATTTTCAAGGCTAACATAAACGGTTTGTCTTGGTCACTCATAGATTGCGAAATACTAGAGGTTATAATTCCAGACGCTGTTTTCTCAACGTACTTAATGGGTTTGTAGCTTGTGTAAGCTTTAATAGAATCATGAAAATCTATAACGACATACCGCTCTTTTGTAGGCTGGTAGATAAAGCATTTAGGTTTTTGAAGTGAATCGTTAGAGCATAATAATGTATAAGGTTTACCTAATTGTAATTTTCTGCTAACATCAAAGCTGTCTTTTGCTTTTTGTGTTATTTCAAATATTTTTGGATAGGGAATATTATTGCGCTCTAATATTCTCCCGAAAGTATCACCACTTTGTATGGTGTCCTTTTTTACAACGTAATCTTCAAGATTAAACCCGAATTCGTAGTTATCTTCGGGTTCTTTAACTAAACCAGTTTCAAGATCGTCGCTATTTTCGACGTCCTTTTTACAGCTTAATATAGAGACAAAGCATAGTAATGCTATTAAATATTTTTTCCCCAATCTTCTAGTTCTTGTTTGGTCCATAAATCTGGAAAAAATATTCTTCTTTGATATTTTGGATGCATATATTTTACCCATTCGCTTCCTCCTGTTGCTTCTACGGTTTTACCACCAATATTAAGATAATGGTTTGCTGTGTTGTAATGTGCCATTACCCAAGTAATATTTACTGTGTAATCATAATGACGCATTGCGTTTATTAAATCTTGATTTTCTTTAACGTCTTTTGGTAATTTTTTAAAAATTGTCCATAAGTTATGAGTGTTAGTGAATTCCGCAAATCTAATAAATTCGTCTTTGTATTTCTCTTCGAAAACTGTTAAGGTATACGTTTTTTTACCAGTTTTATAATCTTTTCCTGCTGCTTGCCAATATAAGTGCTCGAAAGCATGCTCAAAAGGTGTGTTTCTATCTATCGTTTCTCTAAAACGGTTATCTATAAGATTAATAAGTTCTGTCGAGGAAAATTCAATTTTTCTGTATTGTGCACTTTGGAAACCACTTGCAGGTGTAAGCGTATGTCTAAATTTGTTGTATTGTGCTACATCCATTCCGTCTTTCATTACAGTAAAAGACGAGGTTAGCATATCGAAATAACGACTAATACGCATCAATTTATCTTCGAAAAAAGTTGCAGAAATTGCTTCTTTTTTTGCCACTTGATCTATTTCCCAAAGAATCATTTTAAACAACAATTCGTTGACTTGGTGATACATTAAAAACACCATTTCGTCTGGATATACTGTACGTTGTATTTGAAGGCTTAATAATGCTTCTGTCTGTATATAATCCCAGTAATTTATCGGTTTACTATGTAATAAGCCTTCAAGATGTGTGTTTACATTTTGGTCTAACGCTTCGTATTTATCCTTTAGTTGGTCGGTTATTTTATTATTTATACTCATTTAGTTATCTACTAAAATTTTAAATGGATGTTTAAGTCCCTTAAAGGCTTCTAAGTCCGCTCTTAAAGACCCAACAGCCAAATCTGCTTTAATGCGTAAAGGTACTTTATTTTTGTCTTTTGAAACCCAAAGTGTTAGACTTTCTTCTTCTTTAAACACACGACCAGCCATAACATAAGGTCTAAATTTTAGAGCTTCAATATTACCAAATTTTGTACTAATCGTTTCTTCTCCTAAATATTTTAGTTTAAAACCATAGTTTTCCTCATCAAAAAACATGTCAAGCTTTATTTCGTCTCCACTTTTTAGACTTGAAACATCAAGTTTGTTGCGCAAGTTATAAAACAATGAAACCATGTCTTGTATATTTGGTTTGGTGTTTATTGTTTTTTTAGTATTGTGTTTTTTGTTATGAACCAAGGCGGTTTTATTGTCCTGATCAAAGTTTATCTCAATGTTTTTTTTGTGCCCACCTTCGTCTATATTTCTAATAAATTTATATGGAATAATTTTATTGGTGTCAAAATAACTTTCGTAACGGTCTTTTACTTTAAAAAACCATTTTACAGGTCCAACGGTCCAACCTTTTCCAACCACATGGAATACGGGTTTGCCGTTGAGCTCAGTTTCTTTTAAAGATAAAGTTGCATTTCCCGCTTTAAACCATGAGGAATAACTCATTTTAAATTTAAACCATTCACCATCTTTAAAAGCACCATCTTGCGCTGCCGTAAAGTTTATAGAGGCTATTGTTAGTAGAATAAGGAGTGCTTTTTTCATAAAATTGGAGCTATTGTAATTAACTTTATTATAAAGCATTTATTGCTTTATAAACTTAAGAGTACAATTACTATTCCAAAAATATAAAACAAAAAAATGCCATCTATTATTTTGATGACATTTTTTAATGTTTATTTAACGTTTTTGTTTTTAAAGCGTTCCTCGTTTTGCTTGTTCGCGCTCAATAGACTCAAACAAAGCTTTAAAGTTCCCGGCTCCAAAACCTTGTGCACCCATACGCTGTATGATTTCGAAAAATAGAGTGGGTCTATCTTCTACAGGTTTTGTAAAAATTTGTAATAAGTAACCTTCTTCGTCTGCATCTATCATTATAGACAACTTTTGAAGTTCACCAATATCTTCTTTCATCATCTCCATGTGTACTCCTAATCGCTCAGGAATTTCATCGTAATAGGCTTGTGGTGGTGGTGGCAAAAATTCTATTCCTCTAGCCTTTAATTGCGCAACGGTTTTTATAATATCGTCTGTAGCTACTGCAATGTGTTGCACACCAGAATCTTCGTAGAAGTCTAAATATTCTTCAATTTGAGATTTTTTAGCGGCTTTTGCTGGTTCGTTTATTGGAAATTTAATACGACCGTTTCCATTACTCATTACTTTACTCATTAGTGCAGAGTATTCTGTATGTATTTGTTTATCGTCGAAAGATAAAAAGTTTACAAAGCCCATAACGTCTTCGTACCATTTTACCCACTGGTTCATTTGTCCCCAACCAACATTACCAACCATATGGTCGATGTATTTTAATCCTACTGGTTCTGGATTGTAATCACTTTCCCATTTCACAAAACCTGGCATAAATGCACCTTTGTAGTTTTTACGTTCTACAAACATGTGTACAGTTTCTCCGTAGGTATAGATTCCAGCTTTTACTACTTCGCCAAACTCATCTTTTTCTACAGTTGGTTCCATATAAGATTTTGCACCACGTTTGGTGGTTTCTTCGTAAGATTTTCTAGCATCTTCTACCCAAAGCGCAATGACTTTTACACCATCGCCATGTTTCACGAGGTGTTTGTTGATTTCAGACTTACTATTTAAAGGTGTTGTTAATACCAAACGGATTTTATCCTGCTTTAATACATAACTTACAGAATCTCTTGAGCCTGTTTCTAGTCCTTTATAAGCATGAGATTGAAAGCCGAATGCTGTTTTATAAAAGTGTGCAGATTGCTTGGCATTTCCAACGTAGAATTCTACATAATCTGTCCCTAAAAGTGGCAAGAAGTCTTGTGCTCCTTCGAATATTTTTTCTAAACCGTAGTTTACTGATTTTACTTCTTTTTTACTCATAATGTATTCCCATCGTAACCTTCCCAAAAGGGAAGGAACTCAACTTGGGTAGTTGGGTTTAATGTTTTGATTAAGCTATTACTTTGCAAGTGTTTTAGCCCTGATTACTTTACTTAATATCTATTTAATTAGCGCTCAGTGATTGCTTTGCAGTTGATACGGCATCTTTTTTTATCTAAAATAAAGATATAACCAATAGCAGGAAATAGCTTTTAAATATTTTATTTTAATGCTCTAACCAGGATTTATAATACTCTTCGTCGGCAATTTTTATGGCTTCTTCTGTTACCATTAAAGGTTTAAAGGTGTCGACCATGACTGCTAACTCTTGGGTTTCGGTTTTGCCAATACTACGTTCTGTTGCTCCTGGATGTGGACCATGAGGAATTCCTGCCGGATGCAATGAAATATGACCTTGATCGATGTCGTTTCTACTCATAAAATCGCCATCTACGTAATACAATACTTCGTCACTATCGATATTACTGTGGTTGTAAGGAGCAGGAATACTTTGTGGATGATAGTCGTACATGCGTGGGACGAAACTGCATATTACAAATGCATCTGTTTCGAAGGTTTGATGTATTGGAGGTGGTAAATGTATGCGACCTGTTATAGGTTCGAAATCGTGAATTGAAAATGCATACGGATAATTATACCCGTCATAGCCTACAACATCGAAAGGGTGCGAGGCATAAACCATATCGAAAATGTCATCTTGTTTTTTAACTTTCATTAAAAAATCTCCAGATTCGTTATTGGTTTCTAGTTCATACGGTCTGCGTAAATCGCGTTCGCAATATGGTGAATGTTCTAATAGCTGTCCGAAATGATTTCGATAGCGTTTTGGTGTGTAAATAGGGCTTCGAGATTCTACAATAAATAATCTATTGTCTTCTGTGTCGAAGTCCATTTTGTAGATTATGCCTCGTGGAATTATTAAATAATCTCCATATTTAAAGTCTAGATTACCAAGATGTGTTCTTAGTTTTCCTGAGCCTTTATGAATAAAAATCATTTCGTCTGCATCAGAATTTTTATAGAAATAGTCTGTTGTAGAATGTTTTGGTGCTGCTAAAATAATAGTACAATCGCTGTTTGTTAAAACGGCTTTTCTGCTTTCCAGATAATCATTCTCTGGCTTTACTTGAAAGCCTCTAAAGCGATAGGATTGCATGTGATTTTTTTTAGCAATTTTTGGAGCAACACTGTATTGTTTTTTTATCTCTTTTACTTGTGTTGGGCGTTGTTCGTGGTAGGAGTTTGTACTCATCCCATCGAAACCTATAGTTCCAAAAAGCTGCTCGTAATACAATGAACCATTTGCTTTTCTAAATTGTGTGTGTCTTTTTGGTGGAATATTTCCTAATTTATGATAAAATGGCATTTTTTAAGTTTTGAGTTAAAAATTTTAAAGCTGTGCTTAAAGCTTTACTAAATGCGAAATGAGGAAATGGTAAATTACTCTGGATTTCTTTTAATAAGAAATTTTAAAAAGGTTAATATGTCTTTCCAAGAGTACTTCATCTGTAACAAATATCGTGATTTTTTTGGAGTTTAAGAAATCTAAAAAATCTAAAACCAAAATCCTAAATTAAAAAACCAATAACTATCCTTCGTTTCTGGTGAATAGGTGTATTTAGCTTCAATAGGACCTAAAAATGTTTCTACACCATAACCTAAGGCATAACCCGAATAATCTGGAAGCGAAAACCACTCTATGTCTTCTGAACGAAATAAATCATCGTCTACGTTAGCATAGTTCGCAGATAGTGTAATGTGGTGTTTGTTAATTATTTCGTAATCTAAATTTATAGTTCCTTTTATATAACTATCTCCCGCAATTGATAAATAATCGTATCCATAAAAGGTTTTAAAATTATTAATAAAATTGTTAGCATAACCACCTAACACAAAATCTAAAGACTGGTTATTGTTGCCGTTAATTTTTGCTCCTACTTCATTTAAAAAACTAGCACTTAATTTTGGTGTAAAAGAATAAGCATAACCTAAACTACCACTAATAATTGAAAACTGACTAAAATCGGCATTAAAATCTGAAGAAGTGAGATAAAAATTAAAGGCTGTATTTAGGTAAAAACCTTCGCTTGGATAGTGTTTATTATTGAAAGAATCGAAACGTAAATTCCCAAAGGCGCTAAAGTAATCACTATTATCAAAAATGGTTCTATCTTGGTTAGTATTGGCCAAAACGGTTTCTGTTGAAATTTTTAAATGTTTGTGTTCTGCTCCAAGTGTTAAGGATAGATCGTTTTTGTATTGTGTTTGTAAGAATATTTTATTGGTGACATCTGTTATTTTTACATCTAACTTGTTAACTCCAGCTAATGTTATGCCTTGAGTTGATGGCAAAGCTGCAACAGAGACATCGTTGTCGAATTCATTGTAACTTGAGTTTAAACCAACACTCCAATAGAATCCTTTATCTATAAAATATTCAAAATTATATCTAACGTTATCTCCTACTATTAAATCCAGAGACATAATATCACTTTTAAATAACATTTGCTTTTTTGTAATATTAACTAAAAGCGCACTTTTATAAAGGCCGTCGTAGTGCAAGCCTAGTTTTAGAGCTGTTGTTTTGTTGCTTTCATTAATCTCTGTATGTAAATCGTAACCAGTGACACTATTACTAATCGATGGTACTAGTTTATAAGTGAAACTTTCGAAATTATTTGTACCTACCAAGTTATTTACACCATTAATAAAGCGCTTGTAGCTTACTTTTTGGAAAGGTTTTAGTTTTAATTTTCCTAGTACATAAGAAATGGTATAGTTATCTAGCCCTTTGAAAAATATTTGATTAATTTGAAGGCTATCGGGTGTTTTAGGTTCAATAAATTTGGGTCTCTTTTTTATTTGATTTTTTGCTAACTCTCTTAATTCTAAAATTTTTAATTTTGTTGCTACTTCTCCATTTTTAACTATTTTTTCACCATCATCAAAAGACACAACATTAAAATTTGTGATGTCTGGTTTAATGTAAATGTCTGTTTTTGGAGCTTTAATTTTCATATCATTTATGGTGCGAAAATTATTTATTTGAAATAATATCGCTGGAGCGGAAGATAAATCGTCTCTATTTGCAAGTCCGTCTTGCACATCAACACCAATAATAACATCCATACCTTTGACGCGTAACTCATCTATTGGATAATTGTTTGTTACTCCGCCATCTATTAATACTCTTTCCTCAATAACAACAGGTTGAAATAATGATGGAAAAGCAGAACTAGCCTTTATAGATTGTGCGAGATTACCTTTGTCCAGTAGTATAGGTTGTCCTGTTTCTATATCAGTTGCAATACAAAAAAACGGAATTGGGAGTTTGCTAAAATCATCAATGTCATTAACATGTAAAGTGAGTTTAGATAATAAATTAAAAGTGTTTTGACCTCCTGATAGTGCTGAGGGAAGATGTACTTTAAGATTGTCGATAGGTAAAGTAATAGCGTATTTTTCCTGTTTTTCGCGTTCGTAAAATGTTTTTGCAGCTCTAGGAATTTCGTCGCTCAATATTTTATCGAAATCAACCTCCTTAAAAATGGAGTCTAATTGCTTTCCAGAATACCCTGAAGCATAAAGAGATCCTATAATCGCTCCCATACTTGTGCCAGCAATATAGTCTATTCGAATGCCTAAGCTATCGATAACTTTTAGAGCACCAATATGTGCTAAGCCTTTTGCGCCACCACCACTTAATACTAAACCTACTTTTGGTTCTTTAGTGGTTTTATCTTGTGCAAATACGTTAGTATTTACAAAAGTTAATAATAATATTACAATGAAAAATGATTTCATCTATTCGTTTTCGGTTTTATGATAATAGCTGTAAATTTTTTCTGCTCTCGAAACGCCAACAATGTGTTCAAGCTCATCTAGTTTTGCATTGGCAATCCGTTTTGCAGATTTAAATACTTTTAGTAAATCTATAATGGTTTTTTCGCCAATTCCAGGAATGGTTTCCATTTCTGTATTTAACGCTTGTTTGCTTCTTTTATTTCTGTGATGCTCAATTCCAAAACGATGGGCTTCATTTCTTAGTTGTTGTATGATTTTTAGTGTTTCGCTTTTTTTATCTAAATATAGTGGAATTGGATCGTCTGGATAGAATAATTCCTCTAAACGTTTTGCGATTCCGATAATAGCTATAGTATTTCGTAATCCTAAAGCGTCTAAACTTTTTAAAGCAGAAGACAGTTGTCCTTTTCCACCATCAATAATTATTAATTGTGGTAATGGTTGTTTTTCTTCAAGTAAGCGTTTATAACGTCTAAAAACAACCTCTTCCATTGAGGCAAAATCATCTGGACCAACAACTGTTTTAATATTAAAATTCCGGTACTCTTTTTTACTTGGTTTTCCGTTTTTGAAAACAACGCATGCCGCTACGGGATTAGTACCTTGAATGTTAGAGTTGTCGAAACATTCGATGTGTTTAGGTTCTTCGGTTAAACGCAGATCTTTTTTCATTTGCGCCATAATACGTTTTACATGGCGTTCTGGATCTGTAATTTTTACCTGTTTAAAACGTTCCATTCGGTAATATTTTGCATTCCGAATAGAAAGGTCCAAAATTTTCTTTTTATCACCAAGTTGTGGTAAACTTATTTTTACTTCATCTCCAACAGCAACTTTAAATGGAACGTAAATTTCTTTTGAATTTGAATTAAATCGCGCTCTAATTTCAATAATAGCAAGCTCTAATAATTGTTTATCTGTTTCGTCTAATTTCTTTTTGATTTCTAAAGTGTGCGACCTAATAATGGAACCATAAGAAATTTGAAGGAAATTAATATAACCATAGATTTCATCACTTACAATAGAGAATACATCTACATTGCTAATTTTAGGATTTATAATGGTAGATTTTGCTTGGTAATTCTCTAAAACTTCAATTTTTTCTTTAATTTTTTGAGCGCTTTCAAAATGCATGTCTTCAGCTAAATCTTGCATTTGTTTTTTAAAGTTCTCTAATGAGTCTTTGAAATTTCCTTTTAAGATTTCTTTAATCGCATCGATATTTTCATGATAACTTGTTTCTGTTTCTCTCCCTTCACAAGCGCCTTTGCAATTTCCTAAATGGTATTCTAAACAGACTTTAAATTTACCTTCGTTTACTTTTTCGTGAGATAAATTGTAATTACATGTTCGTAGTTTGTACAACCCTTTTATTAAGCTTAATAAGGTTTTTACAGTTTTCATACTTGTGTATGGACCAAAATACTCACTACCATCTTTTATAACGCGACGTGTTGGGAATACTCTAGGGAAACGTTCTTTTTTAATACAAATCCACGGATAGGTCTTATCGTCTTTTAATAAAACATTATATCTTGGTTTGTGCTTTTTAATTAAGTTATTCTCTAGCAAGAGCGCATCGGTTTCAGTTTCAACGACGATGTGTTTTATGTTAACTATTTTTTTTACTAAAACCCGAGTTTTTCCGTTTTCGTGTGTTTTAGTAAAATAGGACGTCACTCTCTTCTTTAAGTTTTTAGCTTTACCAACATAGATAATAGTCCCTACGGCATCAAAATACTGGTAAACACCAGGAGCATTTGGTAAGGTTTTTAATTGTATTTCTAGTGAAGGATTTTCCATTAACCCAAAGGTATATTAAATAGTAATATTGAAAAAATACATTGGGTTAATTTATTATATTGCGTGAACACAAGATAAAATCAAATGAACATTGTAATTCTTTCAAGAAATGCACTATTATATTCTACCGACAGATTAGTTGAAGAAGGAAAAAAGTGCGGACATGTAATTGAAGTTATAGATCCTTTAATGTGCGATATTATTATTGAAAAGGAAAAGCCAACTATTTACTACCAAGATCGTTATTTAGATTATGTAGATGCAATAATTCCTAGAATTGGGGCTTCAGTTACTTTTTATGGGTGTGCGGTGGTAAGACAATTTGAAATGATGAATGTTTTTACAACAGTAACAAGTGATGCAATACTTCGTTCTCGAGATAAACTTAAAAGTTTACAACATTTAAGTAAAGCCGGAATTGGAATGCCAAAAACCGTGTTTACAAATTACTCTCGCGATGCTAGAGAAGTTATAGAATATGTTGGTGGAGCTCCCGTAATTATTAAATTGTTAGAAGGTACTCAAGGTTTAGGTGTTGTTTTAGCCGAAACTAAAAGTGCTGCGGAATCTGTTTTGGAGGCTTTTAATGGTTTACAAGCAAGAGTAATCGTTCAAGAGTTTATTAAAGAAGCTAAAGGTGCTGATTTAAGAGCACTCGTTGTAGATGGACAGGTAATTGGAGCAATGAAACGCCAAGGCCTTGAAGGTGAGTTTAGATCTAATTTACACAGAGGAGGAACAGCGAATATAATAAAGCTAAGTAGCGACGAATTAAAGTTAGCAATGCAAGCGTCTAAAGCTCTTAAGTTACCTGTCTGTGGCGTAGATATGTTGCAATCTGCGCGTGGACCACTTCTCTTAGAAGTTAATTCTACTCCAGGATTAGAAGGTATAGAAAATGCAACAGGAAGAAATATAGCAAAAAGTATTATTGCGTTTATTGAAAAAAGTATTAAATAAATGACGAGTAAAAAAGACGATATTTTAGTGATTTTAGGAGAAGAAATTGGGCTAGGAGAAAGCAAAGAAGTAGCTTTTAATCTTGCAAAATTACATACTAGAACTCCAGTGTCTGTTCCTATTATAATAGAACGTTCTAAAAAACCAGGACCTGTTATTTTATTTACAGCAGGTATTCACGGAGACGAAATTAATGGTGTAGAAATAGTAAGACAATTAATTGCTAAAGGCATAAATAAACCTAGAACTGGAACTACAATTTGTATTCCTGTTCTTAATATTTTTGGTTTTATAAATATGGAACGTGAGTTTCCCGATGGTCGCGATTTAAATCGAGTATTTCCAGGTAGTAAAGCAGGTTCATTAGCAAGTAGAGTTGCTTATTCTTTAGTTTCTGAAGTTGTTCCTCATGTAGATTTTATTATGGATTTTCATACAGGAGGAGCTTTAAGGTTTAATGCACCACAAATAAGAATTGCTGAAGGCAGTGAAGACATTGATATTGCAGCTGAAATTTTTGGAGCACCTTTTGTTTTGTATTCTAAAAATGTAAAAAAATCTTTTAGAAATACATGTAACCGCATGAAAATACCAATTTTACTTTTTGAAGGTGGGAAATCGTTTCATATCGATAATACAGTCACAAACACAGGTGTAAATGGTGCTAAACGTATTTTAAACCATTATGGAATGCTACAAAGAAAGTTTAAAGTTTCAGAGCCTAAAAAACCTGTTATATTTATAAATGAAAGTCGTTGGATCCGCGCTAAATATTCTGGTATGTTTAAGGCTTCAATAGAGATTGGCTCTAAAGTGGCTAAAGGTCAAGCTATAGGTAATATTACAGATCCATATGGTAAATTTAATCACTTTGTAAAGGCGTCTAATTCTGGTTATATTATTAATGTAAATGAATCTCCAATCGTTTATCAAGGCGATGCGCTCTTTCATATTTCTACACTATTAGCAGAGGATTAATTATGACTTCTAAAACAGAACTAAGAAAAAAGTATAAGAATCTTCGAAGTGAATTAACGGAAGAGGCTATTGATAATTTAAGCCTTGAAATAGCAAATAAGTTACTTCGTTTAGAGATTTGGAATTATGAATTTTATCATGTTTTTCTTTCTATTGATAGTTTAAAAGAAATAAATACCGATTTTATTCTAAGTATATTATCTGGAAAAGATAAAAACATAATTATTTCTAAGAGTGATTTTGAAACGCGAACGCTCCAAAATTTTTTGCTAACAGATGCTACCAAAATTCAATTAAATAAATATAACATTCCAGAACCTGATAATGGTATTGAAATTAGTAACTCTAATATAGACGTTGTATTTGTGCCGCTTTTTGCCTTCGATGAAAAGGGGAATCGTATTGGTTATGGCAAAGGGTTTTACGATAATTTCCTAGCAGATTGTAAACCTGAAACTATAAAAATAGGTTTATCATTTTTTGAGGTTGAGGAAGATGTGTTTCCTGTTTTAAGCACAGATATTGGTTTAAATTATTGTGTTACTCCGCAAAAAATCTATACTTTTTAAATGTTTTCTTCCTTTAAAGGAAAGGCTTTTTTATTAAAGAAGAGTAAAATACTAAAACCTGTAGCAATTGCAACATCTGCAATATTAAAAACGGGTTCAAAAAATATAAAATTTCTACCACCAATAACCGGCACCCATTCTGGTAAATTACCTTGCCACATTGGGAAATATAGCATATCGACGACGTTGCCAAACAAGACCTTATCATAACCTCCATCTTTATGCATAAATGAAGCAACTTGACCAAAGCTATCGTTAAACGAAAAACCATA
The DNA here is from genome assembly GCF_000797445.1 of Lacinutrix jangbogonensis. GTDB lineage: Bacteria > Bacteroidota > Bacteroidia > Flavobacteriales > Flavobacteriaceae > Lacinutrix > Lacinutrix jangbogonensis. Next base: position 73,745 of record NZ_JSWF01000046.1, on the reverse strand, counting down.
AAAAACCGAGTCTATAATATTACCCAAGGCTCCTGCGAAAATAAAAACCAATGCTAAAAGAAGTGTTTTAGATTGGTGCTTTTTTATAGAGCTCACTAACCAATAGCCAATACCAAAAATAGCAAATATTCTAAAAGTTGTTAAGCATAACTTCGCAGTTCTATCACTTATAAAAGGAATGATGTCGCTTAATTTAGTTCCCCAAGCCATACCATCGTTTTCTACAAAATAAATTTTAAACCAACTAAAAACCTCTAGAGATTGATGTAGTTGAAAATGTGTTTTTATGTAAAGTTTACTAACCTGATCGATTAGTAGAATAATAATAATTAAAATTGAGGCTTTCTTTAAAGACATTGCAAAATTTTGAAGCTAAAATAATACTAATTTTTAGTTTTAAAGATGTTTATATTTCCGTTAATGGAGTGTATTAGTATTTCATTTTTAGCTTTGGTTATTTCTTCTGTATTTAATTTCCCGGTTTTAGTGGTAGCATTAATAGTTGCATAATTAGTCTCTAAATGGATGTTACCATTAATGGTGTTTATTATCGCATTTCCATCGAAATGATCAAGGTTAGCATTCCCTTGATTTAATTCGAGTATTAGTTGTTTGTATTTCCCAGTGACATCGGCAGAAGCTATCTCGCTTTTGAAATAAACATATAAATGCTCTGGTATTTCAAGAGATACTTCAATAGATAGTACTTTATGCGCACTTAATTTATCGTTAGCCTTTTTAAAAAAAGGTTGGTATGCACTGGTGATTAATAAAGAATCATTTTTTATTTCAGTAATTATAGTTGTGTTCTCTGCATTTTCCCCTTCAATTTTAGAAATTAATATAATAGAACTGGTCGTTGTAGTTCTAACATTAATTTTGAAAATAGCATCTCCTTCAATAACAATAGATTTTAGAGTGTTATTATATATTATTTTTTCTTCAATCTTTTGAGAGTAAAGTAAAAGTGTGGAAATGGAAAACAGTGTAAATAGAATAGTTTTCATAAAAAACAATGTAATGATTTCATCTTGAAACAAAAAGTCAAAATTAATTCAATAAAAAAACGCCAGCTACAATGAGTTGGCGTTTTAAATTTAATAAACAAATATCTTTATTTAATCTCTTTTATTAAATACATGTAAACAGGAAAGTGATCACTGTATCCACCTGTAAAACCTCCATCTGCAAAGCTTCTAAAAGGATAACCTGCATAACGCCCTTTTTTATTAACTAAATAATTTTTGTTAAATATACCCGCTTTATAGTAAGACCATTTAGTGTAATCTTTATCAAGAAAAGGCTTAGTAACCATAATCTGGTCAAAAAGACTCCATGAATCTCTATAACCACCTGTTCCTAATCCTTGTTTTTTAAACATATTAATAAAAGGATTGTAAATGCCTTTAATTTTTACATTTTTCTTTTTACGTTGTGCTTTTAAAACATCTTTTACACTAGCGTTTGTTGGGTTGTCGTTTAAATCTCCCATTGTAATAATCTTGGCATACGGATCTATAGCTTGTAAAGAATCTATCATGTGCTTGTTAAGTTTGGCAGCAGCAACACGTTTAGCACGACTTCTAGCTTCTCCACCACGTCTAGATGGCCAGTGGTTTACTATAATATGTACTAATTCACCTTCTAATTCTCCGGAAACTAGTAATTGGTCTCTTGTATAAATTCGTTTTCTTGAAGTGTCGTCAAAAATTTTTAGTGTATGAGAGCTCTTAGTTATTGGCTGAAACAAACTTTTTTGGTACATTAAACCAACATCAATACCACGTCTGTCTGGAGACTCGAAATGTACAATACCATAATCTTTTCCCAAAAGTAATGGATCATTAGCGACATCTTCTAATACTTTTACGTTTTCAATTTCACAAACACCCAATAACGCTGGTGTGTTTCCTGTAGTGTCACTACCAATATCTGCAATAACACGAGCCATATTGTGCACTTTCTTTTTGTAAATTTCTTCACGATTTGCTTTAATTTCCATCATTGGACTAGCTTCATCGTTTTTTTCTATGTCGTTTACAGTATCAAACAAGTTTTCAAGATTATAAAAAGCCACAGTATGGATTTTATATTTATGTTCTTCTTGAGCATTAACTCTTAAAACAGCAGTGATAAGTACAACTGAGAGTAATAGTTTAAAATTTTTCATTAGATATAATATTATTTTTATGTTACTCATACATTCAAAATTCCTGCCAAAGGTAAATGTTTCTAATAAAAAATGTAACTTTGCTCGCCTTTAAATGACTATTTTATTTAAAGCATTAACGATTATTAACTATTATTTATGAAAAAAAGTTTTTTTATTTTTTTATTCGGATTTTTTTCGATCTGTACAATTTACGCTCAAGAGACGGTTGTAAAAGGTAGTGTAAAAGATGCTGTTACAGACGATCCTCTTCCTAATGTAACCGTTACTCTTGAAGCGTCAGGTTTAGAAACTAAAACCGATGCTTTTGGTCAATTTATCTTCAATAAAGGGATCCCTTTAGGAGAACAATTTCTGAAAATCGAGCAAACAGATTACACAACAAAACGTTATCCTATTATTGTAAACGAAGGAAAAACTGTGGATATACAGGATATGACCTTAAGTTACAATGCAAGTGATAAAAAGGATTTGTTTATTATTGCTATCTCCGATGATCAGTTAAATAGTGATGATGATGGATTAACAAGTAATATCTCCGGATTATTACAATCTTCTAGAGATGTGTTTTTAAGAGCAGCAGCTTTCGATTTTAGTGCTACGTTTTTTAGACCAAGAGGTCTAGATAACTCAAGCGGTAAAGTTTTAATTAATGGTCTTGAAATGAATAAACAAGCAACCGGAAGACCACAATGGGGAAACTGGGGAGGCATTAACGATTTACAACGTAACCAAGAGTTCTCAATGGGAATGGCGCCAAACGATAATAGTTTTGGTGATATAGCAGGAACTAATAATATAGTTATGAGAGCCTCTAAATATCGTGAAGGTGGACGTATGTCTTTTGCTTCAGCTAACAGAAGTTACGAAGGACGTGTAATGGCCAGTTACAATTCTGGTTTAATGAAAGATGGTTGGGCCTATAGTTTATTAGCGTCTAGACGTTATGGAAATGGTGGTTATTTTGAAGGTACATTATACGATGCTAATTCATTTGTTATCGCAGTAGAAAAACAAATTAACGATAAGCATAGTATAAGTTTTACATCAATCTATGCTCAAAACAGAAGAGGTAGAGGAGCAGCTTTAACTCAGGAAGTTACCGACCTAAAAGGAAGACAATATAATCCTTTTTGGGGCGATTTAAATGGTGAAGTAAGAAACTCTAGAATTAGAAAAATAGAAGAACCAATAATAATGTTAAATCATTACTGGACTATTTCAGATAAAACGTCGATAAACACAAATATTGGCTACCAATTTGGAACATCTGGAAATACAAGAGTAGATAATGGAGGAACACGTTTAGTTTCGTTTCAAGGTCAAGACAGTTATATTGGTGGTGCTCGTAATACAGATCCAACGTATTACCAAAACTTGCCTAGTTACAACTTGAATGTAGATGGAGGACCAACAGCTTACGATTATGAGTTGGCCTATGAAGCTCAGCAATCTTTTGTAAATGACGGACAGTTTAACTGGAATGATTTATATACAGCTAATGTTAATTCAAGTAATCAAGGATTTAATGCGATCTATGCAATACAAGAAGATAGAATAGATGACAATCAATTAATGGCTAACATTATTTTTGATACAGAATTAAATGATAATATTCGTTTAAATGCTGCTGTTAACTATAGAAAATTAAATAGTGAAAACTTTGCTGAAGTTTCAGACTTATTAGGCGCAAACACCTATTTAGATGTTGATTTCTTTTCTGATGAAGGACAAATTGTTGATGGTGTATTAACTACAGCACAATCAGATCTAAGAAACCCTAATAGACTAGTAGGAGAAGGAGATCGTTATAAATATAATTACGAGGTTGATGTAAATGTAGTTAGTGGGTTTGCTCAAGCTGTTTTTAAATATAGTAAAGTAGATTTTTATTTAGCTGGAAACATATCAAAAACAGATTACCAACGTAATGGTTTATATGAAAACGGATATTTTGCAGGCAACTCTTTTGGTAAAGGTGAAAAAGTTGAATTTAGTAATTATGGAGTTAAAGCAGGAGCTACTTATAAAATTTCTGGAAAGCACTTATTAGATTTTAATGGATCTTACATGACTAAAGCACCAATTACTAGAAATGTTTTTGCCAACGCGAGACAGTCTAATATGCTTCTTGAAAACGTAGATAGCGAAAAAATATCAAGTGTAGACGCAAGTTATATTTTCCGTTCTCCAATGGTAAAAGCGAGATTAACTGGTTTTTACTCACAGTTTGAAGACGGAACACAAACTGGTTTTTTCTTCAGTGAAGGTGCAGGAAGCAACTTAGTTCAAGAAGCTGTTACAGGGATTAATACACAACGTGTGGGAGGAGAATTAGGTATAGAAGCTCAAGTAACACCAACAATAAAACTAAAAGCGGTTGCTTCAGTAGGCCAATTTACTTATACTAATAACCCAGACTTAACTTTTTATAGTCAAGAGTTTGGTGCAGGTCGTGCTGTTTTTGGAGATGGTAAAACTAATCTTGAAAACTTAAACGTTGCTAGTGGACCAGAACGTGCATTTCAGTTAGGATTTGAGTATCGCGATCCAGATTACTGGAACATTGGTATCACTGCAAATAGGTTTTCTAATGCTTATGTTAACCCAAGTGCAATGAAACGCAGTGCAGCCTTCGTTGCAGACCCAGAACTATATACAGACACACAGTTTCAAGATGGTACTGCAGGTGGGAATGTTTACACACTTACTGGAGGAGAAATTAATGATATAGATCCAACAATTGCAAAAAGACTATTACAACAAGAGCAATTTGATGATTATATGTTATTCAACGTCGTTGGTGGTAAGTCTTGGAAATTAGGCGATTATTTTGTTGGTTTCTTTGCAACTATTAATAACGTATTTAATCAAGAATATAAAACAGGTGGTTTTGAGCAGTCAAGACGTGTGGATTACAGAAGCCAATTGCAGGAACAAACTAATGAAAATGGACCAGTATTTGGTAACCGTTACTTTCTAGGTAATGGAACCACTTATTATATGAATGTGTACGTAAGATTTTAAATATATTTCAAAAAAAATAAATTCAATAAAAATGAAAAAATTCAATTTAAACAAAATAGCAGTGCTTTTAATCGCTTTAGTTGTAATAACGGGCTGTGTTAAAGACGACGAATTTGAAGTTCCTACAGGAATTTCAGGAATTACAGAATATCCAGTAAGTGGAGCGGAATTTAATCCAATTAGTTCTGTATTAGGAAACTTTACAAGTGGTAGTGGAGATGCAGTAACTTATGAAGAGTCAGGAGTTGGAGTGTCTGATAAATACACAGAAGGATATGTAGTGTCTAGTGATGAAGGTGGGAATTTTTTCAAGCAAATAGTGATCCAAGATAGAGCAGAAAATCCAACAGGAGCGATAGTTATTCAAGTGGATAAAAATCCAATGTTTACTCAATATGAGTTTGGACGTAAAGTTTTTATTAAATTAAATGGATTGAGCGTTGGTTTAAACAATGGTGTAATCCAATTAGGACGTTTAGAAGGTAATGAAATAAATAGAATACCAAATACTCAAGTTTCTGAGTATATATTTAGAGCTGCAGAGGTTGGAACTATTATCGCTAAAGAAGTTAGTGTTTCTGATTTTAGTGATGCATTAGAAAGTCAGTATATTAAATTAGTAGATATGCAATTTAATAGAAGCCTAATGGGACAGTCTTTTGCATCTGAAACTAATGATAGTTTTGATGGAGAACGTTTATTAGAAAATTGTGCAACAGGAGGTTCTGTTATATTAAGTACTAGTACTTTTTCAGATTTTAAAGGTTTACAATTACCAATTAACAGAGGGTCTATTGAGGGTATATTAACAAGAGATTTCTTTGACGATTTTTATACCATTTATATTAATACTCCAGAAGGTATTAACTTTGACAATCCAGACCGTTGCGATCCAGATTTTTTAGAGTGTACAGGTCCTTCAGGTGGAGGTACTGTAATCTTTGAAGAAGATTTTGAAGGCTTTAGTGATTATGCAACTGAAGGTTGGGATAATATTAATATAGACGGAACTAGCACAGATTGGTTTATTAGTGGTTTCGGTGGTAATAATTATTCTCGTATCTCTGCCTTTAGTTCAAATAATACTGATGCAAATGTATGGTTAGTAACACCAGCACTTGATATGGATACTACAACAGGAGAAGAAATATCTTTTGATGTTCAAGCGAGTTATGATAATGGTACAAATTTATCAGTTTATGTTTCTACAGATTATGCAGGTGACCCAACAACTGCAACCTGGTCGTTATTAGATGCAACAATTCCAACAGGTCCATCTGGGACTTTTGGAAATTTTGAAACTGTAGGACCAATAAATGTATCTTGTGTTGAAGGTACTGCTGTTTTTGGTTTCTTTTATGAAGGTTCAGATCCTAGTGCATCTACTAGATATCACTTAGATAATTTAGAAGTTACAGGTAACTAATATCTTTTTCAATACTATATTAAAAACCTGATAGTTTATGCTATCAGGTTTTTTTAATTTTAAGACATGACAATTTTTGACCAATTATTTTATTTTATTTTCTCTCGATATAAAGAGCGCTACAAACAAAAGGCAAATACCATTGCATTGTTTTACACCTCCTTGTTTCAAATAGCACTAGCGTTTCTATTGGGTTGTTTTTTTGCAGCTTTTTTTAGTCAGTTGCATGTCGATGCCATATCAAGCAACAAAGCTTGGACACTATTTGTTATGTTAGCCTTAGCTATTCATTTTAAAAATTGGATTGGTTATAATGGAAAAACTAGAAAAGTGATGAATGCTAAGTTTAATAGAAAGAAAGCACCAAAGTTTAATCTTGTTTTACTCTTTGCACTTCCATTTATTTGTATTGCCATGGGATTACTATTACTGCAAGCAACTTAAATAAGCATTAAACAAAGATGTTTCAAAATAAGGATGAAAATTGTTTCTATTTTCTCTAAAAAAATAAATCTTGAGCAAGCCTGAAGGTATTGGCATGTGCATCTATTATAGTTTTTATATCAGGACTATAACCTCCACCCATGCTGCACATTATCGGAATATTATGTGATTTGCATGTTTCTAAAACAAATTGATCCCGTGCTTTGCAACCATCAAGAGATAAATTTAATTTACCCAATTTGTCTGTAGCAATTACATCTACACCACATAAATAATAGATAAAATCTGGTTTCTGTTGTGCTATTAAATAGGGAAGTGTTTTGTGCAAAATAGATAGATATTCTGTGTCACCAATATTATTTTCTAAAGCAATATCTAAATCACTACGTTCTTTTTTAAACGGATAGTTGTTTTTACCATGCATAGAAAAGGTAAAAACGGAAGCATCATCTTTAAAAATTTCGGCCGTTCCATTCCCTTGGTGTACATCTAAATCTACAATTAATATGTTCTTTGCTAATTGATTTTTTTGAAGATACCTAGAACCAATTGCTTGGTCATTTAGCATGCAAAATGCCTCACCATGATTTGTGTACGCATGATGCGTCCCACCGGCGATATTCATAGCAATTCCATGTTCCAAAGCAAATTTACTAGCTTTAATTGTGCCATCTGCAATAATGATTTCACGTTCTACTAATACTTCACTTAAAGGGAACCCAATTTTTCTTGCAGCTCTTTTGTCTAGCGTAATATTCAATAAGTCGTAAAAATACTCTGGTGTATGTACGGCAAAAATGGGCGCTTCGTTTATCATGCGCTCAGGTTCAAAAAAATTATCTTTTGTACATGTACCTTCATGAATTAATTGCTCTGGAAGCAATTCATATTTAAGCATTGGAAACCTATGTCCATCTGGTAAAGGATGACAATAAATTGGGTGGTAAGCGATTTTTAGCATAGGGTAATTATTGTCGTTTCTTAGAGGTTATAAATCTACTTTTATACTAATTTATATTATTTATGTAATTTTAATTGAATGCGTTTTCTAGCAACATCAACCTCTAATACTTTTACAATAATTTGTTGATGTAAATGTACATGTTCATTTACATCTTTTACAAAACGATCTGATAAGTTGGAAACGTGAATCAATCCACTTTCTTTAATACCAACATCTACAAAACAACCAAAAGCGGTAATGTTATTTACAATTCCTGGTAATAATTGCCCAGAATGCAAATCGGTTATAGATTTAATATTCTGATTAAAACTAAACACCTTAGCAGTTTCTCTAATATCTAATCCAGGTTTTTTTAATTCCTTAGTTATATCTTCTAATGTTAAAAGTCCTACAGTTTCTGTACAGTATTTTTTTAAATTTATTTTATAAAGAATAGCCTCGTTACCAATTAATTCTTGGAGAGTAACACCTTCATCTTTTGCTATTTCTTCGACTATTTTATAACTTTCAGGATGTACTGAAGAGTCGTCTAATGGGTTTTTAGCATCCTTAATTCTTAGGAATGCAGCACCTTGTTCGAATGCTTTTCCGCCTAAACGCGGTACTTTTTTAATGGCGTTTCTTGATGTATAAACACCATTCTCGTTTCTATAGTTAAAAATATTTTGAGCCAATTTTGGTCCAATCCCAGAAACTGAACTCAGTAAAGGAACACTTGCGGTATTAATATTTACACCAACCGCATTCACACAATTTTCTACAACAACATCTAATTGTTTCTGTAGCTTATTTTGGTCTACATCGTGTTGGTATTGTCCAACACCAATAGATTTAGCATCAATTTTAACTAATTCTGCCAATGGATCTTGCAAACGTCTTCCAATAGAAATAGAACCGCGAACCGTTACATCGTAATTTGGAAACTCATCTCTTGCAATTTTTGAAGCTGAATAAATACTAGCGCCAGCTTCACTAACGATAAATACTTGTATCTCATTTTTAAACTGAATTTTTTTAACAAATGCTTCAGTTTCTCGAGAAGCGGTTCCGTTACCAATAGCAATAGCTTCAATTTTATAGGCTTTACTTAAAGACGCTATTTTTTTTGTAGCTCCAATACTGTCGTTTTGTGGAGGATGCGGATAAATGGTTTCGTTATATTCTAAACCACCCTGTGCATCAAGACAAACCACTTTACAACCAGATCTAAAACCAGGATCAATAGCCAAAACACGCTTTTCTCCTATAGGAGATCCTAAAAGTAACTGTTTTAAGTTTTTTGCAAAAACGGAAATTGCAGCTTCATCTGCTTTTTCTTTAGCTTTACTTAAAGCTTCATTGCTTAGAGAAGGAAATAATAAACGTTTATAGGCATCGGCCATGGCAAGTTCTATTTGGTCTGCACAAGCATTCTTGCTTCTAATAATTTTCCTATCAATATTTTCTAATGCTTTTAGCGCATCAATTTCAATTTTCACTCTTATAAACCCTTCGTTTTCTGCTCTTAATATAGCGAGTAATCTATGAGACGGAATACGTTGTAAACTTTCCGACCAATCGAAATAGTCTCTAAATTTCTGAGCTTTTTCTTCTTCAATTTTTGCCTTAATAACTTTAGTAGAAATTTGTGCATGGCGCTCTAGTTGGTTTCGTAAGTTATTTCTAATGTCTGTGCGTTCGTTAATCCATTCGGCTATAATATGCCTTGCGCCTTCTAATGCAATATCTATAGTGTGTACTTCACCTGTTACATATTTAAAAGCAATCGATTCTAAATCATTTGCATTCTGACTCATTATTATTTTAGCCAATGGTTCTAAACCATTTTTTCTTGCAGATTCTGCTTTCGTTTTTCGTTTTTTCTTGAATGGTAAGTAAAGGTCTTCAAGAGTTATTAAATCCATACAACCTTCAATTTTTTGTTTTAACTCTGCGGTTAAAACAGCTTGCTCTTCTAAAGCTTTAATAATTGCCTTTTTTCGTTTTTCTAAAGAGTCAAACTGCTCTTTGTATTTTACGATATCACTAATTTGAACTTCGTCTAAATTACCTGTAGCTTCTTTTCTGTAGCGAGAAATAAAAGGCACTGTGCAATCTTCGTTTAGTAATTTTATAGTGCTTTTTATTGAAGATTCTGCGAGGTTGGTTCTAGAAATTATGTAATTTAGTAGAGTAATCATGAGCATTTTAATTATACTGCTAAAATAAGATTTAACAATCATTTAAAAATTGAACACAATGAAACATTTTTTTAAATTACTTTTTATTTTAACTTTTATCATAACGAGTTGTCAAAAAGAAAAAGAAACTCCAGAAACAAACGCAGAAGCATTTAAAGCAGTAGAGCAAGTTGTGCAAGGTGTTTTTGATGATGTATGGGCCGATAAAAATGAAGATGCAATATTAAAATATCAAACAGACGATTTTATATTGCTAGAACATGGAGAAATTTGGACTAATGACACGATTTCTAATTGGTGTAAAAAAGCAAAACTTAGGGATGATGGTTCTAAACGAATAAATAGGTTTGATTTCTTTAAAGCTAGGAAAGAAGGGAATCGTGTTTGGATGGCTTATCACAACTACGCGATTTTTAAGAAAGATACTATTTTAGGAAAGTATGAATGGCTGGAGAGTATTGTTGCCGTGAAGCAGAATTCTAAATGGAAATTAGAGATGATGCATTCAACTAGAATACCAAGACAATAAAAAAAAGGCCTCATTATTTACTAATGAGGCCTTCAAATATTAAATTTTATTAGTTAGTTTTCACCAGCTTCTGTTTCGGCATCATTCTTCATTTTTTCGTTTGGAACAATCGCAATATTTACACGTCTGTTTTTCGCTCTGCCTTCTGCATTCGAATTATCATGCTTTGGTTGAGTTTCTCCATACCAATTGGTTTCAAGTCTTACACCATTTACACCTTTGCCTGTAATATAATTTGTTACGGCGTAGGCTCTGTTTTTAGAAAGAGTCATATTACTTTCTTCCGTTCCCACACTGTCTGTGTGGCCTACTACTAGAATATTGGTATCTGGATACTCTTTGAAAATCCCAATTAATTTATTCAAGTTTACTTGTGAAGCATCATTAACATAAAATTTTGCTGTGTCAAAATAAACACCACTATTTTCATCGAAAGTAATTACAATAGCATCGTCAACACGTTCTACAACAGCACCAGGAATTTCATTTTCAATTTTTTGAGCCTGCTTATCCATTTTATTACCAATAAGTACACCTGCACCACCACCAAGAACTCCGCCGATAATTGCTCCTAGTTCGCCATTACCACCTTTTCCAACATTGTTACCAATAATAGCACCTAAAATGGCACCACCTGTAGCCCCAATTACGGCTCCTTTTTGCTTATTATTCGTATTTTTTACAGCGTTGCAGTTGGATAAAGTAAACACCAATAATAAAGTTAATAGTGCACTCGAAATTTTATATATTTTTGATTTCATAATAAATTATAGTTTAGAAAAGTTCATGTTAATTATAAAAGGTTTTCCATCTACAGTTACTGTTTGTTGCCATTGCATGGTTGTATCCGATAATTGAGACAGATTTAATCTAAAACCTTGGTTTGTTTCACTTTTTCCTTTGGCATCTGTCGGCTTTAAAAGAAAGTTATATAAACCTGTGGTTTTATCTACTTCTTGTATAGTAAAATTGAAGTTTCTTTCTCCAGTATTGCAATCGCTATTCAATATACTATAAGTTCCAGAGTTATTATTAGGAATAAACTGCCAAGTACTGTTTTCGAAACACTCCTTCGAAACATCATTTAGCAACGATATTTTGTATGTTCCAGCTTCGCTATAATTTACGGAGTTAAGAGACCATTGGCCTTTAATTGTTTTTTGAGATTCCCTCACAACTTTTGAGCTACTGCAAGACAACAAAAATGAGGCCGTAAGCAGAAGTACTATTATTTTTTTCATTTATTTCAACTTTAAAATACAAAGTAAGGAAAGAAATATTATAATAAAAACTAAATTAGCAAATGTTTAACCAAGTTGTTATAGCAATATCGTTAGACACTGTAACAGTTACATATTAAATTTAAATGAAAAATAAGCAATTAGAAATCGCAATTGAAGCTAGTTTAAAGGCAGGTAAAGTAATTATGGACGTCTACAACTCTAAAATTGAAGTAGAATATAAAGACGATAAATCGCCATTAACCGAAGCAGATACAAGAGCAAACGATATTATAAATACTTTTTTGGTGCCAACTAATATTCCAATTATTTCTGAAGAAAATAAACAAACCGAATACAGTACTAGAAAACGATGGAACCAATGTTGGATTGTAGATCCAGTAGATGGCACAAAAGAGTTTATTAAACGTAATGGAGAGTTTACAGTAAACATTGCGTTAGTGACAAATGGCAAGCCAGAATTAGGTGTTATTTATGTGCCAGTTACTAAAACTATTTATGTTGCAAACGTTGCTGAAAATGAGGCGTTTAAAGCGCAACTTGACTCTCATGAGGTTTCTATTGAAGCTGTTTATAGGGCTGCAGTTAAATTACAACCAAAAGCGCTAAACTCAAACCCTGTTCAAATAGTAGGAAGTCGTTCGCATATGAGTCCAGAAACTTTGGACTTTGTAGATGCTATAAAAAACGAAGGAAAAGAGGTGGAAGTCGTTTCTAAAGGAAGCTCATTAAAATTTTGTATAGTTGCAGAAGGTAATGCTGATGTTTACCCAAGATTTGCACCAACAATGGAATGGGATACAGCAGCAGGGCAAGCAATTTGTAACGCTGTTGGAATACATGTAATTTCAAAAGAAACAAATCAAGAATTACTATATAACAAAGAAAACTTACTAAACCCTTGGTTTTTAGTTTCTAAATAAATGTCGGATTCATCATTTAAAAGACATATTGCAAAAACCATAACTTGGAGAATTGTAGGAACCATAGATACAGTAATCTTATCATGGATTATATCTGGAGATCCATTTACTGGTTTAAAAATAGGCCTTGCGGAAGTTGCAACTAAAATGGTTTTATATTATTTACATGAACGCGCTTGGTTTAAAATAAACCTCACTAAAGATGGTGTAAAGCTAGAAAGCAGAAAAAGACACATAGCAAAGACTATAACTTGGCGTTTTATAGGCACCTTAGACACCATGCTATTAGCTTGGTTTATTTCTGGAAACCCATTAACAGGATTAAAAATTGGTTTTGCGGAAGTAGTAACAAAAATGATATTATATTATTTCCATGAAAGATTATGGTATAAAATAAATTACGGTTTAGATGAAAGAACAAAAAAAGACTGACATTAGTAAACATATAATTACTCAAGATTATCAGGTTAATAAAGAAGATAGAAGAGCTTTAAATAAGCACAACTCTTTTTTAATATGGTTTACAGGGCTTTCAGGTTCCGGCAAATCAACAATAGCTAATGTAGTAGAACAAGCTTTACATAAAAAAGGAGTAAAGACCTATACGCTTGATGGTGATAATATTAGAAAAGGGATAAATCAAGATTTGACTTTTACACCTGAAGACAGAACAGAAAATATAAGACGCATAGCTGAAACAGCAAATTTAATGGTAGATGCTGGTTTAGTTGTATTAGCAGCATTTGTTTCTCCGTATAAAAAAGACAGAGAGAATATTAGAAATATCGTTAAAGATGTTAACTTTGTAGAGATTTACATAAACACTAGTTTAGAGGAATGCGAGCGTAGAGATGTTAAAGGCTTGTATAAAAAAGCAAGAGCTGGTGAGATTAAAAACATGACAGGAATTTCTGCACCTTATGAAGCACCAGAAAATCCTGAAATAGAAATTAGAACAGAAGAACAAACGGTTGAGGATGCTGTTCAGTTTATAATGAATCACATCAAATCAAAATTAAAATTTAGCGATGAGTAAATATTACTTAAATTATTTAGACGAGTAGAAAGTGAAGCCATCTATATTCTACGTGAAGTCTGGGCACAATTTGAAAATCCAGTAATATTATTCTCTGGAGGTAAAGACTCCATTCTGGTAACTCATTTAGCACAAAAAGCATTTTATCCTGCAAAAATTCCTTTTCCATTAATGCATGTGGATACAGGACATAATTTTCCGGAAACAATCCAGTTTAGAGATGCTATTATTAATAAATTGGGTGTGAAACTAATTGTAGGTTCAGTTCAAGAATCTATTGATGATGGAAGAGTAGCCGAAGAAAAAGGAAAAAATGCAACACGTAATGCCCTTCAAATAACAACACTTTTAGATGCCATCGAATCTAATAAAATAGATTGCGCAATTGGCGGCGGACGACGTGACGAAGAAAAAGCAAGAGCAAAAGAACGTTTCTTTTCTCATCGTGATGATTTTGGACAATGGGACCCAAAAAACCAAAGACCAGAATTATGGAATATCTTTAACGGTAGACATTTTGAAGGCGAACATTTTAGAGCATTTCCAATTAGTAACTGGACAGAAATGGATGTTTGGAACTATATAAAAAGAGAAAACATTGCAATTCCTTCTTTGTATTTTGCACATGAAAGAGAAGTGGTTTGGAGACAAGATACTTGGATTCCAAATTCAGAATTTTTAGTTTTAGAAGACCATGAAGAAGTGGTAACCAAAAAAATACGATTCAGAACCTTAGGAGATATTACAATTACAGGAGGAGACGAGTCTGAAGCAGATACCTTAGAGAAAATTGCGACAGAAGTAGCAGGGATGAGAAATACTGAGCGCGGCAATAGAAGTGATGATAAGCGATCAGAATCTGCTATGGAAGACAGAAAACGTCAAGGCTATTTCTAGGACGTAATATATTATTCTTGAAAAGAGAACCTTAAGCAGTACCAAAAATAAAATATATTTTGTTTGCAGGCCGCTGGAGAAACTAGTATAAAGTTTTTCTCAAATTTTAAAAAATAAAAATGTTAGATAACAATCAATTATTACGTTTTACAACAGCCGGAAGTGTAGATGACGGAAAAAGTACTTTAATAGGTCGTTTACTTTACGATTCAAAATCAATATTTGAAGACCAATTAGAGGCGATTACCAATACTAGTAAAAAAAGAGGTCATGAAGGTGTTGATTTAGCTTTGTTTACAGATGGGTTAAGGGATGAGCGTGAACAAGGAATAACTATTGATGTTGCTTACAGATATTTTACAACACCAAAACGTAAATTTATAATTGCAGACACACCGGGACATATACAATACACACGTAATATGGTTACTGGTGCATCAACTGCTAATGTGGCAATTATCTTAATAGATGCTAGACATGGCGTTATTGAGCAAACTAAAAGACATGCTTTTATAGCATCATTATTACAAATACCACACATTATTGTTTGTGTGAACAAGATGGATTTAGTAGATTTTTCTGAAAAAGCATACAATAATATCGTTGCTCAGTTTGAAGAAATAGCCTCAAAAATGCTAGTAAAAGATATTCGTTTTATACCAATTAGCGCATTATTAGGTGATAATGTGGTTAATAAGTCTAAGAACATGGATTGGTATCAAGACGCTCCTATGTTACATGTATTAGAGACCATGCATATTAGTAGCGATACTAATAAGGTAGATGCACGTTTTCCCGTACAAACCGTTTTAAGACCGCAAAGCAATGAATTTAGAGATTATCGTGGTTATGCTGGTAGAATAGCAAGTGGTGTGTTTAGAACAGGTGATGAGGTCACGATAATGCCATCAGGATTTACTTCAAAAATTAAGTCTATAGACACTCTAGACGAGAGCCTAAAAGAAGCTTTTGTTCCTATGTCAATTTCTATGACGTTGGAAGACGACATCGATATTGGAAGAGGAGACATGATTGTACGCTCTAACAATAAACCAGAAGCGTCTCAGGATATAGAAGTCATGCTCTGTTGGTTAAATAATACGGCAGCAAAACCTAGAGCTAAATACACTATAAAACACACATCTAACAGTCAAAAGGCAATAATTAAAGAGGTTATTTACAAGATAGATGTTAATAGTCTAAACCGAAATAATGAAGATAAAGAGCTCTTGATGAATGATATCTCTAAAGTTAGAATACGCACTACAAAACCACTTATGGTAGATTCTTACAGAGAAAACAGAATAACAGGAAGTATTATACTTGTAGATGATACTACAAATGAAACTGTTGCCGCTGGTATGATCGTTTAATATGATTTTTTCTAAAACCTTAAGAGATGATAGGTGCTTTCTTTCTGATTGAAATAGCCAAAGTACAATTGGTTATTATGGAAAAACACATCTTCGCCACTTATATACTTTAACTTAGATTTATATTCCTCTATTTGATCAAAAATGTTTGACTGTAATTTTCCTTTTACATGATTAAACTTTGAATCTAGAATAGAATTAAAATAAGTTGATTTGGTTGTCGAATAACTATTATAACTTAGATATGTAGTATTGTAACCAGTAAAGGTTCCATTAACGCTGTTAACAGGAGTCATCATTCCAGATGGAGGCATAACTTGAAAACCTCCTAACGTTAAATAATAATACCCTTTATTTTTAGTAACACTAATTCCTATATTTCCACCATTAATTTTTCTAAGATACTTTTTAGTTAGTTCCATTTCTCTATTGGTTAAAAAGGGTAGAGCTGTTTGGCCTTCTTGTATTATTGGTGAGTTTTTGAATGTAATAGGTCGATCTCTGTAGATATTAAATTCTTTAATAATATTATAATCAAAGTCTTTTATTTGAAATTTTAAAGTTTCTTTTGATGAAGCCATTTGATAGATATGATCTTGATATATAAAAGAATTATAATTTTTAAATTCAGTAGTTTTAGATTTTGGATAGGGATACGTTTTGTAATCTAGAGTTAAATTTTCTAGGTCCATAGTATAGAGTTGAGTTTCTTTCTCGTTGACATCGAATGTAAGTATTATAGATTGGTCCTTTTGATACAGCTTATTTTTATTAGAAGTTTGCTCTATTGAATTTTCAACTCTTGAATCAATTTTGGTAATATTAGGGCTCTCTTTTCCTGCCAAAATAAAAACGCCCATTTGAACCTTAGAACTCATTAAATTAGTGTCATTTTCTATTTCATCCAGATGAAAAGACTTTAATAAATCAAAGCCAAGGTTGTTATTGTAGACGCTAATGTTGAGTGTTAAGCCATTATTAGTTGATAACAGATATAATTTATTATTATAATTAACAACATCTAAAAGAAGATCGTCTTTTAAATCAATATTAATTTCATTTGAAACTCCACTTGAACTATCGAAATCTAAGCTTAAAACTGCAAATTTATTTTTGTTTTCATTGGTATATAAAACCTGATAAATACCATCATTTAAACTATAACCTAGCGCCTTATCGTATTTAGATTTTATATTCTCTGTTTTTAGTTCAGATTTTAAACTAAAATCTGAACTAAATAAATAGGCATAGATATCTTTACGTTCAATTATTACAACCGCTAATTCATTATTATTTACATTAGAAATGGTGTATGAATCTTTTTTAACGCGTTTTGAAACCTCTCCATTTTTAAACGAAAGCGCTTCTTGTTGTGCAAATAGATTATTAGAGATAATAAATAAAAGTAGTGCTAAAGTATATTTCATAAAGATATTACTAATCAAAAATAAATAATCTATATAAACCTGTTTTGTGGTTAAAAGAGCCCCAAACATAGTCATCTTTATAGCGAAATACAGATTGTGCACCTAAGTGTCCAAAGTCTTTTGTGAATGCGTTTATTTTATCGAAACCATTTTCAGTAATTAAGTTGGAGTTGTGGTTGAAGTTTTCATCAAATAAACATCGAATTTGTACAGATTTTGTTTGCTCATAACGACTAAAAGCAGCAAATAAAGCACCGCCAGCCATTCCTCCGAGAACTAAACCAATGGCAGTCAATGTGTCAGAAGTAGGTTTAGTAGAGCCTATTGTAACTATATAATTATTAAAATCTTTATACACTGAAACACCCAAATATTGGTTAGATATTTTTCTTAAATATTGAGAAGTATTATTAAGCACGCGACCAGGATTTTCACTGTCGCCTACTTTTTGAATCATTTTTGTATTCTTAAAATCTATTTTTTCATGCTTATCAACTTTGTAACTTTTAACCATCTCCATTTCTGGATAACTATAAACCGAAAACTGAAGTTTATCGTTTGTAGCATACACATTAAAATAATGATTGTCGAAAATAAAAGAATTAATTCCAGATTTGAGTTCTCCCTTAATAAAGCCTACATTTTCTATAGCATTAAATGTTAATGTTCCGTCTAAAACATTAATGTCTACTATATAAGTGCGCTTTCCAAAGAAGTTATTTGTTAATAATATTTTATCATCTTTATAGAACACTTTAGTTTGAGCAGTTACACTTTCTAATGCTAACGGTTCTCCAACTTCAATCTTCTTGATTTTAGAACCATAAGAAAAAATTAGACTATTAAAATTGACAACTAAATCGGTGTCTGATTTTATTAGGCCTTCCGCTAATAGAATTTCTTTTTTATCAATTTTCGCGTTATTATCTAAAGTATAAAGGTTTAGTTGCGAGGTCCTATAAATAGAGGTTAGAATATAAAATTTATCCTTATCTACAAAACTTTCTATAAATTGTTCCTTTTTAAAATCGATATCTAAATTGTCTACTAAATTAAAAGTCTTTGTTTTAAAATCTACTTTTAGGTAGCTAAATTTTAATCCAGAATTACGTTTAAAATAAAGTAGGTAATTATCGTTTTTTATAGAATGACCAATAATGTTACAGCTTTTTTTAGGAATACCGTCGACAACTACTTTTGAAATTAATTTCTGATTTTCGTTATACAAATAACCTGTTATTTGCTTTTTTTCTCTTAAAAAGAAAGCAATATTGCCAGTGCCTTTATCAACAACTGGCAAGGCGTCTTTGAGGTTAACATATTCATCTTGTAAACCTGTTTCAATTACTATCCAATTTCTTTGTGCTGAAATTGTTGATGTGATTAATAAGAAAAGAATAAACGAGAATAGTCTACTAAGCATTAGTTAATTTATTTGTAATCCATTCCCAACATCAGCAGCATCGGGATTTACAAACACCAGTTTCCCTTCTGCATTTTCGGTCATTAAAATCATGCCTTCACTTTCAACACCACGTAAAGCTCTTGGTGCTAAATTAACCAAAACGGTTACTTTTTTACCAACGACTTCTTCGGCTGTAAAACTTTCTGCAATTCCAGAAACGATGGTTCTAACGTCTATTCCGGTATCTACTTTTAATACTAAAAGCTTTTTGGCTTTCGGCATTTTTTCAGCTTCGATAATTGTCCCAACACGCATATCAAGTTTTGTGAAATCGTCGAAAGCAATGGTATCTTTTTGTGGTTCTATAACTTTATTTGCAGTTTCGTTAGCTTTTTTACTAGCTTCTAATTTTTCTATTTGCGCTTGTATTTCGCTGTCTTCAATTTTAGAGAATAACAATTCACCTTTTTCTATTTGGTGATTAGCAGGAAGTAATGTTTCTTTTGTTGAAATGTCGCTCCAAGAATTCTCTGTAGTGTTTAATATCTTTTTTAATTTAGTTGAAGTAAACGGTAAAAACGGTTCGCACAAAGTTGCTAATGCTGATGCAATTTGTAAGGCAACAAACATGATTGTTTTTGTACGCACTTCGTCTGTTTTTATTAATTTCCAAGGTTCTTCGTCTGCTAAATATTTATTTCCTAAACGCGCTAAATTCATTAATTCTTGAGATGCTTCTCTAAAACGGTAACGTTCTAAAGAGCTTTCAATAACACTAGGGAAAGCTTTTATGGTTGCTAGGGTTTCGTCGTCTACTGTAGAGAAATTGCTTGGAGCAGGAACAACACCTTCGTAATATTTATTGGTTAAAACAACCACACGATTAATAAAATTCCCAAAAATGGCAACCAATTCGTTATTGTTTCTTGCTTGAAAATCTTTCCAAGTAAAATCATTATCCTTAGTTTCTGGTGCATTTGCAGTTAATGCATAACGCAATACATCTTGTTTTTCTGGAAAATCTTGTAAATAGTCTGGCAACCAAACGGCCCAGTTTTTTGAGGTTGATAACTTACTGCCTTCTAAATTTAGAAACTCGTTTGCAGGTACATTATCCGGTAAAATATAAGAGCCTTCTGCTTTTAGCATGGCAGGAAAAATAATACAGTGAAACACAATATTATCTTTACCAATAAAATGAACTAATTTGGTATCTTCATCTTTCCAATACGGTTCCCAATCTTTACCTTCTTTTGCAGCCCATTCTTTGGTTGCAGAAATATAACCTATTGGCGCATCAAACCAAACGTATAATACTTTGCCTTCGCCTCCAGGAACGGGAACAGGAATTCCCCAATCAAGGTCACGTGTTACTGCTCTTGGTCTTAATCCATCATCTAACCAAGATTTACATTGCCCATAAACATTAGCTTTCCAATCTTTTTTATGACCTTCTAGTATCCATTCTTTTAAAAACGCTTCATGTTTATTTAATGGCAAAAACCAGTGTTTTGTTTCTTTTAAACTTGGCACATTTCCTGTGATTGCAGATTTAGGATTGATTAAATCTGTAGCATTATGACTCGTTCCACAATTTTCACATTGGTCGCCATAACTTTCTTCATTTCCACATTTTGGGCAAGTTCCAATAACAAATCTGTCTGCTAAAAACTGATTAGCTTCAGTGTCGTATAATTGTTCCGTTACTTCTTCAATAAATTCATTTTTATCATACAAATTCATGAAAAATTCTGATGCTGTATCATGGTGAATTTGAGCCGATGTACGCGAATAGTTATCGAAAGTAATTCCAAAGTCTTCAAAAGATTGCTTAATTATTGCATGATATCTATCTACAATTTCTTGAGGTGTAACACCTTCTTTTTTTGCTTTAAGAGTAATTGGCACACCATGCTCATCGCTTCCACAAATAAATGCAACATCATTTCCTGTTAGGCGCTTGTATCTCGCGTAAATATCTGCGGGCACATAAACACCAGCTAAATGACCAATATGTATGGGTCCATTAGTGTATGGTAAAGCGGCAGTAATTGTATATCTTTTAGACATTTTGTTTTCTTTTTGAAGCTGTAAAATTAACGATTTTAGATGAAGTAATAACAAGAAAAAGTGAGTCTATTAAATTGTAAACTTATGTTTATTGCTTTATAGAGTACAATTAGGATGTAAAAATGTGGTGTTTTTATATTTGTACTTCATTTTAACTTTGTAAAATATCGTGTACATTTACAATATGATTAAAAAAGTATGCATTATCACCTTGTTATTTTTCTTCGGAAGTATTAGTGCTTCAGCTCAAAATAGCACAACCATTAAAACACCTTCTAAATTGATACAACCACCTTATTTAAAAGCAGGCGATACTGTCGCTATAGTTGCACCATCTGGTGTCTTAAAAAACTGGAATGATGAAGTTGCACGTGCCAAAAAATTATTAGAAAGCTGGCAATTAAATGTTGTTATAGGTAAACATGTTTTTAGCAAAGACAACCATTTTGCTGGTACAGATGCAGAGCGCTGTGAAGATTTTCAAACGGCATTAGATAACCCAAATATTAAAGCGATTTGGAGCGCAAGAGGAGGTTATGGTACTGTTAGAATTTTAGATAAATTAGATTATTCTAAATTTTTAAAACAACCAAAATGGGTTATTGGTTATAGTGATATTACTGCGTTACATAACCAAATCCATACCAAAGGTGTAGAAAGTATTCATGCTATTATGTGTGTAAGTTTACCTGAAGATTTATCAGAAATTAAAGAAAGTATTGACACCTTTAAAGCTGCAATTTTTGGCAAGTCTATTCATTATACTTTAAAAGGCTCAAATTACAATAGAGCAGGCAAAACGTCTGGTCAATTAGTAGGTGGGAATTTAACAATATTACACACGATGTTAGGTTCTAACACAAGTATTGATGTTAGCGGAAAGATATTATTTATTGAAGAAATTGGCGAATATAAATACCATATTGACCGTATGTTGCAGAGTATGAAACGTGCAGGTTATTTCGATAATTGTAAAGGTGTTATCGTTGGGGATATGAGTAGAATGAGAAAAAACACAACGCTTTGGGGAACAAGTGTAGAGCAACTTATTTTAGATGCTTTAGCTGAATATAATTTTCCAATAGCTTTTAATATGCCTGCAGGACATGAAGAGGATAATCGAGCGATGATTCTGGGAAGAATGATACAATTAACAGTGAGTAGAGAGCAGTCTGCAGTCACTTTCTAGAATTAATTTTTAAGTGTTGGAAATGACTGCTAATTGCATATTTATATACTGAAGACTTAACCATGGCACAACACAACGAATTAGGGAAAAAAGGAGAGCAACTTGCTGTAGATTTTCTATTGCATAAAGGCTATTCTATTTTAGAACGAAACTATAGATTCCAAAAAGCCGAAGTTGACATTATCGCGCAAATAAAAGACACTTTAGCCATTGTTGAGGTAAAAACACGCTCGACTGCGGATTTTGGAAATCCTCAAGATTTTTTAAAACCAAAACAGATTCAGAATATTGTAAAAGCAGTGGATGAATATGTAAACGCAAATGGATTAGATGTAGAAGTACGTTTCGATATTATAGCAATTGTAAAGGAGAATAAAAAGTTTAAGATTGAGCATTTAGAGGATGCTTTTTATCATTTTTAACTTGTGATAAAAAAATAGGCTTCGCGTTTTACGAAGCCTATTAATATATTTTGCCTTGTTTTCTAATTAAGCTTTACCTTCTTTAGCACAACATGCTTTTTTACAATCTTTAGCACAAGCCATTTTTTCTGCTGCCGTCTTACTTGCACATTTTTTCTTGCATTCTGCAGTTTTTGATGCGCAATCTTTACAATCCTTTTTAGTGCAATCTGCTTTGCATTTCATTGTGCATTCTTTTTTAGCAGTAGAGAAAGCATCTACAGTATTCATGTCTTTTACTTTATACGTATCTGCAACACTTGTAACTGTACTTTCTAAACTTGCTGGTGTCACTTTAGCTTCATCATATTCAACCATTGCCAATTGTCTGTCAAAATCTACAGTTGCAGATTTTACACCTTCCATTTTAGCCATTTTTTTCTCGATAGTTTTTGCACAACCCATTGCGCAAGTCATACCTTCAATTTTAAACTCAGCTTTAGCATATGTTGCATTTGGATTGAGTTCTGCTTTTGCAATTTCTACTTCAGTTTCAATCGTTTTAACTTCTGGTTGTGTTTCGTTTTTACAACTAAAAGAAGCAAGTGCAATAATAGCTATTGCTAATATGTTTTTTAAATTTTTCATGAGTATCGATTTTTGTTATTATGTTATTGATTACAAAACTAACAATTATATCTGTTTATTGTGTTAAAAATTTCATTTTTGCACATGCTAATCAAAGCGTTACGTGCATGAAAGGATCTAAATGGACTTATCTCATTATACTTTCCATTATTTGGGGAACTAGTTTTATCCTTATTAAAAAGGCGTTAATTGGTTTAAATCCTTATCAGTTAGGCGCTTTACGAACAGTATTAACAGGTTTATTTTTATTTCTTGTTGGGTTTAAAACAATAAAAACCATTAAAAAAGTAGATTGGAAATGGATAGCTATATCTGGTTTTTTAGGCTCATTTATTCCTGCTTTCTTTTTTGCCATTGCCGAAACAGAAATCGATAGCGCAGTAGTTTCTGTTTTAAATTCTTTAGTACCATTAAATACTGTTTTAATGGGATTGGCTATTTTTAAAATCACCTCTACAAAAAGACAAGTTTTAGGTGTAATTATAGGTTTTATTGGTACTGCTTTATTAATATTAAAAGGTGCCGAACTTAATCCACATCAAAACTATTTGTTTGCTGGTTTTATAATTGCTTCTACATTAATGTATGCTGCTAACGTAAATATTATTAAACGCTATTTGCAAAATGTGAAACCACTAACTATTGCTGTTGGAAATTATGTACCAATTGTTATACCCGCACTTGCAGTTTTGTTTTTTACAGATTTCTTTTCTGTAGAACAGTTTAGTAAACCAGAATTTGGAATGTCAGTTCTATATGTTGCTATTTTATCCTTATTTGGTACTGCTATTGCAAAGGTGTTATTTTTTAAACTGGTTCAAATGTCTACTCCTGTTTTTGCGTCTTCAGTAACTTATATTATGCCTATTGTAGCTTTAATTTGGGGTGTTTTAGATGGAGAGTCGTTTAGTACTTTACAAGGTATAGCTACTGCAATTATTTTAATTGGTGTGTATTTGGCTAATAAGAAAAGAGCTTAGTTTTTTTGTCAAAAAAAAATCTGAAGCCTTTCGACTTCAGATTTTAGTATTTTTGTTAAAAAACTTTTAGCTATTCAAAGTCAGCACTCGTTAAAGGCTCATTTACCTTAACGGTACTTACTTTTAATTCTATATTCTGTCCACCCATTGGTAGAGAAGTTACGTGAGCGAATTTAATGCCACTAACCTCTTTATAGTCTCCAAATGTTCTTTCTTGCGTAATTTCTTTTCCTCCTGGTCCTTTAGCAGTAGAAACACTTTTGATTTTTAAGTTTGAAGCTACATCATAATAGTTTTTAGACGATTCTCCTTTTTCATCCTCAATAACTACAACATAAGCATCTTTACCATCTACACTTTCAATAGAATCTAAAGAAACTTTTAATAATGGATTAGTCATTAAGTTTAACTCGTCAAATAATCCTTTTTTAGCTTTAGCTTTAGCTATTGCTTCTTCTGGCATAGGTTGTTTGTTTCCCATTTGAGCCATATAACCACTTTCGCCGTTAAAGGCTTGTTTGAAAACATTTCCCATTCCTATAATACTAACATCTGTAGCAATAAGATTAGGGCTCTTTTGTTTAAGAGTCATTGCCATATTTTGACCTTGAAAAGAAGCGCTCATTTCTTGAACTAACGTTGTTACATTTTGTAAAGCTGCTTTGCCACCAATGGCATTAATATATCCATCTATTACTGTTTGTGCAGTTACTCCTGCTGGAACAGGTTTAGAAAACACTGGTTTTTTAACAGAGTTAGCAAAAGTATCAAAGTATTTAATAGGTATTCCTGTTTTTTCTAGGTTAGCTACAACTTCGCTACCTTTTCCAACAACAATTACTCTAGCGTTCTGTTCTGTGAAATATTTGTTAGCTATACGCTGCACATCGTCTGCAGTAACAGCATTAATTTTTGTTAAATACGTTTTGTAGAAATCTTTAGGCAAATCATTTAACTTGATATTTAAAGCATATCTCGCAATTGTTTCTGGGCGCTCTAAAGCTAATACAAAATCACCAACGTATTTTGCTTTGGCATTTCTTAAATCTTCAGCAGAAACTTTTTCACTTTTAATACGTTTAATTTCTTTTAAAGACTCCACAACAGCGCTATCTGTAACAGCGTTTCTAACTTTTGCTCCAGCGGTAAAACGAGAAGCGCCATAACGATCTGTACGAACGCTAGATCGTGCACCATAAGTATAGCCATTTGCTTCACGTAAATTCATGTTTAAGTAAGATGAAAAACCACCACCAAGAATTTTATTTGCAATTAATACAGTATGATAATCCGTATCACCCATTTTTAATTTAACATTACTTGTAACAGATATATTAGACTGTACCGCATTTGGCATGTCAACAAAATTAATTTCTGTTGCGTTTACATTTAAATAAGGCTCTGGAATAGATTTAGTAACATCGATACCTTTTTCCCATTTTTTGAAATATGTTTTTACTTGTTTTTTTACTGTACTAAAATCTACATCGCCAACAATTACTAAGTATGCATTGTTAGGGTTGAAGTTTTTTTGAAAATAAGAACGAACATTATCTAGTGTAATGTTATTTAAAGATTCTTCTGTAACAAACTCACCATAAGGGTGTTTTTTACCGAAGGATAACGCGTTACCAACACGAGAAGCTACTGCTTCTACACTTTTTGCTTCAGATTTTAAATTTTCAAGTGCTTTATCTTTTTCTTTCTGAAATTCTTCCTCAGTTAATAGTGGATTCATTGCTGCATCGGCCATTAATTCTAAAATTCTTTCAGAATATTTAGTTAGAGAGCTACCAGAAGCGGAACTAGAACCAAAGCTTAATCTTGCTCCAAGAAAATCTATTTCCTCATTAAATTCGTCTTTAGAGATAGAGGTTGTTCCGTTACCCATCATCGATCCCAATAAGCCTAAAACACCTGCTGCTTTGCCTTCAACCATAGGTGGATTGTCTATTCTTAAAGAGTAAGATACTCTTGGTAACTTGTGGTTTTCCACTACAAGGACTTTAAGCCCATTTTTAAGTTCAAATTCTCCTGGAACTTCTAAAGTAATTGTTGGAGCTGGACCTGGTTTTGGTTGCACAGATCTATCAATTTGAGCGGTAGCTGAAACAGATAGTAAAAACAGTGCTATTAGTGCTGTTATTTTTGTTTTCATTTGTCTTGTTTATTATTTAAAAGTTGTCAAATGGTACTTTCTATTTAAACTAATTCTTGTTGAATAAAATTTGAATTATGAAAGGTTCATTTGTTTTTCTAATTTGTTATTTTTCTTCTTTAACTTCTGGTAAATACTCTAATTCTAAACGTTGGTTTGGATTTAAGTATTTTTTAGCAACTGCTTGTATTTCTTCTCTAGTAATAGATCTGTAAATATTAATTTCGTTGTTAATTAAATTCACATCGTCGTATAGCATGTGGTAACGCGCTAAAGAATTAGCAATTCCAGAAATACTAGAGTTAGAATTTACAAAATTGTTTTCAAATTTATTTTGAAGTTTTTGGTAATCTCTTTCAGACATTAATTCAGTTTGAACTTTAACCAATTCTTCATCTATTCCAGCTAATAAATCTGCAAGAGTAGTATCTCCTAATGGTAAGCCATATAAAATGTAAGTACCGTAATCTTCTTGACTCTGGTTAATAGCTCCAACTTGTAAAGCCATTTTCTTATCATCAACAAGTTTCTTATATAATTTTGAAGTTTTACCAGAGCTTAAGTAGCTCGATAACATATCTAAAACATAAGCATCTCTTTCTGTCATAGCAGGTGTTCTGTATGCAGCCATAATTGCAGGAATCTGGATATTAGAATCGTAAGCTTTTGCTTTGATTGTTTTTGTAATAGGATCTTCTTTCGGGAAGTTTCTAACAATATCTTCGCCTCTTGGTATAGATCCAAAATAATCTTCAATCATTTTTTTTGTTGAAGCAATATCTATATCACCAGCAACGACTAAAACAGCATTGTTAGGTACGTAGAATTTTTTGTTAAACGCTTGAAATTCTTCTAAAGAAGCAGCATCTAAATGTGCCATTTTACCAATAGTTGTTCCTTTATAAGGATGTTTTTTGAACATGTTAAGTTTAACATTCTCAATAAATTTACCATAAGGAGAGTTGTCTACACGTAAACGTTTTTCTTCTTTTACAACTTCATTTTGAGTATCTACACCAATTTGGTTGATAATTGGATGCATTAAACGCTCAGATTCCATCCATAATCCTAATTCTAAACTATTAGAAGGAAACACTTCGTAGTAATACGTTCTATCGTCTGTAGTATTGGCATTATTGCTTCCTCCATTAGAACTTACAATTTTAAACCATTCGCCACGTTCGATGTTTTCTGTGCCTTCAAACAATAAGTGCTCGAAAAAGTGAGCCATTCCTGTACGTTCTGGGTTTTCATCTTTTGCACCAACGTGATACATAACTGAAGTTATAACAACAGGAGCTGTTTTGTCTTGATGTAAAATAACGTCCATGCCGTTACTTAATTGGTACTCTTCAAATTTAACTTCTTGTGCACTAGCTACAAATCCAGCCAAAAGCAAAGCAGCTAAGGAGAATAAACTTTTTTTCATTGTTGATATATTTAGTATTAGTTTAATTGTAAGTACGTAACAAGGTTAGGTTGTTACATAATGTTAACAAAAATAGTGAATGATGCTCTTATTTTCAAAGGTTCTGTTAAAATTTTAACAGGGATTTGTTTTTTTTTAATTCAAATTATCCGAAATTTAAAGGAGAAACTAATCTTAAATAAAATTGATATATGAAAAACTTCACCCTTCCAATCCGTTTTGGCCTTGTTATTAGCGCTTCCTTAGTGGCCTACTTTTTGTTTTTGGCATTATTTAATTTACACACTCAACCTATATTTAGCCTAGGTAATGGCCTAATTACAGGCTTTGGTATTTTTGAAGTTATAAAGTATCATAAATTACAAGAAGGAAAAAACTTTAGTTATTCTAGCGGTTTTACTTCAGGAATAATTGCTGGTTTTGTTGCAACACTTATTTTTACTGCATTCTTTGTACTGTATGCAACCGAGCTTAATCCGGGCTTTTTATCTAATTTACTAGCAGTATTTAGTGGAGATTACTATGCTGGTATTGGTATAGTGGCTTTTACGGTTGCTATTATGGGTTTTTCAACTACAGTAGTATTAACCTTAACATGCATGCAGTTATTTAAACGGAGTAGAAACATTCCGGACGCTAATGGGAAGCGAGACGGAGAATTTATAATGAAAAGGACTTTATAAAGATGATTTTTTAAATATTTGATGCTCAACGGGTACATACACAATAAAATAATTCATGTAAGTAGTAAAAACGTTTGCAAATTAATTTAATAGACGTATATTTGCATCCGCTTTCTGAGAAGAAAGCACATTATTTATATAACAAATTAATAAAAACATTACGCTATGTACGCAATTGTAGAGATAGCAGGGCATCAATTTAAAGTTGAAAAAGACCAAAAAGTTTTTGTTAACCGTTTACCATCAGAAGAAGGAAAGACAATGTCTTTCGATAACGTTCTTTTGATTGCAGATGGTGACAATGTTACTTTAGGCGCCCCAGCTATAGACGGAGCACAAGTAAGTGCGAAAGTCTTAAAGCACCTTCAAGGTGATAAAGTTATTGTTTTCAAGAAGAAAAGAAGAAAAGGTTACCGTGTTAAAAACGGTCACAGACAAGCCTTAACTGAAATTATTATTGAGAGCATTGTAGTTTCAGGAGCTAAGCCAGCTAAAAAAGCTGAAAAAGCCGCTCCAAAAAAAGAAACTAAAACAGCTGAACCAGAAGTGGAAGCTCCTCAAGATCTAAGCAAAAATACAGTTGCTGAGTTGAAAGAGATGGCAAAAGCTAAAGGTGTTGAAGGTATTTCTTCAATGAAAAAAGCAGAATTAATTGCAGCATTAAGCTAATTATTAACAATATAAAACCTTAAGACAATGGCTCATAAAAAAGGAGTTGGTAGTTCGAAGAATGGTAGGGAATCAGAATCAAAACGTTTAGGCGTTAAGATATTTGGTGGACAAGCTGCTATTGCTGGAAATATCATATTAAGACAACGTGGTAACACGCATCACCCAGGTGAAAACGTATACCAAGGAAAAGATCATACTTTACATGCATATGTTGATGGTCTAGTAAAATTTACAAAGAAAAGAAACAATAGATCTTATGTTTCTATTGAGCCTTTTGAGGCTTAGAAATAGTTTTCTTTTAGATATTAAAAAACGCCTTTCCTTTTGGAAGGGCGTTTTTTGTTTATATTTAATTTATGAGGAAGAATCGAATTTCAAGTGCTGTTTATTGGTTAGTCCCAATTTTTATAGATGTACTTTTCTTTTATTTATCTCTAATGTTTCTTTTTGATTCTCGTGACAAGGTTTCTATACTGTTTACTCTTTCTATCATTTTTTTATGGATGATATTTCGTTTTACCTTTAGATTTAAGACTGTTTTTGTTGATGAAAATTATCTTTATATTTTTAAATACTTCGGGTATAAAAAAATAGAATTAACTGATATTAAGTCAGTAAAAGAGAAGGAGATGATTTTTCGTAAATTAACTAATACCTATATCGTAGAATACCTTGATGGTAATGTAAACCTTAGCGTATTTCAATTTTATGGTTCTTTCTTAAATAAAAGTTTTTTAGTAGACTTTCTCGAAAAGATGTTGATTCAACATAAATAAAACTATTTCTTCATAATAGCATCAATAATCTTTAAATGATGGTTAGTGTGCATTTCTAAAAAACGATAGACTCTACTCGTATTAATATCACCAAATAAAGGATGTTTAAAAAAAGCATTCTTTTGTAAACTAGTAATTGTTCCAACATTGGCCTTAGCAAATTCTATTTGCGAGATTAAATCTTCTTTTAAAATAATGTCTGGTGGCGTTACATGTTTTGGAGCTTTGGCTTTTCCTCTTGGAAAAAAACCAAGCGCAAAGAACAGCTTACCCAAAAAGCTAAAATTGTTTTTATAAGTTTTAGGATCAGATTTTTGGAGTGCAGTCATGACATTATTATGTACTTTAAGACTGTGGTCTATATGCCAAGCTACATTTCCATTAGATATTTTTGTGTTTGAAACACTATGATTTTCAATATGTGCTTCTAAACTATTAAGTGCGATGTTTAACTTTTTCAAACTCATAAAATTGTTCTTTTAATACTGTGAAGTTAATAATTTATATGTTTTAAAAAACAAAACCCAAACATTCTATGAATGTTTGGGTTTAATAGTATTAAGATTCCTTTTTTAAAAGGAATTTATTAGTACCTGTAATGTTCAGGCTTGTAAGGTCCTTCAACCTTTACACCAATATAATCAGCTTGGTATTCTGCAAGTTCTGTTAACTCAACACCAATTTTTTCTAAGTGTAATTTTGCTACTTTTTCATCTAAGTACTTTGGTAACATGTATACATCATTTTTATATGCTGCACTGTTTTTCCAAAGTTCTATTTGCGCTAAAGTTTGGTTTGTAAACGAGTTACTCATTACAAAGCT
Source organism: Lacinutrix jangbogonensis (assembly GCF_000797445.1). Taxonomy (GTDB): domain Bacteria; phylum Bacteroidota; class Bacteroidia; order Flavobacteriales; family Flavobacteriaceae; genus Lacinutrix; species Lacinutrix jangbogonensis. The sequence continues at coordinate 42,874 of NZ_JSWF01000046.1, read as the reverse complement.
AGGGTGTCCAGTTGCACAACCTAAGTTTACTAAACGACCTTCGGCAAGTAAAATAATATCTTTTCCGTCGATGTTGTATTTGTCAACTTGAGGTTTGATAGTATCTTTAGTATGACCATGGTTATCGTTTAACCATCCTACTTGTATTTCGTTGTCAAAATGACCAATGTTACATACTATAACTTTGTCTTTCATGGCTTCAAAATGCTCTGCACGTACAATATCTTTATTTCCTGTAGTCGTAATTACGATATCAGAATTTGCAACAACAGTTTCAAGTTTTTTAACTTCAAAACCGTCCATTGCAGCTTGTAAAGCACAAATTGGATCAATTTCAGTTACTGTTACAATACTTCCTGCGCCTTTAAAAGAAGCAGCAGTACCTTTACCAACATCACCATAACCACAAACTGTTACACGTTTTCCTGCTAACATAGTATCTGTTGCTCGACGTATAGCATCTACAGCAGATTCTTTACAACCGTATTTATTATCGAATTTCGACTTCGTTACAGAATCGTTTACGTTAATTGCTGGCATTGTTAATGTTCCGTTTTTTACACGCTCGTAAAGTCTGTGAACACCAGTTGTAGTTTCTTCAGATAGACCTTTAATACCATCAGATAATTCTGGATAACGGTCTAAAACCATATTTGTTAAATCTCCACCATCATCCAAAATCATGTTTAACGGCTTTCTGTCTTCACCAAAGAATAAAGTTTGTTCTATACACCAATCAAACTCTTCTTCTGTCATGTCTTTCCATGCGTAAACAGCAGTTCCAGCATCTGCAATTGCAGCGGCTGCTTGATCTTGTGTAGAGAATATATTACAAGAACTCCAAGTAACTTCTGCACCTAAAGCTTGTAATGTTTCAATTAAAACGGCAGTTTGAATAGTCATGTGTAAACAACCTGCAATACGCGCACCTTTTAATGGTTGCTCGTTTTTATATTCTTCACGTAAACTCATTAAACCTGGCATTTCTGCTTCGGCTAAATTAATTTCTTTTCTTCCCCAAGCCGCAAGCGACATGTCTTTTACCTTATTAGGTACGTAAGCAACTGTTTTTGTACTCATAGTGTTTATTTCTTTTTAAATTATACTTGTCTTTGGGTTTATGGCTTAAATAACTAAATTAGCTACATCAAAAAATGCCAAATTCGCCTTAGGCGATGCAAAGATAATCAATAACATTTAGAATATTAAATGCCACTTTACAAATCCATTAGTGTAAACTCACAAACTACTGTTAAAATCTGGAAGATTGAAGAGTCTTATGATGCTTTATTTTCGCTATTAGACTTAAAATCAGGAAGTTTAATGCGTGTTAAAAGAATGAAAAGCGAGCTGCATCAACGTGGGTTTTTAAGTGTTCGGCACCTTTTGCGAGAATTTGGCTATACAGATCAAGACTTGTTTTATGATGAGAATGGAAAACCACATTTAAAAGATGGGAAACATATTTCTATAACACATAGTTTTACATTTTCGGGAGTTATTATTAGTGATATCGAAGTTGGTATAGACATAGAAAAACAGCGCGAAAAAATCAGTATTATTGCAACGAAATTTGTCGATTATGAGTTTCAGTATTTAGCCGAAGCACATACCAATTATATTAGAAAATTAACTGTTATTTGGGGAATTAAAGAATCGCTTTATAAGTTATTTGCAACTCGAGGCATGTTGTTTAAGGAACATTTTTTAGTGATTCCGTTTATGTTAAAAGACCTTGAAACTGTCTGTTGGGTGGATTATAAGATGAAAAAATACAGATACAATTCTTGTTTCTTAGAATTTGAAGGATTCACTTGTGCCTATGTTATAGGATAATATGAAGACTATTTTAGAACATATAAAAACGTCAGAAAAACAAAACTTAGCCGTTTTAATAGATCCTGATGTGTTTAATTTAAAAAAGGCATCGCAATTTATAGCTAAAGTTAACAAATCTATTGCTTCACATATATTTATTGGAGGAAGTACAGTAGAAGCGCATGCTACGGAAGCATTAATTTCAGCTATAAAGCCATTAACTAGTTTACCAATTGTTTTGTTTCCTGGAGACGTTACTCAAATCTCTAATCAAGCAGATGCTATTTTGTTTTTGTCATTAGTATCTGGTAGAAATCCTGAATACTTAATTGGGCAGCATGTAAAAGCCGTTTCAAAATTGAGAAATAGCGATTTAGAAATCATTCCAACAGGATATATTTTAATAGATGGTCAAAAAGAAACAGCAACACAAAAGGTTACAAATACGGAGCCTTTAAAAAACACACAAGAAATTGTAGATACAGCAAAAGCAGCACAATTGTTAGGTATGCAGTTAGTTTATTTGGAAGCAGGAAGTGGAGCAAAACATGAGGTTCAAGAAGCAGTAATTAAAGCTGTAAAAGCAGAAATTAATATTCCTTTAATAGTTGGTGGAGGGATTAGAAGTAAATTTGCAATAGACAAAGCATTTAATGCTGGAGCAGATTTAGTTGTTATTGGAACTGCTTTTGAAGAAGATGAAAGCTTTTTTAATAAGATAAAAAGATGATATGAATATTTCAGTAGACCTAACATTATCACCATTGCAAGATGATTATGAAATACACGTTATAGACTTTATAAAAGTACTTCGTGATTCAGAATTCACGGTTTTAGAGAACCCGTTAAGTACTCAAATTTATGGTGATTATAATACATTAATGCCTTTTTTAACCGAAACGATTAAATCATCTTTCGAGAATCAAGATATTTGTGTGCTCACAATTAAAATAGTTAAAACCGATAGAAGTAATTATGAGCCAAGTTTTTGATTTTTTTCTCGATGCTTACAAAAATGTAACAACTACCGATTTAACTCTAGAAGCATTGGCATTTGTCTTCGGTATAGCAAGTGTAATTTTTGCAAAAAGAGAAAACATTTTAGTTTATCCTACTGGACTAGTAGCAACGGTAATTACTGTTTACCTGCTATATAAAGCAGAATATTTTGGTGATATGATGATTAATTTTTACTACTCTGTTATGAGTGTTTATGGCTGGTGGAATTGGTCTAGAAAGCGTGATGATAAATATTTGGTTCCTATTTCTAGGACAAATACCCGAGAAAAATTAATCGGTTTTGTCTTGTTTTTTGTAACCATGTTTGTTACCTATTTAGTTTACAAAGCATATAATTATTCAATACAAATACCAAACTATATTGATATATTTACTTCAGGAATTTTCTTTACCGCTATGTGGTATATGGCAACAAAGAAATTAGAAAACTGGACACTGTGGATTATTGCAAATATAATAACAGTACCATTATACGCTTATAGAGGTTTAGGCATCTTATCGCTTCAATATTTTATATTTACAATTTTAGCTATTCAAGGTTATTTACAATGGAAAAAAAGTATAGACAACAACCTGCAAATTGCCAAAAAGTAGTCTTGTTTGGTCCAGAATCTACAGGAAAAACAACATTAGCTAAACAATTAGCACACTATTATAACTCGGTTTGGGTTGGTGAATATGCTCGTGAATATCTTCAAAACAAATGGAATAACGAACGAAAAACTTGCGAGTTAAAAGATTTACTACCCATTGCGGAAGGGCAAATATCTTTAGAAAATAAATTAGCAAAAAAAACAGATTCAGTATTAATTTGCGATACAGATTTGCTAGAAACAAAGGTCTATTCTGAAACTTATTATTCAGGAAGTTGCGATCCTATTTTGGCAAAATATGCATTAGAAAACACTTATGATTTATATTTTTTAACGTATATTGATACACCTTGGGAAGCAGATGATTTAAGAGACAAGCCTCAAGAAAGAGAGGCCATGTTTAAAGTTTTTGAAACAACCCTAAAAAAGTATAACAGGCCTTATGTTTTGCTAAAAGGTAGTAAAAATGAACGTCTCGAAACTGCTGTAAAACATATAAATAAATTAATAGAAAATAAAAATTGAATTTCACCACAACACAAGTAAAACAGATAAAAGATAAAGGCCTAACAACTAAAAAAGTTTTAAAGCAAATTGAAATTTTCAAACATGGACTGCCTTGTATTAATTTAGAATCTGCTGCCATTTTAGGTCATGGAATATTAAATATTTCTGAAGAAAAAAAGAACGAATATTCAACGTTTTACGATGAGCAAAAAGAGGATCTTAAAGTTTTAAAATTTGTTCCGGCATCTGGTGCCGCAACTAGAATGTTTAAGTTTTTATTCGAGTTTTTAGATACTTATAACCCTAAAAAGGATACCATAAACAGTTATATAAATAAACATAAAGCAAACAATTTATCCATATTTGTAGTAGGTGTTGAAAAGTTTCCTTTTTACGATATAGTTCTTAAAGAAGTTAAGAAACATGTTTTAGAATTTGATGCATTAACCGCAGATTTAAAAGCGATAGAATTTATAAAAATAATGCTTAATGAAGAGCAACTAAACTATAGTTTTTCTCCAAAAGGATTGTTGCCGTTTCATAAATATAAAGATCATATTGCTACTGCTTTCGAAGAGCATTTGTTTGAAGCATCATTGTATGCTACTTCAAATAATCTGGCCGCTATTCATTTTACGATTTCAGAAATTTATAGAAACATATTTGATAACGAATTTATGCGCATCCAATCCATTGTAGAGCATAAAACCAGCACTAAATTTAATATTTCCTATTCATATCAAAAAGAAGAAACAGATACTATTGCTGTAACAACAAAAAATGAACCTTTAGAAGATGTTGATGGTTCTTTACATTTTAGACCATCTGGTCATGGAGCATTATTAGCTAATTTAAACGATTTAGATGCAGATGTTATTTTTATAAAAAACATAGATAATGTTGTAGTTTATAAATATGAATTTGAGGTAGCAAAATATAAAAAAATTTTAGCAGGTATTCTGCTTAAAGTACAACAGCAAGCTTTTTGCTATTTAAAACAATTAGAATCAGAGTTGCTTTCCGAAGATAAACTTATTGAGATAGCACGGTTTTTAAGAAAAAAATTAAATGTTATTATCTCTAACGAGTTCGAGAAATACTCTCAAAAATATCAAGTAGAATATCTCAAAAACAAACTTAATAGACCTATTCGAGTTTGTGGGATGGTTAGAAATGAAGGTGAGCCAGGTGGAGGACCATTTTGGGTTAAAGATGAAAGTGGTAAAATCTCATTGCAAATAGTTGAATCCGCACAAATAGATAAAAAGAATAAAGACCAAAAAAGTATTCTAAAAAATGCTACGCATTTTAATCCTGTAGATTTAGTTTGTGCTATTAAAGATTACAAAGGTGAAAAATTTGATCTTTCTAAGTTTGTAGATTCAAAAACTGGATTTATTACAATGAAAACCAAAACAGGTAAAGATATTAAGGCACTTGAATCTCCTGGACTTTGGAATGGCAGTATGGCAAATTGGAATACCATTTTTGTAGAAGTGCCTCTAGTTACATTCAATCCTGTAAAAGCAGTTACAGATTTATTAAAGGCACCACATCAATTATAATGTTTAAGCAAGAAGCGCTTATTAAAGAATTCAAGTTTAAAGGAATAAGAAGCTCTGGAGCAGGAGGACAACACGTAAATAAAGTGTCTTCTAAAATTGAATTGTCGTTTAATATCCAAGACTCTTTAGTTTTAAATAAAAAACAAAAAGAAGTCATTCTTTATAAATTATCTAGCAGAATAACCAAGTTAGGTTTATTGATACTTCAATGTGGAGAAAGTAGAAGTCAGCATAGAAACAAAAATATAGCTATTGTTAGAACAATCCAATTGCTTAAAACCGCTTTGTACTTAGAAAAAAAGCGAATTCCTACTAAAACTCCCAGGGCTGTAATTTTTAAAAGGCTTAAAAAAAAACGTGTTAATTCTGAACGAAAGGCAAACAGGCGTAAACCAAACTTAGATTAAAAATTAGTTATTAGATTCTAATAATTTAAAAAAAGAGACTTACCTTTGTACTGTTCTCAAAAAAGGGGTGCCATAAAAACGGCTGAGATCATACCCATTGAACCTAGAACAGGTAATGCTGTTTAGGAATTTGAAGAAATACTATCGTCATTGTGAGGGGTTTTATTAAAAACAACTTTGCTATCTCACGGTGTTATTTCAAAAAACTAATTATTATAATAGAATAATTACCTCTTTTTATTCGTGATTTAAATGTATTTCGAATGACAATGATATTAAAAAAAACAACTTTATTTTTAGCTTTTACTGCAATTACGCTAAATGGTTTTGCGCAAGAAATTATCCAAGATTCTACAAAAGTTGAATCACTAGATGAAGTTTTAATCAAATCGCTTAGAGTAGATGCAAATGCTCCAATTACACACTCAAATGTTTCTAAAGAAGAATTAGAAAAACGTAATCTTGGTCAGGATATCCCTATTCTTTTAAACTATTTACCGTCTGTGGTAACTACAAGTGATGCTGGAGCAGGAGTAGGTTACACAGGAATTCGTGTGCGTGGAGTGAGTGCACAATCGACTAATATTACCATTAATGGTATTCCTTATAATGATTCTGAAAGTTTAGGAACGTTTTGGGTAAATTTAGGAGACTTCTCATCTTCGGTAGAAAGTCTACAGTTACAGCGTGGAGTTGGAACATCAACAAACGGTTCGGGAGCTTTTGGAGCTAGTATTAATATACTTACAGATGCTGTGGCAAAGCAGGCTAGTGGAGAAATTTCAAACAGTTTTGGTAGTTTTAATACAAGAAAGCATACTGTAAAATACAGTACAGGGTTAATGAACGATCACTTTGAAATTTCAGGACGTTTATCGCAGATAAATTCTGATGGTTATATAGATAGAGCAACTTCAGATTTAAAATCGTATTTCCTTCAAGGTGCTTATGTAGACGATAACACACAAATTAAAGCGGTTACTTTTGGAGGTCATGAAGTTACTTATCAGGCTTGGAATGGGATTGATGAGACCGTACTTAGAGATGATAGAACTTTTAATCCTTCTGGTGAATACACAGACAACGACGGAAATACACAGTTTTACGACAATGAGGTGGATAATTATAGACAAGACCACTATCAACTGCATTGGAATGAGAAAATTAATAATAACTGGTCGACAAACTTAGGTCTAAACTATACTTATGGTCGCGGCTATTTTGAGCAGTATAAAGAAGATGAAGATTTTTCTACTTATGGTTTTCAAGAAATAAGTATTGGTGGAGAGACAATAAATGAGACAGACGTTATAAGAAGACGCTGGTTAGATAATAATTTCTACGTGCTAAATGCTAACGTTAATTACACAGATCAAAAGTTAAACCTTAGTACTGGTTTATTTTATAGTTCTTATCATGGAGATCATTTTGGGGAAGTAATTTGGTCACAATTTGCAAGTAATAGCGAGATTAGAGATCGTTATTATGAAGGTGATGGTGATAAGTATGATTTTAGTGTTTTTGCTAAAGCAACCTACCAATTAAATGATAAAATGAGTCTATTTGGAGATTTACAATACAGAAGCGTAAATTATGATACCAGTGGTAGAACTTCAGATTTAGTATTGTTTGAAATCGATAAAACCTTTGGTTTTTTTAATCCTAAAGCTGGATTATCGTATAATTTAAATGAAAGAAATAATTTCTATTTCTCTTATGCTAGAGCGAATAGAGAAGCGAGTAGAAGTGATTTTGAAAGTAATCCAGATGTTAAACCAGAACAGCTTAATGATTTCGAATTAGGTTGGAGATATAAAAGTTCAAGCTTGGTTTTTAACGCGAATGCATATTATATGTTATATAATGAGCAATTGGTGTTAACTGGCGCTATTGATGATACTGGTTCTCCAATTCGTAATAATTCTGGTAATAGTTCGCGTTTAGGATTAGAACTAGAGGCTGTTATTAAAATAAACGATAAGTTTTCTCTACAGCCTAATGTAACGCTAAGCTCTAATAAAAACGATGAAACCATTGTGTCTCGTGATGGTGCTCTTGTAAACTTAGGAAAAACAAACATCTCGTTTTCTCCAGAAGTTGTAGCTGCAAATGCATTAATTTTTCAGCCTTTAGAAAACTTACAACTATCGTTTTTAAGCAAATATGTTGGAGAGCAATTTATGGGAAATACAGATTCGAAAACGTCTAAATTAGAAAGCTATTTTGTAAATGATTTTAATGTGACCTACGAGATTAAAACCAATAAAATATTTAAGTCTATTCTATTCTCTGGTTTGGTAAACAATATTTTTGGAGAAGAATATGTCTCTAATGGTTATTACTTTACTTTCGATGATACGTGGTCTAATCCAGGTGCTACAACAACAGTTGAAGGTGCTGGTTACTATCCACAGGCAACTACAAACTTTCTAGTAGGCGCAACATTTAAATTTTAAATAACAATAGATGTTATTTTGAACAAGAAATAGTATCATAACTCAGTATAAAAAAAGCGACGTGATGTCGCTTTTTTTTGCGAAAAGGATAGAAGTGACATCCTTTTTATGACCTTAGGAATAAAAAGATATAACGGATAGCCTGGTTTTTAACGCCATTAAAAGCGTTAAAAATTTGCCCTAATTATTAAAAACACGAATAATGCTGCCGCTTACTTCCACACGGTAAGGTATAAGCGAAAATTGTCCTGTTGTACCTTCTTCGCGTTGTCCACTTAAAATTTCGTAAGAATTACCGTCGTCGCAAGAACACGTAGCAATAGGTGCGCTAATTGTCAAACTCGAACAAGAAGCAAGGGCATGGTTAGGATCGCTTAATTCAAATGCGGTGTAAGCTGCACCAGAGAAATATACAACGACACCATTTACACCATAATTATTATTTAGTGTAATATGGTTTCCGGGGAATTGCATCTGGTTGAATTGTGGTAAACTTGTATTTATTAAGTTCCCTGTGTCGAAAACTGCGTTTGGAATATTTGGGTTGTTATTCTGGTTATTGTCATCATTCTTATTGCAAGAATTAAGCATAAGCCCAATAAGCAAAAAGGATAGTATTATTTTTAATTTCATTTTTTATCTTTTTTAAAGTACTGCAATTTACAACAAAAGTAAATTACGAATTAAATATTTTGTATCTTTGTATTACAATCTCGTGTATGCGAGATTTTTTTATGTTGAACATTTGTTCAGCATCTTTTTGTTTAATAAACGAAGAAATTATGAGTAAAGCATCCTATTATACAGCTGAAGGTCTTAAGAAATTAAGAGCAGAGTTAAAACAATTAAAAGACATTGAGCGTGTAAAGGCTTCCAGAGCTATTGCCGAAGCCCGTGATAAAGGAGATTTAAGTGAGAATGCAGAATATGATGCTGCCAAAGAAGCGCAAGGTATGCTAGAAATGCGAATAGCCAAATTAGAAGATCAAATGGCTGGTGCACGTGTTATTGATGAGTCGCAAATGGACGCCTCAAAAATTTTGGTGCTTTCTATTGTAAAAATTAAAAACCAAACCAATGGTATGGAGATGAATTATACTTTGGTTGCAGATGGTGAAGCCGATTTAGCTGCTGGTAAAATTTCGGTAAACTCTCCTATAGGTAAAGGTTTGTTGGGAAAAACAGTTGGTGATGTTGCCGAAATAACAGTGCCAAGTGGCATTATGAAATTTGATATTATTGAAATAAGTAGATAATTGTATTTTCTACGAATGTAGAAATCCAAATATATAATATTCCTGTTTATTCTGAGAAAATTTTCAGTTTAGCAGGAATCTTTTTTTATCTTTAGTTTTTAAACAGAAACCACTACAAAATGGCATCTATATTCACAAAAATAGTAAACGGAGAAATACCTTGTTATAAAGTTGCAGAAACTGAAGAGTTTCTAGCTTTTTTAGATGTAAATCCAAATGCTAAAGGCCATACATTATGTATCCCTAAAAAGGAAACCAATAAAATTTTCGATTTAGATAAAGAAACGTATTCTCGTTTAATGGAGTTTTCTAGATTGGTTGCTATTGCTTTAGAAAAAACGGTGTCTTGCAAACGTGTTGGTATTTCTGTAATTGGCCTTGAGGTACCTCATGTTCATGTGCATTTAATTCCACTAAATACAATGGAAGATGCGCGATTTGTTAATAAGGTTACTTTAGAAAAAGAAGAGTTTGAAGGATTGGCTAAAGCGATTCAGGTAAATTTATAAACACCAAGATTACTGCTGTTATTGCTAAAGCAGTAATAACTCCTATAACAATCCAAAATAGAGGTTTAAATTTTTTTGATACTTTTTTAGGTGTAAAAGCTTTCATTTGGTAATTGTAAACACGCTCTATATCTTCTGTCCAGTTTACAGGATATATAATAGTATCACAAATATTACAATGCATTTGTGTAGTAATATCTTGAGTTATAGATTTAGAAAATTTGGTTTCAATAAACTGTTGTTTAAAAGTAAGTTCTAAACCTTCTTTGCTAAAACATTCTGGACAATTATTGTTTAGAGAAACCTCTTTTACAGTTATTAGTTTATCGCTCATAATTAAACAGTTTTTAATGCGATTTGCATAATAGTTCCTTTGCCAATTTGAGATTGAGCAACTTTAATTTTTCCGTCATGAAAGTCTTCGATAATTCGTTTTGCAAGAGATAGGCCTAATCCCCAGCCACGTTTTTTTGTAGTATAACCAGGCTCGAAAACATTTTTAAACTGATTTTTAGTTAAACCTTTTCCGGTATCGATAATATTAATTTTCACGTTGTTTTCTAATTGTGTCATTACTATACTAAGATCACCTTTACCTTTCATAGCATCGATAGCATTTTTTACTAGGTTTTCGATTGTCCAACTATATAATTGTGGATTCAAATTTACGTAAATAGGATCTTCCGGAAGCTTTAAAGTAAAGTTAATAAGCCTCGAAGATCTCGTTTTTAAATAATTATAAGTGTCTTGAGTTTCTTTTACAATATCTGTTGTTTTAAGTATAGGTAGCGATCCAATTTTACTAAAACGTTCTGTTATAGTTTGTAATCTGTCGATATCTTTTTCAATTTCTAGTATGTATTCTGGATTTACGTTTTCGGTTTTTAATATTTCAGCCCAACCAATTAAAGACGATAACGGTGTGCCTATTTGATGCGCAGTCTCCTTTGCCATTCCAGACCATAACTTATTCTGAGTTGCAATTTTTGAACTTCGGTAAAAGAAATAAACTACAGAAGCGAATAAGAAAATAATTAATAATAGCGCTAAAGGATAGTATTTAAGTTTGTTGAGTAAAGGTGCATTTCCATAATACAATTTACTAGCAAGCACTTTTTTTTGCGTTTCAGGATCGATATATGATATTTCAATGGGAACGTTTTCAGATTCAAACTTCCTAATTAGTTTTTCTTTATTTCGTTCAACATAATTAGATTCATCTTTTCCATTGTAATCAATATTATCAAAGTTACTTATTGAACCATCTGAATTAACAACTAAAATAGGAGTTGTATTATTACTTTCTAAAATTTTACGCAGAAAATTAAAATTTGGGTTATTTTCATCGTTTGAGAATATTTTTTGAGCATCAGTCCAAATTTCCATTTTTGCACGTTCTTCATCTTTAAACTTCTGGAAGAACGTATAGGTATTCCATAGAATTAATAAAATAATTGCAAATGATGCGGTTATTATTATCCAGCGAACAAGTTGTCTGTTTTTAGTGAAAAACATGTTGAAATTTTAGTGTTAGTATTTAATAAGCTCTAAACTTATTAGTAGTGTAATATACTTAAAAAGTAGATAATGCTCTATTGTTAATAATATTGTGTAAACGTATAAAAATCTTCTTTTAGTTCGTTTGTTAATTAAGTACATTTGTTCAAAATTAATGAGTTAATGACATCTTTCGAGCCTAAAGACTTACCGACAGCAAAATTACATGGTTATTTGTTAAGTGCAGTAGCACCAAGACCAATAGCATTTGCAAGTACTATGGACAAGAATGGGAACCCAAATTTGTCGCCATTTAGCTTTTTTAATGTCTTTAGTGCAAATCCTCCAATTTTGATTTTTTCTCCTGCGCGACGCGTAAGAGACAATACAACAAAACACACTTTAGAAAATGCTGAAAGTACTAAAGAAGTCGTTATAAATGTTGTAAATTATAATATTGTACAACAAATGTCGCTAAGTAGTACGGAATATGCAGAAGGTGTTAACGAGTTTGAAAAAGCGGGTTTAACAATGCTTAAAAGTGATATTGTAAAACCGTTTCGTGTTTTAGAGTCACCAGTGCAATTTGAGTGTAAAATTAATGAGATTGTAAAGTTAGGAACAGAAGGTGGCGCAGGTAATTTAATTATTTGCGAAGTTGTAAAACTCCATATTAATGATGCTGTTTTAAATGAAAGTGGAAGCATAGACCAAGAAAAACTAGATTTAGTTTCTCGTGCAGGCGGAAGTTATTACAGTAGAGCGAAAGCTGGTTTTTTTGAAATTCCAAAACCATTATCAACTTTAGGAATTGGTGTTGGCGCTTTACCAGAAAACATTAGAAATAGTACTATTTTAACAGGAAACGATTTAGGTTTACTAGGTAATGTAGAAGCCTTACCAACAAAAGAAGCTGTAAACGTTTTTATAGCAAAACATGACAATAGTGCACTAACTGAAGATGATAAACATAAAAAGGCACAAAATTTGCTTAGTCATGGTGATGTTAATAGTGCATGGAAAGTATTGTTATCGTAAAATAGCAATAATAAAATAGACGAATATTTAATAATTATATAGACAATGGAAGTACAAGGAAAAGTAAAATTAGTAGGAGAAACACAAACGTTTGGAAGTAACGGATTCAGAAAAAGAGAATTAGTTGTAACAACGGAAGAGCAGTATCCGCAGCACATATTAGTTGAGTTTGTTCAAGACAAATGTGATTTGTTAAACAACTATAAACCAGGTCAAGATGTTAAAGTAAACATCAATTTACGTGGTAGAGAGTGGGTTAATCCTCAAGGAGAAACTAAATATTTTAACTCAATTCAAGGTTGGAGAATTGAAGGAGCACAAGCAGCAGCTCCTGCTGGAATGCCAGAAGTTCCACCAGCAGCAGCTTTCGAGCCAGCAACAGATTTAAAAGAAGAAGATCACGACGATTTACCGTTTTAAAAGAATCTTTTTCATTTCTGCTTAAGTGGAAATCTTATAAAACAACCTCGAGAACATTTATGTTGTCGAGGTTTTTTATTTTAGTAAAATAAAATCATGCACTTACTAGACCAAAACATAATATTTCCAAACGTACAAGAGGCCGACGAAGAAGGTTTGCTGGCCATTGGTGGTGATTTGTCTTTAGAGCGATTAATTCTAGCCTACAAAAGTGGCATTTTTCCATGGTTTAATGAAGACGAAGTTATTTTGTGGTGGTCACCAGATCCTAGGTTTGTACTCTTTCCAAAAGATTTAAAAGTTTCTAAAAGCATGAAGCGATTTCTAAAAAAGTGCGATTATGAAATTACTATAAATAAAAATTTTAGATCTGTAATAACGGCATGTGCAGAAGCCAAAAGAGAAGGACAAGGAGGTACTTGGATTACAAATAATATGATTGATGCTTATTGTAATTTACACGAACAAGGCCATGCTAAATCTGTTGAGGTCTATAAAAAAAACGAACTAGTTGGTGGATTTTATGGTATAGATTTAAACAATGGAGTGTTTTGTGGAGAGAGTATGTTTGCCAAAGAAAGTAATGCAAGCAAAGCAGCATTTATCACTTTTATTCAAAATACAGATTACAAATTAATTGATTGCCAGGTTTATACAAACCATTTGGAGAGTTTAGGAGCAAAGGATATATTAAGAGCGCAATTTTTATCTTACCTAAAAGGATAAAAAGCATTTTTTTAAGTGTTAAATTTTGGTGCCTAGTTAACTAGTTATGCAATATGTTAGTACAAGTCGATTTTCAAAAGAACAAATACTGAAGCTTCTCCATGGATTATTGTTAAAGCAAATAGAAAGAGTACCTCTAGAATTGTAGCTTTTGAAAAAGTCCTAGAGTTAACACCTTATAAAGGGAAATATGTTTTTTTAAAACTAGACCTCACAATATCTAAAACATCCAACTTCATGGTCATTAACCATTCCTGTTGCTTGCATGTGCGCATACATTACCGTAGGACCAACAAATTTAAAGCCTCGTTTTTTTAAGTCTGTACTTAAAGCGTTACTAATTGTTGTATTTGCTAGTGCATCTTTGTGGTTTTTAAGTTTGTTTTTTATTGGTTTACCATCTACAAAAGCCCAAATGTATTTTGAAAAAGATCCAAATTCGTCTTGAATTTTTATAAACGATTGTGCATTAGTAATAGTCGCTTTTATTTTTAATTTATTTCGAATAATGCCTGCATTATCTAAAAGTGCATCTACTTTTTCTTGATTGTATTGTGCTATTTTTTTATAATCAAACTGATCTAAAGCATCGTGAAAGTTTGCTCGTTTTCGCAATATCGTAATCCAGCTTAAACCTGCTTGAAAAGTTTCTAAAATTAAAAATTCAAAAATTGTTTCATCATCATAAACTGGAACTCCCCATTCTTTATCGTGGTATGCTTCGTATAAATCATCACCAACACACCAGCCGCATTTATGTTTTGTCATCTTCTTTGTTTTTAATAAAATTAATCAATGTTGTAATAAATGAGGTTATTATAAATATTAGGTTTAAAGTATCATTGAAGAGTGCTTCATTATTTGAAAGTTCTCCAAAAATATCATACTTATTTATAATAAATGTTACTCACCATCCAATTAAACAAGCAACTTGAATTATAAGGAATGTTAATCTGGTTTTATTCATTTGTAAGGATTGCTAGAATTTACTACTAATGTAATAATTGTTACTCAAAAATAAGATAAGTAGCAGTATTTTTACATTATGGAAACATTACAAAATACAGATTTAAAAAATATTATAAATAATAGTCTACACAAAGCTATTACTTACCAAGATTATAGGGATTTAGTAAAGGATTTGGTAGCAAAAGAATCGACTACTGGAAACGTGAAAACGGAAGCTTTAGTAAATTATACAATGCTTAATGATAGACGGATGAAGCGTTGGGACAAAACGGTGAAAGTTGCTGAAGCTGTACAAGAAAAAGTTTCAAATTTGAAAGTAAATCAAACTTGGTTAGTTTTAACTGAAAGTTGGTGTGGAGACGCAGCACATGTAATGCCAGTAATTAGTAAGATTGCAGATTTGAACGATAATATCGCCTTTAAAGTGGTGCTTAGAGATGAAAACGAAGCTTTAATGAATCAGTTTTTAACCAATGGAGGCCAATCTATTCCTAAGTTAATTATGATTGATAATAACACAAACGAAATTATAAATACTTTTGGTCCAAGACCAACAGAAGCTACTAAACTGGTTAATGCTTATAAAGAAGAACATGGTAAATTAACGCCAGAATTTAAAGAAGATTTACAAGGTTGGTACAATAAAAATAAAGGACAAAATGCAATTGAGGATTTGGTTACGTTAATGAGTTAAATATTAAATTTTTGTCATTCCTGCTTTAGTAGGAATGACAGATTAGTAGCTAAAAATAAAAAAGTACAACACTATGTGTTCAGTATTAGTTTAGCATCAAATTATTCAGCTTTTGGAGGTAAAGATGTTATAAAATCTTCTATTGAAAGCGCATTATTAACATTAAAATCACCAATTTTTGTACGTCTCAAAACGGAAAGGTGTCCTCCGGAATTTAAAGCTTTTCCAAAGTCGTTTGCTAGCGAACGAATATAAGTGCCTTTACTACATATTACTCTAAAATCGACCAAATTTGCTCCAATTTTAGTGATTTCGAAGTCTTTTATAGTGATTTTACGTGATTTTATTTCAACAGATTCTCCGGCTCTTGCATATTCGTACAAGCGTTTTCCGTCTTTTTTTAGTGCTGAAAATATAGGTGGAAACTGGTCTATTTCACCAATAAACTGTTTTGTAGTTTTGTGTATTAAATCTTCAGTAATATGTGCTGTAGGAAACGTTTCGTTTATTTTCGTTTCTAAATCGAAAGAAGGTGTTGTGCCTCCCAAAATAATAGTGCCTGTATATTCTTTTATCTGCCCTTGAAAAGTATCTATCTGCTTGGTCATTTTCCCTGTGCAAATCACTAACAATCCAGTTGCTAATGGGTCTAAAGTGCCAGCATGACCTACTTTTATTTTCTTAATACCAAAAGCTTGTCTAATTTCCCAACGCAGTTTATTAACCACTTGAAAAGAGGTCCAATTTAAGGGTTTATCTACTAGTAATACTTGTCCAGATTGGTAGTCTTCAACGGTCATCATTCTAATTTAAAAGTGAAAAAGCGATGGCAATTACACCAACAATTACGCAGTAAATGGCAAAATATGATAATTTGCTTTTTTTAACCAAAGCAATCATCCAAGTACACGCAAATAATCCGGATATAAATGCAGCTACAAACCCTGCGCCTAAAGCTGTAATGTTTTGGCTTTCGAAAGACAGTTCTCCACCAATAACATCCTTTGCAATTTTACCAAAAATTAAAGGCACAACCATTAAAAATGAAAAACGTGCAGCTTTCGTTTTGTCATTACCTAATAATACTGAAGTTGATATTGTGGCTCCACTTCTAGAAATTCCTGGAATCATAGCTATGGCTTGAGAGATACCAATAATAAGTGCGTCTTTAAAACCGACTTTCTTACGTGTGTTTTTAGCTTTGTCTGCTAAAAACAAAAGTGCAGCAGTAACTAAAAGCATGCAGCCAACGAGCATAATGTTTCCTCCAAAAAGTTTTTCGAGTTCTTCTTCAAAAAATAGACCTACTAAAACGGCAGGAATCATAGATACTATAATTTTTCCAGCAAAACGTTGATCGTCATTAATACCAGGTTTAAATAAACCTTTTATAATATCAATGATATCTTTTCTAAAAATGACAATGGTACTTAATGCTGTTGCAAAATGCAGAATAACTGTAAATAACAAACTTTCTTCTGGAACAGAATTATCGCCAAGAATGGCTTTTCCTAATTCTAAATGTCCACTAGAAGATACAGGAAGAAATTCTGTAAGTCCTTGAATTATGCCTAAAATGATTGAGTCGATAATATCCATTCGGTAAAAATATTAAAATTGAATGACCAAATGGTAGTTTGAAGTTATTTTTTAGAATCGGAATCTTCTTTACGCGTTAAAATTGCATAAATCTGAATGCCAAAACCTAAAAGAACTAAGGCTGGAGCTAATCGAATACGTCTCCAATGAAAGATATCTTCATTAAAAACATTTGGATCATCGCTTCCACCACCAGACATTAAAATAAAGCCAATAACAATACATGCTAAACCAATAAACATAAATTTATAGTTACGCTTACCAAAGATGAATTCACCTTTATTCTCAGAACCGATTTCTTTTCGTTTTTGTTCTCCCACTTTATGTAGATTTAATTAAATGCTGTGAAAATTATGCAGCTATCAATAGCTATTTATGCAATGTGTTCACTAATAATATGACTTCAAATTGCTTTATGTAAATGCAAAGTAACGGTTTTATTTAAAACTTTGGCCTCTAATAAATCTAAATTTAAGCTAAGCCTAAATTCAAATTAAGGTGAAATTAGTAAAAATGATTACTGGTAAATAGTATACCAATAGATATGCTTTCAGAAATTTTTACTTTTTTTTTAGACTAAATTTTGTTGTTCTTTACTTAAGCTTGCCTATTGTAAAGACATAAAAACGTTATAACTCATAAAAATCACACAAGATGTTACTAAAAATGCACCAAAAAGAACTACTACTTTCATTATGTTGAGGGATAAATTCATAATTTTAAATATTTATTGATTCTACATAGTTTTTGTTTGTGTCTACCTTAACAAACCTGTTTTCTGATTTTTTTTGTGATAGCAATACAGTAGATACTATTGCTTTAATACCTTTAAATTCTAGTCGCTTCATAGTGTTTTAGTTTTATAAATGAATAAAAGTATTGATATAGCTAGAATATGTGGTTTTTGATAATATAAAGATAACCAGAATCTTTCCTAAATATTGTTAAGGCTTAAGTTAAAGAATGTTAAACTTGAGGAATAACAAATCGGCATCTAATAATTGAGTTTATCGGTATTCAAATTTAAAAAACGCTGAGTCGCGAAAAAGGTAGAAACCCAAGTAATAAAAATACCAAGAAAAAACACGAAAGCAAAGAGGCCAATAATAAGAATTGGTTGGCTTAATAACTCTAATTCAGGAAATGTTTTATCTACAAAATAGAGTACTAAAGCCATGCCTATAAGTGCTAATATCGCTCCAAAGACACCGAGCTTTACACTACGATAAATAAAAGGCCTTCTAATAAAGCGTTTGGTGGCACCAACCATTTGCATCGTTTTAATAGTAAAGCGCTTAGAATATACAGCCAATCTAATAGAACTGTTAATTAGTAATACAGCAATAAGCGCAAATAAAGCACTTATAAGTAATACCCAAAAACTAATTTTCTTAACATTATCATTCATTAAGTTTACTAAGTCGTTATCATAACTAACCTCTTCAACAAACTTTTTGGTTAATGCTTCATCAGCAATCGTCTGTAGTTTTTCTGAAGTCACAAAATCTGCTTTTAAATTAACATCAATTGAGTTTTTAAGTGGATTGCTCCCTAAAAAGTCCATAAAATCCTCGCCACTTTCGGCTTTCATAAATTCTGCAGCTTGCTCTTTAGAGACAAAGGTTGTCGACTTTACGTAGTCTGCCATTGCTAAGCTTTTTTTAAGTTGTTTAATCTCAACATCTTTAGCTGTGTCTTTTAAGAAAATGGTAACGGTAACTTGCTCTTTAAAATGATCGGCTACTTTCTTTGCGTTTAACACCAAAAGGCCTAATAAACCTAATAAAAACAAGACGAGTCCAATACTTAAAACTACAGAAAAGTATGAAGAAATTAAACGGCGTTTTTGGTATTTATCAAAAGATGAGCTCATAAATAGAGTTTAGTTTATAGCGTAAAAATAATAAAGAAAACAGATTCTATTGTTTTAGAACGCCTAAAGTTTTAACAATCTTATAATAAGTTTAAATTTGCACTACAGAAATGAGATGTTTAATAGAATTTTTACACCTCATTTTAATAAATTAAGACTATTCATTTTTGTCTATTTGAGAGCTGTCGAAAGGTCAAAAAGATAGCGATACACATATTATAAGAAAGTACCACATGCAATACAATTTTAACGACATAGAAGCCAAGTGGCAAAAATATTGGGCAGAAAACCAAACGTTTAAAGCCTCGAATACTAGTGATAAACCTAAATATTATGTTCTCGATATGTTTCCTTATCCATCCGGAGCAGGTTTACACGTTGGACATCCGTTAGGTTATATTGCCAGCGATATTTATGCACGTTACCAACGCCATAAAGGATTTAATGTATTGCATCCTCAAGGTTACGATAGTTTTGGATTGCCTGCAGAACAGTACGCAATACAAACAGGACAGCATCCTGCAATTACTACAGAAACTAATATTAAAACCTATAGAAGACAATTAGATCAAATTGGTTTTTCTTTCGATTGGAGTCGCGAAGTACGAACTTCTAATCCAGAATATTACAAATGGACGCAATGGATATTTATTCAATTATTCGAATCGTATTATTGCAATGATGATAATAAAGCTAAAGATATAAGTGAATTAATATCAATTTTCTCTTCAGAAGGAAATACCAATGTAAACGTAGCTTGCGATGATGATATTGAAACATTTTCTGCTGAAGCATGGAACGGAAAAAATTCAGAAGCACAACAAGAAATATTATTAAAATATAGGTTAACTTATTTAGCTGAAACCGAAGTCAATTGGTGTCCAGCTCTAGGAACTGTTTTAGCAAACGACGAAATAGTAAACGGTGTGTCAGAACGCGGTGGACATCCTGTAGTTCGTAAAAAAATGACACAATGGAGTATGCGTATTTCTGCTTATGCAGAACGCTTATTACAAGGTCTAGAAAACATAGATTGGACAGATTCACTTAAAGAAACACAACGTAACTGGATTGGGAAATCGGTTGGAGCTACTGTCTCATTCAATGTAAAAGAACATGATGAAAACATTGAAGTTTTCACAACGCGTCCAGATACAATATTCGGTGTAAGTTTCATGACTTTAGCACCAGAACACGAATTAGTATCTAAACTAACAACAGTTGCACAAAAAGAAGCTGTTAATGCCTACATAGAAAAATCAGCCAAACGTAGCGAACGCGATCGTATGGCAGATGTAAAAACCATTTCTGGTGTATTTACAGGAGCTTATGCAGAACATCCTTTTACTAAAGAACCTATTCAAATATGGATTGGCGATTACGTATTAGCAAGTTATGGAACAGGAGCAGTAATGGCTGTGCCTTGTGGAGACCAACGTGATTACGATTTTGCAACCCATTTTGAAATAGAGATTCCAAATATTTTCGAAGGTGTAGATATTAGTAACGAAGCGTTTACTGGAAAAGACAATGTAAAGATTGCAAATAGCGATTTCTTAAACGGAATGAACTACAAAAAAGCCAGCAAACGTGCTATTTACGATTTAGAGCAATTAGGGCAAGGCGAAGGCAAAACAAACTACAGATTACGAGATGCTGTATTTTCAAGACAGCGTTATTGGGGAGAACCATTTCCTGTGTATTATGTTAATGGAATGCCACAAATGATCGCTGCGCAACATTTACCTATTAAATTGCCAGAAGTAGAAAAGTATTTACCAACCGAAGAAGGCGAACCACCTTTAGGTCGTGCAGATGTTTGGGCTTGGGATACAGAAAGCAACACTGTTGTTAGTAACGATAAAATAAACAATACAACCATTCACCAATTAGAGTTAAACACAATGCCAGGTTGGGCAGGAAGTTCATGGTACTTTTTCCATTATATGGAAGAAGCGAATAGAGATGGTGTTTTTGCAAGCGAAGACGCCTTAAAGTATTGGGAAAATGTAGATTTATACATTGGTGGTGCAGAGCATGCAACAGGTCACCTATTGTATTCTCGTTTTTGGGTAAAATTACTTAAAGATAGAGGTTTTGTAAATGTGGAAGAGCCTTTTAAAAAGTTGATAAACCAAGGAATGATTTTGGGAACTAGTGCTTTTGTTGTTGAAGCATTATATGAAGGGAAAAGTCTGAATGTTTATGAATCATATAATTTAATAGAAGGCCCAAATTATATAACTTCTGAAAGTCCTAAATGGAATGAGTTAAGAGAGATATATAGAAGTAAAGGATTAGAGGAAGAAGATTTTTCAAAGGTTACAAATAGATTAATCCATTGTGATGTGTCTTTTGTAAATGCGTCTGATGAATTAGATATTGATGCATTTAAAAACTGGAGAGCAGAGTTTAAAGATGCTATATTTTTAAGAGATCAAGATGGTGTCTTTAAAGTAAAACGTGAAGTCGAAAAAATGTCCAAATCCAAATACAACGTGGTCAATCCAGACCAAATTGTAGCAGATTATGGAGCAGACAGCTTGCGTCTATACGAAATGTTCCTCGGTCCATTAGAACAATACAAGCCATGGAATACTGCAGGTATTTCAGGTGTTCATAGTTTTCTAAAGAAACTATGGAAATTGTATGTAGACGATACTGGTTTAAAAGTAAATGACGCAGAACCAACAAAAGACAACCTTAAAACATTACATAAAACCATAAAGAAAGTACAAGAAGATATCGAGAATTTCTCTTTTAATACTTCGGTTTCTACGTTTATGATTGCCGTTAATGAACTTGGAGCGCAAAAATGTACAAGCAAAGACATTCTAGAACCTTTATTGGTTTTAATTTCTCCTTATGCACCACATATTGCAGAAGAACTATATAGTAAATTAGGGAATACCGTGTCAATTTCAACGACTGCTTTTCCAACTTTTGATGCAAGTCATCTAGTAGAGAGTAGCAAGAATTATCCAATTTCATTTAATGGTAAAATGCGTTTTACGCTAGAATTACCTATGGATATGAGTAAAGAAGATATTGAGAAAACGGTATTGGCTCACGAAAAAACAATAGCACAACTTGAGGGTCGTACACCTAAAAAAGTAATTGTAGTACCTGGGAAAATTGTAAATATTGTAGGGTAAGTTACAATTCGCTGTGCCAGTTCGAGTGATTCGACGTAGGAGAATTGTATCGAGAACTATATATTAGAACTTCTCTATACAGTTTGTTCATGCTTCTCAAAGCACTCGAAGTGACGCCTATTTTGTATTGTTCGGAAGAGAAAAAACAGTATTAGCTCATGAAAAAAACAATAGCACAGCTTGAGGGTCGTACACCTAAAAAAGTAATTGTAGTACCTGGGAAAATTGTAAATATTGTAGGGTAAGTTAAAATTCGCTGTGTCAGTTCGAGTGATTCGACGTAGGAGAATTGTATCGAGAACTATCTATTAAAACATCTCGATACAATTTGTTCATACTTCTCAAAGCACTCGAAGTGACGCCTATTTTGCCTTTTTGGAAAAGAAAAAAACAGCAATCTCATAATGATAAAAAAACTTAAAATAATAATTGGAGTTTTTCTGTTGGCAAGCGTCATAAGCTATTTTATTCTGGAGGCTAACGAAAAACAATTCGATAGAACGCAATGGAATACTAGTCCGTTAACACGTTTTAAAATGGCCAAGTCTCTTATGGAAAGCGATATTTTATATGGCAAAACCAAAGAGGAAGTCATTTCCTTATTGGGTAACGCGATTCCTTCTACTTTAAAAGGTAAAGACCATTTGGTTTATGCTATAGGAACACCACCAAGTTTTTTTGAAGCTAAGGAAGAAAAGATTGTTGTTGTTTTTGAGGATGGTAAAGTTATTAATGTAATTCATTTGCTTCAGTAAAACGCATCTATTAGTCAATTCGAGTGAAATGCGCTTTCAGCATTTTGTATCGAGAACTTGTTGTACATTTATAACAAAACTTATGAAATTAATTTTCACTCTTTTAATAGTAGCTATTAGTTTTTCCGCGCAAGCGCAAGATGGAACATTAGCATTTCCAGAAGATTATTTTGGTATTTATAAAGGCGACCTAGAAATAACCAATGCAAAAGGCAAGCAAAGTATTGGAATGGAATTTCATTTAGCAGTAACAGATTCTATTGGAATTTACACTTATAAGATTGTCTATATTTTTGATGGCAAACGTAACGATAGAAATTACACCTTAAAAACCATTGATAAAGAAAAAGGAGAATACGTTATCGATGAAAATAATGGTATTATTTTAGACGCCAAACTAGTCGATAATGTACTCTATAATGTTTTTGAAGTAAGTGGTAATTTGTTAATGACTACCGAAGCTTTTTTTCTTGATTACATGACTTTTGAAATTGTATTCTCTGGAAAAAAAGAAAAAACGGTTACTAAAGCTACTGAGGATGGTACTGAAGTGATTAGTTACCCAGTAACAGTAACCCAAAAAGCGAAACTTTTAAAACAATAAACTGACAAAATTTCTTGTCCTAAAAGTGGCTCACTTTTTGTTACCTTTAAAGGAGTATTAAAACCTTAAAATTATGATGGGATTTGGTTATATGGGTTACTATGTTATTATTGGAATAGTATCTTTAGTAAGCTGGTTGGTAAGCAGTCAATTAAAAAGAAAATTTGCTAAATACTCCAAAGTACATTTACGCAATGGAATGAGTGGTGCAGAGATTGCAACTAAAATGTTGGCAGATCATGGTATTAGAGATGTTGAGGTTATTTCCATTCCAGGTCAATTAACAGATCATTACAATCCAACAAACAAAACGGTTAACTTAAGTGAAGTTGTTTATAACGAACGAAATGCTTCTTCAGCAGCGGTAGCAGCTCACGAAGTTGGACATGCCGTGCAACATGCAACAGCATATAAATATTTAACTATGCGTTCTAAATTAGTGCCTGTAGTACAAATGACATCGCGTATGTCTCAATGGGTTATTTTTGGTGGTATTGCTTTAATGGCTACTGAAGCAATGGGAGTCGCAGGACAATATGTTGCTATAGCAGGTTTAGTAATGATGAGTTTTGCAACGCTGTTTAGTGTAATAACTTTACCTGTAGAATACGATGCTAGTAATCGCGCATTAGCGTGGTTAAAAAACAAAAACATGCTAACTCCAGAAGAGTATAAAGGTTCTGAAGATGCTCTTAAATGGGCTGCAAGAACCTACTTAGTAGCTGCGCTTGGTGCAATTGCTTCCTTGTTATATTTTGCTTTAAGAATATTTGGAAACAGAAATTAATCTACTATATTTAAACTCTTAATTTTTAACTTATTTAAACGATTATATGAACAATTCATTTGAAAACCCTATGCCACAACAACGCATTGCGGTTAGTGCTTTAGCGCAAGAAGAACGTGTAGCATTTTATAAAAAAACCTATGGACATGTTGCTGGTGGTGTATTACTATTTATATTTTTTGAATACCTTTTATTGCAAAGTGATACTATCGTAAATTTTGCATTATCAATGACCGAGGGTTTTAAATGGCTATTAATGTTAGGTGGTTTTATGTTTATTACTAATTATGCAGAAAGAATGGCCCTAAAAACGCCGGATAAAAACAAACAATACTTAGCTTTTGGATTATATATTTTAGCCGAAGCATTTATTTTTGTTCCAATGATATATGTTGCTGCGTTCTATATGGAACAAGGCACCGAAATTTTGCAACAAGCAGGAATTGTTACATTGTCTCTATTTTCAGGTTTAACAGCGGTAGTGTTTGTAACAAAAAAGGATTTTTCATTCCTAAAAACAGGTCTAACAATTGGTTTCTTTATTGCGCTTGGATTAATTATAGCAGGTACTCTTTTTGGATTTAATATGGGATTATGGTTTTCGGTTGGAATGTGTTTATTGGCTGGAGGTTCAATTTTGTATCAAACGTCTAATCTGGTAAATAAATATACAGTAAACGATTATATTCCTGCAGCATTGGGCTTGTTCGCTTCGTTAATGTTATTATTCTGGTATATTTTAAGCATTTTTATGTCAAGGGATTAAGTTCTTTTTAAAATTATATAACTAAAAAAGTCCCAGATTAGAGTAGGTTTTTTTTAACTTGCTAACAATCAGATTATAGTAAGTAACTAATTTTTAGTTTTTCGATTTGTTTAATGTTATTTATTATATGTATTTTTATTAAAGCTTTAAACACAAATTATGAAAACAAAACTACTTTTTTTACTATTTTCTTTGTCCATAGTACTCATTACTAATAACCTAAATGCACAAACGACACTTGTAGCTGGTGATATTGCTGTTATACATGTTAAAACAGACGATCCTGATGCTTTTGCTTTTGTCACTTTTGTTGACCTTTTGGCAGGTACAGTTATTTATTTTACAAATTGTGGAGCCGATGCTGATGGTTTCAATCCTCTTGGTTGTATTGAAGGTGCTAGAAAATATACAGTACCTTCTGGAGGCATTGGTTTAGGAACGATTATTAAATCTATAGATCCAAATATAACCACGTATACAGATGCAGGGATTATAGGAGCAATGTCTTTTTCAACATTTGGTGATCAAGTTCTTGTGTTTCAGGATGCAGATCTAGGGGATGCTATAGATCCATCACAAGACCCTACTTTTATTTTTGCACTTAATACGGCATCTACAGAATTTACCGGTTCTAAAGCAAATACAAAACAAACAGGTTTGCCATTTGGTTTGCAAGACACATCTAGTCCTGTAACAGCTTTAGGTTTAGGAAGTGGCATAGGAAATCAAGATGATTTTGATAATGTAGTTTATAATAGTGCGTATGATTTTTCTGGATTTCCAGATTTAGGGTCTAGCATTGCGGCTGCAAAATTAGCACTTACAGATACTGCAAATTATCTTCAAGAAGATGATCATACAGCTATGGCATATACAACAGCTGTTGGTAATATAGCACCTGCTTTAATGTTTTTCACACTTTCAACAGAGAGTTTTAGTATCGATAATGCTTTAAAATTATACCCTAATCCTTCTCATGGTCTTGTAACGATTCGCAATTCTGGAATTGCTTTAGAACAAGTAAACTTAACAGATATTAATGGTCGTGTAGTAGCTAGCTTTAGCCTAAACGGTATTACAGATAGCAAACAGCTAAACCTTAGTGATCTAACGTCTGGATTGTATTTGTTAACCATAACTTCAAAAGAAGCTTCAACAGTTAAAAGATTAATTATTAGATAAATATTTAAAACAAACAGGAAAATAAAAACCGCTTTCATTATAAAAATTGAAAGCGGTTTTTTTAGGTATTATAATAACAATGAAAATGCGTAAATCTACATAATACTTCATAAATAGCCGATTTTCTTTTTTAGATAACAATTGGATTTTTAAATATTATTCAGCGTTAATTTGTGTCTTTTTAACGAACACCTTAACAATTTCATTAACTTGACGACGAAAACACCCAAAGAAATCTCATTACAATTAGCTTGTTCTAAATATTTTTTAGGGAATTGGATAAAAAATTTTAACTACAACTATCACTAAATTAGCTATTATGAAGAAAATTACTTTTTTTACTTGCTCTTGCATTATTCACACTTTTTTCTTATCAATCTTTTGCACAATGTTCACTAGGAGCTCAATTCTTTCAAACTTATGATGCGTCAGGGCTTGGTTTAGGACAATCTACTTCGGTTGCTGTTGTTGTATGGGCAAGTGAGTATGTTCCTATATCTAATATGGTTGCAGGTGCTACATATACTATAGATACTTGTGGGTCTCCTACCGATACTAATTTAACAATTTATGACCCTAGCAACGTTCAAGTCGGTTTTAATGAAACAGGAACCTGTGGAGATGATGCAAGTGTAACATTCGTTGCAGCAACTTCAGGGACGTACAAAGCTCAGTTGGGTTGGAACGGAGGATGTACTGCTAATAATCAGAACCATCACGTTAATATTACATTAGTTTCGTCTCCAGCACCAGCCTTCTCAGGAAGAATTGCAACCGCAGGAGAAAGAGAAGGAAGAGCATACGAATCTAATGCAATGTGGTCTACCAGATTATCCGATGATAAAGTTTTACTCTTTTATAAAGACGATAATGATTTTAATACAAATAATTTAAGAGCAGTAATAGGAACAACAAGTGGAAGCAACATAACGTTTGGCACTGAAGTAATTATAGCAACAACTGATATTAATAATTATGTTAAAGTAGAAGCATTAAGCCCTACTAAAGCAGTTGCTATTTGGGAAGTTGATGACCCAAGTAATTTAAACGCTTTAACATATTCTGTAATAGATATAGATGGAACAACCATTACTGCAAACCCAAGTGCCCAAATAAGTAATACTAAATATGAAAGAAGTTGGAATGAAGGTTTCGAACTAACTGCAATCAATGATTCTCAAGTTGTTTTAGCATGGGATGATCAAATCACTTATAATGGAGCAGCGGTTATTGCAGGTAATGTAAGCGGTAGTACAATTACATGGGGAGCCCCAATTAACCCATCAGCAGCAGCATCTACTCTTATCGATATCACTAGAGTAAGTGACTCTAAATTTGCTATGGTTTATGGGGATGGTCATCCAGCAGAGGATGGCTATGTAGTAGCTGGTACCATAGATGCTAGTGCTAGTATTTTTATAGGTACACCAGAGCTTTTTGAGTTTGTTGCAGATGATGTAGATGATATTAGAATTGTAGCATTAAGTGAAACAGAAGTAGCCATAGCTTATGAACAAGCACCAACAGATCAAGGTCATTTAATTTATGCAACATTAAGTGGTACAGATTTTACATTTCCAGGATCTATTGCTAATTTTTATACAGGTGGTGGTATTTCTACATTTTCAATGAGTGCATTATCTGCAACAGAGGTTATTATTGCAGTAGATAGTGGTAGTGGAATAATAAGCTCTGAATATTTTACAGCTTTATTAGCTTCTAATGATTTTACAGTAAGTTCCGGTTCAGATATCGTTACAGGAGGTCAAGCTGAAGATGTAAGCATTAATGCTTTAACATCAGATGTTGCAATAGTTGCTTACATAGATGATCGTGATTTAACTTCACCACCAAATGCAAATACAGATGAAATAGAGGTTTTGGTGTTAACACTTCCCTCTGGATCTAATCCAGAAATTAATGTGCAAGGAAACGCAACAAATATTATTTTAGGTAATGTGTCACCAGGTTCAGGAGATCATACAGATTTTGGAACTGGAGCAAGTTTATCGAGAACATTTACAATACAAAACTTAGGTGCTGGAACATTAAATTTAGGAAGTAATGCTGTTTCCATAAGTGGTATTGATGCAGCAGATTTTAGTGTTAACACTCAGCCATCTGCAACTGTTGCAGGTATGAGTAGTGTTACATTTATTATAGATTTTTCATCAGCTGTTGCTTCAACCAGACAAGCAGAAATTCATATCAATAGCAATGATGTACATGAACCAGATTATTTTTTCTCAATTGCAGCAGTAGGTGAATCTTCATGTACAGATCCAGATATCCCAACCGTTTTAACTGCAACACCAAGTACAACATGCTCAGGTTCAACATCAACGTTAACATGGACAGGCGCATTAAATGATGCTATACAATGGCATATATATACAGGCTCTTGCGGTGGTACTCAAGTAGGAACTTCGGCAACAAACTCATTTACAACAGCTGCTTTAACAGCAAATACAACGTTTTATATACGAGGAGAAGATGGAGCGGGTTGTGTAGATGAAGCTTCAGGATTATGTGGTGAAATTATAGTAAATGTTAATGCTTTACCAATAGTAACCTTTACAGCGCTTGCAGATTTATGTATTGATTCCGGAGTTCAAACCGGATTAGGAAGTGGAACTGCTACAGGTGGTACGTATTCAGGAACTGGAGTTACAGACGATGCAAACGGAATGACATATAGTTTCGATCCTGCAGCAGCAGGTGTAGGAACACATACTATTACCTATACAGCTATAACAACCGGTTGTACAGATTCAGCAAATGATGATGTAGAAGTATTTGCATTACCAATGGTAACCTTTACAGCCCTTGCAGATTTATGTCTTGATTCTGGAGTTCAAACCGGATTAGGTGGCGGTGCTCCAACAGGTGGTATTTTTTATTCAGGACCGGGAGTTACAGATAATGGCAATGGTATGACATACGATTTTGATCCAGCATCAGCTGGAGTTGGAGTTCACACACTTACATATACTTTCGCTGCGGGAATTGGATGTTCAAATTCAGCTACTGATGACGTAGAAGTCTTCGCTTTACCAGCTGCTACATTTACAGTTTCAAATATTGATGGATGTACTGGAAGCGATGTTACTATAACACCTGTTGGTGCCTCTGGTGGTGCTACCCAATTTTGGGCAGAAACATTTGATCAAGATGGAGCTGGTGTTATAGGAGTTTGTTCTGGTGCAGACCCAACAACATGCGCAACTAATATTGCGCCTACAAATGGACAATGGAGTGTATCTGGTACTACTTCTGGAATAACTGCTACAACTGATTCTTTTAATGTTAATGGAGGACAATTAGTAGGGCGAGATGTGGATGGAGAAGTGTGCTTCCTTTCTGAAAGTATTGATATTTCTACTTATACAAGTGTTGATTTTTCGGCTTTAATTGAAGAACAAGGTGATCTTGAAACAGCTGATTATGCCGATGTTACCTTAATTATAGATGGTATGCCAACTCTAATTACAGATTGGATGAGTATGGGAAGTGCAACACATACATTAACAGGAGATCTTCCAGATGATAGTGATTGGGTTTCAACTACAGTTACTCAAACAGGAATTACAGGCACAACACTACAAATTCAAATTTGTGTTTATAATGGTGCTTCAACAGAATATATTTCGATGGATAATATTACACTTACAGGAACATCTACAACTGCATTTAATTTTTATGATGCAGATCCTGCTAGTGGAACTGCTAATTTATTAGCTGGTTCGGTTGCATCTTATAATCCAATGACAACAACAGTAACAAGTCCACAGACCGTATACGTTGCAGAAGACAGTAGCCCATGCGATTCACAAGCACTTCCAGTAATTATTACAGTAAATGCTTTACCAACTGCGTCGATAATTACTTCAGGAACAGCTCTTGAATATTGTGCAGGAACTCCTAATGTTACTTTAACAGCTACAAATGCTGGAGCAACGGCTTCTTATCTATGGTCTAATGGCGATACAGGTATTTCAACGTCTTCGGTTTTAACTACTCTAGGAAATCCATATTCCGTAACAGTTACAGATAATGGTTGTTCTGCTACTTCGGGAACTGTTAATCTTATTGAAAATGCTGTACCAACTGCGTCGATAATTACTTCAGGAACAGCTCTTGAATATTGTGCAGGAACTCCTAATGTTACTTTAACAGCTACAAATGCTGGAGCAACGGCTTCTTATCTATGGTCTAATGGCGATACAGGTATTTCAACGTCTTCGGTTTTAACTACTCTAGGAAATCCATATTCCGTAACAGTTACAGATAATGGCTGTTCTGCTACTTCGGGAACTGTTAATCTTATTGAAAATGCTGTACCAGCTGCCTCGATAATTACTTCAGGAACAGCTCTTGAATATTGTGCAGGAACTCCTAATGTTACTTTAACAGCTACAAATGCTGGAGCAACGGCTTCTTATCTATGGTCTAATGGCGATACAGGTATTTCAACGTCTTCGGTTTTAACTACTCTAGGAAATCCATATTCCGTAACAGTTACAGATAATGGCTGTTCTGCTACTTCGGGAACTGTTAATCTTATCGAAAATGCTTTACCAACAGTAACATTTACAGCGCTTGCAGATGTTTGTATAGATTCAGGAGTTCAAAATAATGTTGGTGGAGGCTTAGCAACAGGAGGTGTGTATTAGGACCCGGTGTTACAGATGATGCCAATGGAATGACCTACCATTTCGATCCAGCAGCAGCTGGAGTTGGAGTCCATACTATAACCTATAACTTTACAGATGCAAACGGATGTTCAGGTTCAGCAAATGACAATGTAGAAGTCTTCGCTATAGACGATGCTTCCTTTAATTATGACGCGGCTACTTATTGTGCAGCAGATACGGATCCTACTCCAAGCATTACAGGTTTAGCAGGAGGAATGTTTACAGCATTACCTTCAGGACTTTCTATAAACGCAGGAACAGGAATAATTGATATTGCGTTATCAACAAATGGAGCATACACTGTGACTTATGCAACTTCTGGATCATGTTCTAACAGTTCAAGTGTTAGTGTTGTAATAGATGAATGTGCACCTAATAACGATTTATGCTCAAGTGCAACACCGCTTAGTTTAGGTGTCACTTTATCAGGAGAAACAACAGCAGGAGCAACAGATGATTCTACAGGCGCATCAGACGATACAAGTTGTGAACCTTCTACCTTTAAATCAGATGTTTGGTACACTTTCCAAGCACCGCTTACAGGATTAGCAACGGTAACAACAGTTATTTCAGGCACTTCAGATCAGGCAAATGTAGCCGTGTATTCTTCAACAAATTGTAGTCAGTTAGATGTTGACCTTATCGCGTGTTCTGTTGGTAATGCGGGAGAATCTATTAACTTAACTGGTTTAACGCCAAATGCAACTTATTATATTAGAGTTTGGAGTGATGGTGTTGCTGTTATTAGAAACACTCAACTTGTTGAAGGGGCTTTTAATATCACGGTAAGTGAAACAACATTATCTACAACAGTCTTTGAGGATTACGGGTTTACTTATTTCCCAAATCCAGTAGATACTATTTTAACGCTTAAATCTGAGGCTACTATTACTCAAGTAAGCGTATTAAATATGTTAGGACAAGTTGTATTAACAGAAATACCAAATGCAACGACTAAGCAATTAGACTTGTCTAATTTACAATCTGGCGCTTATTTTATTGAAGTTTCAATGGAAGGTGCAAATGGTATTAGAACAAAAACAATACGTGTTTTAAAAGAATAAAACTACGTATTAAATAAACTTAAAAAGGGCTTCTATAATTATAGAAGCCCTTTTTTTATTAATGTATATTTTGTAACCAGTACTTTAAATTTATAGCTGTACTTCTGTATTAAAAGGAATTGTTGTCTAGCGAAACAAGTTTGTTTTTGAGAGCATAAATTACCAATCCAGCAACATTTTTGGCATCCGTTTTTAAAAGCAAATTATTACGATGACCCTCTACTGTTCTTGGACTTATAAAAAGTTTGTCGCCGATATCGTTAGTCGTGTATTGTTTGCAAATGAGTTCTAAAACTTCAACTTCACGCTTAGTAAAATAATTGGCGTCAAATGTTGATTTTATATTTTTGTCTTTTGGGTTTGTAATGCTTTCATGCACATATTGCATCACTTGTTCATCATAATAGAACCCTTTTTCAGCCACTTCTTCAATGGTTTTTATCATAAGTACTGGAGTACTATTCTTTGCTAAATAGGCGACAGCACCAATAGAAATCATATTTAAAATAAAAGGTTTACTAAAATAACTCGTGAGTGCAATAACTTTAATCTTAGGAAACTCTTTTCTTATATGCTTAGTAACTTCAACACCATTTTTCTCAGGCATTTTAAGATCTGTAATCACTATTTCAGGAAGTTGTTTAGCATTTCTTAATAATTGTATTAAATGTTCTCCATTTTCTGCATCAAAAAGCACGTCTATAGAATCGTGGCTTTGAAGAATCGCTTTAAGACCTTGTCTAAACAATAGCTCGTCATCTGCTAATACAATTTTTATTTTATTCTTCATAATCGCAACGTATAATAAATTGGCTTCCGCTATTTTTAGTGCTATCTATTTTTAATTTCCCTTTTAATATTTTGACTCTACTTTTTATATTCTGTAAACCAATACCCGGTTTATCTGTAACCTCTTTATAAGTAAAACCTTTACCATTATCTTGGTATCTTAATAAGAATCCGGTTTTGGTTTGTTCCATATATATAACTAGTTCATTAGCTTCACCATGTCTTATAGAATTATTAATGAGTTCTTGTATTATTCTAAAAAGATGTAATTGGTTCGCTTTAGATAATTCAGAAGGCTCTTCTATATTACTTTCAATATCGATATTTGTATTAGCAATGTATTCTTCAAATAATTCTTCTAATGCAGATTTAAGTCCAAATTCATCTAAAATAGGAGGTAATAAATTGTGCGCTATTCTGCGAGAACTTTCTAATGTTCCTGTTGTTATTTCTAGAATTTGTTCTAATGTTTTATGTTGTTTTTTAGTGATAGTTTTATCTAATAATAAGACATTAGTAGATAGGCTTACGATATTTAATTTAGAACTAATAGCATCATGCAAATCTTGTGCAATACGCTTACGTTCTCTCTCTTGAATAGTTATAGAAGTTTCTAATATTTTTTGTTGATTTTCTAATTTCAGGGCTGCTTTTTCCAACTCTTTTGCAACTATTTTACGCCTTGAATAATGAAAAAACAAAATTAAGCCCGTAGTTACAAGCACCAAAAAGATGATGCCATAAACTAAGGCTTGAATAATTAATCTTTCGTTTTCAATAAGCTCTTTTTCCATTCTATTAAAATTAAAACCAAATAGCCAACATAAAACACCCGGTTTAAAAACCAGACGTCTGCGGTTATCTCTCTATCAACATTGATTAAGTAATCGCCTAGAATAAATATTAATGTACTTGTCGCTAAATAAATTAAAACACCAGCATTTATATACATAAATTTTCCAGCTTTACTTAAGGAATTATATAAATGAAAAATAGAATATATAACTAATGGAAAAGAGGTAATAAATATTTCTAATAAATTAAATTTTTCAAACAAACTTGGGTTTAGAGCGTATTGTATTGTTAAAATAAAAAACACTAAACCAGTTGTAATTTTTTGACATTTTATTTGCTTTTTAGTAAATAACTGACTGTAAAACAGTGACAGAAAAATAAACTGAAAAATAAAATAAAAGTGAGATAAATATAAGTTGTTTTCTGTAAAATTAAATTCCCTCTGTATATCAATTATTAATTGACTTCCTAGTAAAACACAAAAAATAAGAATCAAATAAATCGCAAAATATTTAATGGCTTTATTTTTCGCTTTTTTTAAATAACTATATGTATATAATATAGCATTTATAGAAAGTAATATGTACTCAAGGTAATTTAAAATAACTTTAATAAATACAACCTCCATTTAATGTTTTAAGGATTTAATGGACTATTAATATCACAAAGATTTGGGCACGGTTTTGTAAAATCATAAACACCACTTCCTGCTAAAGCTTTAACGGCATTATCTACCGCTTTATCCTCACATCCAGAAGGTTTTTCGCCTTGAACAAGATCTCTAGGGATTCCTTCGCAATCTAATTTTGTACCTACTAATAAAAGTTTTTCAGTTTGTGGGCTTGGCGCTTCTCCTTCAGGTCTATTTATACCCATATAAGCACGAACACCTGCTCCTGCCGCAACATTAAGTGTGTACTTTCCTTCTCCATCACTTACTAAAACACCCATTTCTTCTAGACATGCTATAAGATCTTCATTAGGAATTAAATGCGCTTTTGCATGTTTTGGGTTTTCATTTTGCCATTTTGTAGCATAAGCTATAGCGTCATTAATGTCAATTGGTCTTGCACTCATAATTTTTAAGTTTTTAAGATTAGTATGTAAGATTAATAGTTTTTAAAGTTACTGAATAAAATGCCACCGCTACAAATAAATTTAATAAACAGGTGTTTCTACCTGATTTTATAAATACGTAAATGCACGTTAAAAAAATGTATAGTTCTAGATTAATTTTGGAGAACTATTAACTAAAAAAACTATTTATTATGGATCCATTTTTAGGTCAAATTTCAATGTTTGGAGGCAATTTTGCTCCAAGAGCTTGGGCGTTATGTGACGGTCAACTACTATCAATTTCTCAATACAGTGCTTTATTCTCTATATTGGGTACAACTTACGGCGGAGATGGAAGAACAACTTTTGCTTTACCCGATTTAAGAGGTCGTACTCCAATTCATGCCGGAACTGGTCCAGGTCTTTCAAATCGAAGAATAGGACAAAGAGGAGGTACAGAATCCAATATATTAAATGTTACACAAATGCCATCTCACTCTCATGCAGCAGCTGGACATTTAAAGACTTCTGCTACACCAGCAGGAAATACACCAGTAAATTCTTATCCAGCTCCAATAGCAGGACGAACTAGTGGTGGTGATAGTGTAAGTATTAGTGGCTGGGGAACTGCAGCAAATGGAACAGCCGCTGCAAATGACGGAGTTGCAGTAACTGTTGGTAATTCTGGAGGAAACCAATCTGTAAATAACATGCAACCTTGGGAATGTGTAAATTACATTATTTGTTTACAAGGTGTTTTCCCTTCTAGAAATTAATATTAACTAAAAACTTAAAATTATGAATCCATTTATAGGAGAAATTATGGCGTTTGGAGGTAACTTTGCACCAAGATCATGGGCATTTTGCAACGGACAGTTATTAGCTATTTCACAAAATACAGCATTGTTTTCCATATTAGGTACAACCTATGGCGGAGACGGTAGAACTACTTTTGCACTACCAGATTTAAGAGGTCGCGCACCAATTCATGCAGGTACTGGTCCAGGTCTTACAACGCGTAGTTTAGGTCAAAGGTCTGGTACAGAAACTAACACTTTAAATACTACTCAACTGCCATCGCACAACCATGCTGCAACAGGACATTTAAATACTTCTGCTACACCAGCAGGAAATACACCAGTAAATTCTTATCCAGCTCCAATGGCAGGACGAACTAGTGGTGGTGACAATGTAAGTATTAGTGGTTGGGGAGTAGCAGGAAATGGAACAGCTGCTGCAACTGATGGTGTTTCTGTAACTGTAGGTAACAGTGGAGGAAACCAACATGTAAACAACATGCAACCTTGGGAATGTATAAACTATATTATTTGTTTATTTGGAGTGTATCCTTCAAGAAACTAATATTAAATAACATATGTAAAAAGGAGCCGATAACGGCTCCTTTTTTTATCTTAATTGTAGTAAAAGTGTTTATTTAACCTCAAAGAACTGCAGTGGTCCATTATTATTAGAAACAAGAATTAAGCTGTCTGCTATTTCAAGAATGTTTCTAGAATCAAGTCCTTTTGTAGTGAAACCACTTTCTAAAACTGTTTGAGGCTTGAAACCTTCTTTAGTATTAATAAGAACAAGTCCATTACTGGCGTCACTTTTGCCAATTTCAATATCAACACCAAAATTGTTTCCAACAAGAATTATATCTTTACTACCATCAGCATTTAAATCTTTTGCTAGAATGCCTTGAACATAAGAGAACTGCGCATTTACTGGAAGTGGGCTTACTTTCATTTTTCCGTTTCCTAAATTCTCTACATAAACTGATTTAAACATGTGAACTTTCTTGCTATTATCTCGATTTGGAATAATTTCTTCTAAAGATGCGTTTGAATAGGATGCATAATCAGAAAAAGTGCGTCTAACACCTTTCATTTGCATAAATAATTGATCTAACCCATGTTTTGGGTAGTGCCCTTTGCTTGCAAAATTGTAATAGGTAGGAATGGCATCTAAATCGTTATTGTTGTCAAAATCTCCCCAATAAATAGATGCTGGATATTCTGCTGTAGCTTTATACATAGAGTTTTCTCCACGATTTCCAACAACAAAATCGAGATCACCATCATTATCGAAATCTGCAGTTTCTATACAGTTCCACCAACCTCCAGTATTATTTAGTCCGTTTTCTTTAGAAATTTCAAATATTCCATTTTTGTTTTTTTTAAGAATGCTAATGTTAATCCATTCTCCAACGACAATTAATTTATTATTTGATAATGCTGCTGCATCTGATATTATACCTAATTCTCCATTATTTGGAAGTAAAGATGAAGCATCTGTAAATTGTCCATTAGTATTTTTTAATAACCAACTTTGGTGACCAAGTGGATATTCATTTTTCTTTGCAAAACCTCCAACAAACAAATCTAAATCGCCATCGTTATCGAAATCTATTGGCACAACGGCAGAAGTTGAGGAATGAATTTCAGGAAGCAAATCACGGTTACGCGTTAAATTTCCTAAACCATCATTTATATATAAGCGGTCTTGATAAATTTCACCAATATTAAATTCATTACTTCCACTAGAAACATATAAATCTATATTCCCATCGTTATTTACATCAATAAAAGCGCAACCACCATCTTCATGGTTTTTATCGTTAATAAAATCTGGAATATTTTTCATTTTAAAAGTTCCATTGAATTGCTGTAGCAATAGTTGTCCAGCTTCATTTGCACTACCTCCAATATAAACATCCATTAAACCATCGTTATTAATATCTCCTTTTTCAAGGATAGGACCTTTGTTAGATAACATATGCTCTAATAATGGCTCTTGTTTAAAATCGATATAAGGATTTTCTTTATGAGTATAATTATAGTTTCCTTTTTCAATACTGAATTGTTTTGAATTCGACTTCTTAATTTTAGAATTGTTTTTTATTCCGTTTTTAATATCTACAGTGATACGCTGATTCGATTTAATATTTTTTAAAGTTTGAGTTTCACCTGTAGGCCAAGTAATTTCAATTTGATTAATTGTTTCTTCTTTTCCTAATCCAAAATGTAACGCAGGATCTACAGAAGATAAGAAACCTCTATAAGGTGTGCATTCTCTAATCTGTTTGCCAGAATTTGTTTCAATACTAACTTTAGCTCCAAAACCTAAGGTGTTACCTTTTCCTCCAGATAACGCAACAGAAAGATAGTTTCCTTTATCCATTTGTCTAGAGTTGTTACGATATAAGAAGGCTTCTTGATTGAAATTGTTTATTATTAAATCTAGATCTCCATCCAAATCTAAATCAGCATAAACAGTTCCGTTCGAGTGCGATTTAGTATCTAATCCCCAGTTTTTTGATTGCTCTTCAAACTTAAGATCTTTTGTGTTTTTATAAGCGTAATTTTGAATTTTAGTACTCGACATTAAATTAATCAAGTCTAGCGAATTTACTTTGCTCATTCCTCCAGCTTTGTCAACAACTTCAACGGATTTGTATTTTAAATAATCTAGATCTGTTATGTCTTTGTAGTGTCCATTTGAAATAAATAAATCTTGATAACCATCATTATCTAAATCTGCAAATAAAGAAGACCAACTCCAATCTGTATAAGCAACACCGGCCAATTGTCCTATTTCACTAAAAGTACCATCTCCATTATTTAACTGAAGCATGTTTCTGCTTATTTGATGATAAAAACCAAAGTCTAATGCAAGATGATATTTATCATATGGACTAGCACCTTTAAGCTGTTTTTGCCTATAATTACTTTCAGGTGTCATATCAACATTAATCAAGTCTAGAAACCCATCGTTATTATAATCTGCAATATCTGTTCCCATTGCGCTTTTAGGAATGTGTGAAAACATAGTTTCAATTTCATCTTTAAAAGTACCATTACCTTGATTAATATAGGCGTGATCTTTAGAGACAAAATCGTTTGAAACATATAAATCTACATAGCCATCGTTGTTAATATCTGAAGCTACTGCACTTAAACTAAAATCATTATTTAGTATCCCAGAAGTAGCAGTAACATTAGAAAAACTATTGTTGCCATTGTTTCTATATAGCCTATCTGCATAGTTATTATCCCAAAATTGGTGTGAAGGAATAATGTTTCCTAGGTCATTTTTAGTGTCATAGATTGTTTGAGCGTTTTCAAAATCAGAACGATGATTCATAACATATAAATCTAAATCTCCATCATTGTCGTAATCGAGAAATACAGATTGATTTGAATACCCATTATCAGCAATTCCATATTCCTCAGCTTTATTAGTAAAAGTATTATCCTTATTATTTAATAAAAGTACATTTTTACGCTGTTCTCCACTTAAAGATAATGATTTAGACAAATAAATATCTTGATAACCATCGCCATTAACATCTACAAAAGCGGCATCGGTTGTAAAACCATTACTATAAACATTTGCTTTATCAGATATTTGCTCAAACTGCATATTGCCTTTGTTTAAATATAAACGACCACCAAACAAATTACCAGTCATAAAGATATCTAGAAGCCCATCATTATTAATATCTCCTACAGCAACTCCGCCTCCATTAAAATAATTTTCATAAGTAAGTACATTAACTTCGTTTGTAGAATTTACTTCGTTTATAAAATAGAAACCACTTTCTTTTTCTGTAAGCAATGTAAATAGTTTTTCTGTCTGTACTTTGGAAGTCTCAATTATTTCTTTAGTATTTTCTTTATCTGGTTTACAACTAAATAATATAAATATAATAAGGATTGAAATTAGAAAGGGATTTTTCATTTTTTTAATGTTCGGATTTTACTAACAACTAATGCGCCTATTCTTTTACCTTGTTCTACTCCAACTTCTATTGCAGGTTTATAATGTATACCTCCATAAAACCTACTAATTGCTGCTTCATCTGAAGCGTGATAAAAAGAAGTAAAAGTCCTTGGAGGCATTCCATAAGGCACTTCGGTTTCATCGGTAAACCCATAATTATCACCAAAATAATACGTAAGAATTGTAGATGCACTTCGCGATACCACACTATGTCCGCTAGTATATTCAGGGAAATTTGGTGTGGTTAGAATTGGCATCCAAGTTGGGTCTATTTCATTTTGTATTATAGTTACCGGACGAATATAATTCGTTTTATATTTAACGTCCCAACAACTAATAAAAGCATCGAACATACCAACAGTTATTGAGGCATACACCAATGCAGTGTTATTAAGGTTATATTTTTCATTTTCTGTTGCTGCACGACAGATATTCATCCAGTGGCCTCCAGGAGTCAGTTTTTTCTCGGCATAGGTAATATGCCCTTTATGTTTTGGAACAATAGGATTACAGTCCCAAAATTTAGCAATTTCAATAGTAGAACCATCGTTGTTCTTAACGGCATCGTAAACCTCTAGTAATTCCGTATGGAATTTACTCCCAGGAGTCATATTATAGGTTGTAGGAGCTGGTGGTGTAAATTGGTTTGAAGAATCAAGAATTACAGGGCGTATTTTGTCCCAATGTGGTTCTAGCGCATCCATATAATCTGGTGGTGTTGGGCTCCAAGAACCGGGTGTTTTTAAAAGTGTATAATCTCCCATGTTACGGGTTTCATTATAAAAATCTTTATTAAACCACGCTATCATTATTTTTGAAAATTCTTGGCAGTATTTTTCAACAGCAGTAAACTCTTTATGATTGCTATACAAATCTTTTAATTCACTAATTTTTAAATCAATATGCTTTGGTGTATATACTAGTTCACGAGCTACTAGATAAAAACTATAAATTGAAGCCAATTTATTTAAT
The DNA here is from genome assembly GCF_000797445.1 of Lacinutrix jangbogonensis. Classification (GTDB taxonomy): domain Bacteria; phylum Bacteroidota; class Bacteroidia; order Flavobacteriales; family Flavobacteriaceae; genus Lacinutrix; species Lacinutrix jangbogonensis. The sequence continues at coordinate 2,523 of NZ_JSWF01000046.1, read as the reverse complement.
TCTGAACCTTCATAAATAGGTGTTTCTGGAAAATTAGGAATTATTGTTTTTAACGAATGCATTTCTGCAGCATGCTTACTTAATATTTCATACGCAGTGAGATTTGGATACAAATAAATTCTCCCTGCTACTGGTGGTGAGAAAAAATCGTGAACAATATCTTGTTCTAACGTAACATTAGCTTGGTGCAAAGCACTTGAAGTTAAAACAGGTAGTTCTAAAGTTTTTTTATCTTTGCAACCCATTAAAAACAATATTAAACCAAGTGTTATTATACAAAAGCGATTTATTTTTAAATACATAATATTAAAATGTTAAAGGGCAAATGTAATCGTTTTGTGTTAATATTTTTAAATACAAATGCATTCTCATAGTTTTTGAAAGCCCTAAATATAGAATAATATAGGCCTTATAGAATACAATAATCTCGTTTTATTAAAAACAGGTATAAATACCTGTTTTTAGAATAATAATATGACTTAAGTTTTAAAGTGATTTTTTATCATTATCTTTAACTTTATTAATTTTTTCTATTAACTATAAACACTAAGCTATTAATTAATCTAATTTATTATGAAGAAAATTACTATTTTCCTAACTTTTTTATTGCTTACCCTTTTTTCTTATCAATCTTTTGCACAATGTCCCAATAATAACACCCCAACTGGTGGTGTTAATTTTAACGCAACATCCCTAACAGTAGGTGTAAGCACTGAAGTTTCTCAGGTCTCTTGGGGCGGTGAATATGCTTCAATAAACAGCTTAACTGTTGGCGCTACCTATACAGTTGATACCTGTGGTTCTAATGATGATACGTATTTAACGATTTATAATAGCGCTGGAACACAACTAGGTTTTAACGATAATACCTGCGGCGATGATGCTAGTGTTACTTTTACCGCACCTACTACCGATGCGAGAGCCTTGGTTGATATTGGTGCTGCTTGTGGTTCTAATGCTGCTAATCATTTTGTGAACATTACATTAGTATCATTACCTGTACCAACTTGCACAGAACCTACTGTTCCAACAGTAGCAGCAACATCAAATCCTATTTGCACAGGAAGTTCCACTACATTAAATATATCTGGTACATTAAACGATGCAACAGCATGGCATGTTTATACGGGTTCTTGTGGTGGTACTTCAGTAGGAAATACTGCAGGATCTACCCTATCGGTATCTCCAACTTCAACAACTACTTATTTTATAAGAGGAGAAGGCGGTTGTGCTACACCTGGTTCATGTGGTCAAGTTACAGTAACTGTTAACACTTTAGATAATGCATCATTTAATTATGGATCTTCAACTTTTTGTGTTGACGATTCAGATCCTACTCCAACTATTACTGGTTTAGGAGGCGGTGCTTTTTCAAGTACAGCTGGACTAACTCTTAATGGAGCTTCAGGTGGCATAGATGTTTCTACTTCGAATCCAGGTACTTATGCAGTAACTTATACTACAATAGGAATTTGCCCTAACACTTCAAACGTTTCAGTCACTATTAATGCATTAGATAATGCTTCCTATAGTTATGATGCACCTGCTTATTGTCAAGATGATACAGATCCTACTCCAAGTATTACTGGTTTAGCAGGTGGAACATTTACAAGTTCTGCAGGTTTAACTCTTAATCCTGGTACAGGTGCAATTGATGTTTCAACTTCAGCACCAGGAGCGTATACAGTAACGTATACAACTGCTGGAGCTTGTCCAAACAGTTCAAATGTTCCTGTAACCGTTAATGCTTTAGACGATGCTTCATTTAATTATAGTGCAGGATCTTATTGTTCAGCAGATACAGATCCTACTCCAACCGTTGCTGGTTTACTAGGCGGTTCTTTTTCATCTGCACCAGGAGGATTATCTATTACTTCAGGTACTGGAGCCATAGATGTTTCAACTTCAGCACCAGGAGCGTATACAGTAACGTATACAACTGTTGGATCTTGTCCAAACAGTTCAAGTGTTCCTGTAACCGTTAATGCTTTAGACGATGCTTCATTTAATTATAGTACAGCTGCTTATTGTTCAGCAGATACAGATCCAACACCAACCATTACTGGTTTAGCTGGTGGAACGTTTACTTCTGGCGCAGGACTTTCTATTAATGCTTCAACTGGTGTTATTGATGTTTCGGTATCAACTCCAGGAACTTATACTGTAACGTATACTACTGCAGGAGTTTGTGTAAATTCATCTGACCAAATTGTAACAATAAACGCAACAGATGATGCTTCGTTTAATTATGATGCACCAGCGTATTGTCAAGATGCTACAGATTCTACTCCAACCATTTACTGGTTTAGCTGGTGGAACGTTTACTTCTGGCGCAGGACTTTCTATTAATGCTTCAACTGGTGTTATTGATGTTTCGGTATCAACTCCAGGAACTTATACTGTGACTTATACTACTGCAGGAGTTTGTGTCAATTCATCTGACCAAATTGTAACAATAAACGCTACAGATGATGCTTCATTTCTTTATAGCGCACCAACATATTGCACAGATATTATTGTTGC
>NZ_JSWF01000045.1 GCF_000797445.1 Lacinutrix jangbogonensis | reverse complement strand
GATGATGCTTCGTTTAATTATGATGCACCAGCGTATTGTCAAGATGCTACAGATTCTACTCCAACCATTACTGGTTTAGCTGGTGGAACGTTTACTTCTGGCGCAGGACTTTCTATTAATGCTTCAACTGGTGTTATTGATGTTTCGGTATCAACTCCAGGAACTTATACTGTGACTTATACTACTGCAGGAGTTTGTGTAAATTCATCTAACCAAACTGTAACAATAAACGCAACAGATGATGCTTCGTTTAATTATGATGCACCAGCGTATTGTCAAGATGCTACAGATTCTACTCCAACCATTACTGGTTTAGCTGGTGGAACGTTTACTTCTGGCGCAGGACTTTCTATTAATGCTTCAACTGGTGTTATTGATGTTTCGGTATCAACTCCAGGAACGTATACTGTGACTTATACTACTGCAGGAGTTTGTGTCAATTCATCTGACCAAATTGTAACAATAAACGCTACAGATGATGCTTCATTTCTTTATAGCGCACCAACATATTGCACAGATATTATTGTTACGCCACCAATGATCCTAGGATTGGCAGGTGGAACATTTACAAGTACAATAGGATTGATAATTGATCCAAATACTGGAGAAATTAGCGTTTCAGATTCAACACCAGATACTTACACTGTGACTTATACTACATCTGGAACTTGCCCTAATAGTTCTAGTGTTTCTGTAACAATAGAGGACTGCGCTCCTATTAATGATGAATGTACAGGTGCAATAGCAATAGCTTGTGGAGGAACTGTAATAGGAACAACAGATACAGCAACAGATAGTGGAGGAAACCTATCAAATGATGTTTTCTATTCATTTACGGATACTGTTTTACAAGATGTAACACTATCACTATGTAATTCTTTATATGATACGTATATAAGAGTTTATAGTGATTGTCCACAAACAAACGAAATTGCTGGTAACGATGATGCTATTGGTTGTGGAGACGATACTCAATCTGAAGTGACTTTTACAGCACAACCTAATGTAACCTATTATATAATGATTGAAGGTTATGATGAAGAATCTGGTGATTTTGAAATGAGCTTAAACTGTATACCAAATGTACCATCTCCAGGAAACGATTCATGTGGAAGTGCCACACCTCTTATATTAGGTGCGACTTTAACAGGCGAATCTACTGCTGGAGCAACAGATGATTCAACAGGAGAAACAAACGATACAGAATGTGATCCTTATACCTTTAAATCTGATGTTTGGTATACTTTCCAAGCGCCTCTTACTGGAGCAGTTAATATTACCACTTTTATTTCTGGTAATTCAGATGAAGCAAATGTTGCTGTGTATACTTCACAAAACTGTACTCAGTTAGATACAGACATTATTGCATGTTCTGCAGGAAATGGTGGTGAAAGTATAGATTTAACTGGTTTAGTAGTTGGCCAAACGTATTATGTTAGAGTTTGGAGTGATGGAGCTGTTTCAAGAAATGCGCAACTTGTAGAGGGTACTTTTAATATCACAGTTACAGAAACAACATTATCTACAACAGACTTTGACGCTATTGGGTTTACATATTTCCCTAACCCAGTAAGTACAACTTTAACACTTAAATCTGAGGATACTATTTCTCAAATTAGCGTTTTAAATATGTTAGGTCAAGTTGTATATAGAGAAACACCAAATGTAACAACTAAGCAATTAGATATGTCAAACTTACAATCTGGCGCTTATTTTGTTGAGGTTTCAATGGAAGGCACAAATGGTAATAGAACAAAAACAATACGTGTTTTAAAAGAATAAAACTACGTATTAAATAAACTTAAAAGGGCTTCTATAATTATAGAAGCCCTTTTTTTATGTATTAATCTGATGGCCTATAGATTTCTGTTTTAGTAATAAATAGATTATCTGAGAATGTACTAAAAATGCTAATGAGTTTGCAAATACAATGTTTTTCTAGAAACTTTTTCTTTTTATAATTATCCAGTAAATTGTATTACTTTTGCGAAAGCTATTAATTACACTATATCATGAAGAAAATCACATTTCTAAATACTTTCTTATTTATCTCACTTTTTAATTTTCAAGCTTTTTCGCAAAACTTAGAAAATTTTGAAACTGATGAGTCAAATATTTTTATCCATAATGTAGTCATTTTTTCACATACATCATCTTATGTAGATGTTGTCCGTGTCGTTCTAGTAGAAAAATATACAAGTAATTTTATATGGAAAAACTCATTATTTAGGAACAGGTCCTGATACACCATTCGCCCTACAAAATATTTTTTTACATCAAGTTAATATACTTAATGTTATAACTTAATAAATTCAACAGCACAAACCAAAAAATTAAAACCATGAGAAAAATTAAAATTTTAATCATTACATTACTCGGTCTTTTTGTAGGCCAATTACACGCCCAAGACGGCTACACCTATACATTAGTAGATAATGGAGCCTACAGCTATTCAATAGCCGCAGTTCCTAATGCTAGTGCATCAAACTTTGCTACTTCGGTACAGAGTTATGGTTTTACTGTTATTGTACCAGATGGTGTTACATTGTCTGTCACATCCTCACTAGGAAGTTCAGCATCTCCTACATTTTTTAATGGAACGGATGTAGCTCAGCCAACTATAGATGGGTATTTAATAACTGAAACCTTAGGGAGTCCAGCTGCATTACCAGCACCTTCGGCAGCGACAACTACACCAGTGGTAACGATTCAAGTGAATGGATCACCTTTAGCCGGTATTATGTACATTCTTGCTAACAATTCTGCTTTGGCTACATCAGTAACACCTTTAAAGAGTTTTATGCAGGCAGATATGATTGATAATGGTATGGTGGCTTTTACAAATGTTGTAGATCCAAATGCTAGTGCAGTAACAGCTCCTTTTACTATAGATTTTGCAGCATCTGCGTGTTCAGAACCAGATATTCCAACGGCTACTTTTGCTCCTGGAATAATCTGTGATGGCAACGCAGCCTTATTAACTATTTCTGGAGATAAAGAAGACGCTACTCTTTGGCATGTTTATACAGGTACATGTGGTGGAACGTTAGTTGGTACAACTGCGGGTTCAACCATTATTGTTACGCCTATTCCGCCAAGTACAACGTATTATATTAGAGGAGAAGGTGGTTGTACAACACCAGGTAGCTGTGGAACAGTTACTGTAAACACAACCGCTAGAGAAGATGCATCTTTTAGCTATGGAAATCCAGCTTATTGTCTAGATGACTTAGATCCTACTCCAACTATTTCCGGTGTTAGTGGTGGTTCATTTTCATCAGCACCAGCAGGATTATCTCTTAATACAGGTACTGGAGAAATTGATGTTTCAAATTCTATACCAGGAAACTATACCGTTAACTATCAAACAAGTGGATTGTGTAGTGATGATGAAGATTTCACTATAACCATTAACGCTTCAGACAATGCTTCGTTTAATTATGATGCACCAGCGTATTGCGCAGACGATGTAGATCCTACACCAACCATTGCTGGTTTAGCAGGAGGAACATTCTCAAGTACATCTGGTTTAACAATCAATAGTTCAACTGGATTGCTTGATGTTTCAGCATCAACACCAGGAATCTATACAGTAACTTATACAACTGTTGGAGTTTGTCCGAATAGTGAAGTCTTTAGTATAACAGTTAATGCAATACCAACTGTGAATTTTACAGCGCTTGCAGACTTATGTCTTGATTCTGGAATTCAAACCGGATTAGGAAGTGGAACTGCTACAGGCGGAATCTATTCAGGATCTGGAGTTACCGATGATGCAAATGGCATGACGTATACCTTTGATCCAACAACAGCTGGAGTAGGAATACATACACTTACCTATACTTTTTCAGATGCTAATGGTTGTTCAAGTTCAGCAAGTGATGATGTAGAAGTCTTTGGATTACCAGTGGTAACCTTTACAGCTTTAGCAGATTTATGTATTGATTCCGGAGTGCAATCTGGATTAGGAAGCGGAACTGCAATAGGTGGTGTATATTCAGGAACTGGAGTTACAGATGATGGCAATGGCATGACTTATAGTTTTGATCCCGCAGCAGCTGGAGTAGGAACGCATACTATAACCTATAACTTTACAGATGGAAATAGCTGTTCAAGTTCAGCACCTGACGATGTTGAAGTCTTTGCTTTACCAATGGTAAGCTTCACTGCACTTGCAGATTTATGTATAGATGCTGGTGTACAAGCTGGTTTAGGTGGAGGCTTACCAACAGGTGGCGTTTACTCTGGTGCTGGAGTTACAGATAATGGCAACGGCATGACCTATAGTTTTGATCCTGCAACAGCAGGTATTGGAACACATACTATTACTTATGATGCTTCTGCTGCTGGTTGTTCAAACTCAGCTGGTGATGATGTAGAAGTCTTTGGTTTACCAGTTGTAACCATTGGAACTTTTGCAGATGTATGTCTTAATTCAGGATCACAACCTATATTTGGTGGAGGAATGCCAACAGGCGGTGTGTATTCAGGAAATGGAGTTACGGATATGGGCGATGGAATCGGCTATAATTTTGATCCATTATTAGCAGGTGTAGCAATTCATTCTATTACGTATACATTTACTAATCTAAACGGATGTACAAGTAGTGCAAGTGATAATTTAGAAGTAATCAATTGTACACCTATTAATGATGAATGTACAGGAGCTATAGTAATAACTTGTGGAACAACTGTAATGGGATCAACCGATAATGCAACAGATAGTGGAAGTAATCTATCTAACGATGTATTCTATAGCTTTACAGATACCGTTTTACAAGATGTAAGCTTATCATTATGTAATTCTGGTTACGATACATATATAAGAGTATTTAGCGATTGCCCACAAACAAACGAAATTGCTGGGAATGATGATTCTAATAATTGTCCCGTAGGAGTAGGTGATGATACCCAATCTGAAGTAACTTTTACAGCACAACCAAATGTGACTTATTATATTATGATTGAAGGTTATGATGAAGAATCTGGTGATTTTGAAATGAGCTTAGATTGTATACCAAATGTACCCTCTCCAGGAAATGATTTATGTTCAAATGCAACACCACTTAGTTTAGGTGTAACTTTAAATGGAGAAACAACAGCAGGTGCTACAGATGATACTACAGGAGAAACAGACGATACGGAATGTGATCCTTATACCTTTAAGTCAGATGTTTGGTATACTTTCCAAGCACCGCTTACAGGATTAGCTACTGTAACAACGGTTCTTTCTGGTAACTCAGATCAGGCAAGTGTTGCGGTTTATTCTTCATTAAACTGTAGTCAGTTAGATTTAGATATTGTTGCATGTTCTGCAGGTAATGGTGGAGAATCTATTAATTTAACAGGTTTAACAGCAAGTGCTACCTATTATGTTAGAGTTTGGAGTGATGGTAGTACTGTTATTAGAAACGCACAACTTACAGAAGGAACATTTAGTATTACTGTAATTGAAACAACCTTATCAACTGAGGCTTTTGAGGAAAATGGGTTTACCTATTACCCTAATCCAGTAGATACTATTTTAACGCTTAAATCTGAGACCACTATGTCTCAAGTTAAAGTATTAAATATGTTAGGTCAAGTTATATTAACTGAAACACCAGGCACAACGACTAAACAATTAGATCTATCTAATTTACAATCAGGTGCTTATTTTGTTGAGGTTTCAATAGAAGGTGCAAATGGTAATAAAACCAAAACAATACGTGTTTTAAAAGAATAAAATAACGTATTAAATAAAATTAAAAAGGGCTTCTATAATTATAGAAGCCCTTTTTTATATCTTAATTTGTCTCTCAATTTGCTGGTCTAAAGAAATAAAGGTTTCTGTTCTAGAGACACCATCTATAGACTGTATTTCATTATTTAAAAGATTCATAAGGTGCTCATTATCCTTACATAAAATTTTAATTAGAATACTCCAGTTTCCCGTGGTATAATGACATTCAATAACTTCTGGTATTTTTTTAAGCAGTTTTACAGCCTCAGGATTACTCATAGCTTTATCCAAATAAATACCAATAAAAGCCATGGTAGAATAGCCTAATACTTTTGGGTTAATTACAAATTTAGAACCAGCAATTAATCCAGATTTTTCGAGTTTACGTAAGCGTTGATGAATAGCTGCGCCAGAGATACCAACTTGTCGCGCAATTTCTAAAACCGATGTTCTAGCATCTGCCATTAATGCACGAAGTATCTTTTTATCGATACCATCGATATGTATGTTTTTATTTATAACTTTCATAATAACCCTTGTTTTTCATTTCCATTAATACGGAAATATTGTTATTGTATACGCTTTACTTCAATAGCATAAGTGAGGATAAAATCTATAATAATCATATTTTAAATAAGATATGATTTCAATTTAAAACATAAAAGTACTAAAATAGTGCGAAACTGAAACTTCAATTTAAAAATTTACTTTGGTAAGTGCGTTAAGGATGGAAGCGGCATCCTTTTTTTTTGAGTGATTTAGGTACTATTCTTTTTCAATATAAACAGGAGTTAATTGATGGTATACTGAATACAAATTCGGGATAAAAAAAGATATAGCGTAAAGCCTGACCAAGACGATGCCAAAAAGCATGTCTTGGTAATGCCCAAAATTATACGTTTAAAGGATTATAACCTAAGTAAGGTACTTTTTTCTCTTTAAAAACGATACCATAGTCTTCTAGCTCTTCTAAAAGAGGTAAATAAACCTCTTTATTTATTGGTCTTAATACGCCCGGAGTTGTTATTTTTTTATTTAGAATTGCCATTGCAGCCATGGCAACAGGTAAGCCTACTGTTTTAGCCATTGCTGTATACGTCTGGTCTTCGCCTAAAGTTACCATTGTGGCATCTATTTGGTGCTTTTTACCATTTAATTCGTAGCCAAACTTATGGTACATTACAATCATATCTTTATCTGTTGGGTCTAATGTCCAGCTATCCAATAGTATTTTTTGTAAAATTTGGGCTGGTGTTGCTTTTTCAAGCGTTACCATTTTTGTTGGACTAAAAATATCTAACTCTTCAAACTTATCCCAAACCACATCGTCCTGGTCAATTTTAAGCGCGTGTCTAAATTTTATCTCTACAGAATCTGTGGGGCTATATGGTAAAAATGAATTCACAAAATCGCGGTAACTCATATGCTCACTTTCGTCTATAGTGTAGCTATCGTCTGTTAAACCAAGTGCAGCAAAAACATTCCAAGCACGACTAAAACCAACCCGTCTTATGGTTCCACGATACAATGTTTTAACATTGTCAAGACCATAAATGTCTTGATATTTTAAGGAGTCTCTATTGGCATAAGCCTCGAAACGACCAAAACCATCGACTTCTAAAAACTCTGTTCGTCTAAATAATCGGTTGTAAGGAATGTATTTATAAGTGCCTTCTTGTAAAAACTTTGCAGCACTACCTTGACCTGCAAGCACTACATTTCTTGGGTTCCAAGTAAATTTATAATTCCATAGGTTATTATCACTTTCTGGAGCTACTAAACCGCCTGTAAAAGATTCGAATAAAATTAGTTTTCCACCTTCAGCTTCAATTCTGTCTATTACTTGCATAGCACTCATGTGGTCTATTCCTGGATCGACACCAATCTCATTCATAAACACCAAGCCTTTCTTTTTTGCTTCTGCGTCTAAGGCTTGCATTTCGTCGCTTACGTAAGAAGCCGTTATCATGTTTTTATTATAGGTAATACAGTCTTTTGCAACTTCAATATGAAAGCGTGCTGGCAACATAGATATTACAATATCTGCTGCTTTTACAGCGTCTTCTCTTGATTTTTTATTAAAGACGTCTAATGTTATAGCAGTTGCGCTTTTATGATTGTTTGTTAGCTTAGATGCATTTACTACGTTTAAATCACCAACAGTAATGTGAAGGTTTTCAGTTTCAGATTTGTCTAAAAGATATTTTATTAAATAGGATGCAGATTTTCCCGAACCAATAACTAAAATGTTTCTCATAATGGAATTTGTTGTACGAATTTAAATTGGTATTGCTTAATTTTGTTTCGACGAATGTACTAAAATGCAAACGTTATTTAAACTCAAACTATAAAATAATATGAACAAAAAAATCTTAATATTAGGTGCGGTTTTTGGTCTCTTGGCTGTAATAATTGGAGCATTTGCTGCTCATGGATTAAAGCCTGAAATTTCTCTTGAGGCATTACAGACTTTTGAAACTGGAGTTCGCTACCAAATGTATCATGCTTTTTTACTGTTATTTGTTGGTACTACGACGATTGTTGCGGGTAAAACTAAAAAAATACTTTTTTACTTAGTACTCCTTGGTGTACTGTTCTTTTCGGGATCTATTTATGCTTTAGCAACCAATAGTCTAACGGGTTTCGATTTTAAAGCGATTGGTTTTATTACACCTTTAGGTGGATTGTTACTAGTTTTGGCATGGTTGGTATTGTTAATAAACTTTGTAAAAAGCAGTAAGAATTAACGCTTATTTATATCAAAATCTTATAATAATGTGTAATTTTGCATCCTAAACAACAATCTAAATTATGGTAAACCATACAAAATCTACGAAAACGATTTCGTTAGAAAAATACGGTATTAAGAATGCTAATGTTCAATACCAATTATCTCCTCAAGAATTACAAGAGACTACGATCGAGAAAGGTCAAGGTGTAAAATCCTCTTCTGGTGCTTTAGCTGTTAACACAGGTGAGTTTACTGGCCGTTCTCCAATGGATCGTTTTATAGTAAAAGACGATATTACAGAAGATCGTGTTTGGTGGGGAAATATTAATATTCCTTTCGATCCAGATAAATTTGATAAACTTTATGATAAGGTTGTAGATTATTTGTCTGAAAAAGAAGTTTTTGTTAGAGATAGTTATGCTTGTGCAGACGAAGATTATAAATTGAATATTCGTGTAATTAACGAGCATCCGTGGAGTAATATGTTTGCTTACAATATGTTTTTACGTCCAACTGAAGCCGAGTTAGAGAACTTCTCGCCAGAATGGACTATTGTAAATGCACCTGGATTTATGGCGGATGCCAAAGAAGACGGTACAAGACAGCATAATTTTGCTATTTTAAATTTCGAAAAAAAGATAGCCTTAATTGGTGGAACTGGATATACTGGTGAAATTAAAAAAGGTATATTTTCTGCTTTAAATTTTATACTTCCAGTATTTAAAAATACGTTACCTATGCACTGTAGTGCAAATGTTGGTAAAGATGACGATACTGCAATTTTCTTTGGACTTTCGGGAACAGGAAAAACAACGCTATCTACAGATCCAAATAGAAGTTTAATTGGAGATGATGAGCATGGTTGGACTGCTGAAAATACCGTTTTTAATTTTGAAGGTGGATGTTATGCTAAAGTCATTAACCTGTCTCAAGAACAAGAGCCAGAAATTTATGCTGCCATTAAAGAAGGTGCTATTCTGGAAAATGTAAAAATGAATGCTAAGGGAGATGTAGACTTTGAAGATACTTCTATTACTCAAAATACAAGAGTTAGTTATCCAATAGATCATATTGAAAACATAAAAACACCCTCAATTGGAAAGAATCCTAAAAACATTTTCTTTTTAACTGCAGATGCATTTGGTGTTTTACCTCCAATATCTAAATTAACACCTGCACAAGCAGCTTACCATTTTATATCTGGTTATACTGCAAAAGTAGCTGGAACAGAAGCTGGAGTTAAAGAGCCACAACCTTCTTTTTCTGCTTGTTTTGGAGCGCCTTTTATGCCATTACACCCAACAAAATATGCTGAGATGCTAAGTAAAAAAATGTTGGATGCTAATGTAAATGTATGGTTAGTAAATACAGGATGGTCTGGTGGAGCTTATGGTGTTGGCAAACGTATGAAGTTAAAATATACACGTGCTATGATTAGTGCTGTTTTAAATGGAGATTTAGGATTGTATAATTACAATGATTACCATATAAACTCTGTGTTTGGTGTGGCACAACCTAGAAGTTGTCCAGGTGTTCCAACCGAAGTGTTGAGCCCAAGATCAACATGGAAAGATGATAAAGCATACTATGATACGGCATTCAAACTAGCGAATGCCTTTAGAGAGAACTTTGAACAGTTTGAAGATAACGCTAGCGAATCAATAAGACGTGGTGGACCACAACGCTATGCTTACTAAATATAATTAGTAACACGGCATAAAAAAGGCTTCTCAATTGAGAAGCCTTTTTTATATATAAAAATAAAACTTATTATTTTTTGTTTGCAATTGTAATGTATTTCTTCAAAGCCATTGTCATTGAAGGTGTTTCTGGTGTCGGAGCAGAAATATCTACTCTTAGTCCTTTTGCTTCTACAGCTTTTATAGTTGTATTTCCAAATACAGCAATTCTAGTATCTTTTTGTTGAAAATCTGGAAAGTTCTTAAATAACGAGTCTATACCACTTGGGCTAAAGAATACTAATATATCATAAGTTACGTTTTCTAAATCAGATAAATCACTAATTACAGTTTTATAAAAAACAGCTTCTTTCCAGTTTACACCTAAAGCATTTAATACTTCAGGAACTTCTGCTTTTAGTTTATCTGTTGCAGGTAATAAAAAGGCTTCTTCTTTATATTTTTTAATTAATGGAGAGAGTTCTGTAAATGTACGTTTACCAACATATATTTTACGTTTTCTATACACTACATATTTTTGTAAGTAATAGGCGACAGCTTCAGATTGACAGAAATATTTCATACTATCTGGCACTTTAAAACGCATTTCTTCAGCTACTCTAAAAAAGTGGTCTACAGCATTTCTACTTGTTAATATTATTGCAGTAAATTTACTAAGATCAATTTTTTGTTGTCTAATTTCTTTTGATGGCACACCTTCTACGTGAATAAAAGGACGAAAATCTATTTTAACTTTCTGTCTTTCTGACAAATCGAAATATGGCGAATTTTCAATTTTAGGTTCTGGTTGCGATACTAAAATGGTTTTCACTTTCATTTTCTAACAGCTTTTTTTAGGACCTTATTGTAGCGTATATAACTTGTATAAAACTAGATAAGGTGTAATTTCAAGTGCGCAAAGATACAAAATAAAATAAAGCCAATTCTTTTTTAGGGTTTTAAGATTGTCTTTTATAAAGATTAAAATACCATAGACATTAATTAATATTAAAAGTACTACAAAAACAGAAGCGCTAATTTGTGCAGGGTGCCAAGAGTACATTAAAATAGCATTTATTGGAATTAATAATAAGCCTAAGAAATTCTTATAACTCACTTTTCGGAAAATGTAGTTGTCGATTATAGAGTCTATATTAAGAATTGTACTCACTAAACGCTCTACTAATAATTTTACAAGCATTAATATACCAATACCAAAGGCTAGTTTCGCTGGCGTTAAGTATTCTGTTTCTGGTAAATTTATATTTAGGTTAAAGCATAATAATATAAAAACAGACAAACCTATAATAAGGTTAGTAAGCAGCAGGCCTTCAAATACATCAAAAAATTTATGTTCTCTTGAATACACTTTTAAATATCTAAAGTTTATTAATAACATTAGAAAATCTTGAAATCGCTTAGGAAACAAAAGTTTAGCGATTGCAACAAGAACAAGACAAATTATTAGTAAAATTGTATAAAGTTCGGTTGAAATGGCTTCTCTTAGCATGCTGTAAAATTATTATAAAATTCTTAAGAATAAGCATCATTTATTAAGAAATTTTTATAAAAAACTAATTACCAAATATGTACATTTGCGTTAAATTAAATGCTATTAATGCAAGACGCTGTTGTAATTATACCAACTTATAATGAAATTGAAAACATAGAGGCTATTATAGAAGCTGTGTTTAGTCAAGAAAAGGCGTTTCATATTCTAGTGGTAGACGACAATTCTCCAGATGGTACGGCAGATAAAGTTAAAGAACTTCAGCAAAAGTATCCTGAGTCTTTATTTTTATCCGTTAGACATCAAAAATCGGGTTTAGGTACTGCCTATATCCATGGTTTTAAATGGTGTTTGGAAAGAGATTATCAATACGTTTTTGAAATGGATGCCGATTTCTCTCACAATCCCAAAGACCTAATAAAACTTTATAATGCTTGCCATGAGAATGGTGCAGCATTAAGTATTGGTTCACGTTATGTGAAAGGAGTAAATGTTGTTAATTGGCCGTTAAGCCGAATTATATTATCTTACGGAGCATCAATTTATGTGCGTATTATTACAGGAATGCGCATAAAAGATACTACTGCAGGTTTTATTTGTTATCAAAGAAGTGTTCTAGAAAGTATTCATTTTGATGATATTAAATTTATAGGTTATGCCTTTCAAATTGAAATGAAATTTAAAGCCTACCTAAAGAAATTTAAAATTGTAGAAGTACCTGTGATTTTTACAGATAGAACTAAAGGGGAATCTAAATTAAGCTCAAGTATTATTTCTGAAGCTATATTTGGAGTTATCTCAATGAAATTTAAAAGTTTATTCAATACATAAAATAATGAGCAATAAAACAACACTTATTAAAAATGCCAAGATTGTAAATGAGGGCACTATTTTTAATGGAGACATATTAATTGAAGGTGAGTTTATTACCAAAATTGATACTTCTATAAGTGCAAAATCTTCAGATGTAAATGTATTTGATGCTGAAGGGAAGTATGTTATACCTGGAATGATAGATGATCAAGTACACTTTAGAGAGCCAGGCTTAACACATAAAGCTAATATAGAAACGGAGTCTCGTGCAGCAATTGCTGGCGGTATTACTTCGTTTATAGAAATGCCAAACACCAATCCGCAAACCACAACCATAGAAAAGTTAAACGATAAGTTTGCTATAGCAAAAGAAACAGCTTATGCTAATTACTCTTTTATGTTTGGAGGAACTAACGATAATCTAGACGAAATTTTAAAAGTAGATCCTAAACAAGTTGCAGGATTAAAATTATTTTTAGGATCTTCTACAGGAAATATGTTGGTTGATAATCCAGAGGTTTTAGAAAAAATATTTTCTAGTACAGACCTATTAATTTCTGTTCATTGTGAAGATGAAGAAACAATTAGAGCTAATACAGAAGTTTATAAAGCCCGTTATGGAGAGGATATACCTATGAATTTTCATCCCATAATTAGAAGTGAAGCCGCTTGTTATTTATCATCCTCTAAAGCTATTGAACTGGCTAAAAAAACTGGAGCACGATTACATGTATTTCATTTGTCAACAGGTAAAGAAACAAAGTTATTTAGTAATAAAATTCCATTGAAGGATAAGAAAATTACTTCCGAAGTTTGTATTCATCATTTATGGTTTAGCGATAAAGATTATGATGAAAAAGGAACATTAATTAAATGGAATCCAGCAGTTAAAACAGAAAAGGATAGAGCCCAATTATTAAAAGCATTGTTAGACGATAGAATAGATGTTATTGCTACAGATCATGCGCCACATACTATTGAAGAGAAAAATAACGTTTATACAAAAGCACCTTCTGGTGGGCCATTAGTACAGCATGCTTTGCCTGCTTTGTTAGAAATGCATCATCGTGGACAAATCTCAATAGAGAAAATTGTAGAAAAAACAGCGCATAATCCTGCTATTTTATTCAACGTCGAAAAACGTGGGTATGTTAAAGAAGGTTATTATGCAGATTTGGTTGTTGTAGATTTAAACAACCCATGGACAGTAAATAAAGATAATATTTTATATAAATGTGGTTGGTCTCCTTTTGAAGGGACAACGTTTAAATCTCGAATTTTACAAACGTATGTAAATGGAGGATTAGCTTATGCAAATTTTAAGATTTATGATACTAAATTTGCAAAACAATTAACTTTCGACAGATAAAACGTTAATGATAAAAGGTTTGTCAAATAACGAAAGGATTAATAGCGAATTGCATGTGACCATAAAAAACCATAAACAACATTAACACATGAAAATAAATCATATTTCATTTTTAGTATTGCTTTTAATTTTTAATTCTTGTTATACCGTTGAAAAACCCAACAGGCCTAACAATCTAATTTCTGAAGATAATATGGTTAATGTCTTAGTAGATATTGCCATTATGTCTTCTGCTAAAGGTGTTAACAAAAGTAAAATAGAGCAAAATGGTATTGTACCAGACGAATATATCTACAAGAAAAATAATATAGACAGTACTCTTTTTGCTGAAAGTAATGCCTATTATGCGTTCGATATTAATAAATACGATGCTATTTACTTGCGTGTAAAAGATAGCTTATCATTACTAAGAGATCAATACAAGGCAATTGATACAAAAGAGAAAAAAGAAAAAGAGGTTAAAGATTCTACAAGACGCGCAAAAATAAATGCTAGTAAACGTGCAAAAATCAACAATAAAGCTAAAGTAATACCTGTAGGTAGAGATGGTTTAGTTCCTTTGAAAAAGAGCTAGTTATCTTTTAAGTAGAGCTTACAAGTCTCTTTTATCTCAGTTTCTAAATTTATATATTCAAAGTCAACATGCGCTTTAATCTTATCTCCATTATATATGGATTTGGACACTAAAGAATCTGCAAGTTGCTTAGTTAATACTCTTCTTTTGCGAGTAACTTTATGCTTTAACCAATCTAATCTCCAGCCAATTTGTAATAACCAATGTTTAGCTTCTTTTTTAGGCGGTTTTACAGCTAAAGCTTCAGCACAAGAAGTCAAGAGTTTTTTATAACTCCAGTTTCGAGACACTAAAATAAAACGTTCGTTTTTTATAGCGCTGTCCATAAGTAGAAGCATGGCCTTAACAACATCATGTACCGCTACACAACCTAAGCTGCCATTAGTATAGTATTTTACTTTGTTATGTGCCGTTTTTATTATTGAACCACTACCATAATTCCAAATACCAGGACCAATAATAACACCAGGGTTTACAATCACAACATCTAAGCCTTCTTGCGAGCCTCTCCAAACTTCTAATTCTGCACCATATTTTGTAATAGCATAAACACTATTATCTGCCTCAGGATTCCATTCCGTATCTTCTGTAGTAATCTCTCCAGGTTTTGGTGCTCCAATAGCTGCAATAGAGCTTATATAGCACAATTTAGTTGTTTTATTAGAAATACAAAGATTAACAATATTTGCAGTACCTTCAATATTGGTTTTTTGTAATACATCGAATTTATCCGGCTCGAAAGAGACAAAAGCTGCACAATGGTAAACATGGGTAACGTCTTTAAAAGCTTCGGTTAGCGCAGGAATATCATTTAAATCTGCTTCAATCCAATCAATAGCATTAAAAAGTGTTTCCGCATCTTTAGTATAATAGGAGAAAATTCGTTTTACTGTATTAAATTTTTTTTCATTTCTATAAATAGCGCGAACGGTTTGCTTTTTATTTAACAATCTAAAAAGTAAATGTGCACCTACAAAACCTGTTCCTCCCGTAACTAAAATCATATACCGAAGGTAATAAATATTCAATATTGTATCTTAATTATATAGCTATTTTTATCTTTGCGAATCAATACACAAAATAAAGTAAAAAATGGCTAATACATTTGTAGAAGAATTACGTTGGAGAGGTATGTTACACACAGAGATGCCAGGAACCGAAGCGCATTTAAATAAAGCCATGCGTAGTGCTTATGTAGGTTTCGATCCTACGGCAGATTCTCTTCATATTGGAAACCTAGTACCAATTATGTTATTAGCACACTACCAACGCTGTGGCCACAAGCCAGTAGCTTTAGTTGGAGGTGCAACAGGAATGATTGGTGATCCTTCTGGGAAATCTAGCGAACGTAATTTACTAAATGAAGAAACCTTGAGATACAATCAAGAAGCGATTAAAAAGCAATTATCGCATTTTTTAGATTTTGAAAGCAACGAAAAAAATGCTGCAGTTTTAGTAAATAACTACGACTGGATGAAAAATTTCTCATTCTTAGAATTTATTCGTGATGTAGGTAAGCACATAACGGTAAATTATATGATGGCTAAAGATTCTGTAAAAAACAGGATTTCTTCAGAATCGGCTTCAGATGGAATGAGTTTTACAGAGTTTACGTACCAAATGGTTCAAGGTTACGATTTTTTGCACTTGTATAAAGCATTAGATTGCACCTTACAAATGGGAGGAAGCGACCAATGGGGAAATATAACTACTGGAACAGAGCTTATTCGTAGAATAGATCAAGGAAAAGGGTACGCGATAACGTGTCCATTAATTACTAAAAGTGATGGTTCTAAATTTGGAAAAAGTGAAGGTGGTAATGTGTGGTTAGATGCTAACCGAACTTCACCTTACAAATTTTACCAATATTGGTTAAACTCTAGTGACGAAGACGCTGAGAAATATATTAAGATTTTTACTTTCTTAACAGAAGACCAGATAAAAGCAATAATTGCAGAACATACAGAAGCACCACATTTAAGAGTATTACAAAAACGTTTGGCTAAAGAAATTACTACGATGGTACATTCTGAGGAAGATTTTTTAAATGCTGAAAAAGCCTCTGGTATTTTATTTAGCAAATCCTTTAATGAAGATATACGTACACTTAACGAAAAACTGTTTTTAGATGTTTTTGAAGGCGTGCCACAAGCCGAAATTTCTAAAGTAGATTTAGCCGAAGGTTTGGATATGATTGCTGCTTTAGCAGATAAAACAAACTTTCTTAAAAGTAATAGCGAAGCTAGAAGAGCGCTTAAAGAAAATGCGGTATCTGTAAATAAAGATAAAGTAAACCAAGACTATAAAATTACTACTAAAGATTTAATAAACGATAAATACGTTGTCCTAAATAAAGGAAAGAAGAATACTTATATTTTGAAGGTCGTTTAAAACCTCTAATCTTAAGATTTAGACTTCATAGGTTTTAGAGACTTGTGAAGTCTTTTTTTTTATTATAACAGGATTCTAAAGTATATTTAGGATGAGTTTTATCAATTGTTTGTTCAAACAATGTTTAGCTAAAAAAAAAAGAAGCCCGATTGCAAAGCTGCAAACGGGCGTCTAAAAATTAGCTAACCAACTAAAACTAATTTTTCTTTCTCATAATTATAAATTACTCTTTTTTACTTATTGTTTTCCAACTTTGGTCGGCTTTTTTTATTAAAGCTTGCACATCTTTTTCTAGCCATAATTCTAGAGTATTTGTTCCCCAAGAATTATAGAATAAATAGAGTTTTTCATTTCTAATTTCGAACGTTTCTGGATCTATTGATACTTTCTTTCCTTTCTCGGCAACGGCATAAGCACAGTAGCCTCCATATTGCGGAATGTATTGTTTAGGGTTTGCAATAAACGTGTCTAAGTGCGCTTGAGATACAAACTTAAATTTTGCGTCATCGTAAATTGTTGTGAAGTCTTTATGTCCTACTTCAGCTTTATTCTCAAAATAGGAAACCACATCATAGCCTTCAGCCACAAAATTTTTTTTTGTATTGTAATCTGTTTGTGCTTGGGTTGTAAAAAGTCCTAAGAAAAAAAAGTAAACTATATATTTCATATCCATTCTGTCGTTATGGATATGCAAAAATTACTAGGTTTGTTTGAAATTATAAAACCATAAGGTTGCAACCTCTAATATCGCTAGTATCAAAGCGTCCAATAATTTCAAAAGAGCCATCGCTTTTTACACGACCTAAATCTTGTGTAGCAATAAAAGAACAGGAATTAATATTCGCCAAATCGATAACATTTATACCTCCTGTTTTTTCTCTTTTTTGTATCGTTAACGCATCTTCAGTGTCACGCGTAAGAATACGCATCCATTTTGGGCATTTAAAGTCACCGTTGCCTTTAGAGTAGGCTTGGCTCAATAACTCTGTCATGCCATATTCGCTGTGTATGGCTTCCACTCCAAAACCGTGTTTTAAAATAGCATGAAGCTCTTCTCTAATCAATTCTTTACGCCTGCCTTTCATACCACCAGTTTCCATTATAATGGTATTGTTGAGGTTAAAGGAATAGCTTTCCACTAAGTCTAATAATGCAAAAGAAACACCAATGAGTAGTACTTTTTTGCCTTCAGCATCTAAGCGTTTTAAAGTTCTGCTTAATTCTGAAAGCGTATCTAAATAAAAGCCGCTTTCTGGATGATTAGAATCTTTAATCAAGCTATCGACCATATAGATAAGAGACGAGCCTTCGCGCTCTAGATAGCTTGGTAACAATGCAAGTACAATATAGTCTTTAATGTTTCCGTAGAAAGTATTAAAACCGTTGTTAAAACAACTCTCATAGATAGAAAGATCGGTTATGTGATGTTTACTCTTTACACTACCTGTTGTGCCACTACTAGAAAATGTTTTTTTTATACCTTCGGAAGAACTAACAACTTGATGTGATTTAAAAAATTGAATTGGTAAAAACGGAATGTCTTCAACTTTAGTGATGTCACTTGGATTTTTATATAATAAATCGCAAAACGAACGATAGACCGTATTGTTTTCAAACTGAAACTTGAAAACTTGCAAGGCTAAATTGCTAAATTCAGCTTCGGTTTTAATATTGAATATTTGGTTTTGGTCTATCATTTAAAATGAAACAAAAATAAACAAAAAGAGCGTTACCAAGGGTAACGCTCTTTTAAAATATAGTTAAATAAAACTTACTTGATTACTAATTTCTTAGTAGTAATAGCTCCATTTTGGTTTAATTTTAAAATGTAAACACCAGTGTTTAAATTAGAAACATCTAAACGGTTGTTGTTTATAGTTTGAGATATTACTTGCTTTCCTAAAATATCGAATACAGTTACGTTAATAGCTTCGTTAGAAGTTGTAGTAATGTTTACAAATCCATTACTTGCAGGATTTGGATATATTGAGAAACTTGTGTTTTCAAAAGTATCTACAGAAAGTGTGTTAGCATTTATTGTTCCTGGAGTACCAAAATCGCCAGTTCCAAGGTCTGTAATTGCATTTGCCCAGTTAGCACCATTGTCGTTATCAGTTGCGTTTAAGTTCATTGTAGATAATTCCATAGCTGCTCCAGCAGTATCAGGGAATGCGCCATCAGTATAGGCAACAGCATCAATTGTTGTCGCTCCACAAACTAAATTAATTTCATCTGCACCATTAGATAATGCGTAAGAAGAATATTCATAATCAACTGGAATACCTCCATTAGCCATCATGTCAGCGTTTATACCTAAAACAGCATAACCCATTGCTGGAACAACTAAAGAAGCTCCAATAGTGTGTGAGTTACTACCATCGTCAGATATTATCCAACCAATCATATCTATAGGAGTAGCTGTAGTATTATATACTTCAAAATATTCTCCATCACCATCACCAACAGCACTTGGGTTTTTCATTATTTCTGTAACAATTACAGCACCAACACCAGGACAAGTAGCTGCCGGCACACAAGTAGGATTATTAATATTTATTGAAAAGTTACAACTGCTATTTAATACATCACCAATGATATCTACTGTATATCCAGTATCATCACCGTAACCCGTAATAGTAATAGTACCCGTAGCATCAACAGAAGGATTATTGCCACCAGAAACATCCACATTTCCTGTTCCACCAGTAGTGTTAATTACGTAAGTTGATGTACCACCACCTGTAAAATCTATTGTTGTTGTGTAAGCATCTACACCTAGTGTTTCTGCATCACAAGTAGATGTAATTGTACCAATTTGTAAGCCACAAGGAAATTCTACTGAAAACATAATAGTTTCAGAATCTAAAACAGTAGAAGAAGCATCAACAAGCTCAACTAAAGCAGAGTAAGATTCACCATCAAGAGTAGGAACACTAAATGGGCTTGATACATCTAAACTAGTAGTACCACCATTAACAGTTATATTAACCTGATCACCTGCATTTGTATTAGCAGTTGCAAAAGTAACATCTACATTAGTAGTTCCAGAAGCATATACTTGATTGTTTGATGGTGTTGAAACCGAAAGAGATGGTGTTGCAGTTCCTGTGAATCCTGTCCAAGTAATATCATCTATTGTAACTTGTCCGTCACTATTATTAACACTAGTTAATTTTATAACTACGTCTCCTGGTTGGTTTACTGTAATAGTTCCAGAATTTTGAATTGTATTGTCAGTAGAAACTACTGTGCCAACTACAATATCATTTACAAGAATATTTAGGTTTACATCAGTACCAAATGCTCTTTGGTAGTTAAAGCTTATTGTGCCAATTCCACCAGATATAGTGCCTGAATATAGCTCTGCTTGAGGCGTTCTGTTTCTACCTAACATTATTGATTTACCTGTAATACTTTGGTCACCTCTTGATTGAACAAAAGTCCAAGATGCATTATCTCCGGTAAAAGTACCATCTGTATAAGAGCTTCCTGTTTCTGTAAAACCATCAAATGATTCAGTTCCTTGTCCGAAGGAAACTGCAGAAATTAATAATGTTAATAATAAAAAGTAAATTTTTTTCATAATAGTTTGTTTTTATTTAGACTACAAATATAAGAATTAAGAACACTTTTTACACTTTTTTTTACATTTTCAGGCTATTATTTAACGATATAATAACATTTAAAAAAATAATGAGGATTTATAGGCTGAATTATTAGCGTTCAGGACTTTAATATTAACTTATTGTTAATATTTTTAGTTTAATATTATGTAATGCGATTAACCTTATCTTTACTCAGTAAAATGTATGCTTAGAAATGAATAAAAAAGATATTAAAATACTACTAGTAGACGATGAGCCAGACATTCTAGAAATAGTAGGTTACAATTTATCGCAGGAAGGCTACCAAGTTTTGAAAGCAAGCAATGGAGCAGAAGGAGTTATAATGGCTAAAGCCGAAAAGCCTCAACTTATAGTATTAGATGTAATGATGCCAGAAATGGATGGTATTGAAGCTTGCGAACAAATAAGAAAACTCCCAGAATTAAAAAACACTATCATTACTTTCCTTACTGCAAGAGGTGAAGATTATTCTCAAGTTGCTGGTTTCGATGCTGGTGCAGACGATTATATTACCAAACCAATTAAGCCAAAAGTATTAGTTAGCAAGGTAAAAGCATTGTTAAGACGTTTAAAAACTGATGAAACAAGTATGCCAATTGTAAAAGTTGGAGATATTGTAATAAATAGAGAAGAATATAAAATATCTATTAAAGGTGAAGAGGTTATTTTGCCCAAGAAAGAATTCGAATTACTCTCTTTATTAGCCTCTAAACCAGGGAAAGTATTTAAAAGAGAGGATATTCTTGATAAAGTTTGGGGAAGTCAAGTCATAGTAGGAGATAGAACAATAGATGTACACATTAGAAAGCTTAGAGAGAAAATAGGAGGAGACTCTTTTAAAACCGTTAAAGGAGTTGGCTACAAGTTTGTAGAGTAAATCTATGGAAATACAAAAGACTTATAAATTTGCCTTAAAAACGGCACTATACATAACTATAGTATTTACACTTGTAATAAGCGTTTTTTTATATGCCTTTTACGAAGTGAAATGGCAAATGGTGTTTTTGTTCTCTGCTGTATGTTATATTTTGGTATTTGTTATTTTTCACTATCGAGTAAAGCATTTTATATATTATCGCGTTAAACAAATTTACGAAGAGCTTAGACTTTTAGAATCTTCAACCGATAGAAAAAATAGAATTACTACAGATATGGCGACATTAACGGAAGAAATAGACAAGTTTGCCAGAGATAAAAAAATAGAGATTGAAACGTTAAAAATTAGAGAAGAATATCGGAAAGAATTTTTGGGAAACGTATCTCATGAGTTAAAAACACCATTATTTACAGTTCAAGGCTATATAGAAACGTTAATTGATGGTGCTGCAAACGATAAAAAAATACGAGAGAAATATTTAGATCGTGCAAATAAAGGTGTAGAAAGGTTAATCTATATTGTTAAAGATTTAGATATGATTACTAAGCTAGAAGTTGGAGATGTACGTATTGAAATCGAAACGTTTAATATTATAGAACTTATTAAAAGTGTTTTCGATTTGTTTGAAATGAAAGCCACTAAAACCAATATCACATTAACTTTCGATAGACACTACTCTGAACCTATTTTTGTAAAAGCTGATAAAGAAAAAATACAGCAAGTCCTTACTAATTTGGTAGTAAATTCTATTAAATATGGTAGAGACAAAGGAACAACTGAAATTGGTGTTGAAAACCTTATAAAAAATAAAGTTATTATTCGTGTTACAGATAATGGAGAAGGTATTGAGAAAGAAAATATCCCAAGATTATTTGAGCGTTTCTATCGCGTAGATAAAAGTGGTTCTAGAAAAGAAGGCGGTTCTGGTTTAGGCTTAGCCATTGTAAAGCATATTATTGAAGCACACGACGAGAAAATTTATATAGAAAGCGAATTTGGTGTTGGTAGTGAATTCTCTTTTACTTTAGAAAAGGCTGAATAATTTCTCAAGATTTGGAATACTGTATTCTAAATCCAAACCATTATAAGTGTCTGTTTTTTTTAATTCATTTATATTAAAAGCCTTCTGATTGCAAGAAGATACCAGTTTCAAGTTATTAAACCGATTTGCCAAATACTCTTGTTCAAATTGTCCTGGAGTTGGAATAAAAATAGCTTTCTTGCCTAATTTTGCTAAATCCATAACAGTGGTGTAACCAGAACGACAGACAATTAGCTTACTACTATTTAAAGCCTTTTCTAAACCTTGAGAAGTCATAAAATTGCAGACCGTAAAATTTCCAGTTATATTTTTAGTTTCTTTAGCTTCAATTATTCCTTTTACAAACAAAACAGAGCCTTTAAAGTAATGTAATTCTTTTATTAATTTATACTCTAACAGAGAACGCTGAGGTTCTGGACCAGAAAGTAAAACCATGAGGTCGTATTTGCTTTCAACTTCAGTTTTATTTAACCTGCTTAAAGGTCCTAAATACTTAATGTTTAATTTTGTTTTTTCTGAAATATGCCCAAGTTTACCACTTAAATTAGGTTCGTTTTTAAAATCGGGAACCCAAATTTCATTAAAATTTTTAAGTTGAATTTTATTTATTTTCGAGCTTAAAAAGCTAGTGTTTCCGCTTAAAACGTTTAGTTGGTGTGTAATAATTACTGAAGGAACCTTTTTGCTATAAACACCAAACCTATTGTCAGAGATTATTCCATCAATTTTATAATCATTAATAATACTATTTGTAATTTTTCTTTCGGCTTTAATCGTTTTTAAAATGTGAGGTAATTGCCTTAAAAGCTTTAATTTTAAGTGATTTCCCTTTTTTTGATACTGAATATTAAGCGCAGGTAATGTGATAGATTTTAATTCAGGAAATTCTTTTTGTAGTATTTGTAAAGCCTCACCATCACTGGCTATTATAGGTGTGAAATCGCAATCTAAGAGCCAATTAATTATAGGAACACATCTTGTAGCATGGCCAATTCCCCAATTTAATGGAGCTACGAGGATATTTTTTTTCATATGTCTTTTTTGTTTTTTATTAAGGACATATGCTGTTTGCCATTGGTCTTCTTTCTAATAAAATATTTAGATATGCTCGTGTCATAGATAAATAACAAAGATAATCATTATTGCACTCTCGTATATTTTCTTAATTAAAAAAGAACATCTCTAAGCTCTGCCTTGAGGTATCTGTTGTAATTCCTAATTCCCCTAAAAACGGAAATCTAAAAATATATAATTTATATTTTTACGCAGTAGATATAATTAAACGAAGTAATACTTTTATTGCTATATTTTGTGGATAGTTGCTTTCAAAAATTTTTCTATTTTTACCAAAAATTAATTGACAGTTGTGGGAAGTAAAAATAAGCTTAAAAGATTTAACGAAAATGATACGTTCGAGAACGTGTATCAGCCTAAACGAGAAGACTTAGTTGGTGTTGATTACGAAATGAAGGGCCATTGGAACGCAAAACATTTTAAAAATAATAATCCATTAATTTTAGAGTTAGGCTGTGGAAAAGGAGAGTATTCTGTAAATCTTGCTAAAAAATATCCAAACAAAAATTTTATTGGTATCGATATAAAGGGAGCTCGTTTTTGGAGAGGCGCAAAAACTGGTATCGAAGAAAATATTCCCAATGTTGCATTTCTAAGAACTCAAATTGAACTTATAGATCATGCCTTTGCCGAAAATGAAGTTGATGAAATCTGGATTACTTTTCCAGATCCTCAAATAAAATACAAGCGAACAAAGCATAGAATGACAAATTCTGAATTCTTAAAACGCTATAAAAAAGTATTGAAACCAGAAGGTGTTATGAACCTAAAAACCGATAGTGAATTTATGCATGGTTATACGCTTGGTTTGCTGCACGGTGGAGGACACGAGGTTTTATATGCAAACCACAATGTCTATAAACAAGAAGGAAGTCCAGAAGAAGTTACAGGCATTCAAACACACTACGAAAGCATCTACTTGGAACAAAACAAACCAATTACGTATATTAGATTCAAAATTAAATAATAATTGGAAATAACACTAACATTTGGAATTGCTTTAATAGTGGCTTTGGTAGGCGTTATTCCTCCTGGTTTGCTAAACATGACAGCGGCCAAGATTAGTATTAAAGAAGGCCATACTAGAGGCTTGGTCTTTTCTATTGGCGTTTGTGTAATCGTTGTTTTACAAACTTTAATAGCCTTGGTTTTTGCAAAGTATTTAAACAACCATCCAGATGTTGTCTCTATTTTAAAACGTGTTGCTTTTGTAATCTTTGTCTTAATTACCGTTTATTATCTTGTAATTGCTAAAAAAACAGATAATACCGATGTAGAATATAATGTTAAAAGCAAAAAAAGCCGCTTTTTTCAAGGCTTACTATTATCGGCTTTAAATGTCTTTCCAATTCCTTATCAAGCGTATATGGCGATTACTTTTACGTCATTTGAATGGGTTCATTTAGATCCAATAGGAATTACAACTTATGTTGCTGGTGCTACTACTGGAACTTTTGTAATGCTTTATATTTATGTTTTCTTTTTTGAAAAACTAATTAGTAAAAAGATTAAATCTCAAATGGGAATGAACTTTACTATTGGTATTATTACTGGAATAATCTCAATAATTACTATGATCAATATTATTAAAGAATTGTAATCTTCTTATTAATTACAAAATAATAGAAGCGGCATTATAACTATTCCTAAGGACTTCTTTTAAGTCTTAAAATACTATTTATAAAGAATGCACCATTTGACCTTTAAAAAATAATATTAACGACCAAATGAACCATTCTTCGATACTTATTTTGAATCTCTGAAATACTCTTTATAAAGAATGCACCATTTGACCTTCAAAAAACAATATTAACGACCAAATGAACCATTCTTCAATACTTATTTTGAATCTCTGAAGTACTATTTATAAAGAATGCACCATTTGACCTTCAAAAAACAATATTAACGACCAAATGAACCATTCTTCAATACTTATTTTGAATCTCTGAAATACTATTTATAAAGAATGCACCATTTGACCTTCAAAAAACAATATTAACGACCAAATGAACCATTCTTCGATACTTAATTTGAACCTCTGATGTACTATTTATAAAGAATGCACCATTTGACCTTTAAAAAACAATATTAACGACCAAATGAACCATTCTTCGATACTTATTTTGAATCTCTGAAATACTATTTATAAAGAATGCACCATTTGATCTTCAAAAAACAATATTAACGACCAAATGAAACCTGAAACACTCAATTTTTTCGAAAAAGTTTATGAAGTCGCAAAGCTAATTCCTTATGGGAAAGTAACCAGCTATGGCGCAATTGGTAATTATCTTGGAGCACCAAGAAGTGCAAGAATGGTTGGTTATGCTATGAATGGTTCCCATAATAAAGATGTTCCAGCGCATCGCGTAGTAAACAGAAAAGGCTTACTTACTGGTAAGCATCATTTTGATGGTACTAATCTAATGCAACAATTGTTAGAGAATGAAGGTGTTGTTGTAATAGAAAACCAAATTCAGGATTTAGAAACTGTGTATTGGGATCCTTCAAAAGAGCTATAAGATTTATAGATAACATCATATTAAATTCTTCAAACTAACCTCTTTATTCTTCAATCTTTATATAGTATATTTGCATTTAGAATCAGTCTGAATAAGATGCTGTTTCAAAAGAATTTTAGAAAGAGATATGTAAGTATTTCTTCTTTAAATTATGCTTAATAACTATGAAAATTACAAAACAAGATATATTAGCCGCGCTTAAAACCATAACAGTTCCTGGAGAAGGACAAGATATGGTAGAAAGTGGTGCTGTTAAAAACGTAGTCACTTTTGCTGATGATGTAATAGTAGATATTACTATTTCTAATCCAGCTTTACAAGCACGTAAAAAAACAGAATCAGAAATAATTAAAGCTATTCATGAACAGGTTTCCGGAAAAGCACAAGTTAAAGTAAACATAAAAGTAGATGCACCAGTAAAACCGGCTACAAACGAAATAAAAGGAAAATCTATTCCTGGGATTCAAAATATTGTAGCTATAGCATCCGGAAAAGGAGGAGTCGGTAAATCTACAGTTACAGCAAATTTAGCTGTAACTCTAGCGAAAATGGGATTTAAAGTTGGTATTTTAGATGCCGATATTTATGGACCATCTATGCCAATTATGTTTGATGTAGAAACCGAAAGACCATTATCTGTAACTGTCGACGGGAAGTCTAAAATGAAACCTGTAGAAAATTACGGTGTAAAAATATTATCAATTGGTTTCTTTACACAACCAGATCAAGCTGTAGTTTGGAGAGGGCCAATGGCTTCAAAAGCGCTAAATCAAATGATTTTCGATGCTGCTTGGGGAGCATTAGATTTCTTACTATTAGATTTACCACCTGGAACAGGAGATATTCATTTAAGTATTATGCAATCGCTTCCAATTACAGGAGCTGTTGTTGTTAGTACACCACAAAATGTAGCTTTGGCAGATGCTAAAAAAGGTGTTTCGATGTTTCAACAAGAAAGTATTAATGTTCCTGTTTTAGGAATCATTGAAAACATGGCGTATTTCACTCCTGAAGAATTACCAAACAATAAATATTATATCTTCGGAAAAGAAGGAGCGAAGCATTTGGCTCAAGATTTAAACGTTCCGCTTTTAGGCGAATTACCTTTGGTACAAAGTATTAGAGAAGCAGGAGATGTTGGTAGACCTGCAGCTTTGCAAGCAGGAACACCATTAGAAAAAGCGTTTCAGACTATTACTCAAAACGTAGTGCAGGAAGTGGTTAATAGAAATGAAAATTTACCAGAAACCGAAGCAATAAAAATTACAACAATGGCTGGTTGTTCAGCTGTTAATAAATAAATTATCTTTTTCTCTTTCCTTTGGAAAGGGCTAGGGATAGAAAAAGTGACTATGAGCGGAGAAGAACTAAGATTAAATGTAGAGAAAGCACTTGACGAAATTCGTCCGTTTTTACAAAGCGATGGTGGAGATATTTCATTGTTGTCAATTGAGGATGAAAAGATAGTAAAAGTGCAATTGGAAGGTGCTTGCGTAGGTTGCAGTGTAAACCAAATGACGTTGAAATCTGGTGTTGAAATGACTATTAAAAAATTCGCGCCTCAGATAGAAAAGGTTATTAATGTTGAAGCTTAATCTCTGCCGAGGCAGGGATTTATAAAGCAATCTATAAGTTTCTAAAACAGTGACAATTGTCACATAATAAATCAAATGGTTTTTAGAAATTTGTAAACTAGAATGAAGTTAAAACACCTGTTTTTTTACAGGTTCAAAATAATAGGCAGAATCTAAAAATTCCTGTCTTCGTAGTATAAATATGATTAAAACAGATATCCTAATTATTGGAGCTGGTCCAACAGGACTATTTACAGTTTTTGAAGCGGGTTTATTAAAACTAAAATGCCATTTAATTGATGCTTTACCTCAAGCGGGTGGACAATGCTCTGAGCTTTATCCAAAAAAGCCTATTTATGATATACCAGCCTATCCAGAAATTTTAGCAGGAGATTTAACCTATAAATTACTCGAGCAATGTAAGCAATTCGAACCTGGATTTACTTTAGGAGAACGTGCCGAAACTATCGATAAACAAGAGGATGGTAGCTTTGTTGTTACAACTAATAAAGGAACAAAACACCAAGCTCCAGTTGTTGCAATTGCAGGTGGATTAGGGAGTTTTGAGCCTAGAAAACCTTTAATTCATAATATTACAGACTTTGAAGACAAAGGTGTGGAATACATGATTAAAGAGCCAGAGTTTTACAGAAATAAAAAAGTGATTATTGCTGGTGGTGGAGATTCTGCATTAGATTGGAGTATTTTTTTAAGTGATATCGCTAGCGAAGTCACTTTAATTCATAGACGTAAAGAGTTTCGCGGACACCTAGATTCGGTAGAGAAAGTTCAGGAGTTAAAAAATCAAGGTAAAATAAACTTAGTTACTCCAGCAGAAATTACTGGAATTTTAGGTCAGGATAAAGTATCTGGTGTTGTTGTAAAACAAGCAGATAAAATAGAGAAAGAATTTGAGTTAGAATGCGATCACTTTATTCCGTTATTTGGTTTATCACCAAAACTAGGACCCATAGCTAATTGGGGACTAGAGATTGAGAAAAATGCGATTAAAGTAGATAATAGCTTAGATTACCAAACTAATATCCCTGGCATTTATGCCATTGGAGATGTAAACACTTATCCTGGGAAATTAAAACTGATTTTGTGTGGTTTTCACGAGGCAACGCTAATGTGTCAATCTGCTTACCAAATTATTAATCCAGGAAAACGCTATGTATTAAAGTATACAACAGTATCTGGAGTAAATGGTTTTGATGGCACAAGAAAAGAAGCACCAAAAGCGGTTGTTAAAAAAATTGAATAAAAAAGCATCAAATTTGATGACTATAAAACAATTATAATAAACATTTGGAAGCAGATATAAACATAAAAATAACAGACAGAAATGGGGTAACACATGTAGTGTTAGCACCAACAGATATGGCCATGAACTTAATGGAAGTCGTACGTTCTTACGAGCTGGCTCTGGAAGGTACCATTGGCATTTGTGGAGGCATGGCAATGTGCGCATCTTGTCAATGTTATGTTTTAAGTGAAACTAAGTTGCCAGAAATGCAAGACGACGAAGAAGCGATGCTCTCTGAGGCTTTTAACGTTAAGGACAATTCTCGATTAGGTTGCCAAATACAAATGACTCCAGAAATGGAAGGCTTAGAGGTAATGTTGGCTCCTGAGTCTTAATAAGTATTGTCATTCAAAGCGTAGCGAAGAATCTTGTCAATAATAATAATAATAATACTTTTTTCAAATGAAAATGCTAAATTATTTCTTATCTCAAGTTGTTCAGTAAATAAAAATATTAAGCAGTTTGAATCTACTTTAGGTAAAGAAAATAGTGAAACACTTACTTATTTAGTTAAAGATTTTGAAGATGATTTTCTTCAAAGAGAATATCCTGATTTAAAAACCAAAAAAGCTTATAAAAAGTTCTTAGAAGATATTAAAAATGATAATATCAAATACTGGGGCAAAAAATCTAACACAACAATTGATCGATTTAATAAAAGTAAGTTGCGACTAGAAATGTATTGTACTTCTGATTCAATCTGGAATGCCACAGACGCAAAAGGAGACTCACTAATTAAAGTTAGTATTAAATGTTTACAAGAAGATGAAGTTATGGTTATGGTATTTCAGAATCCTATTCAAGGAGACATTGGGATTTAAGTATAGAATCAATTAATAAAATGAGAGAAGAATGGTTAGATGTAAATCAATTGGGGAAATATTCGAAAGCTTTAGTTTTCATTTCTAATAAATCATTTTTTTTAAACGAGCATATCACAAAAAGAAATTTTTTTGGTGAAATTGATCCTTTTTTTGTAGCTAAAAATATGTTAGAATCAAAAGTTGATTTCGACGATTACTTTATTAAAAGATTGATAATAACTGAAATACTGTATTAAGAAATTTTTAGTTTTCTATCCTATAATCTTCCAAAGCAATTGGACCTTCCAGTAGAACTCTAACAGTCTTTAAATTACCATTTTCACTTGTCGAAATCTGCCATTTTATAAGTGAGATTTCACCATTTTCAATCTCTATACCAGTAATACTTCTTGGGTGAACAAGAACTACCATCGTTAAAAAAATAATGTCTCCAGGTTCTGGAAAACGTGGTCTGTGTGTGGCCAACAACAGGTGTTAAATTATTATTTTCTGTAATCCATTTTTTAATTCGGCGTTCTACTTTAATAAGTTCCTTGTCGTTTTTTGCTGGACTTGTAGGATCTGCAATACCCATAACATTTAGAGGTTTCCAAAGCACACGAACTATAAATCGGCTCCATTTCCAAAAACTATAGTTCCGCCAATCGGCTTGATGACCATCTGTTAAAAACACTTATTGTTCTGTAGCGCATTGTTTTAAAACGATGCTTTCGTGGTATTTAATAGCTTTAAATAGCTTGACATATTTACCTGTTTGAGCATCAAAATAGGTCGATAAATTCTTTTTTACATACTCAGGATTATGGTAAACCATACCGTGGTTTCCCCAAATCATTTGCAGTCTATTATCCTTATGAAAGCGTTTTATAAGCCTATAGACATTTTTATGCGCATTTAATATGGATTCGAAAGCGGTATTATTCCAAAGCTCATTACCATCACCAAGTTCGCAGTAGCTAAAACGGTTATCATAACAATGTTTTATAGCGTGAAAATAGATGTTTCGGTTATTGGCAAAATCGTCTGTAAAACTAGTATCACCACGATGGTAATCGCTAAAAATTATAATTTTGCTATCGTTATCAAAATCTATAATTTTAGCGTCTTTATAAGCGCGAGCTAATTTGTTTTTTAGCTGAAAACATAAAGTAAATGTAATCAATAAAAGGCTTCAGAAAAATAGAAACCTTTTATTAGGCTCTTCCTAAGAGTTTTTTTTAAGGTTTTAGTTTTAAGTAATTTGATATATTATAAAAATG
>NZ_JSWF01000044.1 GCF_000797445.1 Lacinutrix jangbogonensis | reverse complement strand
AGCATTTTTATAATATATCATTTGTTTCATTCACAACGATTCTGTGTGTGAGAAATAATTAATTAAGCCTTAGGCTTTATTTAAAAGCATTTAATCCAGTGATGTCTAGTCCAGTGATAAGTAAATGAATATCGTGTGTACCTTCGTAAGTAACAACACTCTCAAGGTTCATCATGTGTCTCATGATACTATATTCGCCACTAATTCCCATACCTCCTAGCATTTGTCTTGCATCGCGAGCAATGGTTAAAGCCATATCCACGTTATTACGTTTTGCCATAGAAATTTGTGCTGAGGTTGCTGTTCCATTCTCGCGCATGACACCTAATCTCCAAGCTAACAATTGTGCTTTGGTGATTTCTGTAATCATTTCGGCTAATTTCTTTTGTTGTAATTGAAACTGTCCAATAGGTTTTCCAAATTGGATACGTTCTTTACTATATCTCAAGGCAGTATCGTAACAGTCCATTGCTGCACCTATTGCTCCCCAAGCAATACCAAAACGAGCAGAATCTAAACAGCCTAAAGGCGCTCCTAATCCAGATTTGTTAGGTAATAAGTTTTCTTTAGGTACTTTTACATTATCAAAAATAAGCTCTCCTGTAGCACTTGCTCTAAGCGACCATTTGTTGTGTGTTTCTGGTGTAGAAAAACCTTCCATACCACGTTCTACAACTAAACCGTGAATACGACCACTTTCATCTTTTGCCCAAACAACAGCGATGTTACAAAATGGCGAATTACTAATCCACATTTTTGCACCATTTAAAAGATAATGGTCTCCCATATCTTTAAAATTAGTTACCATTCCAGAAGGGTTAGAGCCATGATCTGGTTCTGTTAATCCAAAACTCCCAATCCATTCTCCACTTGCTAATTTTGGTAAATATTTTTGACGTTGCGCTTCGTTACCGTATTTCCAAATAGGATACATAACTAAAGACGATTGCACAGACGCTGTACTACGTACGCCAGAATCTCCACGTTCAATTTCTTGCATTATTAAACCATAAGAAATTTGGTCTAATCCAGCACCACCATATTCTTCTGGAATATAAGGCCCAAACGCGCCAATTTCTGCCAAGCCTCCAATAATAGATTTTGGGAATTCAGCTTTTTGAGCCGCTTCTTCAATAATAGGAGAAACGTCACGCTTAACCCATTCTCTGGCAGCATCACGTACTAGTTTATGTTCTTCTGTTAAAAGTTCGTCAAGATTGTAGTAATCTGGGGCTTCGAATAAATCTGGTTTCATTTGGTCGTTTTTATTGTTTTTTAATTGTCAAATGTTGTATCCATTTAATCATTTGTATACATGATTAAGTTTTAATTTATGGATGACTCATACCTATATTTTTTACCTTAAATTTTAAGAAATCCTTAGAATAAGAGGTGTTATTATATAAGTTTCACAAAAATAACGAAATCCATTACAGTTAGCAATTAAAAAATCTACATTTTTAGATAAAATGCTTTAGTCAAATTAATATAGTCTTCGGTATAATCGTGTCTAGCGTTTTCAATTACGAGTTCGTTTATTTTTATAGCGCTTTCGCGGAAAGACATCGCGATTAAAGAACGCTTTATTTCCGAATTTAAAGCGCCTCTAACGCGAGTAATTTTATTTGCTTTTAGGTTTACAGCAGAAGCTAATGCAATAAATTTTTCTTCTTCCTTAAATGGAATAATCGTACAAAAGGTTCCGTCTTCTATTAATAGTTTCGAGACACTATCTACTAAATGCTCAAAAGGCATTGCGTCTTGAAAACGTGCTAAATCACGTTGTGTACTTTCTGTTTTGTAATCTTCAGAATAGAAAGGCGGATTACAAATAATAAGGTCGTACTGATCTTCAATCTCATCAGTAAATTCTGCTAAATCTGCATGATAGCAAAATAGCCTGTCACTCCAAGGTGATGCTTCAAAGTTCCCAACACATTGTTCGTATGCGTGTTCGTCAATTTCTAGGGCGTCTATAACTTCTGCATCACAGCGTTGCGCTAACATTAAAGATAAAATTCCTGTTCCAGCTCCAATATCTAAAGTTGCAAAAGGTTGTTTTTCTATTGAAGCCCAAGCGCCAAGTAAAACACCATCTGTACCAATTTTCATGGCACATTGGTCTTGGCTGACTTCGAATTGTTTGAATTTGAAAGGCTTATTCATCTTCTAAGTATAAATCTATAAGTCCTTCGGGAGTATCTACAAAAATAATTTTATTCTCTTTATCTACTTTCGAGATAAATTCATCATTCATTGGTATTAAAATTTCAATACCATTTCTATCTATTTCAAAAAGGGATTGAGAAGTAGAATCGTTTACACCTTTTATAATACCAACGTCTCCAAAATTTATATCTTCAACTTTATAACCAATTATTTCATGGAAGTAAAACTTGTTATCTTCCAATTCTGGTAAGAAGGTTAATGGTAAATAACATTCGCATTTCATTAGTGCATCTGCATCTGCTTCGATATCTACATCTTCAAATTTTACACGAAGCAATTCACTTTTATGTAATTGAGAACGCTCAATAAAAAAAGGAATTAAATTACCACGTAAATCTATAAATATTGAATCTAGATTTTCATACAGATTAGGTTCATCCGTATCTAGTTTTATTAGCAATTCGCCCTTAAAACTATACTTTTTTACAATTTTACCTAAAAAGAAACACTCTTGTTTAGTCATCGAAAATTTATTTTGTATTCCCGAATAGATCGGAAATCTTATTAATATCTAGATTCCGTTTTTCAATGGAATATACTCAATTATACAGTCTGTTTGTGTAGAGTACTATTTTACATAAAAAAACTCCGATAAAAAATTATCGGAGTTTAAAAGTATAAAAAATTAATTTTCTATTCTTCTTCGTTTGTTGCCGCTTCTTCAGCTGGAGCTTCTTCTTCAACAACTGGAGCAGCTGCTGCGATTCTTGCTTCGTTTGCTGCTTTTTCAGCTTCAAATGCTTTGGCTTTAACATCAGCTTCCGCTTTAGATAAACCATCTTTTTTAGCATCTACCTTTCCACCTTTTTCTTCTAACCAAGCAGCGAATTTCTTCTCAGCTTGCTCTTCAGTTAAAGCACCTTTACGAACTCCACCAGCAAGGTGGTTTTTCAATAAAGCACCTTTGTAAGATAATAATGCTTTGGCTGTATCAGTTGGTTGTGCACCATTCTGAAGCCATGTTACTGCTCCGTCAATATCTAATTCGATAGTTGCAGGATTAGTGTTTGGATTGTAAGCACCTAATTTCTCTAGGTATTTACCATCTCTTTTCGCGCGAGCATCTGCTGCTACGATCCAGTAGTAAGGTTTCCCTTTTTTACCGTGTCTTTGTAATCTGATTTTTACAGGCATAAAAATTAATTTGTGAGGTACGCGACCTCTATTATTAATAAGTCCGCAAATATACAATTTTTATTTAAACACCAAGTTTTTAATGTATTTGTATCTCATTGTGATTTTTTATTTTATTTTTGAGTCCTTGAAACACAAAAACTATGAAAAAAATTATTGTTTTAATTCTAGTAACCTTTACTTTTTTTGGTTGTGGAGAAGATTTAGAGTTTAATTCACCTTCCTTTCAAGGAGAAAAAGATGGAAACTTATGGGAAGCTCGAACTTTTAGTGCTAATATCGATGGTTTAGGAGTGTTAACGATTGTTGGATCTAGTAATTTTGAAACTATTACAATAGAAGTAAATTCAACAGCAGTAGGTATTTACGATGTTGCAGAAACAGCATCATCTGGGTCTTTAGTAGATATTGATGATTTTTTGTATTCTTCAAATAATATACCAGACCCAAGTGTTCAATTATATCCAGCATCTGGAATAATAGATTTAAAAGAAGTAAATATTGAAAGAGGCTATGTTTCTGGAGAGTTTTATTTTAATGCATTTAATAGTTCTGGGCTAACTTCAATAAATGTAAATAATGGAGTATTTTTTAAAGTACCTTTATCTGGTGGACCACTATCAGGAGGTATAGATGCAGTTTGTGCTTCAGCATCTGCAATAGTAGCAGCAAATTTAATTAACTATAATGCAGTTTCGCCTGGTGATGCTAATTTCGCTGTTGTATGTAATGCTTATAAAGCAGCACTTACAGCACAAAAAGTTGCTTGTGGTGACGATGATGGCTCTCTACAAACAACTATAGATGGTTTAAGTTGTATTTAATAGCAATTATAAAATATTTTAAAGCGCAGACTAAATCTTAGTCTGCGTTTTTTTTTGTTTACAAATGTTTATAACTTTCAGTTTAAAAAACTATCGGTTTATGTACTTTTATAGGCTCTATTTTACACTGCTAAACAGCTTTAAAATTCTATAGAAAACAATACATGTACTTAATCTTTGATACTGAAACTACAGGATTACCAAAACGTTGGGATGTACCATATACAGTTACAGATAATTGGCCTAGATGTATTCAAATCGCTTGGCAATTGCATGACGATATGGGAAACTGTGTTGAAAGTGAAGATTATTTAGTAAAACCAGAAGGTTTTAATATTCCTTATGATGCTGAGAAAATTCATGGCATTTCTACAGAGTTAGCACAAGAACAAGGTGTTGTTTTATCCGAGGTTTTAGAGAAATTTAACATTGCATTAGGTAAAACAAAATTTGTAGTTGGACAAAATGTAAAATTCGATCTCAATATTATGGGAGCAGAGTTTGTACGTGGGAACGTTGCAAACCAATTGCAAGAATTACCAGTTTTAGATACCTGTACAGAACACACTGCAAGTTTGTGCGAGCTTCCTGGCGGTCGTTACGGTAAATTTAAATTGCCCACGTTAACAGAGTTACATCAATATTTATTCAATCAACCGTTTGGAGAAGCGCATAATGCAACTGCAGATGTAGAAGCAACTACACGTTGTTTTTTAGAATTAATTAGAAGACAGCAATACACAATAGAACAACTAGATGTTCTGCCAGATTATTATGAGAATTTTTCGGAAGCGAATCCGCAGCCTATAAAATTAATAGGTTTAAAACATATTAATCTCAAGAACGAAAGCGCTAAGATTAATGCGAGATTACAAAAGGCTGAAGCGATCACTGTTTCTACAGAAGAAATAAAAGAAAATATAGCAGATTTACAAGCTGTGGATTTTGTGCATTTACACAATCATTCTCAGTTTTCGGTATTACAATCTACAATGAGTGTTGCAGATTTAATTACTATAGCTGCCGAAAATAAAATGCCAGCGGTAGCATTAACCGATCATGCGAATATGATGGGAGCATTTCATTTTGTAAATGCCGCAAATAAGCATAACAAAGCGGTTGAAGCAAAAATAAAGGAATCTGAGAACGAAGGTAAAACTACAACCGCTAAAAGAATAAAACCAATTATTGGTTGCGAGTTTTTTGTTTGCGAAGACCATTTAGATAAAAGCAGAAAAGATAACGGTTATCAAATTGTATTGATTGCTAAAAACAAAAAAGGCTATCATAATCTAGCGAAATTATCATCTCATGCTTTTGTTGATGGATTTTATTATCTACCAAGAATTGATAAAAAACTTATTGAGCAGTACAAAGAAGACTTAATTTGTTTAACAGGGAACTTATACGGCGAAGTGCCAAGTAAGATTTTAAACGTTGGAGAAAACCAGGCAGAAGAAGCTTTGGTATGGTGGAAAGAAGCTTTTGCAGACGATTTGTATGTCGAGATTATGCGCCATGATCAGGAAGATGAAAACCGAGTAAATCCAACCTTAATTAAGTTAGCTCGGAAGCATGACATTAAGCTTGTAGCGTCTAATAATACATACTACGCAAAGCAAGACGATGCCAATGCGCATGATATTTTATTGTGTGTAAAAGATGGTGAAAAGCAAGCAACACCAATTGGTCGTGGTCGTGGGTATCGTTATGGTTTGCCAAACCAAGAATATTATTTTAAGTCTGCAGAGGCGATGAAAAATATTTTCAAAGATATTCCTGAAGCTATTAGTAATATTCAAGAGGTTGTTAATAAAGTTGAAGGGTATCAATTAGCACGAGATGTTTTATTACCAGCTTTCGATATTCCTGAAGAATTTGTAAGTAAAGAAGATCTTATTGATAAAGGAAAGCGAGGTGAAAATGCATTTTTACGTCACTTAACTTATGTAGGTGCTAAGAAGCGATATGGTGAAGAGCTCTCAGAAGAAGTTGTTGAAAGATTAGATTTTGAACTTAGTGTAATCGAGAAAACGGGATATCCAGGTTATTTTCTAATTGTAGAAGATTTTATACGTGAAGCTAGAAAAATGGATGTTTCTGTTGGTCCAGGACGTGGTTCTGCAGCGGGTTCTGTAGTTGCCTATTGTCTATGGATTACCAATATAGATCCTTTGCTGTATAATCTGCTTTTTGAGCGTTTCTTGAATCCAGACCGTGTAAGTATGCCAGATATCGATATCGATTTTGACGACGAAGGCAGAAGTCGTGTTATGGATTATGTTATCGATAAATACGGAAGTAGCCAAGTAGCACAGATTATTACGTATGGTACCATGGCTGCAAAGTCATCCATTCGAGATACCGCTCGTGTTTTAGATTTACCATTATTTGATGCCGATAGGATTGCGAAGCTAATTCCAACCATGTCGAAGTTGAATAAGATTTTTGGTTTATCTGAAAAGGAATTAGGAAGTAAATTTAGAGCTGAAGATTTAGAGAAAATAAACGAATTATTGAATATCTCTGAAGGCGATGATCTTCAAGCAGAAACCGTAAACATTGCCAGATCACTTGAAGGTTCGGTCAGAAATACAGGTATTCATGCCTGTGGTGTTATTATTACGCCAGATGATATTACCAAGTTCGTTCCCGTTGCTTTGGCAAAAGATTCCGATTTATATGTTACCCAATTTGATAACTCTGTCGTGGAAGATGCAGGATTATTAAAAATGGATTTCTTGGGATTAAAAACGCTGACTTTAATTAAAGACACCGTTAAAATTGTAAAAGCGAAACATGATATTTTATTAGATCCAGATAGCTTTCCATTGGATGATGAAGAAACGTATGCATTATTCCAAAGAGGAGAAACTGTTGGTGTATTCCAATATGAATCTCCCGGAATGCAAAAACACCTTAAAGATTTAAAACCTACGGTTTTCGACGATTTAATTGCTATGAATGCATTGTATCGTCCAGGACCAATGGAATATATTCCAAGTTTTGTAAAAAGAAAACATGGTGATGAAGATATAGAATATGACCTTCCAGCTATGGAAGAGTATTTAAAAGAAACCTATGGTATTACCGTTTACCAAGAACAAGTAATGCTACTCTCGCAAAAGCTGGCAGATTTCACCAAAGGTGAAGCCGATGTTTTGCGTAAAGCGATGGGTAAAAAGCAGATTGCAGTACTTGATAAAATGAAACCCAAATTTATCGAGCAAGCAAGTGCAAAAGGGCACGATCCTAAAAAACTTGAAAAAATTTGGAAAGATTGGGAGGCCTTTGCTAGTTACGCCTTTAACAAATCTCACTCTACATGTTACGCTTGGATTGCATACCAAACGGCTTATTTAAAAGCGCATTATCCTGCGGAATATATGGCGGCAGTATTGTCTAATAACATGAATGACATCAAGCAGGTGACTTTCTTTATGGAAGAGTGTAAGCGTATGAAATTACCTGTTCTTGGACCAGATGTTAATGAGAGTTATTATAAGTTTTCTGTAAATAAAGATAATGCAGTACGTTTTGGAATGGGAGCCATAAAAGGTGTTGGTCATGGCGCAGTAATGACAATTGTAAACAATAGAAAAGAAGATGGGCCTTATAAATCTATTTTTGATATTTCAAAGCGCATAGATTTACGTGCAGCAAATAAAAAAGCTTTCGAAAACCTCGCTTTGGCTGGTGGTTTCGATTGTTTTGATAATACACATCGCGCACAATATTTCCACAAAGAAGGTAGCGATTTAACGTTCCTAGAAAAAGCAATAAAATATGGAGCAAAACACCAAGAAAATGAGAATTCTTCTCAAGTAAGTTTATTTGGAGGTGGAAGTGAGGTCCAAATACCCGAACCACAATTGCCACCATGTGAGACTTGGGGAACTATGGAAAAACTTGCTCAAGAACGCGAAGTTGTAGGTGTTTATATTTCAGGGCATCCTTTAGATGATTTTAGAACCGAAATGAAAAGTTTTTGTACTGGAACTATTGCTTATTTTAATGATTTAGCAGATCACGTAAATAAAGATATAACCTTCGGAGGTGTGGTTACAGATGTGCAACATCGTGTAAGTAAACAAGGTAAAGGCTGGGCTTTGTTTACTATTGAAGATTATACAGATACTTTTGAGTTTCGCATTTTTGGAGAAGACTATTTAAAGCATCGTCCGTTTTTATTACAAAACACTTTTGTACACGTAAAAACCTTTGTAAAAGACGGTTGGGTGAACAGAGATACAGGTAAAAAGAGTGATCCTAGATTGCAATTTAATAGCTTTCAGTTGTTGCATGATGTTATGGATAAGTACGTGCGAAAACTGTCTATTCAATTAAATATAAAAGAGTTAGAATCTGATAAAATACAGAATTTAAAAGACTTGATTTCTATGCATCCAGGAAGTCATTTACTAGATTTCGTGGTTTACGATAATAGAGAACAAATTAAATTAGAAATGCCAAGTAGAAGACAAAAGGTAAAAGTGTCTCAAGAATTGTTGAGCGCATTGGATGAAGATCAAATTCATTATAAGTTGAATTCTTGATTTTTTTTGTTTTACAAGAGCTTTCTCAATAGAAAAAGTGTCTACGTTTTATAAATACTAACTCGATTTCCGCGCAAAGGATTACTCGTTCATTCTTATTTTATAAATAGGAACTCGTGAATGCTTCGCATTTGAAACAGCATGTTTGAGCTCCTCGTAGAGAGCGAGTAGAGAAAGCCTGGTTTATGCGCCCAAAACAACATAAGCCAAATCAATACTACCATAAGTTAAACAAATTGTCAGGTTGTAAGCTTTGGTGTTTTTTTTGACTAAGTTTGTATATTAACAGTGAATAAACACACAATTAAATTATATTATTATGGCATTAGAAATCACAGATGCAAATTTTGAAGAAACAGTATTAAAAAGCGATAAGCCAGTAGTAGTGGACTTTTGGGCAGCTTGGTGTGGACCTTGTAGAATGGTTGGACCAATTATTGACCAAATTAGCGATGAGTACGAAGGAAAAGCTGTTGTTGGTAAATTAGATGTTGACGCAAATCAAGAATTTGCTTCAAAATATGGCGTAAGAAACATACCAACGGTATTAGTGTTTCAAAACGGAGAAGTTGTTGGAAGACAGGTTGGAGTTGCGCCAAAAAAGGCATATTCTGACGCTATCGACGCTTTACTATAGAAATATATTTCATAAAGAATTGATAAAGGTTTGCTGTAATAGCAAACCTTTTTTTATTTTAGTAAAAAAGTAAATTATAATGAGTAAAATAACAAAAGCGCAAGACGCAATAGATAGTAAATTACTAGACGAAAGAAAAGTATTTCTTTGGGGAATGGTAGACGATAAAAGTGCAAAACATGTCGTTGATAGATTACTATATTTAGATAGTTTAGAGACTAAAGATATTACACTTTACATTAATAGTCCAGGTGGCTATGTAACTTCAGGGTTCGCTATGTACGATACAATAAAGTCTTTAAAAAGTGATGTTTCGACAGTTTGTACTGGGTTGGCCGCTTCTATGGGATCGATTTTATTATCGGTTGGAACAAAAGGCAAACGTTTCATCCAGCCACACGCTCGTGTGATGATTCATCAACCAAGTGGTGGTGCTCGAGGTCAAGCTAGTGATATTGAAATTACGGCTCAAGAAATTGTAAAAACAAAAGAATTGAGTGCTCATATTTTGGCAGATAATTGCGGACAGACTTACGATAAAGTACTGAAAGATTTTAATCGTGACCATTGGATGGGAGCAGAAGAGTCTAAAGAATACGGAATTGTAGATGGTGTTATAGAATAATAAAAGAGATTCTAGAAGAAAGAGAAAAGATTGCAATGCGTAAATTTTATGTTTAACCGTTGTCTTTTTCTTTGTTATTAAAAGTATAGAATAGTAGTTTCTTCGCGTTGGGAAGATTAAGATGGAATGAATTTACAAGACGAATTAAATAAAGCTGGCGGATTTAAAAACCTTGAACACTTGGCGAAACAAGTTGTTGAAGGTTTTATTTCTGGTATGCATAAAAGTCCGTTTCATGGCTTTTCGGCAGAATTTGCCGAGCATAAAATTTACAATCAAGGTGAAAGCACGCGCCATATAGATTGGAAACTCTTCGCGAAAACAGATAAACTTTACACTAAACGATACGACGACGAAACTAATTTACGGTGTCATATTATTTTGGATAATAGTAGCTCGATGCACTATCCTGAAATAAAAGATTTCGCGATAGATAATTTGAATAAAATCGCATTTTCGGCCTTAGCTGCAGCTTCGTTAATGCATATTCTTAAAAAACAGCGTGATGCTGTTGGTTTAAGTATATATAGCGATGCTTTCGATTTTTATTCAAGCGAGAAAGGAAGTGAACGTCATCATCAAATGCTATTAGCACAGTTAAGTAATGCTGCTTTAAGCAAGCCTAAGAACAAACAAACGGAAACATACCAATACTTACACCAAATAGCCGAGAAGATCCATAGGCGTTCTCTAATTTTTGTGTTTACAGATATGTTTCAGACTACCACTGATGAGGTAAAGTTGTTTGAAGCACTAAGGCATTTAAAACATAACAAACATGAGGTCGTTTTGTTTCATGTGTTTGACAGAAGTAAAGAATTAACTTTCGACTTCGATAATAAGCCAAAACGATTTATTGATGTTGAAACAGGAGAGCATATTAATTTGTATAGTGAACAGGTAAAAGACAATTATGAAGCTTTAGTTAGTGATTATTTTAATGAATTACGGGTAAAATGTGGTCAAAACCGTATTAAATACGTTGAAGCAGACATAAATAAAAACTTTGATGCTATTCTAACTAG
Organism: Lacinutrix jangbogonensis; assembly: GCF_000797445.1. Classification (GTDB taxonomy): domain Bacteria; phylum Bacteroidota; class Bacteroidia; order Flavobacteriales; family Flavobacteriaceae; genus Lacinutrix; species Lacinutrix jangbogonensis. The sequence continues at coordinate 189,999 of NZ_JSWF01000044.1, read as the reverse complement.
TTATATGTTAGAGCGTCAAAAATTTATTTGATTATTTTTTGTAAAAAAAACCATAAAAAGGTTTGTGATATTAATTAAGCGGTTTATATTTGCACTCGCAATATGCAACGGTCTGGTAGTTCAGTTGGTTAGAATGTCGCCCTGTCACGGCGAAGGTCGCGGGTTCGAGTCCCGTCCAGACCGCAAGATTGCTAAAAGCTTCAACATTGTTGAAGCTTTTTTTAGCAATAAATTTAGTTGTGTTGTTTTGATGGGTGTAGTAGTCCATCAAACTGGTAGAGAGCTAGTTAAATAGCTTAAACCGATGAGAAGCTTTCCTTTTTTCCTCCGTTTTTTCGGAATTGAAAATCGGGATGCTTTTTTGTTTTAAAGCCTTTTTTTGTTTTGCGAATGACACTTTTAAACTATATTTGTATTATTAAAAAAGATTAGTAATCAGGTACTTATGATAAAATAGATGCCTTTTTTAATCTTATCTCCTTAATCCTTACATTAAAAACAATAACCCTTAAACATTAATTGCAATGAAAACATTAAAAACAATTTTAGCCACAGCATTATTATTAGTAGCCTTTACATCATGTACAGCAGAGAGTTTAGACGACGACGAAACGTTAGTAAACGACACTGTGATTTTAGCAACAGGCGGAGAAATAGATCATACGTCTACACCTGAAGATTAATTTTACACTCTAAATAACTAATACATTAATAATATATCCCTCAAACCCTATTTATTATGAAAACATTAAAAACAATTTTAAGCGTAGCAGTATTATTAGTAGCCTTTACATCATGCACAGCAGAAAGTCTAGACGAAGACGAAACGTTAGTAAACGATACCGTGATTTTAAAAACAGGAGGAGAAATAGATCATACATCAACACCTGAAGATTAATTTCATACTCAAAAGAACTAATACATTAGAAATATAGCCCTCAAACCCTATTTATTATGAGAACATTAAAAACAATTTTAAGCATAGCAGTATTATTAGTAGCCATTACATCATGTACAGCAGAAAGTTTAGATGAAGATGAAACGTTAGTAAACAATACTGAGATTTTAGCAACCGGTGGAGAAATAGATCATACATCAACACCTGAAGATTAATTATAAAAATATATTTGATTTTACAACACTTAAAATTAAAACAATAAACCTTAAACAATATTTATTATGAAAACATTAAAAATCACTTTATTTGGAGTATTAGCACTGGCATTGTTTACATCATTTAGTAGCAAGGACAAAGACATCACTTTAGCTGATGATTTAGTTCAAAATGAAACGACTACTATTTATATTAAAAATGGTGCAATTGATATGACTATGACGCCTGAAGATTAATTATTGATTTAATAAGCATTAATAATTTAATCTTTTCATTTGTTTATTATACATTTGAAAAGACTGTAATTTATATGCCATTTTTAAAATCTAAATTAGTTTGTAGTATTGTATGCTATTGTGTAACCTTTTTTGCGTTTTCGCAATCGAGTACAATAGATTCTATAAAACTCTACAAAACACAATCTAAACAGAAAAATGACTTTTCAAATATTCAGCGTTTAGCTTTTGCAAAACGTGCAGTGTATTTGGCAAAAGAATTAAATACAGATTCTTTAATTATACAATGTAACAGACGTATTTCTACAGTGTTTTGGGAATTAAAAGATTTTGAAGCTTTTAAATTGGTTAACCTTGAAAATGTAACACTTTCAGAAAAAGTAAAAGATTCTTCATCGTTTGCAAGAGCCAATCAAAATTTAGGTATTTATTATGTAAATAAACGTCTCTCAGACAGTGCTTATTTTTATCAAAACAAAGCAGTAAAAACATATATTGCTCTAAAAGATAAATATAATGCAGCAAAAACACTATTAGATCTTGCAGTTATTCAAAAAAATGAAAAAGATTTTACTGGTAGTGAGATAGCCTCTACAAAAGCCATAAAATTACTAGAGTCTTTAGAAGAGAACAAGGCGGTTAATTCATATAAATCCTATCATTATAATAATTTAGGACTCGTTTTTAAACAGCTAGAACAATATGATGAATCTATAAAATATCATAAAAAATCTATAGAAATAAAAAAACGTTTAGCAGGAAATAATGAGTTTTTTATAAATATTTCAAAAAACAATTTAGCATTAACTTATAAATATGCCGATCAATACAACCTTGCATTAGCGTACTTTAAAGAAATATTAAACGATAAAACCATACAAACAGAACATTTAGATTTTTATGCCACTATTCTAGATAACTATGCACATACTTTATATTTATCTAATGCTAAAACCCAACTACCAGAACTCTATTTAAAAGCACTGCGGATTTGTGATAGCACAAAATCTCAATACAATTCAATTATTATACATCAGCATTTAGCTGAATTTTACCACGACCAAAATAAAAAGGACTCGACCAAGTATCATGCTTATAGAGCCAAGTCCATTTCTGAGCAATATCATAATGACGATTTACTAAAATCGCTACTCTTACTATCAAGAATTGAAGAGGATAGCATTGCGGTAAAACACTATGATGCCTATGTAACTTTAAACGACAGCTTAGTAAAGGCTGAACGTACTATTCGCAATAAATTTATAAGAATAGAATATGAAACGGATAAAGTTGAAGCTAAAAACAAACAACTATTTAGCCAAAATATATGGCTAATAGTGTTGTCCATTATTTTAGTGTTTTCTTCGTTATTGCTTTATATAATAAAAACACAACGCGAAAAAAACAAAGAGTTAAAACTAGTACAACAGCAGCAAGAAGCTAACGAAGAGATTTATAATTTGATGCTATCGCAACAAGAGCAAATGGATGAAGCTAGAACAGCCGAAAAGAAGAGAATAAGCGAAGAGTTGCATGATGGAATTTTAGGGCGGCTTTTTGGTACGCGATTGAGTTTAGACAGTTTAAATTATAGTACTACAGAAGAGGCTATAAATAATAGATTTAATTATATAGATGAACTTAAGGAAATTGAACAAGATATTAGAAAAGTATCCCATGATTTAAATACCGATTTTATTACCCAAGCGAGTTTTTCTGAAATGATTAACACACTAATAATTACACAATGTGGTGCCTATGAATTGGAATATGAAACAGATATTTCAGAAAAAATAAATTGGGATGACCTAACCAATAAAACTAAAATTCATATTTATAGAATTGTACAAGAGTCCCTGCAAAATATTTATAAACATGCAAAAGCTAAACTTGTAATAGTCGCATTAAAACAAGAAAATAATTTTATATCTTTAATCATAAAAGATGATGGCGTTGGTTACGATAAGTCTAAACAAAAAGAAGGTATAGGATTGAAAAATATTAAATCTAGAATAGAGGCTATATCTGGAACGCAAGAAATAAAGAGCGAAATTAATAAGGGCACAACAATTAATATTGAAGTTCCAATAGAATAATACCTTAAAAAACGAACAATGGAACATGAAACTATTAAAATATTGATGACAGACGATCACCCAATGATTATTGAGGGTTATCAAAATACTTTGTTAGCAACTAAAAAAGAGTCTCAAAACCTTATTATTGATTTTGCAACCAACTGTGATGAATCTTTAGCCTTAATTAAGAAATCTATTGCACTTGGTCAATTTTATACTGTTTACTTTTTTGATATAAGCATGCCGCCATCTAGTGATGGTACAATTAAATCTGGAGAAGATTTGGCTATGTTTGTAAGAGAAAAATCGCCTGACTCTAAAATAGTAATGCTTACGATGTTTAATGAGTCTTATCGCATTCATAGTATAATAAATAATATTAACCCGGAAGGGTTTTTAATAAAAAGTGATCTTACTTCACGAGAACTTGCAAGTGCTTTTCAAGCGGTTTTAAATAATCCGCCATTTTATAGTGGAACTGTAAATCAGGCAATTAAAAGAACGAAAATTAGTGGTATTGAATTAGATGAAGTTAGCCATCGTATTTTACACCATATTTCTAGAGGTGATAGAAATAAAGATATTGCAGAAAAAATGAATCTATCTTTAAGTAGTATAGAAAAGAAAAAGAAACATTTAAAAGAAATATTTAAGGTTGAAGACGGTGATGAAAAAACACTTTTAGAAAAAGGTAGAGATTTTGGTTTTATTGACTAATCACTACTTTTTTTGTAGATGTTTAGGTTTTTAATAACACATTGTTTTTAAAAGATGCTATTTCTGTACTCCCAAAAAATATTAATAAACAGACCTAAATAGATTATTGCCACAATAAACTTTATAAAAGTTCCAGTTATAAACCCTAGAAAAGAGCCAAAAGCAGCTTTTAATGCGGTCTTCGAATCTGCTTTGTTGGACAATTCACCTAAAAGTGCTCCTAGAAAAGGGCCAATAATTATTCCTCCAGGAATTGGAGACAAAATACCAATAATAAGTCCAATTGTTGTTCCAATCATTCCCGCTCTTGTACCTCCAAATTTTTTTGCTCCCAATGCTGGAATAATATAATCTAAAGTAAAAGCTAGTAATGCGATTATTAATGTTATACCTAAAAAGGTTAAGTTATTTGGTATAGCATCAGTTAAATGCAGCAATAGTAATCCAATCCAGCTTAAAGGTGGTCCAGGTAAAATAGGCAGAAAACTTCCTATAAGTCCAATAATCATAAAAAGCAAACCAATAATGGTTAAGAATATATCCATAAAGTCAATTTATTTATAAGACGCTAAAAACAGATACTTGTTACATTTTAAACTAAAAAGTTAGTTTAAACTAAAATAATAGTTATATTTGAACTAATTACTTAGTTTAAAAGAGCTAGAAACTAATAAAAACAGACCTCAATCAATATTTTTTATAAAATGAAACAACTCACAAAGGCAGAAGAAGATATTATGCAAGTGCTTTGGCAATTAAAAAAAGGCAACGTAAAACAGATAATTGAAGAGTTTCCAAACCCTAAGCCAGCATACAATACCGTATCTACTATAGTAAGGATATTAGAGAGTAAAGGCTTTGTAGATTATGAAAAAATAGGAAAAGGGCATATTTATTTTCCTTTATTAAATAAAGAATCTTACAGTAACCAATCTATAAACAAATTGGTAGACAACTATTTTCAAGGCTCATTTAAAAGTATGGTTTCTTTTTTTATGAAAACAAACGACATCAAATTAAACGAGTTAGAGTCCGTTTTAAAAGAGATAAATAAGGACACTAAAAAATAAAATTATGTTACACTATATTTTACAAACTGTTGTTTTTCAGCTTTTGTTTTTATTGATTTACGATGGCTTTTTGAAGAAAGAAACTTTCTTTAATCACAACCGGTTTTATTTATTAGCCTCAGCACTTTTATCTATCGTGTTGCCATTTATAAAAATCGATAGCTTTAAAGCTATAATACCTAAAGAATACATTTATACGTTACCCGAAGTTGTTTTAGGAAAAACAGTCAACAACATAAATACTGAGGATGCTATAGTAAATACAATAAATACATCTAGTTTTTATTTTAGTTGGGGTTACCTGCTGTATTTAGGTTGTGCAATAGCATTAGTTTTATTTGTTATTAAGTTTTATAAGTTAATGGCAATGGCTTACAAAAACCCGAAAGTTAAGTTTGAAACAGCTTTTTTGATTGAATTGGTTAATAGTAAACAGGCTTTTTCATTTTTCAATTATATATTTCTAGGCAAAGACATTAATACAGAAGATAGACAAAGTATTTTGGTTCACGAGCTACAACACGTTAAGGAAAAACACAGTCTAGATTTATTGTTTTTCGAAGTCTTAAAAATTGTTTTTTGGTTTAATCCACTAATTTATATGTACCAAAAAAGAATGTCGAATTTACATGAGTTTATTGCAGATTCTAAAGCAGTAAAGTCGAGTTGCAAAGTTAATTATTATCAAAACTTGTTATCGCAAGTTTTCGATACCCAAAAGGTATCATTCATCAACCCATTTTTTAAACAATCATTAATCAAAAAACGAATCAATATGTTAAGCAAATCAAAATCAAAACAAATTCATCTAGCAAAATATTTATTATTATTTCCAATGGTAATTGGGATGTTGTTTTACACGTCTTGTGAAACTCAAATTGAAACTCCAAGGGAAGAAACGTCTCAATTAACAGAACAAGAATTACAAGAAAAATTAAAGAAAGAATTAAAAGGACTAAGCGATGAACAAGCGATGAAAATAATTATGAGTGATGATATGTTCAACAGAAATAATTATCTCTGCACAAAAGAAGAGTATATTAAAATGATGATAATTATTGAAAGAATTAATAAAATAGCGCTCGAAACGGCTACAGAAGAAAATCTAATTAACTCATTAAATAATAAACTTAAAAGTATCAAAGAAAATACTTATGAGAATTATTTGTTAAGAAAGGAAAAACAAGAATCTATAGATAAATGGCAGAATAGTGCTTCAGGAGGCGTTATAAAATTACACGTAAAAGATTTAGATAATATAACAACTGAGGAACAAAAACTAATTGATAGCCAAGTAGAACAAATTAGAAATGATGTTTTTTACCACACACAAATAATTTCTGATGGTTTAAGGCATAAAAGAATAGAGTTTAAAGTTCAAAATGAGTCAATCTCTTTCGCCTCAATAGATGAAGTTCCTGTTTTTCCAGGATGTGATACTTCAGATTCAAACGATAATCAAAGAAAATGCTTTAGCGATAAAATTAGTAAACTAGTTGCTAAAAACTTCAATTTAGATCTTGGAAAAACACTTGGTTTATCAGGAAAGCAAAGAATCTATACTAGGTTTCTCATTAATAAAGAAGGGAATGTTGTAGATATAAAAGCAAGAGCTCCACATCCAGAATTAGAAAAAGAGGCTAAAAGAGTAGTGCAACTTATTCCGCAACTACAACCAGGGAAACAAGAAGGTAAGCCTGTTAGTGTTGCATTCGATTTACCAATAACTTTTAATATTAAGTAATGACTAGAATGGAACTATTATCACTTAAAACCGAAGCATTGACTCCGGTTTTAAAAGAGATAAATAAGGGCGCTAAAAAATAAAATTATGTTACACTATATTTTACAAACTGTTGTTTTTCAGCTTTTGTTTTTATTGATTTACGATGGCTTTTTAAAGAAAGAAACTTTCTTTAATTACAATCGATTTTATTTATTGGCTTCAGCATTATTGTCCATAGTGTTGCCATTTATAAAAATTGATAGTTTTAAAACTATAATACCTAAAGAATACATTTATACGTTACCCGAAGTTGTTTTAGGAAAAACAGTCAACAACATAAATACTGAAGATGCAATAGTAAATACTATAAGTAATTCTAGTGTTTATTTTAGCTGGAATTACCTGCTGTATTTAGGTTGTGCAATAGCATTAGTTTTATTCGCTATTAAGTTTTATAAGTTATTAGCATTGGCTTACAACAGCCCGAAAGTTAAGTTTGAAACAGCTTTTTTGATTGAATTGGTTAATAGTAAACAGGCTTTTTCATTTTTCAATTATATATTTCTAGGCAAAGACATTAATACAGAAGATAGACAAAGTATTTTGGTTCACGAGCTACAACACGTTAAGGAAAAACACAGTCTAGATTTATTGTTTTTCGAAGTCTTAAAAATTGTTTTTTGGTTTAATCCACTAATTTATATGTACCAAAAAAGAATAGCAAATTTGCATGAGTATGTCGCAGATTCTAAAGCTGTAAAATCGACTAATAAAGTTAATTATTATCAAAACCTACTCTCGCAAGTTTTCGATACCCAGAAGGTGTCATTTATCAATCCATTTTTTAAACAATCATTAATCAAAAAACGAATCATTATGTTAAGCAAATCAAAATCAAAACAAATTCATCTAGCGAAATATTTATTATTATTTCCTTTGGTGATTGGTATGTTGTTTTACACGTCTTGTGAAACTCAAGAAGAAAGTAACAATAATCTAGATAATTTGAAACTGTACTCTTATTCATTACAATTAGGTGAAGAAATGCCTAATGACGTAAAAGTTATACATGAAAAATACGAAGCTTTTTTAAAAGAAAATAAAAACTATGTAAGCTGGTCAATAATTGATGAAACTACAGAATTAATTTCATATAGTATTCATCCTAAAGAAGAAGAAAGACCAATGGAAATGGAAAAAAGTAAAGTTCAATTTCCTGATGGGATATATTATACATCATATTTCAATTTTTATAATGTTGAAAATAAGAATGAAGTAAAAGCTGTACATTATGATGTTCTTGGTGGAAAAGAAATTCCATTTAATAATATAGATCAAGTTCCTGTATATCCTGGTTGTGAAAATTTGCCTTCAAACGATGAACAAAGAATATGTTTTAGTGATAATATTTATGGATTTGTTCTTAATAACTTTAATGCAAAACTTAGTGAAACACTTGGTTTAAAAGGTAAGCAAAGAATCTATACTAAGTTTACCATTAATAAAGAAGGAAATATTGTAGACATTAAATCAAGAGGGCCACATCCAGAATTAGAAAAAGAAGCTGTAAGAGTTGTAAAACTATTGCCACAATTTCAACCAGGAAAAAAAGAAGGGAAACCTGTTAGTGTTTCATTCGATTTACCAATAAGTTTCAATATTATAAAATGATTAGAATTCTAACACTACTATTAATATTAATATCATTTAAAACCGAAGCACAGTCTTCGGTTTTAAATGTTTCAGATAGTTTAATGGCAAATGGTAATTTTTCTAAAGCGATTACACTCCTAGAAAGTAATGCTACTGAAAACACATCGTATAGATTAGCAAGAGCATACAACGCAATTGGTAATTACGATAAAGCAATAGTGAATTATAAAATAGCTCTTGACAATAATAATGAAAACACCTTGTTACAATACGAATACGGTAAATTATTGAGTAAAGTAAAAATGAATGAAGATGCAGTTGCTATTTTTAATAAGCTAAAAGCTAGAGATAGTACAAATCCAAATTATTATTACGAATTAGGTGTGGTTTTAGAGCGATTAAAACAAATAGAAGAAGCACAAAACAATTTTAAAACAGCCTATAAATTAGATAATGCCCATCAAAAGGCAATATATAAGTTAGCAAAACACAGTCTGAAAAATAAAAAATTTGAGAGGCTAGATAGTTTAATTATTGTGGGTTTAAAAAGCTATCCAAAAAATGCTGCATTAACGAGTTTAAAAGCCCAAAGCTTGTTTTTGCTAGGTGATTATACTCCTGCTATAGTTTGGTTCGAAAAGTTATTAGCACTTGGAGAAAAGAGTCAGTTTGTGTTCGAGAAGTTAAGTTTCGCTTATAAAAAAGATTTAGAGTACGAAAGGGCAATAGAATACTTAGAACTAGCATTACTTTTAGAGCCTAAAAACACGAACAACTTATACAGATTAGGAAGCCTATATCAGTTAATAAACGATTATATAAATGCTGAAAAATATATAAAACGTTCTTTAGAGCTTCAAGATCTTCCTTTAGATAATGAGTATGCTAAGTTAGCCACTGTTTATAATCGTTTACAGAAACCACAAGTAGCAGTGAAATATTTAAAAATGGCGCTAAAAGAAAATCCAGAGAATGAAAGTGCTAAATTCTTTTTAGTAGCCACTAAAGTAAGTTACTATAAAGAGTTACAAAGTAAAATTGATTTGTTTGAATCTTTTATCAAAAAAAATCCTGAAAGTGATTATGTGACTTTTGCAAAATGGGAACTCACAAAATTAAAGAAAGAGGCGTTTCTTAAAGATGAAGAGAAAAAAAAATAACAAAATCTTGTATTTCAACTGTAAAATAGGGCTTTAGTCTTTATGTTTCCTGAATGTTTATTAGATTTTAGCTTTTCTGAAGGAAATAAAATATATTACAGTTTAATTTAGATTCAATGAAAAAGCAATTATTATTTTTTACCACTGTTTTAAGTTTTATGTCATTAACTTTTGCCCAATCTCTAGATTGTGAAAACACTTGTGTTTTAGATAAAGTAGTACATGAAGGTACTTTTTTAGGTGTGTATTTTGGAACGCCGTGTGATAAAGAAACAGAAAAAGGTGTTGTTGTTTTAGACGTTATTGAAAATACTGCCGCTTTTGATAATAATTTTAAAGCGTACGATATTGTAATGAAAATTAATGGTATCGAAGTTAATAATAGAGGTGATGCTATAGAAATAATAACGGCGTATAATCCTTTTGATGTTGTAAGTTTTTTAATCTATAGAGACGGAAAAAATATGACTAAAAAGGTGGTTTTAGGAGCGAAAACAACAAAAATTGTTCAAGAGAAAGTATGTTGTGAAATGGCATTATCATCATTAAGCGAAAATAATATAAGTGTATATCCAAGTCCAGCCAGAGAGCATCTAAATATCTCTTTTGAAACAATTGTACAAGATAATTACACATTTGGTATTTATATGGCTAATGGTGTTTTAGTAAAACAATATGACAAAATGCTAGATTCTGGAAGTTTAAAAGAAACAATACCTGTAAATAAGATGGAAGATGGTGTTTATATTTTAAGAATATCTAATAAGGAAAATACATTTTCTAAACTTTTTGTAGTAAGCAGAGAGTAGTTTAATTATACAATACAATTCAAAAACCGAAGCATAGTCTTCGGTTTTTTTATTTTTAATATAAAATTTTGTACTTTTCAATTTCATACTAATTTATATTCTAAAAGTTGTATTAAGAATTGAAAAAGAAATGATTTATATACGACATTTAGAGTTTAAGTTTAGGTTAGTCAAAGCAATGCAAAAAGTATTCGTTTTTTTATTAATTATTTGCGCAACGTCATGCGACTATTTTAATGCAAAAAAAATATCATCTGAAGATATTTATAACGAAGAACAAAAAACCTTTAATTGGAATGCCGTAGACACGTATCCAACGTTTTCTACTTGCGATACATTTGAAACAAAAACAGAAAAGAAAACGTGTTTCGAAAACACATTATCACAACATATAACATCGCGTTTACAAAACGAAACCATTATTGTTTCTCAAGACATTGAAGACACTTTAGTTTTAGAATTTCAAATTTCGGAATTAGGGGAAATAGCAATAAAAAACATAGATTTAAAGGAAACTACAGAAACCGAAATCCCCAACATTAAAAACATGATTTCAGAAAGTTTAAATACTTTACCGCAAATATTCCCAGCCATTAAACGCAATCAGCCAGTAAAAACGGAGTTTAGATTACCTATTGTAATAGCTGTAAATTAAAATCGTATCGTTAACTTTTTCATTAATCTCAAGACTTCTACATACAACCAAATTATAGTTACAAGTAAACCATAACAAGCTATCCATTCTTTGTGTTTAGGAGCTTTATCTTTATAGCGTTCTATAAAATCGAAATCTAATAAGAAAGATAAAGCAGCAAAAGTAGCAGCTACAACATTGAAGCCTATAGTAATCCAACTTGTTCCCCAAATAAACGAGCGAATACCAAAAAAGCTTAATATCCAAGAGATAATATATACCAAAAATATAGACGAACAAACCGTTATAATAACGCTTTTCACTTTTTTAGTTACAACAATTATTCGCGTTTGGTACAGAAATAAAATAGTGAAAAAAGTTACTAAAGTTACGCCAATAGCTTGGTAAGGCATGTCTGGGAATCGTGATTTTATATAACTTGTAAATCCACCAAGAAAAAAGCCTTTAGCTATAGCGTATAATAGTACTAAAATATGAGCCTATTGTTGCCTAAAAGAAAGCACAATGCTAATTACAATAGCAGCAAGCATTCCACCAGTTCCATACCACTTAATGTTTGTGCCGTAAGCATTTAATTTCCATATAAGTAAAGTGATTGTACTAGTAATAAAAAGCATAGCTACTGTTTTTATTACAATACCATAAACCGTCATTTTTGATTGTGAAGCTTGATTATCTTCCCAAAAGTAAGGTGTAAATATGGGATTAGAAGTCTTTAAAAGAGACACTATAAGTTAAATTTATAACCAATGGCAAAATCCACAGCAAAATTATCTTCATTATCTAATAATAAGGCAAAAAGCGAATCGTAGACTAAGGTTAAATAACCGTTTCCTAATTTAATATCTGCACCTAAACCAAATATAAAAGGAGCATCGAAACTAGTTGAGCTCTGTTCTTCTGTTATAGATGTTGTTGGATCATTAAGGTCTACAATTGTAGTTGTTATTTTAGAGCTTGTAAAGGTTGCGAACTTTGTTTGCGCGTAAATATTAAAATTAGCTTTATTAATAAAACGATAGCGATACCCTAAAGCTAATTGAGTAGCAGAATATTGAAAATCATCCTTGTCTGCTGTGTATCTAACGTTTAAAAAACCAGCGTGTTTTGAGTCTAAGTTGCTAGAAACAGCTTCAAGTTCTGTTCCAAAAAGAGCTACTTTTTCATTGTTAGGGTTCGTGTTAAATGGATTATTAGTAATACCTCCAAAAACACCTAGCCTTAGTTTTACTTTAGATTTAGAATCCCTAGATTCGTAATTAGAATCTTTAGAACTATTATATGTATCAATAAACGATTTAATACTGTAAGTCGTTAAATTCACCTTAGAAGCGTCCATAGACGTTAAATCTGCTAGCAAAGTTTTATAGTCTTCTTGATATTTGTTATCTGCTCCTTTAGTGTTTTTTAACTCGAACACTTGTTCATCTTCACTCTTAATAAAATATCTGTATTCACCATTAAAACTGTTCCAAAGTAAATCTAATGCACCATCAACTTCGGTTTTAAGCTCTAAAGTTTCGTTTTCAACAGTGTAAGTTTCTTGTGCGAAAGTAAAGGTGCTAAAAGTAAATAAGCTGAATAATAAGATGAATTTTTTCATAATGGGAATAGATTTTGTTCTAAAAAGTAAATGTATAAATTTTAACTGACTTATATATTATTTCTTGAAACTTCTACCTTTCCATTTGTATTTAAAAAACATAGAAATAAAAGCAATGTAGACGCTAAAAAAAGGATACAATAGACTGGAAAAGATAATATTGAATAGCTGGTTTTCTTGATTGAAAAATCGAGCAGTTTTAAAAATAAGCAAGAAATCGACAAGACTCTTTATTGCAAAAATATACAGTAAAGGTTTAAAATGAAGTAGGCCAAGTAACACAAGCAAAAAACTACAAACTAGAGACGCATTCATAAGTAAAACAATTAAACCTACTATTTTGCCAAAAGTAGAGTTGTAGTTTGAAGTCTTCGCAGCCCAACGTTTACGTTGAGAAATTAATGATTGTAAAGTTGGTTGAGGTTTTGTTTTTACAATAGCAGATTTACATTTTAAAAATTGAACAGCATTTACGTTATGCTTAATCGCTTTTTGAAGTAGGAAAATGTCGTCTCCACTTGCAATCTCGTTATTCCCATCGAAGCCATTAAGTTCTAAAAACAAGGTCTTCTTGTACGCTAAGTTTGCACCATTACATAAAAACGGTTTACCAATACCAAAACCACCTACTGTAGCACCAATTAAACTTAAAAAATCTAACAACTGAAAACGTTTTAAAAATGAATTGTTCTTGTAGTAAGTTACAGGAGCAACTATCATTTCACATTGTTTTTGCTGTATAAAACAATCTAAAGTATCGAGCCAGTATTTTGGTAATATACAATCGGCATCAGTCGTTACAATCCAATTGTGTTTCGCTGTTTTTATAGCAGAAGTGATGGCGTCTTTTTTAGGTGAATTTGTAAGTCTAATATTCTTAATTACGCTTGATTTATTTTGAAAAGAAGTCAGAAATCGAGCGATAATGTCTACCGAATCATCTTCAGATTCATCATCAACAAAAATAAATTCATAATGAGATTTGGGGTAATCTAATTTACCAATTGAAACAAGTAATTCAGGCAAATTTTCCGCTTCATTTCTAAACGGTATAATAATCGAGAATTTGGTTTCGGCTTTTATATCCTCAATTTTAAAAACGGCAACTTTATCGAAACCAAAAGCTAGAGTCAAAATTAATGCTAAATATAAAAAGGTTATGATTATTAGAATTAAAATCATAGCGAATCGTTTTGTTTCTCGACGTTAAAATTAAGCACATAATAACTTCCAAAAACACTTGGAAGCACAAAATTTAATAACCACATTATAGTAATTATTGATAATATGGTGAATTCGTTAACACCAGGAAACGAGAATAAATAGACTGCAACACTGCCTTTAACTACCACATCTAATATAAATAGAGTCGGAATTATAGAAGCCAATAAATACATGGATGTAATAATAATCATAGCTTCTAAATAGGCGAGTTCAACTCCGAAAAGGTGTAATAAAAAGTAAAACTGAAAAGAAAATACTAAGTATCGTGAAACCGATATTAAGAAACTAAATCCGCTAATGCTAAACGGCAAGTCTTTAATAAATTGCTTGACCTTTTCAAAAGAGAAACCTTTTATTTTAAACTTTTTCTGTTTACTTCCAATGAATAATAATCCAAAAACCATTAAAACAATTATTACTAGTCTAGTTACACGATAGGCATTAATTTCAATTGGATATTGGCTTACAAAAAACAAAAATCCGATGCAACCAAAAATAACAGTAACTGCCATTTGCATCATGTTTCCAATTAAGTTTAATAATAGTATTCGTTTTCTAAATTGCTTTGAAAAATAGATGGCTTTTGCCCCATATTCACCTATGCGATTTGGTGTAAAAAGAGATGCTGTAAGCGAACCTAAACTTTGTTGTAAAGCTTCAAAAAAGGATACTTTCTTAATATAAGAAACTAGTTTTTGCCATTTTAGTATTTCCAAAAACCAATTAAAACTACTTAGAAAGAGTAAGAAAAGAATGTTTTCAGTCGAAAAAACGTTATTTTTAGTCAAATATGTAATGAATTCAGAAAAATCTATGGCACCATTATTTACTAATTTGTTGTAAATAAAATAAAAAGCACCAACAACAATGCTTAATTTAATAAGTACAAAAAAGAATTGTTTAGTTTTGTATGATACTGCGTTGTTCAAAAGCGTTAATGAATAGTGATTGCAAAATAAACCAAATATTACACAATGAAGTCTAATTTTAATTACTATTCGCTTTTAGCATTCTTTTTAGTGAGTACTTTAAGTTTTTCTCAGCAAGAGGCTAGTAAATGGAAAGCGCTGTTTGCAGTTGGATTAAATAGTCCTTCTCAAACAGGTTTTGTGAAACCGTTTCAAGCTAAAGCAACTAATTTCCCAACTATTAATTTGGGTATTCAGCATATGTTTAAACCGTTATTAGGAGTTAAACTCGATTTTGGCTATAACCGTCTCTCGAATGCAAAAACAGCTCCAGATTTTAAATTAAATTTCACTAGAATAAACGTGCAAATTGTTTACGATACTAAAAATTATATTTCATTTCTACCAGAAAATATGGGCATTGTTGTGCATGCTGGCCCAGGATATACCATGATAAAACCTTTGGGTTTCTATAGCGAGAATAAAAATTCGTATTTAAACGCAATGGCTGGAATAGAGTTACATTATGGTGTTTCTAGAACACTTTCGTTATTTATAGATACTTCTTATATTGTAGGGTTTGCAAAAGATTTCGATCCTATTGCAGATGGAACAGGAAGTTTTAATGGTAATATGCTTACATTAACTGTTGGAGCTTCAGTGTCTTTAAGTGGTTGTAGAACGTGTAATTAAATGGCAGAAGAAAAAATAATTTTAGGTATCGATCCAGGAACAACAATTATGGGTTTCGGACTCATAAAAGTGGTAAATAAAAAGATGCATTTTTTGCAACTTAACGAGCTTGATTTAAAAAAGTACGACGACCATTACCTTAAACTCAAGCTTATTTTCGAGCGTACTATTGAGTTAATAGACACCCATCATCCAGACGAAATTGCAATTGAAGCACCCTTTTTTGGTAAAAATGTACAGAGTATGTTAAAACTTGGTCGCGCGCAAGGAGTCGCCATGGCAGCAGGTTTGTCTCGCGAAGTGCCCATTACAGAATATGCTCCTAAAAAAATAAAAATGGCAATTACCGGAAATGGTAATGCGAGTAAAGAACAAGTTGCGAAAATGTTGCAAAGTATGCTGGGTTTAAAAACAATACCTAAAAATTTAGATTCTATGGATGGTTTAGCTGCAGCAGTTTGCCATTTTTATAATCAAGGGCGTATTGAGATTGGTAAAAGTTATTCTGGTTGGAGTGCTTTTGTAAAGCAGAATGAGAAACGGGTTAAGAAATGATTTTCCTGCGCAGGTAGGAATCTATTTTTAAAATTTATATATGTCTGAAAACACACATTTTTTAGGAGATAATCCAATTGAAAGAATTGAAGATGATTTATTTAATTTCGAACATTATGCCTTAAAAGTTCAGCAACTGATTCAGCTTAATTCTAATGATTCAAATCCATTGACTATTGGGATTTATGGTAAATGGGGAGAAGGCAAAACATCTTTTTTAAAACTAATAGAGAATAAAATTGATGTTTGGAAAAAAACAGAAGCTCAAAAAGGAATATTGAAGTATCATTTTAATCCCTGGCGATATTCAACTGAAGAAGAAATGCTTTTTGATTTTTTTGATGGGTTAGCAAAAACAATGTTTGTAGATAAAAATTCAAACTTGCAGAAAGTAGGTAAAGGTATTTTAAGATTTAGTAAGTACCTTAAAGCTGTTAAGATTTCAGCATCAGCTGGAATTTCTACAACAAACAAAATTTCGGCTACTTTTGAGCCTAGTGAGATATTTAAAGCTTTAGGAGAAGATTTCGTTGGAAAAGATATTACGTTAGATAAGCTTAAGGATAAAGTTAATGAAGCATTAAAAGTTTCTAACTATAAAATTGTAGTTTTTATTGATGACATTGATAGATTGGATAAAGATGAAATCTATACAATATTAAAAATCGTAAAGTTAAATGGTAATTTTAATAACTTTATATATTTAATACCATTAGATTCGGAACATGTGTCTAAGGCGATAAGTAAAAGATATGGTGATGAAATAAAAGATGGTAGGTTTTTTTTAGAGAAAATAATTAATATACCAATTCACTTGCCTAGAATTGAAGAGGAAGATTTGAAATACTTTTTTGAATCAAAATTTGATTTAATAAAGAAGAGTTTATTTAAAAAGCTTAAGACAAATAAAGAAGAGGAATTTATATTAATTCTATATGAGTTTTCAGGCCGTTTTTTTTAATAGTCCAAGAGAGATTTTGAAAGTTTTAAATTCTTTTTTGATTGGAGCTTTTTCTATAGGAGACGAAGTAAATCTTATAGATTTATTTTGGATTGAAAGCTTGAAAGTGAAAGATGAAGAATTATATAACATATTAAAAAAACATTCTTTTAATTTTTTGAATTCTAATATAGATTTTAATGATGAAGCTTCAAGTAATCCTTTACCTATAAATGGTACTAGAAAATCTATATTAGATAAACATAAGAAGTCCTTTATGATTTTTAACCTTTTATTCCCTGTTAATGATGGTAGTTTTCCATTGAGTAATAAAATAGATGCAGAGGAATTAGATCAAAACTTGAAAATCAATTCTGTTTTACATTATGATAAGTATTTTACTTACCATTCATTTAGAAAAGTGTCTAATGTGAAACTGAAAATTATTGAGCAAAGAATAAAAGAAGAGGATTCAGATGAATTAAGAATATTATTTGAAGATTTTTTTCAACAAATAGCTGGACATAGAGCATATTATAAAATTGAAGATTTAGTTAAAAATGTTTCAGTTGAAGACGGTAGGAATTTCTTTTATGAATTTATAATTGATAACCTTAATATTATCCCTGATTATGGAATAGACATTTACGGATATAGTAATTCAATTAGAATAATTGAAAATATTGCAAAAAAACTAAGTAGTGATGATGCTACGGAAAGTAAATTTATAATAGAGTTGGCTAATAAAATGGATGTAGTCAAATTGTGTCATTTTACTAGGGAATTTAAAGACGAAAAAGTATATAAAGAAGAATTAGAAAAAATAATTGTTTCAAAAATAGAGTTTAATATTAGTGATAGTCCATTTTATTATGATGTTAAGAATATCTCTAATAAAATGATTATGCATTATTGGAAAAAACATAATCCAAAAGATTACAAAAAAAACATAGAGGAAAGTTTAGTGAATGTAGAGTCAGTGGAATTATTTATTAGGAATTTTCCTACCTTCTGGAATAATGAGTTTTTTGGAGGATTAACAAGGGATAATTATGAATACATGAAAAAATTAATAGATGTTGATTTTCTTTTTAATAAAATAAAAGAGTATAATCATTCTATAGTAGACAGTGTGGAAATAAATAATTATCAAATCTCAGATATGGATGAAAATTCTATTCAAGAAAACTCAGAACAATTTATTTATTGGTATAAATTAGAAAAGTCAAAAACGATTGATATTAGATAATTGAGCACCGAAAAAATGTCCGGAATATACATCCACATACCATTCTGCAAGCAAGCTTGCCATTACTGCGACTTTCACTTTTCAACATCATTGAAAAAGAAAGACGAGTTAATCAATGCCTTAATTTCAGAAATAGAAATTAGAAAAAGCGAATTTAAAAACACAACAGTCGAAACCATTTATTTTGGAGGTGGAACACCATCGCTTTTAACTTCCGAAGAACTAAATAGAATAATAGATTCTGTTTACAAAAACTATAAAGTTTCAGAAAGCCCAGAAATCACTTTAGAGGCTAACCCAGACGATTTATCTAATAATCGAATACTCGAACTCTCTAAAAGTCCAGTTAATCGATTGTCAATAGGTATTCAATCTTTTCATGAAAAAGATTTAAAACTCATGAATCGTGCGCACAATAAACAAGAAGCAAAACAGAGTTTAGAAGAAGCGGTAAAGCATTTCAAGAACATTTCTCTCGATTTAATTTATGGTATTCCAGGCACAACAAACCAAGAATGGCAAGAGAATATAGACATTGCTTTGGGTTTTGGTGTTAACCATATTTCAAGTTATGCGCTTACTGTAGAGCCAAAAACAGCTTTAGCTTCTTTTATAGAAAAAGGTGTTATTGATAATGTCGACGATGCTTTAGCGCAAGAGCAATTTCATATTTTAATAGATACATTAGAGGCTAATAATTTTGTGCATTACGAGTTGTCTAATTTTGGAAAAGAAGGGTTTTTTAGCAGGAACAATTCGGCTTACTGGCAAAGAAAAGCTTATTTAGGTATTGGTCCTTCTGCACATTCTTTTAATGGGAAGCAACGTGGTTGGAATGTGAGAAATAACACAAAATATATAAAGGCTATTCAAAATAACGAATTGCCAATTGAAACTGAAACCTTAACAAAAACCGATCAATATAACGAGTATGTAATGACAGGCTTGAGAACCGTTTGGGGAGTTTCGATAGAAAAAATAAGAGTTAGTTTTGGCATTGTTTTTGAAAACTACATGATGCAACAAGCACAAAAACATATTGATGAACATTTGTTGTATATTGAGGATAAAAAATTAAAAGTAACTAAAAAAGGTAAGTTTTTAAGCGATGGTATTGCTTCAGACCTTTTTATGCTGAACTAGTTTCAGTATCTTTCAAAGAATCAAAATTTTCAATATAAAAACAGGTTTTATGTATATTTTAAGTAATAAAAATAAAACTGTTTTATAAGTTGGAGCAACAGGTGTTTTAAAAGTTGGAGTGCACTGCATATGGAAGTTAGAGCAACCGACTTTACTAAGAGATATAATATTAATGAGTTAATGTGTTTCCAAAAACTTTCTGAATATCCAATGGTTTTTAAAAGAGAGAAACAGATTAAAAATTGGAAAAGTGAATTTAATTAATTTGCTTAATCCAGATTTAAAAAACTTATATTTAGACTTATAACTAATCTTCAAAAGTTACTGAAACAAGTTCGGCATAAATGAATACAATAATACAAGTAAATTCAAAAAGAATTAAAATAGATTTATCCAAGCCTTTAGACATTTCTATGCCTTTGCGTGCTTTAACGAGTAATGCAAATGCATGGTATTTAGAGCCTCCAAAAATTGAACCTGTAATTATAGATGATTGGGTTGCAAGCGTAAAAGAAGGCGCAGCTGTTAACTTTAATAATATCTATTTTAATCCGCATGCGCACGGAACGCACACAGAATGTGTTGGACATATTACCGAGAAATTTTATAGCATAAATAAATGCTTAAAACGCTTTATGTTTACTGCAGAAGTAATATCTGTTGCTCCAGAAGTGGTTGGAGAAGACCGGGTGATTTCTAAAAACCAAATTGAGTATTTATTAAAACGGAAATCGCCAGAAGCAATAGTTATACGTACAATGCCGAATACTAAAGATAAAAAAGCGAAGCAATATTCTCATACCAATTGGCCTTACTTAACAGAAGAAGCAGCGCATTTTATAAGAGAAAAAGGCATCCTACATTTATTAATAGATTTGCCTAGTGTGGATAAGGAAAAAGATGATGGTCAGTTATTGGCACACAAAGCCTTTTGGGATGTTAATAGAAAAATAAGAACGGAAGCTACAATTACAGAATTTATCTATGTACCAAATAAAGTGGAAGATGGAAGTTATGTTTTAAACCTTCAAATTGCGCCTTTCGAGAATGATGCGACACCCAGTAAACCAGTACTTTATAAAATAGAATAATGGATATAGTTTTCGCAATCATATTTGGGGTTTTAGGCACTTTAGGTGTTGGAACCTATATAAAACATATAAAAGGAAAACAATTGGCAAATGCGCAATCTGTTATCCTTTTAGATAAGATTAAAAGAGTCTGTAAAATTATTAGTGTAGAAGGTGATTTTGCAGAAATTTACCATTATGAAGATGTTAAGGAACGTTTTTTAAAATTGGTTTCAAGTAAGAAGAAAGCATTAGTAATTATTGACGCTAAAGCACATGTTGGATTCGATTTGTCTAAAATATTAATGGATGCCAATCCGCAAACTAAAATGGTGACTTTAAAACATTTTCCGCTTGCGGAAATTCTTTCCATAGAAACAAATTTAAAATATTACGATAAACAAGATGGGATGTTTAATAAGTTTCAAGCGGAAGATTTAACAGATTTACATAACGAAGCTAAGCTTCATATTAGAGATAAAGTACCACAAAGTGGTTTGTTTCAAATGGCTCAAAAAGAAGCTTTAGATTCAATATTAATTATAGAAGGTATGGTGCAGACTATTGGTTGGAAACTGGATTATTCGGCATTATTGATTGATACTGAAGAGACAAAGAGGTTGAAAAACGATTGAGATATCAACAGATAAAACGCGTCTAGATTTAAATTTAATTTATGAGTTTTTAACAAATGCGTATTGGTCTAAACGAAGAAGTCTTGAGGCTGTTAAAACATCAATATAACATTCTTTTTGTTTTGGTGTGTATCTCGACAACAAACAAGTTGGTTTTGCACGCATAGTTACAGATTAGCTGGTTTTTACTTATATAATGGACGTTTTTATTTTGTCAAAATAGAGAGGAAACGGCTATTCAAAAAAACGAATGAGGGCAATAAATAATGAACCGAAATTTCAACCTTGTAACGTTTGGATGTTAAAAATATTATATGCTTGCAGTTTATATAGCTTATTTGGTTACTACAAACTTATGCAACCCGAAAAAGTAATGGAACGTCTGCTAAAATGAACATAGAACAAGTTAGAGATTATTGTCTTAGTAAATTACATACGGAGGAAACTTTCCCCTTCGACCAAAGTACACTAGTCTTTAAAGTCGCCGGAAAAATGTTTGCATTAGCTCCTTTAGATAAATGGGAACAAGGCTTAGCTTCATTAAACCTAAAATGTAATCCAGATTACGCCTTAGAACTTCGAGAAGAATACGAAAGTATTGTTGGGGGCTGGCATTCTAATAAAAAACACTGGAATTCTATTTATATCTACAAAGGTGAATTATCATCCAAGTTTATTATGGAATTAATAGACCATTCTTACGATATGGTTGTAAAAGGGATGACTAAAAAGTTGCGTGATAGCTTGAATTTATAAACTATCTTTAACTGAAAATCTTCTAAAGAATATTCCTTACTTTTGCCTCATATAACATACTTATGAGTTTAGAAAGAGAATTAAATAAACGTGCAGATGGTAAGTGCGAATTATGCCAAAACGAAGAGCATTTACAACTACATACTTTAGCGCCTAGAAAGGATCAAAGCTTAAAAGAAACACTTACAGCTTGTAAAACATGTGTGGACCAAATTGAAGACCCAGAAGCTACAGATGCTAATCATTGGCGTTGTTTAAATGATAGTATGTGGAGTGAACACCAAGCAGTACAGGTAGTTGCATGGCGAATGTTGTCTCGTTTAAGAAAAGAAGGTTGGCCACAAGATTTGTTAGACATGATGTATCTTGAAGAGGATGTTTTAGAATTTGCGAAATCAACAGGAGAAGGTGAAGATGAAGAAGGAAAAGTAATTCACAGAGATGTAAATGGTGTTATTTTAAACACTGGAGACTCTGTTGTTTTAATAAAAGATCTTAAAATAAAAGGATCTAGCCAAGTTGCTAAACAAGGTACAGCAGTTAGAAACATTCGTTTAGATCGTGAAAATGAAACTTTTATTGAAGGTAAGGTTGGTCCAACGCTAACAGTTATTATTACAGAATACGTTAAGAAATTATAGATAATACTCAATTATAAAAAAAGGCTTACCAATTTGGTAAGCCTCTTTTGTTTATAATAATTTCTTCTGTCCATTATAAAAAGCATCCGCTTGTAATTGCATGAGCTCTCGTGCTTTTTTTCGTTTATACGCATAAAGTTCATCTTCTTCTGCAATAGCTGTATAGACTTTATTATTAATAGCAAAATCTGCTTTCAAGGCTAATTTTCGTTCTTGTACTTTTTGATCTACTAAAGATTTAATAGCAGTTTCTTGGTCTTCTAATTTAAAATCGTATTCACCTTTTGGTGATAATAGCTTCGCGAAAATTGGAGACGTTTCAATAGCTAAGAATAACAAGAAAATAAAAAATGAAGGTAGCCAAGGTAAAGTGTTTAAAGCGTTAACACGCGCCATTAAACCATCAAAACCATCTATTATTGGTTGTGTAGTCGCAACTTGAGTATCATAATCTGTTTTTAGTTTTGCAATCGCCGTTTCAGTAGTAGCAATTTTTGCTGTATTTGTTTCTTTTAGCAGTTTTAAATCTGCAAGTGCAGCATCATGTTTTTCTCTTTTTTCTTTATAAACAGGTCCTTTTCCTAATTTATTCGTTCCCGATGTGCCTTCGGCTTCAGTAATATATGTGCTATATAACGCATTTACCTCTGTTTCTTTAGTTGCAATTTCACTTTGAAACGCAGTAATATCTTGTTCAAGCGCTTCGGTTTTTGGATTAAATTGAAGTGCAATTTGGTCTTGATTAGCCAACGTTAATTCATTTTTTTGTTCCAATAAAACCTGATTAATTTCTTTCTCAAAAATCTTTAATTCTAATGGTTTCGAAATAACAACTGCAATAATAACTGCTAAAATTAATCGTGGAGAGGCTTGGAGAATTTCGTCTAGAATAGTGTCTCTTTTTTTAATTGTAGACACTATAAAACGGTCAAGATTAAATATTAATAATCCCCAAACCAACCCAAAACCAATAGCAGCGAATAGGTTATCGAAAACTGTAAAAAGAGCATAGCTAGAGGCTATAAATGCCATTACAGCAGTAAAAAATACAGTAGCACCAATGCCAGCATATTTGTTTTGTTCGCCATTGGCACTGTTTTTAAGAATATCTGTATCTGCTCCAGAGCAGATGATAAAGAATTGTTTAAGCATGATGATTGATTTTGATTGATGATTAGACTATTAGAACGTTAAAACATGCTTTTTGTTACATTATTTTAACAAAAAAAGACCTGTCAGGTTTTTGAAACCTGACAGGTCTGAGTAGAAATTTTTCGAATTATTAATTTAAGGTTTTTATTTTACTGGCTCCAGGGCGTTAATTATTTGCTGTATTTTTTTATAAACGGTATCAATATTACCATATGTTCCAGTAATACCTGTTGAGAATTTTTCTAAAATATTATTACCTAACAATACCTTATCATCAATCTCTAAAACAACTCTTATTGAGTCTTTGCTTTTTATATTAGTAATTTTACCAAAAGATTCTATTAACTTTTTGTTCCATTCTATTTTTTTTGCATTTTTAAGAGATGAAAAAGTGAAACTCATTGCTACTTCATTTTTACTTGCTTCATATCGTTCTCTTTTAGCTTTTACTTCCTCTTTAAGAGCTTCTCTTTTTTGTTTTATTGCTTCTTGTTTAATTTGTAATACTTTTTCTCTTTCTTTTTTTCTTTGTTCAGTAGCTTTCTTCCGCTCTTCACTAATTTTTTTTCTATTCTCTATTGCTTTAACTCTACCGTTTTCTACAGTAATTGGCTCTGTAGATAATTTTATAATAGACTTTCCATTATTTGTAGAGGATGAGATATTAATTTCTGAATTGTTTTTTGCAATATCAAGAGCTTTGTCAGAACTAATTGATTCTCCATTGTAGTAAAATGAAGCGCCTTTTTTTGCCATATGTACTACATAGTCCGATGAAGACATTGGAGGCGGTGGCGGCGGTGGTAATTTAGATTTTTCACCTTTTACTACTTTTGCAGGCGGTGGCGGTGGTGGCGGTAAAACCTTTCCCTCTTTATTAGTAATAAATCCATCGCTGTTATAATACGTTTTTCTGCCTTGATACACAGTGTAATAGTGCGATTCTCCGTTTTTTAGCATCTCGTAACCCGATTCTATGCCTTTTGGTGTCTTCTCAATAATTTGGTTTAAGGTTAATTTTTTACCCTTCACGTATTGAGGTGCTTTTGTTGGCGGTGGCGGCGGTGGTAATTTAGATTTTTCACCTTTTACTACTTTTGCATGCGGTGGCGGTGGTGGCGGTAAAACCTTTCCCTCTTTATTAGTAATAAATCCATCGCTGTTATAATACGTTTTTCTGCCTTGATACACAGTGTAATAGTGGGATTCTCCGTTTTTTAGCATCTCGTAACCTGACTCTATGCCTTTTGGTGTCTTCTCAATAATTTGGTTTAAGGATAATTTTTTACCCTTTACGTATTGAGGTGCTTTTGTTGGTGGTGGTGGCGGTGGCGGTAAAGTTGATTTTTTACCTTTTACGACCTTTGGAGAACGTGAATATTTTTTATCGTTTTTATCTACCAGTGTAATGAAAACTGGAGATAGTTTTTCTTTGTTTACAGTTTTAATATCGAATAGTGCTACTGTAACTCCAAGGTTGCTTTTATTTAAATAATTTAAAGCTTTAGCGTTTAATGCGTCTCCTTTGATAGATTCTGTTGGGTTACCTGGAAATTTTACTTTAAAAGCTAAAATGTTATCTCCAGTTGTTGTGCCTAAAATCATTTTTTCAACTCCTTTTTTAGAAAGGCTGAGTTTGCAACCATCGCAAAAAATTCCGTTTATTGTAAGGATTGGTTTTTGAATATCGATAAGCTTTTGTTCACGTTCTGTTAACTTGCCTTTGACTTTGGTTTCACCAATAGCAACTGTAATATTTTGTAAATTTTCGCCTAGTTTTTTTCCTATTTCTTGAATAAAATCTTTCTCAAGAGTGCTGTCAGATTTTAAATGGATGGTTGACTTTTTATTATTAGTAACCTGATTGAATTCCTTTTCTAAATTATCTAAGCTAGTAAGGTTTCCATTCAAGTAAAGTTTAGTTGGATTTAATTTAACTTCTAAAAGAGGGTTTACTAATGAAGAAGGAATATTATTTATTTTAGTTTTTATGTCATTTGGTAGATCGTTTCTAAATTCTATAGATAATGATTGAGGTTTATCTGTGTTGTTTTTTTCGTCTGAAGTTAATTTAGAATAATCTTCAATCATCAACATATAAGTAGCCACTACTTTTTTTCTCAATACATTCGTTTTTCCGTTTTCTTTATAGTTATCTAATTCTACGAGATATTTAAACATGCTTTCTTCATATTTTTCAATATTTGAATTAGTTCTAATTTCCATAGCAGGAACAATCTCCTTCTCTACTTGTTCTCTTCCGCTAAAGCTAAAAAGTAATCCAGCTAAAAGAGGCAGTAATAATAAACTTCTAAGCCATATGGCTTTTTTCGAGGTTTTTGTTTTCATAATTGTAAATCGTTTTTTGATTAATGAATAATTGATGGCATGCGCCAATGGAATTTCATTCGCAGTCGAAGTAAATTGAAGCAAAGTTTCTTGGTAAGTAAATGAGTCTATACCTTGTTTTAAAACAGCGTCGTCTGCTAGAAATTCGTGATTAAGTTTAATGTCTTTATTTATAAAATAGAGTAATGGATTAAACCAACATACAATTTGTAAACCCTCAATAAATAATACGTCAAGCGAGTGTTTTTGACTTGCATGTGTTTGTTCGTGTAGCAGTACTTCCTTCGGAATTTCTTTTGCTTCAAACTTTGTTTTGTTTAAAAATATGTAGTTAAAGAAGGTGTGTGGTACTATTAAATCGTTTAATAAAACGGAGATATAATTATTATATTTTTGTTTTTCATTTTTATTAATTTTTGAAATAATACCAAATAAGTTGACACAAAATTTAGTTGCAAATAGTAAAGCGCCTAAACCATAAATACTCCAAAGAATAATGGCTAAATAGTTGGTTGGTTCTGCATTATTTATAACAACATCTGAAGGTAAATAGGCGGCAGTGTCCACAAAAACAGCGTTATTTTCTGCATAGTAGACAGGCTCTACATATTCTATAAATGTTATAAACGGAATAACTATTGAAGCCACTAAAGCACCTAATAGATAGAAGCGTTTAAACTTATGAATGCTTAAATGTTCTAAAAATAGTTTGTAGAAAACCATTAATATCGCTAGGCATACTGCCGATTTTAAGATTAAGAGTTCCATATTTATTTAATGCGTTGGTTTTTATTCTTTGTTATTTGTCTCATTTAACCTTGTAGATTAGGATTAATTCTCTGTTTGAAATTATAGGACTACTGCGGTTTGTTTTTAATTTCTGTATCAATAATGGTTCGTAATTCTTGCAGTTCTTCTTTTGACAGATTGGTTTCTTTTGTGAAAAATGAGGCAAATTGTGAGCTGCTATCGTTAAAAAAGTTTTTAATGAGTCCGTTTACATGTTTAGAGAAGTAGTCTTTTTTCTTTACTAACGGATAATACTCGCGAGAATTTCCAAATAAGTTATAGGCAATAAAGCCTTTGTCATTCATGCGTTTTAAAAGTGTAGCAACGGTTGTGTTTGCAGGTTTTGGTTCTGGATACGCTTCTAGTAAGTCTTTCATGAACCCTTTTTCTAGTTTCCATAGGTAATTCATTAAATCTTCTTCGGTTTTTGAAAGCTGCATGTTCTACAAGTTTAGATTGTTCTCTACAAATGTAGAGCATATAATTCAATTCTACAAACGTAGAGGAATAAAATTTTAATAAGCGATTAGTGTTTTCTTGAGCGTAGACTTTCTATAACTACTGTCGATAGTATTAGTAAACCACCAAAAAAAGTGTTCCATGTTGGGATTTCGTTTAAAAAGAAAAAGGCAATAAGAATCCCAAAAATAGGTTGAGTGCTGCCAATAATGCTTGCAGTGCTTACTTTAAAATGTTTTAAACTTTGTATAAATAGGGTGTGACCAATTGCCGTGGTTACCAATGCAAGAATGATAACATACGGAAATTGAGTGCTAATGTTTGAGGTGTCTAAAAAGAATAATGTTGGTACTAAAACAATACTCATAATTAGTAATTGAAAAAACATAAGACTACTGCCATGATATTGTTTTACATATTGTTTAAGGATTAATATACGCATGGCATAACAAAATGCTGAAAATAGACCAAACAGAATACCTTTTACAGAATCACTCTCAAAATCTAATGCTGGCGATAATATGTAAATACCTAAAAGCACCATTGCGCCTAAAAGAAGATGTATGTAATCGAATTTTGTTTTAGTAAATACAGGTTCTAAAAACGCTGTCATTATAGGGAAAGTAAACAAAGATAACATTCCTATTGCTACGCTAGAGAGCTGTAAGGCTATAAAATAAGTGATCCAATGTGACGCCATAAATAAGGCGCTAAATATAAAAGCTCCTAAATCTCTTTTAGATTGGATTTTAAGATTTATGTTTTTGTACTTACAAAAAAGGAGTAGAAATAGCATCCCTAAAGCACTTCTCCACCAAATTGTTACTGGAGCTGGCATATCTATAAACTTGCCTAAAGCACCAGATGTACTTATTAGTAAAGTAGCAAATGTGAGTTCTAAAACCTGCTTAAGATGTTGGTCTTTCACTTTGGTTGGTTGTGTAAGTGGTAGTAGTGGCATCCTTTATTTTGCTGCCATATATGGCAAAATAAAGATATAGCGGATGACGCGACCACCTTTTGCTCTTTAAAAGCAAAAGGTGGTTACACCCTAATTTTATTTAGACATTTCTGTAAAATGCTTGTAAAAACCTGGAATGGTTTCAATGCCTTTTAAATAGTTCCAAACGCCAAAATGTTCGTTTGGACTATGGATAGCATCACTATCTAGGCCAAAGCCCATTAAAATAGTTTTGCTTTTTAGTTCTTGCTCGAATAATGAAACAATAGGGATACTGCCACCACTACGTTGTGGAATTGGTGTTTTGCCAAAAGTATCTGAGTAAGCTTTACTCGCTGCTTTATAACCAATACTGTCTATAGGAGTTACATAGCCTTGTCCGCCATGATGTGGTGTTACTTTTAGGGTCACTCCTTTGGGCGCTATACTTTCAAAATGGTTTTTAAAGAGTTCTGTTATGTTTTCCCAATCTTGATTAGGTACCAAGCGCATAGAGATTTTTGCAAAGGCTTGGCTTGCAATTACCGTTTTTGCACCTTCTCCTGTATAGCCTCCCCAAATACCATTAACGTCTAATGTTGGTCTAATAGAATTACGCTCGTTTGTTGTGTAACCAGCTTCTCCATAAACAGAGTCTATATCTAAAGCTTCTTTGTATTCTTCTAAAGAAAAAGGTGCTTTTGCCATTTGTGCGCGTTCTTCTTTTGATAATTCTTCGACATTATCGTAAAAACCAGGAATAGTAATATGGTTATTCTGGTCGTGAAGCGATGCGATCATTTTTGTTAATACGTTTATTGGGTTTGCAACTGCGCCACCATATAAACCAGAGTGTAAATCTCTATTTGGTCCTGTAACTTCAACTTCTACATAACTTAAGCCACGTAAACCCGTTGTAATTGAAGGAGTGTCTTTTGCTATCATTCCTGTATCGGAAATTAAAATGACGTCGTTACTCAGTTTCTCTTGATTCTGTTTAACAAATTTAGCTAGGTTTACGCTTCCTACTTCTTCTTCGCCTTCAATCATGAATTTTACATTACAAGGCAGCGTATTTGTGCTCGTCATGTATTCCATTGCTTTAACATGCATATACATTTGTCCTTTATCATCGCAGGCACCTCGTGCAAATATTGCACCTTCTGGATGTAATTTGGTTTCTTTAATTACAGGCTCGAAAGGAGGAGATGTCCATAAATTTAATGGATCTGGTGGTTGCACATCATAATGACCATAGACTAAAACGGTAGGAAGGTTTTTGTCTATTATTTTATGAGCGTATATAATTGGATAGCCTTCTGTTTCGCAAATTTCTACAACGTCGCAACCAGCGTCTGTCAAGCTTTTTGCAACAACATCTGCTGTTTTAATGGTATCATTCTTATAGGCAGAGTCTGCGCTTATTGATGGAATTTTAAGTAATTCTATCAATTCAGATAGGAATCTATCTTTGTTTTTTTCAATGTAAGATTGAATATTTTTCATAGTATTTTATTGAATTTTAGTAAAAGTACAAAAAGAGATAAACTTTTTGTAGAAAAGAATTGTTTGAATGTTGAAACTATTTGTATATTTGCCATCTATTTTGCGGGCGTGGTGGAATTGGTAGACACGCTAGACTTAGGATCTAGTGCCGCGAGGTGTGAGAGTTCGAGTCTCTCCGCCCGTACTTCAAGAGAAAGCTAACTTTAACGAGTTGGCTTTTTTTATGTATAATGGTCATTTTTTTTATAATCTAAATTTTTTATAACTGCTTTTAATTGCTCTTCTTATTACAAAATAAGCTTTACAGTATTGAGGCGTTAAAAAAATAATATTTTGAAATTATAGTATCAAACAATAGCTTTAATTGTAAATAAAACACCTCCTCCTAACTTGCAGAGTCTTTAGATATGGCTAATTGTTATCTTGTGAAAGCGTCTTATTCTAAATGGAATAGTAAGGTGTGAAAACGAAAGCCATTTCTGGAAAGATGTTGATTGTTAAAAATGTTGTTAAAAAGGGTTCTTAGACCATGATTGTTCTTTATTAGAGAAAGGCTATCCAAAGATTATTTCGTGTTTCAACTCAAAAAAATAGTACACACAATTTTTAATGATGAAAAGTTTGATAATACTAATTATTTTTTTATTTAAAATTATTGTAATATTTTTGTATGCAAATCCTTTGCTGTTTTTGTTAAAAAGAAGAGAGACGTTAAAAAATGAATAATGAGTTTTGAAAAAAAGGCGATAATTTTTAGCATTATTTTACTCGTTACCATTAAAATTGCAGCTCAAGAAAAAGCGACTGAAGTAAACCAGTTTAAAAATCAAATTGGAATAGAAATTTCCGATATCATTGATGGTACGATACAATTAAAATACGAACGCTTATTGGGGAAACATATTTCTGTAGGTTTAGGTATAGGAATAAAAGACGAAGAGGGCATCATTAAACTATCTGGTTTAGATAGAGAACAACTAAAAACAGGTGATATTGCCTATTCAGGGTTTAAAGTAATTCCTGAAATACGTTATTATCTTAATAGAACCCAACAGTATGCTATGGATGGTTTTTATTTTGGAGTCTACCTAAAATATAGTAATTTTAATTCGGACTTAGATGGCACTTATAGTAATGATGTAGGCGATAATTTTACGATAGCTTTTGATGCCGATATTAAAGTAACGTCTGTAGGCTTTATGGTTGGTTACAAATGGGCCATAAGTAAACGATTTGCCATAGACTTTTTAATTGCAGGACCCGGTGTTGGTACTTATAATTTTTCTCTAAAAAACACCCAAGGTCTCCCTGACGAGTTTTATGATGATTTTAATGATGCTTTAGATCAATACAGTTTGTTTGACTTATTGGATGGCGATTTTAGATTTAAAGCTACAGATGAAAAATCTAAATTTATATTGCCATCTTTTAGATATGGTATCTCTCTAAACTATTCATTTTAAATAAATTTTGCAAGAATTTTAAAATATGAAAAACACACTACTATTCCGCTTTCTTTTTTACTTTTCATTTGACGATTTTTCTCAAAGGGATTTAGAAAACGAATCGCTTAACTCTATATGTAAATTTAATATGACACCAAACGCCTAGTTTACAGGTTTAAACGGCTGTACTCTTGATTGTGAAAAAGACGGTTTCCGCTTAGAATCAACAACTGCTAGTTTTGCAACTGCAGTAAATATTCACTTTTAATAATAATTCACTTTTAATAATTTAATATTTAAAATAATTTATAATGAAAAAAACACACTTAATTATTTGTTTAATAGCACTGTCATTTACCTCATGTTCCAGTGTTAAGGTTCTTAATTCTTGGAAAGCAGAAAATGTAAGCTCAGTAAAAGATAATAATATGCTAGTTATAGCTAGAACAGATAATACATCTGCTCGTATTGCTTTTGAGAACGAAATTGTAAAGCAATTACAAGAAAAAGGAATTAAAGCTACAGCTAGTTTTACAAAGTTCCCTAAACTAAATCCAGATCAAAAAATAGATGAAGAGAAACAGAAAATGATAAAAGCCATGCTAAAAAAAGAAGGCTTTAATGGTGTTGTCTTAACTGTAATTAAAGATACTCAAGAACTTTCTAAAACAGTTAGCGATGGTGGTGGTTATGTTGGAGGGAACTATTATGGTTATTATCCAAGATATTATGGAGGGTTTTATGGTTACTACCGTAATCCAATGTCGTATTCTACTTATGGTAATTATGTACCAGAAACCTCTACGACATATACTGCAACAAACTATATTCTAGAAACTGTAGTTTATAATTTAGAAGAAGAAGGTGAAAAACAATTGGTAACCGTTTTAACATCAAGAATTGAAGAGCCGGAAAATGCGTCTGCAATAGCGAAAGAATACGTGAAAGCAATTGCTAAAAGTTTTAATAAAAAATAAAACCACTACCTATTGGGTTTACTAACAAACTGATGAGTATTAAAAACACTCATCATAATGGTCAGTTAGAAAACGAAATAAGTGGCGTAAAGGATCAGTAGTTATAGCTAATGACACCTTTTTTTAAACTATATTTGATATAATTACTCACTAAAAACAAAAAAATATGAAATTAAAAGCCATTAAATTTTTAGCTATACTTTTATTAGCTAGTTTTTTTTCCCATGCACAAGGGGATAAAAAACCAAACATCCTTGTGATTTGGGGAGACGATATTGGACAATCTAACATAAGTGCCTATACTATGGGACTTGTTGGTTACAGAACACCAAATATTGATCGCGTAGCAAAAGAAGGTATGATTTTTACAGATTATTATTCCGAACAAAGTTGTACAGCAGGACGTTCTTCTTTTATTTTGGGACAAAGTGTATTGAGAACTGGCTTGAGTAAAGTTGGTATGCCAGGTGCATCAGGAGGAATTAATGTAAAAGATCCTACTATTGCTGAGATGCTAAAACCATTAGGATATACAACAGGACAATTTGGAAAAAATCATTTAGGTGATCTTGACGAAATGCTACCAACAAATCATGGTTTTGATGAATTTTTTGGTAATCTATATCATTTAAATGCGGAAGAAGAGCCCGAATTAGAAGATTATCCAGATCCGGCTTTATATCCAGGTTTTGCCAAAAAATATGGCCCACGTGGTGTCATCCATTCATATTCAGATGGGAAAATTGAAGATACAGGTCCATTAACAAAAAAACGTATGGAAACAGTGGATGATGAAACACTTGCTGCAGCAAAAAAATTCATCAGAGAGGCAGTATCATCGAGCACACCCTTTTTTGTGTGGTGGAATGGTACACGTATGCATTTTAGAACCCATGTGAAAGATTCAAAACGTGGTATTTCAGGACAAAATGAATATGGCGATGGTATGGTTGAACACGATATGCACGTTGGAGAATTATTAGATTTATTAGATGAATTAGGTGTTGCAGATAATACTATTGTGCAATATGGTACTGATAATGGACCACACAAAAATACGTGGCCAGATGCAGGTGTTAACCCATTTAGAGGTGAGAAAAATACCAATTGGGAAGGTGGTTGGAGAACCCCATCAATGGTTAGATGGCCTGGTAAAATTGAGGCTGGATCTGTTTCAAATGAAATCATGTCAGGAATGGATTGGTTTCCAACGTATTTAGCTGCAGCTGGAAATCCAGACATCAAAGAAAATTTATTGAAAGGTGTTACAGAAAATGGACGTTCTTATAAAGTACATTTAGATGGGTATAATATGTTACCGTTTTTAACTGGAAAAGAGAAAAAAGGCGCACGAAAAGAATTGTTTTATTTTTCTGATGATGGCGAATTAATGGCGTTGCGATTTAATGATTGGAAAGTGACTTTTATGCACCAACCGTCTCAAGGAACTTTAGATACTTGGTCCAAACCTATGGTTACAACAAGAATCCCTTGGCTTTATAATTTAAGACAAGATCCTTATGAGTTGGCTACTACAACATCTAATACGTACTGGGATTGGTATCTTGATCATGTCTTTCTATTGTTGCCAGCTTCTGAATATGTAGGTCAATTTATTGCTACATTTAAGGCATATCCTCCAAGAATGAAAGCGGCAAGTTTTAATTTAGGAGATACAATGAAAGCTCTCGAAGAGGGTTCTGGTTCTAAATAAATTTTAAAACCTTATAAGGGATTGTGTTTTTTTAACACAATCCCTTTTTTTTATATTGAATTTGATAATTATAGCTAAATGGAAAATTATGAAACAACAACGACTACTTTTTTTAATTTTTATTGCATTATTTTCTAGCTACGCTAGTGCACAATCTTTTGAAATTACTCCGTCATATGGGTATCAGTTTGGAACCAAACTGAACTACGGCCCTAATTATATTAAGATGGAAGATGGTGGCCAATTTGGTATTAACCTTGCCTTTGAATTACAACCAAGCATGATGTTAGACGTATCATATTACAATATGAACTCTGAAACCAGAATCAGAGATGTTTTTATCGCGCCATTTGAGCGACGTTTGACAGATTTAAACCTTGATTGGTTTCTTATTGGTGCAACACGCTATTTTAAACAAGGTCCTTTAAAACCTTTTGTAGGTGCAGGCCTAGGAATGGTGTTGATAAGTCCTGAAAATGAAAATTTAGATATTGTGAATAGCAGTTTTAGTAGTGAAACAAGGTTTGCATTTAGTTTTAAAGCTGGTGTGAACTATATGTTTACAGATATCGTAGGGATCAACCTTCAAGGGAATCTTTTTTTTCCAGTAAATTATGGGGGTTTTTATTTTGGTTCAGGGGGAGCTGGCGTTAACACTGGTTCTACTTTAATCTTTGGAGGCTTTAGTGGAGGGCTCGTATTTAAGATTGATACCAACTAAATTTAATTGGGAGTTTTATAGTAATTGGTTCTTACAAAAATGGAATCAAAATTAATCCAAACTAAAAATTATGAAAAATATACTAAGCTTACTACTTGTTTTATTTTTGCTTGTTGCTTGTAAAGATATCACAGACTCAAAAGAAACACCTAAAACAGGAACTGCAGATGTTGTCGATCCATTACCATCCTGGAATGATACGAATACTAAAGACGCAATCATTGCCTATGTTACCGATGTGACTTCAACAGGAAGCGACAATTTTATTCCAATTGCCGACCGTATTTCAACCTTTGATAATGATGGTAATTTATGGAGTGAGCAACCTGTCTATTTTCAATTGTATTTTGTTTTAGATAGAATTAAAGCAATGGCAAAGGAGCATCCGGAGTGGAAAGAACAACAGCCCTTTAAAGCTGTTCTAGAAGATGATATGGAAACCGTAATCAAATCTGGTATGAAAGGCATTGGTCAATTATTAATGACAACGCATGTTGGAAATACTACGGAAGAATTTGATGCTCTCGTTAAAGAGTGGATTAGCACTGCAAAACATCCAACTAAAAAGGTAGGTTATGATAAACTAGTGTATCAGCCAATGCTCGAATTATTAGGCTATTTGAGAGCGAACGACTTTAAGACCTATGTAGTTTCAGGCGGTGGTGTAGACTTTATGAGAGCATTTGTGTCTCCAGTGTATGGAATACCTTCTGAACAAATTATAGGAAGCAGAATTACAACGGAATTTGATTATAATGCTGGTCATCCAAGAATTATACGCACAGCTGGTCTAGATTATAATGACGATAAAGAAGGGAAGCCATTAAATATTCAAAAAATAATTGGTAAAAAACCTGTATTCGCTTCCGGAAATTCCGACGGAGATTTGCAAATGATGCAATGGACAGCATCTAATACTCATAAAAGTTTTATGCTCTATCTTCATCATACCGATGCAGTGCGTGAATGGGCATATGATAGAGATTCTCATATCGGAAAACTGGATAAGGGTTTAGATCAAGCTAATAAAGACGGTTGGTCTGTAATTGATATGGCAAAAGATTGGAAGGTTATTTATCCTTTTCAGAGAAATTAGAGTATTATCAGAACAACACGATGCTTTAGTGTGCTTTTTTATACTGTATGCTCAGGAAATCGATAAAGATAGTACAACAAAATCAGAACATAATCCTAAGTTTAAGGATGCTATAGGTGGTCAACTCGATTTGAGTATCTGTCTTTTTACAGGTAAATGTTTTTTTATCACAAATAATGATTGGGCTACTAGTTAACATCTAGTTCTGCTGGGAAAAGATGGTGTAGAAGTGCTTGAAGATATAGAATGAATTTTATTAAATTGAAATCACGATGATGAAACAAAAACACCTTACGCTAACATTGATGCTGATTAGCAGCGTGATAATGTATAGTCAAGAAGAAAAACAAGAAGCGGATGAAGAAC
This sequence comes from Lacinutrix jangbogonensis, assembly GCF_000797445.1. Classification (GTDB taxonomy): domain Bacteria; phylum Bacteroidota; class Bacteroidia; order Flavobacteriales; family Flavobacteriaceae; genus Lacinutrix; species Lacinutrix jangbogonensis. The sequence continues at coordinate 153,850 of NZ_JSWF01000044.1, read as the reverse complement.
ATGTTGAGGCGATTAAAAAGCATTCCGTAGCCTTGTTTCTAACACATAGTTTTATAGGTCAAGGCGTGTCAGATGGTAATAAGGATTTGTTAATAGTCCCTTCATTTGCCATAAATTACAATTATAGTTTCAATCATAAATGGGCACTTGGTTTGCACACCGATCTAATTATTGAAGAGTTTGTAGTAGAACGCCAAGACTCTAACGAGGAAATATTGGAACGTGAATTCCCCTTATCTGCACTTCTTGTTAGTTCTTATAAACTATCAGAAAGTTTCGGAATTGGTATTGGCCTTGGTATAGAATGGGAAGCCAACGCGAGTTTTGCAGTTGCGCGATTTGGAGCAGAATATGGTATAGAAATTCCATTGAAAGAAATGGAAGTGATTTTTGCATTTAACTATGATCTAATTTTTGAAGCATATGATAGTTTTAACCTCGGTATTGGAATCGCGAAAAAGTTCTAATTCTATATATGGGTGTCATCTGTATTTTAATTAATTTTAATACAGCTTAAGGGTTTTATTCAATAGTTAAATTAAACGGTGCAAAACAGACATGCATAAACTTATTTTGCATATTTAATTCGCCTGTTATTATATGGATAATAGCGAAATAACAAATTTGTTATTTCGCTTGTAAATGATTAAAAAAGGCGTTTATACTATTTGAAAATAAATAAGTAATATATTATAATTATAAAAAATATGACACCATTTGAATCGATTACAGTTTTAAAAGAACAAATGTCTCAGTCTATAATTGGACAAGAAACCTTGATTAATCGCATCATATTAACCTTACTTGCAGATGGTAATATGCTGTTGGAAAGTGTGCCAGGTTTAGCAAAAACAAGAGCTATTAAATCTTTAGCAAATAATTTGGATTGCGGCTTAAGTCGTATTCAGTTTACACCCGATCTATTGCCTTCAGATGTAACAGGAACAGAGATATACCTTCCAGATGGAAAGGAAAAATTTGTTTTTCAAAATGGTCCGATCTTTAGTAATCTTATTCTTGCAGATGAGATAAATAGAGCGCCTGCAAAAGTGCAATCGTCTCTTTTAGAAGCAATGGAAGAACGGCAAGTGACTGTAGCAGGTAAAACCTATCAAATGGAAAAACTGTTTATGGTCATGGCAACACAAAATCCTATTGAACAAGAAGGAACCTATCCCTTACCTGAAGCACAGATGGATCGATTCCTTGTACATACCATTATCGATTATCCAAACGATGATGCAGAGCTAGCTATTATGCGTTTGAACAAGGCAGAGGCGTCAGAAGAAAAAAGTATGGCACCAACCAATACAATTGCTCAACAAGTTATTTTTGACGCTCGTAAAGAAATCGCTAAAATTAAAGTGACAGAAAATATTGAGAAGTATATAGTAAGTCTCATATCTGCAACGCGATATCCAGAAAAGTTTGACCTCGGATTTGCAAAGCTTATTGAATTTGGTTCAAGCCCAAGAGGTACCATTGCATTAGATCGTTGCAGTAGAGTACATGCGTGGATGCAAAATAGAGATTTCGTAACACCAGATGATGTTCAGGAAGTTATTAAAGACGTATTGCGTCACAGAATAGCATTAAGTTACAAAGCAAGAGCAGAAGGTATTACAACCAATTCTATTATAGATAAATTGATTCAAGTGGTTGCCGTTATTGCGTAACTTCATGAATTTTATGGAATTAATAATTCATGAAGACCGAAAATAAAAATCCTAATGTATTTCTCACTCTAGATCATCTTTTGAATCTGGAGCAATTTAGTGCGGTTTTGAATTTGAAAACTGGAAAACAAAAGTCTAATAGTGTATTGTCTGGTAACTATTCTTCAAAATTACGTGGAAGAGGTTTAGATTTTGAAGAAGCTAGGCCTTATGTAATGGGTGACGATATTCGAAACATTGATTGGAGAATTACAGCAAAAACTGGAAAAACACACACGAAAGTATTTACGGAAGAAAAAGAAAAACCTGCGTTTATCTTTGTGGATCAATCAGAGTCAATGGGTTTTGGATCACAGCATAAAACTAAATCCGTTGTCGCTGGAGAATTGGCAGCCATTCTTGCACATAAGATTAAAAAAAGCGGAGATAGAATAGGCGGAATGGTCTATTCTGTAGAAGATTATGATATTGTAACTCCTAAAAGAGATACTAAAAACAGTATTCATTTTTTTCAAAAAATAGTCCAAGCAAATCAACACATATATGAGCAAAAACCCTTTGACTTAGAATCGTCTTTAACAGAAGTAATGAGCAGATTACAGCATGTCATTACCCATGATTATTTGGTGTTTATTATAAGTGATTTTCATAGATACAATGATAATGTCTTACAATACATCAATCAGTTAGCATTGCATAATGATGTAGTGTTAATAAAGATATATGATCCATTGGAAGAAGTAATACCATCACAAAAAATTGTGTTATCTGATAAGGAACGTCAAATAAGCATCAATGGAAAAAATAAAAATTTACAAAAAGAATTGCAGGTTGATTTTGAAAAAAATTATAAAACTTTTGAATCAAAATTAGGAGCATTAGGAACGACGATATTTAAAATTAACACAGTAGATGCTATCGAAGATCAACTCTTAGAGCTGTTTAATAATTATAATGTATAAATGCAAAACGAACCAGCGAACATATCAAATCAAACGGTTGAATTAGGTGCTTTGCTTGAAGCAAGCCCAGTAGCATTTACTATGGACACTCTGGGCTGGAAGATTCTTTTTGGAATATTAATATTGGTCACTATGTGGTTTTTGTATAGGTACTATACCGCTTATAAAAAAAAGGCATACAAGCGTGAAGCAGTTCTTAAGATTAAACACTTAGCAGAGCTTTATAAAAGTAATGATGTGTCTCTAATTTCAGAAACAATGTTTCAGCTAAAGCAAACGGCATTACAGACTTATAACAGAACAGAAGTAGCGTCATTAAAAGGCATAGAATGGCTTCGGTTTTTAGATAAAAAAGGGAATACGACGTCTTTTTCGAAGAATGAAAATATAATCACTAGCGCTTTGTATAATAATAAATTAGATGAAACAAGTCTGTTTAATAGGAGCGATTTTGTTAAATCAAGTATAAAATGGATAAAAACACATGCCTGAAAATTTTCATATAGCCTATGTGTATGTTGCTCTTTTGGTACCATTACCTATTTTTATTTACTGGTTACTGCCGGCGATTAAAAATAGAACATCGGCATTGGTATATCCTTATTTTCAACGCACTGCTGAGGTCTCTAAAAATAAACCACAAAAAGCGGCTTATGTCAAAAAGAAAAGTTGGTTTTCATTTTTGATACTGTACACCATTTGGTTATTGTTATTGACAGCCTTGTCTTCACCTGAGTTGGTAGGTAAACCAGAAAAAACGATTAAGACATCTCGAAACTTTTTGATTCTGGCAGATTTATCCTTTAGTATGGCAAATAAGGACTGGATTGTAGATCGAAAGCGAACTACACGATGGAATGCTGTAAAAGGTATTATGAAAGATTTTATCACTGAACGTAAGAGTGATAAAATGGGGCTCCTTTTTTTTGCGAGTAGCGCATATATACAAGTGCCTTTTACAACAGATCTAGAGGTTGTTCAAACCATGATGGATGAAGCAGATGTCGGTATGGCTGGCCAATCGACCAATATGGGAAAAGCGATTATAAAAGGAATGGACATGTTTGAACGGGATACCATACCAACCAAAGTAATGTTACTGTTGACAGATGGTGTAGATGCAGGTATAAGTATTTCACCATTAGATGCAGCTGCTATTGCAAAAGAAAATGATGTCATTATTTATACTATTGGAATTGGAAATCCTGGTAGTAACTCTTCTGATTTGGATGAACGAACACTTATTGAAATTGCTAAACGTACAAACGGAAAATACTTTAGAGCGAAAGATTCTGAAGCACTAGAAAACATTTATAAAGCACTAGAATTACTTCAGCCTGTAGAGTACGAAGAGGAGAGATACGTATCAAAAACATTATTGTATTATTATCCACTTGGACTCGCTTTAATACTAAGTTTTATAGCTGTTACTGTAAATACAATACTGCAAATTATTAAACGTATTCGCAATAGACAATGATAGAGCAAGTCACACATATTGATTTGGAGAAATTTCACTTTCTACGAGATCAACATTTTAAAGTACTTTGTATAAGTATAGTTTTAATAGTTATTGGCTTCTTTTTTTACCGTGAATCTAATGCATGGAAAAAAAGTATTGCCAAGCATTTACAGCCTTATGTTATTCAAAAAGGAACTTCATGGAAACCTCGTTTGATTAAATTATCAGTGATACTAATGTTTGTTCTTGGAAGTGTGAGCTTTTTAGGGCCAACTTGGAATCAGGTAAAATCACCTGAAAAGAAGATAAAATCACAATTAATAATCGCCCTAGATCTTTCAACGAGTATGTTGACATCAGATGTTTCGCCAAGTAGATTAGAACGTGCTAAGTTTAAAATATATGATTTTTTAAGTGCAAACCCTAGAGCAGAAACTAATCTATTGGTTTTTGCCGGATCCACTCATACTGCAATTCCATTTACAACAGATTATCGAATTATCGAAGATCAAATTAAGGGTTTAAAACCTAGAATGATGCCAGTCCAAGGGACTGCATTTAATAGTCTGTTTCGTAAAATAGATACGCTCTTTACAAATAACAAAGCAGAAGGAAAAGTGTTGCTCATCACAGACGATTTAGAAGACCTATCAATTGAAACCGTAAGTAACTTTTTACAACAAAATAATGTAAAAATTTATCTGTATCCTTTTGCTACACAAATAGGTAGCTTTATTCCTAATACCAAAGAGAAATCATCATTAAACCTTCAGAAATTGAATAGTTTAAATGCGATGCAGAAGTTAGAAATACTTGAAATAACATTAGATAATAGTGATGTAAAGGATTTAGCAGAGGCTATAAGTGATACTATTCTATTTGATGATCAAAGTAAAGAGGATCAAGAAGACTGGCAAGATAATGGCTATTGGTTGTTGATTCCATTGGTTTTTGTATTCCTTTTTAGTTTTAGAAAAGGTTGGTCTTTATGTATTATACTGCTTATGATAACTTTAAATTCTTGTTCTGGTAATTTAAGCTTAGAGTCAAGTAATTTTGTGTTTAAGGATTTGTGGTTTACTAAAGAGTATCAGGCACAACAAGCCTATAATCAAGAGGATTATAGTAACGCAGCTCAAGACTTCTTAGATCCATTGAGAAAAGGTATAGCCTATTATAAATCTGGTGATTATTTAAGTGCTGAAAGAGCTTTTGAAAATGATACGACAATAACCGGACTTTATAATTTGGGATTAACTTATGCTAAACTAGGAAAGTTAGAGCAAGCAAAAATTATGTTTGAGAAAGTGCTAGAACAAGATCCAAATAATAGCAATGCTTCTAATAATATTGATCATTTAACTGGTGCAATAGCAGAGTTAGAACAAATGGATATTGAAACAGTGTCAAATGAAGAAGGTAATAAAGCTGAAAATAGCCAAAATGATTCGCCAGAAGATTTAAGTGGAGGTGGACAAGAAGCCACTAAAAAAGACATGGAAAAAGAACGCAAAGAAGAAACTCAAGAAACAGACGTGCGCAAAGGCAAAGAACTCGACGAGTTGCCAGATGATTTTAAATCAGGAAATGGCGAGTTGCCTAAAAATATTTTATTAAGAAAAGTAGATGATGACCCGGCACTATTTCTCACTAAAAAATTTAGCTATCAAGTTCGAAAAAAGCAAGTGGTAACCGAAAAAACGATTCATAAATGGTAAAACGGTTTTACATATTAGCGACATTTTACTTGATTGCTAGCAATGCGTTTGGGCAAGGTTTAATGAGTTACGTTACTCTAAATAAAAACAACCCGTATATTGGAGAACCTGTGCAATTAAAGGTTCACGTCTATACAACAACTTGGTTTACATCTGGAATTGATATCGAAAATATTCAAGTAGACAATGCATTGACTGTGTACTTTCGTTCGGTAAGTAGTGTTAAAAAGCACAATGGTAAAAAATATGCAGGCGTTGAGTTTTATTATAATGTATTTCCTACGAAAGATGGACAAATAACCATTCCAAGTTTGGTAATTCGTGTAGAAACGCCAAAAGAGGGCGGTTATAAAGGCATAAAAAGAACACTTAATACCAAACCAAAAACCATTTCAGTAAAACCAGTTCCTTTAGGTTACGAACCACAAAATTGGTTGGTTGCAAATAGCTTAGCGCTTAATCAAAAATGGTCAATGCCTCTTAAAAATATTAAAGTTGGCGATGTTGTTGAACGCACTATTAATCGTTTTGCAGACGGAACGCTAACGGAGTTTATTCCTGCTACACAATGGGATGCTATAAATGGAGTGAGCATTTATCCCCAAAGGCCAAAAGTTAGCACTAACAAATCACGAACTACAGTGTCTGCAAAACGTTCAGAAACAGTTAGCTATTTATTTGAAAAAGAAGGCGAAGTTGTTTTTCCTATCATCAACTACGTGTATTGGAATTCGTCATCAAAAAAAATATATAAAAAGCAAATAGATTCTATTACCGTTTTTGTAAAGCCAAATGTAGACTTGGTAATGTTAAAAAGTTTAAAAAAATCCCTTCAAAGAGAAGAGGTTGAAGCATTAGAAAAAAATCCGTTTTTAATTTTTGGATTAACACCTAAAACATTTTTTGTATATCTCATTATTGGTTTGTTTATTTTAGTGGTTTTTGTTAAAATTTTAAAAGGGATCTTTGCTTATTTTAAAAGAGCGTATCATTGTTATTTGGAGTCTGAAAAACGCGCTTTTAATCAGGTATTGAAGGCTATTGGAAACAATAATTACACCGCGTTTTCAAAAGCAGTCCGTGTTTGGTTAAGCAAACTTGATAGCCCTTATTCAACGTTAATTCATATGATAAATGATTACGGTAATAATGATTTAAAAAAGAGATTCAAAGCAATAAACGAGAACCTTTTTAGAAATAAAAAGGAGAACGATAATACGTGTATAATAGGGATGAAGAAAGAATTAATAATTGTTCGGAAAAAGTACCTAAAAGATCAGGAAGTAAAAAGACATGGGAATACAAACAACAAAGATTGGTTAAACCCAACGCGATTGTAAATAAAAACGTGCAACCCGAATATTTTCAGGGATGCATTGGTTTCTATAAATTATAATTCTGTTTTTGCATTAGTTTACGATTATAAAAATTGATGCCTTCCCAACTTTCTTTTAGGCATTGAGTTTTCCAAAGCTTTTGGAGGAAAGTGAGATGGTTTAAATATTTATGATAAAAATCAAATGAATTAATATTCGATTTATATGAGTTTTAGATTAAAGAAAACATAAAACAAATAATAGTTATCCCTGGTCTTATTTTTACTTTATCAATTAATGCGCAAACTGGAGTGTGGAATCCAGAACTGAAAGAGAATACTGATGACGCTTTATCTAATATCGTATAGAAAACATCAAAACTTGAAAGATTTAAAAACCATGCTTATGCCTATTGCGTTTTTCCTAAGGTTACCAAATCAGGGATTGGTATTGGAGGAGCGGCAGACCATTGCGTTGGTTGTAAAAACGGAAACGTTATTGGTCGTCAAAACTTAAGCAAGCCTCAATTGGTTTGCAATTAGTGGGTTAACAATATATTGAGGTGGTATTCTTTAAAAACGAAGTGGCTTTCGATATATTCACAAACGAAAAGCTTAAATTTGGTGTACAAGCTTCGGGAGTAGGGATCAAAAAAGGTATATCTGCAGATTTATCTTATTCTTGAGGAGTTGCTATTTTTCCACCAATTTGAGGCGGATTAATGTACGAGGCTTCAATAGGAGGGTAACATCTTACTTATAAATCGAACAAATAAATATCAATTAATGAAAAAAAATAATCTATTACTGCTTTTATTCTTATTTTCAATTGGGGTGATTTTTGCTCAAACAGAAGAAACCCAAGAGCCAACAAGTTCGGCAGAAGATCTAGCTAAAAAATTAGCAAATCCTGTATCTTCCCTGATTAGTCTACCATTTCAAACTAATTTTGATTTTGGAGTGGGACCTTTTGATGGCTTTAGATACAATTTAAACTTACAGCCCGTTATTCCAGTATCATTAAACGAGAATTGGAATATGATTAGTAGAACAATTATTCCTATTGTATCTCAAAATGATGTTACTGGAAAAGGAAACAATGAAACTGGACTTGGTGACATTGCGCAGAGCATATTCTTTTCTCCTAAAAAAGTCAAAAATGGACTCGTTTTGGGTGTTGGCCCTGTCTTTGTATTGCCAACAGCAACTGATGATTTTCTTGGAGCAAATAAATGGAGTGTTGGCCCGAATGCTTTGGTTTTAAAAATTAGTGGACAATTGACTTACGGTGCCTTGGTAAATCACGTTTGGTCTATAGGCGGAAGTGGAATAAACGATGTAAATGCTACTTTTTTTCAACCTTTTATGACGTATGCTACAAAAACAGGTGCTTCTTTTAGCCTTGCGTCGGAAAATACACAAAGTTGGGATAACCGTGTTTTTGGTGGATTTGTAGGAGCTTATTATAGCAAAGTAACTAAATTTGGTAAGCAAATGGTGCAACTTAGTGCTGGACCTAAAGTGTTTTATGGTAACAACCCCTTTAATCCAGAATGGGGAATTCGAGCTACTCTAGTTTTATTATTTCCTAAATAAATAATTAACAAATATTATAATTTAAACGCGATTACATGACAGTTTTAAAATCTGTTTGCCCCTTAGAGGTGTGTTTTGATATAAGGTAATGCTCTTTAATTTTTGAAAAAGAGAGTTTGTAATATTCACATGTAATTAATAAAACTATAATAGGATATGCTCAAAACCATAAAGAGTAGGCCTGATTTGAAAATTAAAGTATGAAAAAACACTTAGCACTATTAATTACTCTTTTTTTTAGTGTGCAAACACTTACGGCACAAGCAGCCATTTTTGCCTTATTATTTGGAGATAAGGTCGCTTCAGAAAATTTTAATATTAGTTTAGAAATTGGAGGCGCTTTTTCTTCTTATTCCGATTTAGACTTTAATGATAATGGTAAATTTGGATTGAATTTTGGTATTGGCGGAAACGTGAAACTTTCAGAAAACTGGTTCGTCAGTCCAAATATCTATTTTCTTGCACAAAGAAATACGACGTTTAACAATTTTTCATTGGCAACAGGTGATGCTGGTTTAGATGCTCAGTTTTCTAATACAACTGCAGAGATAGAACTAAATTACATTGATATCCCAATTTTAGTTACTTATCAAACCAATAATAAAAAGTACCGCTTCAGTTTAGCTCCGCAAGTTTCACTTTTGCAAAAATCTAGAGCAGTTTATGCAAACGAGAAAGGTGAATTCAAGCAAAACGTTGCTGATTATATGGAGGATGTAGATTATGGTATGGTTGTAGATTTTGGATATGTTTTAGGGAAGGCACATAAAGGCAAAGGCGTGTATCTTCACGCTCGCTATTATTACGGTTTTAATAATGTGTTTAAAGATATTGTAAGTACTTCTACAAATAGAAACAGTTATTTCTCTTTACATCTTACTCTTCCTTTTATAACAGATGAATTGGCTAACAAGAATTTAGAAGAAGATTAACAAAAAGCATCCTATGAAACCTAAAATTATTATTTTAGTTTGTGCGCTTTTTCTGTTGGGTAGCTTCGCTTTTTCATAAGTATATTTCAATATAGAAATAGCAAATGAAACGTTAAGAATAAATATTGATCCTTATTTGTTAACGGATTTAGAACAAAAAGTTGTCGGTCTAGGTTTTGGCTTGTCATTATATCCAGGTGTGTTTATTATTTAGATGCTTTAATTGACGTCTTACAGGTAGAGTTTAATAATGGAGAACTCTTTTCTAGATGATATTATACGCTTTAATAAAACGACTTCAAGAGCTTCAGTATTCAATATTCGTCCTGATGTTTGTATATTTCCTTCTCTAAATGTATATAGCATATTCGCTAGAGTAGATGAGTATGCAGTGGTCGATTTTAGTGGTTGAATTTTTACGAAGTAACCAGCATAGAAGTTTTAAACTTGCAAACGAAAGAAAATTATAAAGATGTTAATACAGGTTTTTAAATTTAAAAACCAAAAAATTAAATTTAAATAGATATACAAATGAATAAAATTACAGGATTAATGCTCTTTATTTTTGCTTTTTCTAGCTGCAATGAAAACGCTAAGAAAAAGCATACTGTTTTAAAAGAAGAGGTAATAAAAACCTTAGAGGTTGTTGTTCCAGAGACTAAAATGATTTGGATTGAAGGCGGTAATTTTCAAATGGGTGCTCATATTAAAGGGTTTTATGGACGAGAATACCCTGCACATCAAGTAGATATTGATGGCTTTTGGATGGACAATCATGAGGTTAGTAATGCGCAATATAAAACGTTTGTTGAAGCTACCAAATATGTAACAGTCGCTGAAAAAATAGTAGATTGGGAGCAATTAAAGAAAGAACTCCCTCCAAATACTCCTAAACCACATGACAGTTTATTAAGGCCTGGTTCATTAGTTTTTAGAGCTTCAAATCAGCCTGTAAGTTTAAAAAACCTTAATAATTGGTGGTATTGGACTATTGGTGCTAATTGGAAACACCCGCAAGGTCCCAATAGTTCTATTGTAGATAAAATGAACCATCCAGTAGTTCATATTGCATACGAAGACGCTTTAGCCTATTCGACATGGGCAGGCAAGCGATTACCTACAGAAGCCGAATGGGAATTTGCTGCAAAGGGCGGTTTATTAAATAAAAAATATACTTGGGGAAATGAAGAGCCTAAAAACAGAGGAGATCTAGCAAATATCTATCATGGCAGTTTTCCTTATAGCAATACTGCATTAGATAATTATACAGGAACTGCTCCTGTTATGGCTTTTATACCAAATGGTTATGAGCTTTATGATATGGCTGGAAATGTATGGGAATGGACTTCAGACTTGTTTGATGAAAATTATTACAAAGATGTTGTAGGTACAATTTGTAAGAATCCTGTTGGAGCCAAAAAAAGTTATAATCCTAGAGATTCATATGCAACAGAAAGAGTTACTAAAGGAGGTTCTTATTTATGTCATGTTTCGTATTGTTATAATTATCGACCGAGCTCTCGAGAAGGTAGTTCTGTAGATACAGGCATGTCTCATTTAGGTTTTAGATGTGTAAAAAACAAATAGCGCATAAGTTTATTAGAATAAATGAAGTAAACGAGGGAGTCCTAATAATTTAAAATGAACCGTTTTAATATGTCGCCTCATTTTGTTTATTGGAATTACAATCTTTACGCAAGTTGTCTAAACTAGACGCAGATGCCAATTCCTTTGGGGATTAAAGTAGTGAGCATTGGTTTTGGCGATACTTAGCGGTCAATTAATGTTAGGGTAAGATGCCATATTCAGCCTTAAACGCTGTGTTATTTAATGCTTTTACCTCATTAGCGGTGGTTGAAAATTCGCTAGTTTAGGTGTGTTTATTCGTTTTTTAATTTTTAAATTATTCGTTTTTAATAGTTTATATGCATAATTATCTTGTGGTGCCTCTTAATTTATTTGTTTTTCGATAGTTGAAGTATGGAGCCTAAAGAAATGTGAAATATGTTATGTCTTATCGCGAGCGACTTTATTTGGTGTGTCATTACGGTTGATTTTTCTATTTTATAGTAGCTTTAATGAAAAGAGGATTAACTTTATGTGAAATTATTTCATTTTCTGTTATCAATTAGGAATGTGTCATCATTAGTGAAATGCAACCTATGAAAGAACTGGATTCGTCTCGAATAAATAACAATTGGTAAAATTATCAATTATATACTCTCAAACTATAAAAGTTGAATGAGAAGATTTGAACTCTTTTGTTTAGCGCTGGTCTATGCTTTTCAAGAAATAGTATTATACTGATTTTTGTATTAGAAAATATAAATAGATAGTAGATTTAGATCAGAGGTTAATTATTCTCATTCATTGAAAAAATGAATATATTTTAAATAAAAAAGGGCTTTGTATTATTAATTACCCTTCCTTTTCTAAGTTCTTCAAAGAATGGAAAGGCTGCTATTGAGACTGTTTTAGTGAGGAATCAGGACTGCTCTAAAATTTAGAACGTTAGTTTTAGCGGATGCCTTTATGTATTTTAGTCACTAGAAACCCAACCATAATTGGGTCTTTCGGTGTTTTTATACTAAAATAAAAGCCTAAATTAAGGCCGTCTACAATGGGTTTTGGAGCACATTATACAAACAATAAAGATTATAAATTTTTATTAAACCAAGTGTCTATTTCTACTCAAATAATCTAGTCGAAAAATGGGACTGTTTCTTTTGATTAGACTCTAGATGATTTTAGGGAACTGGTAGCGCAATATTAGATACTGTAACTGAAGAATATTTCAAGAAAGATGTTAACTTTCAATTAGAGATTCAAGTATCTCCTCTGCTGTTTTTAGCAGTTCGTTGAGGTTTTACTAGATTACAAAAACACATCTATTGCCGGTGCTAAAGATAATCAGTTTATAATTGAGAAAACCGGTAAATGTATCTAAGGTCGTTAATATTTTTTAGTATTGGATTTAATCTGGTTTGGAATGGACGAGGCTATTTTTTTTAGCTAGAATCTATGATGATTAGCATCTAAATTCGGTTTATAACGTGCTGTGTTTTGGAGAATCAGAGCAGCTGCTTTTTTAATAGGTCATTTGCATGTAAGACCTGGATAGTATTCTTGAACAGATGTAATAACAGGATGTTTAGTGGGTCTCTATCTGGGTTTCTTATGCCTTTTTTTTATATAAATACATTGTTTAAAAACTAAAATTTTAGTCTAATGTCTGTTATAGGTGAATACCATGGATTAAATTTTGATTATACCTTTTGAGACCATTTTATAATTTTATATTAAAATAAAGAAATGTATTTTTGCACTATATTACATTACCAACTAATTTATAGGGCTAAAGAAAATATAATAAGCAATTTCTTTAGCAAGTAATGTGTCATAATAATGATAAAAAGTGCGCCATTCAGAACGCGTTTCAGAATTTTATATTTATGTAAATTAAATCTCTATTACGAGATCCCGAAACAAGTTCAAGGTTACGCAATAAGTGAGTGACTTTAAAACAGACAGTAAACAATTAAAGAAAACAAACAATATGAAAAATATTAAGCAAGTATTATTACTAATAATCATTACTTTATTCTTTCAAAACTGCTCTAGTACCAAAGTATTAGATGCTTGGAAAGCCGAACCATCTGTAGTTGACCTATTCAAGAAAAAGAATGTTCTTGTTATTGCACGAACGGCTAATAATAGTGCGCGTTTTGCTTTTGAGAAAGAAATCGCTAATGCCCTGCGAGAAAGAGGGATTAAAGCTACCGAAAGTTATAATAAAGCTCCAAATCTACATCCAAATAAAGAAATGTCTGAAGAGCGGCTAAATCTCATGAAATCCTTATTGAAAAGTGAAGGGTTTAATGCTATTGTTTTAACGGTAATTAAAGACAAAAAAGTTACTGAACGTGTTGCAACAAACGGTGTTTATTTGGGCGCAACATACAATAACTACTATCCAGCTCATTATGGTGGATTCTATAATTATTACAGTTATCCTTATGCTTATGGATCTTATTATAATTCATTTGGCGGCTATATTCCAACGTCGACAACAACGAGTTATGACACAGAATATGTTTTAGAAACTGTAGCTTACAACTTGGATGAAGAAGCGGAGAGCCAATTGGTAGCTGTTATTACTACTAATTTAGAAGATCCAAAAGAAGCTCATAAAACCGCAGAGGAATACGTTAATCTAATGATTAAGCATTTAGAGGTGTCTGAAAAATAATTAGAAGTAATAAATACCGTTACTTATAAAAAGTTTAAAAAAGGATAGCATCCTTTAAATTAATGATTGCTATTTCTGTTGTGCTATCTTTTGTTATTGTGATTTTTAATTAAACCTTTATATAATAATTAATTAATGAAAAGGCCTCGTAGTCTAGTTTTATTTAAAATGCTAATAATTAAGATAATAGCAGTAAAAAGCTCTTTACTAATTTTGATATTTAGTGTATTTATAAGCTTTTCTGTAAACGCTCAAAATGATACCATAACGCTTAAAAGTGGAGATATCCTAGCAGGTGAAATTAAATTGATTTCTGAAGGAGTCCTCGCTATAGAAACGGCATATAGTGATACGGATTTTAAGATAGAATTCAATAAAGTAAATAAGCTTGTCATACAACGTAAATGCTTAATTATTTTAACTAAAGCTCGCAGACGTTTTGGGTTTATAAAATCTAATGCAAAACAAAAAATAACAATAACGTTAGATAATAATTTACAAGAGGAATATGCGATTTCCGAGATAATCTCACTTCAAGAGGTCAGAGAAAATTTCATTCAAAGGTTTACCGGAGCAATTGACTTGAGTTATAATTTTGCAAAAGCGAATAAAACAAACCAGTTCTCTGTTACTGGTAAGCTTAATTACAACAGTGAGTTATGGCGATTTGAAGCCAATATTTCTAGTCTCAAGACTAATCAAGAGAATGCTGAGTTAACCAGAAGAACAGAAGCAAATATTGAGCTCGTTAGATTATTGCGAAAAAAGTTATATTTTATAATTGAAATTCCTTTTCTTTCAAATACAGAACAGGCCATTGATTCGCGTATAAGTCCAAGTTTTGGAGTTGGGAAATTTGTAATTAGTACCAATAAACTTTATCTAGGTCTTTCTTCAGGATTTACACTAAATATTGAGAATTATACAGATGCTACTTTGGATAAAAGTTCTAGTGAAGTTTTTATAACTTCAACGTTTAATATTTATGATTTGAAAGATTTTGATTTTAAAACGGATATAAAGTTTTATCCAAGTATCTCTGAAAGAGGACGTATTAGAACGGACTATAACTTATCCTTAAAATATAATTTGCCTCTCGATTTTTATATAAAATTAGGGTTCTCTTTAAATTATGATAACAAACCAGCATTTTCAGGTAGTGAAGTAGATTATATCTTTACTAGTGGATTCGGTTGGTCATTTAATTAATTAAATTTATAATAATCTTTCTGTTTATTCAGTCTCGAGTTTTTTGCAAATATCAACTAAATTATAGAATGAAGTAAAATCGTCGGTTGTTCTAATTAAAGTTTTAAAAGTGTCTTCTCAAAGTCTTGATGGGAAAATTTGAATGATGACCGAAGCTTCTTTAGGTTCAGATCTGTTTATGGCTAATGAGGTGATTATTTATATTACTACTCATGTTGTTTAATAAGCAGGATTAGTTGACGTGGCATTTTCCTATAATCCTGAAGTAGGTATTGCTTCCTTTAAAATAGAATTCAAATTTCAATTTTAAAAAAAAGGAGACTCTGATAAAACAGAAATTAGAGAAGATGTTTTTGCTTTAGTACCACCACACGAATTTAAACAATCACTATCGACTTGGATTTAATTGGACTTTATCACCCAGAGCATTTAATTAACAATTTTATTGAAATAGAACTCCTTCAAACTGATGCCCCAGTTAATCGTGAAAAATTTAGTGGTCTCATGTTTAATTTGAAAGAAGAAGTGATTGGAATTATAAGGAGAATATATACTGAATCTCGAGGGCTTCACGGCATCTGATTTGCAATGTTATCTAAGATTGTTAAAAACAACGAAATTAAGATGTAAGTGTTTGGATAGGTCTAGAGTCTATGTTAATTGGCGGTGAGAAAAGCACTGTTTTAAATGTACCCGAGAGCTCTGTTTACTCATCACCAATGCGCCTTAAAAGGAACTGAGGGTTTGTTTGGTTTACAAGGTGATTATATAATTACTAATATAAAGGAATCCAAAGTTCTAATAGGAGGGGATAGTATTCTTAAAATTGACGGTATTGTTATGGAGGATAATAATACACTATTTAAAATATAACAACATATAGGTCCAGCTAAAAAAAGAGAGTCTATTGCAAAATTGCGTCATGGTGAAATAGGGATACTGATTTTTTTTTAACACTAAAAGTTAAGTGCAGCAAAATATCATTAGAGACTCTATTTAGGTGAGAATATTAGCTAGTTTGATTAATGGCGGTTTAAAGATTAAGCTATAATGCGTGCCTTAGAATGAAATATTAAATGGTAATAATTAGAAAGATCGTTTTGCTATTATTCTGTAGAGCTGAAATTACAAAGATAGCTTATGGCTAAAATAAAGTTGTAAAATGCTATTATCAAGACACTCAAAAAACTTGTTTAAGCGATGAAGATGGCTTCAAAATACTTTTATTAAATATAACAACTTCAATAACTTCAGATAATCTTATACGCTATCGAGTTTGGTATTGCCAATATTAGGTTATACATCAAAAACAGACACATTTATCAATAAACATTTTTAGTTTTAGTAAAGATTAGTCGTTGTATAATTAATCAGAGATATATTGCAAATTTAAAAAAGTAGGCTATCTCAAATAAAATAGCCTCCTTTTTTGTTAGATTATTTTCCGAAAAATTTACCGTCTTCGACGACCACCAATACGTGAGCGGCTTACACCTGAAGAACGAGATGATCCCATTGTTCTAGAGCCAGAATGCCTAGTTGTTGATGCTCTATTGTTTGTTGACGCTCTATTGTTTGTTGATGCTCTATTGTTTGTTGATGCTCTATTGTTTGTTGACGTTCTATTGTTTGTTGATGCTCTGTTTAATGTAGTCCTATTTGAAGGTCGCGATCCTCTTTGACCTGATGTTTTGAAATTTCCATTTCTAATATTCCTATTTACAGTATTAGAGCTTCTTCTTCTATTGGTATTGTAGTTGTTGTAACTATTATGATTACGAATAACGACTGTTGTATTTCCATGACCGTAATAACCACCATGATATCCGTAGTGATGATGGTAATGGTAATGATGATAAACACCAATACTTATTAC
The DNA here is from genome assembly GCF_000797445.1 of Lacinutrix jangbogonensis. GTDB lineage: Bacteria > Bacteroidota > Bacteroidia > Flavobacteriales > Flavobacteriaceae > Lacinutrix > Lacinutrix jangbogonensis. Next base: position 136,855 of record NZ_JSWF01000044.1, on the reverse strand, counting down.
GGCCCAAGGGTTCCAATACACAGGGTAGTATCCATAATAATAAGGTGGTAGATAAGGTCTGTAAATAGGGGAATACACGTATTGAACTATTGGTGCAGATTCAACGACCACAATTTTTGTGGTTGCTGGAACAGTTACTGTAACCGGATCATCGCCTACATATGCCGGATTAGATGTCACTGATTTTGTAGCTTCTGTTCTTGGTTCAACAACATAATCTTTACCGTATAGTTTTTCATCTCCAATAATCTGCATAGAAATTTGACCTTCAGTATCTTTTGATACGGCCATTACAGCAACGTCCTGAGTTTCTTTTTCACTTATTGGGTCTTGAAGAATAAATAAGAAATCATCGCCCTCTTTTTCGGTTACAACTTTAAGGAAATCAACTTTTCCATCATTATTCAGATCTAAATTGACAATGCCTTCTTTTTCATCATTCAACGATTTTTCAAAATCCTCAATGGTTTTTGACTGTTGAAAAATATTTAACACGGCATAAAGATCTAGGTCATCACCAGGTAATCCTAATAATGGCTCTTCATTCTCTGTTTGAGAAAAAGCAGAGAAGCTAATTAAACTAATTGTTAGTAGTAATATTGATAAACATCTATTTTTCATAATATTTTTTTTGTTTTCCTACAGATTAATATCGGAGAATGATATTTTGTTATGGTTTATAATACGTCTTGCCAAAGCATAAATATTTATATGATAACAAAGATATAGGATTTCTAATTATATTTCGTTTTTTTTTTTTGAAATAATTGAATTCACCTATCTTCTAAAACTTGTCAATTTGTTATCGCGTTAATTAGTGTTTGTATTCTTTTAATCCAATAAAGGCTGTTTTGAGTCGCTCTTTATGTTTGCGCTCTTTCCATAAATAAGTTAACTAAGATTAACGCTTGTTTATATAGTTTTAAAATTTAAGCGCTTTTAGTTTGGACTTTCCGTTATGAGATTTTAACCGCAGTAAAGACAATTAAAAGTGATTACTATTGGTTTTTTAATAAAGGCAGCTTTGTTTGTCATAAGGCCTTTGATTTTTATTTTTCGTATCAATTATTATTAACTTATACCTCTGCGAAGCATTTAATAAAAATATTTTTGGATGTATATAAAGTGTCATTTTTATATTACTTTTGATACATTAATAAAATATTTTTTTTTAATAAAGGATGATTATGAAAAACAGATTTGTAAAAGGAATGGTATTAGGTTGTTTATTTTTATTGATGACGTCTTGTAATACAAATGAAGAAAAGTCAATAGTGGTAGTGATTGATAAAGAACAAGTAAAAATAGATATTCAAGCTATAGAGAATCAATTTGCTGAAATATATAATAGTGGAAAGCAAAAAAAGATTGGTTATTATGCAGATGATGCCATTACTTTTCATCAAAACATGGCTCCTATACGGACGAAAAAACAAAGACAGGATTTTTTTAAAACAGATCTCGCTACAAATACAAACAAAATTTCATTTACTACAACTGAAGTGTTTCCATCTAAAGAGGGTATTCAAGTTTTGGAAATAGGATATTACACGGTAATCGATTCTATTAATACTGCTATAAAAACAGGGCACTATATGAGTTTATTTGAAAAAAGAGATGGTAAGTATGTGTGTATTAGAGATATGAGCACCTCTGATATGTCTATTGAATAGACACTTAAAAGAATATGAAAAGCCTCATTTTATTTAAAATGAGGCTTTTTTATATGAGATATTTGTTACTGCCTCACTCTGTCCTTCCTAAATGGCGTGTATTAGAAAAAGAGCGTTATTTCAGCGTTCTAGATAATAAATATTTTGATGCTGGGTTTTTATATCGTGAATAGCCTATCGACACCTTGTCCGTTTTAGGATCTTGTTTTTATCTGAATTATTCTCAGACTACCCAGTTGAAGTGAAGGTTGAGATTATTTTTGACCCGACGTTTTCAAATTCCCCATTTTAATATTATTATTTACGGCAACAGAGTTGTGTCTAATGTTGTTACTGTTCTGGTTATTAATAACTACAGTTGTAGCTCCATGACTATGGCAACTATTATGATGTCTATAAATATTCAGGCTTATTGTAACATAAGGATTCCAATAAGTGCGGCAACAAGGTACATGGAAAGGCGAATGCACGTATTGAGCTATTGCTTCGTTTCAACTGCGATAACCTATGTTGTTACTTTTTCTGTTTGGAGTAATGGGGGCATTACACACACACATACCAAAAATATGACGAGTGGCTAAATCAATACCTTCGTTTTATTGAAGAAAATAAATAATATAAATGAAATTTAGATTTTGGATATCTAGGATGTCATATCCTTTTTATTCCATATCATAGTACTTGCTGTAATTTCCTTAAGTAACACCATGCAACAGTTATTTTGCGTTATCATGCAGATATAAGGTCTTAAGTTAAAATGATAAGTAATTAGCTTTAAAATATAAAAAGAGGGCAACAGTCGAAATAATCAATTATTAAAATAATTATGTTCACATTAATACAAATTATACTTGTTATCAAAAGAGTCATATAGGGATGAATAGCAGTCGATGTAGTTTGTGCAAAACTAGTGAAACAAAATATAATATTGGTAGGAAAAAGTACATCTCAATAACTACTGATTTACAGCTCATTGTTTTGTTTTCGATGATAGCTTATTTGTTTACTAACAACAATAGTCTTTTAGAGGGTGGTCAAGAAAACAAGGGCTACTATTTGCTTTACAAATACATCTTATTAAAAGGTGTTCTTTACGTTTTTTTAGGGCCAGTTAGTTTAGCTCTCGTCCTGGAAAATCTATTTTAAGTCATAGGCTTAAAATGAATACCAGAACCGATGTTATTGGAGCGCTTTCTAATGGGTTTCCTTTGTTAAAAGTAAAGAGTATAATGGTCATTTATTTACATATTAAAGCTGTAGGATACTATGTGAAAGATAGCGATAGTTTCCTTTTTGGGGTGGTCCATTCCAATCAGATAAAGGTGTTAAAAGGGAGTGTTTTAAACGCTATATAATTATTAGTCAAATAGTATAGAAATAAGAGTTTTATAGTTCCGTTTTTATGGGAGTAATCTAACAGAGAGATTATATAATATTGTTAAGACTTTTGTCTTTTTTCGACTAAACAAAAATAATTGTAAATTTGTATAAAGTAGATAAGTGTTATGCGAGATATAAACGAAAATATAGAGTTTCCTTTTAAATTGATGGTAAGCTTTAACAAGCTACTTAAACATTATGAGGAACTTGTTACAAGTGATGATGAATTTATTGCCGCGAAGGCAAAGCGTGTTTTAGAAACAGCAAATGAATTCCCCGATTTAAGAGAAGGTATAATTGATCCTTCAATTTTGAAAGAAAGAGAGCAAGTAATTAGTGTCATTCTTCAAGATTCGTTTAGTCCTGTTTTAACTAAAAATGAAATTAAAACGGCTTCAGTACCTTTTCATGATTTAATTTTCAATGCTTCAGAACGCTTTAAAGATATTATTAAAGTTGCAGGAGAAGATTTCGAATTGAGTATTAAAAACATGCCTGAAGATGACGCCTATATTATGGCCTGTACCATAATTTTAGTCTATTGTTATGGTATAAATATTGATTTTAAACGTCCTTTTTATTACGAAATCCCCGATGCTAATGGTATAATGCAATTTTATAAGATTTTGTATAATGGCGATTTTACAGAAATTATTCCCACAGATAATGCTCCAAAAATCACACAAAATGATGTGGATATTCTATTAGATAATTTTGAGAATATTGCTTTGTGGAAAGAGAAATTCCCGCCTAATAGCTATGTTTTTAAAGGCTTTGTAATTTCAAATATTTTTAATGTAACAGATGATCAATCTATATCTAATATTAAATCTAAATTAATAGGAGAAGATAAGAGAAATGATGAAGGCTTTATTGAAGATTTTCATGAAATATTTCGATCCTTATTTGGACTTAAAGATATTAGAGTTGGTTTTTCAATATTTAATGAAGAAGAGGATAGTTTTGAACGTGTTCATGGAGCAGGTATGAATAGCTTTTTATTAAACGATTTAGAAAATTCTAAATGTTCAGATGCTTTATGCTCTTGGTCTTATAATAGATTACTTAAGGAAGTGAAATATTTTTCAGTATCAGATGTTGAGCGTGATTACAAGAAATCTAAAGGTCATGCTCCGCATATATGTGTACTTCATGAACAAGGTATTAAAAGCGCGATTTTTGCACCTATTGCTAATGATAAAGGTTTGATGGGTATTATTGAAATTGTTTCAGACCAACCTAAGGTTCTAAATAGTATTAATGCTAATAAATTAGTGTATGTCATGCCATTTATTATTGCTGCTGTTGAGCGTTCTAAAACTGAAGAAGCGCATTTAATTGAAGCTATTATTCAACAGGAATGCACATCTATTCATCCAAGTGTGAATTGGAAATTTGAAACAGAAGCAAAGAATTTTATTAAAGATCAACTTAACGGAAAGAAACCGAGTTTTAATAAAATAGCTTTCGATAATATTTACCCTTTATATGGACAGATAGACATTAAAGGCTCTTCTGAAGCTAGAAATTGGGCAACACAACAGGATTTACAGTTACAACTCAGTACAGCTAAAGAGGTGTTAGTGAAGGCTTTTAGCTTAGAACCTTTACCAATCTATGAGCAATACATTTTTCAAATAGATAGTTTTTTAAACGGATTAAAAAATAATTTCCAAGTAGATAGTGAACAACAAATTGCTTCATTTTTCACAGAAGATATAGAATCGATTTTTAAGCATTTATATAAAAATGAAGAGCTTAAAATTTTAATAGATGATTATTCCAATACTATAGATGATGAGGTAAACGTACTTTATAAACACAGAAAACAATACGACGACACCATTGCTTTAATTAATAAAGAAATGGCTTCGCTTTTAGATAGAAAGCAAGTTGAAGCCCAAAAAATGTACCCTCATTACTTTGAGCGTTTTAAAACAGATGGCGTAGAGCACAACATGTATATAGGAGAGTCTATTACTAAGGAAAATAGTTTTAGTTCTATTTATCTCTATAATCTTAGATTATGGCAATTACAGGTTATGTGTGAAATGGAAAACACCTATTACCAAATGCAAGGCGACTTTCCAGTGGCTCTAGATGTAGCTTCTATGATTTTAGTTTTTAGTCAGCCTTTATCTATTAGTTTTAGAATGGATGAAAAGCAGTTTGACGTAGATGGCACTTACAACGCACGTTACGAAATTGTAAAAAAACGTGTGGATAAAGCGTATATAAAAGGAACAACGGAACGGGTAACCCAAAAAGGGAAAATAAGTATTATCTACTCTCAAAAACAAGACGAGATAGAGTACTTGAGGTATGTGGAATTTTTACAATCTAAAAAATATTTAGATACTGATGTTGAAATCGTTGAGTTACAAGACTTACAAGCGGTTACTGGATTAAAAGCGATAAGAGCAAGTGTGCTTTACCATAAAGATGAAAACGATAAAGAGTTTTATACGTATGATGATTTAATGAAAGCGCTTAAATAAGCGCTTTCATTATAGGTGAATTTTAACCAGATATTTTAAATGCAATACCAAAAGCAAGAACACTAATTATAATGCCTACCATAAAAACGGTGTAAGTCGTTCTTAATAAACGGTATTTCCTGTTTAAAACGAGGCCTAGAAAGTATAAATCTTTGGTAAGTGATCCATAGAGGTAGTCGCGATCTTGCATCATTTCCGACATTGCCCATTCAAACTCATCGAGTTTCATTTTATGAAAATTACCAAAAAATAATAAATTCACTTTTTTATTAGCGACATCCTCTTTAGTGAATGCTCCACTAGTTACATTTGGTCGCGTTGCTAAAACCGATAATACAATTGATGTTACGGTAAATAGAGTGAAAATAACTGTTGGCCAAATTAAATAATGATTAGACGGGTTATCTAACTTAGATACCAGATTTGAAAGCACTAACGAAATAATAATAGCATTAACAGAAAGTAATATGTTGGCTTTAGTATCTGCTATATCACTTAAAGTTATATGATTTTTTAGCGCCACTCTAAACATAGTTTCAATACCTCGCTCTGGCAAGTCTGATTTTTCTTTTTTAAAGTTTAATTCAGCCCTTTTTTGTATTAGTTTTTCAGTGTCTTCTGTGGTTTTATTTTGATGTTGAAGCAATTTGGCTAGGTTTTTTCCTTTTCTTTTTTCCCATTTTTTATTAGCTATGTCTGAGTGAAATGTATGAGTACTTAAAAAAGAAATATTATCCTCAATCCAATCTGATTTACTGATTTTTTTATTTTGAGTAAGCTCCCATTCTTTCTTAAGAAGCGACGCATATTCGTCATAGTTTTTGCTCGAAATATGAGCGCAATCTGCATCTTTAATGATGCCTTCTAGTTTATTTTTAGGCTTGTAGCCCATTTTAGTAGACATGATAATGTTAGAGATGGCTATTATTTTTTCTTCAGAAACAGTTTGAGACTTTAAAAAATGAGTAGCAATAGCTACACTTTCTTTCTCATGGTTTTTAATAGTTTTGGTAAATCCTGTGTCATGAAACCAAGCAGCTACTAATAATTCAATTTTTTCATCCTCCGTTAAGTTGCTGTCTTCAATCAATTCTTTTGCTTTTTCAACAACACGTTGTGTATGTGCTAAATTATGATAAACAAACGTTGAGTCTAAGTTTTTATTTAAATAACTTATAACATGTTTTTCAGCTTCAATAATGAGGTTATTCATAAAAAATGATGATTTTCAGTAAAAATACTAAACTTTAATTAATAAACGATTTGTCGTAAATTCTAAATTTACTTTCATTGATTAGCAAAAATGATATGCTGTAAGGATTTAAAGATTAATGCGACTATAAGGATTCAAAAAGCATATAATACTAATTTAACAAAGAAAGGAACCAAAGTATGCTTACTTGGAAAGACATTATCAAATTTTCTGTAAAAGGAAACCCAACTCCAAACAGACGTGTTGAGAAAACAAACGATGAATGGAGAGCTCAATTAACTCCAGAGCAATTCAGAATTACTAGACAAAAAGGTACAGAACGTGCGCATAGCGGAGCGTTATGTAGTATTTATGATGCAGGTATGTATACCTGTATTTGTTGTAATACACCTTTGTTTGATTCTGCTATTAAGTTTAGTTCTGGCACGGGCTGGCCAAGCTTTACACAACCTATAAAAGGAAATGCCATCAAGTATGAAAAAGATGCAGCTTTTGGTATAATTCGCATTGAGGTAATATGTAATACTTGTAATGCTCATTTAGGACACGTTTTTCCTGATGGTCCAGAGCCCAGTGGATTGCGCTATTGTATAAACTCAGAATCCATTCAAATAGAAAAAGAAGAGGCTAATGAATACTAATAAAAATCTAAAATTAGCCACCTTTGGTGGTGGCTGTTTTTGGTGTACAGAAGCTGTATTCCAAGAAGTAAAAGGTGTAGAAAAAGTAGTTTCAGGTTATTCTGGAGGTAAAGTTCCAGGGCATCCTACATATCGAGAGATCTGTTCTGGTTTATCTGGTTATGCCGAAGTTATTCAAATTAGTTTTGACTCTAAGGTAATTTCTTTTGTGGATATCTTAGTTGTTTTTATGACCACTCATGATCCTACTACTTTAAACCAGCAAGGCGCAGATAGAGGCACGCAATATCGATCAGTGATATATTATCAAGACGATTCTCAGAAAGAGATAGCTGATGCTGTTGTAAAAGAAATGGCGCCTTATTACGAAAACGCTATTGTTACAGAAGTAAGTGCTTTAGATGTTTTTTATGAAGCGACAAAGGAGCATCAAGACTTTTATAAGAGTAATCAAGGACAGGGCTATTGCAGTTTTGTAATTGCACCTAAATTGGCAAAACTTAGAAAGTTACATGCCGATAAACTGAAATGATTTTAACATAAAAAGGAAAGACAATTATAATGTCAGATCAAATAGAGCAGAAAGAAGTGTTTAAAGCTCCAGAGTTTCAAGTTCATCATTGGGTTGATGCTCAAGGAAAAAAAACAGATGCACTAAAACTATCAGATTTTAATGGTAAATTTAAAATCGTGTATTGTTTTCAGAATTGGTGTCCAGGATGTCATAGTAAAGGTCTGCCGGATTTAAAGAAAATGGTAGAAGGCTTAAAAGACAATAATCATATTGTGTTTATGGCTATTCAAACGGTTTTTGAGGGTCATAATGAGAACACTTATAACAAGATGATTGAAACTCAAAAGCAATATGACTTAAAAATTCCATTTGGGCATGATGCAGGAGATGATGATAATTCACGATCTAATATTATGACTAATTATCAAACCGGTGGAACACCTTGGTTTTTATTTATCGATAAACATGATAACGTGGTTTTTAGTGATTTTCATTTAAATTCGGATGCAGCTATTGCGTTTCTTAAAACATTGAGTTAATGGAAAAACAAATTAAACTTTATGGTGCCGAAAGGTGTCATAAAACTAAATACTACCAAAATATTTTAAAAAATAAAGGATTGGATTTTGTGTTTCTTGATGTTGAACTTGATACTGAATCTGCAGAAGTATTGAGAGTCTTATATGAAAACAGAAAACTTAATTTCCCAACCATTACCATTGGGAATAAAAAGTTAAGAAATCCATCAGATAAAGATCTAGATAAATGGCTGGAAAAACTAAAATAAAAAGTAAAATAGGCTTTGGAGGAGGTTGTCATTGGTGCACAGAAGCTGTTTTTCAATCGCTTAAAGGTGTTGAAAAGGTTGATCAAGGTTTTGTTGCATCAGTAGATAAATATAGTGATTTTTCTGAAGCTGTTATTGTTCATTTTGATAGTGAAACAATAGCACTTAAAACGTTATTAGAAGTTCATTTACGTACACATAAAAGTACGTCCAATCATTCTATGAGAGAAAAATACCGTTCTGCGGTATATACATTTTCAGAAGAACAGCGACTCAATTGCGAAGATTTACTTCTTGATTTTCAAAATGTATTTAAGAATAAATTAATTACCAATGTATTGCCTTTTTCTGAATTTAAACCTTCCAGTGATGCTTTTCAGAATTACTATCAAAAAGATCCTAAAAAACCTTTTTGCGAAACCTTTATTAACCCTAAATTAAAACAGTTGCTTGAAGAGTTTTTTGAATACGCAGATCTTTCAAAACTATCTCATTTAAATTCAACTCAAGTATAACCAGAAACTATGAAGACAACTAAACTTAATATTCCAAATAGAAAAGGTCTAAAACTCCAAGCTTATTTAGAGTTGCCCGCAAATCAGAAACCAATTTACTATGCTATTTTTGCGCATTGTTTTTCTTGTAATAGTACACTTAGTGCAGTAAAAAATATAAGTAGAGCCCTAACCAATCATGGTTTTGGTGTGTTACGTTTTGATTTTACTGGCTTAGGTAAAAGTGAAGGCGAGTTTGCAGAAAGTCATTTCTCAGCAAATGTAAGTGACCTCTTAGATGTAAACGATTACCTAACGTCTCATTATAGTACACCATCATTATTGGTAGGCCATTCTTTAGGTGGAGCGGCTGCTATAGTAGCAGCATCTCAATTAGAGACCATTAAAGCTGTGGCAACAATTGGAGCTCCTGCAACGGTAAATCATGTAACACATTTATTTTCTCATGCTATTGAAGAGGTGTCAGAGAAAGGTGAAGTAGAGGTAAATATAGGAGGAAGGCCATTTAAAATAAATGAAGAATTTGTTTCAGATTTTAGTAAAACCGACTTGCCATTAATAACAAAAGAATTACGTAAACCCATTCTAGTGATGCATGCTCCTTTTGATAGTATTGTTGGTATTGAAAATGCACAGAAACTTTACCATAATGCACATCACCCTAAAAGTTTTGTAAGTTTAGATGATGCCGATCACTTATTATCTAAGCCTAAAGACAGCATATATGCTGGTAATATAATTGGAACCTGGGCACAACGTTATTTTGAGCCCAAAGAAAACACGATGATTTCTTCTGATGGAGAACAATTAGTAGCGCATTTAAACCTTTTAGAGGATAATTTTACAACGTCTATTCAAACTAAAAAACATTCCTTCATGGCAGACGAACCCATAAATGTTGGAGGTGACGATTTTGGTCCTTCACCATATGATTTTTTAAGTGCTGGATTGGCTGCTTGTACAGTAATGACATTAAAAATGTATGCTGAAAGAAAACAATGGGATTTACAAGAGGTTTTTGTTTACATTACCTATTCTAAAAAACATAGTGACGATTTAACGATAGCGGTAGATAAACCAGCGCGTTTTGATCATTTACAAAAGAAATTAAAATGTGTTGGAAATCTAGACGATAAACAAAAACAAAGATTGAAAGAAATTGCATCTAAATGTCCAGTTCACAGAACACTCCAAAGCGAAGTTTTAATCGATACAGAGCTTGTGTAATATAGGATATATGAAGTTGCATTTCACCGTCCGATGTGCACTAACAATTCTTATGGAGGACAGTTTGCCCTTTAAATAATGGTGTATCTGCAAGCTTTTAATTATAACTTAGTATTTTCATTCGGACGATTGGAATACATCAATTGGAGTTGATGTTTTGTAACAATGGCAAAAATGATGATCGCTAATATTTCAACATGTACTAGTGGCGATGATTTGTACATAGTATTTATATTGGGAATTCCCGTTTAGCAAAATATTCACGCACCTTTATAGACTATTATTTTATGGTATAACTATAAATTTTACCATCATGCTTATTGGTTTCATCACTAATTATAATGGTTTTATTATTTAGAAATAGTACGCCTTCTTTTTGCGAATTATGATTAAAATTTAATGCTTTAACAGTTCCTTCAAAAAAGGCTTCATTTTTAAAGTTGCTTAATTGCCATGCTTTATCATGATTTAATAGAATTATAGTTTTGCCATCTTTACTAATATCAGCAGACGTAATTCTATTATCCTTTCCCTTAAACTTATGAGTAGTGATTAGTTGCGCAACGTGATTGCCAATTTTGTTTTCTACTTTATATACATCAGTATGCTTATGGTTTTTAGTAAAAAGATAAAAGTAATTATTCCATAAAAAGAAACTTTCAAAATCTTGAGATTTTGTGTTTTCAGGTAATGTGAAAGTTGTTATTCCAGCTATAGCTTCTTTCTCATTATTTTCAATGTTTGAAACTTTATAGATAGTAAATGCTTTCCTTTTGTGGTTATTGTTTCCAAAGTCTCCAATGTAAATATTGTTATCATTATCCGTTGTTAATTCTTCCCAATCTATATTTTTTGCATTGGTTATAGTGATTGTTTTTTCAATATTTCCTTTGCTATCAAGAGCATATAATTTGTTTTTATTTCCAGCATCTTCAATCACCCAATATAGATTAGAGTTTTTTACTAAAGCTATTGCAGAAACCTCTTCTAATGAGTTGTCAATATTTGCCAAAACTTCTAGTTCTCCGGTATTACATGAAAAGAATAGTAAACTTAAAATGAATAAGGGTTTTAATGTAAATGTCATAAATTGTAATTTATATTTGTAATGTAAATAGTAACTCAAAATTATTAATTAAATTATAAACTATTATTAAAATGTCAAGGTTTTTATAATTCGGGAATAGTGGAACGATAGCTAATGTATCCATAATATTGAATTAAAAGGTTTTTAGGTAGCATTGAAAACAATGCGGTTAATTAACTATATTAAAACTCAAGGCTGTAATTAGCGATTTCTACGATGGATTATGAATAAAAAGGATGTAATAATAGTAGGAGGAGGTGCTTCAGGTTTTTTTGCGGCTATAAATATAGCAGAACAAAATCCGGATATAAAAGTCACAATTCTTGAACGCGGAAAAGAAGTATTAACAAAAGTAAAAGTCTCTGGAGGAGGACGATGCAATGTTACTCATGCAGAGTTTATTCCCAAGGATTTAGCTACAAATTATCCAAGAGGAGAAAAAGAATTATTAGGACCTTTCCATACATTTATGACAGGTGATACAATCGCTTGGTTCGAAGAACGAGGAGTAGCGCTTAAGATTGAGGAAGACGGACGTATGTTTCCAGTATCTAACAGCTCGCAAACTATAATAGACTGTTTTCTCTCTGAAGCAAATAAGCATAATGTTGAGGTTTTAATGGGGCAACCGGTTGTTAGTTTAGAACATCAAGAAAATAATTGGATAGTGAATACAAAAACAGATAGTTTTACGTGTAAAAAGCTAATTGTTGCTTCCGGCAGTAACCCCAAAATATGGAATGTATTGGAACATTTAGGACACACAGTAACTTCACCTGTTCCCTCGCTTTTTACCTTTAATATTAAGGATGACCGGATAAAGCATATTCCTGGAGTAGTTGCAAAAAACGTTAGTATAAAAGTTGTCGATTCAAATTTGGAATCCGATGGACCATTATTGATCACGCATTGGGGAATGAGCGCACCTTCTATTCTAAAACTCTCTGCTTTTGGTGCTTTAGAACTAGCTAAAAGAGCTTATAAATTTGCTATTGAAGTTAATTTTATTAGTATGAGTTTTGATATTGTAATATCACGATTAAGTGATATAAAGAAAGAGTTAAATAAAAAGAAAATTATTAATTATGCACAATTCGATTTACCAAAACGGTTATGGCATCAATTAGTATTAGCATCAGGAATTGATTTAGAAACACGTTGGGCAGATTGTACAAAAATTCAAACGGAGAATTTAGCAAATCAGCTTACTAAAGCGGTTTTTAATGTTGATGGTAAAAGCACCTTTAAAGAAGAATTTGTTACGGCAGGAGGTGTAAAGTTGAAAGAAGTCAATTTTAAAACTTTTGAAAGTAAGTTACACGAAAATCTCTATTTTGTAGGTGAAGTTTTAAATATAGATGCGGTTACAGGAGGATTTAATTTTCAGAATGCGTGGACAGGAGCCTATATTGTGTCACGAAATATTTTTTAAACAAGAAACGTGCATATTAAAACTTAATTAATAGAAGAAATTATTAATACCCAACAGCATGTAACCGTTAAAAAACAATAAATAGAAATACATGAAAACTTATATAGCCTTAATAAGAGGAATAAATGTTGGTGGCCATAAAAAAGTGCCAATGGCAATCTTACGCGATGTATTAAATAATGCAGGTTTTAAAGCTGTGAAAACATACATTCAAAGTGGGAATATAGTTTTTCAATCTTTAGAAAATAATAGTAAAACGATTGAGGAAACCATTCAAAAAATTATGGAATCTCATTTTGGCTTTTTAGTGCCTATTATTGTAAAAACTAAAGAAGAACTCCAAGTAATTTTCGATGCGTGTATTTTCTCAGAAGATAAAAAAACAAAAAGTTATTTCATTTTATTAGATCAAATACCAGATCCTAATATCGTAAAGGAAATACATGCGATTACTTTTGAAAATGAAGAATTCAGGATTGTAAATAAGTGTCTTTACTTTTATTCTTCAACAGGATACGGTCGTACAAAATTTAATATGAATAGTTTCGAGAAGAAACTTGAAGTAAATGCAACGTCAAGAAACTACAATACAATCAAGAAATTATTAGAGCTTGCTTTAGCAACTTGAAACATAGGAGTTACATGAACATCTTGTTCTACTCGTGGTTTAAGCGTTGTAAGCATAATTCTCTATTTTGGTCATTATACAGATAACTCTATTTCTAAAGTGCTTTTTATAGCTTAGTTTTCAGAGAATTAAGGGATATCTAAAGCTAATGTTATTTTATTAAAAAGAAATTTTAGAATACTCTAGTGTGTTTTTAATTTAAATTCCACCGATAAAGAGCATTAAACCTTATGAAGGTTCTATTGTTAGGTTAAAATAGAAGTTTTTAAATAGAATTAAAAACTATATTTGTGTAAATTTATTTTTGCATGTCTACAAATCAGTTTATTCCTATAAATTTATCAAAAAAAGATATAAATGGTGTGGCTTCATGGTCTTCACCAAGCAATATTGCTTTAGTGAAATATTGGGGGAAAAAAGAAAATCAAATACCAGAAAATCAATCTATTAGTTTTACTCTAGATGCTTGTAAAACAATAACTAAATTAACTTACACTAGAAAAGAAACGGTTAGTACAGAGTACTCTTTTCAAGTGTTTTTAGATAAAATTCACAAACCAGATTTCGAGCCAAAAATTAAAATTTTCTTTGCTAGAATTGAAAATTACATGCCTTTTTTGAAAGAGTTTCATTTTAAAATTGAAACAGAAAACACCTTTCCACACAGTTCAGGTATAGCATCTTCCGCTTCTGGAATGAGTGCTTTAGCATTGTGTTTAATGAGTATTGAAAAAGAATTAAAACCAGAAATAACTAATAAAGAATTCATTAAAAAAGCCTCGTTTTTAGCAAGATTGGGTTCCGGAAGTGCCTGTAGAAGTCTTGAAGGCGATTTGGTGGTTTGGGGAAAACACAAAAATATTGAAGGCAGTAGTGATTTGTTTGGTATAAAATATCCGAACCAAGTTCACGAGAATTTCAAAAATTATCAAGACACTATTTTGCTAGTAGATAAAGGCGAAAAGCAAGTGAGCAGTACTGTAGGCCATAATTTAATGCATGGACACCCATTTGCTCAAGAACGTTTTAAACAAGCTGAAGAAAATATTACAAAAATTAAAGACATTTTTGAATCTGGAGATTTAGATGCATTTATTGCGCTCGTTGAAAGTGAAGCATTAACGCTTCATGCTATGATGATGACGAGTATGCCCTATTTTATTTTAATGAAACCGAATACGCTTGAAATAATTAATAAAATTTGGAATTTTAGAAAAGAAACAGGCTTGCATATTAGTTTCACTTTAGATGCAGGTGCAAATGTTCATATTTTGTACCCTGAAAATGAAACTGAAGCTATTATTGAATTCATTAAGACAGAGTTAGTTGCATATTGTCAAAACGGTCATTATATTTGCGATAGAATTGGTTTTGGTGCAAAACAATTGTAAATTTATAAAACCAAGAATTTAATACTATTATGAAAGGTCCACTTTTCTATTCAAAAATCCTTCTTTTCGGGGAATATGGAATCATTAAAGATTCTAAAGGATTATCAATACCATACAACTTTTTCAATGGTGCTTTAAAGACTGATAAAAACCCGTCTGAAGTAGCTATAAAATCTAACAAGAGTTTAATGGCGTTTACTTCATATTTAAACAAGATAAGTGAAGATTTAGTGGTGTTTGAAATTGAAAAACTAAAAGCAGATGTGGATGGAGGAATGTATTTCGATTCTTCAATTCCTCAAGGTTATGGTGTAGGAAGTAGTGGTGCTTTAGTTGCTGCTATTTATGATAAATATGCACTAGACAAAATTACAGTGCTTGAAAATTTAACTCGTGAAAAATTGCTTAAATTAAAGGCCGTCTTTTCTGAAATGGAATCTTTTTTCCATGGTAAATCTTCAGGATTAGATCCATTAAATAGTTATTTAAGTTTACCAATACTTATCAATTCTAAAGATAATATTGAAGCTACAGGAATACCAACCCAAAGTACAACGGGAAAAGGTGCAGTATTTTTATTAGATAGTGGTATTACAGGTGAAACAGCACCAATGGTTAATATTTTCATGGAAAACATGAAGCAAGAAGGTTTTCGTAATATGCTAAAAACACAATTTATAAAACATACAGATGCTTGTGTTGAAGATTTTTTAAAAGGCGATATAAAGTCTCTTTTTAGTAATACAAAACAATTATCTAAAGTCGTATTGAATAACTTTAAGCCAATGATCCCTCAACAATTTCATGAGCTTTGGCAAAAGGGTATTGAAACTAACGATTATTACCTTAAGCTTTGTGGCTCTGGAGGAGGAGGTTATATTTTAGGCTTTACTCAAGACATTAACAAAGCGGAACAGTCGCTTAAAGATTATAAACTAGAAGTGGTTTATAATTTCTAGACATTGTCTTTTGTATTGTCGCAAAATCAGGGGAACCTAGTACCTCATTAATTTAGAATTCTTTTATGTTCACCAGAAAACAAAAACACATTCTACTCAAGTTCTTTAGTCTGTTTTCTGTTGTTCGAGGTTACAATATTCTTATTATTGTTATTGCACAATATCTAACGTCTGTTTACATATTTGCACACGATAAACCAGCAAAAAAAGTATTATTAGATTTTAATTTACTTATGCTTGTTTTAGCATCAGCATCAGTAGTTGCAGCAGGTTATATCATCAATAATTTTTACGATTCGGAAAAAGATCTAATCAACAGACCTAACAAATCGATGTTAGATAAGTTGGTAAGTCAGAACACAAAATTATCTTTTTATTTTGTGTTAAATTTCTCTGCAATCGTAATGGCGAGTTATGTGTCGTTTAATCCTGTACTATTCTTTTCAGCTTATATATTTGCGATTTGGTTTTATTCGCATAAACTAAAAAAAAGACCTGTAGTTGGTAATATTGTGTCGGCACTTTTGACCATAGCGCCATTTTTTGCCATTTTCATCTACTACAAAAATTTCGATACTGTGATTTTTGTGCATGCTTCTTTTTTATTCTTAGTTATTGCTATTAGAGAACTTACTAAAGATTTAGAAAACATGAAAGGCGATCTAGCATTAAACTATAGAACTGTTTCTGTGGTTTATGGTGAGCAAACATCTAAAAAAATGATTACTATTTTAATTGGTTTAACACTTATTCCGCTGTATTTGTTAATTAATAGATTTCAAATTGGGCACATGAATTATTACTTTTATGGTGCAGTGACCTTACTAATAATTTTTCTTTTTTTACTTTGGAACTCAACCACCAAAACGCACTATGTAATTTTACATAATATTCTTAAAGTTATTATTGTAGCAGGTGTATTTAGTATCTTGTTAATAGATGTAGACTTAGTTCTTAAACGTATTTTATAATGGAAAACACACTAAAAATTGCAATGGCACAAATTTCTCCTGTGCTTTTGAATAAAAACGAAACATTAAAAAAGGTTGAGCATTCTATTGCTGAAGCTGGTAAAAAAGAGTGTGAGCTTATTGTTTTTGGTGAAGCTTTAGTGCCAGGTTATCCATTTTGGTTAGCTTTAACAGGTGGAGCAGAATGGAATACAAAAGTTAATAAAGAGTTACATGCTGAATATGTGCGTAACTCCATTCAAATAGAGTCTGGTGAGCTAGATTCAGTTTGTGAATTAGCTAAACAACATAATATAGCGGTGTATTTAGGTATTATAGAACGTGCTAAAAATAGAGGAGGACATTCAATTTATGCATCACTTGTTTATATTAATGAAGTTGGTGAAATACAATCTGTACATCGTAAGCTACAGCCTACTTATGACGAAAGATTAACTTGGTCTCCAGGAGATGGGAATGGATTAAAAGTACATAGTTTAAAACAATTTACTATTGGTGGTCTTAATTGCTGGGAAAACTGGATGCCATTACCAAGAGCGGCATTATATGGTTTGGGCGAAAACCTCCACATTGCAGTTTGGCCAGGAAGCGACCATAATACAAAAGATATTACGCGTTTTATAGCAAGAGAATCGCGCTCTTTTGTAGTTTCAGTTTCTACTTTAATGACTAAAGAACTGTTTCCGAAAAGCACACCGCATCTTGATAAAATATTAGAAAATTGTCCAGAGGTCTTAGCAAATGGCGGAAGCTGTATTGCAGGTCCAGATGGCGAATGGATTATTGAACCAGTATTACACGAAGAAGGATTAATTATACAAGAAATTGATTTTAATCGCGTCTACGAAGAACGCCAGAATTTTGATCCTGTTGGTCATTATTCACGTCCAGATGTTACAAAGCTGATAGTCAATAGAGAAAGGCAATCTACAGTGGAGTTCAATGATTAATTATTGTCGACATTAGCAGAAGCGAAGTGCTTAATAAACAAAGCATTAATTAAGTATAGCACATGTTAAATTATAACCTATCTTTGCACCCTCAAAAATAGTTGAGGATAAAATAACAAGAAATGAGTAAACAAGGCGGACAACGACAAGGAAAATCTGCTCCAAATGGAGGTAGAAGAGCATACAAAAATAATTTTTCAAATAATTCTGATGGCGTAAAAAGCCCAAGTTCTAAAGGGAAGAAAGCAGCTCAGCCTAATAAAGTGTCTACCTCAGACGAGATTCGTTTAAATAAATACATAGCGAACTCTGGTGTTTGTTCTCGTCGTGATGCAGATATGCATATCTCAACAGGTTTAGTAAGTGTAAACGGAAAAATAGTCACTGAAATGGGCTATAAAGTGAAGTTAGAAGATGAAGTACGTTACGATGGATCAAGAATTAACCCTGAGAAAAAAGCTTATGTTTTATTGAACAAACCAAAAGGTTTCGCAACAACTACAAGTGAGCATAAAGGAAGAACCGTTATGGATTTAGTCGCGAATGCTACACCTTCTCGTATAAAGCCAATTGGCCGTTTAGGTAGAAACTCTACAGGTTTATTATTGTTTACAAACGATGCAAAAATAGTGTCTCGTTTTACAAGTTCTAATAAGGGTGTAGAACGTTTATTTCATTTAGAATTAGATAATAACTTAAAACTAGATGATTTAAAAAAGATTCGTGAAGGCGTACGTATTGAAGGTAAACTAATTACAGTTGAAGAAATTGACTACGTAAATGACAAGAAAAACGAAATAGGTATAAAAATCAAGAATACAGGTAACACTATTCTACATACTATTTTCGATTATTTTAAGCATGAATTGGTAAGAATAGATTGCGTACAAATAGCACACTTAACTAAAAAGGATATTCCCAGAGGTAACTGGAAAATATTAACAGAACAGGAATTACAAACGTTGATGATGATGTAGTTCTATTACAATATAAGAGGTAACAAAAAAATCGAGCATGCTCGATTTTTTTTTGTTTAACACTATTAGTATTTCTTTTATTAGTCTTTAATTTTAATTAGTTTTGTAATTATTCAAACCTGTATTTTAATTCTACTTCAGGCTCCATAAAGTAGGTGAAAATAAGTGAGCTATTCTGTAATGGCTTTTTCAATGCAGATTCAAATGGTATTGTCAAGGACGATTCGTTTCTATACAACCAAATATCACCATGGATATGAACTTTGGTATCCAATAAAATATTTTCATAAATAGTCATATCTAAGGAACTCAAGTTAATTTTTTTATCTCGTAATTGTGAAGGGATAGCATCTGAATTGGAACAGGATGCTATAGATTCACGCACATTTAGTACACTTCCCATTTCATATTCTTCATAACCTATATCTTTCTTATGGTGTGTTAATAAAGAAAGATTTATAACTACATTTTCTGGGAATAAAATGACGTTTTTACTAAACTGAGGGAGCAAATTAAATAAAATTGGGACATAGCTTTCGCGATATAATAACGCATCCAGTGTTTCGCTAATAAGGATATCGAAAGTGTTCGGCTTTGGAACTTTAAAGGTCACCGCATCTGCTATATAAAAGTCTTTAAGGTACTTAGATAGTTCCAGTGAATCGATTAATTTTTTAGCAGAATCATGTGAATTTTTATTAATTTCTAGCAATGAAAACTGTACTTCTTCAGGTTTAAAAAGTGGAGCCACTAAAGTTATAAATGGCGCATATGGACCGCACCCTGCGTAGAATATAGTTATCAATTTACCAGGTTGCTTTTTTTGTTTTTCTAAGATTACGGTAACAATGGCCTTTAAGAATTTTACAGTTCTGCTATAGTCTAATAAGCATTGTGCTGCGTGGTTAAGTCCAAGTGCTTTACCTTTAGCAGCAGGAATTGCTGCCAGATATTCAATCTTCATATCAAATCCGGTAATTCCAGTGATTTTTAGAAAGTAAGTATGAATTTCATTAAGACTTTTTTCTACTTCTTCTTGAGTTAATGAATCTTCCTGTATTGCAGTTGTGAATTTTTTAATGTAAGTAATTGTTTCCTTTTCGATCATTGGTTGTATTTAAAAATTTCTTCATCAAATTATTGCCAATTTAATGTTTGGTTAATTGCGTTATTTAGCAACTAAATTAGTAAACAAATACGGGCTAGAGATAATTAAAAAGTAATTTTACAAATAGTCACAAGCCAAATGCTTGATTATACACGCATGAGGTAATTAATTATGGACTTTCGTTTGTTATTGTTTTGTTCAATAGTATAATCAGGTTGTAGAATAGGTTTTATTATAGCTTTTACTAAAATTTCTTTCCCGGATTGTTCCAATCCAACTTTTTATTTAGTGCTAAATTTCTTAACTCATTAAGCTCAGAATATTTACTTGTAAATGGTTTTAAATTTGTAATAATTTTTTCTAAATGCATGCATCTAAATGTTCATTCCATAGCACTAAGTCTCCGTAATGATTAATTCCTTTAATGTCATTAAGAATGATTGACTTTTCAAATTTTCTCCAGTTTAATGGCAACGAACTTTTGTGTCGATGACTTCTTTGTTTAAAATACAAATGGAATATTACACCAAACATAGCCGATATCAAAAAGGTTAAAGCGATTATTTCTCCATTATTCATGTCTAATTTTTTTTTATTTCAAAAGGTCTAGTTCTGAAATATATCTGAACGTTAAAATTGATTTTACGCTATTGATTTATGTGCGATATGCAGTACTATCGACTGATTTATACAAGGTTTATATTTTTTTCTATGAATTCTATTAACTTTATTTTTGCGTCTTTCTTGGCATTTTTATATACGATATTATGAAAAGGATGCTTGAAATTATTTTCTTTCAATCTTTTCTCTATCATATTAGCCATTATTAATGATGGCCAAACCTTATCATCACTTCCAGAAAAAAGCAAAATAGGACCATTAATTTTTTCTACTTTAATAGTGGCTTTATTTACAAAAGCTGTTTTTGATAAACCATTCTTCCAATATTCTATCATTTTAATTTTGCCCGAGTCGTTTCCTGAAATTTTATCCATTGGTATAAACGGAATGTTACTTCCATTGTATTTCCAGCTTGCTTTCATTTCATTTGAATTATAGGGTAGAACAGTATTTGACCAAGTAACAGAACTTGGTGCATATGCAATAACTCCGCTTACAATTTCCGGGAAAATTGAAGCAACCACTAGTGCCAATTCTACATTTCTTGAGGCTCCCATTACAACTATTTTATGAGGGTTAACTTCTTTTTGATTGCTTAACCACTTTATTGCATTTTCAAAGTATTCTAAATCAATTTCTTCTGGTAATTTTGGTAAGCCTTCTTTTCGTGTATATGGCAATGATAATCCAACCATTCCTTTATTGGCAAATTCTTGTGCCCAATAGTCTCCCCATTGTCCTCCACCTATTAATACAACTGTCGTTTTACTTTGGTAGCATCTTTAGCGAAATAATTGGCCTGAAAACCATTTTCATTTATGGTTTTAGGTTTTATTCCGTTGAAAAGTATAGTATCGGCAACTAAATATCCAACAAGTAGCAGTGATATTATTCCAATCGCAAAAATATACTTTTGTGTTTCTTCATTCTCTTTAGGTAATCCGTCCCGAAATAATGCTACATAATTCTAAACAATTATGTAGCATATGTTTTGTAGTCGTTTTTAGTACCATTATCCAGCAATTAAACCAGATTATAGTACTTACATTTTACTATTATTACGTAAAGATAATTATTTTAATGCACTATCTAATGGATCATTATTTACTGTAAACTTTGCCTTTTTTTTATAAAAACCTCCCAAATAAAGATACTAAATACTACCAAGTATTCAATGCCAATAATCCAGAGATTCTCGGTATTCTCAGAGTTTGCATAAGCGAGATAACTAAAAATAATCATAAAGCTCCATACCAAAGGAAACTTATAATTTGTAAACACACTTAAAATGAGAATGGTTGCAATATACCAAGGATGCACAGTTGTGCTTAAAAATAAATAGATGGTAAAGCTAAATAGCATGACAATAATTAGTTTTTTAAGGTCTGTATTTTTCCTGTACAACGATAAGAATAAAATATAAAGTATAGTAATAACAGGAAGCACTTTGCCAATAATAGCAATCTCATTCCAACCTCTAAACAAAAAACCTATTTCTCTAACTAAGTAATAAATACTGGCGTTAAATTCAAAATTCCCAAACCATAAACCTACGGTTGTGGCATAGTTATCTATAAATTGGGTTGAGAAAAAGGAAGCGAAAAGTAAAAGTGTTGTAATTATTACAATAGTGTAAAATGCGACTAGTTTCATGATTCCTGTCCATACGACATTGCGAGGAGTTTGCTGAGCCAGCACTGAGTGTAGAGGAAATGTGGTAATCTCATTAATTTTATTTCTTTGTTTATAAAACCACCAAAAAAACAAAGGCAAAAACATAAGTGGAACTAATTTAGTAGCAATAGATAAGGCGTAAATAACTGCTGCCCATTTCCATTTTTGAGACTGTAGTAAGTATAAACTCCACACGAGAAAGAAAATCATAACTCCTTCAAAATGTAGGTTGCCTGTGAGTTCAATTATTATAAACGGATTGAGAATATACCAGAGGATATTGTGTACTGGTAGTTTTAGTTTTTCTAATAGCTTTTTACCAAAATAGAGCGTTCCAAAATCTGCGGCTATAATAAGTAATCTTAAGACCATAGCAGAACCTACAATGCTTTTACCTGCAAACAAGGCAGCAATAGCAAAACAGAGTTGATTTACTGGTGGATAGTTAGTAAAGTGGCTGGCATTAAGTTCGCGCATGCCAACGTATAATTCTTGAGCTTGAGCAACAGGAAATTCGGCTTTAGTAATAAAAGATTCTGGTGTGTGTAAATAGGGATTAAAACCTTCGAGAATCATGCGTCCATCCCAAATAAACCGATAAAAGTCTTGTGAAAGATTTGGAATTGCTAAAATAAAAATAGCACGAAATAGAAAGGCGACTGCTGTAAGGAATTTGATGTTTTTTGTATTGTTTTTAAGCAATAGAAAAAATGAAATAAATAGTAAAGTGTAAATTAAAACAAGTTTAAGATATTCGGTACGCTCCAGACTATAAGCAAAACCAAAATATAGAATAGCACTTATTATGACTAATAAAAGTGGTCTATTTTTTGATTTTAATAGTACTGAATTGAACACGAATAAATTTATAAGTTTTATTTAAGAACTTAACATTGGCAGGCCAGCGTTAGCGATTGATGCGGCATCCTTTTTTGCCATTAAAAGCAAAAAAGATATAGCGGAAAGCGCGACCTTTAGGTAACGCCCAAATAATAATTATGCTTTCGAAGTTAAGGATTTAAAGAACACAAAGCCAAAGCCTAAAAATAGCATGAGGTGAAATGGGAACAAACCGAAATCGCCACCTTGATCGCCAACAATAAATGCGCTATACATTCCAAATGCGAAATAAAGCATCAGTATTCCTTCGAAAATCACATTTGTAGAGATATTTTTAGCGATATATTTATTGCCTTTCCAAGTGTCTTTTATACTATTAATATTGAATTTTGGTGTGCGCACAAAGTCGCTTCGTTTTCCAAAATGACCTTCTAAAACTGCAATAGAATTGTGTAGGCTAAAGCCCATTGCTATTGAGAAAAAGGTTAGGAACATACCAATATATTGGATAAAGCTTTTGATACCTCCACCGTAGGTGCGTTTATACATGGACCAATAGCAGATAAAGAAAATGATGGTGCTTATAACAAAGAAACTCAATACATAAAAGTAGGGTTTTAAGTGTGCATATTCGTTTTTAATATAGAGCATTGGGATGCTTAATACACCAACAATAAGTACGTTTAAAAACATAGTGCTATTAAGTAAATGTAGTACGCCGTGTAGTTTTGTTTTCGATGAAATGTTTTTGCTTTTCAAAACTTTCCACATCATCTTTCTAAAGTTTTCTGCTCCTCCTTTATTCCAACGAAATTGTTGTGAGCGTGCAGCACTTATAACGACAGGTAATTCGGCTGGTGTTATAACGTCTTCAAGATATTTAAATTTCCAGTTTTTAAGTTGCGCACGATAACTAAGGTCCAAATCTTCGGTTAAGGTATCGCCTTCCCAATTGCCAGCATCAAGTATACATTGTTTGCGCCAAACACCTGCTGTGCCATTAAAATTTATAAAATGGCCTTTACTATTCCTGCCAACTTGTTCGAGTGTAAAATGCGCGTCTAAGGCAAAGGCTTGAATTTTTGTAAGTGTAGAATAATCTCTATTTATATGTCCCCACCGTGTTTGTACTACACCAATATTACGGTCTATAAAATGTGGAATGGTTTTTTTAAGCCAGTCCTTTTTAGGTAAAAAATCGGCATCAAAAATGGCGATAAATTCACCTTTTGCAATTTTTAAACCTTCTTTTAAAGCCCCAGCTTTAAAGCCTTCGCGATTGGTTCTACAAATATGTACAATGTCTAAACCTTGTTTCTTTAAATGGTTTATTTGAGTGCATGTGGTTTTTACAGTCTCGTCTGTCGAATCATCCAACACCTGAATTTCCAATTTCTCTTTTGGGTACTCCATCAGCGCAATGTTTTCGAGTAAGCGTTCCATAACATATTCCTCGTTAAAAACAGGTAGTTGTATGGTGACGTAGGGCACTTCGTTTGGATTATTAAAATCTAATGGAGGTGTTTTTATTTGCTTTTTTTGCGCAGATAGGTAATTAAAAAGCAAATTTAATTGCGCTAGTGAATACATAAATATTAGCACAAGCGCTATTGAGTACATAACTATAATAACTATATTTAAATATATCACTTTTTAAAACTGTATTTAAAAATCCAACCTAATATCTTAAAGCCTGCAAAGATAGTCCCTTTTATTGTTCCTGATACTTTAGATACTCCAATTCTTTGTTTGTAACGTACAGGAATCTCTATATAAGATAGTTTCTGTTTCAATGCTTTAAGTTGCATTTCTACTGTCCAACCATAGGTTTTATCTTCCATGTTTAAGCTCACAAGTTTATCGTATTTAATCGCTCTAAACGGACCTAAATCTGTGAATTTAGCGCCAAAAAATAGGGACATTAAAAATGTGGCTAACCAATTACCAAAAACTTGTTGTGGCGTCATCGAACCACCTTCACGTAGTCGTTTTACTCTGGATCCAATTACAAAATCTATATTATCTTTTAGTATTGGTGAGACTAAATCGGTTAATTCTTCAGGGTAATCGCTATAATCGCCATCTAAAAAAACAATAATATCTGGTTTATTTTCTTGCTTGGCTATGTAATCCATACCTTTTAAGCAGGCATAACCGTAGCCTTTTTTGTTTTCGGTAAGTACTGTGGCACCTGCGTTTCTGGCATTTACTACTGTGTTATCTGTTGAGTTGTTGTTGATTACAATAACTTCTTCAACGTTTTTAGGAATATCATTAATAACATTCGCAATAGAATCTTGCTCGTTATAAGCAGGAATGATGACTTTTATTTTGGTCATTTAAGATCTCTAAGTTTATTTTCTTTTTTAAATGTGGCTAAATCTGTCCACGTCTTCATTTTTTTACCATTGGAAAATTTACTAGCAGAGACTAGTTTTTCGTTTTTATATTCTAAACAGTACCCGTTTTTTTTATTGTCTTTTAATTGGCATTTATGATCTATTTTTTCATTTATATTATAAAACGTCCACCAATTGGTTTTTTTACCATTTACAAAATGACCTTCTTTTTCTTTAGTGCCATTATTTCTAAAGAAAGTCCAAAACTTGGTTTCTAATCCTGATTTAAAATAACCGGATTTTTCTTGTTGTCCATCATCGAAATAATAAATCCAAAACCCTATTTCTTTTCCGTTAGTTAAACGGCCTTCTTTTTGAAGGTTTCCATTATTGTAATAGGTCTTCCAAAAACTATCTGCATTTCCGTTGTTAAAAACACCTTCAGATTTTAAGTAGCCATTATTGTGGAAGTTTTTCCAATAGTCTATTTGTTTTCCGTTTACAAAGTTACCTTCTTTTTTTAGTTTACCATTAAAGTGAAAGAATTTCCAGTAACCACTAAAACGTCCATTGCTATATATACCTTCTCGCATAAGTTTGCTATTGGTAAAGTGCTCTTTCCAGAAGCCTTCTTCTTTTCCTTTTTCAAAATGACCAACCTTATTTAGTGTTCTATCTTCGAAAAAATAAGTCCAATAGCCAGATCGTTTTCCATTGGTAAAAGAACCTTCCGCTTTTAGGTTCTTATTTTTGTAATAAAATTCCCAATATCCAGTGTGTAAATTGTTATTAAATTCTCCAGATTTTTCGAGGCTTCCACTTTGGTAATAGAATTTCCAATAGTCAGTTTTTAGTTTGTTTTCTATCCAACCTTCAGATTTTAAAGCACCATTATTATAATAGTTTTTTTTGTATATTTTTTCCGCAGAGGTGCTGAAACTTATTGTAAAAACTAATATGAAGAGTATGTTTTTCATTTTTACTTTCCGCTAAAGGGAAAATTTTATTTTAATTATTACACTGAGGTGCAATGAGTCTCTGCTAAACTCAGTGTGTTTTTTTTTACAATAGAGTTTAATTTAATATTACGTTCAGTAATTATTTGAGTAAGTACTGAATAGTGCTAACTCTTTTTATTTCTGATTTAATAAATCCATCAAGTTTATATCGTTTCCTAATAAAACTTCAGTTGGATTAATTCTGCCATCCATACTACCGTTTTCTAATTTTAACACGCCTCTTGGGCAAACAGCACTACAAACGCCGCAACCAACACAACTTGAGCGCACTATATTTTCTCCTTTTTGAGCGTAAGCACGCACATCAATCCCCATTTCGCAATAGGTAGAACAATTTCCACATGAGATACATTGTCCTCCATTTGTTGTAATTCTAAAACGCGATTTGAAACGTTGTACTAGACCTAAATAGGCCGCTAAAGGACAACCAAATCGACACCATACACGATTACCAAAAATAGGATAAAAACCAGTTCCAATTACACCTGCAAACCATGCACCAATTAAGAAGCTATAAGTGTCTTTTATCCATTGCGAGTTAATACCTAAAAGGGATTCGGCACCAGAAAAATAACAATATAATGTGACCACTGTCATGAGTACAGAAATAACTAAAACCGAATGGATAACCCAGCGTTCCAGTTTCCAAGATTTTAGACTTTTATCGGACAAGTGTCTGTAAGGGTCACCTAAAGTTTCGGCTAAACCACCACAACCACAAACCCAACTACAATACCAGCGCTTTCCAAAGAAATAAACCATTAATGGCACGATAACTAGGGTTAAAATTGTACCCCAAACGAGAATAAAAACTCCAATTCCACCACTTTTAGTGAGGCTTTTAATATTCCATTCGAAGAAAAAATCGTAATCTAAAGGAAAGGCATTTTTAAAATCGTAACCAGGCATATTTAGGCTGGTCATAATTTCGGGAATTAAAAAAGCGAAAACTATTTGAAAGAATAACACCGAAGTTGTACGCATTATTTGATACTTGTTATGACGGTATTTTATGTACATACGCACAGCCATAACACTCATTATTGTACAATATAAGAATCCGTAAACAAACCACTGGCTTGCTTCACCACCATTTAGAAATTCACTAATTGGATCGAGGATAAATGTCCAATTCACCACATAATCTGCTCTAAAATAGAGAGCCAGGTAGAAAGTCACTAAATAAATTAGAACCAACCACGCAATCCAACCACGATTGGTTGCTGCCTTATGGAAAATGCCATCGTTTTTAATACCAGGAGCTCCAAGTAAAATAAGATTTGGTAAAATAAATAATAAAGCACCAATACTACCTAAGCCAAAAGTAAGCCACCACATGAGTCCAGCGTTTTCTTTTACAAAACCAGAGCCTGCTTTTTTAGCTAAGTTGTAGCTTAATGTATGTGGCTTTCCATATATTTTATATTGAAATTGTTCTCCTTTTTTATCCCAATTTTTATCGGCATCATATTTCGCTATTAAATCATCATAATGATTGTTTGATGCTTGATATGCATCTCGCACACGACTTGAAAATTCGAAAATTGAAAGTTCCTCGTCTGTAACCGTTGCTTTTTCAAGTTCTTGTTTTATTACTTCACTTTTATAACCTTGTGTTTCTACGTATTCGTTTACTTCAGCTTTAGTTAGGCCAAAAGAACCTGTAAAAAGTGTGCCTGTAAAAATGGTTATGGCAATAATAAAAATGACTAAGCCTATATATTTAATTGCTTTCATGTGTTTATATTTTGATTTCACTGCTTTTAAAATAGCGTGCGGTAATATTTAATTTTAATTAGTATTTATGCGAAAATTTTCCTCCAGCCTTTTTTACTAAGTCTAATAGTACTTCCTGTTTCAGTATTGAATTGAGATACAATCGCTTTCTCATGGAGTTTGTAAAATTCGGGATCGAAATTTGCTGCTGCAAGATGTTCAATAACTTTATCGACTGTCCACTTTTGGGTTAAAATAGTGTCAAAAAATTCGTGGCGCATGCGAATACCAAAGGTGTTGATACCTAAAAACACGTTGGTGTCTTTATGGTATGCTATCGTGATGCATTTATCATCATCTTTGTGAATCCAATGGAAATGTCTTTCGTATTCTGGTCGACCGCGTTCTGCAAAGACCCAACCATAAGTTTGGTATTCTATGTCTAAAAATTTAGCCGAATTAAACCAATGACCCGGATTGTATTCCATAGTATTACCGCAAATGGTTTGTGCTAAAGCTTCTCCCATCATACGTCCTGTGTACCAAACGGCTTCAATTGGTCTGCGATTTCCAATAGCTTCACGTTGTTGTGCACAATCTCCAATAGCATAAACATTTGGAATGTTAGTTTCTAGGTTTCTATTTACTAAAACACCTCTATCTGTTTCAATATTAGAATCTTTTATAAAATTAATATTAGGTGAAACTCCAGCTGTTAAACCAACAACATTACAGTCTATTTCTTCTCCAGTTTCAGTAATAATTATAGATTTTGCACGTCCGTTTTTATCAGCTTTAATTTCTTTTAAATTAGTAGATAAACGCAAATCTATATGATGGCTTTTAATGTGTCTACTAATCATTTCGCTTTCGCCTTTTGGTAAAACGCCATTCCAAAAACTGTCTTCTCTTACAAGGAAAGTGACTGGGATTTTTCGACTTACAAGCATCTCGGCAAATTCAATACCTATTAAGCCCCCACCAACAATCACAGCGCGATTACATGCTTTATTATCTGGAGCATTACGCTCTAAAGTATCTAAATCTTGTTTGCTATATAGTCCTTGAACACCATCTAAATCTTGTCCTGGCCATCCAAACTTATTTGGTTTGCTTCCAGTTGCAATAACTAATTTATCGTATTGTAGTGTGCCGCCTTCTGCAAAATGAAGCGTTTTAGATTGTGTTTCAATTGTTTTTACAAAACCTTTTTTAAGTTCAATACGATTTTTCTCCCAAAAGTAATCTTCATAAGGTTTCGTGTGTTCATATTTCATGTGCCCCATATATATGTACATTAGTGCAGTACGTGAGAAAAAGTGATCGGTTTCTGAAGAGACGATAGTGATTTTTTTATCAGAATTTTTCCTGATGTGTCTTGCAACAGTCACGCCCGAAATGCCATTTCCTATAATAACTATATGTTCCATATTGTGGTTTGGTTTTTGAATACTCTTGTGGTTAAGTCGTGATACAAGATAAAAACTTAATTTAGAACTAGGTATTTAGAATAGATTTAAATTACGATTGGTTGTAAGGATTGTGATAACAATGAGACGTGAAAAATTTTTAATATTTTTTGAAAGTTTGGTGACATATTTCAGACTGAAGCCAAAGTTATAGAGAAATGTAATTATACTTTCTGAAGACTTTAATAATTAAAATTATCATAATTATGAAAAAAGGAATACTTATATTAATAATGATTTTCGTCGGAAGTTTTTCCGCAGAAGCACAAAATTTAGATACCTTTTTAAAGCAAGCCGATGCTTTTTTTAAAGCGCATGTTACTAACGGAAAAGTAGCCTACAATGCAATTAAAAAAGATGAAACAGCCTTAAATGAAGTGCTAAATACAGCTAAATCTATTACAGTAGTGAAAAGTGATGCTAATAATTATCAAGCTTTTTGGATAAATGCATATAATCTATCTGTTATTAAAGGTGTTATTGATGTATATCCAACAAATTCACCGTTAGATACTAAAGGTTTTTTTGAAGAAACAACTTATAGTTTAGCAGGGAAACAAATTACTTTAAACGACATAGAGCATAAGTTATTAAGAGGTAATTTTAAAGATGCTCGTTTTCACTTTGTATTAGTTTGTGGTGCATTAGGTTGTCCACCATTAATTAACAAAGCGTATATGCCAAACACTCTAAATAAACAACTAGAAGCGCAGACTATAATTGCTCTAAATGGCTCTTTTTTAAAAGTAAATGTAAAAAAGAAACGCGTACAAGCTTCTCAAATTATGGAATGGTATAAAGAAGATTTTATAATGAATGGCACAACAGAAATTGACTTTATAAATAAGTATAGGACAGAAAAAGTATCATTAAAATCTAAACTATCTTACTTTTCTTATAATTGGAAAGTGAACAAACAATAATAAAATTTTTTTAATCTAAAAGTTTCTGTTCCAACAGAATCAAAATCAACAATTATGAAAAAAATATTAGCATTAGTAGTAATGGTTGCAGTGTCCTTTATAGGGTTTGCACAGGAAGATGAAGAATCTACAAGAAGTAATGTACAAGAGTTTACACCTTCAAAATTATTAAACAAAGGACAGTGGGATATTAAATTTTTTAATAGTTTATATACCCAAACAAAGCAAACAGGTGAAGGAACAGGGAAATCGTTTGATATTGATAGACAAAATTTTTTCACAAATACTACAGAAATTTATACAGGTGTAAGCGAGAACTCAAGAATTAATGTAGGTCTTGTATTTCAAATACGTTCTAATACGCTTGGAGGTCAATCTGTTTCAGATGTTTTTAGTTTCAAGGATAATGGTAACGATTTAAGATCGGGTTTAACGACAATAGCGCCATCAATTAGAATACAGCCTTTTAAAAATATTAGTAACTTCTCATTAACAAGTACATTTTATATTCCTGTTTTTGCAGATAAAGCAGATACTGTAAACGATAATGTGTTCTCTTATTTAGATTTAAGAAGCTACGCTTGGGAAACAAAGTTTTTCTATGATAAAACTTTTGGAAAAAATAAATGGCAAGTATTTACAGAAGTCGATTTTAAATACAACTTTGGAGATGATGAAGCAGATGCAGATGAAAACTCATCTGAAAGATTTGCAAACAATAGCTTAACGCTTCCTATTAGTGCTTTTTTAAGTTATTTTCCAAGTTCAAAATCTACAATTTTTGTAAATGCACAACAAGCTTTTTTACTTGATTTGGGTAATGATTTTGCTCAAAACTCCACAACATTAGGTTTTGGTGGTAAATACCAAATTACTAATACATTAAACCTTGAAGCATCTTATGGTAAAATTGTAAGAGGAAATAACTTTCAAGGATTAGGAAATACTTTTAGTATTGGAGTAAGAGCATTGTTCTAGAAATAATATTTAGTAGTAAATTAGGAGCTTAATTGTAAATATGAAAATGAAATACAATAAGCTCTTTTTTTTATGCCTTTTTGTTTTAGTACAGTCTTGTTCTGGGCAGACTTCAAAAATTAATGGTATAAGCTTTGTTGCAGCAGGAATTCCTGTTACAGATGAGCATGTAAATCCTGTTTTAGAAATTAATGCCAATTATGCAACTGTTATGCCTTTTGGGTTTATTAAAGATTTAAAAAACCCGGAAATTATTCACAATACAGACAGACAGTGGTTTGGAGAATCTAGAGCTGGAGTGAAGCAATATGCTGAAAGTTTAGAAACTAAAGGCATAAAAATAATGATTAAACCTCAAATTTGGGTTTGGCGTGGTGAGTTTACTGGTTATATTAAAATGGAAACGGAAGACGATTGGCAAAAACTTGAAAAATCTTATTCTAGTTTTATTTTAGAATATGCAGATTTAGCTCAAGAAATTAATGCTGATATTTTTTGTATTGGTACAGAATTAGAACAATTTGTTACCAATAGACCAGAGTATTGGAATAGATTGATTTCTGAGATAAAAAAAGTATATAAAGGAAAGTTGACTTATGCAGCAAATTGGGATGAGTTTAAACGCACACCATTTTGGAATCAATTAGATTATATTGGAGTAGACGCTTATTTTCCTGTTGGCGAAAGTAAAACACCAACTATTGAAGAATGTTTGGAAGGTTGGAAAGTACATAAACCTGTGATAAAAGGGCTTGCCGATAAATATAAAAAACCAATTCTGTTTACTGAATACGGTTACAGAAGTGTTGATTATGCGGGAAAAGAACCTTGGAAATCTGAAAGGAGTATGAATGTTGTTAACTTTGAGGCACAGAATAACACAACCAAAGCTTTATTTGAAACTTTTTGGGAAGAAGAGTGGTTTGCTGGTGGGTTTATATGGAAATGGTTTATTGAAGATGATAAAGTTGGTGGCGAGAATGATAGTCAGTTTACACCACAAAACAAACCGGTAGAACAAATAATAAAAGCGCATTTTGAAAATCAAAAATGAAACAATTAACAATTTTACTATTAACTTTATTTCTTTTGTCATGTTCCAATGATGATGAAAATAGTGCTGTTTCAAATTTGTTATCAGAGTATATCGAGAATCAAATTACCGAAACTGGAGCTATTATAGCTTGTGCATCAAGTAATGAGGATAATACTGCTATTCTAACATTTTTCTATCCAAAAACCAATGCGATTAATATTAGGTTTTATGAAAGCGAAACTACTGAGATTGAAAAATTAGACTATTCAAAATATAGTTTTAAAGCTATTTCTAGCGAACCATTTTTTAATGGCTATTTGAGGAAATTTACAACTGCAGAGTTGAGCGAGCATTGGATAATTGTGACTTATGAGCTAAATAATGAAATAAAGATATCCAATCCAATTCGTACAAAACAAATTTCGAAACCTTCGGTTTGGAATGATGCAGTTACCGTCAATCAAACAAATGCTTTAATGCCAGTTTTTAATTGGGAAGCAAATGCAGTTGGTGATAATGCTATTTATTTTCAAGTACTTTCAAAAGAAAACAACGATTTTATTTCCGGGACATATACTTACGAAAACAACTTCAAATTTTACAATACTTCAAATGTGATTCTAAATATAACCGAAGGTTTTCCACAATTGGAAAATAATACTAACTATAATTTTACTTTAATGGATGTTAGCATAGATAATTGGGTTAATTTAGTGTCTCAAGTAGTTTTTAATACACAATGATGAATAGAGTATTTTTTATTTTTTTATTTGGACTTTTTATGAATTCAAGCTTTGCTCAAGACAAAGTGATTTTAGATTTACAAGTTCAAGGTAATAAAAAATTGAAGTCGTCTTTTGTTAAAAAATTATCAAAGGCAGAAGCAGGAACGGTCTTAGATTCAACACTTTTAGATGAAGATATAAAGCGGTTAAAACGCTTGCCAGCAGTTGCACACGCATACTACCAAGTGTTCTTTTCTCACGATAACAATTATAATGTGTTTTATAATATTGAAGAGAATTTTACTATTATTCCAGCTATAAATATTTATACAACTAACGATGACGAGTTTGCATACCGTTTGGGATTATATGAATTTAATGCACTTGGACAAAACATCGCATTTGGTGGGTTTTATCAGAAAGATATTTTTAGTTCTTATGGTGTAAACTTTAGAGCGCCTTTTTTGTTCAATCGCGAACTTGGTTTAGCTATAAATCATCAAGATTTGAATACACAGGAACCTGTTTTTTTTGATAATACAACATCAGACTACAAATATAGAAACAAGTCTTTTGAAGTTTTAGCATTGTATCAACCCAATTTTAAAAATCGTTTTGAATTTGGAGTAAATTATTTTCTTGAAGAATATAATTATTTAAGAGGCGCAACAAATCCTTCCGTGCCTCAAGAATTATCAGTAAAAAAACTTTTGTATAAAGGTATCTATGAGTTTAACAACCTAGATTACAATTACCAATATGTATCAGGTTTTAAAAGTATGCTTAACCTGCAATACGTTACTTCTACGAGTGATGATTTACCAGAGTTTGTAATTGGCTGGAACGACTTTCATTATTATAAAAGAGTAGGTGATAAAGGCAATTGGGCAAGTAGATTACGTGTTGGTTTTTCTTCTAACGACGATACACCTTTTGCGCCGTTTTCTGTAGATAATAATGTAAATTTAAGAGGTGTTGGAAACACTATCGATAGAGGCACAGGAGCAGTTGTTATTAATACAGAATATAGGCATACAGTTTATGAGAAAAGCTGGTTTGTGCTTCAAGGTAATGCTTTTATTGATGCGGGTTCTTGGCGAAATCCAGGTGGAGAATTAAGTGATTTCACGAACTCTAATAATATAAGAGTATTTCCAGGTCTTGGTTTACGTTTTATTCATAAACGTATTTTTAATGCTATTTTTAGAATCGATTATGGTTTTGGTATTACTAGTGGTGAACCACAAGGTCTCGTTTTTGGTATTGGACAGTATTTTTAGTGAGATTCAAAATACGCAAGAGCTTTGCTCGAAAGAGTTTTTTAAGTAGAATTAATTAATACCGTTTGGGATCTCATAAGAAAAGTTTTAAAACTTTATAATTAGGCAATATGTTTTAAATAATAGGCGTGTAAATTTTCTGAGCTTGCACCAAACCATTTCTTTACATAAATAGTCCAAAAATGGTATTGTAGTTTCCAAATACCGTGACGTTTGTAGAGTCTGTCAGACGTTTTTATCTTTTTATTGATCACCACGAACTGTTTACGCTTATAAAGTTCGTTAATTAAAATGTTGTCCTCATAGATGGTGAAACTTTCATCAAAACCGCCAATATCTTCAAATAAAGCTTTGGTAATAAATTGACTTTGGTCACCACCACGACAAGCTCTCCAAGAAAACTGTGTTAACCAACTTGCTAAACGTAACCACCAATGGTTATTGTTGAAAGTTAAACGAAAACATCCAGCTTGATTATTTTGTTTTATTTCTTCTATAATGTATTTGTCGTAATGTGTTGGTGGAAAAGAATCGGCGTGTAAAAAATATAAAATATCACCTTTTGCAGCACTTGCTCCAATATTCATTTGTCTCGCTCTTCCTTTTTTAGAATGAATGAGCTTTACTTTTAAATCTAATTTTTTAACAATTTCTTGAGAACCGTCTACACTACCACCATCGATAACAATAATTTCTTGAATGTTTTGTAATGACGCATTATCGATTAAATGAAAAAGGAGTTTTTCAATATTTTCAGCTTCATTTAATACTGGGATAACTATAGAAATCATGCTTCTGTTGGCATTGTGAAACTTCTATTTAGAAGTTATGGTAATCTGTTTTTTAATTTGTGGGTTCTATCCTATGTAATAATGACAAAGTATTAATCGTTTAAATCCCAATTATAAGCTTTATAATTCTTTTTTGCATTTGAAGACACTTCTATTTCAGAATACTTATTTATAAAATTAATAAGGCTTCCATCGTGTTCAAAATCTTTTTTAAACCATTTGAATATTTTTGATAATTCAATTGCATTTTTAGAAATATTGTTTCTCTTTTTATCTGCTAAAAATTCTTTAGCTGCTTTTGTAAGTTGTTGGTCTAATTTTGAAGCAGTAAACGCTTCGTTTTGCAATTTAGGACAAGAAAATGAAGCGCAAACAATACCAAAATGAATACGTGGTTCATTCATTTTACGTAGTATTTTGTGTTCGATTTCATTTAGGTTATACCATTTATTGTCTATTTTCCATAACCGTTGATCCCAAGGGTTTTTAATATCTTTAATGCTTTTTGTTGGGTGGTTTCTAATAATTAAATCTACCGTCATGGCATTATACGCATTAATCCAAAAGGCAATTTTATGTTCGTAAGACCATTCATCATTATAATATCCAGATAAAAATTCAATGTAACTTTTTAATTCTTTTCGATCTTTTTTGAAACCGTTGTAATTTACATTGCCCTCATTCGAGACGTGTTTTTTTAATAAACCGTCCCACGTATCATGCGACACAATAGGGTTTACATAAAATATGCTATCTGTTTCAATTTCTGTAGTAATTTCTATTGTTTCAGAAGAGGTTACAGTTTCAACTTCAGCTTCAGTAAGAGTTTCTATTTCTTCTGATGTAACTTCTGTTAGAGTTTCAACTTCAACGTCGGTTTTTATTTTAGTAGTATTTTCTACTACTTGTTTTGCTCCAGAACATGACAATAGTATTAATGTTATTGTTATTATTGAAAGGTATTTCATGTGAAATTTAATTTTTATTCATGAGGTTTCTGCTTTCGCGAGAACAAGTATAATTCTTGACGAATAAAATCTGTAGGGAATTTTTCGTCACCATCAAAACCAAGTTCTATATCTCTTCCACTGCTCGGTACATAACTAGTTTTAAATAGGTAATCCCAAATACTTAAGGTTAGTCCATAATTAACACCATAACTTTCATGCTCAGGTAATGCTTTTGCGTGATGCCAAATATGCATCTTTGGATTGTTAAAAACATATTTTAAAACACCATAATCCCAACCTAAATTGGCATGATTTAAATGACCAACGGTAATGCTAAAAAAGTGAACGATTGCAACGTGTTGTGCATCGAAACCACCAATAATTGCAATGGGAATATAAAGTAAAGATTTGTAAAGTATAGGTTCCATCCAATGATAGCGTAAGTGAGCAGCAAAACCCATTTCTTTAACACTGTGATGCACTTTATGGAAATCCCAAAGCATTGGAATACGATGTAATAATCTGTGTGTATTCCATTGTGTGAAATCACTAACAATAAAAAAGATTAATAAGCCTAATCCTAGTGGTAGCGTATCGACATCAAACAATTTAAAACTTGAAATTGAAAGTCCAACCAGCCCAAGAATATCATTAAAAAACGCAGCAAAGGTATCTGTTAAGGCGATAAGGATAATAAGGTTTAATAAAAAGAAATTAAAGAACATGTAAAAAGTATCTAGCCAAAAATCTTTTCTAAAAACAGATTGGTTTTTTCGCCATGGAAATGCAATCTCCAAAATCCAAACTAAAAAAGAGATAACAATTAAGCCATAGAAATAATTATCCCAATGATTAATTGTGATAATTTCATTTTTAAGATAATTCCAATACCCGGAATACGAATTTTTAATGAGATCTATATATTTGTCCATCTAAAATCTTAAGTCGTATTTTTACTGTAAAAATAACATATTTTTACAGTAAAATTTAATCTTAGGGATACATTTAATATATAAAGCAATGCGTAAAATAGATAGCTTATTAAGCGAATACGGAGAAAGTCACCAAACTAAGTTGAATAAAATTATACATTATTTTTGTGTGCCAGCTATATTTTTTAGTCTTATCGGTTTATTAGCAAGTATTCCTACTATTGGTTTTTTTGAGTATCCTTTGCCGCATTGGATGGCACCTTATATACATTATGGAACACCGTTAATTATTTTTGGATTAATATATTACCTAAGGCTTTCGTTTACACTATTTGTAGGCATGTTATTGTTTTCGGCACTCGTCCTTTTTGGAATACATAAAATTGAAGTGCTAAACATCGCGCCACTGTGGGTAATTATGGTAGCCATTTTTGTGATTGCCTGGATTGTGCAATTTATTGGTCATAATCATGAAGGAAAGAAACCATCATTTTTAAAAGATATTCAGTTTTTAATGATTGGTCCAGCGTGGACAATGAGCCATTTGTTCGATGCACTTAAAATTAAATTTTAAAAGTTCTAGAAACCTTAAAAACAGGAAGCCCAATATGAATTATATTGGGCTTCCTGTTTTAATTATGCCGTTGTTTTAACAGCAACCACCACCATCATAATGATAGGTCGACTCACTAATAAAAAGATCTTCTCTGCTTAAATTTGATAGATCACCTGCGGTTTTATCACAAATAGCAATGGGTTGATTTTTTAATAAAATGTGTCCTTTTTTGTCATCGAAATAATCTTCATTTCCAAAATAAATAGCAGCTTTCCCTGTAAAAACACAAGGGCCATCTTCCGGCATTGGATCTTTAATAGCAGCAATTTCTATAGATTCAATATAGATTAACTCATCTGTAGGATAATTTTTAGGATCTAAAATTCTATATGGTTTTCTAGCACGAATTTCTATAGTGCCAAAACCAGCATCTGTTAACGCTTTTACATATTCGGCAATAGGTAAGCTTCCACTTAAGCATAAAGCACGCAATCTGTCATCATTACGTAAAGTGTCGTTCATTGGTTGTTCGCAAGTAGGATCACTCATTACTAATTTGCCATTAGGTTTTAAAACACGATACATTTCGTCTATGGCCTTCTTTAAATCTTCAGCTTTAAAAATATTAAACAAACAGTTTTGAGCTGCAACATCAATAGAATTATCTTCAACATTTAGGTTTAAAGCATCTCCTTTTACAAGATCTACAAACTCACTTTTAAACCAATCGTTTTGTGCTTCGGCTTCAATAAAATTTTTACGAGAGGCTTCTAGCATTTCATCAACAACATCTACGCCAATAACACCTCCCTTTTGACGATTAAAATAGGCGAATTGCAACAATTCCATACCACCGCCAACACCAACATAAAGCATTTTTGGGTTATTGGTTAAATCGCGAGCGTTTACTGTGCTGCCACAACCATAGTTCATTTCCTGCATAATACGTGGGATTTTTAAACCCGGTAATTCCCATATAGGATTGGTTGTGCAGCATAATCCAACATCTGGTGTTAATGCAGCTTCTTTGTATAAATCGTTTGTAGCGTCTAAATAGCTCATGTTTTTTTTAGTATTCAGTGAGCAGTATTCAATGGAGTAACAGTAAGACTGAAGACTTCGCACTGAAGACTGCCAACTATTAAAGTGTTTTTATTAATGCTTTAAATAAAGTAATCATGTTTGGTTCTGCTTTTCCTGCCATGGCGATAATTTCTCCAATATCAACAGGTTTAAGGTGTTCTGGATCGCATTCGTCTGTTAAAACAGAAACGGCAGCAACCTTTAAATTTAAGTGGTTAGCAACTATAATTTCTGGAACAGTACTCATACCAACGGCATCTGCACCTAAAATTTTAAGCATTCTGTATTCTGCTCTAGTTTCTAGTTGTGGTCCAACAACACTAGCGTAAACGCCTTCGTGTAGAACAATGTTATTGGTTTTGGCAATAGCTTTAAACTTTGCGTTAATCTCTAAATCGTAAGGCGCACTCATGTCTGTAAAACGTTCACCTAATGTCTCGACACCTTTAAATGCCAATGGCGAACTACCTTGTAAGTTAATGTGGTCCTCAATTATCATTAATTCACCTTTTTTAAAGTCTAAATTAATGGCTCCAGAAGCATTTGAAACCAATAAAGTTTTAATGCCTAGTTTTTCCATTATACGAACAGGATAAGTAACATCTTGTAATGAGTAGCCTTCGTATAAATGAAAACGACCTTGCATAACAATTACTGTTTTGCCTTCTAGTGTTCCATAAATTAATTTTCCTTTATGAAACTCTACTGTCGCCGTTGGGAAATGAGGAACTTGGTTGTAGCTTACTTCAGAAATGATTTCAATTTCATCGACAAGCTTACCTAAGCCTGTTCCTAAAATAATGCCAATTTCAGGATTTTTAAACCCTTTCCCTTGCAAATATTCTGCTGTTTCGTTTATGTATTTAATCATTCTGTTGTATTATATTTTGTAATGGTTTAATGTGTTCTAAATCTTCGTATATATCAATATCATTTAAGGTTTCGAGTACCTGAATTTTGTAATTTTTTAAATTTTGAATCGTGTCGTTAAAAACAGTTTCCGTTCCCCAATTTTTATTTTTAAATATTGAAGCGTGCATGGTTTTCATACCTAAAAGATAATAACCACCATCTTCTGCAGGGCCAATAACAATTTCATTTTCGTTTAAAGCTGTAAAAGCTTTATTTATATGATTAGGATGTAAATGAAATAAATCGCTACCAACAATAATAATTTTTTCATAGTGTCTATTAAAACCATTTTCGAATGCCTTTTGCATGCGTTCGCCTAAATCCTTTCCAATTTGTTGATGCTTTTGAAAAATTCTCGAATCCCAAATATCATTATCTCTAATTTTCACAGAATAGTATACAGCTTTATCTGCCTCAATTTGTTTTATAACTTGCTCTGTATGTTGCAGTAGGTATTTGTAAACACGCAAAGCAGCTTCATCACCAACCGTTTTAGCTAAACGGGTTTTGCATTGTCCTAATTCTGGATTGCGAGTGAATGTTATGATGAGGTTTTTAGAATTCATTTGTATCATTTGTTTTAGTAAGCTATAAAGTTATTACTGAGCCTTAAAAATGTTATTCCGTTTTTTTTTTTTTTTTTTTTTTGTCTTTTTTCTGTGTTTCTACTTCATAAACTTTTTCACCTTTCAACAGCCACTTACTCCAAGCTTTATTAAAAGTATGTACTTTATTGGTTTCTTTTTCTTCGGAATCTATTACGCTAAAACCTTTATTTTTCCATTCAAAAATGCCACCATATAGATTGTAAACATTTGTGTATCCCGCTTTTTTAAGTTTCTCTCCAATAGTTTCAGAACGAATCCCTAATGAGCAATACACCACTATTTTTTCGTCCTTATTAGGATAAAGGTTTTCAATTGAATCAATATCAAAATTATCATATCCAACACAAATCGCGTTTTTTAAATGACTGACTTGATACTCTTTTGGTTCCCGCGTATCGAAAATTGTGGTCTTGGTTTTTGGCATTGCTAATGCTTCTACAGAGATGTAGGGCACTCCATTATCGTTGTGCTGTTTAAGTAAATCATCTAATGTTTTTTGCGCGAGCGCATTTGTAGAAATAAATGCAAATATTAAAATGAAGATATATTTCATATGTATGCTATTAAAGTTAATCTGTAACAACACCTTGACAGCTACTTCCTGCTCCTGCAGTACAACCGTAGCAATGCTGTGAAATCACGATATTTCTTCCTTCTAACAATTCTTCTTTGTATTCGCTAATATGTTTGGATTTACTGTTAACTGGTAATGCTAACATTTGGTTAAAATCGCAATCAAATAAATACCCATCCCAACTTACAGAAAGTGTATTAGTACACATTACGTTTTCTACAGCAGCAGGGTTATATGCTTCAACTAAAGAATACATGTAATCTTCGTAATTTTCAGAAGCGATTAAATAATCTAAAAAACGAGCAATTGGTAAATTAGTAATCGCAAATAAATTATGAAATTGAATATCAAAATCTTCTAATAAAGCCTTTTTAAAATCTTTCTCCATTGTTACTTGGTCGCCAGGTAAATAAGCGCCATTAGGATTATAAACGAGATCTAATTTTAAACCGCTATCTGGCATGCCATAACCGCGTTTGTTTAATTCTTGTAATGCTGTTATAGACATATCGAATACGCCTTCTCCTCTTTGTTTGTCAGTTTTTCCTCTGGTCCAGTGCGGCATAGAAGAGACAACATGTATATTATGTTTTTTAAAAAAATCGGGTAAGTCGTAATGTTTTTTATTAGCTCGAATAATAGTTAAATTAGAACGGACAATAAAATCGCTTATTCCAATTTTAGAAGCTTCTTCCACAAACCATCTAAAGTTTGGGTTCATTTCTGGTGCACCACCTGTTAAATCTAAAGTATGTGCTCCAGTAGTTTTAATAACATCTAAGATTTGTTGCATGGTTTCACGCGTCATAATCTCTTTTCTATCAGGACCTGCATCTACATGGCAATGTTCGCACACTTGATTGCACATATAACCAACATTAATTTGAAGGATTTCAAGTTTTTTGGCCTTTAATGGAAACTGATTAGTTTCGGATATTTTAGTCTTAAAAGTTGGTAATTCACCATCTGCAAAAATACCATTAGATAAAATCTCTAACTGTCTATTGCTATTTGCTAAATCGCTATCGCGTTTTTGTAAAGATTGTGTTTTTAATTTACCCATTGTTAACTGTAACTGTATGTTTATGTGAAATTTAAGGTTTTAGTTTCGTGTGATTCTACTAAATACCAAAATTGCTTTCAGAGATCTATCGATAGTCTCAAAATAGCGATTCACATAGTTTTCGCTTTTGCGAAAATTGATTCTCTGCTTACATTTCTAACTTATTCACTTTGTTCATCATTTGAACACCATGAACTAAAGTTGCGCCACTTTTTATAGCAGCTCCTACATGTAAGGCTTCCATCATTTCTTCTTTTGTAATACCACGTTG
Source organism: Lacinutrix jangbogonensis (assembly GCF_000797445.1). GTDB lineage: Bacteria > Bacteroidota > Bacteroidia > Flavobacteriales > Flavobacteriaceae > Lacinutrix > Lacinutrix jangbogonensis. The sequence goes on along the minus strand of NZ_JSWF01000044.1, from coordinate 94,544 downwards.
TAATCCGTCTTTAGTATAGGCGTCAATACAATAAGGACATTGTTCTGTATGTGCTACAGCGAGTGCTATAAGTGATTTTTCTCTTGCAGTTAGTGCGCCTTCTTCGAATACTTTTCCGTAATAATCGAAAAATTTATCACCTAATTCTTGGTTCCATTCACTTATTTTTCCAAACTTCCTTAGATCTGCTGGATCGTAATACGTTTTGCTCATTATAATGCTTGTTTATAATAGTATGTAAATACTATAATTGATTGTCGGACGGAAATCCTATTCCTAACAAAAAAATGGATTTAACTTTTAGATAAAGTCAAATCCATTTGTAAATTTACTAGTTTCTTTTATTAAGACGAAGGTCTTCCTTTAAGACGTTTTTCGATTTTCTGCTTTTTCTCTGTTACCCTTTTCATAACATCCATAATCTTTTCATCCTTACTCTCTTTAAAAAACTCATTTAAACCTAGAATTATTGCTTTCCCTTTTCTTGAGGCTTTAACACGATCACTAGTTGACATATTGCTCATTTTCATATCTTCATATTCTTGAGCCTCTATAAGTAACGTTTCCATAAAATTCTTTATTTTTATTAATATTCCCAAAATAATTAATCGAAATCGATTTTCCTTAAATTATTCATAATAAAAATCGATTGACTAATTGTAAAAACTAATATATGTTATTTTTTTCACTAAAAACAAATATTGACAAGTTAAAGCAAGACTAGCATTGTAAGTTGAGGAAAAAACTCAATTTATTTAAACAATGATACGAGAAACGAAATACTCTCACCCATAAAAGTGTAATGAAAGTCTCATTCTTGTTTAGTCAATCGATACTATTTTATATTAAAAAGGCTGATATTGCAAATCGATATAAGTCTTTTCATAATAAAGAATTAATGATAGTTAAAAGATATAATTCTTTAATTTAGCAAGAAATATATTTTTCTATGGACTATTTTGTAATCGCTTCTATATTAGTGCTCATGGCTGCGGTTTTTGGCTATTTAAATGTGCGATTTTTAAAGATGCCCAATACCATTGGCTTAATGCTAATTACAATTATATTTACATTTGCGGTATTTATACTAAGTTATTTTGATGATTCTTTGCTTAATGCAGAGCGGTTTATTATCACGCAAATAGATTTTAAGACAGTTTTACTGGACGTTATGCTGAGCTTTTTACTTTTTGCAGGAGCATTGCATACTAATTTTGAACAACTTAAAGTACAACGTTGGCCAGTTTTAGTTTTTGCAACATTAGGCGTTTTGCTATCTACGTTTTTAGTTGGTTTGGTCATGTTTTATGCGCTTCCGATTGTTGGGCTGCATGTGGACTTTATTTACTGTTTGTTATTCGGAGCCTTAATATCACCTACAGATCCTATTGCAGTTTTGGGGATTCTTAAGAAAGCTGGAGCACCAAAAAGATTAGAAACCAAGATTGTAGGAGAGTCCTTGTTTAATGACGGTATAGGTGTTGTAATATTTTTAACCATTTATAAAATAGCAGACTTAGGTATTGAGAATGTGAGTGCCTTAGAGGTTCTGGAATTGTTTGGCTTAGAGGTTATTGGTGGCATTATCTTAGGGTTGATTTTAGGATGGATTACTTATAGATTAATGAAATCTATAAATGACTATGACATTGAAGTAATTATAACGCTAGCAGCTGTTATGGCGGGAACTGTTTTGGCGCAAAAACTGCACATCTCTGCGCCTTTAGCAATGGTTACTGCTGGATTAGTAGTAGGTAACGATACGGTTAGAGATAATGCGATGTCAGAAACCACAGAGGTCTATGTAGATAAATTTTGGGAGTTAATAGATATCCTTTTGAATACTATTCTATTTGTATTAATAGGAATGGAAATGCTAGTACTTACTTTTAAAATGGAGTATTTATTGGCTGGTCTAATAGCAATACCATTACTATTAATTTGTAGATATCTTTCATTATTAGTACCTATAAAGTTCTTTGAGAAGAAATTAAACTTTGTACCAAAGACTAATTTAATTATGACTTGGGGAGGCTTACGTGGCGGAATTTCTATTGCATTAGCTTTAGGTCTTACGCAAGTTATGGAACGTGATTTGTTTTTAGTAATCACGTATGTAGTTGTTGTGTTTTCTATATTATTTCAAGGATTAACAGTTGGTAAGCTCATTAAAAAACTTGAAGTGAAATAATTTTTATGCAAAACTGGATTATCCTTTTAGCGGAATTTAAACAACAAGAAATACCTGTTGCTTTTGTAACTGTAACCAAGTGTTTAGGGTCAACACCTTGCGGAGTTGGTTCTAGAATGCTAGTCACTAAAGATAAGCAAATTCACGGAACAATAGGCGGAGGGAAGTTGGAGTTTAAAGCAATTGACGACGCTATTACTGCGCTAGAAGAAAACAGAATTATAGAATCTAATTATACTTTAGGACCCGAATTTGAACAGTGTTGTGGTGGAAAAGTAGAATTTATTATAGAACCGATGAATCAATCACCAGAATTATTTTTATTTGGAGCAGGGCATATTGGTGTTGAAATTACCAAATTGTTGGTCGATACATCTTTTAAGGTTAATCTTATAGATTCTCGTAATGACTGGTTTTCTAATTTGGAGTTAGACGACAGTGTTACCAAGCATCAAACTACCGAAACTGATTTTAAAACATTTAAAGATGTTGTGAAATGGGGAAACAACTGTTATGTTTTAGTGCTAACGCATAATCATGCCATCGATTTTGATATTATTGCTCACGCTTTGGAAAATGAGACCAAATTTTTGGGTTTAATAGGAAGTAAAACCAAGAAAGCTCGATTTAGTAATATGCTTATTAAAGAGATGAATATACCAGAAGGCATGGACAATGTGGTTTGTCCAATAGGATTAGATATAGGAGGCGATACGCCAAAAGAAATTGCTATTAGCGTTGTTGCACAATTACTGCAAGTGCATTACAAACTTGAAGTAAAATAGATTCCTGTTTTTGCAGGAAGTCAACATGAAAAATAATAAATCGATCATAGATAAATTAACGGCGCTCTGGGCTTTAAATGAGTCTGGTTTAGGTGGTTTTTTACATGTGTTTAATTCACCCTTTACAGGATTAATAGTTGGAGGTGTTTCCATTTTACTCATTAGTTTGATTTCTTTTTATGCTAAAAATAAATGGCAAGCTGTTTTGAAAGCTTTGGTCATTGTCTTAATTATAAAAATGGCAGTAAGTCCGTATTCTCCATTTGGAGCTTATGTTGCAGTAAGTTTTCAAGCTGTTCTAGGTGCGTTTTTGTTTTCTAATTTTACATGGAAAAGTGCAACTATAATTGTTTTAGGCATGGTGACATTTTTAGAATCTGCACTTCAAAAATTAATAATACTGACTATTGTTTACGGAACAGGTTTTTGGGAAGCTGTTAATATCTATGGAGCATGGGTTCAGAATAAATTAAATTTTATGTCCGAAACCTCTGCAACTTCGGTTTTAGTGACGACGTATCTTTTTGTCTATGGCGTTTGTGGAATCTTAGCAGGGCTTTTTATAAAAAGTATAATCATAATTATTTCAAATAAACCAGAAACCGATTTTTATCTTAAAATAGAAAAGAGTACGGTTGAAAATCAAAATAAGAAAGTATCCTTTAAAATAAAAATTATTTGGATTTGGCTACTCACAGTTGCTATAATAGTCTTGGCGTTTTCTGTGTTTGGAAGTACACTTTTTGGATGGCAAAAAGCAATTTACATTGTATTGAGAAGCTTCTTAATTTTAATGCTTTGGTATTTAGTTATTGGTCCTTTTTTATTAAAAGGAGTTAGAAGATATCTTCATAAAAAAGAATCTAAATACCAAGAAGATATTACAAATGCGATGGATCTATTTCCTTATTTCAGACAGATCATTTCATTTACTTGGAAAGAAACTAGGCATTTAAAAGGTTATACGAGATTTCAATATTTTATGGCAAATAGTATTTCTAATTGTGTGCATTTTAAAATTGCTTCAGAATGATTTATATCCTTACAGGTGCAATTAGAACAGGGAAAACAACAGCTTTGTTAGATTGGTCTAGTACTAGAATTGATGTTGATGGTTTGTTGTGTCCAGATAATGAAGAAGGAAAACGATACTTTTTGAAAGTAAAAGATAAAGAAGTATTTGAACTTGAAGTTGAAAGTAACAATGAAGAAGTTATTGAAATAGGAAGCTTCAAGTTTTTGAAATCTGCATTTAAAAAGGCGCATGAATTCCTGATTTTGATTGCCTTAGAAACTAAAGATCAATATCTCATTATTGATGAAATAGGTAAGCTGGAACTAAAGAATGAAGGCTTGCATCTTTCATCTGAAAAATTAATTCCGAAGCACATGCATAATGCAAATCAGCATTTAATTTTGGTGGTACGTGATTATTTGCTTGAAGACGTTTTGAAACATTATGCAATTTCTGAGTATAAAATTATAAACAAAGAAGCATTGAAAAGAATAATTTGACAGTAAAGGCAGTGTCACATTTAGAGCAATAGAAATGCGTTAGAACCTTTAATTAAAAATTATTATAGGATTTGTCATTCTGCACTTGATGCGGAATCTACTTTGAAAAGTAAAGAATTTAATTACCCAAAAATGATTTCACTCAAAGCGTAATAAATAGCCATAATTCCAGAAAAAACGGCACTTCCTAAAAAACGCCACTTCAGTTTAAATCGGTTTTGAATAATATAATTCGCTATAAATGAAATAGGAATATTTACTAAAAAGGACCAAAAGGCAATTTCTATAAGATTAAAGCCAATCTTATCAAACTGACCAGAAAATAATTTTATAAACAATAAATGTCTAGCAATCCATAGCGGATTAAAATACGCTATTGCCAAAACAGTTTTGGTTAATGTCGCTTTACTGCCTTTTAAATATTGTGTCTTTTTTACAATCCAATCAAAATAATTTGGAATTTCAAAGGCGTAAAAAGAGGCGCCAATAAATATCATTCCTAGTAAACGATACCAAGAAAACTCATGGAGTAATAAGGCTGCAATAGTATCACCAGCACTATAAATAAGTGCACCTTTAAGAATGTTTTGCTTTTTGTAATGGAGTGCGATAAGTATATTTTTATATTAATTGATACTGTTTATTTTTTATATAAACTCATAAGTACTTTTTCTGGTGTCATTGGCGCATGAAACTCTAACTCGTATTTAGAATTAAATGCTTTAATGGCATTTTGAAGTGCAAAATAAGCACCAATGCCATACATTAATGGTGGTTCGCCAACGGCTTTAGATTTTAAAATAGCCATATCATTTCCTTCGGTTTCTACAGGAATCACTTCCACGATTTTTGGAACTGAAAATATATCCGGAATTTTATAGGTTGACAATGCATTAGACAATAATTTCCCGTCTTTATTATACGCAATTTCTTCCATCGTCATCCATCCAATGCCTTGAATTAACGCACCTTCCACTTGGCCTAAATCAATACCTTCACTCATGCTTTTCCCGTAATCATGTACAATCTTTACGTAATCAAATTCGTAAGTACCTCGAATGCAATCTATAGTTGTGGTAGTGATAGCTGTTCCGTAAACATGATATGCAAAAGGGTGTCCTTTTTCTTTCGTTTTGTCAAAGTGAATTTCTGGTGTCGCGTAATGTGCGTTCTCAGATAAAGCGACACGTTTTAACATGGCACTACTTATAAGTGCTGTCCATAATAATTCGGATTTTTTATCATTAACATAAACACATTCATCTTTTAAACAGATGCTGCTTTCGGAAACATTTAAGTCTTGTGAAGCTACAGTTTTCAAGCGTTCTAAAAGTGAATTACAAGCCATTAAAGTTGCTTTTCCGTTTAAATCTGCAGTAGAACTCGCGGCTGAAGGAGAGGTGTTTGCAACTCTGGTTGTATTAGTGGATTCAATCTTGATTTTCTCGATTGAGACTGAAAACACATCAGCAGCTATTTGCATCATTTTGGTGTTGACACCTTGTCCCATTTCTACAGCAGCAGTACTAATCCCAATACTACCATCTAAATAAATATGAACCAAAGCACGTGCATGATTCATAGGTGTATTAGTAAATGAAATTCCAAAAGTTATCGGCATAAAAGCCAATCCTTTTTTAAATGCTTTGTTGTTTTTATTAAAATCTTTAACGTCTTGTTCTAAAGCTTCACTATTAAATATGTTTTTTGCAGAATTCCAGGTGTTTTTGGCTTCTACTTTCTTGGCAATTTGTCCGTAAGAAAACGTGTCGTTTTCATCTAATAAATTGACTTCTTGAATTTGTCTTGTGCTTACTCCAATTTCATGTGCCGCTTTTGCAATAGCAGACTCAATAACAAACATGCCTTGTGGTCCACCAAAACCTCGAAATGCTGTATTTGGTGGTAAGTTGGTTTTGCAACTTATCACTTTTGTAGTGACATTTGGTACATAATAGCTGTTAGTAGCATGAAATAATGTGCGTTCAGCAATTGCAGGCGATAAATCTGCTGCGGCACCAGAATTTTGCAAAAATTCAGTCTGGTACGCTAGAATTTTTAAGTCTTTAGAAAGGCCTATTTTATAGGTGCTTTCATAAGGGTGACGTTTTCCAGTCATGCGCAGATCATCATGTCGATTTAGTATTAATTTTACGGATTGATTTAAATGATACGTTGCTAAAGCAGCCATTACAGCCCAAGGTGTTGCTTGGTCTTCTTTACCACCAAATCCACCACCAAGGCGCGTAACATCTACTTCAATTTTGTGCATAGCAATACCAAGAACATGAGCAATTGTTTTTTGAACAGAAGTTGGGCCTTGGGTAGATGATGTGATTTTTATATTTCCATTTTCTAAAGGTTCGGCATAAGCACCTTGTGCTTCAATATATAAATGTTCTTGTCCGTTTGAAAACGTTTCACCTTCAAAAACATACTTACAATCTTGGAATGCTTTTTCAGTATCACCTAAACTAAAGGATCTTGGTGCATTAATAAAGTTGCCTTTTGCTTTGGCTTCTTTTGCAGTGGTAATTACTGGTAATTCTTCAATTTCAATGGCTATTAATTGTCTCGCTTTTCTGGCAATAAATTCAGATTCTGCAACAATTAAAGCAATTGGCATGCCCCAAAAATGAACTTCGTCTTCAGCAAACAAAGGTTCATCAGGAATGATGCCTCCAATTTCATTTTCACCAGGAATATCTTTATAAGTAAAGATTCTCTCAACACCTTCCAAAGCCTCCGCTTTAGAATAATCAATACGCTTAATTTTTCCGTGGGCTTTTGGTGAATCAAAAACGACAGCGTGAAATGTACCTTGTCTAATATTTATATCGTCCACATACAACGATTCTCCGCGAACATGTGTGTAAGAATCTAAGTTTTTAATACTGCGTTTTAGGGCAATAGAAACGGAATCTAATTTACTATCTAAGACTTTATTGGTTTTGTTTTTATGCATGCTTAACAAAATCGTTTAGGGTGAAATTATTTGGGAACAACTCCATGAAATGTGCAAAAAACAATTGTCTGGCCAACAAACGTTTATAGTCACTTTTGCCGCGAACATCGCTAATTGGTGTAATTTCTTTTTGAAGCATTTTATTAGCTTCTAATATTGTTTCTAAAGTCAATGGTTTCCCTATTAAGAAATCCGAAGTTTTATGCAGGTATTTAGGAATTGCAGAAACTCCACCAATAGAAATGTGTGCTTCTAGAATTGTTTCTTTTTCAATAGAAATATGTATTGCAGAATTCACACTAGCAATATCTAAATGTGTTCGTTTGCAGACTTTTTCAAAATTAAAAAACGAGCATTTATTGGGTAATTTAAAGTGGATATTTTTTATAAGTTCTCCGGTTTTTAAATCGAATTTTTTATAATCTTGGTAGAAGTTTTTGAGCAAAATAGTGCGCTCTTTTTGGTCTTCATTTGTAATTGTAATATTGCTATTAAGAGCTAAAAAAAATATGGTCATGTCTCCAATAGGTGACGCGTTTACAAGGTTTCCGCCTATGGAAGCCATATTTCTAATGTGTTCTGAAGAGACCAGTTTTAAGTGTTGTCGTAAGTTTGGTAAAATGCTATTTAATTCTGTATGATTCCATAAATCTGAAACCGTTGCATTTGTGCCAATGGTACACGTTTTGTTTTCAATTGTGATACCTTTTAAATAGTGTTTTTCGGCAATAAGATACACATCATTATCTGCTAAATGATCCGCTTGTTGTACATATAAATCTGTCCCTCCAGAAACATATTTCCCTTTAGGTTGGTTTAAATCTTTAACGTCAATATCTTTTAAACGCTGAGGTATATTCTTAAAATATTCAGGAATAAATTCATTTTCAATTAACCATTTAAAAGAGTTTTTTTCTTGGCTCTCTAATTTTTTAACCACTTGATGTGCAGCCTTTTCAATTGCTTTGTAACCTGTGCATCTGCAAATGTTACCACTAATGGCATCAATAGCATTACTATAATTATTTTCAGAATTTGACAACGCAAAACCTGTTAAAGCAACCACAAAACCTGGCGTGCAGAATCCGCATTGTGTTGCGTAATTTGCTTTCATAGCCTCTTGAGCGATAGTTAATTTGTTTTTAAGGTTAGTGCCTTCTACCGTTACAATATGTTTGCCATGCGAATTTCCTAATGGCGAAATACACGATGTGATACTTTGGTATTTCATAGTATCGTTTGTTAAGGTGCCAACTAAAACTGTGCAAGCACCACAATCGCCTTCACGACAACCAATTTTTGTTCCTGTAAGGCGTTGCTGATAACGAACAAAATCTAATAATGTAATTCCAGAATGTTCTGGTGTTTTAATGATTTTGTTATTTAGAATGAAGGTTGTCATATATTTTATTAATAAGTACCAAATATCTAATATAACATTTTAAAGTTATTTTTGTTTCTTATTTTAATGAATTAAAAATAGGAATTAATTTTGGCTTTTCTTGATTTAGTATCTTTTTTTATACAACAAAATAATAGATTTGAACATCATAGAGAAAGGTGTTTAAGTTATTGTTATTTAGTTAGTTGAATCAGTATTTTAAGGGTTGGCTTTAGCGAAAAATTAATTAATAGTTATAGTCAAAAAAATGTAAACAAGTACTTTAGATTTAGCAAATAAAAATATGAACCAATTAAACAAATACAGTAAAACAGTAACTCAAGATCCAACTCAGCCAGCAGCACAAGCCATGTTGCATGCAATTGGGTTAACAAAAGAAGATTTTTTTAAGCCCATTATTGGAATAGCAAGTACCGGTTACGAAGGGAATCCTTGTAATATGCATCTTAACGACTTGGCTAAATTAGTTAAGGAAGGAACAAAAAAAGAAGACATTATCGGATTAATTTTTAATACCATTGGTGTTAGTGATGGTATTTCTATGGGAACACCAGGAATGCGTTATTCTTTACCTTCAAGAGATATTATTGCAGATTCTATGGAAACAGTTGTGCAAGCAATGAGTTATGATGGTTTGATTACTGTTGTTGGATGCGATAAAAATATGCCTGGTGCTTTAATGGCAATGATTCGTTTAGATCGTCCAAGTATTTTAGTATATGGAGGAACAATAGATTCTGGTTGCCATAATGGTCAAAAGTTAGATGTCGTTTCTGCTTTCGAAGCTTGGGGAAGTAAAGTAGCAGGTAAAATGGATGAAGCAGAATACCAAAGCATTGTTCAAAAAGCATGTCCTGGAGCTGGAGCTTGTGGAGGAATGTATACAGCAAACACGATGGCGTCTGCAATTGAGGCTTTGGGTATGACACTGCCTTTTAATTCTTCAAATCCTGCATTAAGCGAAGCTAAAAAAGAAGAGTCTGTAAAAGCTGGTGAGGCTTTGCGATTGCTTTTAGAAAAAGACATAAAACCGAGTGATATTATTACAAGGAAATCTCTGGGAAACGCAGTGCGCTTAGTTACAATTTTAGGTGGCTCAACAAATGCCGTGTTACACTTTTTAGCGATTGCAAGAGCTGCACAAATAGATTTCACGCTTAAAGATTTCCAAGATATTAGTGACAATACACCATTTTTGGCCGACTTAAAGCCAAGCGGTAAATACTTAATGGAAGATGTTCATGCCGTTGGTGGAATTCCAGCAGTTATGAAATACTTGCTTAAAAAAGGAATGCTACATGGTGATTGTTTAACCGTTACAGGAAAAACATTAGCTGAAAACTTATTAGATGTTGCAGATTTAAAAGAAGGTCAAAACGTTATTAAACCAATAGAAGATCCTATTAAGATCTCTGGACATTTAAGAATGCTCTACGGAAATTTAGCAACCGAAGGAAGTGTGGCTAAAATTACAGGAAAAGAAGGTTTGGCTTTTAAAGGAAAAGCAAAAGTATTCGAAGGTGAATATGCTGCCAATGATGGAATAAGAGATGGGAAAGTAGAAAAAGGAGATGTAGTCGTTATTCGTTACGAAGGCCCAAAAGGAGGTCCGGGAATGCCAGAAATGCTAAAACCAACAGCAGCCATTATGGGAGCAGGTTTAGGTAAAGAGGTGGCATTAATTACGGATGGTAGATTTTCTGGAGGAACGCATGGTTTTGTAGTTGGGCATATTACTCCTGAAGCTCAAGAAGGCGGAACAATTGCTTTAGTTAAAGATGGAGATATTATAGCTATCGATGCAGAAACTAACTCTATTTCTGTGGAGGTTTCCGAAGAAGAGTTGCAAAAAAGAAGACAAGTATGGAAAGCACCAAAGTTGAAATTTGAACGTGGTGTTTTATATAAATACGCAAAGACAGTATCATCAGCCTCAAAAGGTTGCGTAACTGATGAATTTTAAACAGATGTTTTAAGCATGAAAGAAACTCAAACTATACAAAAAGACTCACAAAATACGCAAACCACAGAACGCGTTTCAGGTAGTGAAGCTATTATAAAATGTTTACTAGCCGAAGGTGTTGATATTCTTTATGGATATCCTGGAGGTGCAATTATGCCAGTTTACGACGAATTATATAAGTATCAAGACAAAATTCACCACGTTTTAACGCGTCATGAACAAGGTGCAACACATGCTGCACAAGGTTATGCTAGGATTTCTGGTAAAGTTGGTGTCGCAATAGCAACTTCTGGTCCTGGAGCTACTAATTTAATAACAGGAATTGCAGATGCGCAAATAGATTCTACACCAATGGTTTGCATTACTGGTCAAGTAGGTTCGCACTTATTAGGAACAGATGCTTTTCAAGAAACTGATATTATCGGTATCTCTACACCAGTAACCAAATGGAATCATCAAATTACCAAAGCATCGCAAATACCCGAAGTCATGGCGAAAGCTTTTTATATTGCTAAAAGCGGAAGGCCAGGACCTGTTTTAGTCGATATTACTAAAGATGCACAATTTGAAGAATTCGATTTTAAATATGAAAAATGCACAGGAATACGTAGTTATGTGCCAGTGCCAAAAACGGATGAAAATTCATTAAAAGCTGCTGCCGAATTAATAAACACCGCAAAAAAACCACTAATAGTTTGGGGGCAAGGTGTGATTTTGGGTGAAGCTGAAGCTGAATTTAAAGCAGTTATTGAAAAAGCAGGAATACCTTCGGCTTGGACTATTTTAGGGGCTTCTGCATTGCCAACTGCTCACGATTTAAATGTTGGTATGGTTGGAATGCATGGTAATTATGCACCAAATGTATTAACCAATCAATGTGATGTTTTAATTGCTGTTGGAATGCGTTTTGACGATCGTGTTACAGGAAATCTTGAAACCTATGCAAAACAAGCAAAGGTGATTCATTTTGAAATTGATCCAGCAGAAGTAGATAAAATCATAAAAACTGATGTTGCTGTAATGGGTAATTCAAAGGAAACTTTGGCAGCGATTCTTCCTTTACTAAAGGAAAATAAACATGCAGAATGGCATCAAAAATTTAAAGATTTATATAAAATTGAATACGATAAAGTTATAAAAGGAGACTTGCATCCAACAAAAGAGGGCTTAACAATGGGAGAAGTATTGAAAGAAATCAATATACAAACCAAAGGTGATGCAGCTATAGTTAGTGATGTTGGTCAGCACCAAATGATAGCGTGTCGCTATGCGGAATTTAATAAAACTAAAAGTAACATTACTTCAGGTGGATTAGGTACAATGGGCTTTGCTTTGCCAGCTGCAATTGGCGCAAAAATGGCTGCTCCAGATCGCGAAGTTGTTGCTATTATTGGTGATGGTGGTTACCAAATGACCATTCAAGAATTAGGGACTATTTTTCAGCAGAAAGTACCTGTAAAAATTGTGGTTTTAAATAATGAATTCCTCGGAATGGTTCGCCAATGGCAAGAGTTATTTTTCGATAAACGATATGCTTCTACAGAAATGGTAAATCCAGATTTTGTAGCCATAGCTAAAGGCTATTATATTGATGCAAAAAAAGTTACAACTAGAACAGGTTTAAAGGCTGCCGTTGAAGAAATGATTGCTAGTGACGGTCCTTATTTCTTAGAGATAAGAGTGGAAAAGGAAGGTAATGTATTTCCTATGATTCCCACAGGAGCAAGTGTCTCAGATATGAGATTAGAGTAAATTAAAAAGAAAACAGAGCATAGAGAAAAGAGAAAAGGTAAATGTGGAAAAAAAATAGAATTCAATCGCGTACAAGTCTCTTTTGTATCCTCTTTTATCTATAATATAACAACGAATGAGTCAAGAAAACAAATTATATACAGTATCGATTTACACCGAAAATAACATCGGGTTACTAAACCGTATTTCGGCAATTTTTCAAAGACGCCATATTAATATAGAAAGTATTAATTCATCGGTTTCAGAAATTGAAAATGTTACCAAATGGATTATGGTGGTTAAGCTTTCCGAAGAACAAATGAAAAAAATTATCGGTCAGATTGAAAAGCAAGTCGAAGTTATCAAAGCTTATTATCACACCGAAGACGAAACGATTTACCAAGAAACATGTCTGTTTAAAATTAAATCTGACTTGCTATTTAACGAGCGACAAATCCAGAATATAATAAAAGAAAGTAATGCCAGAATTGTTACTGTAAATAAAGCCTTTTTTGTCATTGAGAAATCAGGTAGAAAAGAAGAAATAGATTTATTACATAGAGAGTTAACTGTTTTTGGAATCATGCAATTTACGCGTTCAGGACGCATTGCGGTTACTAAAGACGAAATGCAAATATCTACAATGCTAAAAGCATTACAACATTAAAAACAACTAAGAAATGTCAAATTATTTCAACACATTACCATTACGAAAACAATTAAAGCAATTAGGGAAATGTCGTTTCATGGATGCTTCAGAATTTGAAGATGGCGTGAATGCATTAAAAGGCAAGAAAATCGTTATTGTTGGTTGTGGTGCTCAAGGACTAAACCAAGGATTAAATATGCGCGATTCTGGGCTTGATATTTCATATACATTGCGCCAAGTAGCCATCGATCAAAAACGGGATTCATATAAAAATGCGACGTCTAATAAATTTAAAGTAGGTACTTATCAGGAGTTAATACCTACTGCAGATCTGGTGTTAAACTTAACTCCAGATAAGCAGCACACAAATGTGGTTAAAACGGTAATGCCTTTAATGAAAAAAGGAGCAACATTAAGTTACTCTCATGGTTTTAATATTGTTGAAGAAGGAATGCAAATACGTAAAGATTTAACGGTAATTATGGTCGCACCAAAATGTCCTGGAACAGAAGTTCGTGAGGAGTACAAACGTGGTTTTGGAGTGCCAACATTAATTGCTGTACATCCAGAAAACGATCCAGAAAATAAAGGTTGGATTCAAGCGAAAGCATATGCTGTAGCTACTGGAGGCGATAAGGCTGGTGTTTTAGAGTCCTCTTTTATTGCTGAAGTAAAAAGTGATTTAATGGGAGAACAAACCATTTTATGTGGTCTATTACAAACAGGAGCGATATTAAGTTTTGACAAAATGGTTGAAGAAGGTATTGAGGCTAGTTATGCTGCAAAATTAATTCAATATGGCTGGGAAACAATCACTGAAGCTTTAAAGCATGGTGGTATTACTAATATGATGGATCGTTTATCCAATCCAGCAAAAGTAAAAGCTTACGAATTATCTGAAGAATTAAAAGATGTTATGCGTCCGCTTTTTGAAAAGCACATGGACGATATTATTTCTGGTCATTTCTCGAAAACCATGATGGAAGATTGGGGAAATGACGATGTTAACTTATTAAAGTGGAGAGCTGCAACTGGTGAAACAGCATTTGAAAAAACAACATTGACATCAGAACATATTAGTGAACAAGAGTACTTTGATCATGGTGTTTTATTAGTAGCCTTTGTAAAATCCGGAGTAGAATTAGCATTCGAAACAATGGTAAGTGCAGGAATTGTTGAAGATTCTGCTTACTACGAATCTTTACATGAATTACCATTAATAGCAAATACAATCGCTAGAAAGAAATTATTTGAAATGAATCGCGTGATTTCAGATACAGCAGAATATGGTTGTTACCTATTTGATCATGCGTGTAAGCCTTTGTTAACCGATTTTATAAAAACAGTAAAAACTGATATTATTGGTAAGTCGTTTTCGGCATCAAATGCAGTAGATAATATTGAATTAATTGCAACAAACGGCGCGATTAGAAATCATCCAATTGAAGCAGTTGGACAACGTTTAAGAGCTGCAATGACAGCTATGAAAACTGTAAAAACGGAAACCGAACAAAATCCAGTTTTAGCATAATTAGTTATTGTCATCCTGAAATAGATTTAGGATCTCATTATACATGGAAGATACAAAAATAACATACAGACCAACATTAGAGGCCATTGAAGCTGCTTCAGAAAATCTAAAAGGTATAGCATCTGTAACGCCTTTGATGAAAAACACTCGCTATTCTAAGCAATTTGGAGCAAATATATATTTTAAAAGAGAGGATTTACAAGAAGTACGTTCTTATAAAATCCGTGGTGCTTACAATAAAATATCATCTTTAAGTGCATGTCAAATTGAAAATGAGATTGTATGTGCTAGTGCCGGAAATCATGCGCAAGGTTTCGCACTTTCATGTAAACTTTTAAAAATAAAAGGCACCATTTTTATGCCTGCTCCAACACCTAATCAAAAAATTGAACAGGTAAAAATGTTTGGCGAAGATTTTGTAGAAGTGGTTTTAATTGGTGATACGTTTGACGATGCTTATCATGCTGCAATCGAACAATGCGAAGCATTAAAGAAAACGTTTATTCATCCTTTTAATGACAAAAAAGTAATTGAAGGTCAAGCTACGGTGGGCTTAGAAATTATTAATCAGGCGAAAGCGCATCCCGCCGATTATGTTTTTGTCGCTGTTGGTGGTGGTGGCCTTGCGGCAGGATTGTCATCTATTTTTAAAATGTTATCACCACAAACTAGAATTATTAGCGTAGAACCAAAAGGAGCAGCTTCTATGTTAACATCTATTAGAAATAATAAAAACACGGCGTTAAAAACCATAGATAGCTTTGTGGATGGAGCCGCTGTTAAAAGGGTTGGTGATTTAAACTTTGCGATTTGCAAAGAGACTTTACATCGTGTAGTTTCAGTAGATGAAGGTAAGGTTTGCCAGACTATATTAGATTTATATAATAAGGATGCTATTGTAGTGGAACCAGCTGGAGCTTTGAGTCTTTCTGCTTTAGAACAGTTTTCTGAAGAAATAAAAGGTAAAAATGTAGTTTGTGTCATTAGCGGAAGCAATAACGACATCACACGTACTGCAGAGATAAAAGAGCGTGCGCTATTGTATGCGAATTTAAAACACTATTTCATCGTTAAGTTTCCGCAACGTAAAGGAGCTTTAAGAGATTTTGTAGTGGATATTCTAGGACCAAATGATGATATTACACATTTTGAATACACCAAAAAAGCTAACCGAGAAAATGATGTCGCGGTAGTTGGTATACAGTTAAAATCAACAAATGATTTAGAACCATTAATAACTAAAATGAAGCTACATAATTTTTATGGAGATTACCTAAATGATAAACCAGATTTATTTCAGTTTTTAGTATAGTGTGATTCAGAGTGGAGCAAAAAATCTCATTATTATTCTGAAAACCTACAAGGGTAAATTAAATTTTAATTCTCATTTTTGTGGAATTAACGAAATAAGTTTTAAATGAAAATAGCAATAATAGGAGTAGGGAATTTAGGATTGTCTATAGCAAAAGGATTATTATCAAGTAATATCACTTCGTCGTTATACTTAACAAAACGACATATTAATTCATTAGAAGGTTTAAAATCTGATAAAAAAGTAATAATTACGAATGATAATGGAGAGGCAATTTCAAATTCAGATGTTATTATTTTTGCTGTTCAGCCTAATCATTTAGCGGCAGTACTGAGAAAAAATATGCAATTTATTACACCAAAACATACTTTAATCTCAACAATAACAGGTTTTTCTATAGAAAAAATTGAAGGCATTATTGGTGATAAAAATTCAGTTATTCGTGCAATGCCAAATACTGCCATTGCAGTTGGAAAATCTATGACTTGTATTTGTAGCAATGAAAAAGCACAATTAAAATTAAATACAGCAATAAAAATCTTCGATTTATTAGGCACAACTTTAGTGATTCCAGAAAAACAAATGCAAGCAGCAACAGTGGTTTGTGCTAGTGGAATTGCCTTTTGGATGCGTTTAATTCGAGCAACTACACAAGCTGCAATACAATTAGGATTCGATGCTAAAGAAGCACAACAATTAGCAATGCATACAGCCGAAGGTGCAGCGAGTTTATTGATTAAAACGGGTAATCATCCAGAACAAGAAATAGATAAAGTAACCACGCCAAAGGGATGCACTATTGAGGGTTTAAACGAAATGGAGCATCAAGGTTTAAGTTCTTCGCTTATTAGAGGAATGGTTACTTCATTTGAAAAAATTGATGGGATTAAGAAAAGAACGTAGTCTAGATTAGATTAAAATGGAAAATGTATCTTTAAAAGGGTAGATTTTCTATTTTGTTAAGTATAATCACGTATTTGTACTCTATTATCTAAGCATTTTAATCTTCATATTTGTTGGTGCATTAAGCTCAAAACTAATTAAACCAACAAAAAATGAAAAATCAAACTAAAGTTCTAGGAATCCTAGTGTCCCTGGTTGTATTATTTTTATGTTTTACGTCTTGTAAAAATGAAAGTAAGACTCCAGAAATTGAAAAAGAAACTACTTATAATGTTCTAGCAGCAACTGTGGTCCCTTGTTTATCTGAATCGAGTTGGTTTCCGCACAGTCAAACACCAGCGCCTGATGAAGGAAAAGGGAGTCCGTTTGATGTAAGTGAAACGACAAACTGCATTTTTCACCAATGGTCTTGGCAGAAGTTTTTATGGGTAACTAAACCAGATGGAGATACGCCGTTATTTCTGAATCAATCGCAAATTATACAAGTAGCCGATGATATGAAAGTGGTAGCCCAACAAACAGGTGCAAAAGTTGTATTAACAGATACAGTACAAGCAGGCTTTGTAAATGGGGTTTTAAAAACGAATCCAGAATACAACTCTATTACTAATCAAGAGTATACAGTGCACTATTCAATACATGTTAGTAAAACGATGTTAACTGCGGCTGATGAATTCAAAGAAGCATTGGCATCTGGGAAATTAAAAGAAAATAATTTTGCAACTTTTCCTGTAGGGTCTCTAGAATTGAAAGTCTCTTGGGTAGATGTAAATGCGATTCCGTCTAATAAAAGAGCAAATTATTATACAACCATGGGAGCATTAAGTAATAATGGAGGAAAGACCTATACAAATACTACAGTGGCATTATTAGGAATGCATGTAGTAGGTGTTGTAGAAAATCATCCAGAATTTATTTGGGCAACTTTCGAGCATAACGATATCGCTCCAAATTATGATTGGAAAGCTAATGAAGCAACTTCTACAGCCGAAAAGTTATTATTTAGCAAAGGGAGTACAACGGGATTAAATGGAATTACATATACAAAAAACGTAGGCCCTAAGGCACCACACAAAGCATACGACTTATTTCAGTATGGTGTGCCATTAGATTCAACAGGAACTCCAATGGCAACAAGTCAATCTGAACCTGCAAACATTAATCATATTAAAGAAATAAATAAAAGTGTCGCTAGCAATTTAAAAGATGTTTGGGCAAACTATTTCTACAATGGTTCTATATGGTTAGATACAGATGAGATGTCGCCAAAACAGCAAGCAAAGCTTATTGTAGATTTAGCAAAAAAAGGTAAAACTGGTAGTGCTCTATCAGGGTCTAAAACTAGAGGTTCTTTAAATAACGCTAATGTCTCTATGGAAACATTTACACAAACTTTTAACGCGGATATTTCAGAAATTAACGTAAGTAATTTAGCAAATTGCTTTTCTTGTCATAGTGGAAGTAGTTTTTCAAGTCCAGCAACATATTCGCCAATATATATAAGTCATATTTTTGATGCTTATATTAAATCTGAAAATGAAGGTAAAACTAAAGTAGAAATTAATACATTGAAAGATAAGCAGCAAAAACAAATGGCTACTTATATAAAATCATTAAAATAAAGGTCCTTTCGGACATATAAAAAAGCACCTCGAGAAAGGTGCTTTTTTATTGATTGAAATCAATAAAAATTGACTGTTTCTCATCTTTAGACCCTTGGTAAATCATTATCATCCTTTAAAGGTAAGTGCGATTCTCCCGTTAAATAAACATCGACATGATGTGCAGCTTGTCGCCCTTCAGATATTGCCCAAACAATCAAAGATTGTCCACGACGCATATCTCCGGCAGCAAATATTCCAGGGATATTAGTTGCATAATTTTTTGTTGACGCTTCAATATTTGTTCTAAAATCCATATCTAAACCGAGCTGGTCTGCTAAGGTTTTTTCAGCACCGGTAAAACCTAAAGCTAGTAGTGCTAAATCACATTTCCATTCCTTTTCTGAGTCTTCAACTTCTTTTAGTTCCGGTCGTTCTCCAGCTTTAAAAACCCATTCTACTTCTACCGTTTTTAAACCTGTTAAGTTTCCTTTTTTGTCACCAATAAATTCTTTGGTTGATACGCTAAAAAATCGTTCCACACCTTCTTTATGCGACGATGTCGTTTTTAACTTCATAGGCCAATAAGGCCAAGGTTGATTAGCTGGGCGACCTTTAGAGGGTTTGCTAAGTATTTCGAAATTAGTTACTGATGTTGCGCCATGGCGATTAGAGGTTCCAATACAATCACTTCCTGTATCTCCACCACCAATAACGATCACGTTTTTGTTTTCTGCTGATATCACATCTTTAAAATCTACTAAACCATCAACATATTGGTTATTTAGTTTTAAGAAATCCATGGCTTGTGTTACGCCTTTTAAATCTGATCCAGGAATTGGAATACTTCGTCTAACAGTTGCGCCTCCACATAATATAATGGCATCAAACGCCTCTTTTATTGCATTGGCTTCAATATTATGCCCAACATGTGCGTTGGTTTTAAAAATGATACCTTCTTCTTCTAAAACTTTAACACGTCTATCAATTACGTTTTTTTCCATTTTAAAATCGGGAATACCGTAACGTAATAAACCACCAACTTTCGAATCTCGTTCAAAAACAGTAACAATATGTCCTGCGCGATTTAATTGTTGTGCGGTAGCTAAACCTGCTGGTCCAGAACCAATAACGGCAACTTTTTTTTCTGTTCTTACTTTTGGTAGATTTGCAACAATCCAACCTTCATTAAAAGCAGTTTCGATTATGTTTTTTTCAATATTCTCAATCGTTACTGGGTCTTCATTAATACCTAGCACACATGCTTCTTCGCAAGGTGCTGGACATAATCGACCTGTAAATTCTGGAAAATTATTGGTTTTATGTAATATTTCAGCAGCTTCTTTCCATTTGCCTTTATAAACTTTATCATTAAAATCTGGAATAAAATTTCCAAGCGGACAACCACTATGACAAAACGGAATGCCGCAATCCATACAACGCGCACCTTGATCTTTTAGCTTTTCTTCTTTTAACGGTATTGTAAATTCTTTGTAATTTTCAATACGCTTTTCTGGCGCTATATAGCTTTCGTCTTGACGCTTATGCTCTAAAAACCCTGTTATCTTTCCCATAATCTAAGCTGTTTCTAATTGTTCTTGTTCTAATCTCACTAAGGCTTTTCTGTATTCTTCTGGTAATACTTTTTTAAACTTTGGAAGATAGGTTTTCCAATTCTCTAAAATGCGTCTCGCTAATGGACTACCAGTTGCTTGAAAATGATTGTCTATAAGTTGTTCTAGTTGTAATCCATCGTCTATAGTGTCTATTGGATCGATGTTTAAATCATCAGCATTACAGTTTTGTTCGAACTTGCTGTCTTTATCTAACACATAAGCGATTCCGCCACTCATTCCAGCTCCAAAATTTCGGCCTACTTCACCAAGAATAACTGCAATTCCACCAGTCATGTATTCACAACCATGATCTCCAATACCCTCTACTACTGCTTTTGCTCCGGAATTCCTAACACAAAAACGTTCACCTGCTTTTCCATTTATATAAACCTCTCCAGCTGTTGCTCCGTACAATGTTACATTTCCTGTAATGATGTTATCTTCAGGAACTATGGTGCATTTTTTTGGTACTTTAATAATTAATTTCGCTCCCGATAAGC
Organism: Lacinutrix jangbogonensis; assembly: GCF_000797445.1. GTDB lineage: Bacteria > Bacteroidota > Bacteroidia > Flavobacteriales > Flavobacteriaceae > Lacinutrix > Lacinutrix jangbogonensis. The sequence goes on along the minus strand of NZ_JSWF01000044.1, from coordinate 73,880 downwards.
CTTTTCCTAGGTAATCATTTGTATTTCCGTGCACTGTAAATGATAACCCTTTGGTTGCAAAGGCCCCAAAACTTTGTCCTGCAGAACCATTAAAATCTATATTAATGGTATCGTCTGGTAAGCCTTCAGCACCATAAATTTTAGAAATTTCATTACTTACTATTGCGCCAACTGCTCTATCTATATTTGTGATAGGCATTTCTAGATTTGTTTTTTGTCTTCTAAATAAGGCTTGATGTGCTTGTTTAATAATCTTGAAATCTAAATGGACAATCAAGTTATGATCTTGACAATAGGTGTTATATAATTTCACATCGTCTGCGACATCCACTTTATGAAGAATTGGTGATAAATCTAGACCTGAAGCTTTGTAATGTTCTATTGCTTTATTTCTATTTAATTTTTGAGATTGACCTACCATTTCATTGATAGTTCTAAATCCAAGTTTAGCCATGATTTCGCGTAATTCTTGCGCTACAAAATACATGTAGTTAACAACGTGTTCTGGCTTGCCTTTAAATTTTTTACGTAAATCGGGATTCTGAGTTGCAATACCAACTGGGCAGGTATTTAAATGGCAAACACGCATCATAATACAACCGGAAGCGACTAAAGGTGCAGTTGCGAAACCAAATTCTTCTGCTCCTAATAAACAAGCAATAGCAACATCTCGGCCTGTTTTTAATTGACCATCGCACTCTAAAACGATTCTATTTCTTAAATCGTTCATTACTAAAGTCTGTTGCGCTTCAGCAATTCCTAATTCCCACGGTAAACCGCAATGTTTTTGTGAGGTTAAAGGCGTTGCTCCTGTTCCGCCATCAAATCCAGCTATTAAAATAACATCTGCTTTTGCTTTTGCAACTCCTGCTGCAACAGTTCCTACTCCAATTTCTGATACTAATTTCACATTAATTCGTGCAGCTCTATTAGCCGATTTTACATCGTAAATTAATTGGGATAAATCTTCAATAGAATAAATGTCGTGATGAGGTGGAGGTGAAATTAAACCTACATAAGGTGTAGAGTTTCTGGTTTTAGCAATTTCCGGATTTACTTTTGGTCCAGGTAATTGTCCTCCTTCACCAGGTTTAGCACCTTGTGCAATTTTTATCTGAATTTCACTTGCACTTGTTAAGTAGTTTGATGTTACACCAAAACGACCTGAAGCGACTTGCTTGATTGCAGAATTTTTCCAATCGCCTTGTGAGCTTTTATAAAATCGTTCTTGATCTTCACCACCTTCACCAGAATTAGATTTACCTCCAATTCTATTCATTGCGACTGCTAAATTTTCGTGTGCTTCTTTACTAATTGAACCATAAGACATGGCTCCGGTTTTGAAACGTTTCACGATTTCTGTCCAAGGTTCTACTTCTTCTAAAGGAATAGGGTCGAATTGGTCGAATTCAAATAATCCTCTTATTGTCATTAATTGCTCAGATTGGTTATTAACCAAATCTGAATACTCCTTAAAAGTTGACGCTTTATTAGTGCGAACAGATTCTTGAAGTTTAGCAACTGTTAGTGGGTTAAACATGTGCTTTTCTTGACCACGTCTCCATCTGTATTCTCCGCCAATTTCAATATCTATATTTGCTTCATTTACTTGAAATGCTCTTTTATGACGTTTTACAATTTCTTGTTCAATTTCTCTTAAACCAATACCTTGAATTCGAGTTGGTGTATTTGGGAAATATTTTTTAACTGTTGTCGTGTTGATGCCAATACATTCAAATAGTTGTGAGCCGCGATAAGAATTTAATGTTGAAATTCCGATTTTGTTCATCACTTTTAAGATGCCTTTTCCAACCGCTTTATTGTAATTTTTAATGGCGGCTAAATATTCTAAATCTGTAACGTCTGAATTGTTTATTTGTTCCTGAACTATTTCATTTACTATATAAGGATTCACTGCGCTTGCTCCAAAACCAAATAATAAGGCAAAATGATGTACTTCTCGAGGTTCGGCAGATTCTATAATTAAACTTATGCGGGAGCGTTTTTCTAATTTGTGCAACGCATGATTTAAATAGGAGCATGCTAATAGTGCTGGAATTGGCGCATGCTCTTTATCTACAAATCGATCTGACAGAATAATAATGTTTGCACCATCATCAATAGCTTTCGAAGCTTTAGTAACTAAATTTTCAAGCGCAACTTCCAATTCATTTAAACCTCGATTTACATCATATAACATGGAAATAGACTCAATATTAAAATCTGGATTAGTATCGTAATCTCTAATCTTATCTAAATCGTGTTTTGAAATAACTGGGTTCTGGATTTTTAGCTTCTTACAATGCTCAGCATTAATGTCGAATAAGTTAACATCGCTGCCTAGAGTTAAACTAATATCTGTAATTAGTTCTTCACGAATTCCATCTAAAGGTGGATTGGTAACTTGAGCGAATAATTGTTTAAAGTAGTTGTAAATTAATTGTGGTCGCTCAGATAGAATAGCAATAGGCGTGTCGCTTCCCATAGACCCAATAGGCTCTTTGCCTAATTGTGCCATTGGGCGAATAATAGTGTTTAGGTCTTCTTGAGTATATCCAAAAATAACTTCACGCTTTTTTAATTCAACTTCCTGGTATTTAATAGGTCCTTTTTTTGCTTTTAGATCTCGAAGGTGTATTAAGTTTTTATCTAACCATTCTCCGTAAGGATGTCTTGAAGCAATCTCTTCTTTTATTTCTTCATCGTTAACAATTCTACCTTCACTCATGTTTACTAAAAACATTTTACCAGGCTCTAAACGACCATGGTACTCTACGTTTTCTGGAGCGATATCAACTACGCCAGTTTCTGAAGACATAATCACATTACCTTGTTTAGTTACTGTGTAACGTGATGGACGTAAACCGTTTCTGTCTAAAACTGCACCAATAAAATTACCGTCAGTAAATGGGATTGAAGCCGGTCCATCCCATGGTTCCATAAGGCAAGAATTGAATTCATAAAAAGCACGTTTAGCATCAGACATGTTTGGGTTTTTTTCCCAAGCTTCTGGTACGAGCATCATCATGGCTTCTGGAAGCGAACGACCTGTCATTAATAACGACTCTACAACCATGTCTAGGGTTGCTGAATCCGATTTCCCTTTTAAAATTGTTGGAATTATCTTTTTAATATCGTCTCCAAATAATGGGCTTTCCATGATTTCTTCACGAGAAAACATACGCGATACATTACCTCTTAAAGTGTTAATCTCGCCATTATGGCAAATGTATCTAAACGGTTGGGCTAAATCCCAAGTTGGAAATGTGTTAGTAGAGAAACGTTGGTGAACCAATGCTAATCGCGTATCTAAAGCCGAATTAAATAAATCCAGATAGTACTCATTAATATGTTCTGGTTTTAATAGCCCTTTAAAAATTATAATTTTGGTTGATAGACTGGGAAGGTAAAAGAACTGTGCTTCAGATAATTTTGAATCGTATATAGTATGTTCAGCAATTTTTCGAGCTGCAAATAATTTTAAGTTAAATGCTCTGTCAGTTTGTTTTTCGTCAGTCTTCCCTATAAAAATTTGCTTAACAAAAGGTTCAGTCACTTTGGCAACTTGACCTAATACTTCGTTATTAACTGGTGCATCTCTCCATCCTATAAGTTTAAGACCTTGTTTTTTAATTTCAGTTTCAAAAATAGCAATACAATATTGACGTTGGTTCTCTTTTTTAGGAAGAAAGACATTACTCACTGCGTAGTCTCCAGCTTCAGGTAAATCGAATTCGCAAAATATTTTAAAGAATTTGTGTGGAATGTCAATTAAGATGCCTGCGCCATCACCTGTTACGCCATCGGAACTTACAGCGCCTCGATGTTCTAATTTCACTAATATTTCGAGCGCCTTATGTATGATATCATTCGACCGTTTTCCAGTTAAACTACATATAAAGCCTGCACCACAATTATCGTGTTCAAATTCTGGCAAATATAATCCTTGTTTCTTCAGCATAATTCAGAAAATTTAAAGGCTTTTTACACCTTATTACATCTGTAATATAGATGCAATAATTTGATAAAAAAAAAGAAGGAAACACTTTTTCGATATCGATAATTAAGGCTGTTCTAAAAGAAAATTTAGCAATTATAAAGAAGAATAATGCATAATAGGTAGTAAGGATATTTTATTAATAATGGCATAATTATTACGAAAACGTTTGCGAAAAGTAATATTTGTTAAAAATAATGCATTGAATTGTTTAAAAAATGAAGAATATTGAAATGCTAGATTGTTAAATGTTTATAAAAATACCATAAAAAATATTAACCCTTAATTATTTAGGGTATAATTATATAATATGATAAAAATTACAATTTACACCCTATTTTTTACAGGGTTATAAATAATATAATATAGGTTTGACTTCATCATCAATCAAAAATCAAACAAATTATGAAATCTATTTCACTGACTATTATGTTATTAGTATGGACATTTATTTTCGCTCAAAATACAGCCGAAAATCCAGAAAAGAAATTCGCCTTTGAAGGTAGTGTAGATGTATATCATCGTTCCAATTTTACTGCACCAAATGACACAGATCAAATTGCTCCTGCAACCTCGTTTGTAGATACTGCAGGATTTTCATTAGGTATGGGGAATATTATTGCGTGTTTCGAAAAAGGAAAAGTTGGAGCAGTTGCAGATTTAGTTTTTGGCCCAAGAGGAGAAGCGGCAAGCACTACAGTGTTAAATCAGTTATTCGCTTTTTATAATATTAGTGAAAGTACAAAACTAACTTTTGGAAAATTCAACACCTTTTTAGGGTATGAAGTTATTTCTCCTGTTGGAAACTTTAATTACAGTACGTCTTATTTATTTTCAAGCGGGCCTTTTTCTCACACAGGTATTAAAGTAGACTTTACATTATCTGAAGACTTTAGCTTAATGCTTGGAGTCTTTAATCAAACAGATGTTACCGAGTTCAATCCAGATGGAAGTTACGCAGTAGGAGCGCAGTTAGGTTATGGTGATCAATACTTCAACTTACTATACGATGACGCAGGATTAGGTTTTGAGGTAGATTATACGGGTGGTTTTGATGCTACTGAGGATTTCTTTATTGGTATTAATGCCGCGTATGCAAATAACGAAAGTGAAGGTTTTTATGGAGTAGATCTTTATCCGCAATATACTTTAAGCGAAGCTTTTAGTTTAGGACTTAGAGGAGAATACTTTCAAACTCAGAGTGATTTTGTAGTTGATGATACAAGTGTTTTCGCAGTGACATTAACAGGAAGTTATAAAGTAGATAATTTAATAATCAAGCCGGAATTAAGATTGGACAGTGGGTCTGAGGATATATTTATTGACACAGATTTAATAGCTGCAAAGAGCTTAGGTTCTTTTGTAGTTGCAGCTATATATAAATTTTAACTAAAACGAATTATGAAACGAGTATGTGAAGCATTTAATCACTAATGGAAATGATTAATTGTGAACAGCATGTGACCATAAATAAACAATAAATATAAACACATGAAAAAAGTTGAAGCAATTATCAGAAAATCTAAATTTTCTGGAGTAAAAAAAGCACTACATGAAGTAGGTGTTAATTTCTTCTCGTATTGGGATGTTACGGGATTAGGTAACGAAAAAGAAGGTCATGTTTATAGAGGTGTGTCTTACAGCACCAGCGATATACAAAGACGCTATTTGTCGATTGTTGTAAACGACGATTTTGAAGCCGTAACCATAAAAGCCATTTTGGAAGCTGGCTCAACAGGTGAAGTTGGAGATGGTAAAATATTCGTCTCACAGATAGATGAAGTTTACAGAATACGAACAGGAGAAAAAGGAGGAAACACTTTAAAATAACAAGCATGGAATTACTTACAACAAATAATGTATGGATGATGATCTGTACAGCACTCGTTTTCTTTATGCACTTAGGATTTGCGCTTTTAGAAATTGGGTTAACAAGACAAAAAAACACAATAAACATATTATTTAAAAACATATTTATAATAACTGTGGGTTTATTATTATACTGTTTAGTAGGTTTTAATCTTATGTATCCAGGTTTTGAATCTGAAGATTGGGGGATTTTAGGATTCGCAGGATTCGGTTTAGATGCACCACTTACAGCAGCTGGAGGTTTAGATTTAGCTTATAATGAAGGGTATACGTATTGGACAGATTTCTTATTCCAAGGTATGTTTGCAGCTACTGCAGCGACAATAGTTTCGGGAGCAGTTGCAGAGCGCATGAAAATAGGACCTTTCATGGTTTTCACAATCATTTATGTAGGATTAGTTTACCCAATAGCTGGCTCATGGAAATGGGGAGGCGGTTTTTTACAAACATTAGAAACACCATTTTACGATTTTGCAGGATCTACATTAGTACATTCAGTTGGTGGATGGGCGGCTTTAGTTGCAGTTTGTTTACTTGGTGCAAGAATTGGAAAATATAAAGACGGAAAACCTCAAGCCATTCCGGGACATAATATTCCTTTAGCAACTGCTGGAGTTATAATACTATGGTTAGGTTGGTTTGGATTTAATGGTGGTTCTGTATTGTCTGCAGATCCAGGATTAACATCATTAACATTAGTAACAACTTGCCTTGCTGCCGCAGCAGGAGGTGTGGTTGCAGCATTGGTTACATTCTTAAAATATAAAAACTTAGATTTAACCATGTTTTTAAACGGTATTTTAGGAGGATTAGTTGGTATTACTGCAGGAGCAGACCAAATGAGTCCAACAGATGCTATTCTTATTGGAGCAATTGCAGGAGTAATTATTGTTTTTGCCGTTTCATTAATTGATAAATTAAAATTAGACGATCCAGTTGGAGCAATTGCTGTGCATTTAGTATGCGGTATTTGGGGCACATTAGCAGTTGGTGTTTTTGGAGGATTGGCAAGTGGCGCACAATTTTTTAGCCAGTTAATTGGTGTTGTATCTTATGCGATACTTTGCATAATATCTTCATTTTTAATCATTTTTACATTGAAGAAAATAGTAGGAATTAGAGTTTCTGAAAGAGAGGAATTAGAAGGTCTTGATGCTCATGAACATGGTATGGATGCTTATCCAGATTTTAGATTGAATGAACATTAGTTTATAATTATTTTTTATTTAGAGAAACCTCAAGGCTTTGGCTTTAAGTTTTTTTGGTTAATATCTCAATTTTATTTATAAGAAGACCTGTCGGATTTTATAAATTGACAGGTCGTAATGTTAAACGATGTATGTATTCTATGCCGAATTACGACTCGCATTAATATTTCCAAACAAAGAGCGTGTTACTAGTTTCTCGTAAATAGCAATCTGAGCATCATCTCTAACGGGTGCTTTTTCTAGCTCCTGAATTTTCTTTAAGGCATATTGCTGAATCGTTATCAATGGTAGAACAATAGATTCTCTTACAGCTATAGATGCTCTTCCAGCAGGTTCTTCCTCCATGAGTTCTGTATAACCAGTTAGCTTTAAAAGTAGGCGTTTTGAAGTTTCGTATTCTTTATAAATAACATTCCAAAATCCGCCATATTCAGGATCGTCGCTCATGTATTTTGTTAAATCGAAAAACGATTTAGATAAAGACATCATACTGTTTTCAATTAGTGTTTTAAAGAAATCTGATGTTTTAAATAAATGCTGTACTTTTTCAAACTCGTTAATATCTTCATAATGTTTAAGTGCTGTACCAACACCAAAAAATCCTGGGACGTTTTGTTTTAATTGACTCCAAGAGCCTACAAATGGAATGGCTCTTAAATCTTCGAAAACCAAGCCCTCTGCTTTTCCACGTTTAGAAGGACGACTACCAATATTAGTTTTTGCATAATATTTTAAAGTACTCATGTGCTCTAAATACGAAATGAATTTAGGATGCGCTTTAAAAGCTGAATAGGCTTTATAGCTACGTTCAGATAAATCTGTCATTACTTCTCGATTTTCTGCAAGCATGTTTGAGTTTTTATCGCTTAAACTATTATAAATACCAGAACTAACTAGTTGCTCTAAGTTATATTGTGACGAATCTAAGGTTCCAAAATTAGAAGAAATTGTTTGACCTTGAATGGTTAATTGTACTTCTTTGTCTTCAATTGTTGGGCCTAAAGAGGCATAAAAATTATGTGTTTTCCCACCACCACGTGCTGGAGGTCCACCACGCCCATCGAAGAAAATAACAGTAATCCCGTATTGTCTAGAAACGGTTGTAAGGTTTTCTTTTGCTTTATAGATTGCCCAATTTGCCATTAAATAACCACCATCTTTTGTGCCATCACTAAAACCAAGCATAATGGTTTGTTTATTTCCTCTAGATTTTAAATGTGCAGCATATTCTGGATTAGTATATAACTCTTCCATGACTTGAGGTGCGTTTTCTAAATCTGTAATGGTTTCAAATAAAGGGCCTATATCAATAGTTAATTTATCTTGAAAGGCTACTAATTTTAGCATTGCAAATAACTGCATAACATGTAAAGTTGTTTGGTTATTACTAATTATATAACGGTTTGCAGCTACCTCACCATTTGTAGTTTGAATGGTTTTTATAACTTTCATCGTTTTTAAAGCTTTCAAAGTTTCTTCATCTTTAATTAAAGATAAATCCACTTCACCTTCAACTTTAGAGAGTAGTTGCACTTGTTCGTTTTCTGATAAATCATGATAGTTCTTTGGGAATATAGTGCTACCATTTTCTATTATGGTATTCACCATATCATTAAAAAACTGTTCGTGTTTTCTGCTATCCTGACGAATATCAAGATTTGCAAAATGAAATCCGAAGAGATGTACTTTGTTTAATAGACTATTCACTTCAGTGACATAAAGCGATTGGTGTTTGTCTATTATCGTTTGTTTGATACTTTTTAATTCTGAGGTGAAAGACTCTAAAGTTAAGCTTGATTTCTCGTTAGTAATAATTTTATATAGCTCTGTTTCTAGAGCAACAATACGATGTTCTACACCTTCAAAAGTTAGTTTTCTTCTCAATCTTCTGGCATCACGATAGTAGTTTTTAATAATCGTTTCACGTAATCTATTCGCAACTTTAAGTGTAATCTCTGGAGTAACAAATGGATTTCCATCTCTGTCTCCTCCTGGCCAAAAACCAATATTTATAATGTCGTTATCGATGTGTTCTCCATCGAAAATATTTTGCTGAATGTAATCGTAAATTGTTCCGAAGGATTTATAAAACACGTTTTCTAAATACCAAATCAAACTTACGGCTTCATCGTAAGGTGTTGGTTTTTTATCTTTAAAAAATGGTGTTTTTCCTAATTGCGCTAACAAATCATTTATTTGAAGCAAATTGTTTCCCTTAATGGCAGCGGTTAAATCTGTAATAATACCTAAAACCGAACCAGGATAAAACTGAGTAGGATGTGCAGTTAGAACAATTCGCACTTTAAATTCTTCAAGATATTCTTTTAGTGTTTCTAGTTTGTTTTCTGCTGTTGCGCTTTCTTTTAAACTACGCAATGTTCCAATACCATCCATATTATTAACCACGGGAAAAGCAGCATCTTCAATGGCATCAAACAACACTACCTGACGTTCTATATATTGAATAAATCTAAATAATAAATTGGTCTGACTTTCTTGAGAACGACTCGATTGGTATTTTTTAAAAAACGTATCAACAATAGTTGTTGGGTTGTCTTGCTTTGCAAATCCTTTTTTGCAAGTCTCATGAAAAAGCGGTAAAAGGGTACCTGTTTTTGTAATGGTATCAAAAGGTAGTGTCATAAATATACTATTGTATATTTGATACTTCGATAAAACATTTTGGTTAAAACGTTTTAGTTTGGGTTGTATAGGCATTAAATTATAGTGGATTGTCCTAAGTGAATGTTTGTAAAATTAAGATTTGAATCTTTTGGGTTGCTTATAAAATCTGCAATAAAATCACCGACTTTAGAAGTAGAAACGTTATCGTAAATTGTATTCAAATCTGGTGTTATAACATTAAGCTTTAAAGATTTGTCTACAGCTTCTTTAATTAAGTCAGCTTCGTCAAATAATTCAAAATGCTCCAATAGCATAGCAGCACTTAAAATAGATGCAACAGGATTGGCAATCCCTTTTCCTGTAGCTTGTGGATAAGAACCATGAATGGGCTCGAACATTGCATACTTGTCTCCAACCGAAGCCGAAGCTAATAAGCCAATAGATCCACCAATAACACTAGCTTCGTCGCTAATAATATCGCCAAATAAGTTTTCGGTTAAAATAACATCAAACTGTTTTGGATTTAAGATCATTTGCATGGCTGCATTATCTACAAATAAAAAGTCAAGCGTAACATCTGGATATTGTGTTCCTAATTCTGTGACTACTTTTCGCCATAAGCGAGAAGTTTCTAAAACATTTGCTTTGTCCACTAATGTCACTTTCTTGCTTCTGCTTTGCGCAGCTTTAAATGCTAAATGTGCAATGCGTTCGATTTCTCCACGAGAATACTCGCATAAATCTGAAGCCACATTTCCGTCGTCACTAAGCTTCTTTTCGCCAAAATAAATACCGCCAGTAAGCTCTCTGTAAATGCTAATATCTGTGCCTTCAATAATTTCTCTTTTTAAAGGAGACTTATCTAATAATGTATCGTAAGCCTTTACAGGTCTAACATTTGCGTATAAGCCTAGTTCTTTTCTAAGTTTTAGTAAGCCCTGTTCTGGTCTTACTTTTGCACTAGGATCGTTATCGTATTTTGGGTGGCCAATGGCACCAAATAAGATGGCATCACTCGTTTTGCACAACTTTAAAGTCTGGTCTGGTAACGGGTTATTATGTGTGTCTATAGCAATTGCACCAACCAAAGCTTCCTTGAATAAAAACGTATGGTCAAATTCTAAAGCAATCGCTTTTAAAACCTTAATAGCTTGTTTGGTTACCTCTGGACCAATACCATCACCTGGTAAAACTGCAATATTTAATTTCATCTTATACTTATTTTTTTTGTTTCCGCACTTCGACTGCGCTCAGTGTAAATTATGGAAATCTCTTTATATTTATTTTATTTTTTGGGCGTTACCTAAAGGTCAGGCTTTCTCTACTCGCTCTCTTCGAGAAGCTCAAACATACCGTTCTATCATTAACGCGCTAACTAGCCAAGTGCGTTTTCAAAGGCTTCAATTTCTGTTTTTTTACTTAGCAAGTAATCTATATCGTCGTAACCATTAATCATACATGTTTTTTTGTATGAATCAATGTCAAAAGATTCAGATTTATCACCTGCAGAAATCGTTTGTAATTCTAAATTAACGATAATTTTTGTATCCGGATTATTTTTTATGGTATTTAGTAGTTCATTTAGAAAAGGTGCGGTTACCTGAACAGGCAATAAACCATTATTTAATGCATTGCCTTTAAAAATATCTGCAAAAAAACTAGAAACGATTACTCTAAAACCATAGTCAACTAAAGCCCAAGCAGCATGCTCACGACTAGAGCCACAGCCAAAATTATCTCCAGCTACTAATATGCTTCCATAATAATTTTTATTGTTTAAAGCAAAGGCTGTGTTTTCAGAACCTTCTTTGTTATAACGCCAATCTCTAAACACGTTGTTACCAAAGCCTTTTTTATCAGTTGCTTTTAAAAAACGCGCAGGAATAATTTGGTCTGTATCTACATTCGCAATATCTAAAGGAATTGCTCTTGATGTTAATGTTGTAAATTTTTCCATATTATGAGAATTCTAATGTTTCAATATTTTTTGTTACATCTACTATTTTTCCAGCAACTGCTGTTGCAGCGGCTACTAACGGACTTGCCAAAATGGTTCTTGAGCCTTGACCTTGTCTGCCTTCAAAATTCCTATTCGAAGTTGACACACAATATTCGCCTTCCGGAATCTTATCGTCGTTCATTGCTAAACAAGCTGAGCAACCAGGCTGGCGCAACTCAAAACCAGCAGCATCAAAAACGTCCTTTAAGCCTTCTTCTATAATTTGAGTTTCTACTTGTTTGCTTCCAGGAACCAGCCAAGCAATTACATTATCTGCTTTTTGTCTGCCTTCTATATATTTGGCGGCAATTCTAAAATCTTCAATTCTAGAATTGGTGCAACTACCAATAAACACATAGTTTATTTGTTTGTTGATTAGGCTTTCGCCAGCTTCAAAATTCATATATTCTAAAGACTTTACAAATGAAGCATCTTTATTATTTGGAATATTCTCCGAAACTTTAATTCCCATACCCGGATTTGTGCCGTAGGTAATCATCGGTTCTATGTCTTCAGCCTCGAAAGTATATTCTTTATCAAAAGCTGCGCCTTCGTCTGTTGGTAACGTTTTCCAATAGGCTACTTTTTTGCTAAATGCTTCTCCTTTTGGAGCGTATTCTCTTCCTTCAACATAATCAAAAGTAGTTTGATCTGGAGCAATCATGCCACCACGAGCTCCCATTTCAATACTCATATTACAAACGGTCATTCTGCCTTCCATAGACATGTTTTCGAACACATCTCCTGCATATTCACAAAAATAACCAGTTCCAGAATTGGTGCCTAATTTTGAAATAATGTAAAGAATAACGTCTTTTGGTAGTACGCCATTTTTTAAGTTGCCATTAACCGTAACTCTTAAGCTTTTAGGTTTTGTAAGTAATAGGCATTGGCTTGCAAAAACCTGTGCGACTTGACTTGTTCCAATACCAAAAGCTATAGTGCCAAATGCGCCATGAGTTGAGGTGTGACTATCTCCACAAACCATTGTCATTCCTGGTTGTGTAAAGCCTAGTTCTGGAGCCATAACGTGGACAATACCATTGTATTTGTGGCCTAATTCGTATAGTGTAATATTGTTTTTCTTACAGTTTGTAGAGAGTTGTTCTAATTGATTTCTGGACTGTAAGTCCGCAATTGGTAAATGCTGATTTTCTGTTGGTGTGTTGTGATCTGCAGTCGCCACAATTTGATTAGGTCTATAAACAGGAATTCCGCGATCTTCTAATTCATTAAAAGCTTGCGGACTTGTTACCTCATGTATTAAGTGTTTGTCTATATAAAGTATCTGTGGACCATTTTCTATTTTATCGACCACATGTGCATCCCAAACTTTATCGAATAATGTTTTTTTACTCATACTATGCGCTTATTATTTGTCTATAGACATTACTAGTTTCGATAATTTGGTGAATATCTTTATCGTTTACTTCTTTCTTTCTGTCTGCAAAATTTAAAAAATTAGAATAGACATCGTCTAATTGCAGCTTGGTTAATTCGTAACCTACATTTTTAGCCCTGTAAGCTAATGCAGCGCGACCACTTCTTGCGGTTAGTACAATAGCAGAATCTGTTACACCAACATCTTTAGGGTTTATAATTTCGTATGTTTCACGATTTTTAATTACACCATCTTGGTGAATCCCAGAACTGTGAGCAAAAGCATTTGCGCCTACTATTGCTTTGTTGGGCTGCGTGTAAATACCCATGCTTTCTGAAACCAATTGGCTCATTCCATACAGCATTTCTGTTTTGATATTAGTATCTAAATTAAGATAAGGATGCTGTTTTAAAACCATTACAACTTCCTCTAGAGCGGTGTTTCCTGCGCGTTCTCCAATACCATTAATAGTACATTCTATTTGCCTTGCGCCATGTATTACGCCTTCAATAGAATTAGCAGTTGCCAAACCTAAATCGTTATGGCAGTGACAAGATAAAATAGCTTTTTCAATGCCTTTTACATTTTCTTTTAAGTATTTAATTTTTGCACCATATTCGCTAGGCAAACAGTAACCGGTTGTATCTGGAATATTTAATACTGTGGCGCCAGCTTTTATAGCAGCTTCGCAAACTCTAGCAAGATATTCGTTGTCTGTACGTCCTGCATCTTCTGCATAAAACTCTACATCTTCAACAAAGGACTTAGCGTATTTTACGGCTTGAAAAGCACGTTCGATAATTGTTTCTCTATTAGATTTGAATTTGTGTATAATATGTGAGTCTGAAGTGCCAATTCCAGTATGTATTCTAGGTTTTTTTGCATATTTTAATGCTTCCGAAGCGACTTTTATATCATTTTCAACAGCTCTTGTTAATCCGCAAACTGTTGCATTTTTCACTATTTTTGAAATAGCTTCAACAGATTTAAAATCGCCTGGACTAGAGACTGGAAAACCTGCTTCAATAACATCCACTCCCAATAAATCTAATTGTGCTGCGATGATTACTTTTTGTTCAGTATTTAATTTGCAACCAGGAACTTGTTCTCCATCACGAAGCGTTGTATCGAAAATTTGTATGTTATTATTTGACATTTAAAGAGTGTTTTATTTTTCTATTGAAAGACTAATTTATACTTTGGTTATTCGTTACTAGTAAGCACTATTTAAAGTGTTACGATGTTCAATCTTTGAAATTGGACATAAAAATCTAAAAATCAAGTATTTAAACTAATCATTAGTTGATGACTAAAGACCAAAAAGATAATTTATTCGCCTTAGTTAAATCGTTAAACAAGTCGGAAAAACGCCAATTTAAATTGTACGTTGGTCGATTGGGTGTAAACACAGATTCTAAATTTTTAAACCTATTTACGGTTTTGGATAAGCTCAAGAATTACGATGAGGTTTCTATATTAATGTCAACCCAAATTAAAAAGCAGCAGTTAGCAAATGTAAAAGCACATTTGTATAAGCAGATTCTTATTAGTTTAAAACTAAACCCTTCTCATCAAAATATTAGATTGCAAATTAGAGAGCAATTAGATTTTGCTTCAATATTATATCATAAAGGACTCTATAAGCAAAGCTTGAAAATTTTAGATAGAGCTAAAGATGTTGCAATTACGAATGAAGAAAAAAATCTAGCTTTTGAAATTGTAGAGTTAGAGAAAATTATTGAGGCACAATACATAACTAGAAGTATAAGTACTAGAGCAGATGAGCTTACCATTCAAGCAAAAGAGTTAAGCGAACTAAATGTGATTACCAGTAAACTGTCTAATCTTTCACTTCAATTATATGGTATAATATTAAAAACTGGTTATGTAAAAAATGAAATAGAGAGTAATGAAGTAACTAAATATTTTAAGGATAGATTACCGGAATTTGAACTGTCTAAAGTAGGTTTTAGAGAGAAATTATGGTTTTATAAAACGCATTTATGGTACAACTTTTTAATGCAAGATTTTTTAAATTGTTATAAATATGCATCAAAATGGGTGGATTTGTTTTATCAGTATCCAGATATGGTCAACTTGAATCCTGTGTTCTTTTTAAAAGGGAATAACTATTTGCTTGAATCTATCTTTTTTGTAAATAATAAACCAAAATTTTTGGAAACGTATTCAAAATTGAAATCTAGAATTGAAGGTTCAAATTTTCCAAAAGACGAAAATGTGCAGTCGTTATCTTTTCTATATCTTAATTTTCATGGCATTAACCAGCATTTTATAGATGGCAGTTTTGAAGATGGACTAGCATTAATTCCACAAATTGAAAAAGATTTAATCCAGTTTGAAAGTAGAGTAGATGAGCATCATAAAATGATATTCTATTACAAGTTTGCAAGTTTGCATTTTGGAGTTGGTAATAATAAAAAATGTATAAAGTATTTAGATAAAATTATTTCTAATAAATCGCTTTCCATGCGTGAAGATTTGTTATGTTTTTCTAGAGTATTGAATTTGGTTGCGCATTACGAAGCAGGATTAGATTATCATTTAGACACATTGCTAAGAAGTACTTACAAGTTTTTAATAAAGATGAATGACCTTCATGAAGTACAAAAGGAAATGATAAAATTTATTAAAGGTTTGCAGGATATTTATCCTCAAGACTTAAAAAATGCATTTAAAGCCTTACGCGATACTTTGAAAACATATGAAAATCACCCATACGAGCGTCGTGCTTTTTTGTATTTGGATATTATTTCTTGGCTAGAAAGTAAGATTGAAAACAAGCCAGTAAGCACTATAATTAGAGCTAAATATTTAGCAAAAAAAACATGATAGAACAAAAATATGATTTATTTTAAATGCATTTTTTGTAGTTGTGTTTTTGTTTCATTCTGTTAAGTATTTAATATTTATTAGCTACCTCTAACAATATTAAAACTGATTCCAATTCCTATAGAAGATGGATTTAATTCATTTAAAGATATGCCTTGGTAAAAACCATAAATATTCCAATTATTATCGTGATAACCTATTTCAGGCCTATAATAAAACCCATTGTCATCTTCATCTCCAGATCTGGCGAAACCGTATCCTAAATCTGCTCCTAAGAAAAAGTTTTTTGTAGGATAATATCTAAACAAACCTGCTATAGGAATAATTCCTATATCTTCTATTTCGTCTTCACCAAAATAATTTGTGTATCCAGTAGAAATACCTACGGCATAACTATTAGTATTTAAAAATTGATATTTTAAATCAAGCCCTAATACAAGAGCGTGAGAATCTGTAACATCTCCTATTGGTAAGCCAGCATGGATTCCTAATTTAATCCAATCACTTCCTTGAGCATTTGCTTGTGTAAAACTCGCAATCGCTAATACTAATACAACTATTTTTCTCATTTTTCTTTATTTTCATTTATAAGGTGAAGGTATTACATTGCTAATTTTAATACAAACTTCAATCTAAATATTTTTTCCTTTTAACAGATCTTATATTTATCAGTAATTCGATTTTAGTAGGATATTTCAACTCACTATCTCGGATGTTTTTCCAACATACAAGTACTTGAACAATAAGTGATATAAGGTGGTATCTCTTGTTATTACTTTTTGGTTTGTGTATACAATCCAATTCTACTAAGTTTCTTTTTGTTTGGGCTTATTCCAATTGCTGATTTTAAGTAAGATTTTTCAATTCCAAAAGAGTAAACAATTCAGATGTAATTGCTTTTCTGCAAAAATTAGAAATGCATACTAATTGAAATTTAAAAGTAGAGTTTTTTCATTTTTATATAAAAAAATCGAATTTTACTCTTAAATTTTTTAATTTTTACTTGAGCTATTTTATATGAAATTGAACTAAAATAAAAAGATTTTCTAAAAATTATAGGGATTATAAAAACCGAAAAAGCCTTAAATCATTTGAAATCAAATGTTTAAGGCTTATTAGTGGTGGTGCCTCCAGGAATCGAACCAGGGACACATGGATTTTCAGTCCATTGCTCTACCAACTGAGCTAAGGCACCAGTCGCTGTAATTGCGGGTGCAAATATATATACCTTTTTATTATTGACAAAGGAAAATTTACAAAAATTCAATTCATTTTTAAGTTTTGTGTTTTTTTAAAGATGAAAATGTATTTCATTAGTCATAATATCAGTTAAATAGCCTAGATTTTATAACTTCAATTTTGTAAGTTTGTTTTTCAATTTAGTTTATGAATTTAATAATTGATGTAGGAAATACGTACACCAAACTTGCTGTTTTTAAAAACAATAAGTTATCTGATAAACAGCGTGTTGAAACTAAAAACTGTAGTATTGAAATAAAAAAAATTCAAAAAAAGGAGAATGGTATTACTGCAGCAATAATATCTTCAGTTGGAAAATTAGATGATAAAACATTAAAATTTTTGAAGAAAGAATTTAAACTTCAAATATTATCACATAAATCAAAACTGCCTTTTTACAATTTATATAGTACGCCTAAAACACTAGGTATAGACCGTATTGCATTAGTTTGTGCTTCTGTAGAACAATTTCCAGATAATAATGTGCTAATAATAGATGCAGGAACTTGCATTACTTTCGATTTTATTAATACTAATAACGAGTATCTTGGTGGTGCCATTTCACCAGGTCTTAGAATGCGCTACAAAGCGATGCATAATCAAACAGTTAATTTACCGTTATTAGAAGTAGAATTTCTTACAGATATTATTGGAGAATCTACGGCAAATTCTATGCATTCTGGAGTTGTAAATGGTGTTTTAAACGAAATTGATGGTTGTATAAGTCAGTATAAAGAAAAATATCAAGATTTAACAGTTATTTTAACAGGAGGAGATGCAAAAATGTTGTCTAAACAATTAAAAAGTAGCATATTTGCGAATTCTAATTTCCTTTTAGAAGGTTTGAATTTTATTTTAAATTATAATAAATAATGATAAAAAAACTTGTATTAGTTTTTATTGCACTGTTTGCAATTCAAAGTTACGCTCAAGAAACAACAGCTTCACCATATTCTTTTTACGGAATTGGGAGTCTAAAGTTTAAAGGTACAGTAGAGAACGTGAGTATGGGTGGATTGAGTATCTATAAAGACAGTATTCATATAAACTTAAGAAATCCTGCTACATATGGTGGTAATAATATTGAATTATTTAACAATGAAAGTCACCCAGTTAAATTTGCTATAGGTGGTGGACACACTTCAACTAATTTGAAAACGAATTCTAGCGAGGACCGCGTGTCTTCTTCGACATTCGATTACTTTGCTTTATCTATTCCTTTGGGGAAGCTAGGTTTTGGTTTTGGTTTACTACCGTATACTGCGGTTGGTTATAGATTAGAAACAAATAATGCTGCAGGAGATTTAGATACACGGTTTAGAGGAGAAGGAGGTTTAAATAAAGCTTTTCTTTCTTTTGGTTATCAACTTACAGATGAAATAAGTTTTGGTGTTGACGCTAATTACGATTTCGGAAATATTCAAAATAATACAGTTGAGTTTGGTTACAATAGTGCAGGTGAACCACTTCAGACTCAATCACGTGAAACAAATAGATCAGATTTAAGTGGAATTAATTTTAATTTTGGTGTGCATTACCAAAAGATGATTACAAATAAATTAGAATTACAATCTGCTATAACTTTTCAACCTTCAAGCGATATTAATTCTGCGAACGTGCGCTCTTTCTCTAACATTACAATAAATAGTGTTTCAGGAGCAGAATTTGCCGTTAGTACAATTGAAGCCGATTTAGCTGCTGCTGGTTTAGATCAAACTACATTAGTTTTACCATCTAAATTAGCGTTTGGGGCAGGAATAGGTGCGCCAAGAAAATGGTTTGCGGGTGTAGAATACACACAAGAAAATACTAGTGAATTTTCGAATGCGCTATATGATAACACAGGAACGACCTTCGAGGACTCTTCAGTATTATCCTTAGGTGGGTTTTTTATTCCAAAGTATAATTCTTTTTCAAGTTATTGGAAGCGTGTTGTTTATAGAGGCGGATTGCGTTTTGAAAACACAGGTTTAGTTGTGCAAAATGAATCTATTAGAGAGTTTGGCATATCTTTTGGAGTAGGTTTACCAGTTGGAACAAATAGAAATCCATTCTCGAATGCCAATTTTGGTTTTGAAATAGGTAAACGTGGCACAACAAAGGCTAACTTAATTCAAGAAAACTTTCTAAAATTTAAAATAAGTTTATCTTTAAACGATAGATGGTTCCAGAAAAGAAAATTCGACTAATAACACAAACACTAAGATTATGAAAACTAACATTACACTATTAATAGCATTTTTATTCTTAGGGCTCAATTCAAGTTTTGCTCAAGGGAATGAAGATTGTATGACAAATATGTCTTTGTTCGCGGAGACTGTTAAAGGTAAAAAGTGTGAAGAAGCACTTCCTTATTATAGAAAGGCATTAAAAGATTGTCCAAAATATAACCTTTCAGGTTTATATAAGTATGGAGAAGATATGTTTAAATGCTTATTAAAAGCAGCAACTACAGATGCTAAAAAAGTAGAATACATAAACGAGCTAATTACTTTGTGGGATTCTAGAATGGGAAATTACCCAAGTAAGTCTCCAAAAGGGAAATTTGGAGCAAAGAAAACAGAACTTAGGTATGATAATAGAGTATTATTAGGTTTAACAGATCAGCAAATTTATAATGAATATGATGCTATCTATAAGTCTGATTTAAAAAACTTCAAGAGCCCAAAAGGTTTATATGTTTACTTTAAAATGATGGTAAGCCAGTATGATCAAGGACAAAAAACGCCTCAACAGTTGTTTAATAAGTTTGATGATGTAAATGATAAAATTGGAATTGAAGTTGAAAAAAATTCAATGAAGTTAAACCAGCTTATCGCTAAAGGTGAAAGCTTATCTAGTAAAGAGGAGAAATACAAAAAATTCTATACGCAAACCTTAACAGCTTTCGATAAAATATCTAAGAGTTTAGATGGTGAATTAGGACCAAGAGCAAATTGCGAAGTATTAATCCCAATTTACCAAAGAGATTATGAAGAGAATAAAAACGATGGTGTTTGGTTACAAAGAGCAATGAATAAGCTCTATGCTAAAGGTTGTAAAACAGATCCAATGTTTGTTAAAGTTGTAAAGCAAAAATATTCTTTAGAACCAACTGCTGATGTTGCACGTTACCTTTATGGTATAACTGGAGAGCAAAAGTATTTAGATGAAATATTTAGATTAGAAACAGATCCATTAAAATTAGCAAAGCTTAATTATAATATTGGATTGGAGTATAAGAGTAAAGGAAGTTATGGTCAGGCAAGAAATTACTTTAATAAAGCCGCTCAATTAAATGCTGCTGATACAAAGCCTTACTTGCAAATCGCTGCTATGTACGCCGCTAGTGTAAAAACTTGTGGTAAAACTAACTTCGAGAAAAGAGCAATGTATTGGTTAGCTGCAAGGGAATCTGCAAAATCAAGTAGCTCTATTGCTGCAAAGTACAAGGCATTAGCGCCATCTAAAACAGATATTTTTTCTGCTGGTATGTCTGGAAAGACAATTAAAATTGGTTGTTGGATTGGAAGAAATATAACAGTGCCAACTATTTAATGAAGATAAATAAGTTACATACTATTAGAAACGGAGTCATAGCATTAGCTATGACTTTGTTTTTTTCGTGTACAAATAACTTTCAAGAAGTTAATAAAATTGGTGTTAGCGAAAACGAACCGCAAGGTGTTGGTGTAGATATTAATGTAATACGTACAGATTCTGGACATGTGGCTGCTAATTTAATTAGCCCAAAATTATTA
Organism: Lacinutrix jangbogonensis; assembly: GCF_000797445.1. Lineage (GTDB taxonomy): Bacteria > Bacteroidota > Bacteroidia > Flavobacteriales > Flavobacteriaceae > Lacinutrix > Lacinutrix jangbogonensis. Next base: position 52,972 of record NZ_JSWF01000044.1, on the reverse strand, counting down.
GATTTCGAAAACAGAAAATTTGGATATTCTGAATTCCCAGAAGGTGTAACATTACATATTTTTAATGACCAAAATCAGCGTACAACAATTGTGGCAGACTATGCCATAATTTATAGCGAAACAGATGTTATAGACATGCAAGGTAATGTTGTGGTTTCTACTCACGAAGGTGATAGTTTGTATGCCGATCAACTCTATTTCGACCAAAAAAAAGAATGGCTCTTTACTAATTTACCTGTGAGATATAAATCTAAAGACTACCTAACTAAAGGTAAGGGTTTCGATTCTGATCGTGATTTCACAAAAGCCGAAGTAATAGAAGTAAGCGGTCTTTTTGCAGTTAATGAATAATACCAGATTATTATATTCATAACACATTTCAATTTTTTACATATCTTTACTTTAACTAATTAATTATGTTTTCAACCTAGCATGTGGAAAGTTTCATCACCTAACGGAATGAGTAATAGCAAACAGCATGTGATCATAAAAAAAACAATAGATATTTACACATGAACCGAGCGTATTAAAAAGGTCTATCATAGAACAGAATGTTTAATAGCGAACAGCATGTGACCAATAAAAAAACAATAGATATTTACACATGAACCGAGCGTATTAAAAAGGTCTATCATAGAACAGAATGTTTAATAGCGAACAGCATGTGACCAAAAAAAAACAATAGATATTTACACATGAACCGAGCGTATTAAAAAGGTCTATCATAGAACAGAATGTTTAATAGCGAACAGCATGTGACCAAAAAAAAACAATAGATATTTACACATGAACCGAGCGTATTAAAAAGGTCTATCACACAACAGAATGTTTAATAGCGAACAGCATGTGACCAAAAAAAAACAATAGATATTTACACATGAAATACTTAAAATTTTCTCAATACATATATATAATAGCAGGCTTGTATTTTTTATACGATTGTATTGCAACCTGGAATGCAGATAGAAGCCACGCTTATTTATCACTGTTTTTATTTGCTTTAGCAACGTTTATGTTTTTCTTTAGAAGGCATTTTCATAAAAAGTATGACGACAGAAATAATAAACAATAAATGACCACAACAGTAATTATCGTTATTATTATAGTGTCGTTACTGTTATCGGCATTTTTCTCTGGAATGGAGATTGCCTATGTTTCTGCCAATAAAATACATATTGAAATAGAAAAAAAGCAAAACGATTTTTTAGCTAAAATGCTTTCAAAGTTAACTGCAAAGCCTTCTAAATTTATTGCAACTATGCTTATTGGTAACAATATAGCATTGGTTGTTTATGGCTTTTTTATGGGAGATTTATTAGTGAAGTGGTTTACTTCGTTAGTTGGTGATTATCCATTTTTAAAATATGTACTCGATGATTTAAGTCTGTTGTCGCAAACTGTAATTTCAACTTTAGTAATATTGTTTACTGCAGAATTCCTTCCTAAGGTATTCTTCCAAATTTATAGTAATACTTTAATAAAGGTGTTAGCCTTTCCTGCTTACCTATTTTATTTGCTTTTTAATTTTATTTCGGATTTCATACTATGGATTTCAGACTTTGTACTTAAAAAATTCTTTAAAACTGAAGGAGACCAAGTACAACTAGAATTCACAAAAGTAGAGTTAGGGCATTATATTAGTGAGCAAATGGAATCTGTTGAAGCACATGATGATATAGATACCGAAATTCAAATCTTTCAAAATGCTTTAGAATTTTCTGAGGTTAAAGCTAGAGAAGTTATGATTCCGCGTACAGAAATTGTAGCGCTAGAGATTAACGATTCTGTTGCAAATTTGAGTGTCTTGTTTACAGAAACTGGGATGTCTAAAATATTAATTTATAAAGACACTATAGACGATATTATTGGTTATGCACATGCTTTTGAGCTTTTTAAAAAGCCAAAAACAATTAAAGCAATGGTTTTGAATGTTGAGTTTGTTCCCGAAACCATGTTAGCAAACGATATTTTAAATGTGCTAATAAAAAAGCGTAAAAGTATTGCAGTTGTTTTAGACGAATACGGTGGAACCTCTGGAATAATGACAGTTGAAGATATTGTAGAAGAGCTCTTTGGTGAAATTGAAGACGAACATGATAATGTGGTGCTTCGTGACGAAAAAATAGACGACTTAAATTATATCTTTTCAGCAAGATTAGAAGTCGATTATTTAAACGAAGTTCATAAGTTAAATCTTCCTGAAGGTGAAAACTACGAAACACTTGGTGGATTAATTGTCGATCATACAGAAGAAATTCCGCAACAAAACGATATTGTTACTACAGATAATTTTCAGTTTACAATACTAGAAGTCTCAAATACCAAAATAGATTTGGTAGCTTTAAAAGTAAAAACAGACGATTAACCTTAAAACACCTCACTTTAGGCTTTTATTCTGTAATAAAAAGGGCTCCTTTTTAAAATTCTTAAATTATTGCTAATTTCTCCTTTTATTATTAAATAGAAAATGGTATTTTCGCCCACTATATTTCAAAATAACAATTAGCATAAAATCTATTTCAACAGATGGCAATTTTAAATAAGATAAGACAGAAAACAGTAGTACTAATTTTGGTAATCGCATTAGCGCTATTTGCGTTTATACTATCGAGCCTTTTCGATAATAAAGATGCATTATTTAACAAATCTCCAGATGTAGTTGCAACTATTAATGGAAAAGATATTTCGCGACAGGCATTTATGGCACAAGTAGATGCAAGAAACAATGCAAACTCTACACAATCGCAGATCATGAATCAAGTTTATGATATCGAGGTTAGAAAAGCCGTTATGGAATTTCAATATAACGAATTGGGTTTAACTGTTGGTAGAGAGCAAATGCGCGATTTATTAAAAACAACGTATGCAAATAGTCCTCAATTTCTAAATGCAGATGGCGTTTTTGATGAGTCTATTTTAAATCAATACATTTTGGATTTAAAAAATGCACCTAATCCAGATTTTTATAACAGATGGATTCAGCAAGAAGATGGTGTAGCTGCCAATGCGTTGCAACAAAATTACATTAACATGATTAAAGCAGCATCTAATGCTACTGTAGCAGAAGGTGAGTTGGAGCATAAATTACAAAGTGAAAAGGTAGATATTAAGTATGTATCTATCCCTTTTACTACTATTCCAGATAGTACGGTTCAAGTATCTAAGTCTGAAATTACCGCTTACATCAATAAAAACAAGAAAAAATATGAAGTTGAGGCTTCTAGAAATCTACAATATGTACAGTTTGAAAATGCACCTTCTTTAGAAGATGAAAATGCTATTAAAGATGAATTGATTTCTTTTATTAATGGAGGTGATGCTTATAACGAAACAACTAAGCAAACAGAAAAAACAGCAAGCTTTTCAGCAATGTCTTTAGAAGATGTTGTTACGTTAGTAAATGCAGAATCTGATGCTGCTGTTAAATTTCAAGACAGATTTAAATATGCTTCAGCTTTTCCAACAGGAATAAGAGATAGTATTGTGAAATTAAATGCTGGAGACGTTTACGGTCCTTATAGAAATGGAAAAACGTTTAATATTACTAAATTACTTGAAACTGAAAAATCTTATGATTCTTTAAAAGTAAGACACATTTTAATTCCATTCAAGGATTCTTTAAACACAGCACCTAATGTTGTTAAAACAGAAGTGCAAGCTAAGAAAACAGCCGATAGTATTTTATCAATTGTAAAAAGAGATAAATCAAAATTTGCTGGATTGGTAGCATTAAGTTCAGATACAGGAAGTATCGCTAATGAAGGTGTTTACGATTGGCATCAAAGTGGTTCAATGGTTGAAGAATTTAATGAATTTGAAATCACAAAAAACATAGGAGATTTAGGAGTAGTAAAAACGCGATTTGGTTTTCATGTAATGGAGTTATTAGATAGAAAATCTAAAAAAACAGCCTATAAAGTTGCAACTATAGAAAGAGTAATAGAGCCTTCGATAGATACAGAAAATGCAGTGTTTAGAACAGCAACTAATTTTGAAGTATTACTTGAAAACCAAGATTTTCAAGACGCTGCTAAAGCTAATAGTTTACAAGTTAACCCTGTCAGTACTATTAAAGAACTAGACGAAACTATCCCAGGAGTTGGACCATTAAGAAATTTAGTGCGTTGGACATTTGAGGATGGCGCTGAAGTAGGAGATACAAAACGTTTTGAAACTACAGATGGTTACATAGTAGCTCAAATTACTGGTAAAAATGAGGCTGGTTTAATGAATACAGAAGATGCTTCTGTAACAGCTTTACCAGAGATTAGAAAAGAAAAGAAAGCAAAATTATTAAAAGATAGATTAAGTGCTACTACATTAGCAGATTTAGCAGCTGCCGAAAATCAGACGGTTAGAGTTTCTAATGGAATTAACATGAAAAACCCAACTATCGCTGGTGCAGGAGCAGAGCCTCTTGTTGTGGGTACTGCTTTTGGTTTAGAAGAAGGACAAACTTCTAAATTAATTACAGGTGTAAAAGGTGTATATATGGTAGAGCTTGTTAAGAAAACTCCAGCTGTTGAGTTAGACAACTACCAATCTTACACTAACCAAGTTGCAAAAGAAAAATCTGATGCTATTAATACAAGGTTATACAATGCTTTAAAAGAGGCTTCAGAAATTGAAGATTTTAGAGCAAAAACAGTTCAGTAATATAATTAGAATTATATATAAAATTTAAAAGCTTCGCATTGCGAAGCTTTTTTTTGTTAATTAATAATGAAATCAAATATTTACAATTTCAATAATTGATAAATAACAGTAAATTCGTGACGCCTTAATTTTGCAAAATCATATCCTTAAAGCTCACTATAGTATTATAGCCTTTATTTTTAAAATAAGTATTTATATAATGCTTTTTACCTGTTACTAAAACAAAATCTCCATTCCAACCACCAAGACTTTTTATTTGGTTTTTAAAATCGTTAAACAAACGTTTTTTAATAGGCGTTTGATTTGTTATTTCACCAATTAGGGTTTCGTGTGCTTCTATTAAATTATTAAAAGTATCAATAGATTCTGAAGCAATTAATTCAGTAGTAATGGTATTTATTCTTGAAATAATAGCTTGGCTATTACTCTTATTGTCTTTATACGTTTTTATAGAGTCTCTACTATTTTGTTTTCGGTTTAAATGAATAAAAAACAATTCGTCTTCAAATGATTTTTTAAATAGAGTGCGCTCAACTATTGGTTTAGAGTTTTCTAATTGATAAATAATAGCCGAATCATTTTGAGCACAAGCAATATCATAACCACTGCCGCCAAAAGTAGCGTTAGACAATGTAAAAGCATCAACTTTTGCCCATTGGGCAATATTATTTAAAAGCGTAGAAGATGAGCCTAATCCCCAATCATTAGGGAATTGTAATTTTGAGGTTACTTTATAGCCAGAATTGTTTTTTAAAAATTCAGGATTAATACGTTTAGCTTTATTTAGTATGTCTATAAGTCTTTTACTAACATTATTGCAAGCAGATATCGACGAAGAAATCTGCCCATCACGAAGACTAAGTTCCTCCTCAAACCAAATTTCGTTGTCATGGTTTAGACTCTTCCAAACTAGCTTTTGCTCTTCAATAGATTCAACAGTTAAGGTTTGTCCAAATTTTGTTGGCAAAGCCAAGGCGTTTGCACCATCAAGAACTACATATTCTGCAGTTAGTAATAATTTTCCGTGACTGTAAAAATGTTGCATTATTGTCTTATTTTTTCGATTTCAGAAACCACGGCGCTATGCGTAACGGTATTGTTTTTAAAATGATTTACTATGAACTCCTTTTCTTCGTTTGTAGCATTAAACTGATTTAAAATATTCATTAAATGCATTTTCATATGCCCTTCTTGAATGCCTGTTGTAGTTAGCGATCGTAAAGCGGCAAAATTTTGTGCCAATCCAGCAACTGCTACAATCTTCATGAGTTCTTTAGCAGAAGGATTTCCTAAAATTTCTAAGGCTACTTTTACTAAAGGATGTAATCCTGTTAATCCGCCTACAGTACCTAATGCTAATGGAATCTCCATCCAAAAAGTAAATATGCCGTCTTCAATCTTGGCATGTGTTAAGCTTGTGTACTTACCGTTTTTAACGGCATAGGCATGTACACCAGCTTCTACTGCTCTAAAATCGTTTCCTGTGGCTAGAACGACCGCGTCAATACCATTCATTATACCTTTATTGTGCGTTACAGCTCTATGAGGCTCAACTTCTGCAATATTAACAGCGCGAACAAATTTTTCGGCAAAAACTTGACCGGAAATACCTTTGTCTTCTAATGCTTCAACTTTACAAGAGACTTCGGCACGTACAAGGCAATCTGGGACGTAGTTAGAAAGAATACTCATTACAATTTCTATAGGAGCATTCAAGTGTTCCTCAGCTTCAGCTTTAAACGTTTTTGCAAATTGCTCTAAACACGAATTTATAAAATTTGCTCCCATAGCATCCAATGTTTCAAAGGTGGCGTGGAGTTGGTAGTAATGGTTTAAATCTTCAGTTCTGGTTCGTAATTCAATATCTAAAATGCCGCCACCACGTTTTTCCATGTTGGCAGTGATTGCTTTAGTGTCTGTTATTAGTTTCGGTTTAATAGTGTCGAAATACTGTTTTAAATCTTCAAAATCACCTGGGTACATAAAATGGACTTGACCAATTTTAGTAGTTGAGAGCACTTCAGCTTTAAAACCACCACGTGCCATCCAAAATTTTCCAGCATTACTGGCTGCTGCAACCACAGAGCTTTCTTCAATCGCCATTGGAATGGCATAGATAGTATTGTTTATTACAAAATTTGGAGCAACACCAAAGGGTAAATAATAGTTGGAAATAGTGTTTTCTATAAACTCGTCATGAAGCTGTTGTAGCTCGCTATCTGAATTAAAATATTGAATAATGGTATGTTTAGCAGTTTCAGAATTTGAAAGGTAATGACTAACAATCCAATCTATTTTTTCGGATTTAGATAGTTTTGAGAAACCAGAAATTGTTGCGCTCATTAAGTGTTATTTAGAGTTGCGAAGATACTAAACGTTGACTGTTTTCTTGTAGCGTTAATTTGATGAAATTATTTCTGCGAATCATTTTGAGGTTTTTAATCTTTAATTATCTGTTAATAATGAAGGTTTTTTGCTTATTTTTTAGTAAACTTGACATTATTTTATCAAAAAAATATACTTAATGATATTATCTAGATATTTAGCATTTTTCTGCTTATTAGTAACTACTTTATCCTCTGCACAAACCAAATCTATTAGCCTAGAAGATATATGGTCTAATGGTACATTTAGAACCGAAAGTTTAGACGCTTTGCATTCTATGAGGAATGGTCAAGAATATTCTGTTTTAAACTTTGATAGAGCAAATGGTTCAACAACCATTGATATTTATGATTATAAAACCTTAAAGAAGGTAAATACATTAGTGAGTTCTTCAAATCTTGAAGCCATAAAATATTTTACAGATTATACTTTTAGTAACGACGAATCTCAAGTGCTTTTAGCGACTAATCAAGAGTCTATTTTTAGACGCTCTACTTTGGCTAACTATTACGTGTTTAATACCAAGACGAATAGCTTAACCTCTGTTTCCGAAGAAAAAATTCAAGAACCAACGTTCTCTCCAGATGGAAAAATGGTTGCGTTTGGTTTAAATAATAATTTATATGTTAAGGACTTATTTTCTGGAGAAACTACACAGTTTACTACAGATGGTGTAAAAAATAAAATTATTAACGGTATTACAGACTGGGTTTACGAGGAGGAATTTGGTTTTGTTCGTGCCTTCGAGTGGAATGCCGATAGCGATAAAATAGCATTTATTCGTTTTGATGAAACTAATGTTCCGGAATTTTCAATGGATGTTTACGGTGAGGATTTGTACCAAACACAAACCGTTTTTAAATATCCAAAAGCAGGTGAGAAAAATGCTATTGTGTCTTTATATGTATATAATTTAAAGAATAATAAAAGCGAAGAAGTAAAAGTAGGTAAAGCATATAACGATTTTTATATTCCAAGAATTAAGTGGTCTAACGATCCAGATATGTTGAGTGCGCATTATATGAACCGTCACCAAAATGAATTAGATCTTTGGATGATAGATACACAAGATAATAACGCTTTTTTGGTTATAGAAGAAAAAGACAAAGCCTATATTGATGTTACAGATAATCTAACGTTTTTAAAGGATAAAAGCTTTATCTGGACAAGTGAAAAAGACGGGTATAACCATATTTATCATTATAGTAAAAAAGGTAAACTAATAAATCAAGTAACCAAAGGCAATTGGGAAGTCACTAACTATTATGGTTTTGACGCTAAAACAAATAACATCTATTACCAGTCTGTAGAAAATGGGTCCATAAATCGCGACGTGTATTCTATTAACCTTAAGGGTTCAAACAAAATGCGTTTAACAAAAACTACAGGTACTAATAATGCAGATTTTAGTGCAGATTTCACTTATTTTATTAATACATTTTCTAGCGCAACAACACCTCCAGAATATACTTTAAACAATGCTTTAAACGGTAATGTTGTAAAAAGTATTAAAGATAATGATGTGTTATCTAAAACGGTTTCAGAATTTACAAACTCGCAAAAAGAATTTACTACCATTCGTGTAAACGGTAACGATTTAAATATGTGGACGATTAAGCCCGCTAATTTTGATGCTACTAAAGAATATCCACTTTTTATGTATCAATATTCTGGTCCAGGTTCGCAACAAGTAGCAAACCGCTGGAATGCTGCAAATGATTATTGGTATCAAATGCTTGCGCAAAAAGGTTACATTATAGCATGTGTTGATGGAAGAGGAACTGGACTTAAAGGTGCCGATTTTAAAAAAGTAACACAAAAAGAATTGGGTAAATTTGAAGTGGAAGACCAAATTGAAGCTGCTAAATTATTAGGGCAACGTGCTTATATCGATGCGTCAAGAATTGGAATTTGGGGCTGGAGTTATGGCGGTTTTATGTCTAGTAATGCATTATTTAAAGGTAACGATGTCTTTAAAATGGCGATTGCAGTTGCACCTGTAACAAGTTGGAGATTTTACGATTCTATTTACACAGAACGTTACATGACCACACCTCAAGAAAATGCTAGTGGTTACGATGATAATTCACCAATTAACCATGTAGATAAATTAAAAGGCGACTTTCTACTAATCCATGGAACAGGAGATGATAATGTACATGTGCAAAATACAATGCGTATGGTTGAAGCACTTATTCAAGCGGATAAGCAATTTGAGTGGATGGTTTATCCAGACAATAACCATGGTATTTATGGCGGAAATACACGAAAGCATTTATATACAAAAATGACCAATTTTATAGATCGTACTTTGGGTGATAAGATTAAAGCCCCAAAAACAGAAATGGAAAAAGAGGTTAAAATTAAAGGATAATATTTACTAACTAACTAACTAACTAATTAATTAATTAATTTATGGAATTTAAATTTGGAGGTTCAGAAACCAATCAAAAAACAGTATTAGGCCATCCATCTGGTTTATTTGTGTTGTTTTTTACCGAAATGTGGGAACGTTTTTCTTATTATGGAATGCGTGCGCTATTAGTACTGTTTTTAGTTTCAACCGTAATAGATGGTGGCTGGGAATGGGATAGAGCAGATGCTCTAGTGCTTTATGGATGGTATACTGGATTGGTTTATTTAACACCGATTATAGGTGGTTTTATTGCCGATAAATTTATGGGTTATAGAAAGGCAATTATTTTAGGTGCATTTATCATGACGCTTGGGCATGCATCTATGGCTTTAGAAGGGATGACTTCTATGTTCTTTTATGCGGGTTTAACGTTCTTAATTATTGGAAACGGACTTTTTAAGCCAAATATTTCTTCAATGGTTGGTCAGTTATATAAATCACAAGGAAAAGAAAAAGATGCAGGATATACTATTTTCTATATGGGAATTAATGCTGGTGCTTTCTTGGGTATTCTTTTATGTGGATACATAGGAGAAAATGTTAGCTGGCATTATGGATTTGGTCTTGCTGGTGTATTTATGTTTTTTGGGATGTTGCAATTTCATTTCTCTCAGAAAATATTTGGAAAAATTGGATTGACTCCTGTTAAAACAGGAGATATTGAGCATGTTTTAGAAGACAGCATAGAAAAAATAGAAGAAGACATTGAAGAAATAGTAGAAGGTGTCGAAAAAACTAAAGTGGTTAGAGATAGAATGATTGTTATTGGTATTTTATCATTATTTGTAGTGTTCTTCTGGTGGGCATTTGAGCAAGCAGGTGGGTCTATGACTATTTTTGCAGCAGATTATACAGATAGAGCTTTAGAAGGTAGTGCAGCTACAACATTTAAAATAATAAATACAATAATAACAATTATTCCAATGTTAGTTATTACCTGGGTTTTAGCAATGTTATTTAAACAAACATATAGTAAATATTCCCTTGCTAATATTATTCTAGGTTTTAGTTTCGTCCTTATTTGGGGTATTGTTATCTGGATGTTAAATAGAGATTTCCAATCAGACACAACGGAAGTACCTGCTTCATGGTTTTCCGTGCTGAACTCTTTATTCATAATTCTATTTGCTCCTTTATTTTCTAAAATTTGGGAAAGTAAATACAACCCTTCAGGTCCAGTGAAGTTTGCTATTGGTTTATTTCTAGTAGGAATAGGATTTGGTGCCTTAGCGTATGGAGCTGCAGGTATTCCAGATGGTGCTAAAACGGCATCTGTGAGTTTAATATTTTTAGTTATTGCATACTTCCTTCATACTATGGGAGAATTATGTGTGTCACCAGTAGGTCTATCATATGTTAGTAAATTAGCACCTGTTAAATTTGTAAGTTTAATGTTTGGAATTTGGTTTACTGCTAACTTCTTTGCTAACCTTTTAGGAGGGTTCACAGGAAGTTATATGGATCCAATTATGGAAGAGCATGGTTTATCTACTTTCTTTTTAATATTTACCATAATACCTATAGTTGCGGCATTGATAATGTTAGTTCTTAATCGTAAACTATTAAAAATGATGCACGGTATTAAATAGAATAATATATACTATAGAAACAACAATTGGCCTTAGTTGGCGTTTTGTTGTTTTAGTGTAACTTTGGAACACTATTTGCGACTACATTAAAAAATATAAATTGGTAACATGAAAAAATACATTGTTTTAGCATTGTTTACAGTTTTTGCAACTGTAACACTATCTGCACAAGAAATTAATTGGGTAACGCTTGAAGAGGCAGTAGAGCTTCAAAAAAAGAAACCTAAAAAAATAATGATGGACGTTTACACCTCGTGGTGTGGACCTTGTAAAATGCTTGATAGAAATACGTTTCAAAATAAGGACGTTGCAACGTATGTAAATAAGCATTATTATGCTGTAAAGTTTAATGCGGAAGGCAACGACGTTTTAGAGTTTAAAGAGCAAACATTTCAGAATCCAAACTACGATCCAGCAAAAGCAAAACGTAGAAATTCTGGTCACGAATTGGCACGGTATTTTAGTATAAAATCTTTTCCAACAATTGTATTTTTAGATGAAAAGGCAGATTTTATTGCGCCAATTATTGGCTATAAAAAGCCTCAGCAATTAGAGTTGTATCTAAAAATGTTTAAAAGCGATGAGCACACGGCATTGGACACACAATCAAAATTTAATGAGTACTTTAAGGAATTTAAACCAGAATTTGCTCAATTATAAATAACCTCAATCTATAATAAAAGCTCCCTTTTCGCCAGTATAGTGAAAAGGGATTTTTTCTTTTAAACACGTTGCTTTCCATCGCGCAACGTAAGATTTATAATTACTACCATCTGCGATAATTTGTTTTGGTTTTAACGAGTCTATTAGTCTAACTATATTTATTCTTGGCGACTGCGTTAGTAACACATAATGAGGTTTAATCTGCTTTACGTTGTATATCCCTAAGCTGTCTATAATAAGAATGGTATTGTTTTTTGTCTTAATAAAAGAAGGTGTTTTGTGTGCGTCGATTTCTGTAACGTTATTGCCAATAATATAATCTGTTAAATTGCCAAACTGAGAAAGGCTATCTAAATCTGAATATACATCTAGTTTATTTTGTGATTTTTCTCCAATAACAGTATGTCTGCTTTTATGAAAAAGAGTAAGTGTATTTGTACTGTTTTTATATTTTGTAAATACATTAACACCTTGAAAAAGTAAAACAGAAACCAAAGTTATTTTCAACCACGTATAGTTTTTTTGAATGGCTAATTGTACACATGCAATAGCAAAAACATAAGCACTTATAACTTGCCAGCCATTAAAAGAAATGTCTTTAAATAAGAAACTCTCTTGAAGCGACAACCATTTCATTAAATCATTCATGCACGAAATAATAAATCCGAAACCATCGACTAGGAATTTTGGTAAAGCATTGCATAAGGCAAGAATAATAATCAATATTCCAGTGCCTAATATGAAGCCTAAAAACGGAATAATAATGACATTTGCTACAAAAAACAAACCCGGAAATTGATGAAAATAGTATAAGCTAATTGGCACAACACCAAACTGCGCTGCAATACCAACTGTAAAATAATCCCAAACTTTAGACAGGATTAAATTTTTAGGTTTCCATAGTTTCACTAGTCTTGGTTGTATCGCTACAATAGCAATAACTGCCAAATAGCTTAATTGAAAACCGACATCAAATAAAAACAGGGGCCTAAATAGTAACAACACGAATATTGAAATAGCAAGTGTGTTATAAATATTTGTTGGTCTTCTTAGGTGCATACCAATTGCAATTATACTAAACATAGTCACTGCTCGAGTTACAGAGGCCGATAAGCCAGCAATTATGGCAAAACACCACATCAACACCACTAAAATAATCGTAGTTATTTCTTTGCCGTATTTAAAGCGTTTTAAAGGCTTTAGAACAAAATTTAGAAGTAACAATATTAAAGCAACATGCAACCCAGAAACTGCTAGAATATGCACGGCTCCAGCATCTGTATAACTATCGTAAATGTCTTTGCTAAGATCTTGTCGCTGTCCTAAAATGAGCGCATTAATAATAGCTAAAACATCAGGTTCAAAATTATAAGTTTTCAATTTTGTATTGATAGTTTCTCTTGCCAAATCTGCATAACCAAAAATGGTGTGCTTGTTTTCGCTGACACGAAATAGCCGCCTAGGTTTTACATATAGCTGCTTAAAAACATATTGTTTTTCAAGGTAATTTCTATAGTTAAACTGATACGGATTTATAGTTGAAACAATAGATTGGAATCCTTCTGAAGTTATATAGATGTTATCAACTTTCAATACTACACTTAAACTGTCTTTCGATACATTAAGTAATGCTTTTCCCGTAACTGAAGCATCAGCTATCTTTAAAATATCTACAATGTACTTGTCATTATAGTTCCCTGATTTTAAAGTGGTTCTGATTCTAAAAGTGATTAGTTTTTCATCAGAATCAATAGCTCTATAATTGTCTAGATCAAGTTTTTCATTATGAATATTGGTAACCAAAACACCAATACAAACCATAATTAAAAAGCTAACAACTCCAAACCAAACAGTTTTAAGTCTTTTCTGTTTAGAAATTAAATAAATAAGGGTTAATAGAAAGAGAAGAAAAGCTGTCGCATATAAAATTATAGTCAATGGAATAGCTATAAAATAAGCGAGTAAAATTCCAAAAACTAAGCAAGCCGTTAGTTTAATTATAGTGAAGTTAAGAAGTTTCACTCCTAAAAGATAATAAATAAAACCTCACAAAATGCTGATATTCAATATAAAAGAGAGATTGTATTGTCCTTTTTTAGTTTTATTATACTATTTACTCGTATTTTTATCTATTATTAAAATAAATTTAAAGCACTCTCCTAGCTTGCACAAAAGCGAAATACCAGTATTTTTCTTTTACTTTAGAAGTAATAACGCCTCTACTTGTAGTGGAGTGAATAAACTCAACATCATCTCCTTTAATTGCTGTGACTAAACCAACGTGGTTAATACTTCTGTTGTTCTTTTTTGTAGCAAAAAACAACAAATCACCTGCGCGTACTTTTTTTAAATCTATCCAATCTCCAGTTTTAGACATTGCACGCGATGAACGAGGAATAGCAATATTATCTTCTTTAAAAGCAGTGTAAATTAAGCCAGAGCAATCCATGCCACTTTTTGTTGTACCACCATATTTATAGCGTGTACCTTCATATCTTTCTGCATTATTAATAATGGATTTTACTATCCTTGTAGCCGGAACATTAGTTTTCTTTCTGGCCTTTTTAATTGTTTTTGTAGTTTGCTGTTTTCTAGGAGTTACACGTTTGTTCTTAGCACTTCCACAGCTAGATAATATAATAAGAGTAAGTAATATGAGGGCCGTTTTTCGCATTTTAGATATTTGTTTTTATTGCGCTATAAATCAATTTAGCAGTATTCTCACTTGCACCTTTACCACCTAGGTCTCTTTCTAAATCGTAATAATCTAAAAAGAATGTTGTGCGTTGGTATCCGTCTAGTAAAGTGTCTAGTTCTTTTTTTAATCTTTTAGTATTAAAGTCGGCTTGAATAAGTTCAGTTACAGCTTCTTTGTTAAGTATTAAATTCACTAAAGAAATATAATCTAAATTTATTAGACGTTTTCCTATTTGATAAGAAACCCAACTCCCTTTGTAGCATACAACTTGAGGCACTTTAAATAATGCAGTTTCAAGAGTCGCAGTTCCAGAGGTAACTAAAGCAGCTGTAGAGATACTTAGTAAATCGTAGGTTTTATTATTTAAAAAGTGAATGTTAGATTTTTTAATAAACTGCTGATAAAAATTATAATCTTGTCCTGGGGCACCAGCAATTACAAATTGGTGATCTTTATAGTCATCCACCACACTAAGCATGACCGAAAGGATTTTTTTAATCTCTTGTTTTCGGCTTCCCGGTAATAAGGCAATAATTGGTTTGTCGCTTAATCCGTTTTGTGTTCTAAAGGTAAGCTCATCTACTTGATTCCTGTCTGCAATAGCATCAATTAATGGATGGCCAACAAAGTGTACAGGAAAGTTGTGCTTGCCTTCGTAAAATTGTTTTTCGAAAGGTAGAATAACATACATTTCGTCTACATCTTTTTTTATGCTTTTAATTCTACCTTCTTTCCAGGCCCATATTTGCGGAGAAATATAATAATGGTTTTTGTAGCCTTTTGGTTTTGCCCATTTGGCAATTCGTAAATTAAAACCAGGATAATCTATGTAGATAATAACATCTGGTTTAAAGGCTTCAATATCTTGTTTGCAAAAAGATAGGTTCTTTGCAATGGTTCTTAAGTTCATTATTACTTCAGCAAAACCCATAAAAGCAAGCTCGCGATAATGTTTTACTAGTGTACCACCAACAGCTTCCATAAGATCGCCGCCCCAAAACCGAAAGTCAGCATTTTGATCTTCGAGAAGTAATGCCTTCATTAGGTTCGAAGCATGTAGATCTCCTGAGGCTTCTCCCGAAATAATATAGTATTTCATGCGTTAATAGTATTGTTTTTTATTGACTGCATGGTACATCCAAATAAATATGTGTTTCATTTTTATAACTTATTAAGTATAAAAATTAAAGCTACTAAAACTATAGCAATTAAAACACCTTTTGCGTAATCTTCTTTTTTCTTGTTTAAGAAATAATAAAAAACGGGTAAATTAAGTAAAACACCAATACTAGCGCGTTTTCCTAAAATACTTGTAGATAGTATTTTGTTTATTATATCTTGAGAGGGTAAATCTAATGTTACACCAATAATTAAGGTGTAAATAGAAATCCCAATAAAGGTTGTTACTAAGCCAATAAGAAATCCAATAACAATAGCTTTTTTATTCATTAAAGTTCCAAGTGTTTAAGTGTTGTATAGCATGGTGCGCTGTTAAATCGAATTGCACAGGAACAACAGAAACGTATCCGTTTTCGAGAGCCCATTCGTCTGTATCTTTGCCTTTATCGTAATTTACAAATTTTCCAGTTAACCAATAATAATCTTTACCTTGAGGTGTTTTACGTTTATCGAATTCTTCCTTCCAATTGGCTCTAGCTTGTCTACAAATTTTTATACCCTGAATGTTGTTTTTTTCTAAATTTGGTATGTTAACGTTTAGCACTGTACCTTCGGTGAGACCTTCATTTAGAACATTTTCAGCAATTGTTTTTATATACGATTTTGAGTGTTCAAAATTAGCATTCCAACTGTAATCTAAAAGTGAAAAACCAATAGCAGGAATACCTTCAATTCCCGCTTCAATAGCAGCACTCATAGTTCCAGAATAGATTACATTTATAGAAGAGTTACTACCATGATTTATGCCAGAAACGACTAAATCTGGTCGTCGGTCTAGAATTTCGTTTACAGCAATTTTAACACAATCTGCAGGTGTTCCAGAGCAACTATAGGCATCATAATCACCTTCGTTAACGTGAATTTTTTCAATATGCAAAGTTGAATCTAGAGTAATAGCATGTCCCATTCCGCTTTGCGGACGATCTGGAGCTACAACAACAACGTCTCCTATGGTTTTCATAATGCTTACCAAAGTGCGAATACCTGGAGCAGTTATGCCATCGTCGTTTGTAACTAAAATAAGTGGTCTATTTTTCATTAAAAGCCTTTAATAACGAGCTAAAATACATAATTTCTATAGTATTTTACTAAAATTAACGGTTTAACAAAAAATTAGCGCGTTCACAGATACTTGGCACGGTTTTTTCTTTTATTTTAGTGGAAAGTTTTCTCTTATCACGTAAGGTATAATAGATAAAATAACACATAAATCGGACAAGTTCAATTTATTATTCCCTAAAGGATTGAATAATAGTGAATTGAATGTGGTCATAAAAAAATAAATATAAATACATGAAAAGAAAATATAATATATTAATGCTAGTGCTTTTGTTAGCTTTTGGGTCTTGTAGTTTTACAGCCAAAGTGGATAACGATCCAGATAAAGATAAACTTTTAATTCAGATTATAACTGTTGCTTTGGAGCAATTGCATTTTGAGCCAAAAGATTTTGATGATGAATTCTCTGAAGATGTGTTTACAACGTACTTAAACCGAATAGATCCTTTAAAACGTTTCTTCTTAGAGAGCGATATAGAAGAGTTTGAAAAGTTTAAAACACAAATTGACGATGAGCTTAAAGCATATGATATTACGTTTTTTAATGCTACAAATAAACGATTGGTTCAGCGTATGGATGAAGCTAAGTCTTTTTACAAGTCGATTTTAAACGAACCTTTCGATTTCGAAATAGACGAAGATTTTGATACAGATTATGAAAATCATGTTTATGTAAAAAATAAGAGAAAGTTGAAAAACCGTTGGAGACAATTATTAAAATTTAGTACCATTTCTAATTACGAGGAGTTAATTAGAACTCAAGAAAAAGATACAGTTGCTATTGAAGGTGAAGTACTAAAAATAAAAAAATCGCTTGCAGAATTAGAAATTGAAGCACGTGGTGAAACCATGAAAAACCTTGATGCATATTACACAGATTATGTAGAAGATTTACAACGTAAAGATTGGTTTTCTATGTACATTAATGTCATTGTTGAGGAGTTCGATCCACATACTTCTTATTTAGCACCAAGAGATAAAGATCGTTTCGATCAACAAATGTCGGGCAAATTAGAAGGTATTGGAGCAAGGCTTCAAAAAAGAATGGATTATACCAAAATTATGGAAGTGATTTCTGGTGGTCCAGCTTGGAGAGGACAAGAGCTAGAGGTTGGTGATATTATTTTAAAAGTACGTCAAGAAGATGAAAAAGCAGCAGTTAGTATTGTAGGAATGCGCATAGACGATGCCATTAAACTTATAAAAGGCCCAAAAGGAACTAAAGTTATTTTAACCTTAAAAAAAGTTGATGGTACTATTGAAGATATAACCATTACTAGGGATATAGTCGAGTTAGAAGAAACATATGCCAAATCATCGACGGTTATGAAAAATGGTAAAAAATACGGCGTAATTAACTTACCTAAATTTTATATTGATTTTACAGATTATAACAAGCGTAATGCAGCTTCAGATATTAAGCAGGAAATAGAAAGGTTAAAAGCCGAAGGTATGGAAGGTCTTGTTTTAGATCTAAGAAATAATGGAGGAGGTTCTCTTAAAACTGTGGTAGATATTGCAGGTTTATTTATAAAAGAAGGGCCAATTGTGCAAGTGCGTTCTACGAGTGAACCAAAAGAAGTTTTAGAAGACACGGATGCTTCTATTATTTGGGATGGACCTTTAGTCATTATGGTTAATGAGTTATCAGCGTCGGCTTCAGAGATTTTGGCGGCTGCAATGCAAGATTACAAACGTGCCATTATTATAGGAAGTACTCAAACTTTTGGTAAAGGAACGGTTCAAAATATATTAGACTTGAACCGAATGGTGCGTAACAGTTCTCATGGAGATTTAGGCGCTATTAAAATTACACGTCAGAAGTTTTATAGAATTAATGGTGGTTCAACACAGTTGGAAGGTGTTAAAAGTGATGTTGTTGTTCCGGATCGTTATAGTTTTATCGATATTGGAGAACGCGATCAAGCTAATCCATTACCTTGGGATAAAATTGAAGCTGTAAAGTACGATTATTGGAATAGCTATTTCGATTACGATACCACAATAAGTAATAGTAAAGCGCGTATGGAAAACAACGCGCAACTAAAGCTTATTGAGGAAAATGCAAGGTGGATAAAAACGCAAATGGATGAGAATATCTATTCTCTAAATTATAAAAAGTATAAAGCTGAATTAAATGCAGACGAAGAAAAAGCTAAAGAGTTTGATGCTATTTCGGAGTATAAAACAGACTTAACATTCAAGTCTTTACCTTATGAAACTTCACTTTTTGAAACAGATACTATTTTAAAGGAAAAGCGCGTAAGATGGCACAAGAGCTTAAGCAAAGATGTATATGTGGAAGAAGCATTGAATGTTTTGGATGATTTAAAAATGACCTACGAAATTAAAAAAGTAGCGACCATAAAAGAATAAATAGCATTGAGTACAAAAGTAAACTCATTAAGTCAATTAGCGCTCCAAAAGTTCAAAAAGAATTTTTGGGGCGTTTTTAGTTTCTATTTTATTGCATTTGTTGGTGTAATTTCGGTATTCGCCTATCTTTTTGCTCCAGATAATTCAAGGCACGCCAACCAAATGCATGTCTCCATACACTCGAAAGTACCAGGTTTTACTGTAGGGATGTTAGTGTTGCCCTCGCAAATTAAAAACGAGCAAGGTTTCTTTGATAAAGTGTTCTTCGGGAACATTAATACGGTAACCGAAATACCAATTTCTCAACACACAATTTCAAATAATACAATAAACTATACCGAATATGCTTCCGATGGTTTAAAAGGTGTCCAAAAGGCCTATGTTTTAGAAGATAAGTCCATAAAGCCTGAAACATTAATCACCAAAAAAACTTTCTATTTAGGAACCGATAAATATGGTCGAGATCTTTTAAGTCGTGTTTTAGTTGGAGCTCGAATTTCATTTTTTATCGGATTTGTAGCTGTGTTTATTTCTCTAGTTATTGGAATATTTATGGGAAGTGTTGCAGGTTATTTTGGAGGTAAAGTAGATGCTTTTATTATGTGGATAATAAATGTAACCTGGTCTATACCAACTTTATTATTGGTTATTGCTATTACATTAGCTTTAGGCAAAGGCTTTTGGCAAGTTTTTATTGCTGTGGGTTTAACTATGTGGGTAGAAGTTGCTAGAGTAGTGCGTGGTCAAATTATTAGCGCAAAAGAAATGCAATATGTAACTGCAGCTCGAGCATTAGGTTTTAATAACTATCGTATTATTACCAAACATATTTTACCAAATATAATGGCACCCGTAATAGTAATTTGTGCAGCAAACTTTGCTGCGGCAATATTAATAGAAAGTGGATTAAGCTTTTTAGGTATTGGTGCACAACCACCAATGGCAAGTTGGGGAGCAATGATAAAAGACCACTACAATTATATTATTCTTGGTAAGCCCTATTTAGCTGTTATTCCTGGCCTATGCATCATGTTTTTAGTCATGGCTTTTATGCTGATTGGAAATGCTTTAAGAGATGCCTTAGATGTCAAGAATTAATTGTAATGATCTCATTTTAGCAGATTGATGAAAGAGTTATTGATTAGCAACCATCTTTTGGTCCAAAAGTGAAAGCAAATTCTTGTTCAACAATTTCACCATTACTATTTTTAGCAGGTTCCCATTGTCCAGGTATAGTACTTATTAATTCTATTAGCTTTGTGTTTAATATTGGATATCCAGTTGTCCTTTCCATATAAACATTTTTTAGTGTTCCTTTTTTTGAAATTTTAAAATAAATTTTAGCTGCGCGCACTTTTTTGCTATCTAAATTTAATGTTTCGACTCTGCTGTTTTCTATTAGGTAGTTAATTATTGCATCTTCACCTTCTATGTAAAAAGCTTCAATTTCAGGTACAACGGTATAATGTGGATTGAATTTCTGTTCATCTAACACTATGTTTTCTGTTGTTTTTTCTTTAAAAAGTGTTTTCATTGAAAAGTGTTTAGAGTAGTCGAGAGATTTAAAGAGTGCTTTTTGTCCATCTGTTAAGTTTTCAGAACGACCATACTCGCGTCTGTCTGTTCGTCTGTCGTTTTCAATAATAATTATTTCTGTAGAATTAATTTTTTCAATGCGTTCGTTTTCATGATCACGATTAAAAGGATAAATAGTAGTTGCATTGTCTAAATCTGTTTTGCTAATAGCTTCAAACCTTGAGCCTATTCCGTAGTAATAGTCAGATTCAGCTTTTCCTGGTTTCATGTTTTGGTCTACTAATTCAAGTTGAGCAGTGTCTTTTGAGTTTAATGCACTTTCATTGGAATCTTTACAGTTATTAAAACTGAAAGCAATAAAAATAGATAGACTTAAGAGGGTACTTTGATTTTTCATGATTACTATATTTAAAGATTAATATCTGTCAAATATATAGTGAGGACAAGATTTAACTTGTACAGCAAATGTAAAAAAAGTGTAAAATTTGTGTAAAAAAAAATTATTCTTGCGAAAATATTAGGTGCTAAAAGGAGTCAAATATTTTTTTAAATTTATCGGGTAATTCATCTTCTATAGACACTTTTTTATTTGTAAAAGGATGAATAAATTTTAGTGAATAGGCATGTAAATACAAACCTTTACCATTTAATATTAAATGGGGAATACTATAATCTTTATCACCTAAAATGGGATGGCCTATACTTGTTAGGTGTTTCCGTAATTGATGTTTTCTGCCGGTCTTTGGTTTCAGCTTTACTAAGTTAAGAATGCTAAATCGTTTTGAAGTAATACTTGCTTTTACTTTATAATGAGATTGTGATGATTTACCATCAATCTCAGAACTGATTTCACCTTTTGGTTCCATTGAACCAATAGTAATAGCATAATACCTTTTTTTGATTTTTTTGTCTTCGAACAGTTTGCTTAAAGCACGAATACTACCGCTTGTTTTTCCTATTAATAACAAACCTGTTGTAGGGAAGTCTAATCTGTGAACAGGTTGAGGTGTTGTTCGATCTGGAAGATGACTTGGCTTTAGGTTTTGAATTAAAGCATTTGCAATAGTTTTAAAGCTATTACCACTTACTAATATGCCTGCAGGTTTGTGAATAATTGCTAAATAGTCATCTTCAAACAATACGTTTAGTTTTAAAATGAGTTTGGTTCTAGGTTTACTGTGATGTAGAATAGATAAACAAATAGTTTCACCACCAGTTATAAAAGTAGCAGAAGTAGCAACCACACCATTAACAGTAATGTATTGTTTTTTTAAGGCTTTTTTTAAAGCAGATTTAGTAAAAACTAAATTAAAGACGCCAACACCATATTCTTGAAGCCTAATTGGCTTTGCGAGTTTTGGGACGATGTGGGTTTTGGTTTGATGCATTCGGTTAATGCTGTAATAGATTCAAATTATATCAGATTAAGGATGAGGAATTATTCTTTTCTCTCAAAAAAGAGATTCCAGTTTTCTGGTTTTAAGTGCTGAGCCATATTATCTGCTCGATATTCACCATTTCTAATAATGCATTGTCCATTTGTTTTCATTAAAGCAAACGAGCCGCACAAAGTTGGATTAATAAAGAGGTTTTTTCTGAAGAAATTATTTTTATCAGTATAAAAATATTCATACTTGCTTTTTGGTTTATTTTTTAGTGTTATTCCAGGTTCAAATAAAGAAATTAAAAGAACATGTTTTTTAATTAAACTTGTGCGCATAGGGTCAGTGAATTTTTTTCTTTCACTAATCTCAGATCTAGTCCAATTGTTATCTCGAGAAGAAGAGCACAAGTCGTCCTTATAAGTGTATTCTATCAATAACACTGTTGAGTCTGGTATTTTTATATTGATTAGTTCTTCAATCTCACTTTTTATACTATTAAAAGCGTAAGTTTCTTGTAAGTATAAGTCGTTTTTTAATGTTAGATAACGCTTTCCTTTTTTGTCTTTATAATGCCAAGCACTTAGCAATAAGTCTTTATTTCTCCATTTTTTAAAATACTTATATTTATTGATTGTATCTCCTTTTTCATCAATATAAGTTCTTTTTTGACTATGAACTAAAGGAGTCAAAAACAGCAAAAGGAAAAAGGTTATAATTATTTTCATTTTTTTAATTAAGCATCCTCAATCATCCCATCATTCAATTCCCCAATATATCCAAGCACTTCCTCTTTACCAATATCCTTAGAACTAGAAGTTATAAAATATTTAGGCATCTCTTCCCAAGTTTCTAACATGATATTTTTGTAATCTTCAACGTGGTTTTCTATAGCTTTCGGTTTTAACTTATCGGCTTTAGTGAAAATGATACAAAATGGAATACCAGCTTCACCTAAGTATTGCATAAACTCTAAATCTATAGGTTGCGGTTTGTGTCTAATATCTACCAAAGCAAAAGCGCAAACTAACTGCTCGCGTTCCTGAAAATATTTTGTAATAAATTTTTGGAAGACCTTTTTTGTGCTTTTTGAAACTTTTGCATAACCATAACCAGGTAAATCTACCAAGTACCAATCTTTATTTATAAGAAAATGATTAATAAGTTGTGTTTTTCCGGGTCTTCCAGAAGTCTTAGCAAGACTTTTTCTACTAGTAATCATATTAATAAGTGAAGACTTACCAACGTTACTTCTACCAATAAAGGCATATTCTGGTAACATATCTTTGGGGCATTTTGCCACATCAGAATTACTCAATACAAATTCAGCAGACTTTATTTTCATTTCTCCTATTTCTGCGAAGGCAGAAATCTCATAATTAATTAAACAAAATACTCATGTAAGTTAAAGTTTTAACTTGCTGAGTGAGCCACAAAAGTAAGCACATTTAAGTAAGCAAAAAAGAGTAAGCGTTAAAAACTAGAACAACTAGCTAAGAAGTCGTGTAACCATAACAGTGTTTTTTTCTTCTGAAAAGAGTCAGGTAAGGATAAAGCGTTAGATTAGGATTTTTTAATTTTAGAACGTATTAAGAGTAAGTAAAACAGGTAAGCGCTGAAAAATAATTATGAATGAATCCTAAAATTCTCGTTTATTTAGCCAGTCTCCAAGAATACCATTAAATTCTTCAGGATGTTCCATCATGGCAGCATGGCCACATTTATCAATCCAAAACAAATCAGAATCGGGTAGTAGTTTGTTAAATTCGACTGCAACTTCAGGAGGAGTAACACCGTCGTTTTTTCCCCATATAATACAAGTTGGAGTATTCATTTTGGGTAAGTCTTTTGCCATATTGTGTCTAATGGCACTTTTTGCAATAGCTAACGTTTTTATCAATTTACTTCTGTCGTTTACAATTTCGTAAACTTCATCAACAATTTCTTTTGTAGCAACAGCAGGATCGTAAAAAACATCTTGTGCTTTTTTCTTCATCACCTCGTAATCGCTGCGTTTTGTGTAACCGCCTCCCATTGCGCTTTCGTATAAACCAGAGCTTCCAGTTATAATTAACGCCTTGACTTTTTCTGGATTGTGTTTCGTGTAATAAAGACCAATATGTCCACCAAGAGAGTTTCCTAATAAAATAACCTCGTCAAAATTTTTAAATTTTATAAACTCGCCTAAGTATTTCGAAAAGGATTTCACATTAGTTTTTATAAGCGACATCGAATACACAGGTAATTGTGGGATAATTACTTTATAACCCTCTTTACTAAAGCGTTCTATTACACCGTCAAAATTGCTTAAGCCACCCATAAGTCCATGTAAAATAACTATTGGTGTGCCCTGTCCAGCTTCGATATAACTGTAATTTCCTTCTGTAATTAGTGTGTGCGACATTAATTTTTTAGTCAATCCTTAAAAGCAAATATAGTTATTTCAAATAAAAAAAAAGAGTATTCTTTAGATACTTCAAAAAACTATTCTGTTTAGATATTAACAGTTGTTCATTACTATTTTTGACCATTTTGAATACCCTGAAAGCTATGTGTTTAGGTCTTAAAGGGGCTTTTTGAAAGTTGGAATAGAAGATTTCATTTAAGTATTTATTAACAATGTGGTAGAATGTGGTAAAATGTGGTAAAATTTTCAATATATTTGACTCTTATTCGTTTATATATAAAAATACCACATTGAACTCATTAATAGGAACATACGAATGTAAAGCAGATGCCAAAGGAAGGCTTATGCTTCCTGCTGCGCTTAAAAAGCAGCTAGCGCCGGTGTTGCAAAATGGTTTTGTGTTGAAACGAGCGGTTTTTCAGACGTGTTTAGAATTGTATCCAATGGCGGAATGGGAAGTTCTAATGCAGAAAGTGAATAAACTAAATCGTTTCAAGAAAAAGAATAATGATTTTATTCGCAGGTTTACTGCGGGTGTGAAAATGGTTGAAGTAGATGTTAGTGGAAGATTATTAATTCCTAAAGATTTAACTGTTTTTGCAAATATTTCGAAAAATATAGTGATGTCTTCAGCAATTAATATTGTGGAGATTTGGGATAAGGATAAGTACGAACAAACCATTGATGACGCGACTGTAGATTTTGCAGATTTAGCCGAAGAAGTTATGGGACAAGACGAAGAAGCTGATGGAATATCATAATCCTGTATTACTAAAAGAATCCGTAGATGGTTTAAATATCAAGTCAGATGGAATCTATGTGGATGTCACTTTTGGTGGCGGTGGGCATAGTAAAGAAATACTAAGTCGTCTTGGTGAAAAGGGAAAATTATTTGCTTTTGATCAAGATGCTGACGCCCTTGAAAATAAGATTGATGATCCTAGATTTACACTTATTCATGAGAATTTTAGATTCATAAAACGCTTTCTGAGATTTTATGGGGTTAAAGAAGTCGATGGTGTTTTGGCAGATTTTGGCGTATCGTCACATCAATTTGATGTTGCAGCACGCGGATTTTCAACACGATTTGAAGCTGAGTTGGACATGAGAATGAATCAGAAAAGTCAATTATCTGCATATCATGTAATTAATGAATATGACGAAGAGCGACTTAAGCAAGTGTTATTGCAATATGGAGAGTTGCGTGCAGCTCCAGCAATGGCAAAGTTAATTGTTGACTTTCGTAAAGAGGAAGTGTTGAAAACTGGTGATCAGCTTAAAAAGGTATTGAAGCAGTTTTTATCTCCAAAACACGAGAATAAAATTTTAGCTCAAATATATCAAGCTATTAGAATTGAAGTGAATCAAGAAATTGAAGCATTAAAAGAGTTTTTATTGCAAACACCAGAAATACTTAAGCCAGAAGGAAGATTGAGCTTGATAAGCTATCATTCTTTAGAAGACAGATTGGTAAAACGTTTTGTAAGAAACGGATTGTTTGAAGGAGAACCAGAACGAGATGTCTTTGGCAATTTTGAAGTGCCACTTAAAAAGGTTGGGAAGTTAATAATTCCTTCAGCAGCAGAAATAAAATTGAACAGCAGATCAAGGAGTGCGAAATTACGTTTTGCCGAAAAAATGTAGTCGTTTTTCGCTCAAATAATCTTTTTTGTGATGTCGGAATCTCTTGAGTATAAAAATTATAGGTGTTCATAAAAATAGCCGCGCTTAAGAAGATTCGCAATGATTAAAATTGAAAATTTAGTTTGAAAAAAAACATCTATAACATATTAAGAGGAACGTTTTTAGTGAGCGATGATTCCTTTAAAAATTGGAGAATGATTCTCTTTATTTCGGTATTAGCGATAGTCATGATTGCAAGCTCGCATAGTGCAGATAAAAAAGTACACGAAATCGCAAGATTAGGTAATGAAGCTAAAGAATTGCGTTCAGCATTTATAGATGGAAGAGGTCGATTGATGGAGTTGAAAAAAGAATCTGTTGTCTCGGCAAAAATGAAAGAAATAGGATTAAGGACTTCCGAAGTTCCGCCTCAAAAAATAAAAGTTAAAAGCGAAAAGCAAGATTAAGTAATTGTGTCAGTAAACGAAACTAACATATTAAACCGATTGTATTTTGTAGCTGGATGTATGTTCATCTTCGGCCTTGCTGTGGTTATTAAATTGCTAACCATTCAATATGTAAATGGTGATAAATATCGCGATTTAGCCGAAAAGCGAACTATCGAGAATAGAGATATTCCTGCAAACAGAGGTAATGTGTATTCTGTTAATGGAAACTTACTTGCAACCTCAATTCCTAAATACGATATTAGAATAGACACTAAAACACCTAGGGAAAAAGTATGGCAAAAACAAATTGGACCACTGTGCGATTCTTTATCTAAATACAGAGGTAAACCAGCTTCATACTATCGTAACAGGTTAGATAAGGCCAAAGCTAATAAAAACAGATATTTTCTCCTTGCACGTGATATTGGCTATTCGGATTATTTAAGAGTACGCAATTTTCCATTATTAAAATTAGGTGCTTTTAAAGGTGGGCTAATAATGGAGCAAAACACAAAGCGCGAACATCCAATGGGAGGAATCTCAATGAGAACGATAGGTTATGAGCGCACAGACGAAAATGGAAATGTAACAAGAGCTGGAATCGATGGCGCTTTTGGAGATAAGTATTTAAAAGGTAAAGATGGGCACCGTTTAAAACAGAAAATAGGCAAAGGGCAATGGAAACCTATTGTAGATTATAACCAAATTGAGCCTCAAGATGGTTACGATGTTTATACAACAATAGATGTAAATATTCAAGATATCGCACACCATTCATTATTGGAGCAATTAGAAAAGTACGATGCTGAGCATGGTTGTGTTGTAGTGATGGAGGTGAAAACGGGAGAGATTAGAGCGATTTCAAACTTGGGGAAATCTAAATCTGGTAAATATTACGAGAAAAGAAATTATGCAGTTTGGGAGTCGCACGAACCAGGCTCTACTTTCAAGTTAATGGCAATAATGGCTGCATTAGAAGATAAGGTTATTGATACTTCTACTATTGTTGATACAAAAACTGGTAGAAAAATGTTCTACGGTAGAGCTATAAATGATACGGGTAATGGTTATGGCAAAATTTCTGTTGGAGAAGCTTTTGAAAAATCATCAAATATTGGTTTGGCAACTATTATTGATGATCATTATTCTAAAAGCCCTAATAAATTTATAGATAGGTTGAAAACATGGAGACTTCATGAGAATTTAGATTTACCAATTATTGGAGAGGGTAATCCGGTAATTCCTAAGCCAGGAGATGAAATATGGAGCCGTAATGCATTGCCATCTATGGCATACGGCTATAATTTGCAATTAACACCATTGCAAACTTTAACGTTTTATAATGCCGTAGCAAATAATGGCGAAATGTTAAAGCCTCGTTTTTTGCGTCAAGTAAAAGAATTAGATAGAGAGATTGAAAGTTTTGAAAAAGTAGTACGTGTAAAAAAAATAGCTTCAGACGAAACGATAAAAATAGCTCAAAAACTTTTAGAAAATGTTGTAGAAAGAGGAACAGGTAAGAAAATGTATTCTAAATATTTCTCTATGGCGGGAAAAACAGGTACAGCAAGAACAGATTATGGAAATAATCAAGAGTGGTTAAAGGATAGAAAGTACATTTCATCTTTTGCTGGCTATTTCCCGGTAGAAAATCCCAAATATTCATGCATTGTTGTTATACATAAGCCAAGTTTAAAGGTTGGCTATTATGGAGCAGATGTTACTGGTCCAGTGTTTAAACGTATTGCGCAAAAAATATTTACAGATACACCGATTATAGATGAGATAGGATCTTTAGAGGTTCAAAATGCTGCAGTTGAAGACGAGTTTCAAAACTACTATGATACTTCAAATGCTTATTTAACAATTATGCCAAATGTTATAGGCTTACCAATAATGGATGCGATGGCATTATGTGAAAATTTAGGATTAGAGGTAAAAATTACTGGTAGTGGTCTTGTGACATCGCAATCCATTCCGAAGGGACAAAAAGTAAAGAAAAATCAAACTATAGTTTTAAAATTATCGTGAATTCATTAATCGACATATTATACAAAGTAACAATCAATGCTGTTGTTGGGACAACTAATTTGAATATTGAAAATATTCATTTTAATTCACGCAGTATTGCTATTAACGATTTGTTCGTGGCTATTAAAGGTACTGTTGTAGATGGTCATGACTATATTGAAACAGCTTTGCAGCAAGGAGCGATAGCTGTGGTTTGTGAGCAATTGCCAAAAACTTTAAAAGAAGGCGTAAGTTATATAGAGGTGGAAAATTCCAGTTCAGCTTTAGCTGTAATGGCTTCTAATTATTATGGAAATCCATCAGGAAACTTAAAATTGGTTGGTATTACTGGAACTAATGGAAAAACGACCATAGCAACCTTATTGTTTCAGCTCTTTAAAAAGGCTGGTTTTAAAGTTGGATTATTGTCTACTGTTGTGGTTAAAGTAGATACTAAAGATTATAAAGCAACACATACAACACCAGATTCCTTAACGATTAATCGGTATCTAAAGGAGATGAATGATGACGGTGTAGAATTCTGTTTTATGGAAGTAAGTTCTCATGGAATTCATCAAAAAAGAACCGAAGGATTGGTGTTTGAAGGAGGTGTTTTTACAAATCTTACTCACGATCATTTAGATTATCATGATACGTTTGCTGAATATCGAGACGTCAAAAAAACGTTTTTCGATAATCTTGGAAAACATGCTTTTGCAATAACGAATGCAGACGATAAAAATGGAGCAATCATGCTTCAAAATACAAAAGCGAAGCAATATAAATACGGATTAAAAAATTACGCAGATTATAAGGCCCAAATTCTTGAGAACTCTTTTAGCGGCATGTTACTTAAAGTAAACGATAGCGAAGTTTGGACAAAATTAATAGGACGTTTTAACGCTTCTAATGTTTTGGCAATTTATGCTACTGCAGATTTATTAGGACTTGAGAAAACCGAAATCCTAAGATTAATAAGTGTATTAGAAAGTGTAAGTGGAAGGTTTCAGTATTTAATTTCTGAAGAAAAAATAACTGCAATTGTAGATTATGCACATACACCAGATGCTTTAAAAAATGTACTGGAAACCATAAATAATATTCGTAGTAAAAATGAAGAATTAATTACGGTAGTTGGTTGTGGTGGGGATAGAGATGTTACTAAGCGTCCTAAAATGGGGCACATTGCTTCTGCTTTAAGTACTAAAGTGATTTTTACTAGTGATAATCCAAGAACCGAAGTTCCACAAACTATAATGGAGGCTATAGAAAAAGGTGTAGAACCTCAAAATTTTAAAAAAACGTTGTCAATTGTAGATAGAAAACAAGCAATTAAAACAGCTTGTCAATTGGCAAATGCAGGAGATATAATTTTAATCGCAGGAAAAGGGCATGAAACGTATCAAGAGGTCAATGGGGAGCGCACAGATTTTGATGATTTTAAAATTGTAGATGAATTATTAAAACGGTTGCAAAAGTAGATTTCCTGAAAGGTTTTAGAGACTGACGGGTATAATAGAAAACGAATTGACATACAGCGTTTGTCGAAATGCTTTTAAAATAAACAATAACTAAAGTTTTGTCATTCCTGCTTAGGTAGGGATCCACAACAATAAATGAATAAAAAATAGAATATGCTATACTACCTATTCGAATATTTAGAAAACCAATTCCAGTTAACAGGCGCAAGTGTGTTTCAGTATATCACGTTTCGTGCTGCATTGGCAATTATCTTGTCGTTGTTGTTTTCTACAATTTTCGGAAAGAGAATCATTCGATTGCTTCAAAAAATGCAAGTAGGCGAATCGGTTAGGGATTTAGGCTTAGAGGGTCAGGCAGAAAAAGCAGGCACGCCGACAATGGGTGGTTTAATTATTATTTTCTCTACGTTAATTCCAGTATTGTTATTGGCGAAATTAGAAAACATATACGTGATCATGCTTATTGTAACCACGATTTGGATGGGGTTAGTTGGTTTTACAGATGATTATATTAAAGTATTTAAAAAGGATAAAGGAGGTTTAAGTGGTAAGTTTAAAGTGCTTGGTCAAGTTGGATTAGGGATATTTGTTGGCGCAGTGATGTACTTTCATCCCGACGTAACTATTAAAACTGAAAAAATAAACCCTGTTAATGGAACAGAGTTAGTTACTCAAAATTCTGCTAAAGAGTTTAATCCTGCAGAGCAATCATTAAAAACAACTATTCCTTTTGTAAAAGATAACGAATTCGATTACTCAAGTATAGTTACATGGTTTGGAGATGACTACGCAAAATATGCCTGGTTAGTGTTTATTCCAATTGTAATTTTTATTGTAACAGCAGTGTCAAATGGAGCTAATTTAACCGATGGTATAGATGGTTTAGCAGCAGGAAGTTCCGCCATAATTGTTTTCACCCTGGCTATTTTTGCCTTTGTTTCCGGGAATATTTTCTTTTCAGATTATCTCAACGTCATGTTTATTCCAAGACTTGGAGAACTAGTGGTGTTTATAGCAGCTTTTGCGGGAGCATTAATTGGTTTTCTATGGTACAATACGTATCCAGCACAAGTGTTTATGGGCGACACAGGAAGTCTAACTATTGGAGGAGTAATAGCAGTAATAGCTATTGCTGTTAGAAAAGAATTATTAATTCCATTGTTATGTGGAATCTTTTTTGCTGAGTCACTTTCTGTAATTCTACAGGTAAGTTGGTTTAAATACACAAAGAAAAAATATGGTGAGGGACGACGCATTTTTAAGATGTCACCAATTCATCATCACTTTCAAAAAGGAGGTTATCACGAAAGTAAAATAGTAACGCGTTTTTGGATTGTTGGTATATTTCTGGCGATTTTATCAATTGTTACTTTGAAGTTAAGATAAAGATAATAGAATAGTTAAATGTCACGCTAAGCTTGTCGAAGTGTTTCATTGATTATAAAAAGAGTTTGTCGTTCCTGCAAAGTCAGGAAAGATAAAAAAGAATAAAAATGAAACAATTAGTGATTCTTGGAGGAGGAGAAAGTGGAGTGGGTACTGCGCTTTTGGGGCAAGCAAAAGGCTATGATGTTTTTGTTTCAGATAAAGGAATAATACAAGAAAAATATAAAGAAGTTCTTATATATAATGAGATTGAATGGGAGGAGTTACAGCATACGACATCTAGAATTCTAAATGCAGATGTTGTAATGAAGAGTCCAGGAATACCTGATAAAGTTGATTTAATTGAAAAACTCATAGGTAAAAATATTCCAGTGATTTCTGAAATTGAATTTGCAGCCAAATATACAAATGCAACTTTAGTTGGTATTACAGGAAGCAATGGAAAAACAACTACAGCATCACTAACGCATCATATTCTAAAACAAGAATTGAATGTTGGTTTAGCGGGTAATATTGGCGACAGTTTTGCTAAGCAAGTTTTGGAAGATGATTTTAAAAACTATGTACTTGAAATTAGCAGTTTTCAATTAGATGGCATTGTAGACTTTAAGCCAAATATAGCAGTGCTTACCAATATTACGCCAGATCATTTAGATCGCTATGATTATAAGTTTGAAAATTATATCGATTCAAAATTCAGGATTGCATTAAATCAAACCAAAGACGATTATTTGATTTATGATGCAGATGATCAAGTGATTACAAACTGGTTAAAAGAGAATACTATTCAATCCACATTATTACCGTTTTCCTTAATAAAAACAATTGAAAATGGCGCGTATTTAGACAACGAAAATATTAAAATAACAATAGATAACAACCAAATAATTATGCCAACAAAAAATCTTGCTTTAGAAGGGAAGCACAACATTAAAAACGCAATGGCTGCTTCTACAGTAGCACATTTATTAAAAATTAGAAAGCAAACCATTCGCGAAAGTTTAGAGAACTTTCATGGTGTGGAGCACCGTTTGGAACAAGTGCTTAAAATTAATAAAGTGCAATATGTAAACGATTCTAAAGCAACAAATGTGAATGCTACTTATTATGCATTAGAAAGCATGGATGCGCCAACGGTTTGGATTGTTGGTGGAGTAGATAAAGGAAATGATTATACAGAGTTGTTCCCATTTATAAACGAAAAAGTAAAAGCTATTATTTGTTTAGGCATAGACAATGAAAAGCTAATGGAAAACTTTGGAAATATGGTTGATATTATTATTGAAACTCAGTTTATGAGTGAAGCAGTGAAAATCGCATACAAAGTAGCCGAAGCAGGTGATAATGTATTATTGTCTCCTGCTTGTGCAAGTTTCGATTTGTTTGAAAACTATGAGGATAGAGGCAGGCAATTCAAAAATGCCGTTAGAAATTTATAGGCGTATTTGAAATCAGTCTGTCATTCCGCACTAGATGTGGAATCCACAATAAAAGAAAATAGATTCTGCGTAGTAGCGCAGAATGACAAAAGAAAATAATGCAACAAGTATTTAAAAACATAAAAGGAGATCGATTAATCTGGGCAATAGCTGCGTTACTGGCTATTTTCTCATTCCTTCCTGTGTACAGTGCTGCGAGTAATTTGGTAAACATTGGTGGAAATACAAATACGTTTTCATATTTTATAAAGCACTTTATGCACTTATTTTTAGGGTTTTCTATTATGTATGGCGTGCATAAAGTGCCCTATCGTTATTTCCGTGGTTTGTCTATAGTCATGCTGCCAATAGTATTAGTGTTATTGGTTGTAACCATATTGCAAGGGGCAACTATTGAAGGCGCTAATGCTAGCCGCTGGATTCGTATTCCTTTTGTAAATATGTCGTTTCAAACATCCACCTTAGCGGCAGTAGTTTTAATGGTTTATGTGGCTAGATATATGTCGAAAATTGAAGTCCAAAAAGTAGCTTTTAAAGATTCGATATTACCACTTTGGATACCTGTATTCTTGGTTTTAATACTTATTCTGCCATCGAATTTTTCAACCACAGCCTTAATTTTTTTAATGGTAGTTGTACTTGTGTTTTTAGGAGGTTATCCATGGCAATATTTACTGGCGATTATAGGGGTTGGAATTATAGCTTTGGTGTTATTTATTACTGTGGCAAAGGCTTTTCCAGATGCTATGCCTAATCGTGTAGATACTTGGATGAGTAGGATTGAGAGTTTTTCAGATGATGGAGATACAGAAGCAGGCTATCAAATTGAAAAAGCTAAAATAGCTATAGCTTCAGGTGAATTAACAGGCGTTGGGCCTGGGAAGAGTACGCAAAAAAACTTTTTACCACAATCGTCTTCCGATTTTATTTTTGCTATAATTATAGAAGAATACGGGCTTATTGGAGGTCTGCTTTTAATGGTGTTATATATGTGGTTGTTGTTTAGAATAGTAATAGTTGCACAAAAAGCGGATACTATTTTTGGGAAGCTATTAGTGCTTGGTGTAGGAATTCCAATTGTATTTCAAGCCATGATTAATATGGCGGTGGCAGTTGAGTTGTTTCCGGTTACAGGTCAAACCTTACCATTAATTAGTAGTGGAGGAACCTCTATTTGGATGACCTGTTTAGCGATAGGGATAATACTTAGTGTGAGTGCTAAGAGAGAAGAGATAAAAGGTAAAGAAAACAAAGAAGGAAGCGAACAGAGTCCATTGGAGATTCTTTCTGAAGCAATATAAATGAGTAATTATAAAATTATATTATCAGGTGGTGGAACAGGAGGGCATATTTATCCTGCGATTGCTATTGCGAACGAATTGAAATCCCGTTTCCCAGAGGCAGAGTTCCTTTTTGTAGGGGCAAAAGACAGAATGGAAATGGAAAAAGTACCGCAAGCAGGTTATAAAATAAAAGGCTTATGGATTACTGGAATTGAAAGAAGGTTAACGCTTAAAAACTTAATGTTTCCGTTTAAGCTTATAAATAGTTTATGGAATGCTAGAAAGATAATTAAGCAATTTCAGCCA
The DNA here is from genome assembly GCF_000797445.1 of Lacinutrix jangbogonensis. GTDB lineage: Bacteria > Bacteroidota > Bacteroidia > Flavobacteriales > Flavobacteriaceae > Lacinutrix > Lacinutrix jangbogonensis. Next base: position 18,649 of record NZ_JSWF01000044.1, on the reverse strand, counting down.
GAAGTTGCTATAGGAACAGGAGGCTTTGCAAGTGGACCATTATTACAAATGGCAGCTTCCAAAGGAATACCGAGTTTAATACAAGAGCAGAATTCTTATCCAGGAATTACAAATAAATTATTATCTAATAAGGTTCAGAAAATTTGTGTGGCTTATGATGGTTTGGAACGTTTTTTTCCGAAGAGTAAAATCTTAAAAACTGGAAATCCTGTGCGTCAAGATTTGTTAGACATCAATTCTAAAAGGAATGAAGCAATAAAGTTTTTTGGTTTAGTTGAAGGTAAAAAGACATTGTTGGTATTAGGAGGGAGTTTGGGAGCAAGGGCAATAAACGAATTATTAAAAAGAGAGTTGGATTTTTTGCAAACGCAACAAGTTCAAATTATCTGGCAAACAGGAAAATTGTATTACAACGATTATAAAATTAATGGAGATATAAAACATGTGCAAGTACATCAATTTATAAATAATATCGATTATGCCTATGCGGCAGCAGATATTATAATATCAAGAGCAGGAGCAGGTTCGGTTTCAGAGTTATGTATTGTGGGTAAACCAGTAGTTTTTGTGCCTTCGCCTTATGTCGCAGAAGACCATCAAACTAAGAATGCAAAAGCAATTGTAGATGAAAAGGCGGCTTTAATGATTGCTCAAGAAGATTTGAAAGTTGATTTTAAAAATAAATTCTCTCAGTTGGTTGCTTCACCTGAACAGCAACAGCAATTAAGTGATAATATTAAAAAATTAGCATTGGTAAATGCAACTAAAGAAATAGCAGATGAAGTTGAGAAACTTCTAAAAAAATAATATGAATATAGGCAGTATACATAACATCTATTTTGTTGGTATTGGAGGTATTGGAATGAGCGCTATTGCGCGCTATTTCAATGCAACTAATAAACAGGTTGCTGGTTATGATAAAACGAAGACAGAAATCACAAATGCACTTGAAAACTTGGGTGTTCAGGTGGGTTTTGAAGATTGTCTTGATGCTATAGATGCTTCATTCTTAGATTCAGATAAAACACTCGTTGTTTACACGCCTGCTATTCCTAAAGAACATAAGCAACTAAATTACTTTAAAGCTAATGGTTTTAAAGTTTTAAAACGCTCTGAAATTTTGGGTTTGATTACAGAAAACACATTTTGTTTGGCTGTTGCAGGAACTCATGGAAAAACGACTACAACGAGTATTCTTGGGCATATTATGAAAGAATGTAACGTTCCGTTAACTGCTTTTTTAGGCGGTATTAGCGAAAATTACAACTCTAATTTGATATTAAATGGAGATGAAGTTAGTGTAGTTGAGGCAGATGAGTTTGACCGTTCGTTTTTAACATTATCACCAGATTTAGCGTGTATTACTTCTATGGATGCAGATCATTTAGATATTTATGGTGATGCTTCAGAATTGATAAAAACTTTCAAGGATTTTTCAAAAAAACTAAAACCAAACGGGAAGTTATTTGTTAAAAATGGCTTGCCTTTACAAGGGATTACATATGGAATTGAAGATGATTCGGACTATTCTGCTCAAAATATAAAAATAAATAATGGCGCTTATGTGTTTGATGTTAAAACACCAAATACAGTGTTAGAACAAGTTCAATTTAACCTACCCGGTAGACATAATTTGTCGAATGCATTAATTGCTTTAGCGATGGCTATAGAATATGGTGTCCCAGCGCCTCAGCTTGCTAAAGCATTAACGTCTTATAAGGGTGTAAAGCGTCGCTTTACCTATCACATAAAAACTGATAAACTTGTTTTTATAGATGATTATGCTCATCATCCAGAAGAGATTAAGGCTGTGCATCAGGCGGTTCGAGAAATGTATCCAGAAGATAGAGTGTTGGCCATTTTTCAGCCACATTTGTTTTCAAGAACTAAAGATTTCGCAGTCGAGTTTGCACAGAGTCTTTCGCAATTTGATGAAGTGTTTTTGTTAGATATTTATCCAGCAAGAGAATTGCCGATTGAAGGTGTTACATCGCAATGGCTTTTAAGTAAAATTAACAATACAAATAAGGAATTAATTAGTAAATCTCAAATTATTAAAAAAATAAAAGAAAGTAAAGCTAAAATTATTCTCACAATAGGTGCAGGAGATATTGGTGCAGAAGTTTGTAAAATAAAAGAGGCTTTGTCATGAGAATTAATTGGAACTACATAAAAGGTGCCGTGTTACTTGGTGTTGTCGTGTTTTTGTTTGCTTTTTCTTCAGCTAAAAATGGTAGCCGAAAAGTTAAAAAAACAACTATAGAGTTTGTAGAAGAGCAAAAACCATTTATTACTCACGAGACTGTTAGTAAATTGTTAATACAAAATCAGCAACCTCTTGCGAGTGTGCCTAAAGAAACTTTAGATTTGAATGCTTTAGAATTTGCCTTGGATTCTAATGCAATGATTGAAAAAGCTGAGATTTCTTTAAATGTAAATGGCGGTTTTTTAGCTAAAATAAAACAAAAAAAACCTATAGCAAGAGTCTTAAATTCAGACTCTTATTATATAGATAGTAAAGGTGGTTATATGCCTTTGTCTTCTAACTATACTGCGCGCGTGCCTATTGTAACCGGCGAAGTATCGAAAAAAGATTTGAGCACTATTTTTACAATTGCTCGCAGAATTGAGGATGATGAGTTCTTGAAAAAGAATGTTGTAGAAATTCATCAAAATAAAGATAGGTCTATTGATTTAAAGTTGAGACAATGCAAATTTAATGTGCAGATTGGAAAACTTGAGTATTTAGACAAAAAAATAAACAATCTGAAAGCTTTTTATATAAAAGCAATGAAGGATAAAAGTTTAAAAAAATACAGTAAAGTGAATTTGCAATTTGAAAACCAAGTTGTTTGCACTAAAGTATAAATTATGGAACAGAATTTAGCAGTTGGATTAGATATTGGAACCACAAAAATTGTGGCGATGATTGGTAAAAAAAACGAATATGGCAAAGTTGAGATTTTAGGCATTGGTAAGTCTAAAAGCTTAGGAGTGCATCGTGGTGTTGTAAATAATATAACTCAGACTATTCAGTCTATTCAATTAGCAATTCAGGAAGCTGAAGCGGCAGCTGCCACAAAAATTGAAAGCGTAACTGTTGGTATCGCTGGACAGCATATTCGCAGTTTGCAGCATAGCGATTACATTACAAGACCAGATTCTGATACGGTTATTGACGAAGAGGATATTGAGCGTTTAATAAATCAAGTACATAAATTGGTAATGTTACCAGGTGAAGAAATTATTCATGTATTACCTCAAGAATATAAAATTGACGGTCAAGCCGAAATAAAAGAACCCATTGGAATGTATGGCGGACGATTGGAAGCCAATTTCCATGTTGTTGTTGGTCAAGTCTCATCTATTAGAAATGTTGGTCGCTGCGTAAAAAGCGCAGGTTTAGAATTAGAAGGTATTACATTAGGGCCTTTGGCATCAGCCAATGCTGTGCTAAGTCAAGAGGAAAAGGAAGCTGGTGTCGCATTAATTGATATAGGTGGAGGAACAACAGATTTAGCCATTTTTAGAGATGGTATTATACGCCATACAGCGGTAATACCGTTTGGAGGAAATGTAATTACAGAAGACATAAAAGAAGGCTGTTCAATTATTGAAAAGCAAGCCGAATTATTAAAAATAAAGTTTGGTTCTGCATGGCCAGGAGAAAATAAAGATAATGAGATTGTATCTATTCCCGGTTTACGTGGAAGAGAACCTAAGGAAATTACACTTAAAAATCTATCTAAAATTATTCATGCTAGAGTAGTAGAAATTGTTGAGCAAGTGTATGTAGAAATTAAAAACTACGGTCACGAAGAACAAAAGAAAAAACTAATTGCAGGAATTGTATTAACAGGTGGAGGAAGTCAGTTAAAACACTTAAAGCAATTGGTTGAATATATCACAGGAATGGATACTCGAGTGGGCTATCCAAACGAGCATTTGGCAGGTGACAGTGATGATGCTATTACAAGTCCTTTATTTGCCACAGCAGTGGGTTTAGTTATGGATGGGTTAAAGCGTCAAGAGCGTGTGAAAGCTGAAGCTGTTGAAGAAGAAATAGCTGTAGGTGAACCAGAAGTTGAGATTGAAGAAGAACAAGTAGTCGAGCCACCAAAAAAACAGAAACGTTCTTTTTTAGATGCGCTAACAGAGCGTGTAAAAGATTTTTTAGATAACGCAGAATAATAAAAAAGGCGCTGTACCACAACGCTTTAATAAGAATAATATAAATATAAACCGTTGCCTAGCAACAAAAATAGAATTTTATGAGCAACAAAGAATTCGAAAGTATCGCCTTTGATTTACCTAAAAATCAATCTAACGTCATCAAGGTTATTGGTGTTGGTGGAGGTGGTAGCAATGCTATTAACCACATGTTTCAACAAGGCATTAAAGGAGTAGATTTTGTAATCTGTAATACAGATGCACAAGCACTACAAAACAGTGGTGTTCCTAACAAAATCCAATTAGGTCTTAATCTTACAGAAGGATTGGGAGCAGGAGCAAACCCAAATGTAGGTAAAGAATCTGCTGAGGAAAGCTACGATGATATTCTGCAAATGTTAGGGACCAACACAAAGATGGTGTTTATAACTGCTGGAATGGGTGGTGGTACAGGAACAGGTGCAGCGCCAATTATTGCAAAAATGGCTAAAGAATTAGACATTTTAACGGTTGGAATTGTAACAATGCCCTTTCAATTTGAAGGTAAAATGCGTATTCAGCAGTCGCAAGAAGGTATCGAAAAATTAAGGAATGAAGTCGATTCACTTATTGTAATAAATAATAATAAACTACGTGAAGTTTATGGAAACCTTGGCTTTAAAGCCGGTTTCTCTAAAGCAGACGAAGTGTTATCTACTGCTGCACGTGGTATTGCAGAAGTCATTACACATCACTACACACAAAACATTGATTTACGCGATGCGAAGACTGTATTAAGTAATAGTGGAACGGCAATAATGGGATCTTCTACATCTTCAGGACAAAATAGAGCTCAAGATGCTATTTCTAAAGCATTAGATTCGCCATTGTTAAACGATAATAAAATTGCTGGAGCTAAAAACGTATTGTTGCTAATCGTTTCTGGTTCTCAAGAAATTACTATCGACGAGATTGGAGAGATTAACGATCACATTCAGGCCGAAGCAGGACATGGAGCAAACATAATTATGGGTGTTGGTGAAGATGAAGCTCTAGAAGAGTCTATTGCAGTAACTATTATTGCTACGGGTTTTAATATAGAACAACAAGACGAAATCTCTAATACGGAAACTAAAAAAGTTATTCATCCTTTAGAAGAAGACCAAAGTATTGAAAAAAAATTAACGCCTAGCAAACCTTCTCCGGAGGTTGTTGCAGTAAATGTTGTATTAGAAAAACCAGAACCACCAAAAGTTGTAAAACATACTTTAGATTTAGATGAAGATACTGAAGATCCTCTAAGTAAGATGCAAATGAACTTGGTAAACAAACAAAGAAGTGTGACTTTGGAAGAGTTAGGACTAATTCCTACAACTGAAGTTATAAAAAACATTGATATTGTTTATGATGAAGTATTAGCTACATTTAATACTGATGAAGAGTTTGTTATAACTTCAACTGAAAATAATACAGGTAGTTTTAAAACTATTGAAATTAATGAGGAGGAAGAAGAAAAACAACAAATAACGTTAAGTTTTGATTTGCCTATAAAAGAAGAGAATGTTTTAGGAGAACTAGAATCTGAAGGCAATGTTATTCTCGATTTAAACGGCATAGAAGTTAACAACCACGTAGAAGTAATACCTGTTACAGAAGTACGTGAAAATGAAGAAGTACGTTATGCTTTAGATGATTATGAGGAAGAGAATTTAGCACTAAGTAAAAGTCAGAAAACGGCCAAAGTTCAGGACCTTGTAGATGAAGAAATTGTTTTTGAAAAGAAAGTAATTACTAAAGAAGAAGTTGTTGAAACTCTAGAGGAGGATTTAGATCCAATGAACAGTTCTATTTCTGATATTTTAAAAGATAGAGCGGATGATAGACGACGAAAAATGAAATCGTTTAACCATAAATTCATTGCTTCTAAAATTGATGATATAGAAAACACGCCTGCTTATAAGCGTCAGGGTTTAAATTTAGATGAAACTCAGCATTCATCTTCTGAAGGAAATGTGTCTAAAACAACCTTAAGCATAGATGATAATGATGATATTCAGTTAAGAAATAATAATTCATTTTTACATGATAATGTTGATTAAGTAGTTTTTGATAAACAAGACATTTAATCTTTTTGCAAACCCAAAACATTTATAAATGCTTTGGGTTTTTTGTGTCTAATAGAAGACTGTAAACGGAGTACTAACGACTGCTTACTTTTTCATATCTTCGTAATCCTAAAACAATTTCAAAATGAGTTTAACAGTAAATATAATGACAGCCTTAAAAGCGGCAATGAAAAGTAAAGATACAGTAGCGTTAACAGCTTTAAGAGCGGTAAAATCTGCAATTTTATTGGCACAAACGGAAACTGGAGCAAAGCAAGAGCTAACAGAAGAACAAGAGCTTAAAATATTACAAAAACAAGTTAAGCAACGTAAGGACAGCGCGGCTATATTTCAAGAGCAAGGTAGAGAAGATTTAGCAGGGCCAGAATTAGCTGAAGCAAAAGTAATAGCTCAGTTTTTACCGGAAGCTTTAAGTGAAGAAGAGATAACAAAACTAGTTGAAGATGCGATTGCTAAAACTGGAGCAACGGGCATGAAAGACATGGGTAAAGTAATGGGGATTGTTAATCAAGTTGTTGCAGGACGGGCAGATGGCAAAACGATATCTAATATTGTAAAAAACAAATTGTCTTTATAGCCAATATATTCTTTAAGGTTTAAAAAATGGAAAAGGTTAATAAAAACATTATACATTATATAATATTTATATTATACATGTTGGTGCCAAGAATTAGTTCTTATAATTCTCTTGATTTTTCTTCACTACAATGGCTATATGTCAGTGTTTTAAACTTAGTAGTGTTAGTCTATTTTATTTTTAATCAAAAGGTCTATTTTAATTTTAAATTGAAACCACCTATTAAGGCTTTTTTTGCATGTTTAATAGGGTTTATTTTAATTTCGGTATTATCTACCTTTAAAAGTATAGTGCTTAGTGAGAGTGTGTTAAGTATTGCTAGAATAGTAGTTTTTGTAATAAGTGTTTTTATACTTTTTATACTTTTTATAAAAACAAAAATTAATTTTTTGTGTGTAGCTACAATAGTTTTATTTTTTCTCTTAATAGAGGTTTTTGAAACTTTTTATTATTTCTTTTTCAATTATTCTACACTTAGGTCTACTGAATTTTTGATAGGTATGCCTCATAACTACGGTCATGTAAATGTATTAGCTGTATCGATAGCATTAAAGTTTCCTTTTGTTCTTTATGTTTTTTACAAGTTAGAAGGTGTTAAAAAATACATATTTTTAATATTGCCAATAATTTCCATAGCTAGTGTTTTTTTAATTGGAGCAAGAACTGCAGCTCTAACTATAGCTATTCAATTAGTTTTCTTCTCTTTATTTTATTTTATATACAATAAGTTTTCTGTTAGAAAATCTTTTTTAAATATTGTAATACTGGTCATTGTCGCTATTGCGGGCACTTATTTATCCACGTTACCTAATAATATATACAAAAAAAAGGGTAATACAACTAAGGAGATGTTTTTTACAAAGGGTAAAGATTTTGTGTATAAGGATGAAAATGAAAAAATTAAGTTAACCAATACTACTGGTAGAGATCGGTTATGGATTTCAGCATTAAAAGATTTTAAAAGAAACCCATGGCTTGGAGTAGGTATTGGTAATTGGAAATTTACATCTAAAGAAGAGCTTTTGAAGATTAGTAAAGGAGATGGTGTTGCTTTTTATAAACGCGTACATAACGATTATTTAAAATATTTAGCAGAGACAGGATTATTTGGTTTTCTGTTTTATTTGGCTTACATAATTATAATTGTTTTTTTTGCACTAAAACTATTTAAGAATTCTGCGAATGAAAATAAAATGATTTATGCTACGCTAATAATAGCTTTAATAGCTTATGTAATAGATGCATTTTTTAATTTTCCTCATGATAGACCACCAGTTCAGCTTCTTTTTGCAGTTCTTATAGCATTAGTTTTAGCTTATTATCATAATTGTAATGCAGAATCAGGTCTAAAAGGAGCTGAAACTAAAACAATTAAAAATGGATCTTATGTTGCAATTGTTTTATCTGTTGGTTTAATAGTTATTAGTTTTATGGATTATTCTGCATCCGTTACTCAGTTTAAATTGATTCAGCAAATTCAAAGTAAAAATGCTTTTAACGATGGTTTTACTATAAAATATAATGAAGCTCTAAATGAAATAAAATCATTCCCTGAGTTCAATCAGGTAGGAATGAGCAATGATGATGTTTTAGCAATTTTTGCTATAAAGGAAAAAAAGTACGACCTAGCTATAAATCATTTAAATGCTTCAATAAAAAGATTACCCAACCGTTTTTATCCTAAATATTTGCTGGTAACAGTCTACGATTCAAAGCAGAATGTAGATAGCACATTGCTTTATTCTAAATTAGTTTTTGATGTTTTCCCTGCTTATGACATGAACTTTACTATTCTGAAGAAAATTTATGAATATAAGAAAGATACTACTGCTATATTTCAAGCTTTTAAAAAACATTTAGAAGTTAAAAATGATAATTATCTGTGTTGGATGAATTATGCCGAAGCAATTAGGAAGTATAAGCGAGATGATAACTTAGTGCTTAAAAAAACAGATTCTTTATTAATGCTTAACCCTAATAACAACATACTTTTAACTTATAAAAAACAGCTTCAAGAGGTGATGTTGGATAAAGCTAAAAAGCAACCAGTTAAATTAGATTTTGATACAGAGCAGTTAAGGAAAAGATCACATTTTTATAACCTAGGAAATACGTTATTCGATGAGTCCAAATTTGAAGCTTCAAAAGAAGCTTATTTAAAAGTGTTAGAAATAGATAGTACTAATATAGCGTCTAAATACAAATTGGGACTTGTAGAGGTTAAGCTAAAAAACTATACCAAAGCGATATTTTATTTAGAAAAAGTTGTGAACTCCAATTTAATTCATGATGGAAAACCAGAGTATAATATTGGTTTCAGTTACTTTAAACTAGATGACATTGAAAAGGCTAAATCTAATTTTACTAAAAGTTATAAAAAAGGATTTCCTTTAGCGGTGAAAATTGATCCTATAATGTTAAATTTGTAAAACTAATGGCTCTGTGGCGCAACTGAATAGCGCACTGGATTTCGGCTCCAGCGGTTGCAGGTTTGAATCCTGCCAGAGTCACTAATTATTCTAAGGCTTAAAGAGAAATCTTTGAGTCTTTTTATTTACTAAATGTTTATTGTAGTCTTTTAATAATGCGCTTTTTTTTATTCAATAAAGACGTAAATATTAATCAAAATAAGTGTTGAGAAATAGTTTTACAAACTACGTTCACTTATTTAAAAAAAAACACTTTAGTTGTCAATCTCCTATGTGTTTTCATTTTGATATAATTATATTTATATCCTCATTCAGAAAGTTTGATATTTGTCCTTCCACGGTTATTAATAAAATTCCATGAATACTAATATGTTAAAGATTGTATCTCTTTTACAAAAGCAAGAGTCTCCTTTAGTCTTTAAAATAGTTGTTATACTTTTAGGTGTAATAACTGCTTTTCTTGTGGTTTTCATCATTTCTCGTGGTGTTTTCTTATTTTTTGAAATGGCTTTTGTAGAGTTTTTTAAAAAGAAACAGTTTTTTATACATTTTTATTTTAGAAAAAAGAAGCTCTCTCAAAATTATAGATTAATTCTTAAACAAGAGTTTTCTTTTTACAATAAATTAAATCCAATAGAAAGAAAGAATTTTGAGCATCGTATTCAATATTTTATAAATAACTGGGAATTTATTGGTAAAGAAATTGAAGTAACTAATGCTATGAAAGTTAAGATTGCTGCAACAGCAACGAAAATTACTTTTGGTTTTAGAGATTATAAAATACAGTGTATAGATAAAGTTGTTATATACCCACGAACCTACTTTTCCACTATCAATCAACAATGGCACAAAGGAGAATTTAATATGGGCTATAACGCATTAATTTTCTCTTGGGAAGATTTTATAAAAGGATATGCAATAGAAGATGATAACTTGAATTTAGGAGTTCATGAATGTATTCACGCGTTACACTTTTCATTTTTAAAGTCTAGACGGTATAATACAAGTGCTGCGATATTTTTAGATACATTTCTGGAACTTACCAGAGATTTAGATGCGGATGATGCCTTGAAACAAAAACTAATCTCTTCAGGGTATTTTAGAGCATATGCTTTCGAAAACCAATTTGAATTTATTTCGGTTTTAGTTGAGAATTTTATTGAAACTCCTTCAGAATTTAGATCTCAATTTCCTAATATTTACGGCAAAGTTAAAATGATGCTCAACTTTAATTTTGCAGGTTATTAATTTCTTGTTCTAATGACTTTTGTCATGCTTTTTGAGCTTAATTAGTACTAATTTTAATAGTGAATTTAAAAGCTAATTAAGATGAAAAAAAGAACACCAGTTTCAGAAATAATGACAGGAAATGTTATTACATTAAATATTACAGATGATTTAGAGCGTGCAGAAGAGTTGTTTAAATTCCATAAAATTAGACACATTCCAGTAGTAAGTGGAGAGGCAATAATTGGAATGTTAAGTTATACAGATTTGCTTAGGATTAGTTTTGCAGATGCTATAGACGATAACGCTAGAAATGTAGATACTGTAGTATATAATATGTTTACTGTAGAACAAGTAATGGCAAAAAAGTTAGAAACCGTATCTAGCGACACCACAATAAAAGAGGTTGCAGAAATTTTAGCAAAAAAAGAATTTCATGCTTTACCAGTAGTCGATAATAATAGTCTAACTGGTATTGTAACAACTACAGATTTAATTAATTATTTAATTAAACAGTTTTAATAATAGTAAGTATAATTAATAAAAAAGGCTTCAAATAATTTTGAAGCCTTTTTTAGGGTTATGAGTTTGCTAACAACCTCAGTTTTTTAATTGTCTCGGTTTGGTCACTACTTTTAAAAACATGACTTCCAGCAACAAAAACATCTGCTCCAGCAGCAACTAATTTTTCAATATTTTTATCGGTTACACCACCATCAATTTCTATTTTAGTATCTAAACCTTGATTATTAATCATTTTACGTAATTTCTTTACGCGCTGGTATGTGATGTCTTCAAATTTTTGACCACCAAAACCAGGATTAATAGACATTAATAATATCATATAACATTCGGGTAAAATATCTTCTAAAACGGAAACTGGTGTTGTTAAATTTAAAACGATTCCAGCTTTGCAGCCCGCATCTTTAATTTGGCGCAAGGTTCTATGCAAATGCACAGTAGATTCGTGATGGACCGTAATAATATCTGCTCCAACTTTGGCAAAGTCTTCAATATAGCGCTCAGGCTTTTCAATCATTAAATGCACATCTAATGGCTTGGTGGCATGTTTTTTAATAGCAGCAATCACTGGCATTCCGTAAGAAATGTTTGGTACAAAATGACCATCCATAACATCTATGTGAAACCAATCGGCATCACTATTGTTAACCATTTCTGTATCGCGTTGTAAATTGCCAAAATCGGCAGCAAGCATTGAAGGAGCTATTAGTTTTGAAGACATTTTGTAGAATTTTAAAGTGTTTAGCAAAACTAATACTTTTATAAGTCAACACTGAAAAGATTTGACATAATCTCTAAAAATTCTTCTTTTAATGGTAAATCTAAGGTTTCCATATAGAAATGATATTCTTGAAGGCCAAATATGGTGTCTAGTTCTTCAACATTAGAATATCCAGTGGTAAAATTACTAAAGGTAAACTCTTTAATAGGTTGGTTTAATAGCACTTTAATATCCTTATGCCTTTTGTCGCTTTTTATTTTAGTGTATAATGCATCTATATGTGCTTTTGGGCCTTCTATAATTTGAAAAAAACAAGAATCACATTTATACAGTAATCCTTTTAAATTAAGGCTGTCGTTATTCTTTTTACAGACATCGAATAGGTGTTCTGTCTCAAGAATAGAAAGTTCTTTATTAAGAGAACTTCTGTAGCAAATAGATTTTAACATATATAGTAATATTTTGAATTACTAAAAAAGGTTAAAATGTTTATAAAAGGTTTTTTAAACACATATGAATAATATTTATCGATTAAATGCAAATTTAATCGATAAAAGCCTTTTTTCCTAATAAGCTAGAAAAGGTAAATCTGTAAAATGAGTGAACCCGAAGTAATCAGCTTCGGGTTCTTTCATCAATCAAAAAACGAACAGTTATGAATAACTGTTTGTTGGGATAACTTGGGATATATTATCCTAAGTAAGTTTTTAATATTTTACTTCTAGACGTATGTTTTAATCTACGAATCGCTTTTTCTTTAATTTGTCTTACACGCTCACGTGTTAAATCGAAAGTTTCACCAATTTCTTCTAAAGTCATTGGGTGTTGGTTTCCTAAACCAAAGTATAATCTAATAACATCTGCCTCACGAGGTGTTAAAGTTTCAAGAGCACGCTCAATTTCAGTACGTAAAGACTCATGTAATAAGTTACGATCTGGATTTGGCGACTCGCCAGAGTTTAGTACATCGTATAAGTTAGAATCTTCACCTTCAACTAAAGGTGCATCCATACTTACGTGACGTCCAGAATTCTTCATAGATTCCTTGACGTCGTTAATAGTCATATCTAACTCTTTTGCAATCTCCTCAGCACTTGGCGGACGCTCATGTGCTTGCTCTAAAAAGGCAAAAGTTTTGTTTATTTTGTTAATAGAACCAATCTTGTTTAATGGTAAACGTACAATACGAGACTGTTCTGCTAATGCTTGTAAAATAGATTGTCTAATCCACCATACAGCATAAGAGATAAATTTAAAACCACGCGTTTCATCAAAACGTTGAGCAGCTTTTATTAACCCTAAATTACCTTCGTTAATTAAATCTGGTAACGTTAAACCTTGATTTTGGTATTGCTTAGCTACCGAAACTACGAAACGTAAGTTTGCCTTAGTCAATTTCTCGAGAGCCAATTGGTCGCCAGCCTTAATACGTTGTGCTAATTCTACTTCTTCGTCTGCGGTAATTAAGTCAACTTTTCCAATTTCTTGTAGATATTTATCTAACGATGCGGTCTCACGATTTGTAACCTGCTTGGTAATTTTAAGTTGTCTCATGTATGTAAGTTGTGATTAATTCCTACGTAAATAGGAGTGAATAAATTACTATCACTAGTTATACGCATAAAGGGTACATTTTGTTACAAAAAGGTTTGTTTTTTTTTAGCGTTCCCTTTTTAAACCAATAAATGGTTTAAAAACGTCAGGCTATACGTTATATCTTTTTTAATAAAAAAGGATGCCACTGCTATCCTTAACGCGATTACTCAAGTGGTTTACTCAAAACTAAAAGTGTCACTAATTTCAATACGTTTTTTTAAAAGTGTTAATGCTCTAATAAGGTTAGTTATTGATTTTTCATAAAGCGTCTTACAGCCACCCATTGTTTTAGCATCTCTCTCGCATCTTGTGCAGGATATCCTAAAACAGTTTTACCGGCTTCCACATCATTCATCACTCCCGATCCAGCACCAACTGTAGCGCCAGAATGTATTGTAGTATGGTCTTTTATAGAGGCACTTCCGCCAATAATTACACCATCACCCAAAGTAACAGAACCCGCAAGACCACTATGTCCTGCCATAATACAAGAACGTCCCATAACACTGTTATGGGCTACTTGTACTAAGTTGTCAATTTTACAGCCATCACCAATAATAGTGGAGCTAAATTTCGCTCTATCAACACATGAATTGGCACCAATTTCAACATAATGCCCAATAATTACATTTCCTATCTGTGGTATTTTTACCAGTCCTCTACCATCTTCACTAGGTCTATATCCAAATCCATCTGCGCCAATACTTACATTGGTGTGAAAAATACAATGACTACCAATAATACAGCGTTCACGTATAATAGTTCCAGACCAAACAATAGTATTATCTCCTATAGTGGTTTCATCAAAGACACAAACATTTGGATATAAAACGACTCCGTTTCCTAATTCAACATCTTTACCTACATAACAATTTGGGCCAATTTTGCAACCATCACCAATTTTTGCAGTATCGTGTATCACGGCAGTTGGATGTATATCGGTATCAAAAACAGGTGCTGGAAGATTAAAAAGCTCCAGTATTTTTGCCATAGCTAAATCCACATTGTTTACTTTAATAAAAGCACGATTATCGCCAGGTTCAATTTTTAAATTATTACTAACAAGGGCAGCACAGGCTTTTGAATCTTGCCAATATTTGGCATATTTATTACTTCCAATAAATGTGATTTGATTACAGCTTGCTTTTTGTAATTCCTCGGGACCTTCAATTTTTTGAGTGGTATTACCTATTAATTCACCTTTTAAAAGGTTGTTGATTTCACTTATAGAGTAGGATGCCATTTTTAATTTTTGTTATTGATTTGTAAGTTTTTTTAAATCTAAAGAAAAAAAAGTGAAATCTATATTAATTTTAGAAATTAAACACATTTAGAGGTCGCTTATTCAAAATCTAAAACTTGAGTGGCTTCTATTAATTTTTTTAGCGCATTAATTTTAGCATAAATTTTATTAAAAAAAGTATTACGTTCTTTTTCTCCTGCAGTATTTAGGAGTTTAGAATTCTGTAGTTGTTTCTTTAAAAAGGCTTCAGCTTCCTTGCACGTATGCTTGTCGCTTGTTTTGTAATAAGATAATAAAGTAAATGGTACATATAGCATTTGTGCATGTGGAGTGTTAACTAATACATTATTATTCATTAAATGCAATTCATTATAGTACAACTTAAATTCTACCGTGTTATTTAGCAGTTTGGAAGCAATGGTATCCATCAATTTTTTTAGCAAGTCGCATAAATATAAAGCAGTCTCTATAGAAACCTGTCCCGCATGAAAATAAAAATGAATTTGTTTTAACGTACTATTTATAGACGTAATATCCCAAATTTCTTCTGTATTCAAATTGTTATACAAGCTCCCAAGTTTTTTACCAGCTTCGATTAAAGTAGAACTAGGAGCAAAGTTTTCAAAGCTTTTTGTTGCCAATTTGGGGTTTAAAAGTTTTAACCAAACGTAATATTTAAATCTACTTAAAGCATCACCATTTAAATTATAAAACAACGGAATATCCTTAGCCGAATATAAAATAGAGCAATCCTTTTCTTTTAATAGGGGAACAAGCGAGTGGTAAGAATCTTCAAAATAGAGTTGCAGTTCCGTTTCCGTTTCTATGTGTTTTGTTTTTTCTATAGTTACAAACTCTGTAGAGGTCGTTTCAAATAGGCGATCTAAAGATAGATTGTAGTATTTGGACAAAACAATAGTTTCATCTAACGAGAATTTGCTTTTTAAACTCACGCGTCTATGTGCAGCATCGTAACTAATCTCTAAAGCCGTGGCAACGGCTTCTATTGTAGATGTGTTTTCTGGTAATTCATTTTTTAAATATTCAAGAAAAGTAGTTTGATACATACTCAAATGTATTCATTATTTGTGATTATCGCAAATAATAGTTTTGTGATTCGTAATTAAGTTGATTTAAAATGCGATTATAGCAATAATTTTGACTTGAATTTAAAACAATAATTATGAAAAAATTAATTTTAGTATTAGGCTTTTTAGGTGTTTGTCATTTTGGTAATTCTCAAAACGATGCGGTTTACGTTACCAATAGTAATCAATATCATGATGCTTCTCAAGATTATTTTAAAAGAGTCACTTTTAAAATTGGCGCAGGCGTTTTATTGCCTCAAGGTAATTTAAAAGATTATTTTGGCGTTTCACCTTTAGTAGAATTAAGTCTTGATTTTCCGGTAACTCAAAAAAAGTCATTAGAATTAGCATTGCAGTTTGTAGTTCCAGATCAAAAAGAGTCGTTTAAATATGTGCGAACGATAGATACTGTTCAAGTTAAGGCTACATTTATGTTTAACCCAATGCTTAGATTCAAGAAAAATATAAGCACTTCAAGGACTTCGCAATTGCATGTTGGTTTTGGATTAGGTCTTTCTATAATAAAAACCGATTCTAGAAACCCGTTTTATACTGGAAGTGATGAAGATAACGAAAAGTATGAAGTTGTCTCGGCGATATTAGCTTCGCCTTCGTTAGACTATATTAAAACTTTTAAAAATAACGAGCAACTAACGTTTAGCTTTGGTTTAAACTATTCTCCTTATAAAGTAGAAGGTGCGCTTCGCGAGAATATTGGTTCTATTAGTTTAACGCCCAGAATTATGTATAGTTTTTAATACCAATAGACATGAAAAAAATCATATGCTTATTATTAGTTGCGACATTAAGTAATTGTTCATCTTTTAGTAAACGGGACCTTAAAAAGGTACACAATAAGGTTTCTAAACTAAAGACATTAGATGGTACTTATAACTTACAACCAAGCAAAAGTTTGGTAGTCATTCTGCACAAATTACATATGTAGACTTGTATAATGAAATCACCAATTTGGTATGGAAACAACAAGACAAACTGAGTCGGATAGTTTATTCTGAAAACGAGTATTTTGTTAAATTAAAAGTAATTGAAGATGAATTTTTATCTGTGAAATTATTCGAAAACACAAAGCTTATTAGAGAGCAGAGAATAAAGGGTAAACTTAAAAAAGGTATGTTTTGCTTAGATAATAAATTTAGAGAATGTAATGGTATTCCATATGTTTTTCAGGTTGCCAGGAAAATAAAAGAAGAATAGGTGTTATCAAATCTGGACAACTTATAGTTAATACTGCTTATGATAATTTTGGTGCTGCATTTTTTGTGTTTGCAGCAGGAGGTACTTATAATACTTCCTTTGAGTTTATTAGAATTGAGTCGTCCTGAAATAGCTTGACAGGTTTATAATAAATTAAATTAAACCGTTGAAGTTCTCTTCAACGGTTTTTTGTTGTGTATAAAGTTAGGTTTTTTTTAAGAATAATAAATAGCGTGTCCCTGCCAACTTTAATATTGGCTTTATTAAAATCTATTTTTAACGATTTGGTAAGTTTTCTCACACCTTCTCTACGAAGAGATTTGCGTCTTTTTCTAACAATGTTTATAATGTGTTGTTCTAGGTGTACATGCTTATCAGCTCTGTTTTTATGCTTGTAATAAGCATTGCGTTTAAGCCCGAAACAATGGGTTGTAGTTGTTAAAGAAGCAAATCTCTTAGATTTCTCTTTAGCTTTAATTAAGGTTTTATACTTAGCTTTTTTTTAGTTCATTAACTGATTTATAGCCAAGATCTTCAGCAGCTACTTAAAGATAACAATCCTGTGCCATGGCATCTAAATCCTTTTTAAGTAGTAGCTTTTTAAGCTGTTCTATTTCTTTTTGAAGCCCTTTAATTCTTGATATTTCGTCTTTAGTTTCCACTTTTACTCTGGTATTCATTAAGTCTTTACGATTGTACTTTTTAATTCACACATTCACAGTTGTAGGTGCGATAGAGTAGAGTTTACAAAGTTCGCTCTTTGTGTGTTTTTCAATTGTAAGTTCGGCTAAAATTTTTAATTTAAAAGGTTCACTGTAACGTCTAATTACTTTGTCATTTCTATACATAATGTTTAAAATTATGTAGCCTTATTTCAGGACGGGTCATAATGTTGCACAACGTCAGTTCGTCTAAAAACCGCCAATAATTTTATGAATTTATTCAAAAATAAGCTATTTGTTTGGTTGTACTTTTAGGGGATGCATTTTCAATAAAATATACAGTTAACTTTTTTAAGTGTTCAAAAGACTTTAAAAGCTTATTTAGGCGTTTTTTTACACCTATTTCTAGCCAAAATAAGATGATATGTTTGATCAATCGATCAATACCAATACTATTCATAATTCTTTTTAGATTGTATGCAATGAAAATAAAGCCAACGTCCGCAGAGGCTCTTTCTTTGGTTCGTTTGGTCATAATGTGGTCAAATCCCCATTGCCTTTTCATAGTGCCAAAAGGATGCTCTACTATGGCTTGTCTTTGTGCGTATATTTCTGGATTTTTGCTAATGTTATTTTTGTTTATATCGAGCGCCTCTGCAAACTCGTGTCGTTCAATGATTCTTTGATATTTGGCTTTGGTGCAATCGTTTTTTACTGGACATAATTTACAATTTTTGGTTTTATATTGTTTTACTCGATACACTCTTTTGTTGTACCAATTTCCATTAGTTTTTAATGTTTCACCGGCAGGACAGCAATAAGTGTCTTGTGCTTTATTGTAAATAAATTCACTAACATTATAGGCTTTATCAGGAGCATTAGAAGCAGGGTTAGGAACACAAACGTGAGTGGTTACTCCAAGTTTTTGAGATTTATGAATTTGCTCCGCAGTATAATAACCTTTATCAAAATACAGCATCAAAGGTGTTGTTACCCACTATTTCAATCGCATTTTCTACCATGGAAGTCATAGCGTGCTTATCGTTATTATTGGTGAGATCGTAATCAATAGGGATTTTATGTTTATGGTCTAC
>NZ_JSWF01000043.1 GCF_000797445.1 Lacinutrix jangbogonensis | reverse complement strand
AATATGTCTATCAATTTTCTTTTGGTTGTAATTGTTTTTCTTGGAGTTTTGTGCTCTAAGTTTGGTTCCATCACCCGCAAGTAAAACACCTCCAATAAGGTCTAGGTTCTTAGCAATATTTACAGTGGCTCTAAACACTTTTTTAATGGATTTTGGATTGTCCCTTCTAAAATTAGAGATGGTATTATGGTCTGGAACAAGTCCTTTTATAAGCCACATCAATTCCACATTTCTAATACATTCCTTTTCTAATGCTCGAGAAGATCTTATTTTATTAAGATAGCCGTAGATGTAAAGTTTTAATAAATCTTTTGGATGAAATGGCGGGCGACCATTTTTATTAAACCGAATATCTTTAAACCCCAAAGCAACAACATCTTGTGAATTTACAAAGGCATCAATAAAGCGTACAGGATTATTTTCTGCTATTAATTGTTCTATTGTTTCGGGAATTAAAACGGCTTGTTTTCTGTTAAAACCTTGAATATAGCTCATAACTAAAGATACAAATTATCAATGTTTTATACCAATATTTAAGTGCTCAGTTTTTAGACAGTCTGACGTTTGGTGTATGATTAGTTGCGTTTATTTAGCACTAAATGTAGTAAATAATGGCATATAGAAAGTCTTCGAGGACTTTCGTAAGTACCCTAAAACTAGCAATTAATTATACACGGTGTTGTGCTTTCGTTATTTTTCAATAGGTAAATTTCATATTATTCATTGTTTAAAATTAATCTATTCTTTTACCTTTCATTTCACGGCCTCCTTGAAAAAAGGTTACACTATCTATTTCGCCAGCATCATTTTTATTGAAGACTAATTGAGCATCAATTACTTTTAAATAAAATCCATTTTCTGATTTCGGAAATATATCAACTATCGATCGCCCTGTGGCTTGCGTTTTTAATTGATTTCCTTCTTTAGTAAACGTAAGAATAAATCCCGGTTGGAGTTCGTATTTGCCGATGTAAGTTTCTAAAATTGCATTGGATACTTTTACATCTTTTACCAAATCGCTTATATCATCCCCAAGTTTTTTTAGAGAATCAATACCGTTTTGGTTATTGGGGTTTAATGTCACCGATTTTCTATAATTTTTAACAGCTAGTTCTTTTTTTCCCAACTTCATCAAACTTTCTCCATAACTGTCGTAAGCCTTCGATGATGTGGGGAATTCTTTAGTGATAAGTTCAAACACTTTGCTGGCTTCTTCTTTTCTACCAGAACCCATAAGTAGATAACCCATTTCATTCATGTCTCTTGCACTTAAACTATAGGTTTCAGAGTCCTTAATACTATGATATTTTGATATTGCTTCATCAATACCTTTTTCTTCAATAACAGCCAATACCACATCGGCAACTGTTTGTTTAGGTATATGATATTCTTTACCATACATGATACCTCTTATAGCTCTTGTCATTTCGTAAAGCGGTGCATAACCAGTATTATTAAGAAGAACTACCAAAGATTTATCAGAAGTTGCTCTAGAAATATTAGTATTAAAACCATTGATACTACCATCATGACCTATGGTGTAAATACTATCTTTAGAAGATCCTATTTTATCATAACCAACTTCCCACCCATACGCATAATGCTTTTTGTCAAAAGCAGGGATATAAGGTTTAAAATACATAGTCATATATTCTTTAGGCAAAATGGTAGTGGTATATAAGGCTTGATCCCATTTATAAAGATCTTCAACAGTTGAATACAAAGAACCCGCTGCATAAGGAATCGTCATATCTAAGTAACTTGAATTTATATAATTTCCGTTTTCTTTTTCGTAACCTGCGGCTCTATTTTTTAAGATGTCCTTGTGGTTGTCATATCCAGTATCCTTCATGTTTAATGGAGTAAAAATTTTATCTTTAAGTATTTGTTCATAGCTCTTACCAGATAATTTTTCGATAAGAACCTCAAGAATAAAGTATCCTGAACTACTATAACTATATTTTTCACCAGGTTTAAAATCCAATTCCTTTTCATCAAACGTTTTTACAAATGCCTCTGGGCTATATGGATTACGACTTTCATCTTCCATAAACTTAGGAAATTCGGTATAATCTGGAATTCCAGAAGTATGTGTTAGTAAATGATGCGTGGTTATTATATCGCCACTGCCTTTAGGATAATCAGGAAGATAGGTAGTAATTGGTTCTTGTAAATCTAATTTACCTTCCGCCACTAATTGCAAAATCAGCATTGCGGTAAATTGTTTGGTGATAGAAGCTATAAGATGTTTAGTATTGGGTTGATTTGGAATATCCCATTCCATATTTGCCATGCCAAATCCTTTCTTATATATAACCTTTCCTTGTTCAGACACTAAAACTGAACCATTAAATTTACCATACTCTTCATAGGTAGTTAACAGTTTTTCTATTTGCTCAACTTTGGTTTGAGCAAAACCCATATTGCTTATCAATACTAAAAAAAGTATGAAAATACCATTTTTGTAAGTTGGATAATTCGAATTTAATTTCATAATCGAATATTTGATTAGTTATTAGTTGGTCTTTGTCTTGTACAACGTTTATGTATAAGAATAGTTGCGGGTTTGTATGCGAGGATTTTCCGAAGGAAAATCAGATGTAGCAAACACGCAACGACCTTTGATTAAGCACTAAACCGCAATTATTTTTATACGGTGTTAGCAAACGTTTTTATTCAGTCAATTCGTAATATTTAAATCGACTTTCTTTTTTGTTTTCTCTTTTAAACCCTTTTGCATCTTTGTGTTTAGGGATTTCCAAAACTTTATTTTCAATTTCTCTATTTCTTATTTCAACTAATCTGTATTCTTCGTACGAGTCAGCATTTTTCACTTCTAACTTGTAATAATAAAGTATTGAGTTGTTCAATTCAGTCGCTATTTCTTTTGGATGGATTTGTTCTCCGATATTTCTCAATATATTCCTGTTGTCAGTAAATTTGAAGCTATTAAATTCCGAATAAATATAAGTTTCCTTTCCGTATTGTCTTTCCACGAAAAGTTTTTTTAATTGACATTCTTTGTTCTTAAAGTTAAGAATTGTGTCAGACTTTGATAAAGAAACTATGTTTCCAAAATGAGAGTTTTCTCGATTATATAATTTTCCAAAATTTAAATTATCCTCATTCATTGAGAGGCTTTTTGATTTACTCAAGTTGTCTTTGTAGATAACATATACTTTTTTCAAAGAATCTATAAAAAGTATTTTTTCGTAACCTTTTTTGTTAGTCAATTTTATGTAATTCTTGTTCTTATAAGTTACTTTGAGAGTATCATAATATTTTCTAGATTCTGAATAGTTTTTAGAATTCATTTTCATATCGTGATGATAAATCAATTCTCCTTCAAATACTTTTTCAGTAGATGATTGATTAATCAATAAAAGACAAAAAATTAATGTAAATATTCTCATTTCTCAAATGTTTGCTAACGTTGTTGTATAAGGTTAGGTGCGTGGTTAAGCAACTAAATTAGTAAATAAATACTAACTAGAAAATCCGAAGGGATTTTCGTAAACAAGCTAAAACTAGCACTTAATTTTATACGGTGTTGTAAAACGTTTTTATTCCTCAATTATTCGGATTATTCCGCTATCCTCAAACATAAATGAAAAATTCGTTTTTATATTCAGTTCGTTAATATTAGTAATTATTTTAAGTAAGAGTTTTTTCGTCTCTATAATGTTTTTAGTACTGTCAACATTTATACTTATCATTCGTTTTTCCTTTGATGAAGGATAGTTTTTGTCGTCATTCGGGTTTCTCAGATGATTAGTTAAAACCATTTTCAGACTTTCGATTGGGTATTGTAATTCATAATTTACTGTTATACTATCAGTACTTATATAAACTATTTCTCTTAATTTATAGTCAAATATATCCGCACAAAACTGTAATGGTTGAATATTATAAATCTTTGTGTCAGTTTTGAGTTTAAATAAAGCGTAATTTTTATTACAGTCTATTTTGTTTTGAATTTTTATTATCTCGTTAAAATTTGAAAGAGTATCTAAATCATATTCAATAAATTTATTATCGACCAATCTAAATGTCAAAAAATTTTGCTCGGGCTTTTCATTTTTCTGATGATTTTTTTCGCTATTATTTTGTCCGCAACTTATCAGCAGAAAAATAAATATTGGTATGAAGAATGATACTTTCAAATGTTTTACAACGTGCTCGTGTATGGCACGTTGTTTTGGTTAAGGACTAAATTAGCAAAAAGAAACGAGCCAGAGGAAAATCCGCAGGATTTTCCGAGTACACACAAAGCAAACAATGGGTTATACACGTTGTTGGAAACTATTTCTTTAAAGAATATTATTCAAATCTTGTCTTCCAATTATTGTCATTATTTCAACAACATCTTCGTTTACTTTGTAGAAAATACTGTCAGATCCGCAAACACAACGTCGATATCCTTTCTTTATAAAATCAACCGATTCAAATGAAAACGGTCTTTGTACAATTATGTCAAAATATTCAAAAAAAGAGTCATAGTATTTATCCGCTTGAGTTATTCCGAATTTTCTAACTCCGTAATGATGAATTCTTATCAAGTCCTCTTTCTCAGTATTACTTATTTTAAATTCAGCCATTGAGTAAGTTCTTTGATTGCTTTAGAATTTGTGCTTTACTATCAGAAGTAAACCCACTATTTTCAGCTCTTTCGAGTTTGGTCCTAATCCAATCAATTTGAACTTGTTGACTTCTTGCTTGTCTAATTAAATCGTTGACTAATTCACTTTTGCTTGAATATTCTTTGTTGTCAACTTGATTTTTAAGCCATTCATCATTGGGTTTTGTAAATGATATACTTTGCCTTGCCATAACATCTTGTTTTGATGTAAATTTACACCAAATATGAATCAAACGCAAATTTTTCCTAATATTGTTGCCAACGTTGTTGTATAAGGTTAGTTGCGTGTTTTAAGCAGGGAAGTTAGTAAATAAAACACGAACAAAGAAAGTCCGTTTGGACTTTCGTAAATTGGCTAAAACCAGCAATTAATTTTATACGGTGTTGGCAATCTGGCATTATTTCGCTCGCTTAATTTTCGGTGGATTTTGTCGAGTATCAAATACATCATTAATTTCAACCCAATTTTTGTCGGTATTTATCCAATAAATAATTTTATAATTATTAAACACTAAATATCTAAAATTTTGTTTCCTTCCTTTTAATAATTCCTCAATTTGCCCAATTTCTGGTTGAGTTTTTAATTTTAGAGTTTCATTATAAATTCCCTCAACTATTTTTTTAGCAACTTGATAATTTGCTTTTCTGTTATAATATTTAAAAATTTCAGTGAGTTCTTTTTCGGAAAATTCAGTCCAATATATTTTTAACTCCATTGTTCCATTTTGGCTTTTAAATCACTAGCCTCAATTAACTTTCCGTTTTCTGAATCATTCATTGATTGGTCAATCCTCAAATTAAATTCATTAATAGACATTGGTTTAAAATCAATATTTTCAGCATTGCTCTTTCCTTTTCTCAATATATTTTCAAGCCTAGAAATAACTTCTTCACTTTGAATTTTAAGAAATTCTTGCATAAACTCTATTTTTCTTGATTGTATGTCCATTGTTATAACTTTTTTCAAATATACAAAATTTTCAAATTCAGAACGATTTTTTGTTTTTGGAACGGTTTTTTTTGCTTGTTGCCAACGGGTTTGTATATCGCGTGTTGCGTTTTCCAGTTACTAAGTTAGTTAAATTTACTAGATTTTCTTTCACCTAGTTTTGTCAGATATAATTCGAATCTAGCAATGCGCGATATACATTGTTATCTACTTTTGCGACACGTCCCAGTTAATCCGTACTGTTCGGGCGTTTGGCTATTTACAGTGTCTTAAATCGAATGTTTCTCGTTTATAACTACTAAAAAATCTGATGTTTAAACACTTTATCACAACAAAAGGCTTAAACGAGTTTGAATTGACATACAGTTCAGCCGTTTGCTTTTTTACGCCTCGCAATCATATGTTTCTCGATTAGAATTAAGCAAAAATCTGATGGTTAAACACTTTACTACAACAATATCCTAATCCGAGTTTGATTGGCCGTACAGTTCAGCCGTTTTGTTTTTTTACGTCTCGCAATCACATGTTTCCCGATTAGTATTAATAGAAATTTTAAAGTTTAAACCTTTTAGCACAACAGTAAGTCAATCCGAGTTTAAATAAGAGAGTGGAGTAGGGCTTTAAAAAATTCCGATAATAGCAGATTCAGAAGTTTCTATTTAGTTCAAAACAACCTTTTGAAACCAAATCAGCAGCATCTATTTATATCAGAATTCACACGAATACAAACTCAATCGCAACTCATTTAAACGTGCACATGATTGCAACGGAGCGATTATAGATAACGGGTTTGTATAAGATTTGTGGCGCCTGGCGCAGCGTGCGGATTGAAGCGGCAAACCAGAGCCTTATCTTCTTTCCTCCAAATTAACTGAGCCGCGTGCGAATCAGCAAGGCAAACGAGTTCGTATTTTTCGGAAGTACAATTTACTAATATTTGTTCAAAATATTCAATTATTGATACGTTAGCGCCATAAATTTTATACTTTGTTGTACGTTCGTTTTTTTGTTATAAATCTTTTGCAAGACAGAGGCTATCAGGAATATCCTTTAGTTTACCATACTTTTTAATTAAACAGTAACCATTCCTTTCATAAAGTTTACTTGCCTGTGGTTGTTTAGACCCCATAAAGAGTATACATTTGATACTTCCTAACTCTCTGGACCAGTTTTCTAATTCAGATAAAATATTTTCTCCGATTCTTTGACCTCTAACTTCGGGAGAAACATACATTCTTTTTATTTCCATAGAATTTAAATCATATTTAGAGATAGCGCCACAACCAATTGCTTTGTCTTTTTTTAAAACCAAAACAACATATTTTAAATTAGTAATTGTATTAAATTGAGATAAAGGATGAGTCTTTCCATCCCTTTTGGCAAGGTCTGAATTCAGTAATTGAACTAGCCTTTTAAATTCCAGATTCTGAGAATTGGTTCTTATTATCTCTATCATATTTCGGGAAAGTGCATGAATAAAAATGACGTACAACGGTAACGTATATAACCTGTGGCGTTTTAAGCATAGATTATTCAGCTAAGATAATCATTCTCTTTAGGATTATCTTGATGAATGACTATGCCGCCATGGGTTATATGCGCAGTTATGTTTAGTAATTTAGCAGGGATCTTAGAATGGAAGAATTACGGAGTAAGTCCGATGCAACTTAATTATTTTTCATTCAATTTTGTTTTTAGAGCTTATGTGTTTTAGCCATCGGGGGCTAAAATAAGCGTCAGTTTTAAAATCGGAAGTCGTAATTCTTAAATTCAGCCAACTAGTGGGGTTTAAATCAGTCAGATAGCTTGACATTCAAATTTGAATTGGCTACCTTAGTCAAGCTTTAAACGTTCCCAACGTTCTGAGAGTGCGAACTCTCAACGATGAAATCGAAAAGCTTGCCGGCCTAACTTGCTGCTCAAGTCAGTCCAATCTAACCCCCACTAGTTGTCCTTTCAATAGACCCTTCCGAAAAAATAGAATGAAATCCGTAAAGTCGTGACTTATTAAACCTAACGGGTTTGTATAAGATTTGTGGCGCCTGGCGCAGCGTGCGGCTTGAAGCGGTTACGACTTTACTATTAATATTAGTTCCAAAGGTTCCGAGCCGCGTGCGAATCAGCAGGGCAAGCTACCTCGTAACTATCGGAAGTACAATTTACTAATATTTGCTCAAACTACTCAATTATTGATGAGTAGCGCCATAAATTTTATACGTTGTTACCTACAGTATTTTTAATTCAGTTGCGTATATATTAAATCCAAGAATAATTTCCGATACATTATTAATTGAAATTTATCTTCTGGAATTTTATTCAGCACGTCAGTTAAATATTCACTATCAGTTTTTAAATCTCCGGAAGCTTCAAATTTGTTATAAGCTAATCCAAGTTCAAATTGCCAACTTGAATTATCTAAAATTTTTAGTTGTTCAAATAAATAACCATAGCAAGATAAATGAGAATTAATCGGAAATAACAAATATGGGTCAAATCCTAAATCCGATTTAAGTTTATCAAAAAATTCAGGTTTTATTTCTTTCCGACTTACTTTCTTTAATAATTCCGAATATCCGTTTTTGCTTATTTCAGTCAGATATTTTTCTTGAATTAGTGAATTTTCTAATAGGCTATGAATATTCTGTTTGTAAATCAGTTTCCCCTCAATCGGTCCAACTTCGGTTACGAGTCGATTATATTTGATTTCAGAGCATAATTCAAACTTTTCATCCGCAATTAAGTCAGTCGTGTTTTTAGTTGAACCACAAGCTGTGATTAAAGTCAGAATTATTATTTGAAGCAGTTTTTTCAATATTGTAGGTAACGGCAGTTCGTCTAAAAACCGCCAATAATTTTATAAATTTATTCAAAAATAAGCTATTTGTTTGGTTGTACTTTTAGGGGATGCATTTTCAATAAAATATACAGTTAACTTTTTTAAGTGTTCAAAAGACTTTAAAAGCTTATTTAGGCGTTTTTTTATACCTATTTCTAGCCAAAATAAGATGATATGTTTGATCAATCGATCAATACCAATACTATTCATAATTCTTTTTAGATTGTATGCAATGAAAATAAAGCCAACGTCCGCAGAGGCTCTTTCTTTGGTTTTTTTGGTCATAATGTGGTCAAATCCCCATTGCCTTTTCATAGTGCCAAAAGGATGCTCTACTATGGCTTGTCTTTGTGCGTATATTTCTGGATTTTTGCTAATGTTATTTTTGTTTATATCGAGCGCCTCTGCAAACTCGTGTCGTTCAATGATTCTTTGATATTTGGCTTTGGTGCAATCGTTTTTTACTGGACATAATTTACAATTTTTGGTTTTATATTGTTTTACTCGATACACTCTTTTGTTGTACCAATTTCCATTAGTTTTTAATGTTTCACCGGCAGGACAGCAATAAGTGTCTTGTGCTTTATTGTAAATAAATTTCACTAACTTATAGGCTTTATCAGGAAGCATTAGAAGCAGGGTTATGGAACACAAAACGTGAGTGGTTAGCTTCCAAGTTTTTTGAGATTTATGAATTTGCTCCGCAGTATAATAACCTTTATCAAATACAGCATCAAAGGTGTTGTTACCCACTATTTCAATCGCATTTTCTACCATGGAAGTCATAGCGTGCTTATCGTTATTATTGGTGAGATCGTAATCAATAGGGATTTTATGTTTATGGTCTACAGTAGATTGTACATTATAACAAACTTCGGTAACAACTCCTCTAATAACAAGCTGTCTAGCTTCTGGGTCTGAGCTAGAGAATTGTTTTTCACCTGTTTGTTTTAATTGTTTTTCAATAGCTTGATACTGTTTCTTGTGTTTGTTTTGTTTGGCAATTTTTGTTTCAATCACTTTTTTCTTATCACCATCAGCAGTTTCTAATGCATTACAATATTGAGCAAGCTTCGTTTCTATGTAGGCAATATGTCTATCAATTTTCTTTTGGTTGTAATTGTTTTTCTTGGAGTTTTGTGCTCTAAGTTTGGTTCCATCACCCGCAAGTAAAACACCTCCAATAAGGTCTAGGTTCTTAGCAATATTTACAGTGGCTCTAAACACTTTTTTAATGGATTTTGGATTGTCCCTTCTAAAATTAGAGATGGTATTATGGTCTGGAACAAGTCCTTTTATAAGCCACATCAATTCCACATTTCTAATACATTCCTTTTCTAATGCTCGAGAAGATCTTATTTTATTAAGATAGCCGTAGATGTAAAGTTTTAATAAATCTTTTGGATGAAATGGCGGGCGACCATTTTTATTAAACCGAATATCTTTAAACCCCAAAGCAACAACATCTTGTGAATTTACAAAGGCATCAATAAAGCGTACAGGATTATTTTCTGCTATTAATTGTTCTATTGTTTCGGGAATTAAAACGGCTTGTTTTCTGTTAAAACCTTGAATGTAGCTCATAACTAAAGATACAAATTATCAATGTTTTATACCAATATTTAAGTGCTCAGTTTTTAGACAGTCTGACGTGATGTGTATGGTTAGGTGCGTGGTTAAGCAACTAATTTAGTAAACAAATACGGACTAGGGAAAATTCCAGCGGAATTTTCCAGATAAGCACTTGCCAAAGCAATTAATTATACACCGTGTTGTAGCACGTTTTTATTTTTTCAATTGTTTTTTAGGTTTTTCTCGTATTAATAGAAAACTCAAAATTATAATAGTACCTATTCCGATTAATAATAATCCATATTTCATTAATCCTGTGAAAATAAATGTAGGTAATCCACTATAGCGACCTTTATTTGATTCTTCAACGAGTTTAGATATGATGTCAGAATTCTCTAATAAAAAGTAACAGACAATACAGAATAAGCTAATTATATAAAGTCTTATAATTTTAAATTTTCTTTTATTCTGATTTAATGTCATCTTCAGTATGAAATTTTCCATCCGAACCAGCAGACGTGATTAAAAATCGTTTTCCGTTTTCCGTAATCGTAAATTCATATTCTCGATTCCAAGCGTCTTTTTTCCATTCTTGTCTTAAAGGACTATTTCCGATTAATTCATTGAGTTCCGTGGGATATTTTCCGAACTTTTCATTCCAGTTTTCCATTCTGTTGCTCATTTCCGATATTTCTTTTTCGGTTTTTTCTGGAAATACAGATGTTCTTTGATAAGTGAAAAATAAAATAGCACTTAAACTTCCAATAATTAAAACAGCAATAAACATTAATGCACTTGGTTGCATAAAATATTTTTGAATAGGTCTTTTAATTCCATCTTTTTTTTCCTTTTTACTTATCCGTTTTTGATGTTTATAATCTTCACGAATTAGTCCAAATTCCGCTAAAGTCGAAAGTATTAGTTCTATCATTCCGTTCGTTTCTCAAATGTGCTACAACGTTGTTGTGTATGATTTCGTTGCGTGTTTCAGCACTAAAGTTAGCAAATAAATCACAGATAGAAAGTCCGCGAGGACTTTCGTAAGTAGGCTATAACTAGCAATGAATTATACACGGTGTTGTAGCCAGTTTTTATTCAGATTTTTCATTTAACGAATATATTCTACAATTTTTAATAACTTCCTTGTCAGAATTACTTAAGTTGTGAAAGTTCTTCCCAAAACAATCAGCAATTGCATACATAGTTGCACCTTGATAATCGATAGGTCTGGAATCCACAGGATGATAAGTGGCATCAGATATGACAAATATTATTTCTGACATATTTTCTTTGATAGCATTTAGATAGCTTATAAAAAATTGCAATGTTTTCTCAATTTCATTTCGAAATATTAATGGAAGTTGATTTTCAGAAATATTATAAACAATTTTATTTCTTTTAAATTCTTCTTTGGAATTATGAATTTCAAGTTCAATATGTGCGTAATGTCCAGTATATTTTTTTATAAATCCAATTCCTTTTACTGGCTTGAAATCCCACATTTTAATTATTCCATCAAGTCCATTTAAAGCTTTGGAATAATGAATTGAAACTCCTAAATATTTTTCGCTTTTGCTCATTTTTTTTTAATGTCTTGTCCTGAAATATGGCTACAGGTTAAAATTGAATTAAGCTGATAATTGATATACCATATTTGGTGTTTTATAATCTAAAGATAAATGTAATCTTACTTCGTTGTATAAATTAATTGCATTTTTTGCAGCTCTCTTTGCGTGTGCTGGGTTATCAAAGGTTTGGTCTAGATAAAACTCATCTTTTAATATACCATTTACACGTTCTGCCATGGCGTTTTCGTAACAATGATTTTCTTCGGTCATACTAATGTCTACCTTTTTTCTTTTGAGTATTTGTGTGTATACATTACTGCAATACTGTATTCCTCTATCAGAGTGGTGTATGAGTCCTTTAATGTTTTTAGCTTGATAAATAGCCTTATTAAGTGCTCTGACGCATCCTTTTAGTTCCAAGCTGTCACTCAGGTCATAACCCACTATTTTCCTAGAATACATATCAGTTATTAAAGCTAAGTAACAAAATCCTTTTACGGTTCTAATGTATGTTATATCAGAAACCCAAACTTGATTTGGTCTTGTGATTTCTAGGTCTTTTATACTATTGTTATACTTATAAAACCGATGATATGAGTTCGTTGTTCTGGCGCTGGTTTTCCTTCTAAGTGTTAGCATTTGGTGTTTTCTAAGAATATTAAATAGCGTGTCTCTACCAACTTTAATATTGGCTTTAGTAAAATCTATGTTTAATGATTTCACAAGTTTTCTCACACCTTCTCTAGGAAGAGATTTGCGTCTTTTTCTAACAATGTTTATAATCTGTTGTTCCAGTTCTAAATGCTTATCAGCTCTAGATTTGTATTTGTAATACGCATCTCGTTTAAGTCCAAAACAACTAGCTATAGTTGAAAGAGAAGCAAATCTCTTAGATTTCTCTTTAGCTTTAATTAAGGCTTTATACTTAGCTTTTTTTTTAGTTCATTAACTGATTTATAGCCAAGATCTTCAGCAGCTACTTCAAGATAAGAATCCTGCACCATAGCATCGAGATCCTTTTTAAGAAGTAGCTTTTTAAGCTGTTCAATCTCTTTTTGTAGCCCTTTAATTCTAGATATTTCGTCTTTAGTTTCCACTTTTACTCTGGTATTCATTAAGTCTTTACGATTGTACTTTTTAATCCACACATTAACTGTTGTAGGTGCAATAGAGTAGAGCTTACAAAGTTCGCTCTTTGTGTGTTTTCCGATTGTAAGTTCGGCTAAAATTTTTAATTTAAAAGGTTCACTGTAACGTCTAATTACTTTGTCATTTCTATACATAATGTTTAAAATTATGTAGCCTTATTTCAGGACGGGTCAAAATGTTGGGTAACGTGTTTGTGTATGATTAGTTGCGTGTTTTAAGCACTAAAGTTAGTAAATAAATCACAGATATAAAGTCCGCGAGAACTTTCGTAAATTGGCTAAAACCAGCAATTAATTATACACGGTGTTGCCAACCGTTATTTATTTCAATTCAAGTTTGTCAATTCTATTTCCGACCGTAAATTCTTTCATTTCATTTTCAAGTTTATTAAAATCTGCTTGTTCTACTTTCTTAACAATTTCTCCATTTTTCATTAAATAGATTTCGTCACAAGTTTCCGCTAAAGTTGAAAATATATGAGATGAAATAATTACTGTTTTCTCTAATTTTTTAAATCTTTTTATTATTTCAGTTATTATTAAATTACTTTGAATATCAACTCCATTAAAAGGTTCGTCAAGAATAAACACATTATTTTCCTGTAAAAGTATTGCAGTTAAAGCCAGTTTTTTTTTCATTCCAGTAGAGTAGGTTGAAGCATATTGTTTTAATGGTAAATCAAATATGTTTTTATCCTCAATATTGGTTAGTTCTATTTGTCTTGCGTTGGCAAGTAGTTGTATATATTCTTTTCCAGTAATTTTAGAGAAAAAGAATGGCTCTGTTAATAAAAGTCCTAAATGGTCTTTTAATTTAGTATAGTCAGATGTGATATTTCCTTTATAGTTTTCGAGTCCAGAAATACACCTAAATAGAGTTGTTTTTCCTGCTCCATTTTCTCCAACAATTCCATATATTTTACCTTTCTTAAATTCTAAATCTATTGAATTTAAAACTTGTTTTTTACCATAAAACTTTGATAATTTTTCTATTTTAATCATTTAAAATGGAATTTAATTTTGTAATCGATTGTGAATAAAAAAGAGGAATAAATATTAAAAGTATTGGTGGAAACATAAAACTTATTACAATTAAAATTCCTTGAGACATATTTATTATGTTTGGAAAGGACGAATATTTAGCAAATATTATTGTCGTGAGATAAGCATAGCACAAAAGAAATAATACAATTAAAATATCTATTTGATTAAAAAAACAGACAGCTAAAGTAATTATAATTGGCAAGCTTAAAAGTGAAAAATAAATTAAGCAAGTTTTAGTCTTTTCTAATAAAAATTCTTTCGATGACAAATTGTAGTTCCAAACAAAATATTCGTTTTCCATTTTTGAATAATAAGAAAAACAAGTTATTCCAATTAATAGCATAGAAAAAACACCAAGGTTAAAATTTCCGACTGATACTGAAATATAAGTTAATAAATAAGCTATTGGAAAAACATAAAATGTTTTTCTAAAGCCAACTGTAAATTCAAAAGGTTTTTTACTGAATGGTGTTGGAATTGTTACATTTAGATTTGTGCTAAAGTTGAACAACATTATAATAATGACACAGAAATTTAATATTACAGAAAAGACAAATTGTTTTTGATAAATTAAAAAAAGAGTAAAAGGCAAACAATAAATAATATTTTCTAATATTCTCAATTTTTTGTAATTGTATTTATTAAATATAGATTTTAAAAAATCATTTCTTTTAGGTTCACTTAATTTTGAAACGAAACTTAATGCAAGTAATCCATAAACATAATTAGCAAATTCTGTTTTTTCAAATAAGTAATTAGATAATAAAACAAATACAAATGGTAAAAGTGTATATCCAATCAAAAGAGGAAGTCCGAAACCAATCATTTTCCTGTTTAGCATTTTAAATTGAAGTAGGAAATATTCTTTCATTCGCAATTTTTATCTAATGTCTTGTCCTGAAATATGGCTACAGGTTAAAATTGAATTAAGCTGATAATTGATATACCATATTTGGTGTTTTATAATCTAAAGATAAATGTAATCTTACTTCGTTGTATAAATTAATTGCATTTTTTGCAGCTCTCTTTGCGTGTGCTGGGTTATCAAAGGTTTGGTCTAGATAAAACTCATCTTTTAATATACCATTTACACGTTCTGCCATGGCGTTTTCGTAACAATGATTTTCTTCGGTCATACTAATGTCTACCTTTTTTCTTTTGAGTATTTGTGTGTATACATTACTGCAATACTGTATTCCTCTATCAGAGTGGTGTATGAGTCCTTTAATGTTTTTAGCTTGATAAATAGCCTTATTAAGTGCTCTGACGCATCCTTTTAGTTCCAAGCTGTCACTCAGGTCATAACCCACTATTTTCCTAGAATACATATCAGTTATTAAAGCTAAGTAACAAAATCCTTTTACGGTTCTAATGTATGTTATATCAGAAACCCAAACTTGATTTGGTCTTGTGATTTCTAGGTCTTTTATACTATTGTTATACTTATAAAACCGATGATATGAGTTCGTTGTTCTGGCGCTGGTTTTCCTTCTAAGTGTTAGCATTTGGTGTTTTCTAAGAATATTAAATAGCGTGTCTCTACCAACTTTAATATTGGCTTTAGTAAAATCTATGTTTAATGATTTCACAAGTTTTCTCACACCTTCTCTAGGAAGAGATTTGCGTCTTTTTCTAACAATGTTTATAATCTGTTGTTCCAGTTCTAAATGCTTATCAGCTCTAGATTTGTATTTGTAATACGCATCTCGTTTAAGTCCAAAACAACTAGCTATAGTTGAAAGAGAAGCAAATCTCTTAGATTTCTCTTTAGCTTTAATTAAGGCTTTATACTTAGCTTTTTTTTAGTTCATTAACTGATTTATAGCCAAGATCTTCAGCAGCTACTTCAAGATAAGAATCCTGCACCATAGCATCGAGATCCTTTTTAAGAAGTAGCTTTTTAAGCTGTTCAATCTCTTTTTGTAGCCCTTTAATTCTAGATATTTCGTCTTTAGTTTCCACTTTTACTCTGGTATTCATTAAGTCTTTACGATTGTACTTTTTAATCCACACATTAACTGTTGTAGGTGCAATAGAGTAGAGCTTACAAAGTTCGCTCTTTGTGTGTTTTCCGATTGTAAGTTCGGCTAAAATTTTTAATTTAAAAGGTTCACTGTAACGTCTAATTACTTTGTCATTTCTATACATAATGTTTAAAATTATGTAGCCTTATTTCAGGACGGGTCAAAATTAACCACAACGTTGTTGTATATGGTTTGTTGCGTGTTTCAAGCAACCAATTTAGTAAATAATTACCGACCAAGAAAGTCCGCGAGGACTTTCATAAGTAAACAATAAGCCAGCAATAAATTATATACGGTGTTGTGCTTTCGTTATATTCTGCACTTTGTTTTACTGAATTATATATATCTATTCTCTAATTCTTTTTTAATTAGTTCTTTTAGATTACTGGATGTGTCACTGATTCTATCAATGCGTCTTAAAATATCGAAAAGTGCACTTGTTTTTTTAAAAAATTCTCTCATAAGCTCGCCATACGCTTCCGATTCGGTATTTAATAACCATGCGTTATTCTTTAAAGCATAATCTAGTCCTTTTATATAATAATCTAATTGTGCCTTTTTATGGCCGTGATGAATATCATTAGACACTTTATAGATACTTTCATTTATTTTCATGATGTAAAAATCTTCTCTCTCACAAAGCTTATAATAGGTTTCAATAGCTATTAATAGCGTATCTGATTTTAAGGTATGTAGGTTGCCTGTGTTTTTCATTTGCTCAAATGTTGAGCTGCTCAAATTAAGTCTACTAGCATTAAATCCTGGGTGTTTTAAGTAAGGTTCTACATTGTGTTGCTTAACACCAATTAACAAAGTGTCATATAATTTCATATTTTGTTCTTTAATGTCATTTAACTTACTATACAGAGTATCTAATCTGTTCGTATTGTAGTCTAATTCTGCATCTAATTTTTTGAGAAAAGAGGTTCTGATATTCTCGTTTTGACGTTCGGTGTTCCAATTGTTAATTTGTAATGCAATCAAAATCCCAATTACGACAAGTACAATTTCTCCAATTGCATACTTAAAATACTTTCCAGTTTTGTTTTCCATCAGCAAGTTTTGTCTTATTTTTCTAAAGAATTTTATCATTGGTTAGCGGTTTGTCATAATGAAGCACAACGTGCTCGTGTATGGCACGTTGTTTTGGTTAAGGACTAAATTAGCAAAAAGAAACGAGCCAGAGGAAAATCCGCAGGATTTTCCGAGTACACACAAAGCAAACAATGGGTTATACACGTTGTTGGCAACTGTATCTTTAAAGAATGTTATTCAAATCTTGTCTTCCAATTATTGTCATTATTTCAACAACATCTTCGTTTACTTTGTAGAAAATACTGTCAGATCCGCAAACACAACGTCGATATCCTTTCTTTATAAAATCAACCGATTCAAATGAAAACGGTCTTTGTACAATTATGTCAAA
This sequence comes from Lacinutrix jangbogonensis, assembly GCF_000797445.1. GTDB lineage: Bacteria > Bacteroidota > Bacteroidia > Flavobacteriales > Flavobacteriaceae > Lacinutrix > Lacinutrix jangbogonensis. The sequence goes on along the minus strand of NZ_JSWF01000043.1, from coordinate 346 downwards.
ATATTCAAAAAAAGAGTCATAGTATTTATCCGCTTGAGTTATTCCGAATTTTCTAACTCCGTAATGATGAATTCTTATCAAGTCCTCTTTCGCAGTATTACTTATTTTAAATTCAGCCATTGAGTAAGTTCTTTGATTGCTTTAGAATTTGTGCTTTACTATCAGAAGTAAACCCACTATTTTCAGCTCTTTCGAGTTTGGTCCTAATCCAATCAATTTGAACTTGTTGACTTCTTGCTTGTCTAATTAAATCGTTGACTAATTCACTTTTGCTTGAATATTCTTTGTTGTCAACTTGATTTTTAAGCCATTCATCATTGGGTTTTGTAAAGGATATACTTTGCCT
>NZ_JSWF01000042.1 GCF_000797445.1 Lacinutrix jangbogonensis | reverse complement strand
TTTATGAATTTGCTCCGCAGTATAATAACCTTTATCAAATACAGCATCAAAGGTGTTGTTACCCACTATTTCAATCGCATTTTCTACCATGGAAGTCATAGCGTGCTTATCGTTATTATTGGTGAGATCGTAATCAATAGGGATTTTATGTTTATGGTCTACAGTAGATTGTACATTATAACAAACTTCGGTAACAACTCCTCTAATAACAAGCTGTCTAGCTTCTGGGTCTGAGCTAGAGAATTGTTTTTCACCTGTTTGTTTTAATTGTTTTTCAATAGCTTGATACTGTTTCTTGTGTTTGTTTTGTTTGGCAATTTTTGTTTCAATCACTTTTTTCTTATCACCATCAGCAGTTTCTAATGCATTACAATATTGAGCAAGCTTCGTTTCTATGTAGGCAATATGTCTATCAATTTTCTTTTGGTTGTAATTGTTTTTCTTGGAGTTTTGTGCTCTAAGTTTGGTTCCATCACCCGCAAGTAAAACACCTCCAATAAGGTCTAGGTTCTTAGCAATATTTACAGTGGCTCTAAACACTTTTTTAATGGATTTTGGATTGTCCCTTCTAAAATTAGAGATGGTATTATGGTCTGGAACAAGTCCTTTTATAAGCCACATCAATTCCACATTTCTAATACATTCCTTTTCTAATGCTCGAGAAGATCTTATTTTATTAAGATAGCCGTAGATGTAAAGTTTTAATAAATCTTTTGGATGAAATGGCGGGCGACCATTTTTATTAAACCGAATATCTTTAAACCCCAAAGCAACAACATCTTGTGAATTTACAAAGGCATCAATAAAGCGTACAGGATTATTTTCTGCTATTAATTGTTCTATTGTTTCGGGAATTAAAACGGCTTGTTTTCTGTTAAAACCTTGAATGTAGCTCATAACTAAAGATACAAATTATCAATGTTTTATACCAATATTTAAGTGCTCAGTTTTTAGACAGTCTGACGTCTCGTGTATGGTTTGTTGCGTTTTAAAATGTCGTATTTTCCAAATTGTAACAAAAGTTAATTAAACGTACTGAACTTTAAATTTAGCACAATGTAGCCATTAATTATACAGATTGTTGTGCTTAGTGTTTTTTTAATATTTCGATTAGTTTTTTATTCACATATATAGTCTCTCTTCCTATTTTTTGAGATGTAATTATTCCAATTTCTTCCATTTTTTTTAAATACCTTGATGCTGCTTTTCTTTCCACATTTAGTTTTTCAACTACAAACTCAATTTTGGAATAAGGTTGTTCAAAAAGTAATTCAATAAGTTCTTTTCGATATACTTTCGGTTCTTTTTCTTGGGCAACTTGGATTGTATCCGAAAGTAAGTTTTTAATTGCATTTATTTTAGCAATAGTTCTGTTTGAAGTTACTTCAATTGCTTTTAAAATATACAAGATGTATTCTTCCCATTCGTCAGTTTTATTCACTTTATTTAATAATCGATAATATTCGGATTTATATTCATTTATATAAGAACTTAGATACAAAATAGGAATGTCAAGTAAGTCATTTATTATTAGATATAAAATGTTTAATATTCGACCTGTTCTTCCGTTTCCGTCATAAAAAGGATGAATACTTTCAAATTGGTAATGTAAAATGGCTAAATTTATTAAAGGAGGGAAATCATCTTCTAATATATTAAAATGGTCTAGGAAATTACCTAATAAATCTAATATTTCATCTTTTTCTTGTGGAGGAGTGTAAACAATTTCTCCCGTTTTGTCATTTTTCAAAACAGTTCCTGCCATACTCCTTATTCCTGCATTATTTTCGATAATTGTCTTTTGTAAGAACTCAATATTTTTCAATCTTAGAAATCCTTGATTTTTAAGTAGTTCGTGTCCTAAAAAGATGGCTTTTCTATAATTAATTACTTCTTTTACTCGAGAAGGTTGTTTTGTTTTTATTGCTAATGCTTTATATAATTCATCTTGTGTTGTAATTATATTCTCAATTTCAGAACTGTCCTTTGCTTCTTGAAGAACAACTGCATTTATTAGCATTGCTTGATTTGGCATTGTTTGAGCAATTCCTTTTAATTCTCCTAATGCTTTTGAAGATTTACTTAATTGTCTAAGTATTTCTAAGGTTTCTACCTTTTCTCTTTTTGGTGGTAATTTTTCAAGTTTCTTAATATGGTGCATTTTGTCTCGTACTTTATTAATGTGTACCAAAAATACAAAAAAAAGTCCATATATAATGTTTGTGGGATTTTTTGTCGCATTAAGCAGAACGTGTTCGTGTATGGTTTCGTTGCGTATTTAGGTAACTAATTTAGCAAAAAGGAACGAGCCAGAGGGAAATCCGCGAGGAATTTTCCAAGTAGGTAATTGCCAAAGCAATGAATTATACACATTGTTACCTACTTGCTTTTTTTCTTTTTCTATTCTACCTTTTCATTTTTTTTAATTTTCGACTTCCATAATGGCATTATAACCTATAAATTTTAGACTAAAATCATATATTTATGAATTCTAAAAAATATCATTTATCTAAAAAGTCAAACCACAATTTTTGCTGTCTTTCAGTTGCATTTTTCGAAAGAATCATTTTTTTATTTTCATAGCTAAGCCCCATAAGCTTTGCATTTTCAAAAAAAGGAATCTCATTAGGAGAACTTGTATAATTCACCAGTGCATCAGATATTTTCTTCCCATACAATCTTTGAGTAGCATCATAAATCTTAGTCAGCGTTAATGCTTCTCCATTTTTAGGGTATGTCCTTAATAAGTATGTCCATAGGTCATCTAAATTCTTTTTCCCATTAGTTTCATCACGAATTAAAAAATCTAGTGAAATAGCAGCCATTAGCCCACCCCAATAAACGGTTGTGGAATATTTAAATTTGTCATTACCTGCAGTTACTAGTGTTAATTCACCATCAACTTCTGTTTGATACTCTTTCATTCTGTAAATAATTCCATCTAAAAACTCAGCCTCTGTAAAAACCTCTGTTCGTACTAAAGCTGAAAAAGCACCATATTCAGCTCCAAAACCTTCATTAAACCATTCATATAATGGCGCATTTTCTCCAGAATCATCAACCTCCAATTGGTCAAAAGCAAAACTGTGAAAAAGTTCATGAGCAATAAGACGTGATGTTCTATTCGTCATACCATTGTTGATAACCATCTCTTTTTTTGTTTCAGGATTTAGAGAAATTGATATGGCCTTGCCCATTACCTCACCGCCTCCATAACTTCTATCGCCCATTATAAGTACCATTTGAGCCTTTAACGGAGACTTATACCTATTGCCGTAATATTCAAAATACTTCTCAACTTGTTTCTTTATCTTAGTAGACATCTCATCTGTAAATTCTCCAGACATGGCAATATTCAAGGAAATGTTTCCAGTAGTAAGTTCAGTTTGCTTATGTGTGCCTGCAAAAAATGCCGAATAAAATAAATCATTGGTTTTGTCTACCGTAAAAGTGTTTTCTGCATCGGTTAACTTCCTCCATTGGGTGGTGACATTCCAATTCTCAGGTAAATCAAATCGAATACCAATATTTGTAGTTGGCTTACCTCCAATAAATAAAGCTCTCCCAGCCCACATAACGCCATCATCATTTGCATAAGCTGCTCCATTGTCTCCACCTCTAATAGCAGGAACAAGTAAATCATGTTCGAGACGAACTTGATATGATAGTTTAATAAATCCTTCTTTATAATCCTGCAGAATCCATTGACTATTTTCTTTAGCTATTACTTTAAGAGCGCGTCCGTGATTATCTTTTACTTGAAGGTTTTGAACATAGGTGGCCCAACCATTTTTTAGCCCATGTTCATTAAATTCGTTCATTTGAATCACATTCCCATCTGGATGTAATATTGCGGTAACTTTCGCCAATCGCGGCTGTTCTCCATTTATAGCAATAACATATTCATCACTCAAAGTGCTCTTGTTATTAGCTATTCTGTACTCTTCTTGTTTTAATCCTTCTGGAGTTTGAAGCTGTTTTTTATCAGTTTTACATCCAATAATTAGTAACAGGAATAGCAAATTGAATAATAGTGATTTTCTCATTTTTAAAAGTTTAAATAAAGACAATATCTCTATCAAAATGTTACAGTTTGTTATACTTATATTCAAAAATGTATGATTGATAGGCTCTGTGAATATTATCACCTACTTTAAGCCTAATTAATACGCTGAATTCCAGTGTCTTGTCCTGAAATATGGCTACAGGTTAAAATTGAATTAAGCTGATAATTGATATACCATATTTGGTGTTTTATAATCTAAAGATAAATGTAATCTTACTTCGTTGTATAAATTAATTGCATTTTTTGCAGCTCTCTTTGCGTGTGCTGGGTTATCAAAGGTTTGGTCTAGATAAAACTCATCTTTTAATATACCATTTACACGTTCTGCCATGGCGTTTTCGTAACAATGATTTTCTTCGGTCATACTAATGTCTACCTTTTTTCTTTTGAGTATTTGTGTGTATACATTACTGCAATACTGTATTCCTCTATCAGAGTGGTGTATGAGTCCTTTAATGTTTTTAGCTTGATAAATAGCCTTATTAAGTGCTCTGACGCATCCTTTTAGTTCCAAGCTGTCACTCAGGTCATAACCCACTATTTTCCTAGAATACATATCAGTTATTAAAGCTAAGTAACAAAATCCTTTTACGGTTCTAATGTATGTTATATCAGAAACCCAAACTTGATTTGGTCTTGTGATTTCTAGGTCTTTTATACTATTGTTATACTTATAAAACCGATGATATGAGTTCGTTGTTCTGGCGCTGGTTTTCCTTCTAAGTGTTAGCATTTGGTGTTTTCTAAGAATATTAAATAGCGTGTCTCTACCAACTTTAATATTGGCTTTAGTAAAATCTATGTTTAATGATTTCACAAGTTTTCTCACACCTTCTCTAGGAAGAGATTTGCGTCTTTTTCTAACAATGTTTATAATCTGTTGTTCCAGTTCTAAATGCTTATCAGCTCTAGATTTGTATTTGTAATACGCATCTCGTTTAAGTCCAAAACAACTAGCTATAGTTGAAAGAGAAGCAAATCTCTTAGATTTCTCTTTAGCTTTAATTAAGGCTTTATACTTAGCTTTTTTTTTAGTTCATTAACTGATTTATAGCCAAGATCTTCAGCAGCTACTTCAAGATAAGAATCCTGCACCATAGCATCGAGATCCTTTTTAAGAAGTAGCTTTTTAAGCTGTTCAATCTCTTTTTGTAGCCCTTTAATTCTAGATATTTCGTCTTTAGTTTCCACTTTTACTCTGGTATTCATTAAGTCTTTACGATTGTACTTTTTAATCCACACATTAACTGTTGTAGGTGCAATAGAGTAGAGCTTACAAAGTTCGCTCTTTGTGTGTTTTCCGATTGTAAGTTCGGCTAAAATTTTTAATTTAAAAGGTTCACTGTAACGTCTAATTACTTTGTCATTTCTATACATAATGTTTAAAATTATGTAGCCTTATTTCAGGACGGGTCATTATGCACCACAACGTTGTTGTATATGGTTTGTTGCGTGTTTTAAGCAACTAATTTAGTAAATAATTACCGACCAAGAAAGTCCGCGAGGACTTTCGTAAGTAGGCTAGAACTAGCAATAAATTATATACGGTGTTACCTGCTGGCTTTATTTCTTAATTCTTTTTTTAATACCGTTTGATAGATTTTCATTTCCTCTCCAGTATGAGAACAACAATTTTCTTTTTCTCCAATCTGCCAACTTCTAAATCTATAAACTTTGTCGTTGTGATTTAATTTTCCACCAAATTGTCCAAAAGTCATATTCGATTCTTTGGTTTTAAAATATTCATTATCGGTAGTTTTAATCTTTGTTTTGGGTAAATCTATATCATATTCAGTTGAAGTCATTAAAATTCCATTATCGGGAATCTTTATGTTTTTTGACAAAGTAAAGTCCGTTATTTCTAAATCAGGCTGTCCGTTAACTCCGTAAATTATGGTCACATATTGATTGCTCAAATCAGTTGGGATTTCGAGAGTTTTTACTCTATTGTATTTATACTGATTAGCTGAAATCAATATTCCGATTATAATAAGTTCAATAAAAGCTATTTTTTTAAACGTTTTCAGCCACTTTCTAAATCCAAAGTCAACTAAAAGCGCAATTATTCCAACAATGAATAGTAAATAAACAGATATCATTCCTAATCCGTTACTATCATAAATCCATTTATAAATAGCAAAGACGATGGAAAGAATTCCAATTATTAGAAAAGGCGTTATTTTTTTTAGGTTGCTCATCAGCTTGCAGGTAACGTTTGGTATAAGGTTAGTTGCGTGTTTTAAGCACTAAAGTTAGTAAAAAAACACAGATTTTAAGCCTGTGAGAACTTTCGTAAATAAGCTAAAACCAGCAATTAATTTTATACGGTGTTAGCAACTGGGCTTTAGCTCCAATCTTCATTAAATAACTTTCTTTCTTTTGATAATTCCAACACGCTTGATTCTTTCAGTATTTTTCTAGATTTATTGTTATACTTGTTTATTCCGTCAATTGAAATAAAAATTTGATTTTCAAAATTCGCGTATTGTTCAATTATTTTATCTATTGCTACATCCTCTATATTTTTAAATAAAATAGAGTCGTGTATTAGAAATGGAAGTACTGTTAGTTTCAAAATTGCTAAATCAAATTCAATAAGGTCTGCGTAAGATTTTCCTGTTCCTGTATTTGATGAATGGTCAAATTTGTATGATTTTCTTCCCAATTTAATTTTAGGTATTTTTTTACCTTTAGCGTGAATTTTCTCGTTTATCTCTATTAATTCCTTATTAATTTTAACTTCAATTTCGTTTAGAATATCTCCAATTAATCCGTCAATGTCAATTTCAATTTCTTTCACTTCTTCGGTGATATCAATTTTTTCTTGATAAAAACGATTTTCATTCTTCAATTTATTAGATTCAATCGTTAGTTCATAAATTTTGTCAACGATATATTTTGGACTACTAACGTTACTTAATAATGCAGAAATTTTAAAATCTATTGTTTCTATTCTTTCGTTAAAAAATTCGTTTTCTTTTTCTAGAAGGTCCTTTGTTGTTTTTATTTCTCTTGTTAATATTGAACTAATTTTATTATGGAATGATTCTATTTCGGATATTCTTTCTTCATTAGGGTTTTCAAAAAATGTTGATAATCTATCTAGATGTTTGCTTTTTATTCTTTTTTGATTTAAGTTTAAATCAAGGCGTTTAATTTTATTGACTATGAGCGACTGTTCTTTTAAAAGTTTACTTTTTTCAACTTTAAGTTCAATAACTTCTTTGTTCGTGAGTTCTTCAATGTTTAAAGTGAATTTTAAAATATTCTCTTTAATATTTGTTATTTCCTTTTCAATATCTTCTAGTTGTATTCTGTTTTTTTCAAAAGTGGTCTTTGTTATCTTTGGAATATAATTTTTTCTTATTGCACCAATTAAAAACTTCTTTGAATCTTTTTTGTCTTTCAACTTTTTAGATGTCTCGACAATTTTATCGTAAAGACCGAACAGTTTGATGATTCTAGAAATTGAAATCTCGTCTGCTTCCTTTGAAAATGATAATAAAGGCTTATCGACACTATAATTATCTTTTCCCCAAATTCTGGAAAATAAACCTACAATATCTCTAAATGATGTTTGTGGATAGGCAATACCATAATTTTCTAAAAGTAGCGATGTATATTCTTTAGTTGATATTTCGTTTAGTGGATTATAATTTTCATCACATATACTTACAATATCTGGATTTGCAGTTTGTCTCAAGAAATAAAATTTATCGTCACCAAACTTGAATTTAAATTTGAATGTGAAATCTCCTAAATACTCAATACTTCCTGAATTTTTATTTATGAAAGTATTGCCACCAAAGACAAAATCAATAATCATCAAAAATGTAGACTTACCAATTGAATTGGTTGAAATATCATCTCCTAAAATTGAGTTTAATCCATTATTGAATTCAATTATGGGCTCAATAAATTTGTCGCATTTAATTTCTTTTAACATATTCTATATTTTCGTTTTCAAAGTCTACATTTATCATATCTAAAGCATATAGCACGTCTAAAGAGATTATAAATTCGTCTGTGCTTTTGAATTTGGTTTTAGTTTCATTGTATAATTCGTGAATATTTATAGTTAGTTTTTCACGTTGTTCTAAAACGGATATCATCTTATAAATTATAGATTCTTCGAAACGAATATTTTTATTTGGATAAATCATTTTTAAAATATTTCGCAGTTTTGTATGAAGTACGATATTATTATTTCTGAAGCTTCACGATTATCTTGTTTAGTTTGTTTTTGTAACCAAGTTGTCATTGCATCAAAGATTTCTTTTTGATTACTTCCTTGTTTTTTAAGCTGTAAATAATGATTTTTTATTTGTGACGAAATAATTTCTGTTGTCATTGGTTCTATAAAATCCAAATCTTTAAACTTATCACTTATTTTATAAAAATAATCTTGCACGTTTCGATGTATCTTTCTTTTTGTTAAAACAGTAATTGTTTCGTTTGTCTTATTGTCAATCGTTTTTGGACTATATTCTAGGTTGTCTTCAAATTCCAAATCTTTTGCAACAAGTAATTCTATTATTTCGAAAATTTCGATTTCAATACTTGTTTTAGACCAAATATTTTGCTCCTTTTTTCTTTTTATAATATCCGTTTTTATTTTAAAAAGGTCCCGATATTCTTCGACAGTTTTATCTTTATCGTACCTTTTATGACAAGGATTGCATAAACAAATTAAATTATCTCCGTGGTCTGAATCCGAATTCAATAATTGTTCATCCTTTAAGAGAATCACTTCTTTGGGAAGTGGATTTAAGGGATAAATATGAGCAATCTCAAACCCTTTCTGATTTTTTCCATTTTTTTCATAGACTAGGGTTGTCGGACAAAGCGGACATATCCCATTAACCTCTGAATGTAAAATCAGTTGTTCGTTCGGTTGTATTTTTCTTCTTGGTTTGCTCAATGTTTGTTTTGCCTTGTTGCTAACGTGTTGTATAAGATTAGTTGCGTATTTAGAACACTAATTTACTAAATAAAACACGAACCAAGAAAGTCTGTTTGGACTTTGGTAAGTAATCAATAACCAAGCAATTAATTTTATACTTTGTTGTGGGCATGTTTTGAATATATTTTACAGACCATTATAAAAAAGGACTGTCCTTTGTCTAGAAACCGAATTTTTTATTCTTAGAAATTCAAGAACCAAAAAAATAAAGCGCTCAGATTTGATTTTACGGAAACTGGCGGATTAGAAATTTCCTTTGTTAAAAAACAAAAATTTAATTACTGATCTGGGGAAAAATAAACCGACTAAAAAAATATTTATAAAGTTGCTCAACCGCTAGGGAACGACCTTAATAAATAAACCAAAACCTTAGCTAAAATTTTTGTTTTTGTGTGCCAAAAAAAATTGGGTTTTTATACCAGACTTTGGCGGAAATTAAATTTTAAACCCCTTAAATCAAGCTTAAATATTTTAATTGAGTACTTGCCCACAACGTGATGTGTATGGTTAGTTGCGTGGTTAAGCAACTAAATTAGTAAATAAGTCACAGATAGAATATTCCGCAGGAATGTTCGTAAGTCGGCAGTGACCAAGCAATTAATTATACACGGTGTTGGCAACAGGCTTTATTTTCAGTTTGTTTAATTCTTTATGTTCGTTTTCAGTTAATATTTTGTCTATTAATTCCCAGTCATTATTTTCAATCAGAGTTTTAATTTCCGTCCACTTTTTTAATTCCAATTCATTCTCGAAATGTGTGCTGACTTCAATTAATTTCTCAAGAATCTCAATTGATTTATTTGCTTTGTGTTGTTTGATTTCGGCAAACAGAATTAACAAATGACTATTGTAAGTATCAAATGTCAAATGTGAAGCTTTATAAGGAAAAATATAGGGTTGACTTGTTATTTTTTTTGTCGAGTTATATTTCTCAAAATATGGAAGAATATTTTTTATAATTCTTCCTGATATATAATCTGCTAAAATCAAATATTCTTTTGAAATTCTAAAATGATTTCTGATGGTCTTGTCAATTTCTTCAATTGGTTTTGAACCAACTAAATAATGTTCTGTTGTCAAACCTTGCCAACAGTATGGAACTAATCCAATTCGGATTTCAATATCATCTCTCGCTCCGGACCAACTTCCACGATTATCAATGTCTATAATTTCCAACAAGTCATTTGTCAGTCGATAATGTTTTCTGCCTTTCTTTTTAAATCCGTATTCTTTGAGGTTAGCACCAATTATTATATTCAGCTCGTTGTAAGCTGGTTTCCATTGTTCTTTTGGCAAGCTTTTAAAAACCTTAATTTTTTCAAATTCCGATTTTTCAGATTCAGAATTTGAGCTCTGCCTTTTGGTTTTCCCGAAAAGATTGAAGTTCTTCATTGTCGTTTTATTTAGCTTGTTGCCAACGTGTTGTATAAGATTAGTTGCGTATTTAGACCACTAATTTACTAAATAAACCACTAACCAAGAAAGTCTGTTTGGACTTTCGTAAGTAATCAATAACCAAGCAATTAATTTTATACTTTGTTGTGGGCAGGTTTTGAATATATTTTACAGACCATTATAAAAAAGGACTGTCCTTTGTCTATAAACCGAATTTTTTATTCTTAGAAATTCAACAACCAAAAAAATAAAGCGCTCAGATTTGATTTTACGGAAACTGGCGGATTAGAAATTTCCTTTGTTAAAAAACAAAAATTTAATTACTGATCTAGGGAAAAAGAAACTGACTAAAAAAATATTTATAAAGTTGCTCAACCGCTAGGGAACGACCTTAATAAATAAACAAAAA
>NZ_JSWF01000041.1 GCF_000797445.1 Lacinutrix jangbogonensis | reverse complement strand
CTCTAGCTCAGACCCAGAAGCTAGACAGCTTGTTATTAGAGGAGTTGTTACCGAAGTTTGTTATAATGTACAATCTTACTGTAGACCATAAACATAAAATCCCTATTGATTACGATCTCACCAATAATAACGATAAGCACGCTATGACTTCCATGGTAGAAAATGCGATTGAAATAGTGGGTAACAACACCTTTGATGCTGTATTTGATAAAGGTTATTATACTGCGGAGCAAATTCATAAATCTCAAAAACTTGGAGTAACCACTCACGTTTGTGTTCCTAACCCTGCTTCTAATGCTCCTGATAAAGCCTATAATGTTAGTGAATTTATTTACAATAAAGCACAAGACACTTATTGCTGTCCTGCCGGTGAAACATTAAAAACTAATGGAAATTGGTACAACAAAAGAGTGTATCGAGTAAAACAATATAAAACCAAAAATTGTAAATTATGTCCAGTAAAAAACGATTGCACCAAAGCCAAATATCAAAGAATCATTGAACGACACGAGTTTGCAGAGGCGCTCGATATAAACAAAAATAACATTAGCAAAAATCCAGAAATATACGCACAAAGACAAGCCATAGTAGAGCATCCTTTTGGCACTATGAAAAGGCAATGGGGATTTGACCACATTATGACCAAAAAAACCAAAGAAAGAGCCTCTGCGGACGTTGGCTTTATTTTCATTGCATACAATCTAAAAAGAATTATGAATAGTATTGGTATTGATCGATTGATCAAACATATCATCTTATTTTGGCTAGAAATAGGTGTAAAAAAACGCCTAAATAAGCTTTTAAAGTCTTTTGAACACTTAAAAAAGTTAACTGTATATTTTATTGAAAATGCATCCCCTAAAAGTACAACCAAACAAATAGCTTATTTTCGAATAAATTTATAAAATTATTGGCGGTTTTTAGACGAACTGACGTCTAGGCTATGGTTAGTACGGGAATTAAAAGTAGTGAACTTTCGATTAAGCACTTAGCCAAAACTTTTTATTTTGTTTTATCTTTTTTGTTCTAAAGCCAAATCAAAAGATTTGGCGGACTTGGTTATATGCACTAAACTTTGGGTTAAGCACTAAAACCCGTATTAATTATAGCTATTGTTGGCAAACGTTATTGTTTTATATCTACTGTTATTGAATATAACTCTGAGTTTTTAAAAAATTCAAGTTTGATATTATTTTTTATTTTTTTGAAAGGTTCGTCATTGTAAATAAATCCTACTCTTAAAGTATCTAATGAAGTAAAATAATCTTTGAATCTAATCATCGATTTTTTCGCTGTTGTCCCTCTTCGAACTATACCTTTTCCATCAATTAAATAAGTCATAAACACATTAGAACTTGTAAGTCTTCTTTCATCGTTAAGAATATGTATACTGTCATATGCGAGTCCATTTGTTTCATTAATCTGCACCAAAATTTTATCGTCATTTAATTTAATTAATCCAGTAATATTATCCGACTCCAATTCATATGAGTATTCTGAAGCATTCCAAAAAGGATGATTACCATCATTTAATGGATTATTTTGAGGATTAGTAATTCCAGAAAATTTTATAACTGAAATGATTATAGATACAGAGATCAAGACGCTCACTATGATTTTATTTGTTTTTTTATGGCGCTTTTTAATATAGAGATATACTCCATATAGAGATAGAAACAAACCAAATATTAGATGCAGATACCAAGGAAAGAGAAAACCTGAATTTTTATCCGCAGAAATCACAATTAGTAACCCTAATCCAAAATATATCAGGTCAATATGTTTTTTTAAATTTTTATTCAAAGGTTGAATGTTTGATATTCATTTTTAATGGTTGCCAACGTGTTGTATAAGATTAGTTGCGTATTTAGAACACTAATTTACTAAATAAAACACGAACCAAGAAAGTCTGTTTGGACTTTTGTAAGTAATCAATAACCAAGCAATTAATTTTATACTTTGTTGTGGGCAGGTTTTGAATATATTTTACAGACCATTATAAAAAAGGACTGTCCTTTGTCTAGAAACCGAATTTTTTATTCTTAGAAATTCAAGAACCAAAAAAATAAAGCGCTCAGATTTGATTTTACGGAAACTGGCGGATTAGAAATTTCCTTTGTTAAAAAACAAAAATTTAATTACTGATCTATGGAAAAAAAAACCGACTAAAAAAATATTTATAAAGTTGCTCAACCGCTAGGGAACGACCTTAATAAATAAACCAAAACCTTAGCTAAAATTTTTGTTTTTGTGCGCCAAAAAAAATTGGGTTTTTATACCAGACTTTGGCGGAAATTAAATTTTAAACCCTTTAAATCAAGCTTAAATATTTTAATTGAGTACTTGCCCACAACGACAGTTCGTCTAAAAACCGCCAATAATTTTATAAATTTATTCAAAAATAAGCTATTTGTTTGGTTGTACTTTTAGGGGATGCATTTTCAATAAAATATACAGTTAACTTTTTTAAGTGTTCAAAAGACTTTAAAAGCTTATTTAGGCGTTTTTTTATACCTATTTCTAGCCAAAATAAGATGATATGTTTGATCAATCGATCAATACCAATACTATTCATAATTCTTTTTAGATTGTATGCAATGAAAATAAAGCCAACGTCCGCAGAGGCTCTTTCTTTGGTTTTTTTGGTCATAATGTGGTCAAATCCCCATTGCCTTTTCATAGTGCCAAAAGGATGCTCTACTATGGCTTGTCTTTGTGCGTATATTTCTGGATTTTTGCTAATGTTATTTTTGTTTATATCGAGCGCCTCTGCAAACTCGTGTCGTTCAATGATTCTTTGATATTTGGCTTTGGTGCAATCGTTTTTTACTGGACATAATTTACAATTTTTGGTTTTATATTGTTTTACTCGATACACTCTTTTGTTGTACCAATTTCCATTAGTTTTTAATGTTTCACCGGCAGGACAGCAATAAGTGTCTTGTGCTTTATTGTAAATAAATTCACTAACATTATAGGCTTTATCAGGAGCATTAGAAGCAGGGTTAGGAACACAAACGTGAGTGGTTACTCCAAGTTTTTGAGATTTATGAATTTGCTCCGCAGTATAATAACCTTTATCAAATACAGCATCAAAGGTGTTGTTACCCACTATTTCAATCGCATTTTCTACCATGGAAGTCATAGCGTGCTTATCGTTATTATTGGTGAGATCGTAATCAATAGGGATTTTATGTTTATGGTCTACAGTAGATTGTACATTATAACAAACTTCGGTAACAACTCCTCTAATAACAAGCTGTCTAGCTTCTGGGTCTGAGCTAGAGAATTGTTTTTCACCTGTTTGTTTTAATTGTTTTTCAATAGCTTGATACTGTTTCTTGTGTTTGTTTTGTTTGGCAATTTTTGTTTCAATCACTTTTTTCTTATCACCATCAGCAGTTTCTAATGCATTACAATATTGAGCAAGCTTCGTTTCTATGTAGGCAATATGTCTATCAATTTTCTTTTGGTTGTAATTGTTTTTCTTGGAGTTTTGTGCTCTAAGTTTGGTTCCATCACCCGCAAGTAAAACACCTCCAATAAGGTCTAGGTTCTTAGCAATATTTACAGTGGCTCTAAACACTTTTTTAATGGATTTTGGATTGTCCCTTCTAAAATTAGAGATGGTATTATGGTCTGGAACAAGTCCTTTTATAAGCCACATCAATTCCACATTTCTAATACATTCCTTTTCTAATGCTCGAGAAGATCTTATTTTATTAAGATAGCCGTAGATGTAAAGTTTTAATAAATCTTTTGGATGAAATGGCGGGCGACCATTTTTATTAAACCGAATATCTTTAAACCCCAAAGCAACAACATCTTGTGAATTTACAAAGGCATCAATAAAGCGTACAGGATTATTTTCTGCTATTAATTGTTCTATTGTTTCGGGAATTAAAACGGCTTGTTTTCTGTTAAAACCTTGAATGTAGCTCATAACTAAAGATACAAATTATCAATGTTTTATACCAATATTTAAGTGCTCAGTTTTTAGACAGTCTGACGATTAGTATATGGCAAGTAGGGCATTAGAAAGCGATAACCTTTCGTGTTTGCACTGAGCCACATTTTTATATTTTGTTTTTAACTTATTCATTTTAAAAGCCAAATTAAAAATTTGGCGGTGTTGGTAAATAGCACTGAACTTTCGTAAACCACCAAACGCTCTATTTGCTATATACAGTGTTATGTACATTCTATTTGTTCCTATATCCACTTATTTCAATTCCTTGAGATTGTAACCAGTTATTGTCGGCTTTTTTTGTTTTACTGTCAGGAGATGTCAACTCAGAAATGATTTTATTAAAATTAATTGAATTAAACTTAGTCATTATAGAGCCTTCAAAAGGACCGTCATAACCTAATGTGATTTCAGTACTATCATTAAAGTTCTTAAATGCATCAAAAGCGAAATGAAATTTGTACTTAAAAGGGTTACTTTCGCATAGAAACCAGTCAGATATTGCAATAAAATTAGTGTCTATTACTTTCATATTAAGATAGTGCTCAGGCATAGCGTCAGAAAGTGTCCGATAAGACGGGAAACCAATAAGTCCTGAATCTCTTCTGCTAAGTTCCAAACAGGTGTATTGCATAGAGTCTTGTTGCATTTTAGCGTAACCATTTTTAAGTCTGGAAACTGTTTTATAAATTTTTATTTGGAATATTGAATCTGTTGAATTAAGAATTTCAGGCACCTCATTTTTATATACGACATCTTTCTTTAAAGAAATAGAGTCCGTAATGATAGTATACTCGTCAATTGAGTATTCCTTTTTTTTATCCTTGCACGATACTAACAAAAGGAAAAATATAAAAAATGATAGTGTTGCTTTATTCATTATTTGTTTATTGTACATAACGTGTTTGTGTATGAGTTGTTGCGTGTTTAAGCGACTAATTTAGTAAATACAAAACCAACTAGAAAATCCGTGAGGATTTTCGTAAGTAAGCTAGAACTAGCAATTAATTATACACGTTGTTGTATGCAGTTATTTCTTAAATTTGTTTGCCATCTTGTTGATGCTTGTATTCATCTCTTCATAATCCGATAGGTTTTTATAAAAGTAATGTATAGATACTAAACTTGATTTTGTTTTAGAAAACTGAGAATATTGAAAGCCAATTGTATCTAGTTTTTTATCATTAAATGAAAAGGTTATTGTATTGTATTCAACTTTTCCTTCAGACCAAGTTTCATAACCTAAAATAGATGTTTTTAAACCTTTTCTATTTATTGCTTTTTGGTATTCATTCAGTAAACTATAATTTGCAATTAAGTCTGTTTTTTTTAAATCAGGGAATTCAACATTTTCTTTATCTAAAAAACTAATCATTTTATTTTGATGATTATACTTGTTTCGAATCGCCATAGCAAATTTTCCTTTAACTCGATTTATTGTGTTCGAGTCAGATAAAACTTTAAAGACATCATCATTCTCACCAAAAACTTCATACTTCCTTTCAAACTCTGTATTTATTTTGATAATAATAGAGTCGTTTCTTGTTACTGAAACTCCAACAATTCTCTTAGAGTTTTCGTTTTTGATTTGTTCTCCTTTTCTTGAGTTACAAGAATTTATAATTAGAACTAGAAATATTAAAGTTATCTTTTTCATTTTGTTAATTGCATACAACGTGTTGTATAAGATTAGTTGCGTATTTAGAACACTAATTTACTAAATAAAACACGAACCAAGAAAGTCTGTTTGGACTTTGGTAAGTAATCAATAATCAAGCAATTAATTTTATACTTTGTTGTGGGCAGGTTTTGAATATATTTTACAGACCATTATAAAAAAGGACTGTCCTTTGTCTAGAAACCGAATTTTTTATTCTTAGAAATTCAAGAACCAAAAAAATAAAGCGCTCAGATTAGATTTTACGGAAACTGGCGGATTAGAAATTTCCTTTGTTAAAAAACAAAAATTTAATTACTGATCTGGGGAAAAATAAACCGACTAAAAAAATATTTATAAAGTTGCTCAACCGCTAGGGAACGACCTTAATAAATAAACCAAAACCTTAGCTAAAAATTTTTGTTTTTGTGCGCCAAAAAAATTGGGTTTTTATACCAGACTTTGGCGGAAATTAAATTTTAAACCCCTTAAATCAAGCTTAAATATTTTAATTGAGTACTTGCCCACAACGTGATGTGTATGGTTAGTTGCGTGGTTAAGCAACTAAATTAATAAACAAATACGGACTAGAGAATATTCCGAAGGAATATTCCAGATAAGCACTAGCCAAAGCAATTAATTATACACCGTGTTAGGTGCAGTTTTTTTACTTGATGTCATATTCATTAAATAGTGATTTTGAAAACCCATCTATTCCTGGAAATAGAGTTTCGTTCGTTATGTTCATTAGCTTTAAATCTCTTTTAATTTCATTATGAAATTTCGCTGGTATTTTTATCTTTAAAAGACCACATTCATCATTAAGCAGTTTTAATTCTGTTTCGTGATTTTTAATTTTTTTACTTTGAGGTAATTCTTTTTGATATGAATTTACTGTAAGTGAAAGATTATATTCAAATGTTTGTCGACCTTCGAAAGGAATTGCAAAAAGTCCTTGTTGTCTCGATAAACGTTCGTGAATATTATATGGTTCTACCGTTGTCACTAGAGGACTTAAGGTTTGTTCTTTTAAGGCAAAATTGCAATGGGCTCTACTACCAAATTCCAAAAAATCCTCTCTGTATCTTTTCTCTTCTGTTTCTAAACCTTTTTGATGAATTAGTTTTCGATTTAGACAATATACAGCAGATTCAGTTATAGTTTGATTAACAGAAAAAAAAAGACCTACATAATATGACTTTGAAAAGTCTAATAATCTAGTCGGTCCGCCGTGATGCTGTATCAATGAAAGCCACTCAAGTAAATTGTCATCTTCGGGATAATTGTCAAGATAATTAGATGCTCTGCGCTTAAATTTATCAATAATATTCTTTTCGATTTGTGGAATGTCTCTGATATTGGATTTATTCATTTCAGCTCCTCTTTCTAGAGTAGTCTGTAGTGTCCATCTACTATCCGCGTGTCCCCTAAAAATCCAGTTATCAATGTTTGAAAATAGTTTTCTTAAATCATTCCATGACTTGATTGTGTACTCACAAAAGATATTTTCACTATGGTTTTCGGACATTCAATTATTTTTTTTCAAATTGCACCTAACGGAATTGTGTATGGTTAGTTGCGTATTTTAAGAGACTAATTTAGTAAATAAAACATGAACCAAGAAAGTCCGTTTGGACTTTCGTAAGTAAGCGATTTGCCAGCAATTAATTATACACGGTGTTGTGTGTAGTTTTTTAATTGTTCATCAGTATCTGAAAACAAAAATTCGTGATATTCATTTACTATTTTAAGGTTTAACTTTTCTACATCTTCGGTTTTCAAATTCTTATGCTGAAATTTTTCGCCTTCTGGTTTAAAGTCAATCATTATTGCATATTTAGGTGAAATTGGATAATAAAAAATTAAATCTTTAGCGCCTCCTTCGTCATCTAATTCATCTCCAATCAAGTTAATAACTGGTTGGTCACATGTTATAAAACTTATTTCATTATTTGAAATCTCTAATAAATTATAATGGATATTTGGGTCAAAAGAAATGTTTTGCGCAATTCTAATTGCAGAAATAATTGCTAAAACATTATATATTTTTTCAATATTTAGTTGAGTGTCTTTAAAATTCTCGATTTGAGAGTCTTTCTGTTTTTTAGTTCTAAAGTATTGAAATGATAAATACATTAATGCTTCAAACTTTGATTCTGCATCGTTAAAAAAATATAGATCTGTTAATTTTCTACACGAAATCAGATTACGACCATGTCCTTCGATTGTTGTATGTAAAAGTTCGAAACCATTTTTTTCCAATTCATTTAATGTTTCTGGTGTTTCATTTGCTATTTCTTCTTGTAATTTTTTAAGTTCATTAAAAATACTGATATCATTAACGAGATCATTGATAGTTTCCTTAATTGGACCTTTTATATTAGAACTCATGTGCTTTAAAAAATCCAATTCAGTTTTGTCAAACTTATCAAACTTATTAAAATATCGTTTTTGAGCAACCTTCATTAAGTCAGTTCGGATTACTTCATTTTTTTTTTGATATATGTTGATATGATATCATCATCCGACCATGCTCTTAAATATTCTCTCCAAACATAATGTTGTTTTTTTGTTATTTTATTCGACATATTATCAATGATTTTCGAAGTTTTTCTCAAATTACACACAACGTCAGTTCGTCTAAAAACCGCCAATAATTTTATAAATTTATTCAAAAATAAGCTATTTGTTTGGTTGTACTTTTAGGGGATGCATTTTCAATAAAATATACAGTTAACTTTTTTAAGTGTTCAAAAGACTTTAAAAGCTTATTTAGGCGTTTTTTTATACCTATTTCTAGCCAAAATAAGATGATATGTTTGATCAATCGATCAATACCAATACTATTCATAATTCTTTTTAGATTGTATGCAATGAAAATAAAGCCAACGTCCGCAGAGGCTCTTTCTTTGGTTTTTTTGGTCATAATGTGGTCAAATCCCCATTGCCTTTTCATAGTGCCAAAAGGATGCTCTACTATGGCTTGTCTTTGTGCGTATATTTCTGGATTTTTGCTAATGTTATTTTTGTTTATATCGAGCGCCTCTGCAAACTCGTGTCGTTCAATGATTCTTTGATATTTGGCTTTGGTGCAATCGTTTTTTACTGGACATAATTTACAATTTTTGGTTTTATATTGTTTTACTCGATACACTCTTTTGTTGTACCAATTTCCATTAGTTTTTAATGTTTCACCGGCAGGACAGCAATAAGTGTCTTGTGCTTTA
>NZ_JSWF01000040.1 GCF_000797445.1 Lacinutrix jangbogonensis | reverse complement strand
TTTGGCAATTTTTGTTTTCAATCACTTTTTTCTTATCACCATCAGCAGTTTCTAATGCATTACAATATTGAGCAAGCTTCGTTTCTATGTAGGCAATATGTCTATCAATTTTCTTTTGGTTGTAATTGTTTTTCTTGGAGTTTTGTGCTCTAAGTTTGGTTCCATCACCCGCAAGTAAAACACCTCCAATAAGGTCTAGGTTCTTAGCAATATTTACAGTGGCTCTAAACACTTTTTTAATGGATTTTGGATTGTCCCTTCTAAAATTAGAGATGGTATTATGGTCTGGAACAAGTCCTTTTATAAGCCACATCAATTCCACATTTCTAATACATTCCTTTTCTAATGCTCGAGAAGATCTTATTTTATTAAGATAGCCGTAGATGTAAAGTTTTAATAAATCTTTTGGATGAAATGGCGGGCGACCATTTTTATTAAACCGAATATCTTTAAACCCCAAAGCAACAACATCTTGTGAATTTACAAAGGCATCAATAAAGCGTACAGGATTATTTTCTGCTATTAATTGTTCTATTGTTTCGGGAATTAAAACGGCTTGTTTTCTGTTAAAACCTTGAATGTAGCTCATAACTAAAGATACAAATTATCAATGTTTTATACCAATATTTAAGTGCTCAGTTTTTAGACAGTCTGACGTTTAGGCTATGGTTAGTACGGGAATTAAAAGTAGTGAACTTTTGATTAAGCACTTAGCCAAAACTTTTTATTTTGTTTTATCTTTTCTGTTCTAAAGCCAAATCAAAAGATTTGGCGGACTTGGTTAAAAGCTCTAAACTTTGGGTTAAGCACCAAAACCCGTATTAATTATAGCCATTGTTAGCCACTGGCTTTGGTTATTTCGTTGGTAAATGTTTATCTAAAAAATCATAGACAAAATTAAAATGTTCTATAGGTGCTATATGTCCACCATCTAGTTTTATATGTTTGTAATAGTGCTTGAATTTTTTGTTTTCTAATCTTTGAATTAATTGGTCAGACATTTCTGAAGCTGGCCATTGGTCATCTTTTTTACCGGATAATAATAATATAGCCCCGTTAATATTTTCAACTTCAATTTCAGCCTTCTTTGAAGCTTCTTTGTCTTCAAGCATCATCTTATGAGCAGTAAATAAATCTCCTTTTAATGCAGGTCCGATTATTTTCAAAGGTGCTGGCACATATGGAATTTCCTCACCTTTATAAGTCCACGAAGAAGTATTGGCAGACCAAGTAATAGCAGGGAAGGTTACATTTGATGTTGACATTGCTATAACTGCATTAAAATGCTTAAATCTACTAGCTAAATTCAAGACTAATTCTCCGCCTCGAGAGCCTCCAATAAGGGCAATTTTTGATTCATCTATTTTGGGATTTTTGGCAATGTTCATAATAGTGTCCGAAATTGCATCTAACGAAATTCTGTCAAGATTTTTCGGTGTTCCATCAGCATTAAAATATCCGATTGCCAAAATCGCATAGCCTTTTTGAATAAGACTGTCCCTTTTACTTTTCATATGGTCTCTGTGCCAATCAATTCCACCTTCTGCACCACCAAAGGCTACAATTAAAGGCTGATTGTCAGAATCTCCTGAATATAATAGAGTTTCGACAACTCCGTGCTGTTTTGATAAACTTGGGACATAAGTAAATATGTAAATTATTCCTGAAATTAAAGCTAGAGCTAGGATTAATAATATTCTTTTTGTTCTTTTCTTCATTATGAGTTTTAATTTAGAGTTAAAGTTAGTGATTGAGATAATCAGAACTTTTGACTTAAATCAAATAATTACTTTTTAGCCCTTATTCTACTTAATGTCTCTTGAGTTATTCCTAAATAAGATGCAACCATACCTAAAGGAATACGATGATAAATTCCAGAATAAGTTTTTTGAAAATGAATATATTTTTCTTTGGCAGATGTAAATCTTATCGAGGTTATACGTTCCATAAAATGCCCAAAAACAGTTCCCATTGATAAACGAGCGTAACGTTCCATTTCTGGATAATTGTCAAAAAGATACACAAGGTCGTCCACGTTTATAAAATACGCTTCGGTGTTTTCAATTGCATCAATGTAGTAGATGTCTTTTTTCCTTTGCATAAAGCTTTTAGGTGAATTAACCCATTCATTTATTCCAGAAAAATATTCGCTTATTTCTTTTCCATCTTTTATAAAATAGGTTCGTAGAATACCTTTGTTAATGAAATAGCTTTTTTTGGAAATATTGTTTGCATCTAAAACGAGTTCTCCTTTCTGAAATACTATTGGCTTTATTCGTTTTGAAAGCTCAGATTTCAAGTCTTCTGAAAGTTTAATAAACTTTTCAAAGTGGGCGAATATATTTTTTGTTGTTTCGATGTTATTTGATTTGATGACAAGTGTTTTTTTAGCTTGTGGCTAACGTGTTCGTGTATGGCACGTTGTTTTGGTTTAGGACTAAATTAGCAAAAGAAAACGAACCAGAGGGAAATCCGCAGGATTTTCCGAGTACACACAAAGAAAACAATGGGTTATACACGTTGTTGTAGTGCGTTATTCTACACAATGTTATTCGTATATTTTCCGACAGCTTTTAGTTCTGCAATTCCACTTTCTTTTTCAGCTAATACTTTCAATTCTCGGCAAAATATATCAATCGAATTTGGTTCAACTATCAATTCCATTATGAGTTTGTCTTTCTCTTCTTTTCTGTATTCCGTTGCAACATTTTCTTCCATTGTGATTTGTAATCCACATTTGCCAGTCAAACCGATTTTATAAAACTCCATTTCGAAATAAGCATAGCTGTCCTTTTCTCCACAAGAATGAGTCACTTTGTCTTTTCCAAATGGAAATCCGTTAAGTTCATTTACAAATCCAAGTAGAGAATCAGATCCTTCGTAAACTTCTGTAATTCCAGAATATCGTCCATTATTAGCCGTAACTTTTAATTCGAACATATCTTCATCTTTCCAGATAACTTCTAATTTTAAATATCTTTCGTTCATTTTTTTTCTAATGCACTACAACGTGATTGTGTATGATTTCGTTGCGTGTTTAGGTAACTAATTTAGCAAAAGAAAACGAACCAGAGGAAATTCCGAAGGAATTTCCAAGTAGGCTAGAACTAGCAATGAATTATACACGGTGTTGTAAACAGTTTTTATTCACACAAAAGGTTATAGTCTTCTACTAATTCTAATAAATCTTTAGGTTGGTAAAGTTTACTTTCTATAAAGGATACTATATCCTTACAGTCTGAAAAATATTTTTTTGCTTTGTAATTAAAAGATTGAAAACTATTCGGGTCGATTATTAATGTAGCTGTTTTTTCATTTTCTCTTAGCAAAAAGTATTGATTATTATAATCAATAGAAGTTGTTGTTGGTATTGTTGCTTTTGGTATTGACTGAAAATTTTGATCACCAATATTTGTTGTGCTATACTGGGAAACAACTCTATAGTATAAATTTACTTTACCATTTATTATTAATTCCATTAAAACTTTTTTATTTTTTTTAATAGGAACGTATTGATATTCTATGGTGGCAAATTGTTCGTCTCCAAAAATGACTTTATCTAAAGTTTCGCTTCCAAATTTTTCTGTGGATGATTTTCTATTTTTTTTATACTTAAACTTAGTGCTTCCCATTGAAATTAGACCACCAGAATGCATGGGGAATTTAACTAACCCACGAAATGAAGTTCCATCTTTTAAGATAACTTTTGCTGGTGTCCATTCATATTGGGCATTTACATTAGAGAAACAAAAAATTATTAAAATTGTTAGAATATTTTTTATCATTTAGCTTTTTTAAATTGTTTACAACGTGATGTGTATGGTTAGTTGCGTGATTAAGCAACTAAATTAGTAAACAAATACGGACTAGAGAAAATTCCAGCGGAATTTTCCAGATAAGCACTAGCCAAAGCAATTAATTATACACCGTGTTGTGGTGTCGTTTTTTATTTACTTTTAATAGTCAAATTTATAAGAATTAGTTATTTTTCCTTTTGTCCAATTTTTAAATTCAACGTTCACAATTACTTCTTGAGTTCCGTGAATTTTTTCTTTAAAATCAAAGCTTTCACAATATGAAACTCCGTATTTATTTAGGACTTCATCAATTTTATTTTTTTCCAGTTCCGCTTTTTTATTTTCTCTTCTATATTTATTCAACTTAGAGTAAGCAGTTTCCAGAAATGAAAATCCAGCTACAATTATTCCAATTTTCACGTACCATAGGAACAAGCTATGTATATTCCAGTCAGAAAAAAAGTATCCAAGAAGTATTAATAGAAAACCAATAATTATTGTGCCGTAGAAAGTCAAATGTGCGGACTTTTGGTTTCTACGCATTATTTCCAATTCGAGATTAGCAATTTCTAACTTTTCTTGAAATTTTTTATCAAGAGTGATTTTGGAACAAGTGTTATTAAAGTTAGGTTTTTTATTAGTCAACTTACAGGTGATTCCTTTTTCTAGACTAGTCATTTTATTTTCGCATAAATCACAATGTCTTGCTAGATTCATTAAAGTTTTGGTCCAGTTTTAAGTTAGTCTCTCGTTTTCAATGAGTTTTTGGTAAATGCACCACAACGTGTTGTATAAGATTAGTTGCGTATTTAGAACACTAATTTACTAAATAAAACACGAACCAGGAAAGTCTGTTTGGACTTTTGTAAGTAATCAATAACCAAGCAATTAATTTTATACTTTGTTGTGGGCAGGTTTTGAATATATTTTACAGACCATTATAAAAAAGGACTGTCCTTTGTCTATAAACCGAATTTTTTATTCTTAGAAATTCAAGAACCAAAAAAATAAAGCGCTCAGATTTGATTTTACGGAAACTGGCGGATTAGAAATTTCCTTTGTTAAAAAACAAAAATTTAATTACTGATCTAGGGAAAAAGAAACCGACTAAAAAAATATTTATAAAGTTGCTCAACCGCTAGGGAACGACCTTAATAAATAAACCAAAACCTTAGCTAAAATTTTTGTTTTTGTGCGCCAAAAAAGATTGGGTTTTTATACCAGACTTTGGCGGAAATTAAATTTTAAACCCCTTAAATCAAGCTTAAATATTTTAATTGAGTACTTGCCCACAACGTGTTTGTGTATGAGTTGTTGCGTGTTTAAGCGACTAATTTAGTAAATACAAAACCAACTAGAAAATTCGCGAGGATTTTCGTAAGTAAGCTTGCACCAGCAATTAATTATACACGGTGTTATGTGCCGGCTTTTTTCAGTTCATTTGGTAAATATTCGCTGTATTTTGATTTTAAATAATCTAAATTTTGTTGGTTATCCATTAAATTCAAATTCAGCTTGTCTTTTATAAATTCGTATCTAGTTCTAGCTTCATTAAGAATGTGTCCCCAAGTCAAAACGTAAACATCATATAAATCAGTTGCAACTACGTGTCCATATTTTCTGTCGGTTTGGTCTAACTCTGATTCAATGTCTGCTTTTATGTCTTTAGTTACTAAAAGGAATTTCCATTTAGTTTTTTCTTTTGGAAACCTTTTGTCTTTACTGATTCTAGCAGCATAAAGTTTTATTTGCATTAGTTCGTCCACTCCTGCATCAACTTTTGGTTTTTTTAATTCAATTATCAAATTTGTTTTGTGTCCTGGAATTCCTTGTGGAAATTGCCTCCAAAGACAAACATCTGGAATAATTTTTAGTTCAGTATTTGATTCACTAGTTACAATTTCTTCAAAATCTGTTCTACCTAAATGTTTCAAATATTCTTTTAAAACATTTTTGAGTGTAATATCATCAACTCCATAAGTATATTCGTCTCCAAATAACCAAGTTTCGTTAACAAGGATTTTATGTAAATGTTTTCTTTCTAAAACATTTTTATTTAATTCCTTATTATAAATCAATTCTTCCAGTCCATTAATAAAGCGTAATCTGTTTTTAATCTCTGTCATTGTATCTATAATACTTGACAATGAGGTTTCTTCTAAAATCTCAACAAGTTCTTCTCTTTTTTCATCAGGCAATTCAATTACCTCTGTTAAAATTCTTTGAAGAGATGAAGAATCCTTCTCTAATGCTTCTTTGATTAGGGAAAGTGTAAACTTTTTGCTTTTATCATCTTGATTTTCAAAATCTGGTAAGTATTCGTTGACTTGAAGTGCAACAATGTCAAATACTTGTCTTTTGCTTTCCTCTATAATTGAATCCGCATTTTCTTTGTATGGATAAAGACCTTTTGACTTTAATTCATTAATGAATTCTCCAGAATATAAATGAAGTCGTTTTCTAACATATTCACGAGCGAATTTCTTTGCTTCTCCATAAGCACCTTGCAGTATATCATCAAAATTTTCTAAATCTATTAGATTTTCTCTATGTAACTTTTCTACATAAATTGACTGTATAAAAATCGAAATAGGAATTGTTGACCTAATTCCAAGGTTCAATTCTTTGAATGGAACACCTTTGGTGTTACATAAATATGTTTTCTTTTTTATGTCAAAACTCCATTCGATTACTTTAATCACGAATCGATATGATAATTCTCCGTCTTCTACAAGAAAGTCAGTTTCGGCTGTGTTTTTTATTAAAGATTCAAATTCCAGTTTGTTGCCATTAAAGTAAATATTGAAATCATTATAATTTATCCAATAAGAAGCGAACTTTTGTTCTATCTCTTTTCTGAATTTAACATCTAATGCTTGATTTACATTTTCTTGGTTTATGTTTTGAATTTCGACTTTAAAACCAGTTTCTGTATTATCTTTTGGAAGTGTTTTTAAATCACTAAAGTTTGAATGAGATAAATTATTTCGGTCAAAGGTTACTGTAAATTCTTTTAATAATTCTCCATTTTTATAAACGCTAGTGAATTTCACTAAATCTCCTAACGCAAGTGATTTATATCTTCCTTTTCCTTCCTTTCCGTGATAATGTCGTCCATTTGGACTTGTGTTTATTTGTTTCTTTTCTGAACCACCTAATCTACCAAATACATCTTGAGCTTTTGTATATTCAATTCCAAGTCCGTTATCAATAACAATAAGGTTTTCATATCCTCCAAGTTTGTTTTTGACGTATTCGATTTTAATTTCTGTTGAGTCGGCATCAAGAGAATTCCATATAAGTTCAGAAATTGCAGTTATTCCATTCGCTCTCGTTAAAGACTCGATATGATCTTGCTCAACTCCAATATCAATTATTTTTGGCATATTCTATGTTTTTTTTAGCTTGCACATAACGTGTTGTATAAGATTAGTTGCGTATTTAGAACACTAATTTACTAAATAAAACACGAACCAAGAAAGTCTGTTTGGACTTTCGTAAGTAATCAATAACCAAGCAATTAATTTTATACTTTGTTGTGGGCAGGTTTTGACTATATTTTACAGACCATTATAAAAAAGGACTGTCCTTTGTCTAGAAACCGAATTTTTTATTTTTTGAAATTCAAGAACCAAAAAAATAAAGCGCTCAGATTTGATTTTACGGAAACTGGCGGATTAGAAATTTCCTTTGTTAAAAAACAAAAATTTAATTACTGATCTATAAAAAAAGAAACCGACTAAAAAAATATTTATAAAGTTGCTCAACCGTTAGGGAACGACCTTAATAAATAAACCAAAACCTTAGCTAAAATTTTTGTTTTTGTGCGCCAAAAAAAATTGGGTTTTTATACCAGACTTTGGCGGAAATTAAATTTTAAACCCCTTAAATCAAGCTTAAATATTTTAATTGAGTACTTGCCCACAACGTTTAAATAAAAACAGTGCGGGATTTTACAAACACGAAATATCGTATAAAAACCAGAACTAAGCCAGCACAACATTTTTTGGGTAATTTAAATAATCCCGTGCAACAAATGTTTTGCTGGCGGATTAAAAACACAAAACTTTAAATTTTACCTAAACCCCGTATTGATTTTATTTTTTGTTACCGCGCGTTTTAATTTAGTTTTCCTTTCGTTTTCAGTTTGTTGGCGTCAAATTTTCACGCTTCGGAAACATAAGTTTTTCATTCAGTTTTTCCGACAAACAAACGCAACGTTTTGATAAACACTTTTTAAGCAACTTGTTTTACAAATCCAATTTTCACAAAGGTTTTCAAAGTCAAACGTTGCTATTGCAAAGTGTTTTAAATTCCAACGCAACGTAGACGTAATTGGCAAGATTCCAGCGTAATTAAAACACCGCTATTTTTAAATTTCAGCTTTGAGGTTATTGGTTTTTCTCTTTTGGAATGCGCGGTAACGTTTAGTATAAGAAACGTAGGGCAGTTAAAAAGCACTTTCGTTTCGGTTTATTACTTAGCTAAATATAAATATTTTGCTTTTATTTTTTTTCTTAAACGCCAAATTTTATATTTAGCGGACTTCATTAATACTCACAGAAATTTCGGTTTAGCACAAACGCCCTATGTTTTTTATACATTGTTGTAAGCCGTTTTTTTAATTCAGTTCTATTTGTTCAAAATTCTTTTTACTCAACATTTCCTTAAATTCATTTCTGTTAAGACTTTTGTTGGTTCGATAATGCCAATGATGATAACCAAATTCAATGTTATAATATTCTCTGGTTTGTTCAAATCCGATTTCAATTATTTTTCCGATAAACTCGTTAAATACAGATTCATCTTTCGTGTGTAATTGAATTTTTTTATGCTCATCCAAAGTGAGATTTGTTTCTCCTTTTTTCGAATGAACCACAATGTCAATAAATCCGTTTTTTAAAGTTGATTCATCATTTGACTTTAAGAATTCGATTATATTTTCTTTTGAGATTAAATCTTTTCCTGCGTGCAATTCAGTTTGTTCATTTTCCCAATGGTCACGAATATAAATCCAAAATCCATTTGTATCAGGTAAAAATTCAATTGCTTTAAAATACGTCTCTATAAGTCGGGAATTATCTGCAACAAGTTCAAATTCAAATATTCCGTTGTCATTTTTACCATAAGCAACAAAACATTCTTTAATTAAATCCGTTTCGAATTCGTTTTCATCAGTTCCAAATGCGATTCCGATTGGTGGTGTGAATTCAATTTCTTCTTTTTTTAATTCGTAAGTATTTATGGTAGAAAGCATAAAAGCATCTGAACTCATTTCTATTGCATTTTCTGGCAATTCAAAATTTTCTAAATTATCTAATCTGCAAGTTTCAATTAATTCAGGTTTTATTACATCTTCTCTTTCTGCTGTATTAATTGCTTTAGATAAACAATCTCCACAATGAGTTCCGTAAGTATAGAAGGTTGAATAAACTCCTGTTTTATCGTCTAAAGTTCCTTGTAATAGGAAGTACCAAAATTCTCGATTTTCACTCATTTTTATTGGTCTGTTCAAATGGCTTACAACGGTTTGTGTATGATTTGTGCGATTGTCAATCTGCAGGATTTTCAGTTGTAGCAAATCAGATGATTAAAGATATAAATTTAAATTGAAGTAGGAGTATAGCATTAATTATACACGGTGTTAGCAGGTCGTTATTTTTCCACCTTTTATAATTAGCCAAATAGCAAAATATATTTCCCATAAGCCTCCAAGTCCTAATAAATACATACTCCATTCTTTTCCAAATAACTCCATTAAAAAACCAAATGTAAAAACAGCGTATCCTATCATTCCCCAAATTGCTAACCATTTTGGTATGATTTTATGTTCAAGTAATATAAAACACATTGGAATACTTCCAATTCCTAATACAATCATTGCAAGGAAATATCCATAATCTAAAGAAACGTTTACAGTTGGGATTATATTTAGAACTACACTTGCAAGAGCTATTGCTTCAAATACTCTTGAAAAAAGATAAATATTTCCTACCAAAACATTGTGTTTTTGTAATGTCTTTCTTAAGAATATTCCAATTAATAAAACGATAATTGAGTTTGCTATAATTAGTAAAGCACCAGTATATTTTTCAGTAAGTGTTTCACTTTCAAATATATTTCGTCCAATCCCATAAAGTAGAAATGCTAAAAGAAAGAAAGAGCCAATAGTTCTCGCTTTTTGGATTTTTTTCAAAGAACTAATCTGTTCCATATTTATTTTATTTTGGTCGTTGTTGGTTAATGCCTGCTAACGCTTTGTATATGAGCAGTGCGGATGAAAAATGGCTATTGCCATTCGGTTGAGCACAAGCTGATTTTTACAAATTCCGCTTTTTATTTTTTGTTTGTATCAAAAGTCGGATTTGTAAAAATTCGGCGACTTCCAAATATACCCTAACTTTTAATTAAGCAACAACTCCCGCATTGATTATATACTTTGTTGCCACACGTATTTCTGCGCTATCTATTCAATTCTATTATTAAAATCATAACTCCGAAAATTGTAAAAATCGGTATTAAACCTTGTGCGAAGCTGAATATAAAGTCAGCACCAGTTATTCTTCTTTTCGAATCATATTTGTTGGTAAATCCGCTTATTGGCCTTCCTCCAATCATACTTGAGGCAGATGTGATAATCGGTTTCATCCCTTTCCATTTTACAAACAAATTCAGGAATAATTTGAAGTACGCCACATAAATAATTCCAATTGACATTACCAACAAAGTCATTCCATTCTCTAAATCAAAAATGTTGAATAATTCCAATAACACGCCAATAATAAAACAAATCCCACTCGAAAATAGTGCTTTTGAGTAAATTTTCGGGTTCATCAAGTCATCTTGAAAAGAGAATATAATTCCGCCAACTAAAAACGAAATTCCGAAACAGATATATTTTAATATTTCTAAATTGTCCAATTCAATCAGTTTTTGTTATATGTGTGGCAACGTGTTGTATAAGATTAGTTGCGTATTTAGAACACTAATTTACTAAATAAAACACGAACCAGGAAAGTCTGTTTGGACTTTTGTAAGTAATCAATAACCAAGCAATTAATTTTATACTTTGTTGTGGGCAGGTTTTGAATATATTTTACAGACCATTATAAAAAAGGACTGTCCTTTGTCTATAAACCGAATTTTTTATTCTTAGAAATTCAAGAACCAAAAAAATAAAGCGCTCAGATTTGATTTTACGGAAACTGGCGGATTAGAAATTTCCTTTGTTAAAAAACAAAAATTTAATTACTGATCTAGGGAAAAAGAAACCGACTAAAAAAATATTTATAAAGTTGCTCAACCGCTAGGGAACGACCTTAATAAATAAACCAAAACCTTAGCTAAAATTTTTGTTTTTGTGCGCCAAAAAAGATTGGGTTTTTATACCAGACTTTGGCGGAAATTAAATTTTAAACCCCTTAAATCAAGCTTAAATATTTTAATTGAGTACTTGCCCACAACGTGTTGTATAAGATTAGTTGCGGGTTTTGTATGCGAGGATTTTCCGAAGGAAAATCAGACGTTACAAACACGCAACGACCTTTGATTAAGCACTAAGCCGCAATTATTTTTATACGGTGTTGCCGTCTGGCTTTCTGCGTTCTGATTCTCAGTTCACTGTTATTTTTTATATCATTATTTAATTCCAAAATTTTTCTAACGAACGTGTCATTTGTAATTGGACTAATATAAATTTCGTCATATTTTCCGTATTTAATTATCAATCCATTTTTAGCGGTCGCTGGTTTCATTCCTGACCACATCGTTTTGCCTTTTATTATTTCGCGTATTTGTTCGAGTTCAATTTTTCCGTGAAATGGTCCGCTTTTATATTTCAATTCCGATTGAGTGATTTCGTATTCAGTTCCGAAAAACAACCACAAGAGTAATCCGGTAACAAGTACAATAAAATATCAGTCCATATAAATTCATACTTACCTTCAAAAAATA
>NZ_JSWF01000039.1 GCF_000797445.1 Lacinutrix jangbogonensis | reverse complement strand
CTTTTATTTCAGAATTTTCTTTATTTAGATTTTCAAATTTTCCATTACTAAGTTTTACTAAACCGAATTTTGAAGTTCCAATCCATTTATTCCCATTTGTATCAACAGTTATTGAAAGTAGGTCGTCGTCTATTAATTCAGAATTATCTTTTGAAAATAATTCAGATTTTTGTCCAAATACAATTTGCATTGTTAGTAATAGCAGTAAGCTAAGAGTGATTTCGAGTTTCATTTTTTTTATTTTTAATGGCACACAACGTGTTGTATAAGATTAGTTGCGTATTTAGAACACTAATTTACTAAATAAAACACGAACCAAGAAAGTCTGTTTGGACTTTGGTAAGTAATCAATAATCAAGCAATTAATTTTATACTTTGTTGTGGGCAGGTTTTGAATATATTTTACAGACCATTATAAAAAAGGACTGTCCTTTGTCTAGAAACCGAATTTTTTATTCTTAGAAATTCAAGAACCAAAAAAATAAAGCGCTCAGATTAGATTTTACGGAAACTGGCGGATTAGAAATTTCCTTTGTTAAAAAACAAAAATTTAATTACTGATCTAGGGAAAAAGAAACCGACTAAAAAAATATTTATAAAGTTGCTCAACCGCTAGGGAACGACCTTAATAAATAAACCAAAACCTTAGCTAAAATTTTTGTTTTTGTGCGCCAAAAAAAATTGGGTTTTTATACCAGACTTTGGCGGAAATTAAATTTTAAACCCCTTAAATCAAGCTTAAATATTTTAATTGAGTACTTGCCCACAACGTTCTTGTGTATGGTTAGTTGCGTGTTTAAGCAACTAATTTAGTAAACAAATACGAACGCGAGAAAATTCCGAAGGAATTTTCCAAATAAGCACTTACCAAAGCAATTAATTATACACGTTGTTGGCAATAGTTGTTATTTGTGTAAGTTTAAAAGAGAATCAACACGAGGCCTCCATATTAATAAAACTTCAGAATCAGTATTAGTAGATTGAAACATGTAATCTTCAACATCTTCTAGCTCTGAATATATTCTATCTCCAACATTCTCTAGGTCGCGAAACTTTGTTTTTTTGTCGAACTTGATTTTATCAATTTCAGCATTAAACTTTCTAACGTAAACTTCATTTAAATCAAATATCAATTTTTGGATCTTCATTTCAAGTTTCATTCCTGGCGCAAGAGTGTCTTTAATCCAAGATTTATCTTTGTCAAAATATGAACGAACATATGCTTTTTCAATACTATTGGCTTTTAAATTAAAGCCGTAGTAATAATAAATATTGCTTTTTGATTTCAGATTTATGTCAGCTTGAAAATCAGAATATTTTAATTCAACATCTTCAGACCAGTAAATGGCATCTTTAGAAATGAAATAATCTTTTATATCTATTCTGAAATTCCAATATATAATGAAGATTATAATTAATGAAATGAATATTATCGATAGTCTCTTTTTCATAATTATTGCCAACGTGTTGTATAAGATTAGTTGCGTATTTAGAACACTAATTTAGTAAATAAACCACGAACCAAGAAAGTCTGTTTGGACTTTCGTAAGTAATCAATAACCAAGCAATTAATTTTATACTTTGTTGTGGGCAGGTTTTGAATATATTTTACAGACCATTATAAAAAAGGACTGTCCTTTGTCTAGAAACCGAATTTTTTATTCTTAGAAATTCAAGAACCAAAAAAATAAAGCGCTCAGATTTGATTTTACGGAAACTGGCGGATTAGAAATTTCCTTTGTTAAAAAACAAAAATTTAATTACTGATCTATGGGAAAAAGAAACCGACTAAAAAAATATTTATAAAGTTGCTCAACCGCTAGGGAACGACCTTAATAAATAAACCAAAACCTTAGCTAAAATTTTTGTTTTTGTGCGCCAAAAAAAATTGGGTTTTTATACCAGACTTTGGCGGAAATTAAATTTTTAACCCCTTAAATCAAGCTTAAATATTTTAATTGAGTACTTGCCCACAACGTGATTGTGTATGATTAGTTGCGTGTTTTAAGCACTAAAGTTAGTAAATAAAAACTGAATAGAAAATCCGCGAGGGTTTTCGTAAGTAGGCTAAAACCAAGCAATTAATTATACACGGTGTTGCCAGTAGTATTTATTCGCTTTCAGTTTTTTCTTTAATTATCTGTTTAATTTCGTTTGAAACTATCTGACATTCTTCAATTGATTTAATTATTTTTTGATATAAATTTTCGTATTCTTTCCACTTTTCATTTCCTACAACATCTTGAAAGTTAATGTTTGTAGTTTTCTTCCAATTCTCAAAATTTCTAATACGTTTTGCTCTTTCGTCTATATCTGAAATTTGTCGTGAATATGGTGATTGTTTAGCAGAACTATAAATCCAATCGAACCAGTTTCTATTTCCTTTTGATTGGTTACATTTTCCGCAAGCAGGAACAAGGTTCTGAATTTCAGTAATAAATCCCGTAAATCTTTTATTTTTTATTAAAGGTTGTAAATGGTCCCATTCAGTTGATTTGTCGCCACAGTAAACACATTCAACTTTGTCTTTTGATAAATTGAATATATTAAGAACTTCATCTATTTCCTTTTCATTTGGTTGAATAATAGGAATTACTCCATTAATGAAAGAATTTGTTATTGAAGAAGTTCTTCCTTTTATTGAAACAGCATTTGGTATCTTAAATATGCTCTTATATTCAGAACTTAAAGTACTTTTAGTACTTCCAATATTCTTTTTTGTTTGCTTGAGAGCCAATTCCGAAAGAGTTAATTTCATATTCTGACTTTTATTATTAACCATTCTAACATACTGCCTCATCGCAGTTTTATATTTAGAAATAGAGGCAATGTTTTTTCCGTTTTCTAAAATTCGGTTTACGATTTTTTCAAGACTTTGTTCGTCATATAAATTCTTTCTTGAAATATCTTCATTTATTAATTTTGAAACTGAATTAAGGTAAGAAATATATGATTTTGTTGAATCAGCAATTTTATCTTTTTTTCCGACACCATTATTAATAATCCATTTTAAATACTTTCCTTCTTCAATTATCATTTAGTTCTGTCGGTTTTTTATATTACTGGCAACGTTTGGTGTAAGAATAGTTACGTGTTCTAAGGCACTAATTTAGTAAATAAAACACAAACCAAGAAAGTCTTTCTAGACTTTCGCAAGTAAGCGATTACCAGTAATTATTTTTACACAGTGTTGTGCGTAGGCTTTTTTCCGTTCAACTTATTTTTATTCCGCCAAGGAAATATTCTAAATTTTTTATTTTTTAGCTAAAGTAATAATTTTTACTTCTATAAAACACAAAAAAACGTTTTGGCTTAAATTCCGTGTGTTATTATTTTATTTTTTCCGCACGTTTTCCATGCAGTTTTTCATTCCGCACATTTTCGGCTTGCTAATTTTCGTTTTACAGACTAAAGTTCAAACAGTTATTTTCGGCAAACAATTCCACCATAATGTTTAGCCGTTTTGCATTTCATTCCAAACTTGACCTTAAAAACGAAATTTTCCCGTGAAGCAAAGAGTTTGTTATTTAAACCGACTTTAAAAATTCCGATTGAGTGTTAAATTTTGCAGTTTTTTGTTCTGTTCAGACTTTCAATTCGTTGTTTTTAAAATCGAAATTTACCAATTGAAGAAGCGTGTTTCTTATTTTTTTCAGCTTACGCACAACGGTTAGTATAAGAATAGTAGCGGATTAAAATGTACTAATTTTCAGTTAATCACAGACCCTATTTATATTTACTTACTTTCGTTTTAGCGATAAAGCCGCTATTATTTTTATACATTGTTGTAAGCTGGCTTTCCACGTCCTGCTTGGTTTTCCTAAGTTTTAATGTTAGTTAGGAAGTGAGCGTTGGCAAAGACATACTCTTTTGCAATTTTTGGCGTAGCATTGGTTGGTGCGAATTGCAAATGTGTATGGCTTTTAGCGTTGGCTTTTTGCTCTATTCATAAACAAACTTGCAATAAGTCCAATTCCGACAATCATATCCACAATGTTCCATATTACTCTTCCAAGTGCTATTTTGAAAAAAGGTTGAAAGAGTAGAGCAAGTCCACCGTAAATAATCATTTCTGTATTTTCGCCTTCTTCATTTGCTTTATACGCCAAAATTCCAAATCCGATTAATGCCACAAATCGAACAAATTGGTAAAATCCATAAGGCATATCCAATAAACACAGAAAAAATAAAGTAGTAAGAACTATCTTAATTATCGCTTGTAAATTCAATTTCATCTGTAAATTCTTCGTGTAAACCATAGTTTTGAAAGTCAATCAAGTATTTCATTTGTTTTGGAAATTGAGTGATTATTGTTTCTTCCGAAATGCCAAGTTTTGACTTTATCATTTGAAGAAACTTTACTTCGCTATCTTCAATTATATTATCCGATTCAATTGTTCGGATTAAAACTTCAATTAATAAAAGTTCTTGTTTTTCATTAAGATTTAGTTCACTTAATTCGTTCAAATATTCGTTGATTGCTTTTTTGCCATTTTGTTTTATATAGCTCAAACTTGTTTCAAAAGGTTGTTCTATATCAAAACCCATAAAGTAAATTTCATTATCTGCCATATTCTTGATTTCTGTGATTTCAGATTCATCAATTGAACCATCACAAGCCATTACAGAAATAGCCGATTTTAATAAGAAATTTTGAAATGCTTCTGTTTTCATAATCCAAATCCGATTTTAGTTGTTATATCTTCTTTAGAACCTCTTGGCAATAAATCAAGTAGTCCAAAATTTATTTCTCTTAATCTATCCCAATTTTGACTTTCAATAGCAAAATTGCCTGCATCAGTAAGACTTTTTGCTTGAGATTGGTCATTCATTTTTGATTGGTCGTTGAGAAGGCGTCCAAACATTCCTTTAAGAAAATCTGGGGTTCTCCATCTAATCTGCCCCATAATACTGTGAAATTCATCCGATTTTTCTTGAATTTTCAAAGGGTTTTTAGTTGCCATAAAAGCACTTTCTTGAGAAACTATATCGTTAAATGTTTTACGCTCGTGGTCATTTCCCGAATCTTCAATTAGTTCTTCACATTCTGCTTTTGTTTCGTAGTAATAATCAATTGCTTTTTGAAGGCGTTTGTTTTTTGTTGCACTATCTATTTTTTGTGCAATTTTTCTTTTCTTGTCTTCTAATTGGTAACGTTTATCAGTTACGTCATCATCAGTAAGGCTTTCAGCTTCATCTGCTACTGCTTCCATTTCCTTTTTCACTTTAGATAAAGCACCAGCGGTTTCGTAATCTTCTTTTTCAGTCGCTAACTCAATTTCTTCATCAAGTTTGGATGATAAGTCTGTTACTTGACCTTTTAGTAAAGTAATGTTTGTATCTCTTACTTTTGGATTAAAAACGTTTTTAAATTCTTGGTCAGACATATTTAAGTAACCTGAAACAGTAACGTCTCTGCTTTCAGAAATCATAATAGCAATTTCAAGGTCAGAACCTTTAGCAATATCTCTTGAAACTTGTTTACCTGTAATTTCAATGACACCTATAAGTTTATTTGCTTCTGGTAACGATGTTTGGGGTCCTTCATAAACGTTTATCCAAAGTCTATCAGATTCATTGCCTTTCAAAATTGGTTTGTTAATAGGAAAAGTCAAAGTCCTTTTTGTTGGAAGAACAGAATTACGTTCAAAAATTAAGGCTAATCTTGTTTGCCCTGGATTGTCGTAGTCGTCAACTTCTAAACAAATATCTTCTGGAAGTGGTTGACCACTTATGCCAAATCCACTATTAATCCCAATAGGTTCAATACCAGTTTCAATAACATTATTTTGACCATCATAAACTGTCAATGTAAAGAAGTTATAGGTATTCTCAACTAAAGGCAAATCTTCATTTATTCTTTCTGAAAGTTTTTTTAAAGCTGAATCAAAGCCACCATCTTGACGTACTATTTTATAAAATAGTCCTTCGATATTTCCTTTTATTCTTGCTGCAAAAAGTTCGTCAGTTTCCTTTGATGCTTTATTGTAACTTGCTTTTATAGAAATTGAATATTGTTTTTTATCTGATTTATCTTTTGAAATCTCCTTTGGTTTGGTAGCTGCGTAATATGCAGCACCAATTGCCACAGCAGTTGTTGGGTCAATTTCGCAATTTGCAGGTATTTGCAAAACTTCTTCAACACGTTGTCTTACAAAAGGTATAAATGTAGAACCACCAACCATTAAATTAAATTGTACATCATTTGATGTCAATGAATTTCTTGTTAATATGGTTTTAATCATATCGATTGTTCCATCAATTGAATCTTTAATTAAATCATTAAATTCTGATTTGGTAATCGTAATTTCCATATCAACTTCATTGCCTTCTTCATCTTTCATTCGTTCAACAATAATCTCTGCTGATGAAACTGCCGATAATCTAATTTTAGCTTCTTCTGCTTGATTTAAAAGAGAATAGTATTTTGCATTGTATTTTCCCGTAGCACTTTTCATCTGATTTTCTAAATCTTCAAAAGTATATTGCTCGCAAATTTTTGGAATGATTAATTTTTCTACAATCAAACGGTCAAAGTCAGAACCCCCTAAAAAGTTATCGCCTTCGTGGTCAACAACTTTCATTTCACCATCTTTGATTCTTACCAAAGCGACATCAAATGTTCCGCCACCTAAATCATAAACAAGCCAATTCCCATCAGTAAGTTCTTTAGACTTTTTCATATTTGCATAAGCCAAACTTGCTGCAATTGGTTCTTGAAGTAACACAACTTGTTTGAAACCTGCTTGTTTGCCTGCTTCTTTGGTTGCATTTGATTGAATAGAATCAAAAGAAGCTGGAATTGTAATTACAATAGATTCCAAAGTATCACCTGTGTTTACGAAAGTTTTCAATTCTTTTAACACTTGTGCCGAAAGGTCAACAGGTGTTTTTGATTCGTTTATAGATTTTATTTGAAAACTTTCAGATGTTCCCATTTTGCGTTTGAACAGACCTACAACATTGTTCGGGTCTCTTTCCAAATATTCCTTGGCTTTGTTTCCGACAACTATTCTGTCTTTTTTATAATAAACAACTGATGGCAATGTTGAACGTCCATAGTCTAAAGGATTATTGAAAACTATTACGTCTCCTTTTACAAATTTTGCAATGGCGGAATTGGTAGTTCCTAAATCTATTCCAATGTTGATTGTGTTTTCCATTCTATATATTTTAATTTTTTGATTCAACGACAACCACGCCTTTTCTGGCGATTAAAGTGCTTCCGCCACTTTTATATCGTATGATTGGTTTGATTACTTCTTTAATAAATAAATTCTCGGTGGAATTACCTGATATACTTGCTTCTAAATCTAATCGAGTTTCATTATAAGATTCTCCAATAGGATTATGATAAGTAAAACCTATTTCTGAACTTATTGAGCTTGAAAATAGATTTGTTTCAAATATAACTTTCATTTTATTAAGATTTCTTGAAATACTGTTCGATTCCTCAATGTTTTTAAGTTTTCTTTCAATTTCAAAAAGTTGGTCTAATAACTGAAAATATGGTTTGTATTGTTTAAAATTTGGTTCTAACATATTTGTATATTTTATGTGTATGCTTATCTATTTTGTTTGTTTAATTTCGAAAGTATCATTTCTATAAAATTTGTTGTTACCTTATTTATAAAATAATATCCTCGACCAAATATTAATTGCAATAGACTTTCTAGGTTTGAGGCTGAAGGTTGATTAAAAGACCAGCTATAATCCAATTTTTCAATAAGTAAAGGGTGATTTCTTAAAACTAATTCTGAATTATTTTTAACTCCTTGTTTATTAAAGTATAATGCGATTATTACTTTGCTTATTACCCAGCTTAAAATAATAGTGCCAATAATAATATAGCTGTTTTTTTGGTTATATTCGATATTTAGAAATAATGATAAACCAATAGTTACTATTAAAATAGGATAGTAGACCATTTTTCCTAATAATTGCTTTTTTTTACATCTTTTGCAACGTGGTATAAAAATACTGGCAGTTCTAAATTGAACTTGAGTAGAACGCCCAGAAGAGTTTCTTGACGTTTCATTGTATATTTCTT
This sequence comes from Lacinutrix jangbogonensis, assembly GCF_000797445.1. GTDB lineage: Bacteria > Bacteroidota > Bacteroidia > Flavobacteriales > Flavobacteriaceae > Lacinutrix > Lacinutrix jangbogonensis. The sequence continues at coordinate 3,801 of NZ_JSWF01000039.1, read as the reverse complement.
TTGTAATACCGACTTTTTTATCAGGTCTGTTCGTCTCGCAAAAGTGGCAAACAAGAACGCCTTCATATTTCTTTTCTAATTCTTGTAGTTCATTTTTGTCTTTTTGAAATTTTGATTTATCAGATTCGTTGACGTTAATTTTTAATGAGTAATTAATTAAAGCCAAAGCATTTTTAATGTCGCTTTGTTTGTTCCAACTCGCAATGGACATACTGCGAATAGAATATCCAATCTGTGTTCTAATCTCGTTAGCAAAAGAAGGCAATTTGTTGAGTTCATTTAAATCGAAGGATGATTTTACATATGATAAAGCATCACTTGCTTTTAATGTTTCATCTTCAACATTATCAACTTTACTTTGAATTGAAATTAAAATCTTTGCCCATTTTTTTAATAATGGTGCATTCTCTTCTTGTTCAATTCGTTCATCGTTTTTCTTCTTTACAATGTTATAATTTTTTTCAAAAGTTGGTTTAGATACACTTTCAATATTTAATTCGAGCAAATATTCTAAAAGCGAAAGTGGAACAGAGGTCGTATTAAATTCATTATAGATATTGAGTTGCAGAAAGTTTATTGATGCGGCAATTTTGTTTATTTGACTTTGAAAATAAATTGGCAGTTTGTTGAGAAATTCGCTTGGAAATTTCTTTTTTATAATTTTAACGACTTCATCAATATTGCCATCAGTATAATTTGATGTTTCTTCCTTAATTTCTTTGGTAAGTTTGTCGGTTTCAGCAATTCGTTGTTGAATTTCATTGCCCAAACTTTTATAAGCTTTATTCAAATCATTTTTAGAAATAAGGTATTCGGCTCGAAGAGCCGAAGAGAATAATTCTAAATCTTTATTTTGAAAAGACTTCAATAATATGTTGTCAATTTTTGCCGAAAAGTACGGACTTATAAAATCTACAAATTCTGGCAATTTGTAAATGCTTTCTTGTTTTTGGTTGTTTAGAAGTTCGTTACTTCCATTTGCCAAAAATTTGTTGAGCTCAAAATTGGTCGATAAGTGTGAATAAAATTCTATTTTGTTTGTATCTTCTAATTCTTCTATTGCTCTTTCGCAATCAGATTTTGTTAGTTTCTGTCCGTTGTATTCATAGAATCCGCTGTCGGATAAATCTATGTCGGCAAATAGTCTTCGCTTGGATTTTTTTATAATACTTGAATCTATTTGATTGACTTCTTTGTCTTTTAGTTCAAGTATCTCAATAGGATTTATGTAAACCATTTCTTATTCAGAATTTATTTTTCTATTTGCTAAAATAATTTTTATTTTTTTTATTTATTTACGGTTTTCCGTATTTTGCTCATTTTTTTTTTCGAGCGTTGGTGAAAAATAGCTCTTTTGGTTTTTTTAGCGTTAGCTTATGTGACGGCAAAAACCAAATGTGCTGTTTGTGCGGCTGGCTTTTCAGCTTGCTTACAACGTGTTGTATAAGATTAGTTGCGTATTTAGAACACTAATTTACTAAATAAAACACGAACCAGGAAAGTCTGTTTGGACTTTTGTAAGTAATCAATAACCAAGCAATTAATTTTATACTTTGTTGTGGGCAGGTTTTGAATATATTTTACAGACCATTATAAAAAAGGACTGTCCTTTGTCTATAAACCGAATTTTTTATTCTTAGAAATTCAAGAACCAAAAAAATAAAGCGCTCAGATTTGATTTTACGGAAACTGGCGGATTAGAAATTTCCTTTGTTAAAAAACAAAAATTTAATTACTGATCTAGGGAAAAAGAAACCGACTAAAAAAATATTTATAAAGTTGCTCAACCGCTAGGGAACGACCTTAATAAATAAACCAAAACCTTAGCTAAAATTTTTGTTTTTGTGCGCCAAAAAAGATTGGGTTTTTATACCAGACTTTGGCGGAAATTAAATTTTAAACCCCTTAAATCAAGCTTAAATATTTTAATTGAGTACTTGCCCACAACGTGTTTGTATAAGAATAGTTGCGGGTTTGTATGCGAGGATTTTCCGAAGGAAAATCAGACGTTACAAACACGCAACGACCTTTGATTAAGCACTAAGCCGCAATTATTTTTATACGGTGTTGCCGTCTGGCTTTCTGCGTTCTGATTCTCAGTTCACTGTTATTTTTATATCATTATTTAATTCCAAAATTTTTCTAACGAACGTGTCATTTGTAATTGGACTAATATAAATTTCGTCATATTTTCCGTATTTAATTATCAATCCATTTTTAGCGGTCGCTGGTTTCATTCCTGACCACATCGTTTTGCCTTTTATTATTTCGCGTATTTGTTCGAGTTCAATTTTTCCGTGAAATGGTCCGCTTTTATATTTCAATTCCGATTGAGTGATTTCGTATTCAGTTCCGAAAAACAACCACAAGAGTAATCCGGTAACAAGTAACAATAAAATATCAGTCCATATAAATTCATACTTACCTTCAAAAAATATCCGAACGAAAATAATTCCGATAAAAAATACGCAAAATCCGTAAATGAAAACTCGGAAAAATATATCTTTTCTACTCTTAAATTTCATTCGCAATGTTTTTTTTTTAAGCTTGATGGCAACGTCCCTGCATTCACGCCGTGCCGACCGAATGGGAGGAATGGACGAGAATGCATTGTTGGCTGCTGCTTTTATTTTTTTCAAATCCAATCGTTATTTGTCGCTAAAAATAAAGTCTTTTTAAAAATCGAAAAACTTAAATGAAAAAACTATTTTCAGTTTCAAAAAATCGACTTCCTTTTTGTCAACGCTGAACTAAATATAAACTAAAAATTTGATTTGTCTTTTTCGGAGGGTAATTAATTCTCTGAGAGTAAGCGTCAAATCTTTGCCTTTAAATTAGTTCTTGCCTTTTGTAAATGTAATGTTATAAAAAAGATTAAAAATCCGTTTTTCAAACCCTTTAGATTCCTCTTTGTCGAAATACCACTCTCCTATTTTGTAAAACTTCTTTTTGCGCTTCTTTAAAAGATAAAGTTTCGATTTTTAAAATCCGTTTTTGATTGCTTCTTTTTTCTTTTTTTAGTTGCAGCCAACGTTGTTGTGTATGATTAGTTGCGTTTTTTAAGCACTAAAGTTAGTAAATAAATCACAGATAGAAAGTCCGCGAGGACTTTCGTAAATTGGCTAAAACCAGCAATTAATTATACACGGTGTTGGCAGTAGTAATTTTTTCTTTCGTATTATAAAATATTCCTTTTTTATTTAATAAATCATTTTTCTTGTATTTCTTAAGAGGTAAAAAGTCAAATCTAATTGATTCAATTAATGGTAAATTTTCTGTATAAGTTCCATCTCCGTTGTTATATGTCAAACCCATTGATGTTTTCAAAATATTATTTGATATTCTACTCAAAGTGTCGTTCGCAAAATGAAATTCAATATTTCCAAGATTTAATTCAACAGTATCAGGTAATTTTTCCCCAAGTTTTCTTTTAATTCCGTTAAATTGAATTTTACTATTTAAAAAATTCAAATTATCAAAATAATATTCTTTTAAAGAACCAGCATTAGCTCCTTTATAAGTATTTATTTTAAGGGTTATCTCATAAACCTTTTCATATGAAATTTTAAAAAGAGTATCTTTTGGATAGATTTCGTAATGTTCAAAACGATTTATTTCAAGAGTATCTTTGTTTATCCATTTCACTATTGTTCCATCTATTTTTTTTCCTTTGTTTTTCAGTAAAAGGTTCTTCCGATTTTATTATTCTCGTTCCACAAATATCGTCGGTAAATGCGAAATCAGAATTTCTACAATATGAATAAATAAAATATTTATCATTCAATGTTTTCTGTTTAAATA
>NZ_JSWF01000038.1 GCF_000797445.1 Lacinutrix jangbogonensis | reverse complement strand
AAAGGTTTTTCCGCATCTAAAGTATCTACGGATTTTATTGTTTCATAAACCTCCATTGATGAGTATGGTAATATGATTTCAGTTTTTATTTCAACTATTGCTTTGTCGTTTTCCATTAGTTTATTTTCCGCAAAGCCAAATATTAAAAATATGCAAAAAGGTAAAATTGTACTTTTGATTAGGTTTTTATTCTTTTCTCTTTTTTGATATTTTTTGACGAAATATTTTATTAAAACTCCAAGTAAAATAGGAACAATAATTAAAGGCATTGCCATAAGTATACAAACCATTCCTTCTAAATCTCCGAATAAGAGAAGTAAAAAGAAAACTACTAACGAAAAAATAAGTCCGAAGAGACTAAATGCTTTTAAAGTTGATTTACCAAGAACATAACCAAGGATAAATGGTAAAAAAACAAAAAATGAAAGTCCATATCCAATTAATTCATAATGAAGTAATAAAAAACCTAATGACAAAAATGTCAAACTAATTATTGTTGTTATTGCGAACTCTTTTTTCATATGGTGGGTAACGTCCCTGCATTCACGCCGTGCCGACCGAATGGGAGGAATGGACGAGAATGCATTGTTGGCTGCTGCTTTTATTTTTTTCAAATCCAATCGTTATTTGTCGCTAAAAATAAAGTCTTTTTAAAAATCGAAAAACTTAAATGAAAAAACTATTTTCAGTTTCAAAAAATCGACTTCCTTTTTGTCAACGCTGAACTAAATATAAACTAAAAATTTGATTTGTCTTTTTCGGAGGGTAATTAATTCTCTGAGAGTAAGCGTCAAATCTTTGCCTTTAAATTAGTTCTTGCCTTTTGTAAATGTAATGTTATAAAAAAGATTAAAAATCCGTTTTTCAAACCCTTTAGATTCCTCTTTGTCGAAATACCACTCTCCTATTTTGTAAAACTTCTTTTTGCGCTTCTTTAAAAGATAAAGTTTCGATTTTTAAAATCCGTTTTTGATTGCTTCTTTTTTCTTTTTTTAGTGTCTTGTCCTGAAATATGGCTACAGGTTAAAATTGAATTAAGCTGATAATTGATATACCATATTTGGTGTTTTATAATCTAAAGATAAATGTAATCTTACTTCGTTGTATAAATTAATTGCATTTTTTGCAGCTCTCTTTGCGTGTGCTGGGTTATCAAAGGTTTGGTCTAGATAAAACTCATCTTTTAATATACCATTTACACGTTCTGCCATGGCGTTTTCGTAACAATGATTTTCTTCGGTCATACTAATGTCTACCTTTTTTCTTTTGAGTATTTGTGTGTATACATTACTGCAATACTGTATTCCTCTATCAGAGTGGTGTATGAGTCCTTTAATGTTTTTAGCTTGATAAATAGCCTTATTAAGTGCTCTGACGCATCCTTTTAGTTCCAAGCTGTCACTCAGGTCATAACCCACTATTTTCCTAGAATACATATCAGTTATTAAAGCTAAGTAACAAAATCCTTTTACGGTTCTAATGTATGTTATATCAGAAACCCAAACTTGATTTGGTCTTGTGATTTCTAGGTCTTTTATACTATTGTTATACTTATAAAACCGATGATATGAGTTCGTTGTTCTGGCGCTGGTTTTCCTTCTAAGTGTTAGCATTTGGTGTTTTCTAAGAATATTAAATAGCGTGTCTCTACCAACTTTAATATTGGCTTTAGTAAAATCTATGTTTAATGATTTCACAAGTTTTCTCACACCTTCTCTAGGAAGAGATTTGCGTCTTTTTCTAACAATGTTTATAATCTGTTGTTCCAGTTCTAAATGCTTATCAGCTCTAGATTTGTATTTGTAATACGCATCTCGTTTAAGTCCAAAACAACTAGCTATAGTTGAAAGAGAAGCAAATCTCTTAGATTTCTCTTTAGCTTTAATTAAGGCTTTATACTTAGCTTTTTTTTTAGTTCATTAACTGATTTATAGCCAAGATCTTCAGCAGCTACTTCAAGATAAGAATCCTGCACCATAGCATCGAGATCCTTTTTAAGAAGTAGCTTTTTAAGCTGTTCAATCTCTTTTTGTAGCCCTTTAATTCTAGATATTTCGTCTTTAGTTTCCACTTTTACTCTGGTATTCATTAAGTCTTTACGATTGTACTTTTTAATCCACACATTAACTGTTGTAGGTGCAATAGAGTAGAGCTTACAAAGTTCGCTCTTTGTGTGTTTTCCGATTGTAAGTTCGGCTAAAATTTTTAATTTAAAAGGTTCACTGTAACGTCTAATTACTTTGTCATTTCTATACATAATGTTTAAAATTATGTAGCCTTATTTCAGGACGGGTCATAGTTGCAGCCAACGTTGTTGTGTATGATTAGTTGCGTTTTTTAAGCACTAAAGTTAGTAAATAAATCACAGATAGAAAGTCCGCGAGGACTTTCGTAAATTGGCTAAAACCAGCAATTAATTATACACGGTGTTGGCAGTAGTAATTTTTTCTTTCGTATTATAAAATATTCCTTTTTTATTTAATAAATCATTTTTCTTGTATTTCTTAAGAGGTAAAAAGTCAAATCTAATTGATTCAATTAATGGTAAATTTTCTGTATAAGTTCCATCTCCGTTGTTATATGTCAAACCCATTGATGTTTTCAAAATATTATTTGATATTCTACTCAAAGTGTCGTTCGCAAAATGAAATTCAATATTTCCAAGATTTAATTCAACAGTATCAGGTAATTTTTCCCCAAGTTTTCTTTTAATTCCGTTAAATTGAATTTTACTATTTAAAAAATTCAAATTATCAAAATAATATTCTTTTAAAGAACCAGCATTAGCTCCTTTATAAGTATTTATTTTAAGGGTTATCTCATAAACCTTTTCATATGAAATTTTAAAAAGAGTATCTTTTGGATAGATTTCGTAATGTTCAAAACGATTTATTTCAAGAGTATCTTTGTTTATCCATTTCACTATTGTTCCATCTATTTTTTTTCCTTTGTTTTCAGTAAAAGGTTCTTCCGATTTTATTATTCTCGTTCCACAAATATCGTCGGTAAATGCGAAATCAGAATTTCTACAATATGAATAAATAAAATATTTATCATTCAATGTTTTCTGTTTAAATAATCTGCCATAATTTTCAGTTTTAATTTCGTTTGTACAAGAAATAAAAATTATAGATAAGACTAAAAAAAATCGCATTTTCATTAAGTTTAAGGTTTTCGTTTTTATTACTGCCAACGTCTAGGCTATGGTTAGTACGGGAATTAAAAGTAATGAATTTCCGATTAAGCACTTAGCCAAAACTTTTTATTTTGTTTTATATTTTTATTTTTAAAGCCAAATCAAAAGATTTGGCGGACTTCCTTAAAAGCATTAAACTTTGGGTTAAGCACCAAAACCCGTATTAATTATAGCCATTGTTACCCACCGTATTTATTTTTCAAATCCTTTATTAAATTCCTAAAAACGTATTCGTGTTCTTGTTCAATTCCAATTTTTTCAAGCGGTTGCCAATATAATCTTGGATATAATTCAGATGAATAAGTAGTTATTCTTGTCATTTTACAATGTCCGTTTTTGAGTTCCTCAAATGTGTAAATCGCTTCTTTAAAGTCGAACCATTTTCTGCCAGTTAATTGGTAGTCAATTACGTCCATTCGTAATAATTTTCCTTTTTCGAGTTCAGTTACTCGTTCTATTATTTTCCCTTCTTCAAAATAACAAGTTCTAATTGCTCCTACTTTTTCTTCTTCAAGAATGCATTTTTGGGGTATTGGCAAGTCAAGTTTCATTAAGAAAGGTTTTTCCGCATCTAAAGTATCTACGGATTTTATTGTTTCATAAACCTCCATTGATGAGTATGGTAATATGATTTCAGTTTTTATTTCAACTATTGCTTTGTCGTTTTCCATTAGTTTATTTTCCGCAAAGCCAAATATTAAAAATATGCAAAAAGGTAAAATTGTACTTTTGATTAGGTTTTTATTCTTTTCTCTTTTTTGATATTTTTTGACGAAATATTTTATTAAAACTCCAAGTAAAATAGGAACAATAATTAAAGGCATTGCCATAAGTATACAAACCATTCCTTCTAAATCTCCGAATAAGAGAAGTAAAAAGAAAACTACTAACGAAAAAATAAGTCCGAAGAGACTAAATGCTTTTAAAGTTGATTTACCAAGAACATAACCAAGGATAAATGGTAAAAAAACAAAAAATGAAAGTCCATATCCAATTAATTCATAATGAAGTAATAAAAAACCTAATGACAAAAATGTCAAACTAATTATTGTTGTTATTGCGAACTCTTTTTTCATATGGTGGGTAACGTCTCGGCTATGGTTAGTACGGGAATTAAAAGCAGTTAACTTTCGATTAAGCACTTAGCCAAAACTTTTTTATTTTGTTTTATCTTTTTATTTCTAAAGCCAAATCAAAAAGATTTGGCGGACTTGGTTAAATGCATTAAACTCTGGGTTAAGCACTAAAACCCGTATTAATTATAGCCATTGTTACCTGCTGGCTTTATTCAGTTTCCTATCATTTATTTTTCCGAAACTATATTTTCCAATTCGGACTGAAATCAGAACGATAGCAACTACTGCTGAAAACCAAGCCGTATTATAAACTCCGTAATAAAATTGGTCGATTGGAATAAAATTCGAAAATTCAGTTCCTAAAATTATACAGACTAAAAATATTCGGATTACTGTTTTGAACCAACTTGTTTTAGTCAGCATTTCATAAAGGCCAATTACAAAAACGAAAAAAAACAAAGAAGTATAGGTAGTATTATAGCAAATCAGCCCATAAAGTTCAGGGTCAGTTTTTTCCATCTCTTCAGCCCATTTGAGATGTGCATAATGATGTTTTAGAGACAAAATGAATTGGATAATTATTGCAATTATTGAAAAAAGAGGTTTAAAGAATTTCATTGAATTAGTCTATTTTTATTTCAATGTTTTCGTTTTTTAAATCAATCTCAATCCATTCAGTTTGAGATTCCAAATCAGGAATGCATTCCTTCAATTCCATTCCTTTAGCATATTTACTCAATGCTTTTTTTCCGAAATGAACTGTCGCTTTAAATTCCGTTTGTCCAGTTTTTCCAATCCACGCTTTAGTTTCTATTTTCCGTTTATCATTCACGTATTTTTTAGTCAATTGTTTTTCTGTTGGAAGCCACGAAACTCCATCACACCAAAACCCTTTTAATTCTTGGTCAGTCGATTTTTTCAATTCGTGACAAATTCGGTATTCCAGTTGAGTGCAGAATTCCTCATTAAATGGTGTTTCGATTTTTTGTTGTGCGTTCGTCATTTCAGCTTGCAGGTAACGTCTAGTATATGAAACGTAGCGTGTAAAAAGACACTATCATTTCGGATTATACACGAGCCGAATTTTTAAATTTTTCTTTTAATCTTTATTTTTATAAAAGCCAAATTTAAAAATTTGGCGGTCTTCGCAAATACACAAAAACCTTTCGGAAAGCCTATAATAGCTATGTTTTATATACATTGTTGTGGCTAGTTATTCCTCGCTATCTTCTTCGTTAATATCAAATTCTGGCGGTGGCGGTGGAATAACCCTCTTGCCTTTCATATGTGAAAAATCGAAAAATGAAAACCTCGTATCATTTAGCTTATCTATTCCATTTTTCTTTTCGATGGTCAATCTGTTATATGGTAAACCATACCATTTTTCAGACAAATAATTTTTATAAGTTTTAATTCCGTTACTCACTTCGTTTAACGCAAATTTAAGTGATTTTATAGGAAAAGGTTTATTATAAAATACTATATCAAAATGAACTTTAGAGATTGAATCCCACATTTTTGATTGGGGTATTTGAACATCATATTTATGTGTTGACACATTTGGAATTCCGTTTTTCAAATATTCAAATGTTATAAAACTTAAAGAATCTATACTCTTTAATTCGTCATCAAATAGTACTTTTTCGTCATCTACAAAACTTAGAGATGTATTGTACTTTCCACACCCTAAAAAACCTGCCACACTATCTCGCAAAAAGAAATATTCTGATAGTGATTTCTCAACATTTTGTGATTTTGGATGCTTTTGAATATAAGCAGCATAATCAAAATATTCTCTTGACTTTTGAGTTTCCACCCAATCATTTTCTGACTGCTTATTTTTTTCAACACTTTTGCATTGAATTGCTAGAATAAAAATCAGAGATAATTTTAATGCTATTCTCATTTTTTGTTTAATTAGCCACAACGTTCTTGTGTATGGTTAGTTGCGTGTTTAAGCAACTAATTTAGTAAACAAATACGAACGCGAGAAAATTCCGAAGGAATTTTCCAAATAAGCACTTACCAAAGCAATTAATTATACACGTTGTTGGCAATAGTTGTTATTTGTGTAAGTTTAAAAGAGAATCAACACGAGGCCTCCATATTAATAAAACTTCAGAATCAGTATTAGTAGATTGAAACATGTAATCTTCAACATCTTCTAGCTCTGAATATATTCTATCTCCAACATTCTCTAGGTCGCGAAACTTTGTTTTTTTGTCGAACTTGATTTTATCAATTTCAGCATTAAACTTTCTAACGTAAACTTCATTTAAATCAAATATCAATTTTTGGATCTTCATTTCAAGTTTCATTCCTGGCGCAAGAGTGTCTTTAATCCAAGATTTATCTTTGTCAAAATATGAACGAACATATGCTTTTTCAATACTATTGGCTTTTAAATTAAAGCCGTAGTAATAATAAATATTGCTTTTTGATTTCAGATTTATGTCAGCTTGAAAATCAGAATATTTTAATTCAACATCTTCAGACCAGTAAATGGCATCTTTAGAAATGAAATAATCTTTTATATCTATTCTGAAATTCCAATATATAATGAAGATTATAATTAATGAAATGAATATTATCGATAGTCTCTTTTTCATAATTATTGCCAACGTCTAGGCTATGGTTAGTACGGGAATTAAAAGTAATGAATTTCCGATTAAGCACTTAGCCAAAACTTTTTATTTTGTTTTATATTTTTATTTTTAAAGCCAAATCAAAAGATTTGGCGGACTTCCTTAAAAGCATTAAACTTTGGGTTAAGCACCAAAACCCGTATTAATTATAGCCATTGTTACCCACCGTATTTATTTTTCAAATCCTTTATTAAATTCCTAAAAACGTATTCGTGTTCTTGTTCAATTCCAATTTTTTCAAGCGGTTGCCAATATAATCTTGGATATAATTCAGATGAATAAGTAGTTATTCTTGTCATTTTACAATGTCCGTTTTTGAGTTCCTCAAATGTGTAAATCGCTTCTTTAAAGTCGAACCATTTTCTGCCAGTTAATTGGTAGTCAATTACGTCCATTCGTAATAATTTTCCTTTTTCGAGTTCAGTTACTCGTTCTATTATTTTCCCTTCTTCAAAATAACAAGTTCTAATTGCTCCTACTTTTTCTTCTTCAAGAATGCATTTTTGGGGTATTGGCAAGTCAAGTTTCATTAAGAAAGGTTTTTCCGCATCTAAAGTATCTACGGATTTTATTGTTTCATAAACCTCCATTGATGAGTATGGTAATATGATTTCAGTTTTTATTTCAACTATTGCTTTGTCGTTTTCCATTAGTTTATTTTCCGCAAAGCCAAATATTAAAAATATGCAAAAAGGTAAAATTGTACTTTTGATTAGGTTTTTATTCTTTTCTCTTTTTTGATATTTTTTGACGAAATATTTTATTAAAACTCCAAGTAAAATAGGAACAATAATTAAAGGCA
>NZ_JSWF01000037.1 GCF_000797445.1 Lacinutrix jangbogonensis | reverse complement strand
GAATTTTCTTTATTTAGATTTTCAAATTTTCCATTACTAAGTTTTACTAAACCGAATTTTGAAGTTCCAATCCATTTATTCCCATTTGTATCAACAGTTATTGAAAGTAGGTCGTCGTCTATTAATTCAGAATTATCTTTTGAAAATAATTCAGATTTTTGTCCAAATACAATTTGCATTGTTAGTAATAGCAGTAAGCTAAGAGTGATTTCGAGTTTCATTTTTTATTTTTAATGGCACACAACGTGTTGTATAAGATTAGTTGCGTATTTAGAACACTAATTTACTAAATAAAACACGAACTAAGAAAGTCTGTTTGGACTTTCGTAAGTAATCAATAACCAAGCAATTAATTTTATACTTTGTTGTGGGCAGGTTTTGAATATAATTTACAGACCATTATAAAAAAGGACTGTCCTTTGTCTAGAAACCGAATTTTTTATTCTTAGAAATTCAAGAACCAAAAAAATAAAGCGCTTAGATTTGATTTTACGGAAACTGGCGGATTAGAAATTTCCTTTGTTAAAAAACAAAAATTTAATTACTGATCTAGAAAAAAAGAAACCGACTAAAAAAATATTTATAAAGTTGCTCAACCGCTAGGGTACGACCTTAATAAATAAACCAAAACCTTAGCTAAAATTTTTGTTTTTGTGCGCCAAAAAAAATTGGGTTTTTATACCAGACTTTGGCGGAAATTAAATTTTAAACCCCTTAAATCAAGCTTAAATATTTTAATTGAGTACTTGCCCACAACGTCTTTGTATATGGTTTGTTGCGTGGTTTAAGCAACTAATTTAGTAAATAAAAACGGAATAGAAAGTCCGCGAGGACTTTCGTAAGTTGGCTAAAAGCAAGCAATAAATTATATACGGTGTTACCACACGTTTTTATGCTAATTCTTCGGAAATAATGTCAATTTTAATTCCGTTTTCATTAATTCCCCAAATTTGTAAAGTGTCAAATCCATTCCGTTTTACTTCTTCAAAGTCAATTTTATTTCCACTTACTAATTCTATTTTTCCATTTGAGTCAACTTCTTCTCTAAATTCATCTTCGTAATCAATTCCATTATAAGTTGATATTATTAATTCAAATTTATCATTACCATTTTCAGAACTATAAAATTTGTCCGCTATTCTACTTTTTATTTGATCTTCCGAATATTTATCGCAGAACATTGCATTATATCCGTGAACACAACCGTCAAATAATAAAAATTCGTTTCCATTAGAAATGTCAACTGCATAAATTTTTGAGGGCGCAAATTCCGTTTGAACAATTAGATTTTTATATTTTGAATGAAGTTCTCCGTAATATTTTATTCTGAAAATTTTTCCGCCAGATTTTGTTTTAATTCTTCTTCTCCATTCGTGCGAATGAAGTTTTTTTGGATTAACGATATTTTCAACATTATTTTCAAGAAAAGTTGGACTTAAAATTCCGTTTTCTGTTGTGGAATTAGAGTTTTCATTCTTTTTCTTAAAAATATCAAATATTCCCATATTCAGGTTTTGAGTGGTTTTTTTAATGTGTGGTAACGTGTTTGTGCATGGTTTGTTGCGTAAATTTAGCGAAAAATTAATTAAAAAACACGGACTTTCACGATTCCGAGGTTTTTCGCAAGAAAAACGAATAAAGCAATAAATTATGCACGGTGTTGCAAAATCGTTGTTTTTTTATTTTTCTTTCCCTTTATTTACAATTTCTATATTTTCCAATTTTTTACAAATTTTAAAACTTGCAAACATTTTTAATTCCGTTGTTTGCTAATCTATTCTAATTTTTAGAATATTAAAAATACACTTTTTTATTTAATTCCGAACCTTGCTCAATTCCACACTTTTTAAATTCCGAAATTTTGGGATTCTATGCTAATTTTTCGCAAGATTAAAAACTCCATATTTTCCAGAGCATTGAACTTTACCATTTTCCGCAAACTTTATAAATTCAAAACTTTGATAAAATTTTCGATTAGCGAAAGAGTGTTCCACAATTTTCAAATTTTCCCAAACTTTAGAAACACGTCAGTTCGACATTATTAAATCGTAAATCTTTCCAATTTTAGCCATTCCCTTGAACTTACTCTACAATGTTTTGCAACGTGTTTGTACAAGATTAGTTGCTGTGGTTAAGCGATAAAGTTAATAAATAAGAACTGAATAGAAAGTCCGCGAGGACTTTCCTAAATAAGCCAGAACCAAAGCAATTAATTTTGTACGGTGTTGTAAAACGTTTTTTTTATTCAAATTTCATTTCAAAAACGAGATAATGTTTAATTCCGAATTCCTTCCCCCAATTCTCAATATTTTTTCCACTGCTCTCAACAGCACACCAATATTTAGCTCCATCTTTTTCGTAAGGTAAGATGTAAGCAAGTAGATAAAATTTTTCTCCGTATTTTATTTCAGTTCCACTTGCTTCCGCAACATTGCGCAAACTATAATCCTCAGATTTTATGGCATCAAATTTTCGAGATGTAGAAAATCTGGGAAATTTAAAAGTCATTTTTAATTTATTGTCATTAGTTAATTTTGAAATAATTTTTATATTAAAAACTGAATCATTTATTTTTTGAAATTGCTCGAACTTAATCGTTTTGCTATTCATAATAGTACTGTCACTTTTTACTTTTCCATTCCAAATTTCTTTTACTGATAAATGATAACTTTTGTCTGCTAAATTTTTTCCTGTGAAACTCAATTTTAGGTATTCAATTCCCTCAAATTGTAAAATATCTCTTATTTCAGAATTGTCAGAACCGTAATCTGAAGTCATTTTTATTTCACTTTTATTTTCGGTTTGTGCAACTAAAAAAGTTGATATTAAAATCAATCCAAAGGTTAAAATGTTTTTCATAAAGTTTTTTTTTAATGTTTTACAACGTGATGTGTATGGTTAGTTGCGTGATTAAGCAACTAAATTAGTAAACAAATACGGACTAGAGAAAATTCCAGCGGAATTTTCCAGATAAGCACTAGCCAAAGCAATTAATTATACACCGTGTTGTGGTGTCGTTTTTTATTTACTTTTAATAGTCAAATTTATAAGAATTAGTTATTTTTCCTTTTGTCCAATTTTTAAATTCAACGTTCACAATTACTTCTTGAGTTCCGTGAATTTTTTCTTTAAAATCAAAGCTTTCACAATATGAAACTCCGTATTTATTTAGGACTTCATCAATTTTATTTTTTTCCAGTTCCGCTTTTTTATTTTCTCTTCTATATTTATTCAACTTAGAGTAAGCAGTTTCCAGAAATGAAAATCCAGCTACAATTATTCCAATTTTCACGTACCATAGGAACAAGCTATGTATATTCCAGTCAGAAAAAAAGTATCCAAGAAGTATTAATAGAAAACCAATAATTATTGTGCCGTAGAAAGTCAAATGTGCGGACTTTTGGTTTCTACGCATTATTTCCAATTCGAGATTAGCAATTTCTAACTTTTCTTGAAATTTTTTATCAAGAGTGATTTTGGAACAAGTGTTATTAAAGTTAGGTTTTTTATTAGTCAACTTACAGGTGATTCCTTTTTCTAGACTAGTCATTTTATTTTCGCATAAATCACAATGTCTTGCTAGATTCATTAAAGTTTTGGTCCAGTTTTAAGTTAGTCTCTCGTTTTCAATGAGTTTTTGGTAAATGCACCACAACGTGTTGTATAAGATTAGTTGCGTATTTAGAACACTAATTTACTAAATAAAACACGAACTAAGAAAGTCTGTTTGGACTTTCGTAAGTAATCAATAACCAAGCAATTAATTTTATACTTTGTTGTGGGCAGGTTTTGAATATAATTTACAGACCATTATAAAAAAGGACTGTCCTTTGTCTAGAAACCGAATTTTTTATTCTTAGAAATTCAAGAACCAAAAAAATAAAGCGCTTAGATTTGATTT
>NZ_JSWF01000036.1 GCF_000797445.1 Lacinutrix jangbogonensis | reverse complement strand
GTAAATCGCTTCTTTAAAGTCGAACCATTTTCTGCCAGTTAATTGGTAGTCAATTACGTCCATTCGTAATAATTTTCCTTTTTCGAGTTCAGTTACTCGTTCTATTATTTTCCCTTCTTCAAAATAACAAGTTCTAATTGCTCCTACTTTTTCTTCTTCAAGAATGCATTTTTGGGGTATTGGCAAGTCAAGTTTCATTAAGAAAGGTTTTTCCGCATCTAAAGTATCTACGGATTTTATTGTTTCATAAACCTCCATTGATGAGTATGGTAATATGATTTCAGTTTTTATTTCAACTATTGCTTTGTCGTTTTCCATTAGTTTATTTTCCGCAAAGCCAAATATTAAAAATATGCAAAAAGGTAAAATTGTACTTTTGATTAGGTTTTTATTCTTTTCTCTTTTTTGATATTTTTTGACGAAATATTTTATTAAAACTCCAAGTAAAATAGGAACAATAATTAAAGGCATTGCCATAAGTATACAAACCATTCCTTCTAAATCTCCGAATAAGAGAAGTAAAAAGAAAACTACTAACGAAAAAATAAGTCCGAAGAGACTAAATGCTTTTAAAGTTGATTTACCAAGAACATAACCAAGGATAAATGGTAAAAAAACAAAAAATGAAAGTCCATATCCAATTAATTCATAATGAAGTAATAAAAAACCTAATGACAAAAATGTCAAACTAATTATTGTTGTTATTGCGAACTCTTTTTTCATATGGTGGGTAACGTCTCCGCATACCCGCAGGTGAGGCGCATAGCCTCACTTGACGGGTATGCATTGTTGTGTGCCGTTTTTCTTTTTTATTCTTCGATTTTTATTAGACCGAAATTTGTTGCTATCCAAATAGTTGTATCATCTATTTCTATGTCTAAAATTACGTTCTTGTACATTCCTTCTCTAAATAAAATAGGTGCTATTTCTTTTCCATCCATTCTGATTAATCCATTATTTGTTGCCATCCAAACAACTCCGCCTTTACCTATTTCAATATCTCTAACCATGTGGTCAGGGACTTTTGAATTTGTTTTATTAAAGTGATTCCATTTTTCGTTTTCGATTATTGAGAATCCTCCATCTCCAAATCCTCCTCCGTAGCCAACTATTAATTTGTTATCACTTGTGAATTTCACCCCTCGTACAGTACCTAACCTTAATTCTGAATTTTCCTCAGTTAGGTTTTCCCATTTATCATCTTTCTTGATTAGCAATCCACTATTATGACCTATGGCAATATCATCGTTTGCACTTATGTCCATAGCTCTTACGATAATATTCTCTTCAGGTAATTTAATTTTATTCCATGCTTCTCCGTCAAATTTGAAAACTCCATTTACTCCACCAAAGTATATATTTCCTTTTGTATCTTCGACTATAGAAATTACAGAGACTTCAGAAGTATTTAAATCTGTTTCAGTATAATTAGTCCACTTTTTACCATCAAATTTAGCGATGCCATCTGTTGGTTTTGAAAAAGAAATCCAAACATTCCCTTTGCTATCAATAAATATTGGTGAGATATAATCCCCTTTTATTTCAGAATTTTCTTTATTTAGATTTTCAAATTTTCCATTACTAAGTTTTACTAAACCGAATTTTGAAGTTCCAATCCATTTATTCCCATTTGTATCAACAGTTATTGAAAGTAGGTCGTCGTCTATTAATTCAGAATTATCTTTTGAAAATAATTCAGATTTTTGTCCAAATACAATTTGCATTGTTAGTAATAGCAGTAAGCTAAGAGTGATTTCGAGTTTCATTTTTTTTTATTTTTAATGGCACACAACGTGTTGTATAAGATTAGTTGCGTATTTAGAACACTAATTTACTAAATAAAACACGAACTAAGAAAGTCTGTTTGGACTTTCGTAAGTAATCAATAACCAAGCAATTAATTTTATACTTTGTTGTGGGCAGGTTTTGAATATAATTTACAGACCATTATAAAAAAGGACTGTCCTTTGTCTAGAAACCGAATTTTTTATTCTTAGAAATTCAAGAACCAAAAAAATAAAGCGCTTAGATTTGATTTTACGGAAACTGGCGGATTAGAAATTTCCTTTGTTAAAAAACAAAAATTTAATTACTGATCTAGAAAAAAAGAAACCGACTAAAAAAATATTTATAAAGTTGCTCAACCGCTAGGGTACGACCTTAATAAATAAACCAAAACCTTAGCTAAAATTTTTGTTTTTGTGCGCCAAAAAAAATTGGGTTTTTATACCAGACTTTGGCGGAAATTAAATTTTAAACCCCTTAAATCAAGCTTAAATATTTTAATTGAGTACTTGCCCACAACAATTGTATAACCGTACGTTTTCCTGTTTTATTACGGTTATATCGTTTATGCCTCTAAGTTACTTAATTTTAGTAAAGAATCCAATGGACTAGTTATGGTTTTATTATTTATTTGAATGGTTTTGGTGTAAATCTCCGTTGTTTTTGGCGAGTTATGTCCTAGCATATTTTGTAAATGACGAACATTTATATTATTTTCAATACAATGAGTAGCAAAAGAATGGCGCAATGTATGTACTGTAGACCATGGATTCGAGTTTGTTAATTTTACCGATTTTCTAAATAATGCACGAATACTACTAGTACTATATTGCCCACCTGTTTGGCCTTCAAACAGCCAATACGAAGGCTTATATTCTTTGTAATAAACCCTTAATAATAGGACAAGCTGTTCTGATAGAATTGTTTTTCTATCCTTTTTACCCTTGCTATCCTTTATAAATAAATAACCATCTTTAGAGTGCACATCTGAAATACGCAAATTTATAAGTTCAGAAATTCGTAAACCAGAACTATATATAGTCCATAAAATAGCGCGGTGTTTTATATTTTTTGGTGATTGTAGTATTTTTAAAACTTCAGTTTTACTTAATACGTTTGGTATCGTTCTCGATTTCTTGGGACGCTGAATATCGTAATATTCTCTTGGCATTTTTAAAGCATGTTCATAATATGCTTTTATGGCATTAATAAGTTGATTTTGATAGCTTTCACTAATGCTACTTTTTTTAATAAGCTCGTAAACAAAGCCTTCAATCTCTTCCTTAGTGATAGATTTAAGATTACGCGTCATAAATTTTGCTAAAAATACAGTAAACATTTTTTTATAGATGTTAATACTTGATTTACTGTAGTTTTTTAAAACAAGCGATTTCTCTAAACAATATAGAGCATCAAGAGCATCTTGATTTAATGCCACACTTGGTATGGGAGTAAAACGAATATCTTTTTCAATCTTACAATTACTTCCACATAAATTTTGAAGGATTTTAAAATTTTTATCTGTATTTACAACCGACCATAATTTTTGATGTGGATGCCAGAAACTACTATCCATATTCTTAATACACCCTCTTAAATCTCTCATTTCATAAGGAATAAAAATTTTAATTCTCTTGGCTTCTTTAAATGGTTGATAAATAGTTGGTTGCATAATTAAATGTTTTTTATATATTCTGTACTAATAAATGTAGAGAAAAAATACACACATTTGGAGTTTATTATAAAGTAAACGTATATTAACCGTTAGAAACGATTAAGTGTAAATTGCTAAGAAATAGTTAATTATACTCAAAGTATTTAGGTTTTCGGAGAATTTAGCGGATTTATTTTTTCTTTTATCAAGGCATAAATTTTCAAGCATAGCCTACGTTACGGTTTCAAATTTTAACGCAGAAAAAGGAAAAAGAAAAAGCTAAAAATTCGGGAAGCTAAATACTTTGAGTATATACTCAAAGTATTTAGGTTTTCGGAGAATTTAGCGGATTTATTTTTTCTTTTATCAAGGCATAAATTTTCAAGCATAGCCTACGTTACGGTTTCAAAATTTAACGCAGAAAAAAGGAAAAAGAAAAAGCTAAAAATTCGGGAAGCTAAATACTTTGAGTATATGTAATATATTAAATGCTTAATTAAAAATCGAGCCTAAATATGACTTGTAAAATATGTAGTAAAAAAATTATTGGTAGAAGGGATAAAATATTTTGTTCTGTAAAATGTAAAAATTATTACCACGTTAATTTAAGAAAGGTAACAGATAGAGTTGTTCAAGAAGTTGATACTATTTTACATAGAAATAGGAGCATTCTTTTAGAAATTATGGGAAAAAGAAAAGGACAGTGTACCATAGACAGAATAGTACTTGAAAAAATGAAATTTAGATATAAATATCACACACATCAGTACAAAAATAGTAAAGGGAAAGTCTATTATTATCTGTACGATTTTGCTTGGATGGAATTCTCGAACGACTCCATTTTAATTATTAGAAACTCACCTTCCTAAAATAGCATTATATTCTTTGTTGTTTGGAGCGCTTCAAATATAATAGTTGTAGAAATTATAATTTTAATTACTATTAATTTTAAAAAAAAAATATTTTGATGAACTTACGATCTCATTTTAGTATAATGCATACTATTTTTAGAGTTCTTATTTTAATAAAAAACCTGTTTCAATCCTAATATTAATAAGATAAAACAGGTTTTGTAATTTATAAAAGAGTCTAAAAAGAATTAATCTTCTTTTCTAGGCGCTCTTGGTTGTCTATCATCACGACCTCTATTGTCTCGAGAACCTCGGTTATCACGTCCACCAGAACGTTTATCATCTCTTGGTGGTCTTGCTACATAACCTTCAGGCTTTTCTAACAATGCTTTACGAGATACTTTTTCTTTGCGTGTTCTTGGATCTTGTCCAAAATACTTCACATCGAAAATGTCACCCATATTTACAACGTCAGAAACCGTTTCTGTGCGTTCCCATGCCAATTCACTTACGTGCAATAACACTTCGTTTCCTGGAGCATCCATATATTCTACAACAGCACCAAAATCTAACATTTTGATTACTTTTACTTCATATGATTTTCCAACTTCAGGCTTAAATAATATAGCATCTATTTTTGCCATTACAGCATCAATACCTACGCTACCAACACCTAATATTTCAACGATACCTTCTTCGGTTACTGGATCTTCGTTTATAACAATAGTTGTCTCAGTTTCTTTTTGCATTTCTTGAATCACTTTTCCTCCAGGTCCAATTAAAGCACCAATAAATTCGTTAGGTACTCTACGCGTAACCATTGTTGGTGCGTGATCCTTAACTTCTGCATTAGGAGTTTCAATAGTATCTGTTAATTTACCTAAGATATGTAAACGACCATCGCGTGCTTGTTTTAGTGCATTCACTAAAATTTCGTAGCTTAATCCTTTTACTTTAATATCCATTTGGCAAGCCGTAATACCTTCAGCAGTACCTGTTACTTTAAAATCCATATCTCCTAAATGATCTTCATCACCTAAAATATCAGATAATACAGCGTACTTTCCAGAATCTGCATCAGAAATTAATCCCATTGCAATACCAGAAACAGGTCTTATCATTTGTACACCAGCATCCATTAACGCCATTGTTCCAGCACAAACAGTAGCCATAGAAGAAGAACCGTTAGATTCTAATACTTCAGATACTACACGTACTGTATAAGGACAATCTTCAGGAATCATTCCTTTTAAACCACGTTGCGCTAAATTACCATGTCCAACTTCTCTACGAGAAGTGCCACGAATTGGTCTAGCTTCACCTGTACAAAAAGGAGGGAAGTTATAATGTAAATAGAAATTCTCCTCACCTTCGTAAGAGGGCATATCTATTTTGTTTGCATCTCTAGACGTCCCTAAAGTAACTGTCGCTAGTGCTTGAGTTTCTCCACGTGTAAATATAGAAGAACCATGGGTTGATGGTAAGTAATCCACTTCACACCAGATTGGTCTAATTTCGTCTGTTTTTCTACCATCTAAACGTAAACCTTCATCTAAGGTTAAATCTCTAATGGCAGCTTTTTCTGCTTTACGGTAATAATCTGAAACTAAACCACCATAATCTGCTAATTCTTCTTCAGAAAATGTTGCTTTAATAGCTGCTTTTATCTCTTTAAATGCAGCAGTTCTTTCATGTTTAGCAGAACCAGCTTTTGCTATAGCATATACTTTATCGTATGCCATATCATGAACCTTCTTCTCTAAATCTGCATCTGTTCTTTCGCCTTCGTATTCACGAACTTCTTTTTTTCCAAAGGCTTCAGCTAATCTTAACTGAGCAGCACATTGTACTTTAATAGCTTCGTGAGCAAACTTAATAGCGTCTGCCATCTCGTCTTCAGAAATCTCATCCATTTCACCTTCAACCATCATTACAGAATCGGCTGAAGCTCCAATCATCATATCGATGTCAGACGCTGCTAATTGTGCTCTTGTTGGATTGATTACAAATTCACCATTAATACGGCCAACTCTTGCTTCAGAGATTGCGCACTCAAATGGGAAATCTGATAATTGAATAGCTGCCGAGGCTGCTAATCCAGCCATTGCATCTGGCATCACGTTTTCGTCATGAGACATTAACTGTATCATCACTTGCGTTTCTGCTGTGTAATCTTTTGGGAATAATGGACGTAATACGCGGTCTACTAAACGCATTGTCAATACTTCGCCATCACTAGGTCTTGCTTCTCTTTTGAAGAAACCACCTGGATAACGTCCTGCAGCTGCAAATTTCTCTCTGTAATCTACTGTTAAGGGCAGAAAACCAAGATCTTTTTGTTCGTAATTGGAAACAACTGTACATAACATCATACATTTTCCTGAGGTAACAACAACAGAACCATGTGCCTGTTTTGCTAGTTTTCCCGTTTCGATAGTGATTTCTCTACCATCTCCAAGGTCTATGACCTCTTTAAATACTTTTGGAATCATAAATAAGTTTTAATTCTAATACCGACGAGTAGTAGTCAATCGGAATTTTGGTTAAACATTGGTAGTTGTGTTGAATAGTAGTAGTTGTTGCCAATGAAAAACTATAATTAGCTTCTTCAATTTTGGAGTTTAGACTCTTCCAAAGCGAGTTAGTATATACCAAAAAACCACGCTGTTAGGCGTGGTCTTTGCATTGAGATTATTTTCTTAATCCTAATTCTTTTACTATCGCACGATATCTTAAGACATCTTTCTTAGTTAAGTAATCCAGTAGGCTTCTTCTTTTTCCTACTAACATTACTAACGAACGCTCAGTATTATAATCTTTACGATTTGTTTTTAAGTGCTTTGATAAGTGCTCAATTCTTTGTGTAAATATTGCAATCTGTCCTTCTGCAGAACCAGTGTCTTTTGCATCTTTACCGTGTTTTTTAAACAGCTTCTCTTTTTCTTCTTTTGTTAAATACATTCTAATATTATTGTAAATGATTTTTATGTACACGAAAGCCTTTCTTTCGAGCGGCAAATATAAGTATTTTTATTGAAATGCAAATGCCTTTATATAAAATAAAAACAGTTCAAAAATAATAGTTTTTTGAACTGTTTAATATGTTGACTACGTAATGTTTAGGTCTAAGCTCTCAAGGGTTGATTTGTAATCAAATCTATATATAAATTCACCTTGTTTTTAAGGTTTTTACGAAGTGTAATAAAATCTAAGAATCCATGTTCTAATAAAAACTCTGAAGTTTGGAATCCTTCTGGTAATTCTTTTCCTGTAGTATCTCTAACAATTCTAGGTCCTGCAAACCCAATTAATGCGCCTGGTTCAGCAATATTAATATCACCTAACATAGCAAAGGAAGCTGTTGTTCCTCCAGTTGTTGGATCTGTAGATAGTGAAATATACGGTAGACCAGCATCTGCCAACTGCGCTAATTTAACTGATGTTTTTGCCAATTGCATTAACGATAATGCGGCTTCCATCATACGTGCGCCTCCAGATTTTGAAATAATCATGAAAGGTAATTTGTTTTTTAGAGCATAATCTGCAGCACGTGCAATTTTTTCTCCTACAACAGAACCCATAGAACCACCAATAAAAGCAAAATCCATGGCAGCAATTACTAAATCTTTGCCCTTAGATTTCCCTACAGCACAACGTACTGCATCTGTTAATTTGGTTTTTTCTTGAGCTGCTTTTAAACGGTCTGGATATTTTTTGGTGTCCACAAAATTTAAAGGATCTTTAGAAGATAAATCTTTGTCTAACTCTTTAAATTTATTGTCGTCAAATAATATTTCGAAGTACTCTTTACTTCCAATTCTTACGTGATAACCATCTTCTGGGCTGACGTAGAAATTTTTTGCTAATTCTTCAGAATCTATAACTTTACCTGTTGGAGACTTATACCACAATCCTTTTGGGATGTCTTTTTTGTCTTCAGTAGAAGTTTGAATTCCTTTATCTTTTCTTTTAAACCAAGCCATATTGATTTACTTTTTTTAGTTTATAATGCTAACTTAAGCTCGAATATTTGCTATTAGTTAGTTTCGTGTTTTGTAAAATACTAGACGGCAAAATTACTATTTTTATCGATACAACACCATATTTGGTATCGCTATATCGCAGAACTTCGTTTTTTTTATAACAAAAGCCCATTCTAACACGGTTAAAATGGACTTTTTAAAATAATATTTTATAGGTTATAATGTATTCACATTATTTAAATCTTCGAATGCTTTCTTCAATCTTTCAACAAAAGTAACTTCGCCTTCTCTTAACCATTTTCTTGGATCGTAATATTTTTTATTTGGAGATGCTGGACCATCTGGAGAGCCAATTTGAGCCTTTAAATAGTCGGTTTTTTCTCCCATATAATCACGAACACCGCTCATAAATGCATATTGCATGTCTGTATCGATATTCATTTTAATAACTCCATAACCAATAGCTTCTTGAATTTCTTCTTCTGTAGAACCAGATCCACCATGAAAAACAAAATCGATATGGTTATGTTCTACACCATATTTCTTAGAAATATGCTCTTGAGAATTCTTTAAAATTTTTGGTGTTAATTTTACATTTCCTGGCTTATATACACCATGTACGTTTCCAAAGGCTGCTGCAATTGTAAACTGGTCACTTATTTTACTTAACTCTTCATAAGCATAAGCGACTTCTTCTGGTTGTGTGTATAGTTTAGACTCGTCTACATCACTATTATCTACACCATCTTCTTCTCCACCTGTGATTCCTAATTCGATTTCTAAAGTCATTCCCATTTTGCTCATGCGCTCAAGGTATGCTTTACAAATTTCTATATTTTCTTCAATAGGCTCTTCGCTTAAATCAATCATATGCGAACTGTAAAGAGACTTTCCAGTTGCAGCAAAATGTGCTTCACTAGCATCTAATAGTCCATCAATCCAAGGTAATAATTTTTTAGCACAATGGTCTGTATGTAAAATTACAGGAACACCATAAGCTTCTGCCATTAAATGAACATGTTTTGCACCTGCAATAGATCCTGCGATTGCTGCCTTTTGGTTTTCATTACTTAAACTTTTACCAGCATTAAAATGTGCACCACCATTAGAAAATTGAATAATTACTGGAGCATTTAAAGCTGCTGCTGTTTCTAAAACACCATTAATTGTGTTAGAGCCAATAACATTAACTGCTGGTAAAGCAAAGCCTTTTTCTTTTGCTAATTTGAATATTGCTTGAACTTCTTTTCCAGTAGCTACTCCTGGTTTAATATTATGTGACATTTTTCTAATGTTTTAGTTAAAAATTGATTCTCAAAAGTAAACAATTTTTGAATATTTATTATTAAAATCAGTAATAAAACAGCGAAAACGATGTAGTTAAACTTAGGGGAAGCAGGATTAAAAAGGATAGTTAATACCTATATTATAAGCTGCATTAGGGAAGTTGTAATCATTAAACCAACGGTTACTATCGCCATAAGAAGGATCGTAAGTTTTAAAACCAATATCTCCTCTTAGTATAAAGAAATTAAAGTCGTATCGCAATCCAAAACCAGAGCCAATGGCTATATCTTTAATAGAGGCCAACGAGCTGAATGTGGCTGCATCATCAGTAACATCATCCAGTACATTCCATATGTTTCCAGCATCTATAAATATAGCGCCATTTAGAGCGCCAAAAAGATTAAAACGATTTTCGACACTTAAAGCAATTTTCATATTCGCTTCGTTAAATTCGTTTATAGATTGTGTGCTTCCTGGACCTAAATTATAGGCGGCCCAAGCACGATTATCATTGGCGCCACCGCTAAAGAAACTTTTAGCAAACGGAATATTCGTAGAGTTACCATAAGGAATAGCAATACCAAAAAAGGTGCGTATTGCCACAACATTTTTATTTCCTAAATCCCAATATTTTACGTAGTCTAGTTCTGTTTTTACATATTGTGAAAACTGAACGTTAAACAATTCATATTTATCATTGTCGTTTTTTTGAAGACCTAAAAGGTTTGAAGTTGCTGCGAAAATATTTCCTGCGAGTTCTAATTTTAATCTAAAAATAGAGAAATCGTTGTCGAATAAATTATCACGCCTGTCTTTGGTGAAACTAAAATTTGTAGCTAAAATAAGGTTGTCTTCGGTAAGCCTTTCTTTTCTTTCATTTATTGAATTTACTGTTTGTAAGTCGTCTTCAGAAATACCATTTACTGACCCACTAGTTGCGTCTGCTATAAACTGATTTGCTTGTTCTGGAAGTGTTAATGTTTCACCACTATTTATATAACCTGAATTTATTGCAATATCATTTAAGTTATTAAATGAGTTTTCGTAGACATTAAAATAATTCGCTGTATTTAAGTTTTTTACAAATTGAATATTAAAGAGATCTAATCTATTAGATACTTTAGCACTTGGTAACCATCTGTAATTAAAAGTTCCTATTGCTGTTTGCTTGTCTAGACCTACATTAGTCTGGCTTGTAGTCGCTAAGCTAATTCTAGTAGACGGAAACATGGCACTAGGGATTATTTTTGTAGTATTAAAAGGCGATAATAATCTTGGGATTGTTAATCTTAAATTAGCGCCAATCTCATTAATATCGAATAGTTGATCACGCTCGTTGGAACCATCTTTAGAGGCTCCAATGGATGCTATTCCAGAAAGCTCAAGTGTTTCGGCTCCTTTAAATACATTACGCATTATTACACTTGGGTTTAAAGAGAATCCGATAGATTGTATGTTGCTTTGAGATGCTTCAGCTCTAAAATCTAAACCAAATTTCTTTAATGGTGTTAAATATATATTAGCAGTTAATGTCGTGTCTGCGTCATTAACGACATAATCAATTTTAGGATATTTAAAGGTTTTTAAATTACTAATTCTTCTTGAAGTTTGCGGTTTGTTTTTATCTCTAAAAATAGTGTTTGGTTTAATAAAAATAGCATCGGTTAGCGTTTTAGAATTGTATCGCAACTTTTCTTTGCTGTAAATATTATAGTCTTTATATACTAAAGTATCTGTAATAGGTTTGTCTTTATTTTCAAAAGCGCTATTGGTGTAAATGTTTACATCTTTTACTTTATAAATTTTAAACGGTTCGTATAGTGTGGTGTCTTCTTGTCTAATCGCTTTTTCGCTTATTTGTAAATTAATGTTAACTTTTTTAGTTTTACCAATAGTATCTATTTCAATATAGATATTATCTTGAGAAAAATGATATACACCAGAATTTCTAAGCATTTCTGTAATGCGGTCTCGTTCATCTAACAAATCGTTAGTCTTATATTGTTTATTCGGTTTTATTAATGATTTAGCTTTAACGCTTTGGTATAAAGAATCTATTACCGGAGTAGCAATTTTTGTAGAAAGCGAGTCCGTTATATAAGGTTTTCCAGTAGTTACGTTGTAGTTTATAGCCGCTCTTTTATTCTCATTTCTAATAGTCTCGAAATCTGCTTTAACATCAAACCAACCATTATTATAATAATGAACTTCTAGTCTCTCTATAGATTTTTGAGAGAGCGTATCGTTTACAATTACCGGAGCTTCTCCAGTTTTTTTAAGCCAATTATTAAAGGCTAATTTGTTTTGTAAACGTTGATCGAATTGCTTTTTGGACAAGAATTTAATCTGTCTTTCCGTTTTTTTTGGGTTGTTTACAACTCTAGCTTTTAAAATAGAATCTAAATTTGGTCTTGCCAAATTATGAATATAAAGTCTTGTTTTTATATTTGTATAAGGGATACTGTTATTTGGTTTTTGATAAATAAGGTTGGTTATAGCTTCGCTTTCTTCCTTTCTGTCGTTTACCTTTAATGTGGCTTTAGTTAGTAAGTGCGCGTTTTTGGGCACACGTTTAACAGAGTCACACGAGGTTAGAAAACCAAAAATTAAAATAATAAGTAGTATTTTTGAATCTTGTATTTTCAACTAAACTTTCTTTAAAAGGATTTGTTCCGACTCTAATTTTTTTAATTTGAATCACTTAAGATTCAAAAATACATTTTTTAAATGCTATCAAAAAGCCAAATAAAACTAATAACGCGACTTAAACAAAAAAAATTCAGAATTGCTGATGGCTTTTTTGTGGCTGAAGGCATCAAAGTTATTAACGAACTTTTAGACTCTTCATTACAATTACATCTTTTATTTACAACAGAGTCTTTCAAAAGTCATACCGAAAATGAAACATTAATTACGGAAGCCGAATTAAAAAAAATTAGTTTTCTAACAACGCCAAATAAGGCATTGGCAGTTTTTAAAATACCGATTCAAAAAAACATCGACCCTCAAGGTTTAGTTGTTGCATTAGATAGCATTCGCGATCCAGGGAATTTGGGTACAATTATTAGATTGTGCGATTGGTTTGGTATTAAAGAATTAGTATGTAGTAAAGAAACTGTAGATTGTTATAACCCTAAAGTTGTGCAAGCTACAATGGGATCGATTACTAGAGTAAATATTAGTTATTTAGATTTGAATACCTTTTTAGTTGAAGCTGAAATGCCGATTTTTGGTGCTTTTATGGATGGCGCATCTGTTTATAGAAGTGAATTGCCTAACGCAGGTATCATAATTATGGGAAATGAAGCGAATGGCATTTCTGATGCTATAGAAAAACAAGTAACACAACGTGTTGCAATTCCTCGTTTTGGGGAGATACAAGCTACGGAAAGTTTAAACGTAGCGACCGCAACTGCTATATTATTGAGTGAGTTTAGGCGTAGCCTAAGTTAAAGGTGCTTAAAGTTTTAAAAGTTGCCTGCTCAAATACGTCGTTGCGAGAAGAAACAATGGAACGACGCGGCAATCTCTCTTGAAATTTTAAGATATATCCAGTTGTGCCTCTTTAACTAGTCATTACTGTGTACTGAGACTGAGCAATGAATTCTTATTTTCTATCTAAAAGCTAAATTAATAAAAATACCACGCGTTTTCATAGAACTAATATTTCCAGTCCATGGGCTGTTAGGGTCTACATCTTTAATTAATTCATCGTTTAAAGCAAAAACACCACGAATAGAAGGCGTGAATTTAAACCAGTTTAAGTAAAAATCGATACCAAAACCAAGATCTAAAAACTGAGTACTACTAGTGGTTCTAAATTCGCCACCAGAATTATCTTCAGGGTTTTTTTCGTTACTCGATAAATTTAAAGATGTTGCAATACCAAAATGAATAAATGGTTTAATATTATTTACACGCTTTGTAGAAAGCCTTATTAATAGAGGGATGTATACATAAGTAGATTTTATCTCGCGTATGAAATCTGAGTTATTTAAATCTTCTTCTGGAATGCCTTCAAAATAATTTTCAGGATAATTTAAAGTTCTTGCGGCAATTACTAAACCTGGTTCTAGTCTAATGTTAATGTAATCAGTAATACGAATATCGCCAATTAAACCTACATTAAAACCAAAGGTTTTTACGGTTTCTATATCTCCTATGTTTTCGTTATAATCAATCTTGAAGTCTAGATTGTTCGTGCCAAAGTAATATCCCCAACTTAGGGATTGTTTATCCATGTTCTGGTTATTCTGTACTTTTTCTCTAGTAAATAATTGTGCAGAACACAGGCTACTAGCTGTAATACATATAAATAGGGCAATTAGTTTACTCATGTTATTGTTTTGATGCTGTATAAATTGTTGCCACTCCAAAAGTTTGTGGCAAATCTTTAACATTTATAAACCCAATATTACGTAAAATATTGTTTAGTGCTTCACCATAAGGAAAAACAGAGGCACTTTCGCTCAAATATTTATAAGCAGTTTTGTCTTTAGAAAATAATTTTCCAATGGTTGGTAAAATAATTTTAGAATGAAATTTATAACCTTGTTTAAAAGGGAATTTTGTTGGTACAGAGGTTTCAAGAATAACAAAAGTGCCACCAGGTTTTAAAACACGTAAAATGTCTTTTAATCCTTTTGCTAGTGTTTCAAAATTACGAACACCAAAGGCAACGGTAATAGCGTCGAATGCATTGTCTTCAAAAGGCATGTTTTCACTATCTCCAATAATCATTTCAATTTTATTGTCAAGGTTTTTAGCCGCAATTTTAGTTTTTCCAACGTCAAGCATGCCACTACTAATATCTAAGCCTGTAATTTTTAGAGCACTCGTTTCAGCAAGATTAATCGCTAAATCTCCAGTTCCTGTAGCAATATCTAGTACGGTTTCAGGATGTGTAGCTTTTATAATTTCTACTACTTTTTTCCTCCATTTAATATCTATTCCAAAAGAAATAACACGATTTAAACCATCGTATTCTCCAGAAATAGTATCAAACATCTTTGTAACCTGCTCTTTTTTGCCAAGATTACTGTCTTTATAAGGATTAACTTTTGTCAAAATAATTTTTTGTCAAAGATAATACATTGGTATTCTTTTAAGAAACCTACAAACAATAAATTAATTATCTTTGCGATTCCTTTCTTATAAAAAAAATAATGAAAATAATTATTGCTGGAGCTGGTGAAGTTGGATTTCATTTAGCAAAATTATTGTCTTACGAATCGCAAGAAATTACGTTAATAGATACTGATAGAGCGAGTCTTTCTTATGCAGACAATCATTTAGATATTAAAGTTTTAAAAGGAGATGCTACTTCTATAGCCATGTTAAAAGAGGCTAGAGTGGAAGGTAGTGATCTTGTTATCGCTGTTACAGCCTCTGAAACTACTAATATTACCGTATGCGTTTTAGCTAAACAATTAGGTTCGAAACGTACTATTGCACGTATTTCTAATACCGAATTTATTACACACAAAGATGAGGTTGGTTTTACGCGTTTAGGAATAGACGAACTTATTTCTCCTGAATCTTTGGCAGCTTCAGAAATTCAATTACTATTGAGTCAATCTGCCTTTAAGGAAAGCTATGAGTTTGAAGGTGGAGCGCTTAGAATGGTAAGTTTAAATTTATCTAGAACAGCATCTTTTGTGGGTAAATCTGTAAAAGAGGCAGCACAATACTTTCCAGAAATTCACTTTGTGCCCATTGCAATTCAACGCTTTGGCACACAATACACAATAATTCCAAGAGGAGATACACAATTTAAAGAAGGCGATACAGCAGTATTTATTACGTGTGCTGGAGGAGGAGATGAATTGTGTAAAATGACAGGCAAAATAAATACTCCAATTAAGGATGTTATGATTCTTGGTGGTAGTAAAATAGGTTACAAAACTGCTCGCGATTTAAGTGCAAAGCAGTTTAAAGTTAAGCTAATAGAAAATAATAGAGACGTTGCTTTCGATCTTGCAGATGAACTAGAGAAAGTGTTAGTTATTAATGGAGATGGAAGAAATGTAGAATTATTAGAAGAAGAAAATATTGGCGATATGGATGCTTTTATTTCGGTTACTGGTAATTCTGAAACTAATATTATGTCTTGCTTAGTGGCAAAATCTAAAGGTGTTAAAAAAACCATTGCTTTGGTAGAAAATATGGATTATTTTGAGTTGTCTCAATCCATAGGCATCGATACTTTAGTCAATAAAAAACTATTAGCAGCCAACAACATCTTTAGATACATTAGAAAAGGAGAGGTTGTTGCAATGACTAAGCTTAACAACATGAATGCAGAGCTGCTAGAGTTTAGAGTAAAGAGTAATTCTAAAATATGTAATCAAGAAATTAAAGATGTAGCATTTCCACGCTCTGCAATTATTGGAGGTGTTATTAGAGATGGAGAAGGTTTAATTGCTCTAGGAAGTTTTAAAATTGAAGCAGGAGATTATATTGTAGTGTGTTGCTTACCAAAATCAATAAAAGAAGTTGAAAAATTATTTCTGTAATCTACCATGCGTAAAGGTCTAAAACTCAATTATAAAATTATCTTTCATTTCTTCGGGTTGTTATTCCTGTTTAATGGAGGCTTTATGCTTATCTCGGCATTAGTGAGTTTAATCTATAAAGATGGTGTTACTTTAAAGCTGTTTTTATCTGGATTAATGACTGTTCTTATTGGTGTTTCTGCTATGGTTTATACAAGAAACCATAAAAAAGAAATGAACAAGCGCGAAGGTTACATTGTCGTCGCTTTTGGGTGGATAGTTATGGCATTGTCTGGTACTATTCCTTATATTTTTACTGAAGTAATACCGGGTTTTACAGATGCTTTTTTCGAGACCATGTCTGGTTTTACAACTACAGGAGCTTCCATTTTAAATGATATTGAAGTCGTTCCAGAAGGTATTCTGTTTTGGAGAAGTTTAACACATTGGATTGGCGGAATGGGTATTATTGTACTTGCAGTAGCCATTTTACCATTGTTAGGAATAGGAGGTATGCAGTTGTTTGCTGCTGAAGCGCCTGGACCAAGTGCAGATAAATTACATCCTAGAATTACAGATACAGCAAAACGTTTGTGGTTAATATACTTTGGTTATACCGCTGCAGAAACGATTTTACTTAAGCTTGCGGGTATGTCTTTTTTCGATGCTGTAAACCACTCTATGAGTACACTGTCTACAGGAGGATTTTCTACTAAAAATGCAAGTGTTGCCCATTGGAACTATTCGCCATTAATACAATACATTATTATCGCCTTTATGTTTCTTGCTGGAACAAACTTTGTATTAAGCTATTTTGCTTTTAAAGGAAAGGCTTCTAAGGTTTTACAAGATGAAGAGTTTAAACTTTACTTTAAGTTTATCGCTATTTTTACAATTGTTGCTGCTGTTATTATTTATTTTAATGCAGATATGAGCATCTCTTCCATAGCACATCCTCAAGTTTTAGGGGCTGGTGAGAGTGCCTTTAGACACGGTTTATTTCAAGTGTTGGCCATTATTACTACTACAGGATTTGTGACGGCCGATTATACCTTATGGACACCTTTTTTAACTATCTTTTTCTTTGGGATGATGTTTCTTGGTGGTTCAGCAGGAAGTACTTCTGGAGGTATAAAAATAGTGCGCCATTTAATAACCATTAAAAATGGGTTTTTGGAATTTAAACGCGCATTGCACCCTAATGCAATATTGCCTGTGCGTTATAATAAGCGTTCGGTTTCTGGAGCTATTGTATTTAATATTCTTGGTTTTTTTATTCTTTATCTTTTAGCATTTATTGTTGGAACATTAGGGTTTTCCATGATGAGAATAGATTTTGAATCTGCTATTGGTTTAGCAGCTTCAAGTTTAGGAAACGTAGGTCCTGCTTTAGGCGATTTTGGACCAGTTAATAATTATTCAGGCTTACCAGCAGTTGGTAAATGGTGGGCTTCTTTTTTAATGCTTATTGGACGATTGGAGCTTTTTACGGTGTTGATTTTGTTTACGCCTTTCTTTTGGAGGAATAGGTGAAAACTTTGAAACACAGTCACTTCTTGATAGTTGTAAATTAAAATACATATATTGATGGTATCGAGAACAGAAACCTTCATTTCTTTAGACCAATAAATTGATTGACAAATTATGATATAAAAAAAGGGCTTCTATAAATTTATAGAAGCCCTTTTTAAGTTTATATAATACCTTGTTTTATTCTTTTAAAACACGTATTGTTTTAGTTCTATTGCCATTTGTGCCTTCCATTGAAACTTCAACAAAATAAGCACCAGATTGTAAATTAGATAAGTCTAGTTCCTTTGTTGTCGTATTTGGCGTTTCTGTTAATACAACTTGACCTAACATGTTTAATACTCTAACTTGAGACATAGTAGCCTCAGATTTAAGTGTTAAAATAGTATCTACTGGGTTAGGGAAATAAGTAAATCCAATAGTATCAAAGTCTGTTGTTGATAATGTATTTTCGGTTACAGTGATATTAAAAGTTCCTTCTATAAGTTGGGCGTTTTTAGTTACAACACCATCACTCCAAACTCTAACATAGTACGTCGCTTCATATGTTAAACCTGTTAAACTTAAAGTTTCGCCTCCATTACCTGCTGAACATTCTAAAATATCTACATCTAATTGACTACAATCTGTTGAAGAATATACCGCAACATTTGCCTCATCTGAGTTGCCAGAAAGAACAGTTGTTACTGTCGCTGACCCTGTAACAGGTCCTTCAAAAGTGTACCACACGTCTGACTTGAAAGTGTAAGAATCACACTCAGTATCGTCTGTTTCTCCAGTAGTATCATCTGTAGCGCCTGCAGTTGTTTCTCCAGTTAAAGTTACACCTAAAGTAAGAACTGTTGGAGTTGAACATGAATCATTTCCTGGAGATGGTACATTTGGTATACAGTTTAAGCTCATTTCAAAATCACCAGATTCTTCATCATAACCTTCAATCATTATATAATAGGTTACATTAGGTTGTGCTGTAAAAGTCACTTCAGATTGAGTATCGTCCCCACAACCAATAGCATCATCGTTACCAGCAATTTCGTTTGTTTGTGGACAATCACTATAAACTCTTATATACGTATCATATAAAGAATTACATAGTGATAGTGTTACATCTTGTAAAACAGTATCCGTAAATGAATAGAAAACATCATTTGATAGGTTTCCTCCACTATCTGTAGCTATATCTGTTGATCCTATTACAGTTCCTCCACAAGCTATTGCTATTGCACCTGTACATTCATCATTAATAGGAGCGCAATCCTCTATTGTTACAGAAACACTTGAACTATTAGGGCAAGTTCCAGATGTTGTATACGTTACTGTATAGGTGTCTGGTATTGAATCTGAAACGCTAATTTCTCCAGTATTTGGATCAATTATTAATCCCATTGTACTTGTAAATGTTCCACCTGCCAATCCTATAACCATTGGTGAGGTAACAATAATATCTGTGCAATATGTTGGTGCACTATAAAGAAATGAAGCATCGTCTAAAGCATTAACGGTTACATTAACATTTGAACTGTTAGGACAAGCTCCAGCAGTTGTATACGTTACTGTATACGTACCTGGTGCTGAAGTTGAAACATCTATGGCTCCAGTACCTGAAGTAATAGATAATCCTCCTGGTGCAGATGAAAAAGAACCAGCAGGTAAACCAGTAATTGTTGGAGTTGGATCTGCATCATCTTGACAATACGCTGGTGCATCAAAACTAAATGAAGCATCGTCTAAAGCATTAACGGTTACATTAACATTTGAACTGTTAGGACAAGCTCCAGCAGTTGTATACGTTACTGTATACGTACCTGGTGCTGAAGTTGAAACATCTATGGCTCCAGTACCTGAAGTAATAGATAATCCTCCTGGTGCAGATGAAAAAGAACCAGCAGGTAAACCAGTAATTGTTGGAGTTGGATCTGCAGCATCTTGACAATACGCTGGTGCATCAAAACTAAATGATGCATCGTCTAAAGCATTAACGGTTACTGAAACACTTGAACTGTTTGGACAGGCTCCAATTGTAGTATAAGTTACTGTATAAGTTCCTGGTGCTGAAGTTGAAACATCAATTGCTCCAGAACCTGAAGTAATAGATAATCCTCCTGGTGCAGATGAAAAAGAAGTAAACGTTCCACCAGCTAAACCAGTAATGGTTGGTGTTGGATCTGTATCTGCTGAACAATAAGCAGCTGTACTATAATTAAATGATGCATCGTCTAAAGCATTAACTGTTACTGAAACACTTGAACTGTTTGGACAGGCTCCAATTGTAGTATAAGTTACTGTATACGTTCCTGGTGCTGAAGTTGAAATATCTATGGCTCCAGTACCTGAAGTAATAGATAATCCTCCTGGTGCAGATGAAAAAGAAGTAAACGTTCCACCAGCTAAACCAGTAATGGTTGGTGTTGGATCTGTATCTGCTGAACAATAAGCAGCTGTACTATAATTAAATGAAGCATTGTCTAAAGCGTTGATTGTAACACTTACACCACTTGAGTTTGGACACGTTCCAGTAGTTGTATAAGTAACTGTATAGGTAGCAGCAGCTGAATCTGAAACATCAATTGCTCCAGAACTTGAATTAATATTTAATCCAGAAGGTAATGCTGTAAATGTTCCTCCAGCTGTTCCTGTAATAGTAGGAGTTGGATCTGTTCCAGTCATACAGTAATTAAGCAAACCATAATTGAACGAAGCATCATCCAATGCGTTAATTGTAACATTTACAATCCAAGTATTTGGGCATGCTCCAGTAGTTGTATACGTAACGCCATAAATTCCAGGCGTTGATGAAGAAACATCAATTGCTCCAGTTGAAGCGTTAATTGACAATCCAGCTCCTGAAGAGAAAGTCCCTCCAATTAAACCACCAATCATCGGTGTTGGATCAGTTGCGTCTACACAATAAGCTGGAGCTGTATAATTGAAGAAAGCGTTATCGCTTGAATTAACTGTAACAATTACGTCTGAACTGTTTGGACAAGGTCCAGAAGTAGAGTAAGTAACAGTATATGTTCCCGGAGCTGATGCCGAAACATCAATTGTTCCAGTTGAAGCGTTGACAATTAATCCAAAAGTTGTAGTGAAAGTTCCTCCTTGTAAACCAGAAATCGATGGAATTGGTGTGTCACCTGTACAATAGGTAGCAGCACTGTAGTTAAATGATGCATCTTCTAAAGGGTTAACAGTTACGTTAACTGCTCCACATAATCCTGAAGCTTCATCTACACAACCTACTCCATCTTCTCCACGAATATAAAAAGTAGTATTACCAGTTAAGGTTGCTGTTGTAAAAGTGTTTGTTGCAGAAGTCCCAACTTGAGTTCCACCACAAGATCCTGTATATATATGCCATAATGAAGCATCGTTTAGTGCTCCTGTCCATGTTAAAGTAGACGTTGAGCCTGAACATATTGTACTTGGTGTTGCAGATATTGCTGTTGGAACATCTGGATCTGTACACGTTGGAGTTACCACTGCAACATCCCATTCAAAAGAATCTATCGCTAAAAAATCGGCCTCGTTGGTTGATGTTACAACAAGTTCATCAATAGCAATTCCAGAAAAGTCTGAAGATTGAGTAGAAAAATCTACTTTAGTGAATCCATTGTTGGGAGAAAATGTCTCAACGTTAGAAAAACTAGTTATAGAAAATGTATACTGCTGAACCCCATTTAACTTTCCAGAAAACGTAACAGATTCGCCAGAAGGATTTTTAAGAGCAGCAAAGGCGGCCTGAACATCTGCTACAAATATGAATAATTCTGATACTGAGAACGTGCTAACTGAAGAAATTGCAATAGACATTCCAGCATTGTTTTCCTTTCTAAGCCCATTTGGGGTAGTATAATATTCAGAATTTTCAATAAATGCTTTATCAGCTGAATTAGTATTACCATTCCATCCAAAATCACCTGTATATTTTTCGACTCTAACTACAGTACCAACAGTACCATAAGAAGATGTAAGTGAAAAAGTGACAGCATTATCGGTAAACGTAGTTGATTCATCAGTTTCAGTTTCAAAAGTTTCTAAGTTTTGAGAAAAAGATTGAAAATTAAAAAGTGTGATAAATAAGAAAGTAAGTAGAAAAGTAATTTTCTTCATGATATAAAAATATTAAATTAATAGGTTTTTCGAAGATAATACTTTTTGTTGAATAATTATTTAAAGAGAAATTATCAAGTCTACATACTAGCTATTTGCGATTTATATAAATGATCAATTAAATTAATAATAATAAAGAATACTATATTTCTTTAAACCAACAGATTGAGAGACAGATTAAGATATAAAAAAAAAGGGCTTCTATAATTATAGAAGCCCTTTTTAAGTTTATTTAATACGTAGTTTTATTCTTTTAAAACACGTATTGTTTTTGTTCTATTACCATTTGTGCTTTGCATTGAAACTTCAACAAAATAAGCGCCAGATTGTAAATTAGATAAGTCTAATTGTTTAGTTGTTGCATTTGGTGTTTCTCTTAATACGACTTGTCCTAACATATTTAATACTTTAATTTGAGATATAGTAGCTTCAGATTTAAGTGTTAAAGTTGAACCTATCGGGTTAGGGAAATATGTAAAGCCAATAGCATCAAAGTCTGTTGTTGATAATGTTGTTTCTGTAACAGTAATATTAAAAGTACCTTCTACAAATTGAGCGTTTCTAATGACAGCAACACCATCACTCCAAACTCTTATATAATAAGTCGCGTTAGGCGTTAAACCTGTTAAATTAACAGTTTCACCACCATTACCTGTAGAACAACCAACAAGATCTACATCTAACTGACTACAATTTGTTGAAGAATAGACTGCTACATTTGCTTGAGTAGAACTCCCAGAAATAACAGTTGTTACAGTTGCTAATCCTGTAAGCGGTGCTTGGAAAGTGTACCAAACATCTGATTTAAAGGTAGAAGGTTCACAACTTGTATCGTCTGTTGCGCCTATAGAATCATCTGTTGCTCCTGCTGTGCTTTCTCCAGATAAAGTGATGCCTAAACTTAGCGGTGTTGCACTTGAACATAAATCATTATCCGGTGCACATTCATCGATTACTACACTAACACTTGAACTGTTTGGACATGATCCAGAAGTTGTATAGGTAACGCTATAGACACCATTTGCTGATGTTGTTACATCAATTTCTCCTGAAGTTGGATTAATAACTAAACCTGCTGGTGTATTTGCGAATAGTCCTCCTGCTAAACCTGTAATGCTTGGTGTAGGATTTGAATCGTTTATGCAATAAGAAGTCGCGCTATAATTAAATGAAGCATCGTTTAAAGCTAAAACATTTACAACTTGAGTACTCGTGTTAGCACAAGGACCTGAAGGCGTTGTATACTCAATAGTAATTTGATCGCCAGCTACAAAGTTAGATAGGATTCCTGTTCCATTATTAATAATAGCTAAGCCAGATCCTGTTTGATTAAAGATTGAAAATACTCCACCAGGAGTTGCAATTCCAGAAATTGTATTTGTTGAGGATTCGCAGAAATCTGCACTAGTAAAACTAGCGTCGTCTGAAGGTGTAACATTTACAACTTGAGTACTCGCGTTTGCACAACCAACCGAAGGCGTTGTATACATAATGGTAATTTGATCGCCCGCTACAAAGTTAGATAAGATTCCTGTTCCATTATTAATAATAGCTAAGCCAGATCCTGTTTGATTAAAGATTGAAAATACTCCACCAGGAGTTGCAATTCCAGAAATTGTATTTGTTGAGGATTCGCAGAAATCTGCAATAGCAAAACTAGCATCGTCTAAACTATTAACTGTTACAACAACATTTGAAGTGTTTGGACATGAACCAGTTGAAGTATAAGTTACTGAATACGTTCCTGGTGTTGATGCAGAAACATCTATTGCTCCGGTACTTACATTAAGTGTCAATCCAGCTGTATTTGTAAATGTCCCGCCTGCTAAACCTGTAATTGTTGGCGTTGGATCTAAATCACTTTGACAATAAGCTGCTGCTGAATAATTAAAAGAAGCATCGTCTAAGCTATTAACTGTTACAACAACATTTGAAGTGTTTGGACATGAACCAGTTGTAGTATAAGTTACTGAATACGTTCCTGGCGTTGATGCGGAAACATCTATTATTCCGGTACTTGCATTAATAGTCAATCCAGCTGTACTTGTAAATGTTCCGCCTGCTAAACCTGTAATTGTTGGCGTTGGATCTAAATCACTTTGACAATAAGCTGCTGCTGAATAATTAAAAGAAGCATCGTCTGGTGCATTAATAGTAACACTAGTGTTTTCTGTATTATAGCAAAATCCGCCATAGGAAACTGTATAAATTCCTGGTGTAGAATTGCTAACATCAATTTCTCCAGTTGAAGTAGTGATAATTAATCCTGGTGTTGAAGAGAATACTCCACCAGCTATACCCGTAATTGTTGGTGTTGGGTCTGTAGTGTCTAAACAATAAGTAGAACTATCATATGTAAATGAAGCATCAAACAATGGTACAACAGTAAAATTAACACTACTTGAATTAGGACAAGGTCCAGAAAGCGAATAAGTAATAGTATAAGCTCCAGCTGTTGATGCACTATTATCGACTTCTCCAGTTAAAGTATTAATAATCAATCCTGATGTTGAAGAGAATGTTCCACCAGCTAAACCCGTTATATTTGGTGTTTGATCTTGGTCACATTGACTAGCTGCGGAAGGAAAGGTAAATGAAGCATCGTCAATAGTCGCTGTTAAAGTGACCGATGCAGTATCGCTCATTTCAATTGAACACGTACCAGTAGCACTTGCAAAAACATTGTATGTTTTGCTTGCCGTTAAGGTTTCACTTGTAAAATCAATTTGAGATCCTGTTCCAGCAATTGGTCCTTCAATTGTACTATCATCAAGGTTATCTCTCAAGACATAGTCAACTCCAATTTGAGAAGATGCAATAGAAACTACAGCATCTACAGAACAAGCTCCAGAAGTTGGAGATACACTTACAGTTTGATTTATTATGGTAGTTTGTGTTCCATTTAAAGGGCTACCAATATCTCCAGTTGTAGACGTTACAGCTAATGGATTTGCTGTAACGTTATGCTTTTCATAACCTAAAGTGCTGGTTGCAGGATCATTTCCTGATCGGTCTACGCCTGTTGATGCTTTTGAACCCCAAAAACGATTTGTAAAATTAGGTGCTTCTGTATAATGAGTTGCTCTACCACTTGTATCATCATTTTTATAAGCTACAGACCAAACTATATTTCCAGCTGCATTTTCAATGATAATTTCATCAGAACCATTTGCAAGACCAAAACTTGTTTGTAATACATTATCTATAGCGCAACCTTCAAACCATTTTGATTCGATCTGAGTTTTATTCCTTACAAGAATGACAAAACCACCTGCTGGCACAACAAAACTTGTATTGGTAATTATAGAGTTGTTAGTATCCTCATCTTTAACTCTCCAATTTTGAATATCAATTGGTATCGCTCCATAGTTGTAGAGCTCAATCCATTCGCCTGTGCTTTCAGTCGTACCATTCGGGTTAGAGATCCATTCTGTAATAGCTATAGATTCTAATGCAAAAACCTCTACAGTATCTGTTGCACTATCAGAGCATCCACTCACTGTAACTGTATAAGTAAGCGTATGTGTCCCAGCTCCAGCTGCTGCTGGATCAAAATCGTAGGTCATGCCATCAGCATTATCTGTTACTCCAGGTCCTGAATAGATTCCTCCTATAGGCATTCCACCTCCACTAATTCCTGTTTGCACTCCTGCGTCTAGAGCAATATCTGCTAAGGCCGTAAAAGTTACGGTAGTTGATGCGTTAATTGTTACTGAAACATCTGAACTATTTGGGCAGGTTCCTGTAGTTGTATAAGTTATTGTATAAGTATTAGCAGCTGAAGCAGATGCATCAATTTCTCCAGAAGTTCCATTAATAATTAAACCAGCAGGCGATGCTGTAAATGTTCCTCCAGTTGTTCCTGTAATTGTTGGTGTTGGATCT
This sequence comes from Lacinutrix jangbogonensis, assembly GCF_000797445.1. GTDB lineage: Bacteria > Bacteroidota > Bacteroidia > Flavobacteriales > Flavobacteriaceae > Lacinutrix > Lacinutrix jangbogonensis. The sequence goes on along the minus strand of NZ_JSWF01000036.1, from coordinate 33,504 downwards.
GAAGCATTTGCGCAATAAGCAGCATTAGCATAATTAAAAGTAGCATCTCCAAATGCTACTACAGTTACAACTGAAGTTGCATTATTGTAATTATTGTTTCCATTAATGTCGGTTACAGTAAGTGTAACATCGTTTGGCCCAAGATCTGCACATGTAAAAGTAGTATTAGAAGCTGAAAAATTTTGAATACCACAAACGTCTGTAGAACCTCCATCTAAATCTGAAGCTAATATAGAAACATTACCAGATATATCTAAAAAAGCAGTGATGTTTTGAGCAACTGCTGTTGGTGAAATAGTATCAATAACTGTTACAAATGAAGTTGCATTATTGAAGTTAGTGTTTCCATTTACATCGGTTACTGAAAGTGTAACCACGTTTGATCCTAATTCTGCACATGTAAAAGTAGTATTAGAAGCTGAAAAATTTTGAATACCACAAACGTCTGTAGAACCACCATCTAAATCTGAAGCTGGAAAAGTAACGGTACCAGCACCATTTAAATAAACATTGATATTTTGAGTAACTGCTGTTGGAGAAATAGTATCACGAACAGTTACAACTGAAGTTGCATTATTGTAATTATTGTTTCCATTAATGTCGGTTACAGTAAGTGTAACGTTGTTTGGTCCTTCATCTGCACATGTAAATACAGTTCCTGATGCTGATAAATTTTGGATACCACAATTGTCTGAAGAACCACCATCTATATCTGAAGCTATAATTGAAACGGTTCCTACTCCATCTAAATAAGCAGTGATGTTTTGAGTTGCTGCTACTGGTGAAATGGTATCAACAACTGTTACAGATGCTGTTGTAATACTAGAATTCCCATTGCCGTCGGATACTGTTAATGTAACAGTGTTTGATCCTGAATCTGCACAAGTGAAATTTGTAGTTGAAGCTGAAAAATTAACAGTTCCACAATTATCTGATGAACCACCATCTAAATCTGAAGCTGTAATTGAAATAGTTCCATTATTCTCTAAAAAAGCAGTGATGTTTTGGGAAACAGCTGATGGAGGATTAAGATCTCCAACATTAACAATAATTGATGCTGGCAAAGATTGACATGCTCCGTTACTTTCAGTAACTCCGAAAGTATAAGATCCATTAGGCAAAGCACCAATATTTAATGAACCAGTTGCCGGTGGCATTGGAACGGCTCCTATAGGCGCTGGAACATTGTTATAAAAAATTAAACTTCCTGTTCCTGATCCAGTTGCACTAAGTATAACGTCGTCACCAGGACAAACAGTTATCGGAGAAACTACAATAGGTGTTGCAGGTGGTGTTCCAATTGTAACGGCTACGTTAGATATATTAGGACACGTTCCTGCTGTTGTATATGTAACTGTATATGCCTGAGGAGTTGATAATCCAATATTGATAAATCCCGTTGTTAGGTTGATATTTAATCCTACTGGTAAGCTTGAGAATGATCCTCCAGCCAATCCTGTAATTGTAGGAGTTGGATCAGAGTCACCTAAACAATAAGCAGCAGCACTATAATTAAATGAAGCATTGTCTAAAGCGTTGATTGTAACACTTACACCACTTGAGTTTGGACACGTTCCAGTAGTTGTATAAGTAACTGTATAGGTAGCAGCAGCTGAATCTGAAACATCAATTGCTCCAGAACTTGAATTAATATTTAATCCAGAAGGTAATGCTGTAAATGTTCCTCCAGCTGTTCCTGTAATAGTAGGAGTTGGATCTGAAGCATCTACACAATAAGCAGCTGCATCATAACTAAATGAAGCATCCGGAGCTGATACCCCAACTGCTGACATCAATAGAGAAACATTAGAAGAAGGTATGAACATACTAAAAGCACTAATGCCATCAAATTCAATAAAGTTAAATCCTGCACCAGTACTTGAAGCAACCGCTGAGGAATTCGTTTCTGTCCAAGCTCCAATTTCATTCGAACCTCTTTTGTGCATTTTGTACAGCGCTAATATAGTAGTAGTTACTTCTCCATCAGGATAGTTAAAAACTAAACTTGCATCGAGGCTTGTATTTGTAGGTCCATAATTATCAACAATCCAATGCGCGTTTCCGAATTCTAAAAAAGCTCCAGCGGGAGCAAAATTAACAGGTAACTCATCAATATATGTTACTACAATTTCTCCTCCTGGTACTGTTGTAGCAAAAGAGATTCCAAGGTTATGATCTGTGTGAAGCGAAGCGCTACTATAATTCGTTGCAGTAGCCGTTGCGTTATGACTTGTAGCTAAACCATTACCTACAGATGCTTGAGAACATTCAATTAAAGGACTGCCAAAATGCACTCCATCATTACCATTTCCACTATAGTCAAGAGCATTTGTAGCTGAATCAGAATCAGAATTAAACTTCCAATATCCATCTAAACTTGGATCACATCCACCACTCAATGACAAGTGTAAATTTTCGCGAATTTCTGTTTGTGAACGGATATCATCCCAAACACGAATTTCATCCATCGAACCATTCCAAAATTCTCCAGGACCAGAACTAGCTCCTTTATAAGCTCCAATGGCCGCTGATTCAGTATTTGTAACCGTACCTGTAACATTAGTCACAGGGCCTCCACCATCGATACCTGCATAGGCAATTCCATCAACATAAAAAGTACATCCTGTCACTGAATTTGAACCATCAAAAGAAACAGCTACATGGTGCCATAATCCGTCTTTAACATTAGGTAAACCAGATGGTACAGAAACCATTAGATCCAAGAGCCCTCCTCCAGTCATATAGAACGCCAATGATGTCCCAGAAACTTGAAATCCCCAACCAATACCTGAGGAGAAATCGTTATCGTATTTGGAGATAATCTGCATTGCACTTGAAGCTGATGCTGTATTTATCCAAGCTTCTAATGTAAAGTCATCAGTTTTTCCAAAATTCAACTCTCCATTATCTCCTAAACTCACATAATCATCAGCGCCATCAAAAGTCAGCATATTCCCACGAACCGCAGAAGCATCATCTGTTGGATCTGTTGCATCGCAAATACCATCGCAATCTGAATCCGCTCCATCATTTGAAGGGTCAGAATCAGAAAGCGCTCCGAAACCATCGTTGGTTACAGAACAATCATCACAGCCATCAGCATCGGAATCTCCACAAATATTAAAATCTGTATCATCTGGATCTGAAGCATCATTTACACCATCGTTATCATCATCGTTATCACAAAGATCAAATGCACCATCACTGTCTGTATCTACACCAGTAATATTTGCCTCCACAGTAAACGTGTATGGGCTTTTATCTGTATCATTACTACTTATAGAAACGGTTGCGTTTTGAGAAACTTGATCACCGCAGTTTGCTGAAAATAGAACTTGAAATGTTGTTGAACTAGCCGGTGAGATTATTCCTGTTGGCTGTGAAACTAAAGTAAATCCAGGATCTCCCGAGATAGAAACAAAATTTGGGACTCCACTTAAAAATAAGTCACCTGCTCCCTCATTTTGAATAGTAAATGTGTTTGTTGCAGTTGCACCAATTGCTACTAAACCAAAGCTTGTATCGTCACCTAGCGTTGGAGTTACATCTCCATTCGGAATTGACGTATTATTTCCTTCGATGTTTATTTCCGGACCTACCCATGTAACACTAAGATCAATACAACTTGTTCCAGATATGCAATTGTACTCGTTTACTAGAACGTGCACAATTCCATTAAAAGTCGCTGTCCAAGTGATGGTAGATAGTATTGCACATGTATCATCATCATAATCAATAACAGTAGTACCACTCGCATCGTATAGTGTTAGCTGTGTATCCACGCCCAAAAAAGTACTAGTATCACAGGTGGAAAATATATAGGTTTGACCTAAAACTACAGAAGTTGAATAGTATTCTCCACCCCATGCACAAGTAGTGTTTTGGATATTACCTGCTCCTGTTGGAGTTAAATCGGCATAAAAGGTATTAGAATAAGGACATTGTGCTTGTAATTGGCTAACAAATAATAGGCAGGCTATTATTGAGATACATTTTAATAAATTAATTTTGTTTGATGTAAAGTTTTTCATGTTAAAGATTAATTAATAGTTTTTTAAAGGTAATTTATTTTATTGATTATTTTTTTTTAAAAAATAACCTTCTATAACATTCCTTTAAAATGGTATAACTTATTGTTTTTAAGTTTGTTAAATATTTTTTTCACTTCTAATTTGTAACAATTTTACTGGTGTGTCGTCGTAATAATATAACCACAAAATCAATCATTATGCAATCGATCACAATTACTTCAACTTTAATTCCAAATTCTAATCTTCAAACGTCTATTATTAGCGAGTATTCAGGATTATTAAACACAGACTATAAAAACATAGTAAAAACTAATTTTAAAAGTTTTAATTCGCCTTCATTATTTAGTATTAAGCAACGAGTAAAGAGTAATCAATTTAAAACGTGTAGTTCTATTGGAACAGGCTTAAAAGTATTGACTTTCGTGGTTGGTATTATAGTTGCTTTTATTTAATGGGTTTTAACTGATATTCTCTTTGATATAACCTCTAAACATTTGTTTTTAAGTTTGTTAAATATTATTTTTCACTTCTAATTTGTAACAATTTCACTATTGTCTCGTCTTATTAGTATAACCACAAAATAACAACCATTATGAAACCAATGACATTAACACCAGCTTTAGTTCTAGATTCTAATCTTCAAACGTCCAATATTAGTGAGTATTCAGGATTATTAAACACAGACTATAAGACTATTGTTAAAACTAATTTTAATAGTTTTAATTCACCTTCACTATTTGGTATTAAGCAACGTATAAAGAGTAATCAATTTAAAACCTCTAGTGCTATTGGAACAGGCTTAAAAGTATTAACTTTCTTGGTTTGTATTGTAGTTGCTTTTATTTAATATCACTTTTTTCTTCGAAATTATTTTCTTTTCAAATTCAAAACTGTAACAATTTTAATAAAAGGGCTACTTATATATAAAGGAACTTTTCTTTTTATTGATTGTTAACTGACGATCCCTTTTGAGCTAACCTCAAAAAAAATCATCTTTTATGTTATTATAGACATTGCGTATCTCTTGTTACGCGACAAAGATGTCTTATGCTAAAATTTATTTGAATAACCTTCCGAATACAACTTCGGAATAATACTTAGAACTTATGGGTGGAGGAGGAGTAATGGCACACGCTATTCATACTATGAAAGCTAATCGAAAATTGGTTAGTAAACGTAAAGAGAATCGGTTTAGCTTTGTGCATACAAGTACAGAAAAAACGGAATATAATTTACCAAAATCAACACCAGAAAGGTTAAAACGAATTCAGGAAAAATTCACCCGTGAAAATAAAGTAAGAAAACTAAAACGGTTACTATTAATTGGGGTATTTACCGTGATACTAATGACTACTTTTGTGTATATTATGTTATAAAAAAAAAGCCTCTGAAAACAAATCAGAGGCTTTAAATTTTTTATAAATGTTATTATTTATACTAAAACTGCTTTAATTCTTTTTACAGCTTCTTTAATTTGCTCTTGCGAAGCAGCATAACTTATTCTTATACAATCTGGATTTCCAAAAGCAGCTCCTGTTACGGTTGCAACAAGCGCTTCTTCTAATAAATAGAGAGAAAAATCTGTAGCATTATGTATTGTTTTTCCACGTAACGTTTTTCCGAAGAAATGCGACACATCTGGAAACAGGTAGAAAGCACCTTCTGGTGTATTAGTTTTAAAGCCTTCGAGATCCTCCAATAAATTTAACATCATATCACGACGTGTTTTAAACTCGTCAATCATATAATTTACAACGCTTGGATCTGCATTTAAAGCGGTAATTACAGCACGTTGTGCAATACAGTTTGTACCACTAGTTACTTGGCCTTGCATTTTATTACAAGCACGTGCAATCCAATCTGGAGCACCAATAAAGCCAACTCTCCAACCTGTCATAGCAAAGGCTTTAGAGACACCATTTACGGTTATTGTTCTATCGAACATGCCATCTATTCCAGCCATACTTGCATGTGGCTTATCTGTGTAGTTTATGTGTTCGTAAATTTCATCTGAAACCACGTAAATATTAGGATGCTTTATTAAAACGGAAGCTAAAGCTTCTAATTCTTCTTTACTATATAAAGAACCACTTGGGTTACAAGGCGAACTAAACCAAAGCATTTTTGTTTTTGGTGTAATTGCGGCTTCTAATTGTGAAGCAGTCATTTTAAAATCTGTTGTAATAGATGTTTTAACTTCTACAGGAACACCTTCGGCAACGGTAACAATATCGCTATAGCTTACCCAATATGGGCAAGGTAAAATAACTTCGTCTCCTTTATTTAATAGTACTTGTGCTATATTATATAAAGATTGTTTTGCTCCAGTTGAGACTACTACTTGCGGTAAGGTATACGTTAAATTGTTGTCGCGTTTAAACTTTGTAATTACAGCTTCTTTTAATTCTACATAACCATCTACTGGTGAGTAAGAATTGTAATTATCGTTTACTGCTTGAATTGCAGCGTCTTTAATAAAGTCTGGTGTATTAAAGTCTGGTTCTCCCAAACTTAAACCTATAATATCTTTGCCTTCTGCTCTAAGCTCTCTAGCTTTTGCTGCCATCGCCAAAGTGGCAGACGTAGACATATTTGTTATTCTATCTGAAAGTAGGCTCATTGTAAATTGTAATTTTGTAGTGCAAGTTTAAATTAGAGTTAAGCCATACTAGGTTTAGTGCCTAATTCTTTAAGTTGTTGGTAATGTTCTCCTATTGCTTTCCACATAGAATTATATTCGTTGTACGGTAAACTAAATTCTTGAGCGGTTTCTTTAACAATCTTTGCTATGTTTTTGTAATGAACATGGCTAATGTGTGAAAACAAGTGATGTTCTACCTGTCTATTTAAGCCACCTGTATAAAATTCTACCAACCAACTTTTAGGAGAGAAATTAGAAGTAGTAAACAATTGATGAATGGCCCAAGTGTTTTTCATGTTACCCCCTTTATCAGGTAAAGGCATTTCTGTATTAGGCATGACGTGTGCTAATTGAAACACAACACTTAAGATAATTCCAGCTGTATAATGCATAATTAAAAAGCCTATTAAAACCTGCCACCAAGCATAGCCTAAAGCTAAAGGTAAAACAACCCAAATAGAATAATATAATATTTTACCAATAATTAACTTGGTCCATTGTGTAGCTGGTTTAGGAAAATCTCCATAAGATAATTTTCTTTTTAAGTAAATATAGGTTTGTTTAAAATCGGTAGTAATAGCCCAGTTTACAGTTAATAAGCCATATAATAAAAAGGCATAATATTTTTGATATTGATGAATTTTTAACCATTTAGAATGTTTAGAAAAACGAATAATTCTTCCTGCATCTATGTCTTCATCATGTCCTTGAATATTAGTGTAGGTATGGTGTAATACATTGTGCTGTACTTTCCAGTTGTAATCGTTACCAGCTAAAATATGAATGCTGCTCCCCATTAATCTATTAACCCATTTTTTACTAGAAAAAGAACCATGATTTGCATCGTGCATCACATTCATTCCAACTCCTGCCATTCCAATACCTATAACCATCATAGATATAATTTGTAGCCAGGTTGGTAAATCGACTGTTAGTATTAATGCTAAAGGACCAAGTAATAATGTGAACATTACAATGGCTTTACCATATAATTTCCAGTTGCCGGTTTTTTTAATATTGTTCTCTTTAAAGTAATCGTTAACACGTTTATTTAGTGTTTTAAAAAACTTTGCAGAGTCTTTTCGAGAGAAAGATATTGTTTGTTTTGTCATGCTATTGTTTTTTACAAGATAAATTCAAGTATAAAATATGACAACAAAGATAAATAATAATGCCGTGCATCTTAATAAATTTTTCATAAAAAAGCACAATAATTTATCTACTTTTGTGAAAAATTTAAAAGGCATGCAACTTATACTTAAGTATTTTCCTAACCTTACCGAAGATCAAATTGAAAAGTTTAAAAAACTTGAAGCTTTATATCAAGATTGGAACTTAAAAATAAACGTAGTATCTAGAAAAGATATAGACGAGTTGTATTTACGTCATGTTCTTCATTCTCTCGCTATTGCGAAGGTTATAGACTTTAAAGACGATACAAATATTTTGGATGTTGGCACAGGAGGCGGTTTTCCTGGAATTCCATTAGCGATATTATATCCAGAATGTAATTTTCATTTGGTAGATAGTATAGCAAAAAAACTAAAAGTTGTTAATGATGTTGTTGAAGGCTTAGGTCTCGAAAACGTTAAAACAACACATAGTAGAGTTGAAGACATCAAAGGTACTTACGATTTTATTGTAAGTAGGGCAGTTGCAGCTATGCCAACGTTTGTGCATTGGATTAAAGGAAAAGTATCTAAACACCAAAACCACGACCTTAAAAATGGTATATTATATCTTAAAGGTGGTGATTTATCCGAAGAGCTTCAGGGCTATAAAAAAGCAGCTATTTATAATATTTCAGATTTCTATACTGAAGATTTCTACGACACTAAAAAAGTAGTGCATTTACAGGTTAAATATAAAGCATAATTAAAGTGAATTCGTAGACTACAGCGTTTTAGTTGTACTAAATTATTTTCTAACTGAGTTTTCCTTGTAGGAAGCTAAATAATCTTGTATTTTTGTAGCCCGAAAAACGGATGGTTTTTTAGTATACAAATACTATTGCAATGCAGTCGGTTTGAAGCGTTTTAAAAATTAGGAAACAAAAAAATAGAGTATGAGTCCAGCAGGAAAATTAACTTTCGATGTATTAATAGAAATACCAAAAGGAAGTAGAAATAAATATGAATACGATTTCGAATTAAACAAAATTCGTTTCGACCGTATGTTATTTTCATCAATGATGTATCCTGGAGATTATGGTTTTATTCCAGAAACTTTAGCATTAGATGGAGATCCATTAGATGTTTTAGTAATGGGTACAGAGCCTACATTTCCAATGTGTGTAATGGAAGTAAAGCCAATTGGAGTATTCCATATGGCAGATGAAAAAGGACCAGATGAGAAAATAATTTGTGTTCCAGTTACAGACCCTATTTGGAATAGCTATAACGATATTAATGATTTAAATCCGCACAGAATAAAAGAAATCACTCACTTTTTTCAAGTCTATAAAGACTTGGAAAAGAAGAAAGTAGATGTTGGTGGATGGGGAGACGCAAAGGAAGCTTACGATATCTTAAATAAATGTATCGATCGTTACGAAAACAGCGAACATAAAAAGAATGGCGATTTCACAATCTAGCCATTGTTGTTAATTATTATAAAAAGCCTTTCAGAATTTAATTTTGAAAGGCTTTTTAATTTTTAACTTACTATATTTGTAGCGTGATACAATTAAATACATTTTTATTTATTGGAGGCCAAGAAGCTATTTTAGTTATTCTAGCTATAATTATGATTTTTGGTGCCAAAAACATTCCTGAGATTGCTCGTGGTTTAGGTAAAGGTATGCGTATGCTAAAAGATGCTAGTAACGATATTAAAACCGAAATTACTAAAACAGCAGAAAAGCAGGGCTTAGATACCAGTATTACGAAAGATGTTCAAGAGGAACTGAAAAAGGTTAAAGACGAATTTGAAGACTTTACAGGTTCTATTAGTCGAAAAATGTAATCCTCTCAATTAGAATGCATACACCTTTTTAATTTTTTGAATGTTTGTTATAACTTCAGAGGTTTAATGGCTAGTTTATAAATCACAAGCCTCATAGAAAACCTGTAAATTGAATGCAATGTTTTTGAAATAAACCTTTAGTATTCGTCTATATGGTTTCTCCATATATTTTTAAACTGTTGTTACCTCCGTATATATATCATTGAGAAAATGGTTAGACTATGCTAAAATAAAGTTAATCAATAGTATATAGTAAACACATGTGTTTTGTTTAGTTATATTTACTTAAAATTAAACAAAAATAATTATGGACATTTTAAAAGAAGCAACATTATTTGAAAACGCAAAAATGAGTCATATGTCTACTAGTGATAGAGTAGCGGCCTCAAGAGAAGCAAAACGACTAATTTTAGCAATTAACGAGATTTACAAGCAAACAAAAGCTACAATGTTAATGGATGTAATGAAGCGTTTAACGGTTAAGAAGAAGCGAATTGATGTTCGATTAAAAGGAAGACCTGATTCAGGAATATAAGCATATCAAAAAAGGAAATAATATTCTTTGGTTTGCTTTATAATCTTGTTTTGATGACGGTAATGCATCATTATTAATGGCGTTTTAATAGTGAAGAAAGTATACAATACGCGTTTTATATATATGTTATTGCAACAGGTATGGTAATTGCAAAGAAGTTTGTGTTTTTTTAATATTTTTTAAAAGCTTGTTTAACATCTGGTATATTATTAGAGGTTAATTTACTTTTATGACTTTCCCAAAGTAAATGCAACACAGCAAACACACAACGCCATTTTTTTAAGACTAACAGATCTTTTTTATACTACTTTATGGTGTGAAGTTTATTTAATTTCCAAGGTATTCCATATCAAGTTTATTAACTTCTTCCCTAAAGAATCTTTTGAATCGTCCATTTCCATTGTCATAAACAATAAACCGGAATCTTTTTTGCCAACAGTAGTTATTTCGTAAATATTTATCTCGTCGTTGTAAGTTAAAACGGCTCTGTCTACTTTAACTTTTAAGCCAGAACTTAACACTCTTTCATAATCTTCTCGAACCAATTTAAATCCATAATTAACGCTCTCTTTTGTAACTTCATTAATCATCAATTCATTCAATGCTGTTGGGTTAATTGTTGCGTATTTTTGAATAATAAAACCAGAACCTTCGGCATTCATAAGCATTAATTGTTCAATACCGTCATCAATTGCTGTTTTTGCAACTTTGTATTCTTTAGGGAATTTAAAACTAAAAGATTCATCAGAATACAATAATGTATCCTTCTGTTTTACATTTATTTTTAGCAATTCATTGTCTATGTTTAATTCATAATCTTTGTCTAATTCTATCTCAAATACTTTCCCATTTATTTCAATTTTGAAATTCTCTTGAGAATAGATTAAATGGCTTACAGATAGGATTAGAATCAATATTATGTTTTTCATATTCTTTTGTTTTAAAATTTTGTAGTAGGTTTCGTTGATAAAAAAGCATTTCAATACTGAAGTATATTCAATATGCCTAAACGAAGTTAGTGGTTTTTTCTAACAAAGGCAATTTCATATGCTAATAGTCAATCCATCATGAATTAATGAAACTACAGAAAATCTAGGTTAGACATAAGCAATATTAAAGATGTGCAATACAAGCTAAAAAGCTTGCAACACGAATTTGAAAATTTCACGTCTCACTTAGTAGTAAAATACTTATAAGTTTGAGAAATTATGATGTGTTATTTTTAATTCCTTTCTGTTGTCCTAATTTATAAAAACACTTAATTCTACAGCAAGTGGTCTATGGTCCGAGGCAATGGGTTCTTTTAATAGCATGATTTTTTCTATTTTAAATTTTAATTTGTCATTCTCACGATAAATGAGATGGTCAATTTCCGCTTTTTCTTTGCCTTGAAAACTTAAATTATCTTCACTTTTTTTTGCGAATACAAAACCTTCTCTAGCAAAGTATTGCATTGTAGGCGCATTAGGCGTACAGTTAAAATCACCTGTAATAATTACAGCTTTATCTAAAGTGTTTAGATAAGCGATTAAGGCTTTAGCTTGATTTAATCTACTAATGTTTCCTTCGTTTCCGCTTATCCAATCTAAATGAACATTTGCAAATAAGATACTATGTGTTTTAGTTATTTCTATTTCTTGAATAAGCGATGACCGCGGCTCGTGTATTCCATCTGGTAATTCTAGAACTTTAGTTGAAATTATTGGTTTAGCAGACAAAGTAGCCATGCCATAGTTTCCGCCATCGAAAGGCATGAATGCACCAAAAGTTCCTTTGGTCTCTGTTTTTTTAGCTAAATATTCTGTTTGTTCAACACTACCTGATCGCAAACAAAAATGATCAACTTCCTGTAATGCGCATAAATCTGGCGCAAAATAATTAATTATTTCTGCAGCACGAGATAAATCTAAAATGGTATCTAAACCTTCTCCATGCCGAATGTTGTAAGACATTATTTTCAGTTTCATAGATTGTTTCTCATTCTTTGTGCATGAGAAAAACAGGCTAAGACAAATAATTATAAGTAGTTTTTTATTCATTAGATGGATAGACGTTTATTATAAAAAACACTTCAATAATAAAAGGTATTCAATTATTGTAATACGTACTTCTCAAAAATATCTTCTAATTCTTTTTCTGGGTTTTCTGTTAATCCTGAATGTGTTTTAGAACTTTGTATTATAGTGCTTCGTGACGATGCAAGCCATCTAAATCTATCAGATAATTCAAGCTTACCAATAACTCCAGAAGACGCATCTCCTTTACAGATTAATTCCCATGATTTTAGGTAATTATTTAGGGCTTCTAAATTTAACTCGCATGAAAAAGCATTTAATTTTGCGATGTTGATTTTGTGTTTTACATCAAGGAATTTTTTTCGTTTAGAAAATAGTATGACTCCAATGTTAAAAAACTCTTCACGCTCTACTCTAGGAACCAATCTAATAATGGCGTATTCAAAAGTGACTTTATCTTGCATCTTCAGCTTCTTTAACTAGTGAATCAATCATTAAAAGTTTGGTGTTGATGTATTCTATATAGGCTTCTCGCATCTCACTTGGTGTTATAGAATCAGATTCGCTTAAAAGCCAGTCTTCTGGTATTTTACTTATAATCCCTTCAATTGTGTTTTTGCTTAGCGTATTAATTATCTCTTGAGACGCCTCATTTAATTGAGTTGCGCGTTTTAAAAGCACATGGTCTTTTATAAGCGGAAAAGTTCTTGTTAAATGGTTTCTCCAGGTATGCCAATTATGATGAAAATAAAAACTAGCTCCATTATCAATAATCCACAATTCATTATTCCAGTTTAATAAATTTGTGTTTTTTGCAGTTCTATCGATGTTACTAATAATACTATCCAGAAGTACTATTTTGGACGAAGTCAAGGCATCTGCGATAGAAACCAAAGGATCAAAAGTTATTGAGCTACTTAAATAATGTAATCCCAAATTTAAACCTACACTAAATTTTAGTAAGTCTTGTATTTCTTCATCTGGTTCGGTTTTGCTAAACGAATCATCTAAATTCATGAATACCAACTCAGGTACTTTTAAGCCAATAGCGCGAGCCAATTCTCCTCCAATAAATTCAGCAATGAGGGCTTTTTTGCCTTGTCCGGCGCCTCTAAATTTTAGAACATAAAGAAAGTCATCGCTAGCTTTAACAATTGCTGGTAAAGAGCCACCTTCTCTTAGAGGTGTTATGTATTTAACGACATCTACAGTTCTAATATCAATTTTACTCATATTTATTAAGTTCAAATACTCCTACTAATCGTCAATCCGTCTCTTATAGGTAACACAACAGTTTCCACTCTTTTATCTTCTTTTAAAAGCGTATTATATTCTAAAACAGCTGTCGTCATTTTATCTTTTGGGTTGAGTGTTTCTATTACTTTTCCACTCCATAAAACATTGTCAGATAAAATTATTCCTCCAGGATTTAATTTATCGATAATCAGGTTGAAATAATTAACATAATTGTCTTTATCTGCATCAATAAAAACCAAATCAAAGGTTTTATTAAGTTCTGGAATCACCTCTAAAGCATTGCCTAAATGCTGAACTATTTGTGTTCCATATTGAGATTTATCAAAAAACACACGTTGAAAATCGAAGAGTTCTTCATTTATATCGATCGTGTCAACAGTGCCGTTCTGTTGCAATCCTTCAGCTAAACACAGTGTGGAATAGCCCGTAAACGTGCCTATTTCTAAAATGTATTTTGGGTTAATTAGTTTAGAAATCATACTCAGCACACGACCTTGATAGGGACCACTAGACATACGCGGTTGTAATATTTTACGAAATGTTTCGCGCGTTAATTGTTGAAGTAATTCTGGTTCGTTTTCAGAATGGGCAACAACATAATCGTCAAGTTTTTCTGGTATAAAATGCATTACTATTAAGTGGTCTGTTGTAGCGTTCTTAAGTTGATGTTTTGTTATTTCTATAGCGCAAAGCGAATAAAACCCCAATCATTATTGTGATGTGATTTCTTAGTCTTGCTTCCTTTGAAAGGGCTATTAGCTTAAAATTCGTTTTACTAATTTATCTTTTGCTGCTTGATCATCACCACACAACCATTGGATAACGTTGTGTTCCCAAATAGCATCACGCTCAGGTTCTGTAATAATTTTTCTCTCTATTGCCAAGTCTAAAATTTTCCCAGGATACGAACTTTGTTTTTCGCTCTCCATTTCTCCTAAAGGATAAGGGTCGTCAAGTCCCATTAGGACTTGTTTGGAACCTTGATTTCTAATTAATAACTCTAATCCTCCAGTATCATGTACCAAAGTATCGAAAAAGATGTTTTTATGTCCTACAGCTGTTCTTGGATGACTTTTACCTTCAAATAAATCTGGTCTACCATCAAAACCTTGAATACGTCTCCCTAAATTTATTTGTGCTAATTGTCCACCATGAGCAAAACAGGTTCTCATATTTGGATATTTATCTGGATAACCATTTAATGTCAAAAAATGATAAGCATCTGCACATTGCGCAAGCATCCATATTAAATGAAAGCGCCAAGACGTATTTTCTAATTTTATAAACTTCTCACCATCATAAGGATGTATTTCTACAGCTAGATTGTATTTATTAGCCAATTCAAAAATGGGTTCATTTTCCTCATCAAATATACAACGCCAAGTCCCTATAGTATCCATGTAATGCGTTGGTAAGCATAGTAATTGCATGCCTAATTCCTCAACACAACGTTCAATTTCCCAGCATGCACCGCGAACAAAGCCAGGATGCACAACAAAACCACAAGTAAATTTACTTGGGTTTTCTCTTTGAACTTTAGCGTTGAAATCGTTTTGAAAACGTAAAGCCTGTTTCATTTCTTCTACACGCAATCCATTACCGTATAATTGCGATAAATTGAGAACGACTGCATGATCAAGCTTATTGCGTTCCATCCACGCTAGTTTTTCATCTAAGAAAAAACTAGAATCAGTTACAGGACGACTCCAATCTTTTTGAAGCATAAATTTTCGGTCTTTATCGACCCAAAAGATGCCTTTGTCTTGCATAAATTGAGGAATCTCCTCTGGATATGGTAATAAATGTGAGTGACCGTTTATTCTTAGTTTGCGTTTTTCCATGTATTTGTCATTGCGACGGTTTTGCCTTGGCAATCTTTTTTGTAAAGAGATTACTGCGTCATACTTACTCGTATTGACGACTATTTTATTAGTTATTCTGTCTTAATTTTGCTTGGTGGTTGCATGACTGTACTGCATTTTTTACACGTACGTTTTTTTTCATTGTTATAATACTTATCAAAAATCACTGGCATATCAGTCTCGATATTGTCAAGCTTAAACTTTTTCTTATATAGTTTTTCATTACAATTTTCGCAGTACCAAACTAAGGCATCTTTCATCTTTTTAGAACGCGGATATTCAATTACTAAACCAACAGTATTTGCAGTACGTTGCGGAGAATGTGGTACTTTTGGAGGTAATATATAAATGTCACCTTCTTTAATATGCACATCTTTTGGAGTATCTCCATCCATTATTTTTAAAACCATATCACCTTCTAACTGATAGAAAAATTCTGGAGTTTCATTATAATGATAATCTTTTCTGTTATTTGGTCCGCCAACTACCATAACAATAAAATCACCATCTTTCCAAACACATTTATTACCAACAGGCGGCTTTAAAAGGTGTCTATTTTCTTCAATCCAAGCTTTAAAATTTAAAGGCGAAACTAATTTACTCATGGTTTTATATTTTGGGCGTTACCCTAAAAAGGGTCAGGCTTTCAAGGCTCGCGCTCTGCGAGGAGCTCAAACAAACCTTTCAATCCTTAACGCGGATTCATCAATCTTATAAAAATAGCAATAAAAAACGGAATACAGAATTATAAAGACTTCGTTCTTCCGCCATCAACAGGAAGATTAATTCCGTTAATATAAGCAGCACGTTCACTCGCTAAAAAAGTAATTGCACTAGCAATTTCTTCTGGTTTTGCAAAACGCTTTGCTGGTACTGCATTTTTCATGGCATTAGCAGACTCTTCCTCTGTGTTTCCGGTTTTAGTAGCTTTGTTTTTTATGATTTCTGCAAGTCTTTCGGTTCCTGTAGCTCCTGGAAGCACGTTGTTTACTGTAATACCAAATTGACCAAGTTCATTAGCCAACGTTTTACTCCAACTAGCAACCGCTCCACGAATGGTGTTACTTACGCCTAAGCCATCTAAAGGTTGCTTAACCGACGTTGAAATGACATTAACAATTCTTCCGTAACCTTCCGTTTTCATAAATGGAACAACCGTTTGCGCTAATACATGATTGCATTTTAAATGCTGTGTAAACGCACTTTCAAACTCTTCTACATCTGCAGAAAAAACGGGACCTCCTTTTGGACCTCCTGTATTGTTAACCAAAACATGAAAACCATGATTTTTAGAAACATAGTCTAAAACTCTAGCTTTTAATTCCGTAGGATTCGAGAAATCTGCAACGATATAATCGTGATTTCTATGTTGAGGTAAGTCTGTTAAAGTCGCTTTTAGCTTGTCTTCATTTCTAGCAATAAGTGTTACTTGTACACCTTCTTCGGCTAAAGCTATTGCTGTGGCTTTTCCTATTCCTGCTGTGCTTCCGCAAACTAGTGCGTATTTTTTGTTTAAATTTAGATTCATTTTATTTAGATAAAAGATTCAAGAACCAAGAATAAAGAAAGTGTGTGCCGTCTTGATTCTTGGTTCTATTATGTTAGTTCTTTCTTAATATTTTATACAAACATTCTTAGCTTCAGTAAAAAAGCGTAGCGCTTCAAATCCACCTTCGCGTCCAACACCAGAAGCTTTTACACCACCAAAAGGTGTTCGTAAATCGCGCATCATCCAAGTGTTTACCCAAACAATACCAGCTTGTAATTGGTGGCTCATGCGCATGGTACGTTTTAAGTTGTTTGTCCACAGTGTGGCAGATAAGCCATACTTAACTTTATTTGCCATTTGTAAGACTTCGTCTTCCGTGTTAAAAGGCATGATTGTAACTATGGGTCCAAAAATCTCTTCTTGGTTTACTCTGCATTCATCATTTGGTACTTCAATTACTGTTGGTTCTAAATAGTAACCGTTTTCGTAACCTTTAACTGTTACTTGATTTCCGCCACATAAAACGATACCTTTTTCTGCTTTCGCAATTTCGATATAGTCTTTTACTTTTTCTAAATGAGGTTTCGAAACCAAAGCACCTATATTAGTTGATGCTTCAGAAGGGTGCCCAACTTTTAGATCCTTTATTTTTTCAACAAAATCTTTTTTAAATTTCTCATAAATAGAAGCTTCTACAAAAATGCGGCTTCCACATAAACAAATTTGACCTTGATTAGCAAAAGAGGAACGTACTGTAGTATCCAGCATGTCCTCATAATCGCAATCTGCGAAAATGATGTTTGGGTTTTTCCCACCTAATTCTAAAGATAGTTTTTTAAACATTGGAGCTGCTACTCGTGCAATATGTGCTCCTGTTGCCGTTCCTCCTGTAAAACTAATAGCTTTAATATCTTGATGCTCAATAATGGCTTGACCTGTTGTTGTACCAAGACCGTGAACAATATTTAAAACACCTTTTGGTAGTCCTGCTTCTGTGCAAATCTCTCCTAATAAATAAGCCGTCATTGGTGTAATTTCACTTGGTTTGGCAACGACGCAGTTTCCTGCTGCAATTGCTGGCGCAATTTTCCAAGTAAAGAGATAGAGTGGAAGGTTCCAAGGCGAAATACAACCAACAACTCCAATGGGTTGGCGCAAAGTGTAATTAACGGCTTGTTGGCCTACGCTTTCGTGACTTTCGCTTGCAAATTGTGTAATGGCATTACCAAAAAATCTAAAATTACTTGCAGCTCTTGGAATATCAATTGCTTTTGCTAAACTTATAGGTTTGCCATTGTCTTTACTTTCGGCTTCAGCGAAGCGCTGTAAATTAGCTTCTAACAATTCTGAAATCTGTATCAAAATACGACTGCGTTCTTCTAAAGTGGTTTGAGACCACACAGGAAAAGCAGATTTCGCAGCTATATATGCGTTTTCTACATCTTCTTTACTAGAGTTTGGTATTTGTCCGTAGATTTCACCATTACTAGGATTGTAATTGTCTATCCAATGGTCTTGAATTGGGTTATGGAAGTTTCCGTTTATGTAGTTTTGGATGCTTGCGAAGGCAGGAATCTCATTGCTTTTTTCTTTTGACATTACAATTAGGTTAATTCAAAATTATCTTTACTAACATTAGATTCCTGCCTACTCAGGAACTGGTTTATAGGCCATCACCTTAATTTCAACTACCAAATCTGGATGTGGTAATTGGTGTACAGCAACTGTTGTTCTGGTTGGTCCAGTTTCTTTCTCGAAAAATTCTCCGTAGGCTTTGTTGTAGCCTGCAAAATCATTCATGTTTACCAAAAAAGAAGTAACGTCTACAACGTCTTTTAAACTTGCTCCAACCTTTTTTAGGTTTGTATCAATGTTTTTTAAAACTTCACGTGTTTGCACTTCTGCATTTAAACGTTTGGTTCCCATTTCATCAATTATATCTACTCCAGCAATGGTGTTGTCTGCTCTTCTAGAACTGGTTCCTGAAACGAAAATGAAATCGCCAACTTGTTTTACGTGTGGATATGCTCCTCTTGGTGTTACTTTAGTTCCTTCGTTCATTGTTTTATTTTAATCCAGCAATATTATCGTCCTGTAAAATTGCTTCGGTTTCTTGTTGTACTTTTTTTAATAATGTTTTAAGATCGTCTTGCATGTTAATATTCTTATCTGCGATCATATTCAAAATAGCTTTGTCTTGCGCTCTTCCTTTTCTCATGGCTTGACTATAAGGAATATCTTCTTTAAAAGTTACCATAGAATATTTAGAAAAATACTCCTTTGGAAATTGCTTTTCTAAAGCCATTTCTAAGATACGTTTTTCTTTGAATATAGGGTTTGCTACATGATCTCGCATTTCGTAGTAGTTGTCTATCGCTAAATCTGCAATGGCATCTGTGTCTACTTTACGTGTTTTTCCATAGACTTTAAAAATGGTTTCCCAGTCGCCTTCATGTTTGTCTAAAATAGCATCAAAAACGGTAACATCTTCAAAGGAAGCATTCATACCTTGTCCGTAAAAAGGAACTATAGCATGTGCGGAATCTCCTAATAAAATATTTTTGTTTTGGTAATGCCAAGGCGAACATTTTATAGTGCCCAATGGTCCTGTTGGATTGTTGAAAAATTCTTCGGCTATATTTGGAATCAATGCTAATGCATCTGGGAACTGAGTTTTAAAGAATGCTTTTATAGTTTCTTCTGTTGTTAGATTATTGAAATTGTATTCGCCTTCATCGTAACTTAAAAAGAGTGTAACTGTAAAGCTTCCGTCTAAATTTGGTAAGGCAATAACCATGTATTCTCCTCTTGGCCAAATGTGTAAATAGTCTTTGCTTATTAAATGTTTACCTTCTTTAGATGCGGGGATTTCTAATTCTTTATAACCATGCGTTAAGTAGTTTTGAGAAAAACTAAATAGAAATTTACGTTCTAAATAGTAGCCTTTTCGAAGTGAAGATCCTGCGCCATCTGTTCCAAAAAGCACATCGCCTTTAACTTTTAATTCAGCTTTAGTTTCGTAATCGTATAGTTGCGCAGTATTATTTTCTATGTCGATACCATTACATTTTTTATTAAAATGAATGGTTAGGTTGTCATATTTATCTGCTTCTGTTAGTAGTAGGCCATTTAGCTCTCCTCTAGAAATAGAATTAATAAATTCTCCATCGCGACCAGAATAGTTTGAAGGAAACGTGTTGCCTTCAACATCATGAACCAATCGGCCATACATTGGTATGCAAAGCGGTTTTACTTTGTCTTCTATACCTGCCAATCTCAAGGCTTTTAATCCACGATCTGATAATGCTAAGTTTATTGAGCGTCCTGCAGAAATATCTGTAGTACGTAAATCTGGTCTGCTTTCGTAAACGTTAACAGTGTAACCTCTTTGGGCTAAACGTAAGGCTAGTAAAGAGCCACAGAGTCCAGCTCCAATTATAAGTATGTTGTCTTTCTTGTTCATATTTTTCATTCCTGCGAAGGCAGTAATCTAATTTTAGTTTGCATTAACAACGGTTTCCTGTTTTCGCAGGAATACCAAGTTAACTTAATATTTCTTTCAATTTTTTAACCATTTTGTAAACATCTTCAAAAGTATTATATAATGGTACAGGAGCACAGCGAATTACATCTGGTTCTCGCCAATCTGTAATAATATGCGCATCTGTTAGTTTTTTATGTAAATTTTTATCTGCACTTTTTACTTGTATAGATAATTGACAACCTCTTTCTGATGGATTAGAAGGTGTAATTATTTTTATTTTATCGTTATTCAATTCATTAATTAAAAACTCAAAATAGCCCGTTAGTTTCTCAGATTTTTCACGAAGCGCATTCATTCCAACGTCATTAAACATATCTAACGATGCTTTTATTGCTGCCATAGATAATATTGGCGGATTACTAAGTTGCCAACCTTCTGCACCAGGAATAACATCTAGTGGTTGCCTCATATTAAAACGGGTTTCTTTATTATGGCTCCACCAACCTGAAAAACGTTTTAGTTTTTTATTATGTGCATGCTTTTCATGTACAAAAATGCCTCCTAAACTTCCAGGGCCAGAGTTTAAATACTTATAGGTACACCAAGCAGCAAAGTCTACACCAGAATCATGAAAATCTGGTTTTATATTTCCCGCACCATGCGCTAAATCGATGCCTACCATACAGTTTTTAGCATGACCTAATTCGGCTATTTTTTTTAAATCTAAATATTGTCCTGTGTAATAGTTTACGCCTCCAATAAGTAATAATGCTATTTCGTCTCCTTGTTCTTCAAGAATAGTTTCAAGATCTTCAATATTTAAGAGGTCTTCACCTGGTCTTGGTTTCCATTCTATTACGCCTTCATTGGCATCAAAACCATGAAAATCTAATTGCGTTTGTACTGCGTATCTATCGCTTGGAAAAGCATCACTCTCAATTATTATTTTGTATTTCGTTTTTGTTGGTTGGTAAAAACTGACCATTAGCAAATGTAAGTTAGTGGTTAAGGTATTCATTATAACCACTTCTATTGGTTTTGCACCAACAATTTTCGCCATAGATTCTGTTAGGAATTCATGATATGGCATCCAGGGATTTTTAGCATCAAAATGACCTTCTACACCAAAGTTTGCCCAATCTTCTAATTCTTGTTGGATGTATTTTTGAGTGGCTTTTGGTTGTAAACCTAGAGAGTTACCTGTAAAGTATAACCAATTATTCCCATCCTTATCTTTTGGGATATGAAATTGATCTCTGTAATGTGATAATTTATCTTCTTTATCTAATTGCTTAGCGTAGTTGATTCCTAAAGTATAGTTTGACACCTGATCTGTTTTTTTGTTATTCTGTAATTACTTTAATGTTTGTGAAATTTAGATTCCAATTCCCTTCCGCTTTTTTATGGTCTTGAGCTATTTTTATACCACTGAAATCTTTGTGATTTTCAAAAGTATTAATCATAGATGGTTCCGCAGAATTTGCCTCTCTAAAAGCCCATTCTTGAATAGTGTAACTGTCATCATAGAAAATATCGTAAGCATCTCCAGGAGTATAGCCACCTTTTGCTGGATAGGTTAAAGTTACTTTATTAAGTTGTTTTTTGCTAATTGGAGCTTCGGCTTTAGAAGGTTCGCCTAGAGTTGCACTAGTATCCCAAACCAATTGAAATGGGAATAATGCCCAGTATTTATCGTTTATAAAAGCACGATCTGCTTTTAAGCTTTCTTGTTCTATTTTGTAGGTTTTGTATGTAATAGTATCTTTTTTGGTAAGCATGGTTACCTCATTAGCTTTTGGTTTCCAGATCCAAGAACGACCAAAGTGAGAACTGTCTTTATCGACATTAAATGAGAAGTGAAATGCTTTTACTTGATCCCAATTTTCAAAACCATGAGCATTCGCAATCTTTTCGGCAAGCGAATATTCTTTTTGTGGCTGTTCTTGCTTGCAAGACGAAAAAATAAGCAAGCAAATTATTAATAATCTGTACATGGTTTTTGGTTTTCTTTCAAAGCTAAGAAATATTAATTAGTTTTGAGAAAATACCAACTAGATATGAGTAATAATTCAGAATACTTTAACGCAAATAAAGCGACTTGGAATGATAAAGTAAAAGTGCATGCTGAAAGCGATATGTATGCTATGGAAGCTTTTAAAAAAGGAAAAACGTCTTTAATGCGATATGAGCTTGAGGCTTTAGGTGATGTTACAGGGAAATCTTTATTGCATTTACAATGTCATTTCGGTCAAGATACTTTAAGTTGGAGTAGGTTAGGCGCCAAATGTACTGGCGTAGATTTAAGCGATGAAGGAGTGAAACTGGCACAAAAGCTTAATTCAGAATTAAATTTAGACGCTCAGTTTGTATGCTGTAATGTCTTGGATACTGCAAAGCATGTTGAAGGTGTTTTTGATGTTGTTTTCACTAGTTATGGTGTTATTGGATGGTTGCCAGATTTAAAACCTTGGGGGAAGATGGTTGCCGAGAAATTAAAAAAAGGAGGCACGTTTTACATGGTAGAATTTCATCCCATTGTTTGGATGTTTGATTATTTAGATAGTAAATCAGTTATAAAATATGGCTACATGCAAGATGAAGTTATTTACGAGGAATATGAAGGTACTTACGCTAACCAAGATTCTAAAATGGTGACAAAAGAATATGGTTGGAATCATGGTTTAAGTGAAGTAATAAATACTTTAACTGAAGCAGGTTTAAAAATTGAATATTTAAACGAGTATAATGAAAGTCCTTATAACGTTTTGCCCGAATTAGTAGAAACGAAATCGGGAAATTATGTAACTAAAGAAAAATTATATCCTTTGATTTTTGAAATTAAGGCGACTAAACTTTAGTTTTTGAAGTCTGATTAAGGTTTTATTATAACAAGAGTTGGTTTTTATTTCAGTACACTCCAGATGTGTGTTTTGTCGATTTCTATTTGTTGTACGTGTACGTTGGCAACGGGTTTTGTTTTATCAGTTCACTTAGGCCAAATTCTTAGATAAACCTATTAAAGTCTCCATTGAGGATAAGTATTAGTAAATCTTAGAGTCCGATTCCAATTTTCTGTCAGTCGGTTTTTTATTCTGCAAACTTGTTCGGCCGCACAGCAGTTTTAAAATCAGTTTGGTCATAAAGTTAATTTGTTTTGTTTTTTAGACTTCTAAAAAAATCAAAACATTTGACCATTTTAAAAGAAACATTGTTACAGCTGTGAACCCGATACTATATAATACTGCACCTTGCCAATAGGATAATCTCGTAGGCTAATGTCTCCACATTTTTGTTTCATATACTTTTTTCCCATAAGCACGAGTCAGTTTCCAGTAAACAAATACGAATGTTGAGAAAATCAAAATGGCTATTAATAAAATCCATTTTTTTTCCATATGTAATATTTTTAGTTTCTTTAAGTGTTGCCAACGGTCTTTTTATATGAAATGTAGCGTCTAAATAAACGCTAGCTTTTCGTATTAAACATGAGCCGAATTTTTATTTTTTTCTATCTAAATTTTATTTTATAAATATACAAAAATAAAAATTTGGCAGACTTAATAAATATGCGAGGACCTTTCGGAAAGACTGAATTAGTTATGTTTTATATACGTTGTTCGCCCACGTTTTAGTTTTTCTCAAAGTAATCAAAATTTTATTTGGAATAATCATTCTAGTATTCGTATGTTTGCAAACGGAATGATCGTTCCGGTATTATTAATAAATAGAGAAGAGATAAAATGAATAAATTAAAGGGAAAAATTGCCGTAGTTACTGGTGGTAACAGTGGGATTGGTTATGCATCTGCCAAAGAATTAAAAAGTCAAGGTGCAACTGTTGTAATAACAGGAAGAAATTTGGATAAAGTTCAATTGGCAGCTAAAGAACTCGATGTTAAAGGAATTGTTGCAGATGTTGAGAGCATTTCAGCAATAGAGGAATTGGTTGAACAAGTAAAAACTGATTTTGGAAAAGTTGACGTATTATTCGTAAATGCAGGAATTTTTCAAGCTGCTCCAATCGGGCAAATAAGTGAAGAAATGTTTGACCATCAAATGGGAATTAATTTTAAAGGTGCATTTTTCACGACTGAAAAGTTTCTCCCAATATTAAATGATGGTGCTTCAATTATAAACTTATCCTCTGTAAATGCTTATACAGGAATGCCTAATACTGCAGTTTATGCTGCATCTAAAGCTGCTTTAAATTCCTATACTCGAACTGCTGCAACAGAATTAGCTCCGAGAAAGATTCGTGTAAATTCAGTAAATCCAGGTCCGGTTTCAACACCAATTTTCGGTAAAACTGGAATGGACGAAGAGCAATTGAATGGATTTGCAGAAGCTATGCAAAATCGTATTCCTTTAAAACGTTTTGGTCAACCTGAAGATATTGCTAAACTTGTTTCGTTTTTAGCATCTGATGATGCTTCATTCATTACGGGTAGTGAGTATAATATAGATGGTGGAATTAACATTAATCCACTTTTGAGTTAATTTTTTATCCATATTTGGAATGATAGTTCCAATAAATTATATTTGTGGAAGCGTTTATCGCTTCCACATTTTTTATTATGCCTAGAGTAAAATTATTTGATGAAAATGAAGTCTTAACCAAAGCAATGAATTTGTTCTGGAAACAAGGATATTCAGCTACTTCTGTCCAAGATTTGGTTAATTGTTTGGGTATTAATAGAGCAAGTATTTATGATACTTTTGGTGGTAAAGAACAACTTTTTAGAAAATCTTTTGAACTTTACCGTAATATAAATCTTGAAGGGGTAATCCATTTTTTTGATAATCGGCCGAATGTAAAGATTGGATTTTCAGAACTTTTTCATAATGCTATTCAAGAAGATGTACTTGATAAAGATAACAAAGGTTGCTTTGTTGTAAATACTACAACAGAACTTATTCCAAACGATGAAAGTCTTTTAATAATTTTAGAAAAAAACAAACAAGATTTTGAGGAGGTATTCTATAATTATCTTAAAAAAGGTCAAGAAAGTGGTCAATTAAAAACGACACATGATTTAAAGTCCCTTGCAACTCTTTTTTACACATTATATAATGGTATTCGAGTTGTCTCCAAAACTCGTCCGAATAAAAAAGAAACAGCTGATTCTATAAATGTTGCATTGTCATTGTTGGGTTGACCAAATGTGTGCTAACGTTTGTGTATAAGGTTAGGTGCGTGGTTAAGCAACTAAATTAGTAAATAAAAACGGTATAGAAAAATCCGCGAGGATTTTCGTAAGTAGGCTAGAACGAACAATAAATTAAATACGGTGTTGTTACACGTTTTTTATTTCATTTCAAAAATTTTCCAAATGTCGATTATGTTATCTGTGTTTTCAGATGTTATTTCTCTCATTTGGAATTTATTTAGCTCAATTTTTTTAATTCTTTTCTCCTTTTTAGGTTTTTTATAGAAAATATCAAAAGTTACTCGACCTTTGATTTTCCACTCTTCTTGATTTAAACTAATTAATTCTAAACTTTTAAAACGACTTGAGCAAGACGTATAATATTTCCCTAATTCATTAATCCCATCGTTATTAATATCATCTACAGAAAAAAAAGTATTCAATTTCTAAGCAGGGTACGTCAACTCTGATGCGAGGAATTTTTTTGTCTGTAAATATTGCAGATGCGCCATTTTCATAACTATTCTCTTTTGTAATAAATAATTCAGGTATTATAATAATTGAATCATTTATTCCGTCTTTATTTATGTCGCCTAACGATTTGATAATTGAATAGCTTTCAAGGTCTTCTATTAATGTTGATGTTAAAACTACAATTGTTGTATCATTTAAACACTCCTTAACTCGTGTGTGAATTTTCGAATTAGACAGTAATTGTGTTTTTTGATTAGGATTTTCCCAATGGTCTCTCCAACTACTAAATTCTGGAAATTCTGTTTTGGAAATCCTTTGGCTATCTAACCTGTTTTTACACGATGATAAAATCATCAGAAGAAGTAAAATTGAGATAGAGAAGGTTTTTTTCATATTGCTTACAACGGTTATGTATAAGAAACGGAGGGCAATAAATAAGACTTTCGTTTCGATTTATTACTTAGCAAAATATAAATATTTTGCTTTTATCTTTTCTTCTATAAACGCCAAATTTTATATTTAGCGGACTTCATTAATGCACACAGACTTTTCGGTTAAGCAAAAACGCCCTATGTTTTTTATACATTGTTGTAAAACGTTTTTTTTCTACTTAATAGTTTCAGCCATTAATAGTATTTCTTTATTAATTATTTCTGCATTTTCTTTTTTTGTAATTATGGAACCGTGATTAGCTTCAAAAACAAATTGTTTTCCATTAGTAGATAGTTCTTTCAATTCTTTTTGCATTTTGAACCATATTTCAATTTGCTCGTCTGGGTCTATTCCTTCATTTCTATATTTTTCTTTCTGAGATTCCTTATACTGTTCAGTTGCAGTAAAAACCAATACAGGTAAAGAATCTAGATTTTTGGTTTGACCTGCTCTCAAAAGGACTTTATCATTGATGTCATTTTCTTTTATGTACCTACGAAAAACTTTCCCTGAATATGCAGTAAGATTATGCGAACGAGTATGGCAATCTTTAGGTAAGCCATCATTGGTAGGTTCAGATTCAAATATTTTATTGTAAGCTCCTATTATCCCCATATCCGAAATGATTGCAATAGTTTTTATTAGGAATATTTGATTTTCACTAAACAACTCTTTTTGTGCTAATCGATTCCATTGTTCAGGATGACTCGAATCGAGGAAGACCATTCCTTTTACTTCATTAGGATAGAGATCTCTGAATATTTGATTGTAAGGACCACCCATAGAATGACCTGCTAATATATAAGGTGGTTTTTCTCCACTTTTTTCTAGTAATTGATGTAATTGATTGGCATAAAGTTCTGGTGTAATAGTGTCTTTACTTGATTCGCTAAACCATTTCCCTTCTCTATCATAACGAATAACTCTCATATTACTCTTCAGTCCTTCCGCAATCCAATGCAACATATCTGTACTACTACCTGCGCCCGCTTCAAGAATAAGCGTTGGTAATTCATTTTTTTTACCCTCTGCTCTTATATGAAGTTTAGTTCCATTGACATCAACTAATTTTCCTGGTGGAACTGGTTTTGAACTAAATAATCGGAAGCACAATCCTGATATCAATAGTAGAATTATAAGTCCAGCTAAAATTTTGCCAATCCACTTGAGTATTTTTAGAATTAATTTTATCGTAGTTTTCATAAATGTTTTACAACTCCTTATATAGATCGTTATATTATTTATATCCCGAAAATAGGTTAGGATATTGAAACTTTTATATTGTCGTTATCCCGTAAATATAATTTATTTATTACAGTATCTAAAAGACTTTTTATTTGTTCTAATTCTTTCTTTTTATTCCTACACCATAGGTTTTTCAGCTTGAAAACGTTTTAATTTTGGTTTAGAAACGCCTTAAATCGATCTATTTTCTGGATGTCGTTTTTCGAGGTAAGTGTTAATTTCTAATTATTCGT
Organism: Lacinutrix jangbogonensis; assembly: GCF_000797445.1. Taxonomy (GTDB): domain Bacteria; phylum Bacteroidota; class Bacteroidia; order Flavobacteriales; family Flavobacteriaceae; genus Lacinutrix; species Lacinutrix jangbogonensis. Next base: position 5,696 of record NZ_JSWF01000036.1, on the reverse strand, counting down.
TCTTTAAATTTTTGTGAAGTTTACTTAACTCTAAATATTTTTCAGGAGTACCGTTTTCAAAAGGAATAACATAAAAAGTATAAGCATGCTTTTTACTTCCTTTGTAGAGATACTGTTCTTGCGGTTTTGAATACCAACTATCGTCTCCTGCAACACCTCTTTGTCCTAAATCGATATTTAATTGTACTAAATCTTTCTCTTTTATATCAATTGTATGCTTGTTCTTTTTCGATGTTTTATAATCAAGACCATCTGTAGTATCAAAATCTTCATTTTCCATATGAAGGGCACTAAACCCAAGGTTTTGTTCCTTTTTGGAAACAAATAGGAGTCCCGTATTATTTTCATTGGAAAGTGCTATCCATCTTGCATCCGTTTTGTATCCATTATCCTGTGGTCTTATGTATGGCACATATTGGCCTGCTACTTTTGAGGTGTAAACGTCAACAAAAGCGGAAGCGTTTCGATCTTGATAATTTTCCCATGGTCCTCTCCCAAAATAGCTTAAGTTATTGTAAGTTTTTGGTATTTGAAGTCGCATTCCAATTCTAGGGATATCACCTTCGTATTGGGAAGTATTTAGTGTGTTTTGAATTTGAATGACACCAGTTCCATATATACTATAGTTTGAAAGGAACGTGGTTTTAACTCCAGGTAAACTATAAGTTACATTCAATAAAATAGTACCGTTTTCTAGGGTTTTATGATCTATTTTTGATACAGTAGCTTGTAAAGACGCTTTTTTCCATTCGATATTATTTTTCTCCATTCCATTTCCAAAATCATTATCTGTAACGCCTCTCCAAAAATTGGGTTTTGGACCTTTACCATCTTGTAATAATTCACTTCCATTGAAAGTGTACGATGTCATTCGCCCATCATTTTTATTAAAAATAATTTTAAAGGTCTCATTTGAAATTGTAATTATTCCATTAGCGTTTTTGACAACTAGCTTAGAATTTAATGCAATGGTTGTTGCTACTCTTCTGTGCTTTTGAGTTAAAGCAATTTGCTCATGAGCAACTTCAAATTTGGCGGGTAAAATTCCCCAATCCGTTTTAGTAGTAGCTGAAATTTCTACAAAATATTCAGTATTCGCTTTAAAATCTATGGCCTTTAGAGGAATACGAATTAGCTTTCCTGTGTGTGTTTCAACAGAAAGTGCTTCAATATTAATGCTTTTTAAAATTTTACCATCTGCTTTAATCTTAGCGGTAAATTTAAACTCATTGAGATTTGTGAAATCGTAGAGGTTTTCAATTAACACCCTTAATTCGTCATGTTCGTTTATACCTTTATGCTTAAAGTTAATGTATTCGTGTGCTTTTTTAACTTCGAATAATGCAGGCTGAGGCGTGCGGTCTGGAAACACAATGCCGTTATTTAAAAACGTGTTATCGCTGGGCATATTCTTTCCATAATCTCCGCCATAAGCATAATAACGTTCTCCTTTATTGTTGGTTTTCCAGATGGATTGGTCTACCCAATCCCAAATAAAGCCACCTTGTAAATTGTCGTATTGTTCTATTATGTCCCAATAATCTTGAAAATTCCCAGTACTGTTTCCCATCGCATGTGCATATTCACTAGGGATAAATGGTCTGTCTGTTTTTGATCTGCCTATTTCTTCAAAAAGAGCTGGAGATGGATATTGAGGAACTATAATATCTGTATTGCTATCCATATCATATAGGCTGCCATCATAATCCTTATAAGGACGTTCGTATTGGACAGGGCGCTTGGTTTTGTCGTTGGCTTTTATGGCATCGTAACCTTTAAAAAAGTTTACACCATTTCCTGCTTCGTTACCCATTGACCAGATGATTACTGATGGATGATTTTTATCACGTGCTACCATGCGTAACATTCTGTCTATATGTGCTTTCTCCCAATCAGGATTTTTAGCTAGTGAATATTTACCATAATACATACCATGAGATTCAATATTAGCTTCATCTACAACATAAATACCATAGGTATCGCAGAGTTCGTAAAACCGTCTACTACGAGGATAATGACTTAAGCGAACCGCATTAATGTTGTTTTCTTTCCAAAGACGAATGTCTTTCATTATTAAGTCTTCAGACATTACATGACCAGTTTCTGGATCTGCTTCTTGGGTATTTACTCCTTTTAATGTTATTCTTTGTCCATTTACTAAAAGCAATCCGTTTTTAATTTCTACACTTCTAAACCCAATGTCTCTAGAAGTAACTTCTTGTATCTCATCTTTCTTATTTTTTATAGTAATTAATAGGGTGTATAAGTTGGGATGCTCTGCGCTCCATTGTTTTACATTCTCTATTTCATTTTTAAAGGACACAGAACTATTTGCATGACTATCGATTAATAGTGCTGTTTTATCTTCCAATAAAATAGTTGCTCCATCATATAGTTGGCAAGAAACAGTTAAGTTTTTGTTTTTAGATAGATGATTTTCTAGCGCTATATCTAATTCTAAAATGCCTTTTTCGTAAGCTTTATCTAAAGTTGATACCACTTCGAAATCTTTAATTCTTGTATTTGGTTGTGCGTAAATAAAAACATTGCGTTCAATGCCGCTAATTCTCCAAAAATCTTGACACTCTAAATATGCACCGTCAGTCCAACGAAAAATTTGAAGTGCAATAGTGTTCTTTCCTGTTTTAAGTGCTTTGGTAATGTTAAATTCAGCAGGTAATTTACTTCCTTGAGAGTACCCAATATATTGACCATTTACCCATACAAAACCACCTGATTTCATAGCTCCAATATGCAAGAAACTTTGTTTGTTTTTCCAACCTTTATCTAGAGTAAACGCTTTTACGTAGGAACCAACGGGATTGTAATTTTCTGGCACATCGCCGGGATTTTTAGGATAGATTTTATCAATTAACTCCATGTCATCGGCTACAGGCGCTTTATAGTCTGAAAATTCATATTGATGGTTTGAATATATTGGCACTCCATATCCTTCAACTTCCCAGTTTGAAGGCACTTTAATGTCATCCCATTTTGAAGTATTAAACTCAGGGTTCATAAACGAGGTAGGACGATCTTTAGGGTTTCTTACCCAATTAAATTTCCATATGCCGTTTAATGATTTGTGATATTTAGAGGCGTTGGTTTTCCATGCTTCAATAGTGGAGAACGATGTAAATGAAGCATGAGCAGTTAATTTATGCTCACCAATTACAGTTTCATTTTCAATGTAGTATTTGTATTCTGTAATAGGATTTTTTTGCTGACTATGTAATGTTATTGTCAATAAAAAAAAGGATAGTACTCGATAGGGATTTCGTGTAGCTTTATTCATTAGATATAATTTTATACAATGACTAAGATATACTTCCGTTTCAAAGAAGCTTATCATGCATTAATCGAAAGGTATTGATTTTTTCGACAAAGTCAAGTACATATCCTATCCAAGTTTTTAGCTAAAACCTCTGCTTTAACTTAATGCTTAAGTCGTTTTTGCTTAAATTGTTTTAATCTAGGTATAGAAACGCCTAAATGTTAAGCTAATTAGTAGAAACCAATTCGCGCAATTATGTTTCAAAAGAGAGGTTGTATCCTATGCTTTTTGACATTAAGGCGACGAAACTTTAGTTTTTGAGGTCTCATTAGGGTTTTATTATAACAAGAGTTTGTTTTTATCTCAATACATTCCAGATGTGTGTTTTGTCGATTTCTATTTGTTGTACGTGTGTGTTGGCAACGGGTTTTGTTTTATCAGTTCACTTAGGCCAAATTCTTAGATAAACCTATTAAAGTCTCCATTGAGGATAAGTATTAGTAAATCTTAGAGTCCGATTCCGATTTTTTGTCAGTCGGTTTTTTATTACGCAAACTTGTTCGGCCGCACAGCAGTTTTAAAATCAGTTTGGTCTTAAAGTTAATCTGTTTTGTTTTTTAGACTTCTAAAAAAATCAAAACATTTGACCATTTTAAAAGAAACATTGTTATCGCTGTGACCCCGATACTATATAATACTGCACCTTGCCAATATGATAATCTCGTAGGCCAATGTCTCCACATTTTTGTTCCATATACTTTTTTCCCATAAGCACGAGTCAGTTTCCAATAAACAAATACGAATGTTGAGAAAATCAAAATAGCTATTAATAAAACCCATTTTTTTTCCATTTGTAATATTTTTAGTTTCTTTAATTGTTGCCAACATGTTCGTTTATCCAATAACTAAAATAGTAAGAAGAACTAATTCTTTGAAGTGCACCATGGTTTTTTTAAGGAAAATTAGAAGCTAGCAACTAATATTGGTTAAGCATAAGACAGTTATTTTTTATTTGCTGTGTTAGCTAAATTTTTCCCCAATCTGAATTAACATTTTTATCTTGGTTATACTCCCATAACCTTCTTAAAATTGAGCCATAATTTTTTATTATAATGTAATTGCCACACCCAAAAGTAATTTTCTTTAAAAATCATTTTTGTCTTCAAACACATGTTTTTTTTCTGTAATGAAGAACTGTATGTTTTTTTTAAATATCTCATATGTTTTCTGTCAGATGTGCAATGATCAATACACGATCCATTTGGTTTTACTTCTGGATTGTAGAAAAAGTTTGTAATTATATTTTTAGTTGAATCTACTTTTGTTTCAGTAACATTTTCCAAATACTTAATCGCTGAAAGTCTTAACCTTTGAGTTATTTCGCCAATTGCTTCTCTAAAAGAGATTTTTCCTATATATTCAGTATCATTTTCAATTAAGCTATAAGCCTAATTTTAAACTCTTTCATTTCAGTTGGTTTCGAATTTGCATCGTGTAAGCTTCAATTTGGAAGCCTCTTCGTTGTAAAAACATATATTTTATAGTTATAAATACAAAAAAACATCAGTTAGTAATAATTATTTTTTTGTTTACGTTTCCAGTTGTAGTCTTGACGATTACAATATAAATTCCCGCAGCCACATGCATTGGTAACGAGATAGATGTCTTGTTTTTTTGTATACTCCATGTATTTACCTGTTGTCCAAAACTGTTATACAAACTAACACTTCTTATAGCTGTAGTTTCAATACTATTCAATTGTAATTCGGAAATTGAATTATTCATATAAATGTGAACTCCTTCAAATAAAGTGACTTCCTCTATAGTTAATGTGGCTGGCTGGAGTACAAGAAAAAATCTATTTTGATACTCACCTGCATCTAGATTAATTTCAAAAGTTTGGTTTGTAATATCATGTATTTCACCTGTTAAACTGTCTTTAATATAAAGTGAGTTGTAGTTTTCTGCATGTTCTAGCTCATCTACTTTAATTCGTATAAGTCCACCTCCCATTGTTCGAATTCCTATGGGAATTTCTTTATCGAAACCAAACTCATTAGTAGCTTGAATCACATATTTTTTATCGTTTATAACCCAATACATATCGTCATCAAAAACCTCGTACATTTCGGCATCATATCCCCAATCAACAGCATCAGATGTAGTTTGATCAAGAGTAAGCAAAACTTGACGATGACTAATGTTAGGGGCGTCAAAACCAATTCTAAATTTTGTTCTAAAATCATTTTCCGAATTATTCACAGTTGTTGATTCTGAATTATGGGCTCTCATGAATACAGAATTCTCAGGCGCTTCCTTTACAAAACGCGCTGACTATTGTTAAATTGAATTTGTCCGCCATCTGCATCGCCTACTACAAAAAAGCCTTGACCAACAGGAATATATTTTTTTTGGTGCTCCC
>NZ_JSWF01000035.1 GCF_000797445.1 Lacinutrix jangbogonensis | reverse complement strand
CATAATGATCCCAAAAATATAGAGTTCCAGTTATGGAAGCTGTACCTGAAAATAAGCCATTGTCATCAATAAATTTATCAGCATCTATAGCTGAGGGATACGGATTACCAACCAAGTGATCATTATCAGAGCCTACCGTAAGTTCAATAATTCCATTATTTGGTAGGCCCACAAAGGTGTAGTTTTGTTCATCTTCGCCGGTGTTGGAGCCCTTCATGGAACAGCCTTGTCCTATTTTTACATCTGCAGTATTGCCTATACTCTCCCACGCACTATAACCTAAACCAGAATCTTCTAGTTTGTACATCCAATTGGTGCTTAGTTTAATGGGAGAACTTGGTGCTCCATCAGCATACGTAGCATTAGGGTCAAAATCAATTTCTATACTATTATTTGGGTCTGTGCCGTCTCTTATAACATCTCCAATGGTAAAATTGGTTCCACCTGAATTCACGGGTGAACTCCAATAATTGTATCTAAAACTATTACCAGTTCCTTGCTGGTCAATTTCTATAGAGCCGATACTTGACCCCTCAAAAACACTTCCGGTATCTTGCAATAATTGAGATTCTCCTTCTAAGTAAATTTTACCGTTTAGTGTTAAAATAGTGGTAAGACGTAAACTATTGTTGTTTATAGTTAATGAAGCTCCACTTTGAATTTCAAGATTTTTAGCAAGTCCACTATTGTCTGGCTCAGACGCAATTATTGGATAGCTTGTTATTACGACAGGAATAATATTAATTAGATTATTTATATCACTAGGAACTGCGCAGGTCCAGTTTTCCGCATTATTCCAATCTGAACTTGTGGCGCCTGTCCAGTAGTTTATGGGTCCAGTGTTAACGACCACTAAAGCTTCACAACCACCTGAATTTGGGTATGATAAAATATATGTATTTGGGTTTGCAGTTACCAATCCTGTTACTGAGGTGCTTATTACACTTGGTGAGAAGGTGTATTGATTGGCAATATTAGGATCGTAGCCTCTAATCTGGAAACTTCCTGTTGTAACTTCGCATGTTGGATGAGTAATTGCACTTATCATTGAAGTTCTAGGATTTGTAGCTTCCGTTCCATAAACAGAAATAGCACCAGTGGTAGACAGCATTCTCCCTGTTATTTTACCTCCTGATCCCATGCTAACTGCGCCAGGATTACTAATTAAATTTCCGCTTATGTTCGTAAAAACAGCCATAGAAATAGCGCCTCCAGATAGCCAAAATATATTTTCTGGTGAAGCGCAATTAATCAAGACTACTGTCGCATGCGCAGTGGTAGAAAATGCACCTCCTATTTTAAAGATGAATTGTGCATTGGTGTCACCTTGCCCATCCAAGGTAAGAGTGCTATTTAAGGACGCGGCAGCAGCTTGAGAATAAACACCTGGAGTTAGCGTCTCGCCATTACCGAATACCGGAATATGAGCAGCTGTTGTTACGGTATTGTTTATTTGATCTACAATAGTAGTTAAATCTAAGGCTGCTTGTATAGTAATAGCACTCGCATTATAAGTGTTCCCTATTACAACTGAAGGGGCTTCAAAACCAGTTATAGCACCTACATTGACACCTATATTACCTGTTATTATTGAGGTTGCAGTAAGTGTGTTTCCTATCGTTCCAGCGGTTGTAAAAAGAGTAAAGTCTTCAATTGATCCAAGATTAATTTGAGAAACTGCATTATTAATTCCTAAGAAGAATGTAATAATTAGAAAAAGAGGACATAAGAATTTTGTTTTGTAGATGATAGTCCTTGGAGTATTAAGATTCGTATTGATACTATCCTTTTCATCAAAACTTGCTTCAATATTGTCTGTGTGCAAATACACAACAGATTTTTTGCCATTTAAATTAGTGATAGTGTTCATAGGAAGATTATTCATATTTTTTGATGTTAAATTATTCATTTCGTCGGAGTATTATACGTTTAATCGTGTTATTTCGTATATCATAGAGAAATCACGCATTTTGAATAAAAAACAGCTTGACATCATTCTAATATTAATTTCATGCATGTAAAATTAGTAACTATTAATATAATTCTTATTTAAGGTGAAAACCTGCTAATCTTCCAACTAAAGTTTATATTTAAAACATATCTTATTTTGTAATAAAATCGATTTAGGAGTCCTTACCAGAATACAATCTGTAGTGTTTTGACTATAAACCTTGCATAAAACTTGGGTGTTCTGTTTGATTTTATTAACCAATCGAGTCGGGAAGCTTCAGTAGTAGTAAATGTTTTACATAGTATAGAATTATAGCTATCAATTTTTTTATAAATAGAATGATTAGTATTAAGCATTATAATTTCACCAACGCACCACCTGTGTTATAATGATCGGTGGTATGTAATTTGATTTTTGCTCAGCTCATTTCTATTGTTTTATAGGTCTTTGCGAATCTTCGTTTTAGATAAAAGTAGGATAGAGCGTAAAGGCAAACATCAGTTGCTTGAAAAAAATATACGAAACGTTTCGTTAATGAAACCGAAGAATGAGTTTAGGCGTTAGTCATACTAAATTCTAGGTTCACGAGCTTCTATGTATCAAAATAGGAATGACTTAATAAACCCTATAATTATTAGTGTGGTTATTTTAAGACTGTCCGTTAAAACATAGATTATATAGTTATAATTGCAAAAAACATCAGTTAGTAATAATTATTTTTTTGTTTACGTTTCCAGTTGTAGTCTTGACGATTACAATATAAATTCCCGCAGCCACATGTATTGGTAACGAGATAGATGTCTTGCTTTTTTGTATACCCCATGTATTTACCTGTTGTCCAAAACTGTTATACAAACTAACACTCCTTATATCTGTAGTTTCAATACTCTTCAATTGTAATTCGGAAATTGAATTATTCATATAAATGTGAACTCCGTCAAATAAAGTGGTCTCCTCTATAGTTAATGTAGCTGGCTGGAGTACAAGAAAAAATCTATTTTGATACTCACCTGCATCTAGATTAATTTCAAAATATTGGTTTGTAATATCATGTATTTCACCTGTTAGACTGTCTTTAATATAAAGTGAGTTGTAGTTTTCTGCATGTTCTAGCTCATCTACTTTAATTCGTATAAGTCCACCTCCCATTGTTCGAATTCCTATGGGAATTTCTTTATCGAAACCAAACTCATTAGTAGCTTGAATCACATATTTTTTATCGTTTATAACCCAATACATATCGTCATCAAAAACCTCGTACATTTCGGCATCATATCCCCAATCAACAGCATCAGATGTAGTTTGATCAAGAGTAAGCAAAACTTGACGATGACTAATGTTAGGGGCGTCAAAACCAATTCTAAATTTTGTTCTAAAATCATTTTCCGAATTATTCACAGTTGTTGATTCTGAATTATGGGCTCTCATGAATACAGAATTCTCAGGCGCTTCCTTTACAAAACTGCGCTGACTATTGTTAAATTGAATTTGTCCGCCATCTGCATCGCCTACTACAAAAAAGCCTTGACCAACAGGAATATATTTTTTTGGTGCTCCCTTGGTTGTTGACTCTGCATTGTTTAAATCTGCAGCACTCCACTCAGAAGCAGCTGCAACACCTCCGCTTTTAGTATAGGTTGCATAACCTGCTGGATAATCTGCAAAAATATGGTTGTCGCCTGCATAATGTTCCCAAAAATATAGAGTTCCAGTTATGGAAGCTGTACCTGAAAATAAGCCATTGTCATCAATAAATTTATCAGCATCTATAGCTGAGGGATACGGATTACCAACCAAGTGATCATTATCAGAGCCTACCGTAAGTTCAATAATTCCATTATTTGGTAGGCCCACAAAGGTGTAGTTTTGTTCATCTTCGCCGGTGTTGGAGCCCTTCATGGAACAGCCTTGTCCTATTTTTACATCTGCAGTATTGCCTATACTCTCCCACGCACTATAACCTAAACCAGAATCTTCTAGTTTGTACATCCAATTGGTGCTTAGTTTAATGGGAGAACTTGGTGCTCCATCAGCATACGTAGCATTAGGGTCAAAATCAATTTCTATACTATTATTTGGGTCTGTGCCGTCTCTTATAACATCTCCAATGGTAAAATTGGTTCCACCTGAATTCACGGGTGAACTCCAATAATTGTATCTAAAACTATTACCAGTTCCTTGCTGGTCAATTTCTATAGAGCCGATACTTGACCCCTCAAAAACACTTCCGGTATCTTGCAATAATTGAGATTCTCCTTCTAAGTAAATTTTACCGTTTAGTGTTAAAATAGTGGTAAGACGTAAACTATTGTTGTTTATAGTTAATGAAGCTCCACTTTGAATTTCAAGATTTTTAGCAAGTCCACTATTGTCTGGCTCAGACGCAATTATTGGATAGCTTGTTATTACGACAGGAATAATATTAATTAGATCATTTATATCACTAGGAACTGCGCAGGTCCAGTTTTCTGCATTATTCCAATCTGAACTTGTTGCGCCTGTCCAGTAATTTATAGTGGGTTTTGGGTTAATTACCACAGTAGCCGAAGTAGAGGAATAAGAACTACAGCCACCGGCATTTGTTGTGGATGTCATAGTATAAGTATTTGGATTTGCGGTTACCAATCCTGTTCCTGAAATGCTTACCACACTTGGTGTGATGTTATATGTAGTGGACGCATCGAAGTTTGTAATTTGGAAACTTCCCGTTGAAATTGAACATGTTGGGTGGGTAACTGAGTCAATCCCAGAGAGACCATTATTTATTGTGGATGCATAAACAGAAATCGCACCAGTTGTAGAAAGCATCTTACCATTTATAGAGCCACCTGAACCTATACCGATTGCTCCCGGATTACTAATTAGATTACCGCTTATACTGGTAGAAGCAGCCATAGTAATTGCACCGCCAGACAGCCAAAATATATTATCTGGTGACGCGCAATTAATCAAAATTACGGTCGCTCCAGCAGCTGTTGTAAATGCACCTCCTATTTTAAAGATAAATTGCGCATTTGGATCTCCTTCCGCATCTAGGGTAAGAGTTCCTAATAAAGATGATGCAGCTGCTTGCGAATAAACACCGGGCTTTAGTGTTTCACTGCCGAAAACAGGGGCATGAGCAGCTGTCGTTATTGTGTTGTTGATTTGAATAACAATTGCTTCGAGGTCCAAATCTGCTTGTGCAGTAATACCATTCGCATTATGAACACTCCCATTTACAATAGTAGGAGGTACAAAACCACTTATTGCACCTATATCTGCACCAATATCACCTGTGATATGCGAAGTCGCTGTATTTGAAACTGCTCCATTGGATGTGTAAAGTGCGAAATTTTCAATGGATCCAAGGTTAATTTGAGAAATAGCACTATTAATACCAAATAAATAAAAAATCAATAGAAGCTGGTGCCTTAAGAATTTTGTTTTGTGTATCATAGGGTTTTAAGTATTAAGATTGGTGTTAGTAATTTTCATATATAGTTACTTCAAAAAAGAGCTGTTGTTGTTCGAATATAGGCCGTTTTGGAACTATAAGGATAATAAAATGGTTATAATCGTTCAGATTCGTGTTTTTAATCGATATAATCTGCAACTTGTCTATTTTTCTTACATTTTTAATTAATAAAAGAAGCGTGAGTCGTTAAAAAGCGTATTTCGTCGACACGTGATTTTTAAGTTAAAACCTATCAATTTACTATCTAAAGTTGCTAGATAAAATATATCTTATTCGATCATAATGTCGATGTGGTTATAATTGAATGTCTTTCAAGATTAAGTCTTTATACATTACATATTCATATTATGCGTCTGATTATTACGTTTTTAATTATTTTAACGTCATTTTTTGACCATTTACTAATAGCAATCCGTTTTTAATTTTTATACTTCTAAATCCAATGTCTATTGAAATAACTTCTTATATCACACCTTTCTTGTTTTTTATAGTAGTTAATAGGGTGTGTAAGTTAGGATGCTCTGCGCTCCATTGTTTTATGTTTTCTATTTCCTTTTTAAAGGACACAGAACTATTTGAATGACTATCGATTAATAGTGCTGTTTTATCTTCCAATAAAATAGTTGCTCCATCATAAAGTTGGTAAGAAACAGTTATGTTTTTGTTTTTAGACTGATGATTTTCTAGGGCTATATCTAATTCTAAAATGCCTTTTTCGTAAGTTTTATCTAATGTTTATACCACTTCGAAATCTTTAATTCTTGTTTTTGGTTGTGCGTAAATAAAAACATTGCGCTCAATGCTGCTAATTCTCCAAAAATATTGACACTCTAAATATGCACCGTCAGTCCAACGAAAAATTTGAAGCGCAATAGTGTTCTTTCCTGTTTTAAGTGCTTTGGTAATGTTAAATTCAGCGGGCAATTTACTTCCTTGTGAATACTCAATGTATTGACCGTTTACCCATACAAAACCACTAGATTTCATAGCTCCAATATGCTAGAAGCTTTGTTTGTTTTTCCAACCTTTATCTAGAGTAAACGCTTTTACGTAGTAACCAACGGGATTGTAATTGTCTGGTACATCGCCATGATTTTTAGGATAGATTTTATTAATTAACTCCATGTCATCGGCTGCAGGTGCTTTATAGTCTGAAAATTCATATTGATGATTTGAATAAATTGGCACTCCATATCCTTCAACCTCTCAGTTTGAAGGCGCTTTAATGTCATCCTATTTTGAAGTATTAAACTCAGGGTTCATAAAAGAGGTCGGACGATCTTTATGGTTTCTTACCCAATTAAATTTCCATATGCCGTTTAATGATTTGTGATATTTAGAGGTATTCGTTTTCCATTCTTCAATAGTGGAGAAGGATGTAAATGAAGCATGAGCAGTTAATTTATGCTCACCAATTACAGTTTCATTTTCAATGTAGTATTTGTATTCTGTAATAGGATTTTTTTTGCTGACTTTGTAATGTTATTGTCAATAAAAAAAAGGAAAGTATTAGATAGAATTTCGTGTAGCTTTATTCATTAGATATAATTTTACACAATGACTAAGATATAGTTCCGTTTCAAAGAAGCTTATCATGGGTTAATCGAAAGGTATTGATTTTTTCTACAAAGTCAAGTACATATCCTATCCAGGTTTTTAGCTGAAACCTCTGCTTTAACTTAATGCTTAAGTCATTTTTGCTTAAAATGTTTTAATCTAGGTATAGAAACGCCTAAATGTTAAGCTAATTAGTAGAAACCAATTCGCGTAATTATGTTTCATAAGAGAGGTAGTATCCTATAATTTTTGAGATTAAGGCGGCGAAACTTTAGTTTTTGAAGTCTGATTAGGGTTTTATTATAACAAGAGTTGGTTTTTATCTCAGCACATTCCAGATGTGCGTTTTGTCGTTTTCTATTTGTTGTATAACATGTTGACGGTAGTTTTTTTTATCAGTTACTTTTAGAATAGCTAATTTTAACGGTTCCTGTTTTTATTTTTTCTCCAAATCACGGCAAGTACGGCACAAAACAAATTATGGAATAAGCCACAGAAATATCAACAGAGAAATTTCCCGTTTTAGCAAGACTGTTTTGACTTTAGTTGTTCGTTGTTGAGTAGGGAATAAATAAAACACTAATATATTAATAAACCAACTTCAACAAAAAAAACCTCAACCAAGTGGTTGAGGTTTTAATATTATTAAGAATTATAGTACTTAAAGTATGACAATGGAGTCTTAAACTATTACAGCCATTGTATGGTTTTCCAAACAGCTGTGGTGCCTCCTCCAAAAATCATTAATCTCTTAGTGCCACTATTATAATACATATCACCTATTTCCGGATTTAAAGGAGCAGTAGCCCTAGGTTTTAGGTTCAGAACATCTTGTACTTTTAATACTCCAGGAATAACCACATGGTCCACGTCTCTTCCCAATCTAATTTGATTATCGGCATCAGGAGTAGCGTTGTATCCAATTGCTGTAGTGTAGTTAAGCGAGCTACCACCACCAAACTGTGGGACACCTGCTTGAGCTCCAATAGCCGTGTTTCCCATGCCTGTTATAATATATAGACCTGCCTCGAATCCTATTGCTACATTTTCTTCAGACTCAGTGCTAGCGCTAAAAGCCGAATTTAAATTTTTTAACGCATTAACGCCAAAAGCTACGTTGTTATTGTCATTTGGATCAGCAGTAAGGCCCGCATCTGCACCAATATAGTAACTGTTGTTATTTATCCCATTCCCTTGCACATTACTTAAAGAATTCATTGGACTTCTTGTATCTAAAATACTGGTGAAATCTAAAATCCCTGTTCCTGTAAAAACTGCTAAACCACCGGCATCTCCTGTATTCCAAAAAATTCTCCCAGGACCATGTACATCCGAGCCTATCCAGATACTTGGATTTATCCTAGGCAGTTGAAGTGTGCTTTTAGTTGAATTTAAATCTAAGATAACAGTTGCTTGAGGAGTTGGATTATCTATATCTGAAATAATGACTTGGCTATCATCTGTAACCGTTAGAGTTTCAGTATTGCTGGAGGTTATTACTTCAAAATTTCCATTAGTACCAAGTGTGTTTTTAATATCTTGAGCATATACAGTACTTGCAAAAATGGTTAGGGTAATAAAGATGTACGTTTTTTTCATAATAATGGTTTTAAATTTTTAGAAACTAAATTGAGACAGAAACGCTTAAAAATTGAGCGCAAAGGCATTGGTTATTTTTTAATAATTTTATATGTGTTGGATTTACTCGATTCAATATCGATCACTTTTAGCAAGTAAATTCCATTTGAAAACGAAGATATATCAATGTTTTTTGAATTGGACTCCTTTATTTTCTGACCCATCGGATTGTAGATTTCAAATTGTAAGTCTTTGTCACTAGCGATTCTAATTTCTCAAGTTGCAGGATTCGGGAAAATAGCAAATTTATCTAAGTCAAATTCGTCAATTTGTAGAGTTGCATCTGAAGCAGAAGCTGTTATTCTATCCATTGTGACATTACTTAAATTGGCATCAAGAGTTATAGTATTTAGAACGTCATTCACCGTTGAAGCAAATGCTGTCCATGTACTATTATCTTCAATTTCTAAGTTTAAGAGCATTTCGGTTCCACTGTTTATTTCAGCATCTTCATAATTCAAAATTAAAGAACCACTATAGGTTATTAAAGGGTTCGCCATTTCATAGATTCTTAGAATCGATTCTTTTCCGCCAGAAACATATACCAGGGAGCTTGATAGATTAATTTCGTTATCTGCAATTTCATAATCAACACTTGGACTCATTTTCAAACCAAATGCATTTAACGAAGCCCCAGCACCAATAACAATACTAGAAGTACTAGAAACTGATATTTGTTGAGCAAATGCGGTTAAGCCAATAAAAAAAGTAAATAAAGTAATTTTTTTCATAGAGTATATTTTAAAATATTAAATTAAATAAATTTATTTTTTTGATACGACTTAGTATAAATATTGCTATTGGTATTAATGAATTTATACTCTAAAAAAGCCTTGGACATATTCAATCCAAGGTTTATAAGATCAACTATTGCTCCGTTACAAAATAACTTAATTCTGAAGAATTTTCATTAGTTAGTGTTGCTAAGGCAATAATTAGTATCGAATTGTTTCCGTGAGAAGTGTTATCACTTAATCTTAATAAATTGGTATCTAAATGTGGAGCTATACCTACCGGAGTCACAACAACTAAACTTGAAATATCATTATGATTAACTTCAATATACGAGCTTAACTGTCCGAAATTTAAATTAGAAACAACTTTCTTGTCAGAAGTTTCACCTCCAATATAAATATCTATTGCACCTATATTCTGGTTTGCGTTAAAATATTTAACTCTTACATTACCTGTTTCTGGAATGGTTTCATCTAATTCTGAAAAAACCATTGTTTTATGAGCTGAACTTCCAATCATACTTGCGTAATATAACTTGCCGTTGCTTAATGTATGCGAAGAAGAAATTAAATGACTATTGTTAGAGTCTGTTACATCAAAAAGCACAGAATACTTGGTCGTTTCCCATTCAAACTCAACTTTATTTCCATAGGCATAATTTTGATTATCAATTAATTCAATTTCCTCTATTCCCCAATTTAGCAATGTGTTCTCTGTATAATAATTCTGCATAAATACATTTGCTTTATGAAATTCTGTAGGTGGTGTAATAGGTTCTTCATTACTATCACTTCCGCTACAAGAAGAAAGAATTAATAGCACAAAAAATAGAAGTGTAGGTTTAATTATTAGCGCTTGCATGAATTTAATTGTTTAGGCTTTTTTTCAAAATTAGAAATCAATTTCTTTAATGTGCTTGGGTACGTTGTTTATTTTTGATAAATTCAGTTCTATTTTTAACATATATGTATTAAATGAAGCGAATATTGTATTTTTTAGTGTTTTTATTTTCTCTTTTAACAGTTGAGGCTCAGGACACAATTTTTGTCAAATCTTTAAATTTATCAAATGTAAAAAACGTTACCACCGACAATAAAGACCTTTATTTTAGAATGGATAATAAACTCTACTATTATAATCAAGAGAAAAGCAAACCTATTGCGAAAACAAAAGGAAATTTAAAATATAGTTGGTTGGAATTCGATTCGGACAGTCAAGATTATGCAGTGATGAATTCGAATTACATACCGCTAAATAGACGGATAAATTGTAAATACTATGAAAATATAATCCCAGGATTTTGCAATAAACAAGCTACAGTGGTAAGAGTAAACAATAATCTCTTTATTTGTTTAAACGGAAAAATACTGCAATACCGAATAGATACTAATTATAAAATAGAACATAAAGGACGTTCCATTCGACATGTTTTTTCTGAACCTGGCAGAAGAATAATCTCAACATATAGTGGCGTATTTTCGGACTCATTATGGACTCAATTTTCTAGCATCAAGATTAAGGGTGATTTAGAATATTCGAATGGTGTATTATCTAAAATTAATGGTAATTACTATTTATGTCAAGACGATCTACTTAAATTAAATATCAATAATTCAACATTTGAAAATGTTTTAGCTACCGAGAATGGCCCAAGGACAAGAAAGTTAGTAGATTTCAAAGGAGTCATCTATGCGATGTATAATTCAGCACTTGGAATTATTGATTTAGATAATTCAATTAATAACAAAATATTAATTAATGATGAGTTTACAGATATTCAAATTCATCAAAATAAACTCTATGCATGTTCAACAAATGGTAATTTATATATTATAGATTCAAAAGGTAGCATAGATGTTTATACTTTCGATTATTCTTTTAATGATATTAGTATTTATGATTCTCAAATATACTTGGGAACTAAAACCAATATGGTTAGATTAAATGAAAACTTAGGTTTAGATGTAGTTTTCGAAAACGAGGAAGTAATTCAATCAATGTTTTTAGATGACTCATTACTATTTACAAACAATAGAGGGTTTCATATATTTTTAGATGGACAAATTAATACAATAATTGATAATATTGAATTTAATAAATTTGCTTTAAGCTTTGATGATAATTATATTTACGCAGGGTCTGTAAATGGATTATACATCATAGAAACCTCAACTATGCGAGAAGTAATTGTTCCAAATTTATTAGATAAGGTGTATATCAAGAATGATAGTTCTTTGCTTAAATATACTTATTTAATAATAATTTTTTCACTATTAATTATAATTTTTTCATTTTGGTTTGTTCTTAAAAGGAGAAAAGATAAAAATCTAAAACATACAATTAGCTCTGAAATTATAATACAAATTATTGAGGATAAACCAAAAGTGATATCCGTAGAAAATTTGGCAGAATATCTTAACACGTCCGTAGTCCAAATTAATAGAAATCTTAAAAGAGAAAATACTACTGCTTTAAAAATTTTAATAATTGCTAAGAAAAAAATTACGAGTGATATGCTTAAAGAAGGAGCTTCAATTAAAGAGATTTCAAAAAGAGTTGGTTACTCAGAAAGATATGTTAAGGAAAAGTTGATTATTGATTGTGCTATAGATTAATGTATTTACTTTTAATATTAGTAGGGTGTAAGTATCATAAATATTTTTAATTTAATTATTGTCAACGCCCTATTTAGTACGTTTTATTGTTGAGATCCCGCAAACAAGCCAGGGTATGGATAGTTCCAGAAGGGTAATTTATTTATTTATTCAGTATATAAGGAGCTTCTTGTTTGTTATAACTTTTTCCTTTTATTTCAATACCTCAGGCATCTTAGCTTGAAAACGTTTTAACCGTGGTAGAGAGACGCCCTGAATGTATCTGTTTTCTGGATGCAGTTTTTCGTAGTTTTGATGGTAATCTTCGCCAATCCAAAATTTTTGAAAAGGATACACTTCTGCAGCAATTGTTTTACCTAGTTTTTTTGCTAAAACGGCTTTCTTTGTTTCAATAATTTTCTTTTGTGCGTCATTCTGGTAAAAAATAATAGAACGGTATTGAGATCCTCTATCTGGACCTTGACCATTAACTTGCGTTGGGTTTTGCGAGGCGAAATAAACATCTACAAGTGTTTTAAAACTAACAATTTTGGGATTGTAAATAATCTCTACAGCTTCTGCGTGGCCTGTTCTACCTGTATTGCTAGCTTCGTAAGTTGGGTTTTTTGTATGCCCTCCAGCATAACCACTAATAGATGCTTCTACACCTTTTACACTTTCGTAGACGGCTTCTACGCACCAGAAGCATCCACTAGCAAAATAGGCTTTTGCCATACCATTCTCCAATGAGACTTCAATAGGTTGTGTCGTTTTTAAATCTTCTTTGTTTTTTTTGTTTTCGGAGTTTTGCGCAGCGTTTTTGCAGTTAAATAATAAACTTACAACGAATAGTAGTAGTATCTTTTTCATGGTTTTTTTAGAATTAGTCGTACAAAGTTAAGTATCCTTAATTATATTTATTTTAAAATTTTGCCAAAAAAAAAGCCTTCATTAAAAATGAAGGCTTACTTTATAATATTAAAATGAAATTATAGTTTTTTAAACATTTTTTCCATTTTTGCTTTTTGTTCTTCAGCTAAAGCCTCATCGACTAAAATACGACCAGAATGCTCATCTGTAATAATTTTTTTACGAGAAGCAATTTCCATTTGTACTTGTGGCGGAATAGTAAAGTATGAACCTCCCGAGGCACCTCTTTCAATTGGTACAACAGCTAAGCCATTCTTTACATTAGTACGAATTCTATGATACGCTTTTACTAAACGCTCTTCAATTTTCTTTTTATAATCTTCAGACTTTTTAAGAAGCGCTTCTTCTTCTTTTTCAGTTTCAGATAAAATAGCATCTAACTCACTTTTTTTGTGCTTAAGGTGTGTTTCACGCTCTTTAACGTGTGCTTTAGTTTTGTCTACAACTTCTTTCTTTTGCTCTATTTGCGCTCTAAATTCTCTAATATGCTTTTCAGCAAGCTCTATTTCAAGCTCTTGATATTCGATTTCTTTAGTTATAGAGTTAAATTCTCTGTTATTTCTAACGTTTTTTTGTTGCTCGTTATACTTTTTTATTAAAGTTTTAGCTTCTTCAATTAGATTCTTTTTGTCGCCAATTTGAGAATCTGTAGACGCTAAATTGTCTTCAAGTTTTTCTAATCTTGATCTTAATCCAGTGACTTCATCTTCTAAGTCGCTAACTTCTAAAGGTAGTTCTCCACGAACATTTCTGATCTCATCTATTCTAGAATCGATTAACTGTAAATCGTATAAAGCTCTTAAACGTTGTTCTACACTTATTTCTTTACTTTTTGCCATACTTTAAAAATACTTAACAGGATTGGTGTTTGTCTTTGATAAAACGACTGCAAAATTAGTAATTTTTTTTGTAAGATGTGCTACTAAACCGTTTTTTGTGTACTGCTCACTTTCATAATGTCCAATATCTGCGAGAAGGATGTTGTTTTCTGCAGAAAAAAAATCGTGATACTTTAAGTCTGAAGTTACAAAAACGTCTGCTCCTGCTGCTTTTGCAGCTTGTATAGCAAAACTTCCAGAGCCGCCTAATACTGCTACTTTTGTAATTGATTTATTTAAATAATTAGAATGGCGAATACTTTCAGTATTCATTTTAGTTTTTAAAAACTTAAAAAAGGCGCTTTCAGGCATTGCTTTTTTTAAAGTGCCAATCATTCCCATGCCTATATTTTGGTTCTTATTTTCTAAGGTTGTTATTTCATATGCCACTTCTTCGTAAGAATGATTTTTAAATAGTGTGTCTATAACTTTTGCTTCCAAATGCTTGGTAAATGTGATACTAATTTGCGTTTCTTCTTCAAAATGAAGATTACCTTTTTTTCCTTTTACCGGATTAGAGCTTTGATTTCCTTTATAAGTTCCAATGCCTTCAATATTAAAACTACAATGACTATAATTACCAATTGTTCCTGCACCAATGTTAAAAATGGCGTGTCTTAAGCTTTCTGCTTCTGATTTTGGAACATAAGTGGTGAGTTTTTTTATTGTTTCTACTTTTGGTATTAATATTTTTCTATTTGTTAAGCCTAATTGCGCGCAAATAATGTCGTTTACACCGTTTATATGGTTATCTAATGCCGTATGGATGGCATAAATAGCAATGTCGTTTTTTATCGCTTTTTGAACCGTACGTTCTACATACGTTTTTCCTGTAAGCTTTTTTAAGCCTTTGTATATAATAGGATGGAAACTGACTATAAGATTACATTTATTAGTTATTGCTTCGTCTACAACCGCTTCAAGGGTGTCAAGCGTGACTAAAACACCAGTGAGTTTTGTGTTTTTATCTCCAACAAGTAAACCTACATTATCGAAGTCTTCGGCATAAGCCAAAGGAGCGAAGTCTTCTAGGTGATTTATAACGTCTTGAATTATCATATAATTTTGAGAATTGATTAGTAATATCAAATAATTTTTAAAATAATTGAGATTTAATTTCAATCATTTTCAATCGCATTTGGAATAACAAATATAAAATTTTTACTTTCGTTACTATGAAACGAGCTTGCTAAAAATTCTATTACCCTTGATAATGATTAATAGCGAACTGCATGTGGTCATAAAAAACACAATAAATATAAACACATGAAATTATTGAGATACCTATTATTTCCTATCGTTCCCATTTATTTTTTAATAACATGGTTGCGTAACAAGTTGTACGATTTGGGGCTAAAGAAATCAAAAGCTTATCCGTTTCCAGTAATTTGTGTTGGTAATATAAGTACTGGTGGAACAGGAAAAACACCAATGGTTGAGTATTTAATAAGACTGTTGAAACAAGATTACAATTTAGCAACTTTAAGCAGAGGTTACGGCAGAAAAACTAAAGGTTTTGTATTGGCTTCTGCGGACTCTTCGGCTGAAAAAATAGGCGATGAACCGTTCCAGTTTTACAATAAATTTAAAGATTCTGTTACAGTTGTTGTTGATGAAAACAGACAAAATGGAATTTCTATGCTAAGAAATATTAAAACGCAGCCTAATTTAATTATTTTGGATGATGCTTTTCAGCATAGAAAAGTAGCAGCTAAACTTAATATTTTACTCACTACGTATTCTAATTTATATAGTAGTGATTTTGTATTACCAACAGGTAATTTACGTGAGCCAAAACAAGGTGCTAATCGCGCACAGATAATAGTGGTTACTAAATGTCCAATTGATTTAGCAACAGATAAAAAGAAAGTAATTGAAGGTAGGTTGAAACCTGAAACGCATCAAAAAGTGTTTTTTAGCAGTATTAGCTATGCTAGTGAGGTAATAGGGAAACAAGATGAAATCGCTATAAATAAGCTATTGCAATTTACACTTGTTACAGGGATTGCAAATGCTGAACCTTTGGTACGTTTTTTAAGAAATGAAGGCCTTGTTTTTAATCATTTAGAATATAGCGATCACCATAATTTTTCTAAAAAAGATATTGAAACTATATCTAAAAGCAACTTAATTATTACAACAGAAAAAGATTATGTAAGATTAATTAGTGAAGGAAGTTTAACTAGTAAACTCTATTATTTACCAATTAAAATAGTGTTCGATAAGCAGGAAGAATTTGATGAATTAGTAAAAAGTAAAATTAAAGATTAAGCAGTTTTTTTAAATTTAAAGCATCGAACAATTTCTTTTCGAAATCCTCTTTTTTAAATGGCTTACTAATAATATCTGTAAAACCAGCTTCGTCAAATTCCTCCATTTTATCCCCAATGGCTACAGCAGTAAGCGCAAAAATGGGAAGCTCTTTATTAAATGTCCTAATAATTTTTGTGGCTACAAGACCACTTATTCCTGGCATGTGAATATCCATTAAAACAATATCGTATTTAGTAGATTTTACTTTTTCAACCGCATCTTCACCATTCTCAACCACTTCGCTTTTAAGCTTCATTTTAGTTAAAATTTTCTGAGTAATCATTTGATTGATTTTGTTGTCTTCAACTATAAGTATTTTAATTTCACTTAATGCATCTTCGTTAATATCTTTAAAGCAACTAATTTCCTCTTTTTCTATTACTTCGTCCGTAAATTCAAGTTGTAGCTCGAAGAAGAACAATGAGCCTCTACCAAGCTCGCTTTTAAGGTAGATTTTGCCTTTTAAAACATCTATTAAACCACTTACTATAGAGAGTCCAAGTCCTGTTCCTCCGTATTTTCTATTAATTTGAATAGAACCTTGAGAAAAACTTTCGAACATATGTTCTTGCTTTTCTTTGCTTATACCTATACCATTATCTTGAACCTCAAAACGGAGGTTATAAAGCTTGTTATTGTTGGTTATTTTTTGAACACGAACCCAAATATCTCCATCTTTAGTAAACTTAATAGAGTTACCAATGAGGTTAATTAATATTTGAGATATTTTAAGTTGATCTGAATTATAATTATGTGGTAAATTTTTGTCAAATTCTAAATGAATTTTAGTGTTATTTCCTGCGGCAGAATTGTTTAAAGAAGAGATAATATTAGCTATTTTCTTTTCTAAATTAAACACTTCCTTTTCAATTATGGATTTGCTAGCTTCAATTTTATTAATTTGAAGGATATTATTAATAAAGGTTAAAAGGTAATCGCCAGAAAATTTTAAAGACTTTAGATGCTTCGTTTGTTCTGGTTTATGGTCTTCGTCCAAGAGTATATTTGTTAAACCATTAATTGCATATAGAGGTGTTCGTAATTCGTGAGTTACTGTAGATAGAAAGTTTGCTTTTGTTTTTGAAGCTAACTCAGCTTTTTCTTTACTTATTATTAGTTCGCTATTCTTTTTGTGTAAAAGGTTGTTAGATTTTAGTCTAATATTATTGTTTTTATAAAGCGATAATGTTAGTAATGACAGTATGGTAATTAATAAAACACTCAAGATTGTAGTTAATTGATTAAGAGTATTTGAGCCGGTTTCATCTTCTAAGTCTGCTGTGCTTTGTTTTTGGTGATTTATTTGCTTTGCGACTAAAAAAGCATTTCTTTTTTCTAGTGATACTAGTAATCTTCTAGCCTTTAGTAAAGAATCGGATAGTTTTAAATGTGCTCTTAAATAGGTGTTTGCAAGTTGGTAATTATCATCTGCTTCTTGTAAATTGCTTAATGTTAAATAGCTGGTATTTAATACGCTGAATATTTTATTTTCTTTAGCAATAGTCATTCCTTCATTAGCGTTTTTTATTGCTAACTCTAGTGTTCCATTCTTGGCTTGTGCTTCTCCCAAAAGGGTTAGGCTAGTACTTAGTAATTTGTTAATTTTGAATCGTTTAGATAAAGAAACGGCCTTGTTAAATGTGCTTTCAGCATTTTTGTAATCTTTTAAAGCGAAGTATGCTTGCCCCTTTTTTAAAACAGATTCTGTTTCATCGTAGGTTAGTTTTTTTTGTTAAATAACGTTTCTGCTGCGTTGTAATTATCTAAAGCCTTTTTAGGTGTTTTAGTTTTCATATACACATCACCAAGTGTTTTATAGGTTTCGGCAATGTTTGTATTATCTTGAGCTAAACGTTGAAATTCTAATGCTTTAATTAGTGTTTTAATTGCTAGGTTCGACTCTTCTAGGAAGTATTGAGTTTTCCCAAGTTTAGAATATACGAGACCTAAGCTTTTTTCATTGTTGAGTATTTTTGCGTTTACAAGTATTTTTTCTAAACTGTCTTTTGCTTCGAAATAGTTAAAAATCTCAATGTTTTCTTGTGCATAAGAAAGATCTTTATTCACTTTATCTAGAAGCGCATCACGTTCTATTTGTGTAAGTTGTTGAGCAAATGAAATTACTCCACAAAATATAAAGAATACATAAAGTGTTTTACGAAATTGTAACATTATTGTAGATAGGTCTAGAGACAAATATAATTATTTGTCCGATAAAAGTTTATGTGTTCTCGACAAATTGACAATTAAATCAATAATACGATTTGAGTATCCAGTTTCATTATCATACCAACCAATAATTTTCACCATGTTACCAATTACAGAGGTCATTTGAGAGTCGAAGATACAAGAATGTGGGTTTCCAACGATATCAATAGATACTATCGGATCTTCGGTATATTCCAAAATACCTTTGTATTTGTTTTCTGAAGCGTTTTTAAAAGCGGTATTAATAGCTTGTATTGATATTGCTTTTTTTACATTAAAAGTGATATCTGTAAGCGAGCCGTTGGCTACAGGAACACGAATGCCACAACCACCAATAACATTTGCTAATTCTGGAAAAATTTTGGTTAAAGCCTTAGCAGCTCCAGTTGTGGTTGGTACTATGGATTGTCCTGCGGCACGAGCACGACGTAAATCGCGATGTGGCTGGTCGTGTAAACTTTGGTCTGTAGTATAAGAGTGTATTGTTGTAATATAAGCTTGATTAATGCCGCAAAGTTTGTTAATAATAGCAATCATTGGCGCTGCATTATTTGTGGTACACGACGCGTTAGAAATTATTGTTTCAGTACCATCTAAAGTGTCTTCGTTGGTTCCTATAACAATGGTTTTAATCGCATCGTCTATTGGTGGCACACTTAAAATAACACGTTTTCCACCATTTTTTAAATGAAATTCTAAAGCTTCAGACGTTTTAAATTTTCCAGTAGCTTCTATAACAAAGTCTGGATTAAAAGGTTTCCAATTTATATTTTTAGGATGGGTTTCGTTAAAAAGAGGTATTTCAATTTTATTAACTATAATACTATTTTCATCATGGGATATTTCACCTTTAAATACGCCATGAATACTGTCGTATTTTAGTAAATGACTTAATGTTCTAGCATCTGCTAAATCATTAATCGCTACAATTTTTATGTTTTTGTGTTCTTGTATTAGCCTAAAGACACGACGACCAATGCGCCCAAAACCGTTTATAGCAACTGTAAGCATTTAATTTATATGCTTTTGAGCCTTGTAAGATGAGCGCACTAATGCACTACTTTCTACATGACGAAAACCTAAACCTAGGCCAATCTCCTCAAACTCTTTAAACTGGTCTGGAGTAATAAATTCTTTAACAGGTAAATGTTTCTTACTCGGCTGAAGGTATTGGCCAATAGTAACAACATCTACATCGTTAGCACGTAAATCGTGCAAAGTTTCTATCACCTCTTCACGAGTTTCACCTAAACCTAGCATAATACCAGATTTTGTTCTACGTTGTCCTTGTTGTTTTAAATATTTTAAAACACCTAAACTACGTTCATATTTTGCTTGAATTCTAACTTCTCGCGTTAAACGTTTTACTGTTTCAATATTGTGCGAGACCACTTCTGGTGCAACATCTATAATGCGATCAATATGTTTTTCTATTCCTTGAAAATCTGGAATTAGTGTTTCTAATGTGGTTTCTGGATTCATTCTACGAACCGCTTTTACTGTTTCAGACCACATAATACTCCCCATGTCTTTTAAATCGTCTCGATCAACACTTGTAAGTACTGCATGTTTAATTTGCATGATTTTTATTGAGCGCGACACTTTTTCTGGTTCGTCCCAATCTACAGTTTCTGGTCTTCCTGTTTTTACGCCACAAAAACCACAAGAACGCGTGCAAACATTTCCTAAAATCATGAAAGTAGCTGTGCCTTCTCCCCAACATTCTCCCATATTTGGACAACTTCCAGAAGCACAAATTGTATTTAATTTGTATTTGTCTACTAAACCACGAAGTTCTGTGTATTTTTTTCCAGTAGGCAATTTAACACGTAACCATTTTGGTTTTGGTTGTCTTACTTTTGTTGTTATCGTTGAAGGAGTTTCTGTAGTCATAGATTTTTCTTTCGAGCTACAAAGATACGAAGTATTCTATAAAATAGTTAAATACCAAACACTAAACCCAATTAGAAAAATAATACCTAATATACTAAGTAAATGTAACGGTTTAGAGGGTCTCCAATTCTCTGGAGTATGCTTGCTACTTATTAAAATATAATTAATAATGGCATAAAAAGGTGCTGTAATAAACGATAGTATTGTTGCTATTTTTATAAGTAGTCCCATTTCTGAAGCAAAGACAAAGAATATAAAAATGGTACCTAAAGCTAAAAGTAAAATCCAGAATGTGTAACCAAATTTCTTTTTTTTGTTTGTGAGTAGCTCAATGGTTTTATTCATAGCTCTTGGAGAAGCATCCAGCGCAGTAAGTGTTGTGCTAAACATAGTTGTAAATGCTGCAATACCAATAATAACATAAGACCAATGACCTAAACTACTAGCATACATTGTTATTAACTGATTTGAAAACACTCCAGCCTTATCACTAAAATTTTTACCAGTATTAAACATTACTAATGCCCCTAGAAGTAAGAAGCCTATCCCAAGAAAAATGGCAGTAATATAGCCAATATTGAAATCTAAAAGTGATGCTTTAGGCGTGATATCTATATCGCTTTTTTTCTTTTCAACTGTCCAGAGCGAATGCCAGACCGAAATATCTAAAGGAGCAGGCATCCAACCCATAAAAGCAATTAAGAAGCTAATTTCTATACTACCTTTAGGTAGCACTTGAACTATAGATAAAGTGTTGGGTGTTTTAGAAAAGGCTAATACTACCGCTAGTATTGTGCTAATGGTTAGTGTTACAATTATAATTTTCATTAATCGGTCTAAAAGCTTGTATTTACCAAAAAACAGAATGGAACCACATATAAATAGAATAATTATTGTCCATATTTTAATTGAAATGAAATCTCCAAATAAAGAAGACGCTAATCCTGCGGTTACAATGGTTACAGCTGTTTGAATGGTAAACATAGTAGCAAATGTGAGTGCGAAATAGGCAACCAATACGCCTTTACCTAATTTGTTATAACCTTCTAAAAGGCTTTCTCCAGTTGCGGAAGCATAGCGTGGGCCAAATTGGAAAAAAGGATATTTAAAAATATTAACTAAAATTAAAGCCCAAAGAAGACCTAAGCCGAAATCGGCTCCAGCTCTAGTAGATTGCACTAAATGAGAGACTCCAATTGCTGCACCTGCAAATAATAAACCTGGACCAAGTTTTTTTAGTGAAAGCATTACTCGTCTTTTTTACATTTAACAACTACAGTTTTTGCCACAAGATCGCCTAGTCGTTTATTTTGTTTATCATTATAAGCTATAATTAGTCCAACTAAAAAAACATAATCAAGTAAGCCAATAAAAAATCTGGCAAATGATTGCCCTAAAGAAATACTTTCAGAATCATCTGTTAAAATTTCTATATTAAAAAACCACTTCCCAATCGATTTACCAGTTAAGCCTTCGCTAATTGGCCATATAACAAATGAACAAGCGAACATTGCCAAAGCAGGTAACCCTTCCAAATGGAAACCGGCGCTTTCTGTTGGTTTTCCATAAAAATAACCAATGGACATTCCAATGAGCCAAAAAACTAAGAAATTAATTAAAAACGCAAATATTCTAATTCTTATTCTAGCAATTTCAAATCCCTTTGATGTTGTTTTAGTCATTTCTTACAATTACCTTTTTATAATTTCAGCCAATAACTTTTTTGCGCGAAGTAATTTTACTTTTATATTATTCATGGGTTCGTTAAGCTCTAGGCTAATTTCAGTATAGCTTAATTCTTGAAAATAACGCAAATTAATTACATCTTGATAATGTGGTTTTAGCATCTTAATGTCACGAAGTAATTTTGCTAGATTTTGTTCCGTAATTAGCTTGTCTTCAGGTGAAGGAGAGTCGTCTAAAACACGATAGATTTTATCGTCTTCATGATCTATTATTTTTGAGTTAATAGAGCTTTTTTCTTTGCGTTGTAAATCTATTTGAATATTTTTGGAAATGGTAATTAGCCATGTTTTAAAGGCGTATTTTTCATCGTACTGATCTATTTTATCAAAAGCTTTAGAGAAGGTTTGTATGGTGATGTCTTCGGCATCATATTCGTTGGTAACCCGTTTTAGCTGAAACCCATAAACATAATCCCAGAATTCATCCAGTAAAAAATTGAATGCTTTTTGATTGTTTTTTTTTGCGTTTGCTATTGCTTCTTCTATTTCCAATGCTTAGGTTTTGAGATAAGATTTGTGATAAATATAGTTAATTGGAAGCCAATTAAAAACAGTTCGAGAAACGGCAGTACATATAGTACATCAATTTCATTTAATTTTTTTGCTGAAAAACCAATCGTTAAATATTGAATAATCAGTCTGAAAGTAACAATACAAATAACAAATTGCCAATTATAAAAGAAGCTTAATAATAGTATTGAAAGCACCCAAAACAAAACTTGCGATATATAAAATATGGCTAATAATACTTTGTGTTTAAATTGGTATCTGTTAGCAGTAGAAACATGACGTCGTTTTTGACGAAACCAACTATTAAAAGTGGTTTTAGGATTAGATGTTGTAAAACTCTCTTTGGTAAAACAAATTGTTGTGTTTTTAGAATTTGCGGCTTCGTTTATAAATAAATCGTCGTCACCAGATCGAACATCTATATGGTTTATAAAACCATTGGTTTTATAAAACTCTTCTCTGTAGTATGCTAAATTTCGACCGACACCCATAAAAGGCATGCCTGATTTTGCAAAAGAAAAATATTGAATGGCAGTTAATAATGTTTCGTAACGTATTAACTTATTAAGGAACGAGTTTTTAATTTTATGGTAGGCTCCATAACCTAACACTATCGTTTTTTCGTTTGTGAAATTGAAACTCATTTCGGTAACCCAATTTTTAGAAATAGGTTTGCAATCGGCATCTGTAAATAGTAAATGATTATATTTTGCTGCCTTTATACCTAGTGTTAGTGCATATTTTTTATTGGCCCAAAAAGCTTCATTATTTTTAACATTAACAACTTTTATGTTGTTATGCTTTTCTGCAAACACTTCCATAATTTCTAAAGTGCCATCTGTTGAAGCATCATTAATTAATACAACTTCAAATTTGGAATATTTTTGATTGAGTATTGAGGGCAGGAATTGTTTTATATTTTTTGCTTCATTTTTAGCACAAATGATTACAGATATTGGAAGATTTTTTGATGGTTTGTTTTTTGCTTTTTTAAAAGCAAAACGACCAAAAAGTACACCGTAAAAAAGAACTTGAATACAGACTACAACCACCAAGCTGTAGAAAATTATATCAAGTAAAATCATAAAATGTTACGAGTGTTGTGGTTCGTTACAGTTATCGAACTGGTCTGAGGTTTTTCCGCAGAAACCACAAGCATCACCATCTTTATTAAACATCGGGTTTTGGCTCGCGCAAGTTCCAGCAAATTTACCGTCTTTTTTTGCCCAAATCTTAATGGCAATTCCAGCGACTGCAATGCCTAATAATGCTAATGTAAGTAGTAAGAGTTTCACGCTAATTTGTGTTTTAAATATAAAGTGTAAAGATAATAGTTTTATCTCATTTTATTGTAAGATGTAGAATTGCTTTTTTTAACTACGATTTTTGCGTTTAATCGTATTTTTTTAAATTGTTGAAGAATATTTATTGTAAAAAGCACTGAATGTAATAAATTGAAGTTCTTAACTTTAAATTAATTATAATTATGAAAAAATTATTAGCAGAATTTATTGGTACTTTTTGGTTAGTACTAGGTGGATGTGGTAGTGCAGTATTAGCTGCAGGTGTTGCAGATGTGGGAATAGGACTTGTAGGCGTCTCTTTAGCCTTTGGTCTTACTGTTCTTACAGGTGCTTATGCATTAGGACATATTTCGGGTGGTCATTTTAATCCAGCAGTGTCCATTGGGTTATTTATGGGTGGACGTTTTGATGGTAAAGATTTACCTGGATATATTGGAGCCCAAGTTGTTGGTGGCGCAGTTGGTGCAGGAGTTTTATATTTAATTGTAAGTAGTTCTGCCGATTTTACTGGTGTTGGCTCTAGCCCGGGTGCTTTTGCAACTAATTTTTATGACGCGAATGTATATGGTGTAAACTTTGGTTTAGTAGGTGCATTAGTTACAGAAATTGTAATGACATTTATGTTTTTAATTGTTATTCTTGGTGCAACGCATAAAAATGCTTCTCCAGGTTTTGGTGGTATGGCTATTGGATTAGCATTAACACTAATCCATTTAATAAGTATTCCTGTTACAAACACATCTGTTAACCCAGCAAGAAGTACAGCGGTTGCAATATTTGCAGGAGCAGATGCTATGGGACAGTTGTGGTTGTTTTGGGTAGCTCCAATAGTTGGTGCTGTTTTAGCTGGAATTGTATATAAAATTATGGCTCCAAATAAGGATTAAATTTAGGTGTATTATAAAAATAAAGAGCCTCGTAAATTTACGAGGCTCTTTTATATTATAGATTTATATAAAATATTAATCTTCAATTTTTAATTCTATTTCCGCAACAGGAGTATCTCGATTGTTATTAGGTTTAACGCCTTTTTCTTCTATAGTAATGCTTAAACCTAACGCGTCTTTAGTGTATGGGATTTGTTGTAAGCGTCTATCTCGGATACTTAAAATACCCAAATTAACTTGTTTGTCTTGTAACTCTGCCCAAATTTGATATTCTTGATTTTCAGGTAAAATTGGTAGAGACACGACATCGATCATGGATGTTTTTTCTTTAGAGTTTATATATGCTACAGTTTTTAAATTTTTAGCACGAAGGTTTCCATTTAGAATATATTTTTCGGTTTCAGGATTGTTTAGCTGAGAAAATTGTTCGGCTAGGGCATTAAGTTTTGAATTGTTTTGGTCTATATCGCTTCTTAGATCGTATAGTTCATCTACAATAACTTGATTTTCATTTACTAAATCTTGATTTTGAAAATAAAAATATACAGAACTACCAGCGAAAACTAATGCTGCGATACTTGCTGCAATCCCGAAATTAAATGATGATTTTTTTTGCTTTTCATTTAAAATAATTACAGGTTTTTCGTCTAAAGATTCTAATATATTGCCAAGCAAATGTGTAGGTGCTTCTTCGGCATTAGCGAAGGCTACTAATTCTAATTTATTTTGAAGTGTATTGTAGGCTTCTTTAATTTCTGGAAAGGTATTTATATAACTTTCTACCTCAATGCTTTCTTGAGTATTAGTTTGACCCGTTAGATATCTTTCTAACAAATCAGATTTTAAAAATGTGTCTTTATTATTACTCATCACATTATAATTAAGGGTTGTAGATTTTTTTCAATTCGCGCAATCCTATTTTTAATCTAGATTTAATTGTTCCTAACGGAATATTTAGTTCTTCGCTTGCTTCTTGTTGGGTCATGCCTTCAAAATAGAGCGCATTTATAACTACCTGATATTTTAATTCTAAACTACTTAAGTGCTTTTGTATGTCTAAAGTGTCTTGATTTAAACTCTTGGTCGTTAATTTATATACGTTGGAATCTCCAATTCGGATTTCTTTTTTAGTCTTATTATTTTGAGATCGGATTTTATCTATTGCAGAGTTATAAAAAATACGATATAACCAAGTAAATAATTTCGCTTTAGAAGGATCGTAAGTCTTCCCTTTTTTCCAAACTTTTATAAAACTTTCTTGAAGAACGTCTTGCGCGATATCATTATCTGAAATCACTTTTTTAACAACGCTTAAAAGCGCGCCAGAATAGTGCTCATATAAGAGTGAAATGGCTTTTTTGTCACCGTTTTTTAATAAAGTTATTATGTCTTGTTCAATGGAAGTACTCAAACTTTGTTAGTGTCTTTTATTAGTTAGTTTAACTTTGCGATTGCAAAGTTATTGTTTAAAGAATATTTACTTCGGCTTCTATCCAGATATTAAAGATACGATAAATTGTTTTTTGTATTAATTTTGAAAGTGCAAGGATGTCTTCGCCTTTGGCGCCACCATAATTAACTAAAACAAGTGCTTGCTTTTTATGTACACCATAATTACCAAAGGTTTTACCTTTAAAACCAGCGGTTTCAATTAGCCAGCCAGCTGGAACTTTTACTTTATTATCTGAAACAGGATAGCTTGGTGCTTCAGGAAAACTTAGTTTCAACGCTTCGAATACTTTAGAAGGAACAACTGGGTTTTTAAAAAAACTACCACTATTTCCAATCTTTTTTGGGTCTGGAAGTTTGCTTTGCCTTATTGCGATTATTGCGTTAGACACATCTTTAATTGTTGGATTGCTTATTTGCATAACTTCTAATTGCGAAGTAATAGCGCCATAATTAGTCTGTAACTGATGTTTCTTCTTAGTAAGTTTAAAATCAACACTTGTAATAATGTATTTGCCTTTAGCTTCATTTTTAAAGATTGAATTTCTGTAACCAAAATTACAATCTTCATTTTTAAAAACTTCAATTTCTAAAGTGTTAAGATTTAGTGCTTCACAAGACACAAAACTATCTTTTAATTCTACGCCATAGGCTCCAATATTCTGAATAGGAGAGGTACCAACATTTCCTGGAATGAGAGACATGTTTTCTAAGCCGCCAAAGTTTTTATCTAAACACCAAAGCACAAATTCGTGCCAGTTTTCTCCAGCATTCGCTTTAATAAATGCATGATCTGCAACTTCATTAATTACAGAAGTTCCTTTTAAATTTATATGAATAACGAGCGCTTCTACATTTTTAGTTAAAAGCATGTTGCTGCCTCCACCAAGCATCAGTTTATTTGGGTAGTCTTCAAGCTTTAAAACTGAAGTTAATTCGGTTAAAGTATTCACCGAAATAAAATGCTTTGCATTTACATCAAGATCAAAAGTATTGTATTTTTTTAATGATATGTTGTGTTGAATGTGCACTATTCTTTATATACTTTTAATGCTTCTTTTATTATATTTACTGCTTTTACTAAGCTCTCTTTGTTGAGTACGTATGCAATTCTAATTTGATTTAACCCAACACCAGGTGTAGAATAAAATCCTGCAGCTGGCGCAACCATTACTGTTTCTCCATCCACATCAAATTCTTCTAAAAGCCATTGTGCAAAAGCATCACTGTTTTTAATTGGTAATTCTGCAATGCAATAAAAAGCGCCTTTAGGATTGGCAACTTTTACACCTTCAACTTTATTTAATTCAGCAATTAAAGTGTTTCTTCTTTCTACATATTCTTCAATAACATCATCAAAATAACTTTGAGGAGTATCTAATGCAGCTTCACTAGCAATTTGTGCTAATGTTGGCGGACTCAATCTTGCTTGAGCAAACTTTAATGCGGTTTGAATAACTTGTTTGTTTTTAGAAACTAAACATCCAATTCTTGCGCCACACATGCTATAACGTTTAGAAACAGAATCGATTACGATTGCATAATCGTCTAATCCTTCTTCCTGTAAAATAGAATAGTGTTTTGCGCCATCGTAAGCAAACTCTCTATAAACTTCGTCTGCTATTAAAAATAAATCGTGTTTTTTTACAATGTCTGCTAGTTTTCTAATTTCTTCTTTAGAATAAAGATATCCTGTTGGGTTTCCAGGATTACAAATTAAAATACCTTTGGTTTTTGGTGTTATTAGTTTCTCGAATTCTTCTATTGGCGGTAATGCAAAATTATTCTCAATTTTCGAAATTACAGGAACTACTTTTACTCCAGATGCTATTGAGAATCCGTTGTAGTTAGCGTAAAAAGGTTCTGGAATAATAATTTCATCATCTACATCCATAATGCTTCCAAAGGCAAATAAAAGTGCTTCACTTCCGCCAGTAGTTACAATAATATCGTCATGTTTTACATGGATATCATTTTTTGCATAGTAGTTTCCTATTTTATGCCTGTAAGCTTCAGAGCCTTCAGATCTTGTGTAGGCTAAAATATCTAAGCCATGCATTTTTACAGCATCTAAAGCTATTTGTGGTGTTTTAATATCTGGTTGCCCAATATTTAAGTGGTATACTGTTTTTCCTTGTTTGTATGCTTTTTCAGCAAATGGAACAAGTTTTCTTATTGGAGACTGAGGCATTGATTGCCCTTTTTTAGAGATCGATGGCATAGAATTAATTTTATAAAACAAAGTTGCAAAAAAAAGTGTAATCTGTGTTATTTAATTTCTTAACTTCAGTTGTTATGAAAATTAAAAAAAGCTTACTTTTTATGC
Organism: Lacinutrix jangbogonensis; assembly: GCF_000797445.1. Lineage (GTDB taxonomy): Bacteria > Bacteroidota > Bacteroidia > Flavobacteriales > Flavobacteriaceae > Lacinutrix > Lacinutrix jangbogonensis. The sequence goes on along the minus strand of NZ_JSWF01000035.1, from coordinate 211,365 downwards.
TCTTGTATTTGCCGCTTATTTGTTTTTCACAAGGAGAATATGTTGTAAAAAATAAAAGAGGAGTCGATAAAATTAATTTTAAGTTACTTAATAATGTTATTATTATTCCTGTTGAGGTTAATGGTGTTATGCTTTCTTTTCTTTTAGATTCCGGTGTTAGCAAGCCTATTGTGTTTAATTTCTTAAAGGAGTCAGATTCTTTAGAAATTTTAAATGCTGAAACTATTTACCTTAAAGGTTTAGGGAATAATGGAAAAGTAGCAGCGTTAAAATCTTCAGGAAATACCTTTAAAATAGGAGATGCTGTAAATAATAGTCAGGATTTCTATGTTATTTTCGATTCTTCTATAAATTTTGCACCTAAATTGGGTGTGCCTATTCATGGTATTATTGGATATGATTTATTTAAAGATTTAGTAGTTGATATTAACTATATAAAAAAGCAAATAAAATTAACTAATCCTGAAAAGTATAAATACAAAACCTGTAAGAAATGCGAGACATTTGGATTGGAATTCTACAACAATAAACCTTATTTTAATGTCTCAGTTAATGTTTTAGGTAAAAATATTCCCGTAAAACTATTAATAGATTCAGGTAGTAGTGATGCGTTATGGCTTTTCGAGAATGATAGTCTGGGTTTAATCGTTAAGGATAATTATTTTAACGATTTTCTTGGTTATGGTATAAGTGGCAGTGTACATGGTAAGCGTTCTAAAATTGAGGCTTTTAAATTAAAATCTTTTATATTAAATAGGCCATTGGTGGCGTTCCCAGATTCGTCTTATACTTCTGTGTTGAGGCAAATAAAAGATAGACGAGGAAGTGTTGGAGGTGCCATTTTAAAACGGTTTAATATTACTATAGATTATGATAAAGCAAGAATAGTGTTAAAACGTAATTCAAATTTTAAAAACCATTTTAGTTATAACAAAAGTGGGATTGAAGTCGAAAATGAAGGTATTAGAATAATAACTGAGTACGAACAAAATACAGTGTCAAATAACATGTCTAGAGACACTAATATTATTAATGTACAAGCCGTTTTTGTAAACTCAAGAAAATATATGATTAAGAAAGCGTATACCATTTCTTATATAAGACCAAACTCTCCAGCGTCTAGAAAAGGACTGCAAAAAGGCGACGTAATTATTAGAATTAATGGAAACGATACCATTAAATACAGCTTGCAAGAATTAATATACAAGTTCTATGGAAAAGAAGGTGATAAAATAAATTTGGTAGTAGAAAGGCTAGGCAGGAGAATAAAGGTTGTTTTTAATTTAGAATCTTTAATAAAATAAAAAAGCCAAAAACTAAGGTTTTCGGCTTTTAAAATAGATAAGAGTTTGGATTATTGCTCCATAACGCTTTTACCTTTTGTTTTAGTAAGAACGCTTGTTTTAGAAGGGTCAATAACTTCACCTTTAATTTTTAACGAAACTGTAGGTGTGGCAGCATTAGATAAAACAGTAATTGTTTTTCTAATTGGCATCACACGTTTAGTATCATACTTTACTTCAATTTCACCAGTCATTCCTGGCATAATAGGATCTTTCGGCTTCTTAGGTATCGTACAACCACAACTTGAACTTACCTTAGAGATAATAAGAGGGGCATTTCCAGTATTTGTAAACTCAAAAGTTCTAATGCCATTAGCACCTTTTTCAATTGTTCCGTAATCTACAGTTGTTTCTTTAAATTCGATTTTTGCTATCTTTTCTTGAGCATTAATTGAAAAGGTAACTAATCCGATAAATAATAATGTTATTAAATTTTTCATTTTATTTTGATTTTTAATGGTTTGTAAATTTAGTACTTTTTAATCCTTCTGCAAAAATAATTAGATGTATTACACGCTTACAAGTACATTCAGCACATATAACTATACATTAATACTATTTAATATTTCGCAGAAACAGAAATATAAGTATTTTTGCTAATTAATATTCAAAAACTATTCCAAAGTATGAGCATTCCATCTAAATATGATGCAAAAACTGTAGAAAACAAGTGGTACAGCTACTGGACAGAGCATAATTATTTTCATTCTACGCCAGACGAGAGAGAACCTTACACTATTGTAATACCTCCTCCAAACGTCACAGGTATTCTACATATGGGACATATGCTAAATAATACGATTCAAGACGTATTAATACGTCGTGCACGTTTACAAGGTAAAAATGCCTGTTGGGTACCAGGAACTGATCATGCTTCTATTGCAACAGAGGCGAAAGTTGTTGCACGTTTAAAGGGACAAGGAATTGATAAAAACGATTTAACACGCGATGAATTTTTAAAGCATGCTTGGGATTGGACCGATGAATATGGTGGAGTAATATTAGAACAGCTTAAAAAATTAGGATGTTCTTGCGATTGGGAAAGAACAAAGTTTACAATGGATGACGATATGTCTGAAGCTGTCATTAAGGTTTTTGTTGATTTACATGAAAAAGGTTTAATATATAGAGGTTACCGAATGGTAAATTGGGATCCTGAAGCAAAAACAACCTTGTCTGATGAAGAAGTAATTCATGAAGAACGTCAAGGAAACTTATACTACATTAATTATAAAATTGAAGGAAGTGAGGAAACGTTAACCATCGCAACCACAAGACCTGAAACTATTTTTGGAGATTCAGCAATATGTATAAATCCTAACGATGAGCGTTTTGCGCATTTAAAAGGCAAAAAAGCAATTGTTCCCGTTTGTAATAGAGTTATTCCTATAATAGAAGATGAATATGTAGATATTGAATTCGGTACAGGTTGTTTAAAGGTAACACCTGCTCACGATGAAAACGATAAAGTTTTAGGAGACAAGCATAAATTAGAAGTTATAGATATTTTTAATGATGATGCTTCTTTAAATAGCTTCGGAATGCAATTCGAAGGTCAAGATCGTTTTGTAGCAAGAAAAGCAGTTACTAAATTATTAGATGAAACAGGTATTTTAATAAAAACTGAAACGCATATTAATAAAGTAGGAACTTCAGAAAGAACAAAAGCGGTTATCGAGCCCAGATTAAGTGACCAATGGTTCTTAAAAATGGAAGAGTTAGTAAAACCTGCTATCGAAGCCGTTTTAGGTGAAAATGCTGAAATTAAATTATTTCCTAAGAAATTTGAAAATACGTATCGCCATTGGTTAGAAAATATTCGTGATTGGAATATTTCACGCCAGTTGCTTTGGGGACAACAAATCCCTGCGTATTTCTATGGCGACGGAAAAGAAGAGTTCGTAGTTGCAGAAAATATAGAATCCGCAGTTGAGAAAGCACAAAAAGTAACAGGTAAATCAGGTCTAAAAGCTGAAGACTTAAAACAAGATACAGATGCTTTAGATACATGGTTCTCATCTTGGTTATGGCCAATGTCTGTGTTTGATGGTATTCGTAATCCAGAAAACGAAGAAATTAAATATTATTATCCAACAAACGATTTAGTAACTGGACCAGATATTTTATTCTTTTGGGTAGCACGTATGATTATTGCAGGTTACGAGTATAAAGATGAAAAGCCTTTTAATAATGTATATTTAACAGGTTTAGTGCGTGATAAGCAACGACGTAAAATGTCTAAATCTTTAGGAAACTCTCCAGATGCTTTAAAGCTTATTGAAGAGTATAGCGCAGATGGTGTCCGTGTTGGTATGCTATTTAGTAGTGCGGCAGGAAACGATTTAATGTTCGACGAAGCACTTTGTCAACAAGGTAAAGGTTTTGGAAACAAGGTTTGGAATGCCTTTAACTTAACAAACTTATGGGACGTTAGTGATACAATACCGCAACCTAACTCAAGTAAAATAGCATTAGATTGGTACGAAGCTAAGTTTCAAACGGCTTTAGTAGAAATTGAAGATCATTTTAGCAAATATCGCTTAAGTGATGCTTTAATGTCAATTTATAAGTTGATTTATGATGATTTCTGTGGTTGGTTATTAGAAATAGTTAAGCCCGCTTATCAACAACCAATTGACGTAAAAACGTATAATAAAGTGATGGCGGTTTTTGAGGATAACTTGAAAATATTACATCCTTTTATGCCATTCTTAACAGAAGATATCTGGCAATATATTGCAGAGCGTACTCCAGAGGAAGCCCTAATAGTTGCGAAATGGCCGGAAGCGAAACCTATAAATGAAGATTTAACCTCTCAATTTGAATTTGCTTCGGAAGTTATTTCTGGAATAAGAACAGTAAGAAAAGAAAAGAATATTGCCTTTAAAGATGCGATAGGTTTTTCTGTAATTAATAATGAAAAATCGAATACGACATTCGATGAGGTTATATCTAAGTTGGGTAACCTTGAAAGTATAGACTACGTTAATGAAGCTGTAGAAGGCGCTTTAACCTTTAGAGTAAAATCTAATGAGTATTTTATACCAATGGATGGCGCAATTGATATTGAGGCTGAAATTATAAAACTGACAGAAGAATTAAGTTACACTGAAGGTTTTCTTAAATCTGTTCAAAAGAAACTCTCTAACGAGCGTTTTGTTGCTGGAGCTCCAGAACAAGTAGTTGCCAGTGAGAAAAAGAAAGAAGCAGATGCTTTAGCTAAAATAGAGACTTTGAAAGCTAGTTTGGAGAGTTTGAAATAAAAAACAACTAAATTTTTTTAATAAAGATTATTAAACCTCACAGATTTTTAAAGCCTGTGAGGTTTATTTATTATGGTCATAAAATGAATCATCATGTCTAACAAAACTAAATATTCTATACTCACAGCGCTAGTGATTATTGCAACCTTATTAATTAAAGATTATTTAATTAATGAAGAGCAAGTAGAAATTGTATCTGGAGGAACAATAATAAAGAATGATACCAACGCATACTTCTTACCAACAAGTACCACGGGACAAATTGTGCATCATGAAGGTTATTCTTTAAGTTATAGCGAACCACACGAACAAGCAGAATGGGTTGCATACGAACTTAAAAAGGCGCATTTAAGCAGTACTCATTTTAAGCGACCATACTTTGAAATAGACAAAGCTGTTAAAACTAAATCGGCCCATTGGCGAAATTATAAAAAATCGGGTTACGATCGCGGACATTTGTGCCCAGCAGGAGATAGAAAATACAGTCAATTTGCTCATGACGAAACCTTTTTAACAAGTAATATTTCTCCTCAAAAACACGCTTTTAATGCTGGAGTTTGGAATCGTTTAGAACAAAAGACAAGGTATTGGGCAGATAAATACGATGGTGTTTTTGTTGTTTCGGGAGGTGTTTTAAAAGGGGAAATGAAAACTATTGGAAGCGAAAAAGTGGCAGTGCCAAATCAGTTTTATAAAGTATTGATTGATAATAATTCTGGCGAAACTAAAGTGCTGGCATTTTTAATGCCTCATGAAGAGTCTAAACAACCTTTGTATCAATATGTAGTCTCAGTAGATACAGTAGAAAAACTTACTGGTATCGACTTCTTTTCAGAATTAGAGGACGAACAAGAAAATAGATTAGAGGCTTCTAATAGTTATAAGAATTGGAGTTTTAAATAAGTGTTTTGTTATTCACTCGAGTTCACTAAAAAGGGAATCCCATAATCTATTCTTAAAGCCCTAATTTTTTTCGCACACCTTTCCAGCGTAGTTTTCTAATAAAAAGACCTTGCTCCAAAGTAACTAAAGGTTCAATGTTTTTCTTTTCAGCTTTAAAATATCCAAAGACTGTATTTATAAAATACATAAGACTTTTTTTGCTAATCGCACTTTTTAAGGCAGAAAACAGTGTTAAAGGCAATCCAAAGCGCATTTTATATAGCGCTTCGCCTTGTAAATATTTACTACTTTTATGGTATGACTTACCTGTAGGTTTTAGGTGTTTAACTTTTAAAGATTTGTCCGTTTTTATTGTCCAACCATAAAATTGTGCTAATAAAACATCCATCGTGTCCCAGCCAATACTTTGTTTTAGGCCACCAATATTTGCAAAGCACTCTTTTCTGTACGCTTTAAATGGACCGCGAACATGGTCTTTAGATGCTATAGTCTCGTAAACCCATTCGTCATTTTTTTCTATAAATGCTAATCCGCCAGCGATACCAATTTTCTCGTTAGTTTGAAAAAGAGTTGCTATGGAAGCTAAATAATTTTCTGGTAAAATAATATCTGCATCAAACTTGCATATAATATCATAATTGTTATCCAAGGTTTCAAAACCTCTGTAAAAGGCATTGATTACTTTGCTGCCTGGAATATGTTCTTTTGATGATGTAATGGAAAGACCTTGAATCCAATCGTTTTTAGTTGAAAATTTATCAATTATTTCTTGAGTACGGTCTGTAGAATGGTCATTAACCACTACCACTTTTTTTGGTAAAAGTGTTTGATTAGCTAAAGATTCGAGCATTAATGCAATGCAGTCTTCTTCGTTATGTGCAGGGATGACGATGTAAATATTCATGTAAACAAATTACACTATTAAAAAACCAAAATCCAAAGCCAATTGAATAAGTTTTTGGGTTCTTAGAGATTATCTTTTTAGAACTGGCTCATACCTTTCAGCATAAACTATATAATACCTATTTGTGAAATAACGCAAAATAGGACGAATACCAATTTTTTTAGTGGGATTAGTCCATTTTTGACGATCGATAATTTTCCAACCTGCTTTTTCTAAAAGCCAATCAAATTGCCAGTCTTCAAATTCATGGTAATGCCTGTCCCATTTATCAGTTTTACTTCTATAAGCCGAAGAAAACCATAATCGCATTGGAATACTAGCAACTAATTTATCTGCTTTTATAGATTTTAAAACCGTATAAGGAGATATTAAATGCTCAAAAATTTCGAAAGCCGTTACAACTTTAGCATTAGAATTTTCAATAGCTGAGGTGTTTTCATCTAAATCTTCGCCTGAAGTATTTTCGATTTTAAAACCACCACTTTTCATGGTTTCTGTAAACGGATTTGATATGCCTAAATCTAGAATCTTCTCATCGTTAGAAATGTGTTTTTCTAAAAATTGATAAGTAAGTTTATATCTTTTATGTGGAAATTTACCTTCGTACACGAATAGTTTTTTTGTCTTTTCCACGACTGCAGAAATTTCTTAATATTTTTAAAGTTTTGACCTTTAATGTTTATAAATTATCGCATTAATATTCATGCCAGCGCCAACGCTAGCAAACATAATAACATCACCTTTATTAATTTCTTGATTCTCAAGTTCACCTTTTAAAATCATATCATATAATGTAGGGACTGTTGCTACGCTTGAGTTTCCAAGCTTATTAATAGTCATTGGCATAATGCCTTCAGGCATTTGCATGTTATGAAGTTTATAAAAACGTTTTACTATAGCTTCATCCATTTTTTCATTCGCTTGATGAATCAATATCTTTTTGACATCAGTTATAGAATAACCACTTTTTTCTAAACATTCTTTTAGAGCTAAAGGGACATTGGTGAGTGCGAATTCATAGATTTTTCTGCCGTACATTTTAATGTAACGACGTTTATTTTCAATTTCTGGATGATTAGTTTCTCCAAAATAAATAAAATGAGCTTCATCTAAAGCAAAAGTTGCAGAATAATGTGATATAATGCCACCTTCGTCTGCAGTCTGTTCAACAATTACAGCTCCTGATCCATCACTATAGATCATGGAGTCTCTATCGTGTTTGTCTATAACTCTAGACAGTGTTTCGGTACCAATAACCAAACAGCGTTTGGCTATTCCAGATTTAATAAATGCATTTGCTTGAATAACACCTTCAATCCAACCTGGACATCCAAAAAGTAGATCGTAACCAACACATTTTGGATTTTTAATTTGCAACAAGTGTTTTACACGAGAGGCTATACTTGGAACAGTGTCACTTTGCTCAGAATTATGTTTCAGATCTCCATAATTGTGCGCAACAATAATATAATCTAATGTTTCTTTATCAATTTTTGCATCTGCAATAGCTTTTTCTGCAGCATAAAAGGCAATATCAGAATTTAATAAATCTGGTTTTATATACCGTCTTTCTTCAATTCCTGTTATGGCTTTAAATTTTTCTACAATAACTTCATTAGGTTGATTTATTGTCGAGCCATCAGCATTTAGAAATTCATGACTGTAGAAGTCTTCATTTTTCTCAATGCCTTTTGGAATGTACTTACCTGTACCTGTAATCTTAATGTTCATAGAAAAGGAAATTGCCTTTAGTTAATATGCTAATATAAGCATCAAAAACTAAAAGCAATTTATTAGTTTAATAATTTTACGATGTCCAAAACGATATTAGGCTTCCATATAGGCTTCAATTGGTGCGCAAGTACAGATTAAATTTCGGTCGCCATAAGCATCATCAACACGTCTTACGCTTGGCCAAAACTTAGTATCATGTACATAATCTAAAGGAAAAGCGGCTTTCTCACGAGAGTAAGGTAATAACCATTCGTCACTTGTTATCATAGCCATTGTGTGTGGTGCATTTTTTAACGGATTATTATCGTCATCTTTATTCGCTTCTGCTATTTCTTTTCTAATAGAAATCATAGCATCACAAAAACGATCCATTTCTGCTTTACTTTCACTTTCTGTCGGTTCAATCATCATGGTTCCTGCTACAGGAAAAGATACCGTTGGCGCATGAAAACCATAATCCATTAAACGCTTAGCAATATCAACAACTTCAATACCATTGGCTTTAAACGGACGACAGTCTATAATCATTTCGTGTGCTGCGCGACCACGTTCTCCAGAATACAATGTCTCGAAAGTACCTTGTAAACGTTGTTTAATATAGTTGGCATTTAATATAGCAACTTCAGTAGATTTTTTAAGTCCTTTTACGCCTAGCATTTTTATATAACCGTAAGAGATTAAACACGCTAAAGCAGAGCCAAAAGGAGCTGCGGAAATCGCTGTAATGGCTTGGTCTCCTCCAGTTTTAATAATTGGATTCCCAGGTAAAAACGGTACTAATTGTTTTGCAACACAAATTGGTCCAACTCCTGGGCCGCCACCTCCATGAGGAATAGCAAAAGTTTTGTGTAAGTTTAAGTGGCAAACATCTGCACCAATATTTCCAGGATTAGTTAATCCAACTTGAGCATTCATATTGGCACCATCCATATATACTTGACCGCCATTATCGTGAACAAGTTGAGTAATCTGTTTGATTGCAGATTCGTAAACACCATGAGTAGAAGGGTAAGTTACCATTAGAGCAGCTAAATTATCTTTATGCAATTCGGCTTTCTCTCGTAAATCGTCTACATCAATATTGCCTTCTTCGTTAGCTTTTGTAACCACAACTTTCATTCCAGCCATTACAGCACTTGCCGGATTTGTTCCATGTGCAGAGGATGGAATTAAGCAAATATTTCTATGATTGTCTCCACGAGATTCGTGATACGCTTTTATAACCATTAATCCAGCATATTCACCTTGAGCACCAGAATTTGGTTGTAAAGATGTGCCTGCAAAGCCTGTGATTTCAGTTAATTGGTCTTCGAGAGTTTTTAAAACTGTTAAGTATCCTTTAGCTTGTTCAACGGGAACAAAAGGATGAACATTACCCCAATTAGTATTACTTAATGGCAACATTTCTGCTGCTGCATTTAATTTCATTGTGCAAGAACCTAAAGAAATCATTGAGTGATTTAATGATAAATCTTTACGTTCTAGATTTTTTATATAACGCATCAATTCTGTTTCAGAATGATGTGTGTTGAAAACGTTTAAAGTTAAAAATTCTGTTTTACGCTGAAGTGTTTCAGAAATATTATTCGCTTCAGAAATGTTAGCAATAGCGAAAGTTTCCTTTCCTAATGCTTCAGCAAAAATTGAAATAATTTCATTGATGTCTGAAACTCTTGTTGTTTCATTTACAGAAATAGTAACAGTTTCTTCATTTGGATAGTAGAAGTTTACTCTTTGCTTTTCGGCAAAAGTTTTAACAGCTGAAGCATTTGCTTTTATTTGAATGGTATCGAAGAAAGAGGTATTCGTTTGTTCAAGACCTAATTTCACTAAAGCATTAGCTAAAGTGGAGGCGGTATTGTGTACTTGGTTTGCAATAAAAGTTAAACCTTTTGGACCATGATAAACAGCATACATTCCTGCCATAACAGCCAATAACACTTGTGCCGTGCAAATATTAGAAGTAGCTCTATCTCTTTTAATATGTTGCTCTCTGGTTTGTAAAGCCATACGAAGTGCACGGTTCCCATTTTTGTCTTTCGAAACACCAATTATACGACCTGGAATATCACGTTTGTAAGCTTTTTTAGTCGCGAAATATGCCGCATGTGGTCCACCATAACCTAATGGAATTCCGAAACGTTGTGTTGTTCCTACCACCACATCTGCTCCAAATTCACCAGGTGCTTCTAATTTTACGAGGCTTAAAATATCTGCGGCAACAGCAACTTTAATTTGTGCTAATTTCGCTTTTTCAATGAATGTTTTTATATCGCTAACTTGTCCGTTTTTTCCAGGATACTGTAAAAGAGCTCCAAAAAAATCAGAAGAAAAATCAAAATCATTTTCATTTCCAATGACTAATTCTACACCAATTGGAGCAGATCGCGTTTGTAATAATGATAAAGTTTGTGGTAATATGTTTTCTGATACAAAAAACTTATTGATGCCAGCTTTCTTTTGAGCACGTTCGCGAACAGCGAACAGTAAACTCATAGCTTCTGCTGCCGCAGTACTTTCATCTAAAAGTGAAGCGTTTGCTAATTCCATTCCAGTAAGGTCTGTAACCATGGTTTGGAAGTTTAACAGTGCTTCTAAACGACCTTGTGCAATTTCTGCTTGATAAGGTGTATAGGCAGTGTACCAGCCTGGGTTTTCTAAAATATTACGTTGGATAACAGCAGGTAAAATTGTTGGATGGTAGCCTAAACCAATATATGTTTTATAAATACTATTTAATTTAGACAATTCATTTATGTGAGACGAATATTCGAACTCGCTCATGGCAGCATCTAAATTTAAGTCGGTTTTTAAACGAATATCGTCCGGAACTGTTTCGAAAATAAGTTGATCCATACTATCGACACCAATGGCATCGAGCATTAGTTTTTGATCGTTTTCTCTTGGTCCAATATGGCGAAGTGCGAAAGTATTTGTATTCATGTAGTTGTGTGTAGATTTTGTCATGCAAAAATAACAAAAACTTAAGGCATTATTTCTTAAATAAATGAAAGTTTTTAACCAAAGCGCATGGTTATTAACAGTTTGATTAACTTTGTTTAATGCGAATAATAAAACAGCTTTTCGATTTTTACTTGAACAGTAGTATTCATGTAGCTTTAGCTGTTTGTGCTTTGAGTTGGATAACGTTGAATCAGTTCAACATTTTTTACGATGAAAACATATTGTATTTTATTTTCTTTGCAACCATTACTGGTTATAATTTTGTAAAGTATTTTGGGATTGCAAAGTTTCATCACAGAAGCCTAACTGATGCTTTAAGAATTATTCAAGTCTTTTCGCTTATTTGCTTTGTATTACTATGCTATTATGCGATACACTTACAATTAAAAACATTGATTTCTATTGCTGTTTTTGGTATCATTACTTTTTTGTATGCTATTCCTTTTATTCCAAAAAATTTCTATTTAGATAATCAACAAAACCTTCGTGATGTAAGCGGACTTAAAGTTTATGTTATTGCTTTGGTTTGGGCAGGTGTTACTGTGTTTTTGCCTTTAATTAATAACGACTTTAGCATCAATACAGATGTTTACATAACGACGTTTCAAAGGTTTGTTTTTGTTATTGTTTTAATGTTGCCTTTCGAAATTAGAGATTTAGATTTCGATAGTTTAAAACTAGCAACTATTCCTCAGAAAATAGGAGTGAAGTACACAAAGATATTTGGATTATTTTTATTAGTTCTTTTGTTTTTTGCTGAATTTTTAAAAGACGAATTAAGTCATGGAAGCATAATTATGACCTTACTAATTTCTCTAATAACTTTATCTTTTCTGGTTCTTTCAAATAAAAAAAGGAACTGTTATTACAGTTCCTTTTGGGTTGAAAGTATACCAATAATTTGGTTACTTATTATTTTGTTTTGCTAGTTCTTGTTCGAAAGCAGATTGAATTTTATTTTTTTCTGAAGCTTGTAATTTCACTTCTTTATGGTTTATTAAATTAGTTAATTTAGCATTGTTTTTTGAATACTTTCTGCAAGCTGCACACCATATTAAATGAAGGTTTAACTTTACTTTTTCCCAAAGGGTAGCTTCCTTATATTGCATTTTATCGCAAGAATGGTTTGCTTCTTCGCAACTTGTAAATCTTTTTGTGCTCATTATTAATACCAGTTTTTTTCAAGACAACCAGCCATAGCAGTTCGTGCTCTGTGAATGATTACCCAAAGATTAGACGCAGTAATATTTAATTCATTACAAATAGCTTCGGTATTGTAATTTAAAATGGTCTTCATTTCGAATACTTGAGCTTGTTTTGCTGGTAATTTATCCAAGCAATTATGTATTGCTACACCTAATTCTGTATTTTCAATTGTGTCTTCTGCAGTTTTATCGAATGGGTCTGCTACGCGTTCTTCTAGCCAATCGCCTTCTGTTTCAGAATCGCTATTGTAGCTCATTCTTACTTCGGCTTTGCCTTTTTTAGAATTTATTTTGCGATAATGGTCGATGATTTTTCTTTTTAATATTGAAATGAGCCATGTGCGCTCACTAGCTTCACCTTTAAAGTTTTTCATAGACTTTAAACCTGCTAAAAAGGTTTCGGAAACTAAATCTTGAGCCATGTCTCTATCGCTTACACGAGAAACTGTGTAATTAAAAAGATAATCGGAATACAAATTAATCCATTGATTAGGATCTATTTTGTGATCTGGCATAGTTTGCAATTGTTTTTTCAAAAGTAGAGAAAAAATATCATTTCTACTTCGTACAACTTATAATATAATATCCAAAACCCTTCATATGCAATCCCGAAAGCAAAGCATAGAACGAACCATTAAGGTTATGTAAGCTTTCTCGTTTAAGCGCATTTAAAGTAAATATTTTTTTTAGTATAAAACCCACAATAGCAAATGGAACGTGAAGCACTGATGGAGCAACTCTAAAAGAAATATCTTCGGCTTTCACATTCTTGAAACCTAAAGATTCTAAGTCTTTTATAACATTATTAATTGACCCTAAATTGGTTAAACTCCAATGGTCGCAAAGTCTTCGATGAGAATAGTGTGCGCCATAACATAATTCGCTTTCTTCTTTTTTTAGAAACGCATCTGCAATTACAAAACGTCCTCCAGGTTTTAAAATGCGGTAGGCCTCTTGTAAAGATTCTTTTTTGTGTCCAGAATGGCATAGGCTTTCTATTGCTAAAGCAGAATCAAAGGTGTTTGATTTAAATGAAGTATTATTATAGTTTTCGTTTAAAATAGTTCCTTTTTTGCCTTTAAGTAATGCGTTGCCTTTTTTACTTGAAAACTAGACAATGTCACTCCAAAGGCAGATACGTTTTTATTTTTTTTTAAAGCAAAACTCATAGTGCCACCAACACCACAACCTAAATCTATTAAGTTAGATTTGTCTTTTGGGATATTTATACGTTTTAAGACTTGGTTGTTCATCTCGTTAAGCATTGTTTTTCTGGCAAATACACTGTTTTTAAATGGGCTATAATAACCAAAATGCATGTTTAAATCTTTACTCCAAAATTCATAATCTTCTGTAGCTTCGTCATAAAAATCTATCATTTCTATTTTCGTTTGCTCTACTTTATCTTGTTGATTTATGGTTATGGATTTCATAGTGTTTTCGTTTTAATTAAATATGTGATTCTTAAATGTAGAAATGCTATAATTATAGAAATTGCTATCATACTAAAAATTAGTATACTACTTGATGGTATGAAAGCGCAGTACATTAATAGAAATATAACTAATATCGAAACGGTTGTTAAAGCGTATATATTATATAAAGTTGAAACTTCTTTTGTTAACTGCTTTTCGTTGTAAGCAATTATTACACTCATAATAATTTGAGCGATTCCTAAAACTATTAGAAATAGTAGGCCTAAATAAATGGTTAGACCGAGTATTAAGTTTATTATTATTAATACTTTGTTGATTTGATATAGATGTTTCATGTGTTTTAGTTTGTTTTAAACTTTCAGAAAATATTGAAAGTTTATATTAAATTTTTTTATTTGAATAATTTTAGAACAGATTTAGTAATCCAGTTTCGTTTTTGATCTACCAATTTATTTATCATTACATCCATTGTTTCTGTTAATTCATGTAAGGCTTTAGTTTGCTTAATTAGTTCTTTGGTTTTTTCGCTATTATCATTTTTTATAGAGGATACTTCTTCTAAAACTTTAATCACTGGTTTTATTTCGCGTCTACTTCTCTCTTTAGCAATAATTCTTGATAATTCTTGTACGTCTTTTTCGGTTGTAAAAAACTCCTTCCGTTCTCCTGGAACTAAAGTTTTGGTTACAATTCCCCAATCCATCAATTGGCGTAGATTCATAGATGTATTGCCACGAGAAATTTTAAGGTCTTCCATAATCTCTTCCATGGTTAATGGTTTTGTAGAGATAAAAAGCAAAGCTTGAATTTGAGCCATTGCCTTGTTAATCCCCCAAAGAGTACCTAAACTTCCCCAAGTACTAATAAATTTATCTTTTGCTTCTTGGTATTCCATACAGCAAATATATAATAAATTTCGAACTTTCAGTAATTATTGAAAGTTTATTTTTATTGTCATTCAGAGCTCAGCGAAGAGTCTCAAATTTACACATAAAAATAGCGTTGAGATTCTTCTCTAAGTTACTATTTAACTTGTAAATGAATGTGGTCATCATGTCTTACAGCATTGCAGCCATGAAATCGTATTTTATTATAATTAATTAAGCCAAGATTTTGTTTTAAGTAAGGCTCAATAAATATTTTTTGAGTTTCTTTTTTCGATATAAAAGTTAGAATAAGTTTTTTTGTGCTAGTTGTATCAAAGTCCAAATCATTGATTTTCCCTAAAGTTAAATATTTAGTAAAATCGTATTGCCAATAGCCTTTTTTTATACAGCTTTGGCTACTGTATTTGTCTTTTACATAAACGCCATAACCTGATAAAGCAGGTTTTTCATCTGTGATTTTCCCATTCTTGGTTTTGTAAATAAAACAGATATCAATCTTTTTTCCATCATTATGACTTCTATGAGGCAATAATGGGAAGCCATCAAAGAATGGAAAGTTTGCATCTAGATAAACTATCTTAATATTGTCATTAACTAGGTTTTGTGAAGATTCAATAAGAAGTTTATTTAACTCTGGTACTACATAATTTCTAAATAAAAGCGGATAGAATAGGTTTCTAGGTTTTAAATTTTCCTTAAAAACAGGTAATTGAACTCTTCCAAAATATTCTGCAATTGGAGGAATAATGATTAAATTAAATACTAAATATAAGATAGGAAAGGCAATTGTTTTCTTCAAGTTTCGGAATTTACAGAGCATTAATGTAAGAATCCAAATCAATCCGCCAACTTGCGTGAATGCAGTTAAAAATGCAATCCATAGCATGTGAAGAAATGTTTTAAATAGTTTCATAAACAAGAAAAGACGTTGGTTTTTAGTTCAACGTCTTTTTAATCTCTTTTATTTTATATCTGTCATTCAGAGCGCAGCGAAGAATCTCAAAAAAGAATAAGTATAATGAGATTCTTTGCTACGCTCAGAATGACATTTAGTTATTTTATCAATCCTGCGCGTTTTAATAAAGCTTCAGGTTTTGGAGCTTGACCTCTAAAACGTTTGTATAAAGTCATTGGGTTTTCTGTTCCACCTTGAGACAAGACATGCTCTTTAAATTGAGTTGCTATTTCCTTGTTGAAAATACCTTTTTGTTTAAAATAATCGAAGGCGTCGGCATCTAATACTTCAGCCCATTTGTAGCTATAATAACCAGAACTGTAACCACCTTGAAATATATGGGCAAAAGCTGTACTCATGCAATTTTCTTCAACATCAGGATATAAATCGGTGTCTTTAAAAGCTTCAGTTTCGTAAGTCTTTACATCTTTAATATTTGCTGGGTTTTTACTATGCCATGACATGTCTAATAAGCCAAAACTAATTTGTCTTAATGTTTGCATGCCTTCATGAAAAGTAGCAGACTCTTTAATTTTATTTACTAAATCCATTGGTATTACTTCTCCAGTTTCGTAATGCTTAGCAAACAATTCTAAAGCTTCTTTTTCGTAACACCAGTTTTCCATAACCTGACTCGGTAATTCTACAAAATCCCAAAACACACTTGTTCCAGATAAACTTGGGTATATTGTATTTGCAAGCATACCATGTAAGGCATGACCAAATTCGTGAAATAACGTAGTAACCTCATTAAAAGTTAATAAGGAAGGTTTGCTTTTTGTTGGTTTTGTAAAGTTGCAAACAATAGAAACGTGTGGCCTTTCTTCATTACCATCTTTTACAAATTGTGGTTTATAGCTCGTCATCCAAGCGCCATTTCTTTTGCCTTTTCTTGGAAAGAAATCAGCATAGAAAATGGAAATTAAGTCGCCATTATCATTTGTTACCTTATAAGTTAAAACATCTTCGTGGTATTTGTCGATATCATTTATCGTTTCAAAATGTAAACCGAAAAGTTTTTGTGCCACTGTAAAAGCGCCATCTATTAAATTTTCTAATTTAAAGTATGGTTTTAATTGTTCATCATCTAAACTGAATAATTTTTGTTTCAATTTTTCAGAATAATAAGCAGAATCCCATTTTTCTAATCTTTCAATATTATCTAATTCTTTAGCAAAGTTTTCAAGATTCTTATATTCATCTATTGCTGCTGGTTTTGCTTTCGAAAGTAAATCGTTTAAAAAATTTAGAACGGTTTCTGGAGTTTCTGCCATACGTTCTTCTAGTACAAAATGCGAATGTGTTTTGTAGCCTAATAAATTGGCGCGTTCAAAACGTAAGTTTGCAATTTCTAATACTATATTTTGATTGTCTAAGCCATCACCTTTAAATGCTTTGCTTCCTGCAGCTTTAGAGAGTTCTTCTCTTATAGCCCTATTATCGGCATAAGTCATAAATGGAATATAGCTTGGGTAATCCAAAGTAATTAACCAACCCTCTTTGTTTTTGCTTTCTGCAAGTTGTTTTGCCGCTTCTTTGGCGCCTTCTGGTAAGCCAGACAAATCACTTTCTTTAGTTAAGCATAATTCATACTTATTAGTTTCGGCTAAAATGTTTTCTCCAAATTGTAATTTTAGTTTAGCTAGTTTTTTATCTATTTCACGAAGCTTGTTTTTATCATCTTTATTTAAATTAGCACCATTTCTTGAAAAGCTTTTATATTTCTTATCTAATAAAGTGTGTTGTTCTGTGGTAAGTTGTAAGCTTTCCTTTTTATCGTGAATCGTTTTAACACGTTTAAATAAGTCTTGGTTTAAAGTTATATCATTTCCGAATTCTGAAAGAATAGGCGATATTTCTTGAGCAATCTTCTGGATGTCTTCACTAGTTTCTGCTGAATTTAGGTTAAAGAAAATACTAGTAACGCGATCTAATTGTTGACCTGAGAATTCTAAAGCTTCAATAGTATTTTGAAAAGTTGGAGTAGCTGGATTTTTAATAATTGCATCAATTTCTGACTTGGCTTCTTCAATAAGAATCAAAATGGATGGTTTAAAATCCTTGTTTTCAATTCGAATGAATGGCGCTGAGTTGTATTTGGTCGAAAATATAGTTGTTAATGTGTTCATTTTCAGTATTTTGTATATTTTTTTTTTAAAAGTTGTAATAAAAGATGTAAAAAATCGAAATAATCTTTAAATTTGCAACAGATTTTTTCTCGAGAGTTGGTTACTCTCTTAAAAATTATTGATTAATAGCGATGAAAAGCCTCAAATTTATTTGAGGCTTTTTTTTATGCTATTAACTCTCGAAACTTGTTTTTTTAGCTTAAATATGTATTTTGACGATTTTTCAAGCATTTCGTCTAAAAAGTTATTTTTTTTTGTTCTTATTTTTTGGTTTGATAAAATTTTAGGACTTTCGCTGTAAGTTTTTTTGATGTGAGTCTTACTCATAAATAGAAAGATTAATAGCTAGTGAAAGCCCAGGGGACTGGGCTTTTGCGTTTTCTGCTATTTAAGGTTTCTAGAAGCTTCTTCTACTTTAAGTTTTAAACCTTCTTTATACACTATAATTTTATCTAAAACACATTGGTCACTAGTACCAATTATTTGTGCTGCTAATATACCAGCATTTTTTGCGCCATTTAAAGCTACTGTTGCCACAGGAACGCCTCCGGGCATTTGTAAAATAGACAAAATAGAATCCCAACCATCTATAGAGTTTCTGCTTTTTACAGGAACACCAATTATTGGTAAAGGCGATAAAGCAGCTACCATTCCTGGTAAATGTGCTGCGCCTCCAGCTCCAGCAACAATTACTTTTATACCACGGGTATGTGCGTTTTTACTGTAATCGAATAATTTTTCTGGTGTTCTATGTGCCGAAACAATATCTACTTCTACTTCTATATCGAAACCTTTTAATATATCTATTGCTTCTTGCATTATAGGAAGATCGCTATCGCTTCCCATTATTACGCCTACTTTGCTCATGGTGAATTT
This sequence comes from Lacinutrix jangbogonensis, assembly GCF_000797445.1. Classification (GTDB taxonomy): domain Bacteria; phylum Bacteroidota; class Bacteroidia; order Flavobacteriales; family Flavobacteriaceae; genus Lacinutrix; species Lacinutrix jangbogonensis. Next base: position 192,766 of record NZ_JSWF01000035.1, on the reverse strand, counting down.
TAGTATTGGTTCGTGTTTATGTATACAAAAATACGTTTTTTAGTTTTTTAATGTCATTGGTTAATACCGATAATTTAATCTTATTCATTATTTCTTGATTGTAGTTCTGCATTTCGCGATGTAAAACCTGCATCTCACGACATTTATTTTTGTAAGCCTTGATTTTGTTGCAGTTTTGGATTGCAATTAGTTGATAAACAAAACACCCTTTGCTGGTTTTTAGGTAGAGGGTTTTGTTACAAAACTTAATAATACTAAACTATAAATACTAAAATTATGAAAAAAAAACTTCTCACAATGCTTTTAATATTTTGCTTCTGTAAAGGTTTCAGTCAGGAAATTAGTAAAGGAGGTAATTTCTATATCAACGCGTCTCGAAACTGGAATGAAATTTCTACATTAAAAGAAGGAGTAACTAAGAATGATGCAGTAATAAACACATTAAAAGGTGCAAATTATAAATTGAAAGTAAGTGCTATTAACGATAGTATTGTTTATTTCAAATTTTTGTACTTCAATAAAAATGATACTTTAAGAGCAGCCTTAAACGGTATAAATAAAGACAAAATTTTTAATATGCCTATTTCAGATTTTGAGAGTATGACAGACGTTTATTACAATAGAGTGGATTGGCGTATTGGTGTTTTTACAGTTCCTTTTAAGATAAGGTTAGATGATTTTGCATTTACAGCAAATGTAAATATGGGTTCAAGTATTAGTGCTAAAATAAGAACTGATAGAAAAGAGGCTAATGCTTTAATGATAGAGCCACTATTATCTATTGGTATTGCTGGCGTTGAATTAAACGATGAAAATGCAACTATTACTGAAGATACACCAACAAGTTTGTTTGCATTCTCTTTTTCTGGAGGCGTGTTAGTTCATATTACAGAGGAAGTCAATATGGGTTTTTTTCTTGGTATGGACAAGCTATCTAATACAGACCAATCCAAAGTTAATTGGAAACATAATGGCAACTTGTGGATGGGCATAGGTTTTAATGTCAGTTTTTCAAATAACAAAAATAATGCTTCTACAAAAAATCAAGGTTAAACTTTTAAATATTAATTAAATTAAACACAATTATCATGAAAACAATTATGCTTTCCCTAACCAAAATAGCAATTTTACTATGTGCTATAACTATTACAAATGCGCAAACAACATTTACAGTAGACAATACACCAGATAGTGGTGCGCAATTTTCAAACTTACAAGATGCAATTGATGCTGCCAGTGATGGAGATATAATTTATGTGCAACAATCGGGTGCTGCTTATTCATCAACTGCTGCTGACGGAAATTTAAGACTAGATAAAAGTTTAACATTAATAGGTCGTTCTCATTCTGATGAATTTTACAGAACTCAAATTGTTACTTTAATTTTAGAAGATGGATCAAGTAATTCCATTATAAGAGGATTCAATATCACAGGTAGTGGATTAATCATAAAGTCGTTAAATGATAATGTTGTTTTAAATAATTATAGTATTGAAGATAACTTCATTAATGGAGTTAGTATTGGCAGACAAAGTTCAACTCAAGCTGATTATACCGTTTCAAATGTTAGCGTTACTGGCAATGTTGTTATTAACAAAATGGACGTTGGGACAGATGTATCAAATATTATTTTAAGTAATAATTACTTTACGGGTAGTTCCAATGGCGGTTCTGCTTTTGACATTTCAGAGCCTTTAAATGTAATTATTTCAAATAATATTTTTAGACCAGGCAGTGGGTCTAACTTTTATATGAGATCGCCAGGTGTGCTAAATATTACCGATTCAGTTTTTCTTATATCTAGCATATTTAGAATTTCAGGGGATTTTAGTTTAAATAATTGTGGTTTTACAAATACTAGCGGAAATATGGTAGTTCCTGATAATGGTGTTGCTGTTCAGAATATAAACAATGGGATATTTAATGTCGATAGTAACGATTTTGCTGATTGCTTTTTCAATTTTCAGTTTTTACCAAGAAATTGTGATGTGCCTGCTGGTTCTCCTTTGATAGGAGCAGGAGCAAATGGTGGAAACATAGGTTTTCAACAAAATTTCATTTTTAAATATTTAGGTAATCCAAAAGGCGTTCCTGAAGTAAAGGTAACTAACTACACAGGCGCAACTACAAGTAATGGCACAGTTACATTTAACATTGAAGCTAAATCTAACTAAGATCAGTCATGAAACAATATATAACACTTTTAACGCTGCTTTGCTTTTGCACGTTTACAACAGCGCAAAACATAACTAATGCAGAGTATTTTATAGATACAGATCCTGGTGTTGGACAAGGTACAACCTTAACAATTAACAATACAGGTACTGATATCACAGATACATTTACAGTAAATGTCGGTAATTTATCTGTGGGTTATCATAGATTATACACACGCGTACAAGATGCTAATGGCGTTTGGAGTCATTACGATAAAATGCTGTTTTATGTTGCTGAAAATACTGCAATAACAAATCCTGCATTGCCAAATATTACAGCCATAGAGTATTTTATTGATACGGATCCTGGTTTAGGTTTGGCTACAAGTGTTGCTGTTAATACTATTGGCACTGATATTACCGATAGTTTTACAATAAACATAGGTGTCTTAACTCAAGGGTTTCATAGGTTTTATACACGTGTACAAGATGCAAATGGTATTTGGAGTATGTATGATAAGTTTTTATTTTATGTATCGGATGGTGCACCAATTACTAACCCAACATTACCAACTATTGTTGCCGCAGAATATTTTTTGGGAGTTACAGATCCTGGTTTTGGGAACGCAACTGCGGTAGCTTTAACACCAACTGGGAATAATGAACAATTTATGATTGATGTAGATTTTTCTGGTTTTACAAGTTGTACCACAACTCCATTTCATTTAAGAGTACAAGATACAAATGGTGTTTGGAGTCTTTATGATTTTGATCCTGCAGTACTTATAGATTTTGAAGCGCCAATTGCTGATGCAGCCACCCTTAACGAAGTACAAGGCGTGTGTGAGGTTACAAACATTACTGCCCCAACAGCAACTGATGGTTGTACATTGACACAAATGGTTGGTACTACTGATGCGGTTTTTCCTATAACTTTAAACACAACTATAACTTGGACGTACAATGATGGTAATGGTAATACATCTACACAAGCTCAGAATGTGGTTATTACAGACAGTACGGATCCAGTGGCATCTGGTCAAAATATTACTGTAGATCTTGGTGTAAACGGCAGTGTAACCATTACTAGTGCAGATGTAGATAATGGATCAAATGATAATTGTGGTTCTGTTGCACTAAGTATTATGCCAGACACTTTTACTTCTGAAGGTGTGTTTTCTGTAACGCTTACCGCTACCGATATAAAAGGAAATACTAATGATACAGTTGTCCAAGTTACTGTTACAGGGACTTTGAGTATAAATACAATAACTTTAGAAAACCTTGTTGAAATATATCCTATTCCTTCAAAAGAAATAATTTTTATTTCTACAGAAGTTGGGCTAAAACAACTTATTATTTACGATTTAGTAGGTAAAAAGGTAAAAACTCAAAAACAAAATTTAAATCAAATTTCTTTACATAACTTAAGTAAGGGCATATATTTATTAGAATTAACATCCTTAAAAGGAAATAAATTAATCAAAAGAATAATTAAGAATTAAAACGAATTTTTTAAAGAAACTCCTCGAAATTAAAACATTTAGAGTTTCTAATTTGTAAGATTTATTTATTATAAGACATAAACACAACGTTAATTGGTCTTTTATTTCGAGTGCAGTCCAAAATAAATATCAAGAAAACATTTTTTAGAATTCTAGCTGGAGCAGAAAATTCACTTTACAACGAAAAAACATTTAAAGATGCTTCTGTAAAAATAAGTATAGGAATACCATTAAATCTCTTTACTAAATAATAAAATATTATATTTAATAACTAACCAATAAATAATTAAAATTATGAAATCATTTACAGCCAAAGTAGAAATTTGTAAAAACAAAACTAAAAAACTTAAAATAACTTTTGAAGGTGTGTCAAATACATTTGATGATCTTAATAAATTTGAAATTAAAAGTGTTAAGGATATAAATTTAGAGGGTTTTGAATTAGTTATTATTCAGATTTCGCATTCTGATGGAGTTACAATCAATGAAGGTAAAAATAGACATAGTATTACATGTGATATTCAGACAGAAGTTGATTTGGAAAACAAAATAGCATTATTGTATAATGATGATAAAAATAAGGGAATAGCTACTCCAGAGCAATCAGGAAATGGAGGCGTAGTTGGTGTAATATCTTGCTAATATCTTGAAAAAACTAGCCTTCATACTACTAACACAATTTGTTTTCGCTCAACAAATCCCAATAGATTCTATCTCTTACGAGTATTTCTATGAAAAAGAGCTAGAACAAATTGTGTTATTAAAAAAGCATCAAAAAATTAAATCTTTTAATGCTAAAAAGCAATTAGAAATTGCAGATCTCTACAGAAGTATTAACTGTGAAGATTCTGCTTATGCAAGTTACTATAAAATATATGAGCATGAAAAAGAAACTAGAACTTTTAGTGATGAAGAATTTAAAGAATTGCTATTTAGCATACACAAAGTAGAAACGAGCAAGCATAATTATACCAAAGAGCGGCGCTTTTTTTTAAACGCATTAATTGCACTGTCAAAAAACGATACTAACGATAAATGGAAAGCCAAAACAGAGCAAGAGATTGCTATCGATTTTTTTGTGGACTCTTCTGATTACGATGCGGGTTATCATAAAATGCTAGCCATTCAAAGTACAAATTACTATAAAAATAATAAGGAGTTTAAAGCTGCAACGTTATCTACTCTTGGGAATTTTAATATTACACTTAAAGAGTATGAGACAGCTTCCAGTTTATTAAACGAATGTTTTTTACTTGCAAAGCAAAACGATGATTATTTGCATCAATCGTATGCTAAAATCAATATGGCAGTAAACCAACTAAATCAACAAAATTATGAAGCTGCAATTAATAATTTAAATGATATTAAGACCATACCAAATAAAAAATACTTAGTTAAAATAAATAGGATTGTACACAAGCTTAAAAAACGCGTTTACGATAGTTTAAAAGATGCTAAAAATAGCAACATTCAAAAACTATATGTACAAAAATATGATAGTTTAGTAAACGACTTCCGTAAAAACAGCAATTTCTACGAAATAGATGTGGCATACCAAGTTAAAGAAAAAGATAGAAAAATAAAAGAACTAGCGGCTGCTCAAGAAGCTTCTAAAAAAAATAAAATAGTGTATAGTATTCTTCTGTTTTGCGTATTTCTACTCGCTTTATATTCTTTTGTGCGATGGAAAAAAGTAGATAGAAGAAAAAGGCTTTTAACAATAGAAAATCAATCGTTAAACATAGAGAACGAAAAAACAAAAACAGAATTAGAAACCGTAAAATCTTTGGTGACTAACGATTATATTTTGCTTAAAAACAAATCTAAAGTGTACTTAAAAGAGCTTATTTATGTAAATGCAGATGGCCATTATTTAAACTTATATACCAATACTAAAAAGGAATTTGTAAGAGGTAAGATTTCGGAAATTGAAACACAATTGCCACCAAATTTTATAAAATGCCATCGCTCTTATATTGTGAATCAAAATTGTATAAAACAATTTGCAAATACAGAAGTTTTTATGGTAAATGGAGATGCCATTCCGTTATCTAGAGGTTTTAAGTTTTAAAAAGGATTATGAATTATAGTACTGACCTAAGATTATTTTACGTAAAAAATGAATTGAAGCGAAGGGTTAAACAAAAATCGTCGATACTAAAATTTTTAGTAACATAAATTATTGCGAAACATTTGAGGACTAATCTTAAAAATCTATAAACTTTATTTTTGTGCCGCAGCAATAGAAATTTTTAGAAAAATAATACTCAGTCTTGATTTTTTTGTTTCGTTTTTTTATCAATAAAAAAATAAAAAAATAAAAATAGAAAGATTGTAAATAATTAAAAAAATATTAATTGTTGAATAGCCCAGTATTTATAGGTAATTCCATTTTCTTAAAATCCAACTTATGCATTTTTTGCACTAGTTTAATTTTTATTCACTGGTTTGGCTAAAGTACATTTTTTACACATTGATTTTGTGTAAATATTCTATTGTTTTGAAATCACTCTAATCGTTTTCTTAACCTCCTCAGCAACTTTACGTGCTAAACTTAAATCTTTGTTTACAATAGTAACATGTCCCATTTTACGAAAAGGTCTCGTTTGTTTTTTTCCGTAAATATGAGGTGTTACGCCTTCCATTTTCATAATCTCTGCAATGTTTTCGTAAATAACATCACCAGTATAACCTTCTGCACCTACTAAGTTTACCATAATACCGCCAACTTTACTTTCGGTTTTTCCTAAAGGTAAATTTAATATGGCACGAATATGTTGTTCGAATTGAGACGTATAACTTGCCTCAATGGTTTGGTGACCAGAATTATGAGGCCTTGGTGCCACTTCGTTTATTAAAATGTTGTCGTCTTGTGTTTGGAATAGCTCTACTGCTAACAAACCCACGTGGTTAAATGCTTTAGAAACATTTAAAGCGACATCCTGCGCTTTTTTTGCAATAGCGTCTGAAATTCTAGCAGGACAAATTACATATTCTACTTGGTTAGCTTCTGGATGAAATTCCATTTCCACAACAGGATATGTTTTTACTTCTCCATCACTATTTCTAGCTACAATAACTGCTAGTTCATTTTTAAAATCGATAAGTTCTTCAGCAATACATTCTCCAGCAGGTAAACCTTTTAAATCGTCCATAGATCGCACCATTTTCACGCCTGTTCCATCGTAACCAAACTGTGCGCTTTTCCATACGAATGGGAATTTTAAACCACCATTTAAGATAGTGTCTTCAATTTCTGAAGCATATGCAAATCGAGAAAAATTGGAGGTTGGTAGATTATTATCTAAATAGAATAATTTCTGCTTTGCTTTATTTTGAATGATTCTTAAATTCTTAGAACTAGGGTATACTTTGATGCCTTCATTTTCTAATTTTTCAAGCGCATCAACATTTACGTTTTCAATTTCAAAAGTCAATACATCAACTTGTTTCCCAAAATTGTAAACGGCATCAAAATCCATTAAGTCACCTTGAGTGAAAGCGTTGCAAGCCATTTTACACGGCGCATCATCACTTGGGTCTAAAACATAGGTTTGGATATCGAATTTTCTGGTGTTGTAGAGCATCATTTTGCCTAGTTGCCCACCGCCAAGAATACCTAATTTAAAATCTGAAGAGAAATAGTTCATAATATTTAGCGTAAAAACGGAATTCTTTAAGTTAAAACAGTGTTACAAAAATACGTTTTTTAATGCAAAATGAACCTAAAATGATAACGCAAAAATCGTATTTCGATTAACAAATACGTATCTTTGCGACTTTCATAAAATGAATGTAATGATTAAGCTGCACGACAAATATTTTAAGCCTTTTATCTCTGCTAAAGAGATAGATGCTGCTGTAGCTAAAATGGCAGAAGATCTTGCTAACGATTTAGGAGATGAAATACCTGTATTTGTTGGCGTTCTTAATGGTTCGTTTATGGTAGTTAGCGATTTTGTAAAAAAATATCCTAAACCTTGTGAGGTTACTTTTATCAAGTTGGCGTCTTACGAAGGCGTAAAATCTTCAGACGATATTCAACGTTTAATTGGCTTAACTCAGGATTTAACAGGTAGAACAGTTGTTATTATCGAGGATATTATAGATACAGGAAGAACACTCCATGAAATACATCGCATTTTTAAAAATGAAGGTATAAAACAATTGCTAATCGCAACTTTGTTTTATAAACCAGAAGCATATAAAAAAGACTTTAAACTACATTACGTTGGTATAGAAATTCCTAATAAATTTATTGTTGGCTACGGCTTAGATTATGATGGATTAGGAAGAGATTTACCAGAAGTATATCAATTAAAAACAACACAACACATGACTAATTTAGTACTCTTTGGACCTCCAGGTGCAGGTAAGGGAACACAAGCTAATTTCTTAAAAGAGAAATATAATTTGGTTCACATATCTACTGGAGACGTTTTTAGATTCAATATTAAAAACGAAACAGCTATGGGTATTTTGGCTAAATCGTTTATGGATAAAGGAGCATTGGTTCCAGATCAAGTGACTATAGATATGTTAAATGCAGAAGTAGAGAAAAATGCAGATGCTAACGGATTTATTTTTGATGGTTTTCCAAGAACCAATGCACAAGCCGAAGCTCTGGATACCCTAATGGAAAGTAAAGATTCGCAAGTTAATGCAATGATTGCTTTAGAAGTTGAAGACGAAGTTTTAGTTGGAAGACTTCTTGAACGCGGAAAATCTAGCGGAAGAGCAGACGATGCAGACGAGAGTATTATTAGAAATAGAATTAAAGAATATTACACAAAAACGGCCATTTTAAAAGACTATTATTCTGCGCAAGATAAATATTTTGGAGTAGATGGTTTTGGTAGTGTTGAGGCTATTACAGAACGTTTGTGTACTAGTATTGATGAATTATAATTCCTTTTTAAGGAATAATTTTATTTAAAAAGTGGATTCTTGCTTTCGCAGGAATGACAAATAAAGGAATACATTTGAGTAAGTATAAGAGTGCGTAACTTTTAACTTTTTACTCATAACTTTAAACTTATTATGACTGAAGGAAATTTTGTTGACTACGTAAAAATGCACGTTACCTCTGGAAAAGGAGGTCAAGGTTCTACACATTTACATCGCGAGAAGTATCTTGCAAAAGGTGGGCCAGATGGAGGAGATGGTGGTCGTGGAGGACACGTGATTTTAAGAGGAAGCTCTAACCTTTGGACATTAATACACTTAAAATTTAAAAGACACGTTCGCGCTGGACATGGCGGAAGCGGAAGTAGTGGTAGAAGTACTGGTGCAGATGGCGAAGATATGTATGTTGAGGTGCCTTTAGGTACAGTAGTTAAAGATACAGAAACCGACGAGACTCTTTTTGAAATTACCGACGAAGGTGAAGAAAGAATTATAGCCCTAGGAGGAAAAGGAGGTCGTGGAAACTGGCATTTTAAAACGTCTACAAACCAAACACCACGTTATGCACAGCCTGGAATTCCTATGGAAGAAAAGGATGTTACTTTAGAGCTTAAACTCTTAGCAGATGTTGGATTGGTTGGTTTTCCAAATGCAGGAAAATCGACACTATTATCTGTAATTACTTCTGCAAAACCTAAAATTGCAGATTACGAGTTTACAACATTAAAACCAAATTTGGGTATTGTAAAACATCGTGAGTTTCAAAGTTTTGTAATGGCAGATATTCCTGGTATTATTGAAGGAGCAGCCGAAGGAAAAGGTCTTGGCTATTACTTTCTCCGTCATATAGAACGTAACTCGATTTTACTGTTTTTAATCCCTGCAGATGCGCCAGATATTAAAAAGCAGTATGATATTTTGTTAGACGAATTACGTCGTTACAATCCGGAAATGTTGGATAAAGACAGATTTATTGCTATTTCAAAATGCGATATGTTGGACGATGAACTTCAAGCTGAATTAAAAGTAGAATTGGATAACGAGTTACCAATTCCGTATCTGTTTATATCAAGTGTTGCACAGCAAGGTTTAGTAGAATTAAAAGATTTGCTTTGGAATGCATTGAATGAATAAATAAAGCTATAGTTTATGAGAGCTTATATTAAATCTATTGTTGAAATTAATGACAATGCACTTAGTCGTTATTTCTCTTTTTTTATACAAGCACTCATCTTAATTTCTGTAGTTGCATTTTCAGTAGAAACTATTCCAGATTTAGAACCGTTTACAAAAAGCATATTAAGAATTATTGAATTCTTTTGTGTTATTGTTTTTACTATAGAATATATACTAAGAATTTATGTAGCGGATAGCAAAGCTAAATTTGTATTTAGTTTTTTTGGAATTATAGACTTTCTTGCCATTTTACCTTTTTACTTGTCTTTTGGATTAGATTTAAGATTCTTAAGATCATTACGCTTTTTAAGACTTTTTAGAGTCTTAAAATTGGTGAGATATAATAAAGCAATTAAGCATTTTTCTAAAGCTATAAAATCGGCTAAAGAAGAGATTTTCTTATTTCTGTTTATTACACTCTTACTTATTTATTTTGCTGCAGTTGGTATTTATTATTTTGAACATGAAGCACAACCAGAACATTTTTCTTCTATTTTTGATAGTTTATGGTGGGCAATTATTACGTTAACAACAGTTGGTTATGGTGATGTTTATCCAATAACAGTTGGAGGTCGCGTATTTACTTTTTTTATATTAATGATAGGTTTAGGTATTGTCGCTATACCAACCGGGATAATTTCTTCGGCATTAACGAAGTCTGTAGATTCTAAAGATAAATAGTAAGTTTAATCGAGATCAATTAAAACTCTAAATCCTGTTTAAATTTTTGAGATTGTCTTCTAGAGACTTCTACTTCATTACCATCGTTTAAAGCTATTTTTAGCTTACCATTAAACCAAGACGTTACATTTTTAATGCTTTTTAAATTTACAATTTGTTGTCGGTTTACTCTAAAGAAATGAGACTCTGGTAGTTTAGCTTCAATTTGATTTAAGGATTTATAAATAAGAGGTTTCTTATCTTCAAAATGTACTCTTGTATAATTACCTACAATTTCAAAAAGAGAAATATCTTTTAATAAAACCATCCAACAATGTTCGCCTTCTTTAATAAAAATTTGAGAATTCTCTGTTAAAGCTTTCGTTTCAATCGTGTTGTCCTTTTCTTCTAGAATAGGTAGTAATTTTTTAATAGATTTAGCAAATCGGTCTTTATTTATTGGTTTCAATAAATAATCAAAAGCGTTATATTCAAAAGATTTAATCGCGTACTCATCATAAGCTGTAGTGAATATTACAGTAGGGATTTCGTCTAAAGCTTCTAAAAGCTCGAAACCATCTTTTTCCGGCATGTTAATGTCTAAAAACAGCAATGCAGGACTCGTTTTGGCAATTAGTGTAACGGCATCGTCTACATTCTCGGCTTCACCAATAATTTCAATTTCTGGATGGTCTTTCAATAATTCTTTTAGCTCTTGCCTTGCTAAACGAGAATCTTCTACTATTACAGCACTTATTTTTTGCATTATATTGGTAGTTTAATTGTGGCTATAACATTTTCACCTTTGGCCTCTACAACAAAACTAGCCTTATCTTTATAGAGTAGAGAAAGCCTTTTTTTTATATTTTCAAGTCCAACTTTAGTAGTCGATTTAGTATCTGTTAAGGTTCCAGAATTGCTAACCTTTATTTCTAGTATTTTATTAGCTTCTAATATTGTTAAATCGATAGTTCCACCATCTCGTAAATTAGAAATACCATGCTTTATTGCATTTTCAATAAGCATCTGAATAATCATTGGAGGAATCTCTACATTTAATAAGCTTTTATCAATTTTAGAGTCAAATATTAAACGATCTTCAAATTGAATTTTCGATAATTCAATATAGTTTTCAACCATTTCTAATTCATCTTTTAGAGCAATAGTATCAACTTTATTTTTTGTGAGCGAGTAGCGTAACATCTCAGACAAACGGGTAATCATTTCTCTAGATTTCTCAACGTCTTCCAGCATAAGTCCACGGATATTGTTTAAACTATTAAACATAAAATGTGGATTAATTTGACCTTTTAAAGTATTCAGCTGAGACTCTTTTAATGTAGATTCTAGTATTAACCGCTCTTCTTTATTTTTTCTAAAACTAAGCGTTATTTTTATAATGCGATAACAAGCAAACCAAAAGAAGACATATATAAAAGTGAGAATAAAATTTGAAATAATTAGACTAAGATTTATTATTAATTTGGTTTCATGAAAAGCATCATATAATACATAAGCAAAAAAGACTAAGCTTAGAGAAAACAGTATTACAGTGAGTATTATACTTACTGAGATTTTAATAGTTTCTTTAATGCTTATGCTGTTAAACGCTACTTTTCTTTTGAGATAATAATGAAATAATGTGGTCCAAAAAACGGCTACAACTAAAAATAATACACCTTCCAATAGGGTATATGTTTTATCTAGATTGGATGCATTTACTATTTTAAATAACGTATTAAGTAGCGCTAATGTTCCCCAACCAAAAAGCTGTAAAATCCAAAACCAAATAGTATTTGATAGTCTCATATAAAGACTAAAGTTACTCATTTTTGTTTTTCAAACCCATTAGTACGGTGTTGATTTTTTCAAAATCTTCAGTACCAACAAAAAAAGTTTTTGTGTTAGATTTTACTTTTATGGCATTACCCGTGTTTACATTGTATAACCATCCTTGTGGTGTTAGTCTAATGCCAATACCATAAAGCGCTGGAACTTTTATTTTTTCTATAGAATCGTAATGAATGTCTTTAATTTTTAAAGAACGTTTAATAAGGCCTATTCCAAATTTAGCTTCAATTTTTTCTTTATCTATTGTTATCGTTAATTTATAAAACGATAAAAGAATGAGTAAAAACAGTAGTAAAATCGATACTAACATAATCCATGGCATTGGATTGTTACCAGTTTGTAAAATAAAAATAGTTAGCGTAGTAATTGCAACTATACTAATAATAACTGTTATTAGTTTCCCGTATTGTGTGTGTTTATAGAGTGTCATATTTTTAATATTAAAAGCGTTCGTTAATCCAATCTGAAATTATCTTTAAAGCATAAGGTGAAAAGGTTTCTTCAATTTGACTATATTCTTGCATACGTCCTGTTTTTGCTGTCTGAAACAAATGGTTTAAGCTTTCTAATTCGGTTATAGTTACATCTTTATTCTTTGCAGCTTTTAGCGCTTTTTCAATATTTTCTAAATTCAATTTAGGCAACACTTGGAGATCTTTACTTCCATTTAATGCTAAAACGGGACAGGTTGTTTTTTTTAAATAATCTTTAGGCTCAGTTATAATAAAAGTACTTAACCATGGTGAAGCTATTTGAGCCGATAATTGAGTTATCATAGCATCAGTGATATATATAGCATAAGGGCTATTTTTATTTTCTAACTTCTTTTTCAAGGTATTAATAGCTAAGCGAACTCCAGACTTTATTTTACTGCTTTCAGTTTCAGTTTTTAAAACATTATAGGCTGCGGAAGTTAATGCTTTATTAAATTGAAGGGTCTCTTCTGTTGCACCAGCGTTTTTCCCCATTTCCCAACTTTGAGACTCTAAAACTTCTCGACCGTTAACTCCAGGACCAGCTAACATGACTATAAAAGCAATCTCTGTATTTTTAGAAGCGACAATAGGAGCAACGAGACCACCTTCACTATGTCCAATTAAACCAATTTTAGAAGTGTTTATGTCTTTTCGAGTTTTTAAATAGGCTATGGCTGCATCAATATCTGAAGCAAAGTCGAAAGAGGTCGCTGTTTTAAAATCACCTTCGCTTTCGGCGACTCCTCTCTCATCAAAACGAAGAACGGCAATACCATTATTTGTTAAATAATCTGAAAGTACTAAAAATGGTTTATGATTAAATTGTTTTATTTCGCTATTTCTATCTTGAGCTCCAGAGCCAGATATTAAAATAGCTACAGCAGGATTCTTTTTATTTTTTGGTAAAGTAAGTGTGCCTGCTAACTTAATATTATCGGCTTCTGTATTTTTAAAAAACACATTTTCTGAAATATAATTAAAAGGTGCTATAGGTTCTTGTGGTCTGTTTGTATTTTGTGCAGATAAAGAACTTAAAAATGAAAGTAATGTGATAATGATAAAAGTGATTACTCGGGTCATAACTATTTGTTTTTTGATTACTCCTCAAATATAAAGTGTTAATCATATTTAAAAGTTAAAATTATGACGAACGGTTTCTTAGAGATACTAAATGGTTTTATTTTCGTTATTTTTATAAATCCTATTATGAAAATTATAAAACTATTTATTCTAATACTTTGCGTTTCGTCTTGTGCACCAATTTATGTAAAATACGATTACGAGAAAACTACTAATTTTTCGGACTATAAAACCTATAATTTCTTCAGTAATATTGATTCAGGTTTAAACGAATTAGATGAAGAACGGCTGATCTCAGCATTAGAAACCAAGCTAAATATAATGGGCTTACAAAAAACTGAACACGCTAGTTTTTTAATAGACATTAAAAGCGAAGCATTTGATGAGAATTCAAGAAGCAGACTTGGAGTGGGAGTTGGTGGTGGAAATAATGGATTTGGTGGTGGTGTTTCGGTTGGTATTCCTATTGGTCAGCCAAATGTTAACAGGCGAATTACTGTGGAGTTTGTAGACGATTCTAAAACAGGATTATTTTGGCAAGCCATTAGTGAATCTGCATTTAAACACAACGAAAAACCTGAGAAGCGCGAAGTTAGGTTTCAGGCTATTGTAGAAAAAATGATGGAAGGTTATCCTCCAAAAAGTAAATAAATCCTTTTCTAATTTTTTTTAATTCATTGATTATTTATATTAAAAGCGTGTTCTTAGTTTAATCATTGAGACTGTTTTTATTAAGAACTCGGTTTATTCTACTGTAATCCTAATACCTTCACTATGGCTACTAAACTCTGGTGCATACATACTTTGTATAGTAGTAATACCATTACTCATGTTTCCAGCATTGCTCACGCGTAAATCATATTCAAAAACATAAATACCTTTTGGTAAATAATCGAAGAAGAAGTTAGTAGAGGCATCTTTTGTGGCTTCATAATATCCTAAACCATCCTGGTATTTATAACTAGATAAAACATTTACGGGTTCTAAGCCGGCTGCTCGCATATCTTTCATGTGCACAAATTCCATGGCACGATCACTTCGTAACTCTATGCGAACACGAACTAAATCTCCAACTTCAAGCTTCGTGTCTTTGGTAATATCTGTAATCACTTCACCTTTATCTGTGTTTGTTTTTTTGAAGAGTTTTTTCTTCAACTTTAAAGGTGTTTCAGCAGAAGTAATTTTATCTAAATCCTCGAAATATTGCCAGTATAAATTTCCCCAAGCAATACCATTTCCTTTTTTGGTGATTTTTACATCCGCCATTTTAGGAGTGATTTCAGTACCAGGCCAACTGGTTTTATAATAGCCTGTTCCTGCCTCTACTTTTACAGCTTCCAATGTTGAAGGTGAAATAGGTTGGTCTCCAACTATTACTTCTACCATATCTGTAACACTCAACCAATCGCTCCCTTGAAGCAATAAAGCATAAACAGCTTCGGTAGTTGCTTTAGTCGTTTTCCAACGGTTGGTTTGCTTGTTTTTAAGCAACCAAATTTTAAGTTCGTCTATTGTACTTTTGTTTTCAGCTTCGCTTTGTATAGTAGTTCCAGCTTCAGAAAACGCTTCAATCATTAACGCTTGTGTTTCTATTGGTGCTTGATACCAATACCAAGAATTTGTATTTTCTTTCCAATACATCCCTAATTCTTCGCTTGTAATACTTGTTTCTTTTAATGAATTTAAAATTTTAGCCGATGTCACTCCATCTTTATTTCTATGAGCAACCAAAGCCATCATGCCTTTTGCATATAATGGCCTTTTTAACCAATAGGTTTTAATTTGAGAATGGTAATAGTCCATAATCTCGCTAACCTCTTTACTCGGCTTATTTTCTGGGAAGAAACTTCTCATATACAAATAGTGTAATTGCGTGTAACTTAATCTGTCGCTATTTAAGTCGGCATCTTTATCGTATTTTCTAATGTCTTTGTATTCTTTTATAAATTCAGCATCAAGATATCTTAAAGCTTTATTTATCATAGATTCTTCGTTTTTGCTCTGAATGACATTCAATTTATCAAGATGCCCGAAACCAGTAATAATATGTTGTGTGATGTAACGGTTTGGACGATAATCTCGAAACCATGACCATGCTCCACTTGACATTTGGTTTTGTTTTAGTTTTCTTTTCGCACGCGATAATTCGTTATTCATTTTATTTAAATCGAATAACAAAGCAATACGTTTTTTCTGTTCGGTTTCACTTTGCGCATCACGTAACCAAGGTGTTTCTTGAATTAAAATAGATTTTAATTCTTGATTTTTTTCTAAGTTGCTTAATAAAGCATCAGTGTTTTTCCATTGGTTAAAAACGTCTTGAATTCTAGGATTTGAGTTTGCAATATGGCTAGCTAAAGCATTGGCATAAAAACGTGAGAAGGTTTGCTCGTTGCACTCGTAAGGGTACTCCATTAAATAGGGTAATGCTTGCACTGCATACCAAGCTGGATTACTCGTCATTTCTAAGGTAAGCTTATGGTTTTTAAGCGTGGTTGATGTATTTGTCTTCAACTTATCTAAAGTGAATGTTTTTGTTTGATTGCTTCTAATCCATAGTGGTAAACTTTCTGTCACCAACATTCTGTTGGTTAACACAGGTAATACGTTTTGTTCACCGTCGCTATAGTTCCCAGATTTCGCTATTATTTTATACTGAATCGCTTGTACATCATCTGTTACATTTAGATTCCAAGTGACACTTGTATTGCCTTTTGCATCGACTGTAAATCCTAAATCGTTATAAGCATTCGATAGTTTGCCGTCAATAGATTCTCCAGTCAAAGCATCAAACAACTGGAGCACTGCAACACCTTTTAATTCTTTGTCTGTAAGATTAGAAATTTTAGTTGATATTTTAATAGTATCACCTTGACGTAAAAAACGTGGTACGTTTGGTAACACCATCAATTCTTTTTGGGTTACTGTCGTTAAAGATGTGGTTGCATTTTCTAATGTTTTAGTATGTGCTAATAATTGCAATTTCCATTTGGTTAATGCTTCTGGAGTTGTAAAACTGAAACTAACTTCACGTTTCTCATTTGTTTGTAATTGTGGAAAGAAAAAAGCAGTTTCTTGAAGGTTTTTACGAATTTTAACTTTTGAGTAATCTTCTAAAGCATCTGGAATATTTACTCCATTTGTTGTAACAACGATTACACCATTTGCACCTTTTGATCCATATAATGCTGAACCTTCAGCTCCTTTTAGAACGTTAACTGAAATAATATCATTTGGATTTATTGAGTTAAGAATCCCAGTTGTTGAAACTTTACCATCAATAACAATTAAAGACTCATTATTTCCTGATATTGAACGATTACCTCTAAGTACAATTCTTGTTCCTCCTTCAGGTTCATTAATATTTAGTCCAGAGACTTTTCCAGATAGACCATTTACAACACTTGGATTGTCAGCCATCATTAATTCTTCAGTTCTTACTTCTTGATAAACTGTCGTTTTTTTGTTAGATTTCCTCTTAATTCCTAAAGCTGTTATAACGACTTCATCTGAAGTGTTTTCTTCCATGTAAATTTTAAAAGTATTCTCTTTTCCTATCGTAATAACTTTCTTATTACCTACATAGGTTAATACTAATTTATCTCCTTTTTTAACTTTAATAGTAAATGCACCATCAAAATCTGTTGTGGTACCTATAGTTGTGCCTTCAATAATAATATTAACTCCAGGAAGAGGTAAGTTATCTTTGTCGTAAACGATTCCTGTAACAGTGCCTGCTTTTAAGTCTTTATCATAGATAGAGATAGCTCTTTTTTGTTTAAGCTTTCTTATATACTGTTGGTAAACCCAGTGGTTATTCAAATCAAAACCAAACCAATTTAATTGGTCGTATTGTTGCTTTGGTGCATAGCTTTTAAAAGACGTATTTCTATTCACATTAAAACTAGTATTCCCAAAACTTTTATGTGCATTACGTCTAAGACTAGAATAATACATCGCGCGATTAATAGGTTTAAAAGTCCAATTATGTGGTTTAAATTCATCTAGAGACGCATCGTACATGCTAGCTAACAATTCGGCAGCAACTTTATCACCTTTTGGACCTTTTATTTTAAATGTCCAAGTTTCGTCTGTTCCTGGTTGCAATTTATCTCTAAAAGTTAGTGTTTCAATTTCTAAGTCCGTTTTAGGATAAGGCACATTTATTTTAACCGTATTGGTATGAAAGCTATTAAAAGCTGCAAAGCTATAATGCACAACAAAACCACCAAGGTCTTTTGGGCTTAAAGGAATACGTATGGTTTTATTATTACGATTTAGTTTAATAATGTACGTATTAATGATTTTGTGTTCTTTTTCAATAGCTACAGTTACCCAAATATTTTCTGCAGCAGTTGCTAACGTTAATTCTACGGTGTCGTTAGTTGTGTATTGTTCTTTATCTGTTGTAATACGGAATAACTGGTTGTCTGCTAAATACTCATCTTTATCACTAAACAATCTGGTTTTAGCTTCATCTTTTACATCTTGACCAAATTTATCTTTGGTTTCAAGCATTACAATATATTCGCCAGATTGCCACCTTTTAATAGTACCGAGATCTAAAGTTTTAGACTTTTCGGTATCAAATGTTTTATCGAAAACCAGTTCGCCTTTTTTCCAGTTTTCTGGTTTGTGTTCGTTTGTAAAAGCTTCGTGTGGGAAACGGTGTTTAAATTCTGTTTTTGTAAAATTATGGTAATCTGGTGCTCGCCAAGTTCTAGGTCGTAATACATTATTTGGCGCTTTTAATTTGTAGATTTTAAGTGTGCCTTTTGCAGGAACAAACTCACCATTTAAGTTTTTTGTATCTATTGTTATTTGGTGGTCTTTATTTGTTTTATCCAAACTGTTCTCCATACCAATAGTTGCAGTTAAAGCATGGTAACCAACGTTTACAATGGTTGTTGCACTTCGTGTTTCGCCATTAATATCTGTAACATCTGCTGTAATTTCATATTTAAAAATGGGTAAACTTTTTTTGTCTACACTTTCGTCTGGAATAGCTTTAAAGGTAATATCGTAATTTCCAGAGGCATCTGTAGTGGTTTCACCGTGCATAATTTCTTGACCTTGATCTTGCGTTGCAGGACGTCTCCAATAATACCAACGTGGATATTGTACATTTCGTTTTACTCTGTAAACCACTTTAGCATCGCTAATGGTTGACCCTGCAAAAGCTAAAGCTTCACCTGTAACTTTTACGCTGTCGTTAATTTTTATGGTTTCGGTAATGGGTTTGAAATTGGTTTCGAACTTAGGTCGTTTATATTCTTCAACAGAAATAGTTGCATTACCATTATGAGAATGTTTGCCTCGTAAGCGAACGGTAAACCTACCAGTCAATCCTCCATCTGGTAAAATAAATTCTCCTGCTACAGAACCATAGTCGTTTGTTTTTAATTCGAGTTCTTTTACCGTTTCACCATTAACATTAACTAATATGGCTTTTATTTTTTGGTCTGGTAAAACTTCAGATTTATTATCTTCCGTTTTCATAGAAATACCCTTAAAATAAACAACTTGTCCAGGTCTGTAAATACTTCTGTCTGTAAAAACAAACATAGTGTATTGCGGTTTGTCGTCATTTTTATTACGGTCTCTGTAATAACTATTTATATATAGTTTTGGGTAATAGGCAATATCGCTAGAAGTCGAAATTTTTACATTTGCATTGTTACGTCTTTTACGCGATTTATTAATAGTTAATTTACCATTAGAGTCCGATGTAGTGTATGCTGTTTCAACTTTTTCATTTCCATAAGTGTATTCTAATTCGACTTTTGCATTTGCAATAGGTTCGCCATTATTTCTATCTATAAATTGCAAGTATTTTTTTGCTGAATCGTCATATTCCAATAGCGCAATATTAGTAATCTGTACTAGCGTGTGCGCCTTAAAGTTTTCTTTTAATGCTGAAGTGTTAGCTGTGATTATATAACGGCCATTATCAAATTTAGGCATCAAGATTTCAGAAGTATGAGTCTGAAAATCTTTTTCGTTTTTAAGTGAAGCGTCCCAATTTTTAAAAGGATCTAGTTTAGAAATAAATGCATCTTTCGCGTGACGTCTGTATATTTTTATAAATTTTTTATACTGATTTTCTGTTAGTTTATAAGCGGTAAGATTAATGGCATCGAGCTCTTTAAAAGTGACTAAAAGTCGAGCTTCCGTTTGAATAGGAAGCGTAGTTTCTGTTATAATTTGCAAACTAGCATTCTCCATGTGCTGTTTCAAGACACGACATTGTTCTGCACCTTTGCTTTTTGGGAATTGAGAAATAGCCAAATCACAAATGGCAATAGCGTCTTTAATTTTCCATCGTGCATCTGTATTGGTTTCAGCGTTATAGGCTGTGCCTTGTCTATTATAAACAGATGCCAATTGAAAACGGTATAAAGCTGAGACTTCGTGTGCCTTGTGTTTTTCCATTTCAGACTTAAGCGCTTCAATAAAAATAGTTTCTTTATTATTAAAAGTAGCTAACTGTTTTACATTAAGTAAACGTTCTATATTTACTGTAGCTAAAGCATAAGGTTCTTGGTCTTTTAAATGAAATTTTATAAGTTCTTTGTATAGTTTTAAAGCGTTTAACTCTAATGAAGACGTGTCTTTAGATACAATTATTAAATTAGAAAATTTATTAGAAGCTGCTAGATAATTGGCATCATCGATTATAAATTTATAAGCTGGTTTTGTAATTCTGCTTTCCTTATGGTTGTGAAAAATAAGCGCATTGTGAGCAAGAAAATCGAACAGTGTTGGTCTGTATCTTTTAGATTCATTCTGTAATGTTAAAAGGACATCAAAATCTACTAATTTTGTTTGCTGAAGTAGCAAACCATTGTCAAGCGAGTTTTTATAGTGTAAGTGAACTTCTTCAAAGAGCGTCTCCAAATCCCAAGTTCTAAAATCTTCAGTATTTACTTTATCGTTTGTTTTTGAACGATTATAAAATTTCCATCTGTTTTGCTGGAAATATTGCCAGTATAAAGTAGCCAAAACATTCTCTAATACGTTTTTAGTTGGTGCTTTACTTATTTTTATTTCAGCTTTAAAAGCATCAATAATATTAAGTTGCGCGTGGTCTTCAAGCGTGAGCATAAACTTGCTTTTAAACAACATTATTTTTATAAGTTGTGGCGAGTTGTTTTCTGCTTTTGCCTTAACTTCAATTTTTTCTAATGCTTCTAGAGCAGATTTAGGCAAACCTTCAATTTCAAAATTTTCAACGTCACTCCATAACTTGGAATAGTTATTGTTTTGAGAAAGGGAAGTATTGGCAAAAAGTATAATCATTAATAAGCTAAGTAATTTGTTCATTTTTTAATATTTATTGTTTCTTACAAGTAAAATATGTTTGCCTGTAAAAACGTTTTTAATAATTTAAAATTGAGAGGGCTCGGTTCCTTTTTTAATATTTTAAGCAATATAGATGCGAAGTCTAGTTTACAAAATACTAAATACGTGATGTAGCCGTTTGAATGAGTAAACTAAGCGTTTTTAAAAGTAACCCTTTTATTTTCCTTTTGAAAATCAAAAACAATACCAAATAGATTATTTTAGCATTAACTTATAAATTATGAAAAAAATATTACTTGTTTTCTTTATTCTCCCGCTGTTTTTATTAGGGCAAACAAGTATTTCTGATGCTGAAAGATTAATTAATAACAAAAATTTTTCTGATGCTGAAAAAGTCTTGAGTTTATATATAAATAAAAATCCAAACGATTTAAAAGCGACCGAACTATTGGGTGATGCTTATGGTCAACAAAAGAAGTGGGACAAAGCTATAAAACAGTATAAGCAGTTAGTAGAAGTAAAACCAAACGAAGCCAATTTCCATTACAAATATGGTGGCGCTTTAGGAATGAAAGCCTTAATTGTTAGTAAATTTAGTGCTTTAGGGATTATTGGAGATGTAAAAAGTGCTTTTTTAAAAGCAGCAGAACTCGATCCAAACCATATAGATACACGTTGGGCTTTAGTAGAACTATACATGCAATTGCCTGGTATTATTGGTGGAAGTAAAAGTAAAAGTTTTAAGTATGCTAACGAACTTGAAAACCTATCTAAAGTTGATGGCTATTTAGCTAAAGGTTATATTTATGAATATGATGATGAGCCAGAACTTGCAGAGGAATTCTATAAAAAGGCTATAACAGAAGGTGGTTCTATAACGTGTTTCGATAAGTTGACCAAGCTCTACGAAAAAGAAGGAAAATCTGAAGAAGCCATAACCAATCTAGAAGCAGCACATGTTAAACATAAGCGCAATGCTATGCATTACCAAATTGGAAAAGTGTGTGCAGATTACAACGTGCAGTTAGAAAAAGGTGAATTTTGCCTAAAAGTGTATATAGATAACTATAGTGCAAAAGATGGTGTCCCAAAAGCTTGGGCCTATTATCGATTAGCACAGATTTATAAACATAAGAAAAACAAAAAGGAAGCCGTAATTTGGATTGATAAAGCTATGGCAGATTTACCTGAAATTAAAGTTTTTAAGGAAGAGAAGGTTGCTATTGAACGTTTGTAGGCTCTCTAAATATGAAACGATTTGTTATTACAAACTTTTTCACTAGAAAAAAGCGTGGTAATCTGTTAAGTTGAAACATTGAAATCCAATTCAAGAGATTGCTACAGTCGTACTGCTTTCGCAATGACAACTTATCTAAAATTCACTTTAAAATTTAGCAATCTATTACTATCTTTGAATACTTCAAAACAAGAACATGAACGTACATTTTATAGCCATTGGAGGCAGTGCTATGCACAATCTCGCATTAGCATTACATAACAAAGGATACCAAGTAACAGGAAGCGACGATACTATTTTCGAGCCTTCAAAATCACGATTAGCAGCCAAAGGTTTATTGCCTGATGCTTTTGGATGGTTTACAGAGAAAATAACATCTCATTTAGACGCTATTGTTTTAGGTATGCACGCTAAAAATGATAATCCTGAGTTATTAAAAGCTCAAGAATTAGGCTTGAAAATCTACAGTTATCCAGAGTTTTTATACGAGCAGTCTAAACACAAAACAAGAGTTGTCATTGGTGGAAGCCATGGTAAAACCACAATAACTTCTATGATTTTGCACGTTATGCATTATCATGATCGTGATGTTGATTATATGGTTGGTGCACAATTAGAAGGTTTTGATGTTATGGTGAAGTTGACTGATGACAACGATTTTATTGTTCTAGAAGGCGACGAGTATTTAAGTTCACCAATAGACAGACGCCCAAAATTTCATCTTTACAAACCTAATATTGCATTATTAAGCGGTATTGCTTGGGATCATATTAATGTGTTTCCGACTTATGAAAATTACGTAGAGCAGTTTAGCATTTTTTTAGATTCTATAGTTCAAGGCGGAAGCATTAATTATAACGAAGAAGATGCTGAGGTTAAAAGAGTAGTGGAAGCCAGCGAAAATCAAATTAGAAAACTCGCATACAAAACACCAGAATACACAGTTGAAAATGGAGAAACTTTATTGGAAACTCCAGAAGGACCATTACCAATAGAAATCTTTGGGAAGCATAATTTAAACAATCTTGCAGGTGCAAAATGGATTTGCCAACATATGGGAATCGATGAAGATGATTTCTACGAAGCTATCGCAACGTTTAAAGGCGCAAGCAAAAGGCTAGAAAAAATAGCAGAAAGTAAAAACAGTGTCGCTTATAAGGATTTTGCGCATTCACCAAGTAAAGTAGAAGCGACTACAAATGCCGTAAAAGAGCAATACACAAACCGAACGTTAGTGGCGTGTTTAGAACTCCATACGTATAGTAGTTTAAATGCTGAGTTTTTAAAAGAATATAAAGGTGCATTAGATGCAGCAGATGTTGCCGTGGTTTTTTATTCTCCTCATGCTGTAGAAATTAAAAAATTGGAGGAAGTAACACATGAGCAAATTGCAAATGCTTTCCAACGTGACGATTTAATTATCTATACCAATCCAGACGATTTTAAAAACTTTTTGTTTTCTCAGAATTTTGATGATAAAGCTTTGCTATTAATGAGTTCTGGTAATTATGGAGGTTTAGATTTTGAGGCTTTGAAGGCTTTGATTGAATAGCGTTTTAAATAAGCTTAAGTATTTTCAATTATTAACGCAAAACTACATGAAATATTCAATCCTTATTTTTTTTATTGCTTTTCAGAATGTTGTTATTTCACAAGAAGAATCAACGATTTCATGGAAGCCAACATTAAAACTTTCATGGTTAGATTTTCAAGGTGAAGTTTCTCCAGATGTTTATGGAAAGGCAAATACAAGTTATAAAATTGAAATTGTTCCAGCAGATGTTTTGGTAGATGAACAGGATAACATCCAGGACTATGAAAAACTGACTGTCGATGCTCGCTTTTATAAGAAACAGTCATGGACTACAGTTTTAGTTTCGGATACAATTGTTTTAAACCATGAGCAGTTACATTTTGATATAGCAGAGCTTTTTGCACGGAAAGTTAGAAAACGGTTTAGGGAGCTGCAAAAAGAAAAAGAAGCTAGATTTTCAGTTTATTCTAAAGAATATGGGGTGCTATGGAGAGCTTGTAGAAAATATCAAAAACAATTTGATTTTGAAACTGATCACGGAAGAGCTCTCGATTTAAATAAAACTTGGAGCAATAAGATTAAAGAAGCATTGATAGTATTAGAAGCGTATAAATAAATTATTAAATTCTAATAACATTCTATAGCATGAACCCAAAAGCAATAGTATTCTTAAAATTTCTGTCACTTAGCCTTATTTTATCCTGTGGAAGTTGCAAGAAAGTTCAAACGGTAAATCAGAAACCTACTAATGCTTCAGTTCCTTGTCAAATAGATTCAGAATTTGCAGTATCGGAAGCTAAAGAAGACGGCTTTTTTAAAGCTCATAAATCAAAATCACCTATAGAAATAGATGGTTGCAGTAAAGATGCTATTTGGTCTAGTGCCGATTGGTACGCTATGAATTATTTGTGGATGGGTGATAAAGTAGATCCTACAGATTATCATGGACGATTTAAATTAGCTTGGGATAATCAGTATTTATATATTTTGGTAGAAGTAATAGACCAGACATTAAGTCCTACGCTTGTAAATGGTATCGATAACTATTGGAAAGGCGATTATGTGGAAGTCTTTATTGATGAAGACAAATCTGGAGGAAATCACAAGTTTAACCATCAAGCTTTTGCTTATCATGTGTCTACGGAAGGTCATGCCATTGATAAAAACACGTTAGAAAAAACTGTTTTTTTCGATGATCATATTGAAGTTGCTCGCTCACAGGAAGGGAACACTCATATTTGGGAAATGTCCATTAAACTTTTTGACAATCAATTTAACGAAAATAGCACTACTAATACTCCTGTCAAAATCTCTGCGCAAAAAAGTATTGGTTTTTCAATTGCCTATGGCGATAACGATGGCAATAATATCCGAGAGCACTTTATAGGTTCAAAAAAGACACACGGAAATAATAATGATGATGGTTATATAAATTCAGATGTATTTGGCAGCATATTATTTGTTGAGTAATTATTTATATAATAATACTATATTGTATTTCTATTGTTTGTTGTTTGTTGTTCGTTTTTCTTTGGTGATAAAATCATTTTTATACTGAAAAAAGTTCAAAGAAGTGTTTTATTACATCGTTTGACTATTTTTTTGATTAGTTGAGGTTTGGACAATAAACCAAAAACACTTCCGGTTTAATTGTGACTTAATCTAAAATCTATACTACTATTCGAAGCATAATTACATTTTACTAATTCATTCAAAAAACCACATTTATGAAACGTATTATTTTGTTATTATGCATTATTGTATTTACTTTTTCTTGTTCTTCTGATGATAATGAAGCACAAACAACACAACCGCCAGAATCTAATTTTTATGCACTAACCGTTGGTAATTCTTGGGTTTATAAAAATTTTCAGTATAACCCTAATACAATGGGATATGACGAGACGACAATTATAGACGCCGTAATTATTACTGGCACCGAAACAATAAGCGGTGAGACTTATTATAAGTTTAAAACTACGACTACTGGCAATACGACGGCGATTCCTTATTTTAATGCTAATGGAGAGCAATTTATGTTTCTTAGAGAATTGTTTGGCGATTTAGTTAACGAAACGGGTGATGTAGTCTATACTAATAATAACTATGAAGAACGTTTGGTAGCCGAGAATAGTTGGGGAAATATTTATGATAAACTTAAAACTAATATTCAAGAAGTAACTGTTGGTGCAGGTACGTTTAACTGTTTAGATATGGAACGTTATGCTAAATCTCCAGATAATACACAGACTTTTCCTGCATTAGACCATTTTTATTATTCAGAAGGTATTGGTTTAGTTTCAGATTCATCATCATTTGTGTCACAAAGTAATCCTGCTGGAATAAGACGTTTAGAGTCTTATAATGTGCAGTAGTGAAACCTTTTCATTCATTTTTACTAAAACAAACGAATCAAAAGTATTCAGTTTAATATTTATAAGTGGTGGATTGAAATTAAACTTGTGTTGACAGCGCTAGAAATAATAACAGAGAGTGTTTTATGGTCTAAAAAAGCAGAAAGTAAAGGAGCGATAAACGAAAGGAATTAAACGTATTATTTTTATGAAATGTCGTTTAACGTTTGCTGCTAAGTACTAATATAACAAAAAGGTACTGTGTTAAGGACATTCGACAGAATTTCCTTAAAAATTAGTAAACACTCCCTAGTCCTGAATGATATACTGTGTTGCCATTAGTTTTTATTCAATTATAAATGCTTTCAATACTGGCAAAGTTTTATTTTCAAAATCAAATATTGCTTGATTTTCCCAAGGAGAAGCATCTGTGGCTTGGTTTCCTTTCCAAGCAATTAATTCGGCTCCCCAATAACAAAACCCTATTCCATTATCGACTTCTTTGGTTAGTGTTTTAATTTGATTGATGAATTGTCTCTGACCTTCAATTGATGCTGGATATTCGGGTAAAATGAGATGCTCATCTAAACCGACAATATTATTTGTCCAAGCATTCCATTCAAGTGTAAATGGGTAAGCTGTTTCAGCAATCAAGATTTCCTTAGTATAGGTTTTACTTAAATATTGCATTTTTGTTTTTAAGTTATTTAAAGATTTTCCGTGCCATTTTGGATAATACGATAAGCCAATAATATCATAATCTAAAACATTTACTTGATTAAAGAACCAATCAGAGCGATCGATACCAGCAAAATGTAAAACTATTTTGGTGTCATTTGAACTTGCTCTTACTGCTGTAATTCCCATAGTTAGTAATTCTTTAAATTGCTGATTATTATTTGAAATATGACCATACGGATGAAGAAATCCAGAATTTATTTCATTACTAATCTGAATATAATCAGGCTGTAACTTGGTCATCACATTTTTAGTATAATTGTACACGCAGTCTTTTAATTGATTAAAACTTATCCCTTGCCATTGCGTGTGCGTTTATTGATGCCCAGGGTCTGCCCAAGTATCAGAATAATGAAGCGTTAACCAAGTTTTAAAGCCATTAGCTTTTTAGTTTGAGAAAATTGTTTTACTTCATTAAATCCAGAGTGTTCATTAATTGGGTTTACCCAAAGCTTCAATCTAACAGTATTTATTCCATTTTCTTTAAGTATGCTTAGAAAAGTATTTTGATTTCCATTAAAATCATAGAAAACTGGATTTGAATTGGATATTTCAGGATAACCTGAAATATCAACAGCAGAAATAAATTTTAAATGTTCATTATCTGGAATAAGTGAATTAGCATCATCTTTATTGCAGGAAACAAAAAGTAGAAGCGTTATAACTATTTGGATTATTCTATTCATTTTGTAAATTACTAGCGATGTCTTGTTGATCTGAAATCGTTTAATACTGAAATAAGTTCAGCACAAGTGCTTTATAAAACACGTTAAACGAAGTTAATATTTTTTTTATATACTTAAGTTCATAAACTGACTAAAAAACACCTGAATAGGCTCTTGGTGAGCACGGACTAAATCAACGCTTACAGTTTTAATTCCCTTTGGTTTTTGTCTTGAGAAAGCAAAAATTTGGCTTCACATGAGTCAATTTTAATCTCAAACGTTTTTATATAGTTGAGGTTGGCATCTAATCTTGAATTATTAGCATCCAACACATATTTATAGTCCCAAATTTGAGGTAGTTAAGGCGTTGCTAGGGTAGTTAAATTCCTGATAAATTTTATGATTTATTTTCGTTTCAATTCAAATGTTACCCATAAATTATATTCAGCACTTCTAAGAGGAGTATTAGATTCTGTCTCAAATAGATTATTTCTACCATCTAATAGTTTTAAAAATTTTATAAATCGTCTACCACTGTCTGTATCTTTATCATATCTATCATAAATGTAAGATGATTCAGTTGTGTCATCATCAATATTTAATACTTTATTTATTTTGTAATTTAGATGATTTGCTATCATTTTCGCTCGTGTTGTCGCATGGTTAAAAGCCGAAATGGCATTTACATCCTCATCTTCAAATTTATGTTCAGGAATTTTATAGTAAATCTTTTCAATATTAATTTTAAGATTGCTAACAAGCACTAATAGCTGATCAAATAGATCTTGATTTTTTACTTCAATGCTATATTTCTTTTTTTTGTATTTGGCATGTTTATAGGAACTAGTCCTTTTTTTATTCCTAAAACTTTAATAGAATCTGATAGTCTCAGTTTTTTGCTTTTCAAATCACTTTCCGAAAACGATACAATTACACCATTGGCTTCAGCACTTGACGAATAAGCTGCTTTGCCAAGTACTTTAATAGTTATGGTTTGAGCATTAGATAAGCTTAATGAAATGAATACAAATACAAGAAGAATATAAAATTTCATTAGTCAATTAATTTATAAGAAATAGATATTTTATATGCTTTGGTTATTGAAGCTTCTTTTGATTCGTATATAGTTTTATCAAAATCATTAGATTTCACCTCAATGTTTAAAATTTTCCCAAGCTTCATGTTTATTTTATTACAGATCGTTTTCGCTTTTCTATTAGCGTCTTCAATGGCTTTTAAACTTAAGTCAGTTTCTATATTATCATTTGATAAATCAAATAAATATTTAATTTCAGATACTCTAAATCCATCAATTTTTATTGAAGTTAATGCATCAATTGAATTAAGATCTGTATCAATAAAGAAGTTTTTCGAATCTACTCTATTATAATTACCTCTTTTTTTAAAAGACTGATTAATGTCAGTGTCATTAATCCCTATTTTTTTTACAGTAGTGATGAAATCATTATAAACATCATTATAAGATTTACTTTCAGTTTTTCGATTTTTATTTTCCTTAAGTTCACTAATAGAAAAGTATACTCTTGATTTATGGGCTTTTAATTCTTTTTTAGAGTTTCCAATTATTCTAATAAATCTTTCAGTCGATTGCGCATTAATGTTTAAAGCCATGAATAGCAATAAAGAAGTCGTAAAAATTATTTTTTTCATATTTATTAATTTAACAGTTTGGTTTAGATTTACTTTTCTTTGGTATCCGATTAAAGTTAGTTTAAATAGTCTCCTTAAACCAATCTAATATTTGCTGTTGCAAATACTCATGTTCGCTTAAAATATAAGAGCCATGTTTGTCTCCTGATGCAATTTCTACTTTTTTAGAACCTGTAGTTTTAGAAAATAGCTCATGAGCCCATAAAGCACGTTTACCATTTTGTTCTTTTTTTGAAGCAATATGAAAGGCGTTTTTTAATTTTAATTCTTTTGTCGAACTACTTAAATTTTGAACCGCTTCTGTTTTTGCTGAAATAGAAACTACAGACTTAATATTATAGTCTTTCGAGGCTGCTGCAACACAGGCTAAATTTGCACCAACCGAAGCTCCAATAATTCCAATACGATGAGAATCGATTTCTTTTTGGTTTTCAAGAAATGTAATTGCAGCTAAAAGATCTAAAGGTGCCCGATTTGGATTATTAAATAAATCATAGAGATCTCCTTTGTCTTTACTAGATTTTCCGTGAATGCGAATATCGTAGGCTAGAACAGCATAACCTTTAGCTAATAAATTATTCCATAATTTAAGCGATTTCCATTCTTCACGGGAGCTTCCTCCTTGATGAATTAATATAATAGCAGGAATAGATTTGCTTTCTGTTTTTGGTATTTCAAAAGTAGCACTAATTGTAATACTGTCTCTTGTTTTAAAAGTAATTTCTTGTGTTTTGGCCTCGGTTTGAGCACTGCTATTAAACGCTATAAATAGAAAAGGAAGTAATTTTATTATTATGTTTTTCATTTTAAAAATAAATTTAATTCGTTAATTCTGTTTGAGCCTAATTAAAAACGTTATCTAAAAAGGCCTTAATATTCTCCTGATTTGTACGCGCTAACTCAGCTCTTGCATTTCTAATATCTTTAGGATGTTTGTCTTGAGACAATTTAAATTTACCTTCCCAAGATTCAATATCAATCTCAAATAGTTTTATATAGTTAAGGTTAGCATCTAATCTTGGATTATTAGCATCTAAAACATAGTTGTGATCAGGAGCTTCTAGGAATTCAGTCATTTTAATAAGTGATTCTTTTAAAGCTTCAGTACTTTCTATAGCTTTTACTTTACCTTTTAAATGCACGCGAATATAGTTCCAGGTTGGTAATTGCGTAGTGCTATAAATACTTGGTGAAATATAGCATTGCGGTCCGTAAAAGAGGATGGTTAAGTCGTTATTGTCTTTTAGTAATACGGTTTGAGGATTGTAGATATCGATGTGTCCTATCAGCTTTTCATCATCTTCACGAAAAATTAACGGCAGATGTGTAATTAAAGGCGCATTATCTTTTACAGAGATTATAGTGGCCAATGGATAAGCTTTAATTACTTCAATAATGTGATTTCTATCGTTGTCTTGATGATGTTTCGGTGGGTATTTCATTAGCTGAAAATTGTTTTTATAATGTAATTTAGATGTTTTTTGTTTAAAATTTGCAATGTGGTCAAAATTCAAAATATTTGTAAAGTTATTACTTTAATTGCAGACTCTTTATTTAGGCTAAAAGTTGTAAAATATTGTAAATCATCGATTAAATGCCTATTTTCATGTTTTAATGTCCAAATAGTTACATCTATGAAAGTAAAGCAACTATCCTTAGACGAGAGAAATTGGTCACAAAGGTTAAAGTCAATTTGTTTTGAACCGAACTTATTTCTCTTATTCGTTTCTCCAGATTTTAATTGTACAAATCAAGTTTTAGAGGTTTTAAACAAAAATTTTACAGATGCTATACTTGTGGGTTGCTCAACTGCTGGGGAAATTTCTAATATTACAGTTAGCGATAAGACAATTTCATTGACCGCCATTAAATTAGAAAAAACAAGAATTAAAAAAGTGTCATTCGAAATTAGAGATAAGAATTATAGTGAAATTGCTGGAAAAGAAATTGCTAGTAAACTTATTGAAGAAAACTTAAAGCATGTAATGATTTTTAGCGAAGGCCTTAATGTTAATGGAGCAGATTTGGTATCTGGCCTAAAATCTAAACTACCTAATATTAGTATTACTGGTGGTTTAGCAGCAGATGGTTCAAATTTCATTAAAACTTTTGTTATCAATAATAACAAGATGCAAGACAATACAATTGTTGGACTAGGTCTTTATGGTAATTATCTAAAAGTTGGTTTTAGTTCAAAAAGTGGCTGGGATAGTTTTGGAATTGAGCGTTTGGTTACAAAATCTAAAAAAAATGTATTGTATGAATTGGATGGGTATCCTGCGTTAGAACTTTATAAATCCTTTTTAGGAGATGAAGCAAATAATCTACCGAGTTCAGGACTATTATTTCCTTTAAGTATGAGGAATAATGAAAACACTCCACCGGTTATAAGAACTATTTTAGGCATTAGTGAAGACGAACAAAGCTTAACTTTTGCAGGTAATATAGCCGAAGGTTCTTATGTGAGATTAATGAAAGCAAATATAGATAGATTAATAAGTGGAGCAGAAGATTCTGCGATTTTAGCAAATAAAAATGCAAATGAATCTTCAGACTTGGCAATACTTATTAGTTGTGTAGGAAGAAGATTGGTTTTAAAGCAATTAGTGGAAGAAGAGATTGAGGTTGTAAGAGAGGTGCTTGGGGAAAAACCAAGTATTACAGGATTTTACTCCTATGGAGAGATTGCTCCATTTGGTGCGTTTTCTCCTTGTGAACTACATAATCAAACCATGACTATTACAACACTTACAGAATGTTAAAAAAAGAGTTTCATAGATTATTAAAAAGACAACTGAAGAAGTCTAATTTAAACCTAGCAGATAATCCTGCTCTTGAAGAATTTTTATATAGTGTAGATCAAGCTTATAAAAGTTTTGATAAAGACATTATTCACAAAGAAAATATTCTTGAACAAAGTTCTAAGGAACTGTTTACTGCAAATAAAAAACTTAGAAAAGAAATAGATCAATCTAATACAAAGTTAGAAAATCTAGTTGATAATGTTGGTGGAATTATCTTTGAAACCGACCTTGAAGGTCACTTTACTTTTTTAAATAATGCTTGGGAAAAATACTCAGGATTTTCAATTAAAGAATCTTTAGGTAGAAATTATCGCGACTTTCTTATAAATGATAATTTAGAGGGCAAAGATTTAGAAAAATTATTTTCACTAAAACAAGATAAATCAAAATCCATTTTTAAGTATAGTGTTAAAGATAAAATTCTTTGGTTTGAAGTTAAATATAAGCTAATTAGAGATGTTGATGGTTATGCCACTGGATTTATTGGCACATTAACTGAGGTTACAAATTTAAAAGAGATTGAAATAAAATTACAAAAGGCAAGTAAAGCTAAAGATCAATTTCTGTCTACAATGTCGCACGAAATTAGAACACCTTTAAATGCCGTTACTGGTTTGGCGAATATTTTATTAATGGAAGACCACATGCCAGATCAGTCTGAAAACTTGAAAGGTCTTAAATATTCTGGAGAACATTTGTTAGGCTTAATTAATGATTTGCTGGATTTTGATAAAATTAATTCAGGTAAAATTAACATAGTAGAGAAAAACTTCAGGCTAAATTATTTTTTAGATACCATTGGAGAGCACTATTCTTTGGTAGCAGAAAAAAAAGGAATCCAATTTAGGGTTGAAAAAATGAATGAATTGCCAGATATTATTAAAGGTGATAAACTTAAATTAACTCAAATAATAAAAAACCTTTTAAGTAATTCTTTAAAGTTTACAAAGCATGGTAATATTCGTTTAGTCGTTACTAATTTAGGACTCGAAGAAAATAAAATAGCATTAGAATTTAAAGTTGTCGATACTGGTATAGGCATTTCAAAAAGTAAGCAAGGCATAATCTTTGAAAGTTTTATGCAAGCGAATTCAGACACTTCAATTAAATATGGAGGCACTGGCTTAGGACTTTCAATTAGCAGGAAGTTATTAGAGATTCAAAACAGTGAATTAATTGTAGAAAGCACGCTAGGTGAAGGTTCTTCATTCTCCTTTATTATTAAATTTAAAATTAGTAATAGATTAAGTGCTTTTGAACCTTTAATGCTGCAAAAGCAACCAAATTATGAGCCATTAAATATGAGTGTCTTAATTGCTGAAGATAATAAAATGAATGTACTCATTCTAAAAAGGTTTTTTATGAAGTGGAAAATAAAATATACAATTGCAAGGAATGGCGAGGAAGTTCTAAAATATTTTAGCAATCCAGATTTTAGTGTAGATGTAATTTTAATGGACCTTCAAATGCCAATTTTAGATGGCTATGAAACAACAAAAATAATTAGAAATTTTTCAGATGTAGAAAAATCAAAAACGCCAATTATTGCTTTAACGGCATTTGCACAAACAGATATAAAGGAAAAAACGCTAGAACATAAAATGAACGGGTTTATGGGCAAACCTTTTAATCCAGAAAAATTACATGCATTACTCAAATCTTTTTGCTGATTTTTTTTAACAATACGCTAATAATTATGTAGCTTTATATAATGGCTAAAAAGGACTCTTCATTTTCAATAAAAAACTGGTCTCAAGACGATCAACCGCGAGAGAAGTTACGAGACAAAGGTAAAGCTGCGTTGAGTGATACAGAACTTGTGGCTATATTAATTGGTTCTGGTAATCGTGAAGAAAGTGCAGTAGCTTTATGCAAACGCATTTTAGCAAGTGTGGATAATAACTTAAGCGAATTAGGTAAGTTATCTATTAAAAAGCTTACTGCGTTTAAGGGTATTGGTGAAGCGAAAGCGATTTCTATTGTTGCAGCTCTAGAGTTAGGAAGACGAAGAAGAGGAGGAGAGGCTTTAGAACGAAAAAAAATTACATCTAGTAAATCGGTTTTTGAACTTATGCAACCTGTAATTGGAGACTTGCCTCATGAGGAATTTTGGATTGTGTATTTAAACAATTCGAATAAAATCATTCAGAAAAACCAATTAAGCAAAGGTGGAATAACAGGCACTTTAGTAGATGTCCGCTTAGCACTTAAAACAGCTTTAGAAGTTGGCGCTATAGGTATTATTTTAGCACACAATCATCCTTCGGGAACCTTAAAACCAAGTCAAGCAGATAAGGATCTTACATTAAAATTAAAAACAGCAGGACAAAGTTTAGATATCAAAGTACTAGACCATTTAATTATTACTGAAAGTGCTTATTTTAGCTTTGCTGATGAAAATATTCTTTAGATTATCAAATCCCAAAAATTAAAAACTATATCCCAAAAAATAATGCTGAAACAATTATAGTTTTTCGACGATTGCGGTTGGAATTTGGTATTTTTAACTTTTGGAATTTACAATAGCCTATGTTATTAGTTTATACACATAAAATTACACCAAGATTACGTTACACGTTTAAGCAAATTTGTACTCGAATTTTAGGTATACCAGTTAGTTTTACCACTAAAGTTGAAGATTTTATAGCTCACAGTAGCTTAAAAATGTCATACACTAGACAGCCTTTAGGTAAAGAGTTTTTTATTCGTTCTCACGATCTGCTTTTCGAACAAGGCTTAAGCGATGTAGAAACCAAAGTAAGTGTTTGGGAAGATACAAAATGCTTTTTTCCAAATGGAGAGCAAAGTGCATTACCATTCGATATTTTTGCAGCCTCTTTTTATTTATTAAGTCGTTACGAAGAGTATTTGCCTCATGTAAAAGATGAGTTTGGACGTTTTACAGCTGAAGAAAGCCTAGCATTTAATAATGGGTTTTTAAGACAGCCTGTTGTCGATATTTGGGCGTTTAAATTCAGGGAAGCTTTAGAGGATCAATTTTCGAAATTTTTATTTCCAGAACGACAATTTAAAATTACTCCTGTAATAGATGTCCCAAATGCATATAGTTATAAATTGAAAAGTATAATGCGAACTATTGGTGGTACATTTAATGATCTATTTCGCTTTAGACTTAAAGATATATATAAACGCTATTCTGTAATATTTGGTTTTCAAAATGACCCTTACGATACTTTCAATTATATTATTAATAAACAAAAACAGGTTAAAGATAAGTTTATATTCTTTTTTTTAATTGGCGATTTTTCAACTTATGATAAGAATATAAATGCGCAAAAAAGCAAATTCATTTCACTTATAAAAGAAGTAGGAGATTACTCTAAAATTGGGCTAAAAGCCTCTTATTTTGCCCTAGACAATTTATCTATTCTTAAAACCGAAAAGTTGAGAATGGAATCTATAATAAATCAAGATTTATGTGCTTCGAGACAATCTTATTCTAAACTAAATTTACCAGAATCTTACAGAAACCTTGTGGAATTAGAAATCCCAGAAGACTTTACAATGGGTTATATTAACCATATTGGTTTTAGAGCCGGTACTTGTACGCCGTTTTTCTTTTTCGATTTGGATTACGAAATCCAAACACCCTTGCGCATTAACACGTATCATGTACTCGATTACGCTTTGTTAAAATACCAATCGTCTTTAGACAAAAAAATGCACCTAAATCAAATAATTAAATCCGTTAAAAATGTCAATGGCGAGTTTGTTTCTGTGTTTCATAATTATACCTTTGGTACATCAGAAACATGGAAAGATTACAAGGAGTTTTTCAATATAATATTAGAGTCTACCAATGAAACGAACACATGAAAAGTAAAATAACAGATATCTTTTTCGACTTGGACCACACGCTTTGGGATTTCGATAAAAATTCAGCTTTAACCTTTGAAATTATTTTTGAAAAGAATAATGTTGACATAGATTTAGAACGCTTCACTAAGGTATATCAGCCAATAAATTTAAAATATTGGAAATTATATAGAGATGAGAAAGTGTCTAAAGAGAATTTACGCTATGGTAGACTTAAAGATACTTTTGATGTTTTAAATATTGTTGTTCTTGACGATGTCATCCATCAATTGTCAATAGACTACATTGATTATTTAACGACACATAATCATGTTTTTGACGGTACCATTGAAATTTTAGACTATTTAAAATCCAAATATAAATTACATATTATAACCAACGGTTTTGAGGAAGTGCAACAAGTAAAATTAGATAAATCTAATATTGCACATTATTTCGATACTGTTACTAGCTCTGAGGCGGTAGGTGTGAAAAAACCAAACCCTAAAGTATTTAATCATGCTTTAAAATTGGCTAATATTACAAAAGAAAATGGTATTATGATTGGTGATAATTACGAAGCGGATATACTTGGTGCTTTAAACATTGGCTTAGATGCAATTTGCTATAATTACCATAATGTGGTTTTAGAAAATGAAATAAAAGAAGTCAAGCATTTACTGGATTTAAAGAACTATTTATAATATTATTATGAAACGAGGATGTTCAAAGCCTTGATCACTCAAGAGAATAGTGAACAGCATTTGATTGTTTTTTTTTAAAAACCCTTATAAACACATGAAAAACACAGTATTAATTTTATTTACTTTAGTCGCTTTAACTTCCGTTTCTGCTCAACAAAGTTTAAACGATTATAAGTATATAATCATCCCTAAAAAGTTTGATTTTTTAAAGGAAGCAGATCAATATAAAATTAATTCACTCACGAAATTTCTTTTCGAAAAGTATAATTTTGAAGCTATATTGGAAGATGAAACGTTCCCTAGTGATTACGGTAAAAATAATTGTTTAGGTTTAAAAGCAGATGTTTTAAAAGATTCTAATATGTTTAAGACAAAGCTGTCTGTACAATTAAGAAATTGTAAAAATGAACTAATTTTTACTAGTGCTCAAGGAGAATCTAGAGAGAAAAATTATAAAGTTGCATACAATCAAGCTTTAAGAAGTGCTTTTAAAAGTATTGAAAAGACTAACTATAGTTATAATCCTGAAAATGCAATAACTGCTAACGACGCGGTTGAAGTAATACAAGAGGAGCAGAAGGAAATCGAGAAATTAAAAGATGAAATTAAAGTCTTAAAAAACGAAAAAGTAGTAGTTGTGGAAAATGCTCCTAAAGTACTTTTAATAAAAACGAAAGAAAAACAGGAGGAGGATACCCAGGAAATTCTGGAATTTAATAATAGTAGATTAATAGCAGAAGCTATTCCTAAAAGTGGGCTTACTTATAATCTATTAAATAGTAATGGAGATAAAATTTACACCATTTTATTTTCAGGTAAAACAGATTTGTATATAGTAAAAGATAGAGATGCTATAATTTACAAGCTAAACGGAAAATGGGTTATTGCCGAAGCAAAAGGAAATGATTTAAAATTAATGGCCTTGGATATTAAATTTTAATAGTCATACTTTTCTTTCCAACGTGCTTTTAAAAATTCCCGTTGCGCATGTTCTCTGGCATTATTTCCAGGGTCGTAAAGTTTGGTGTCAATAATTTCTTTTGGTAAAAATTCCTGTGAGATAAAATTATTATCGTAGTTGTGTGAATACTTATAGTTTTCACCATAACCAATCTCTTGCATTAGTTTTGTAGGTGCATTTCTAATCGCTAAAGGTACAGATAGATCTCCAGTTTGTTTTACTAGTTGTTGCGCATTACCAATAGCCATATAAGCAGCATTGCTTTTTGGTGAACAAGCTAAATAGGTTGCGCATTGGCTTAATATTATTCTGGATTCTGGGTAACCAATTGTTGAGACTGCTTGAAACGTTGTATTGGCCATCACCAAGGCTGTTGGGTTGGCATTACCAATATCTTCGCTGGCTAAAATGAGTAGTCGTCTTGCAATAAATTTCACATCCTCACCACCTTCAACCATTCTTGCTAAATAATAAACTGCTGCATTAGGGTCGCTTCCACGAATAGATTTTATAAAAGCCGAAACAATATCGTAATGTTGCTCGCCAGTTTTATCATAACGAACAGTATTGTTTTGCACGTTCTCTAAAACCGATGCATTAGTGATCGTTATTTTATCGGATGGATCAGAATTTACTATGAGCTCGAAAATATTAAGTAACTTTCTAGCATCACCACCAGACAGCCTCAATAATGCATCTGTTTCTTTAAGTTTTATCTTCTTTTTAGATATGAGCTCATCATTTTCTATTGCACGTTTTAAAAGCACTTCTAAATCCTTTTTTTCAAACGGTTTTAATACATAAACCTGACAACGTGACAATAATGCCGGAATAACTTCAAAACTTGGATTTTCTGTTGTAGCACCAATTAAAGTTACCCAACCTTTTTCTACCGCTTGTAAAAGCGAATCTTGTTGAGATTTGCTAAATCGGTGAATTTCATCTATAAACAAAATTGGATTTTTGGAAGTAAACAAGCCGCCACTTTGTTTTGCTTTTTCAATCACTTCGCGAACATCTTTAACACCAGAACTAATGGCACTTAAGGTGTAAAAAGGTCTACCAGAAGTTTCGGCAATAATATTTGCGAGAGTTGTTTTACCTATTCCTGGAGGTCCCCAAAAAATCATCGAAGCTATCATGCCTAGATTAATTTGTTTGGTTAGCGTGCCATTTTCACCAACTAAATGTGCTTGGCTAACGTAATCTGCTAGTATTTTGGGTCTTAATCTTTCGGCTAAAGGAATATTCATAAAGTAAAATTAAACATTTTTTTATGTTATTTTGAAGTCTTTTGTAATTCTTATTTAACTGACATTGTATCACCATTTTTAAAAATGGATTACAAATTGCTATATTTATATAAATATGAAAAAACAAGAACAGGCTTTCACCTATACTTTAGATACCCTTTTGTATCCGCTACTATTTGTACTATTAATTTGGCTGGTTTTTGCAATCGAAATCCGTTTTGGTTTGCGTTTCAATAAATATGGCGTATATCCTCAAACATTAAAAGGCTTACGAGGTATCTTATTTAGTCCGTTTATTCATTCTGGAATTAAGCATTTGTATTCTAATACCATTCCTTTATTTGTGCTGTCTTCGGCATTATTTTATTTCTATAGACCTATTGCTTTCAAAGTGGTTATCTACGGTATTTTAATCTCTGGATTTATAACTTGGTTAATAGGAAGACCGTCTTATCATATTGGAGCAAGTGGATTAATCTATGTGTTATTTAGTTTCAATTTCTTTAAAGGTATTTTTGCTAGACATTATCGATTAATAGCTTTATCGTTAATAGTCGTATTTCTTTATGGAAGTATGTTTATGTATGCTTTTCCTATAGATGAGCAAATTTCTTGGGAAGGGCACACCGCAGGTTTGATAACGGGATTAATTTTTGCTTTCATTTTCAGGAAAGATATTTCAAAACCAAAAAAATATGTTTGGGAAGAACCGAATTATAATGAAGAAGAAGATGAATTTTTAAAGCATTTTGATGAAAATGGAAACTTTATTGACACTAGTGAAACTGATGATAAAATTGTACTTGAATCTGAAATGTTATTAGAACAATTAAATAGTTCTAATACGAAAATAGACATACAAGGAAAATCTACTATTCATTATATTTTTAAAGAAAACAAAGAAAAACTATCTACTGAAGACTGATTATTATCTTCGTTGTCTTACAGCTTCATACAAAAACGCACCACAAGCAACAGAAACATTTAGAGACTCAATTTCACCTAATAATGGTAGTTTAGCTTTAGCATCTACAAGTTTTAACACAGAAGGATTAATTCCACGTCCTTCGCTTCCCATTATAATAGCACAAGGCTCTTTAAATGAAATATCGAAAATAGTGTCTTCAGTTTTTTCTGTAGCTGCAATTACCTTTATGCCACTA
Organism: Lacinutrix jangbogonensis; assembly: GCF_000797445.1. Taxonomy (GTDB): domain Bacteria; phylum Bacteroidota; class Bacteroidia; order Flavobacteriales; family Flavobacteriaceae; genus Lacinutrix; species Lacinutrix jangbogonensis. Next base: position 152,755 of record NZ_JSWF01000035.1, on the reverse strand, counting down.
GCTTGCATATGGAACATGGCATCTTTAATATGATCAACTTTACAAATTGGCACTTTAAATACTGCACCAGCACTCGTTTTTATGGTATCTCCATTAATGGGAGCACCACCCTTTTTTTGTACTATAATACCATGGACACCTGTACATTCGGCAGTTCTAATAATGGCACCAAAATTTCTAACATCACTAATTTGATCTAACAATATAAATAGAGGAGTGGCACCACTTTCTATTGTTTTTTCAACCAATGCATCTAAATCATGAAATTCAATTGGAGAAATCTGTGCCACAACACCTTGATGGTTGTTTTTTGTTAATCTGTTTAACTTTTCTATAGGAACGTAAGATGAATTGATTCCTTTCTGTCTCAAGAGCGCTTCCAATTCATTAAATAACTCGCCTTTAAGGCCTTTTTGTAAAAAAACCTTGTCTACTGTTTCTTTTGCATTAATTGCTTCAATTACTGCTCTTAAACCAAATATTTGTGTGCTATTTTCCATTGTGGTAAAGGTATAAAAAAGAGCCTGATATAAATCAGGCTCTGCGTTATATATTGCGTAATAATTAATCTTTCAATATTTTTTTAGTAAATGAACCTTCATCAGTGCTTATTTTAACTAAATAAAAACCAGAGACTAATTTTCCAAACTTAATATTTTTGGTATTTGTTACTCTCTTTAACAACTGTCCAAATAGTGTATACACCTCTATACTTTTTATTTCTTTTGAATATTCAATGGTTAAATTATCGACCACTGGATTTGGGGATAGTTTAATACTAGCTTCATCCAAAGGATTTTCATTAATACTAAGTAAATTACAATTGCTTAAATCTGGATTTGTTTCTACAGGATCACCAGGTATCATACTTTTTCCTACAAACGCAGGGTAATCTAATGGAAAATTTTTAGCTCTAAAGGTAAAATTTAAGGAGCCAATATCTCCTTGAGATAAAATACCAGTTGCAGAATCTGGATTGGCGTATACCCAAACTATAGTGTTATTAGTGTCAATCTCAAGAAAATAGCCAGAATCACCATCACAAATTAATGTGTTACCATTAGGTAAACGTTGGCCACTTGAAAGGATTGACGAAAATAAATCTGTAGGTGTTGGTGAAGTATAATTCCATTCTGATGCGCTTGGCCCTTAGCCTGATGTATTATTGTAAGAATATACACCTGGAGAACTTACAAGTTGGTTAATTATTTCTAGAGAAGAATATCCAACAGTATTACCGTTGTTAAATAGCATAATTTTTCCTCCATCTGTGAAAGTATCTGGAATCCAATGCGGATAATGCTGACCATCTAATGTCTTATCTGTATAATCTCCTTTATTATAATCTGCTATATTTCCCCATCTATAAAGTAAATCCCCTCCTTTACCATATATACCACCAGTATGTAATGCCGCTTCTTGAGTTGTTGTAGAATGGTCAATAATAAATATTTCGCTTAGTTTTCGACTACTTAAAAGGATTTGATCTAAACTCTCATTATATTGTAAAGAATTAAAATGTAACCAGTTTGCTACTGGGGTATCACCGTTAACAAAGTTGAAAATTAAAATTTTCGGATTGTCTTGAACAACACCAAAATTATCTTTCGTACTGTCAAAACCTTGAATAAGATGATCCTTTATGTTCCATTCCCACACAATATTAACTCCTACATTGCCAACTGGTTATAATTCAAGTATTTGTTCATTGAAAATTTCACCTTCACTTATTAATGAAGGGTCTCTTCCTGCTTGAACTGCTTCTGAACTAGTCATTATTGATAAAGCAAGCATAAGTATATTACCATTAGGCAGTGGGTATACGTCATGATGTTGAGTATGGTTTGGTGATGAATAGTTATATTCCCATAATAAATTGTTATCCCAATCAAACAACTCCAATTTTCCGCCTATACCTCCAATAGTAATATCCGGATTAGCTATTTTCCAGTTCTAAGTAGGTTACCATTTTCTAATAGGTATGCTGAAGCTCCAGGTGTATAATTACTTGTCCACTGATGTATAACTTGTCCACAATTATTAATAAGGTAAGTTTCGTTAGAGTTATCGGGATAGAGTAAAGTTAACCCATTGTAAGCATCATTTGTATTTGTTATTGTCCCTACCGTATTTTGAGAATGGAGTATTGTAATAGTCGTAAATAATAACAGTAAAATTAATATTTTTTTCATTTCCTTTTTCACATAAATAAAAGAACTACCTCAAATAGATGTGATTTATATAATAATATTTGTTGGAAACTTATGTTACATGGAGTATAAGTACCACTTGTAATTGTACACTCAATTCCACCATACTAATCTCTATCAAATAACTAAGTAGATTTGCTAAGTCTTTTGTGTTTTCAGTCAATGCATCCAAATCCTTAAATCTAAATGTAGAAATGTTAGCCACAATCCTTTGATGTTTGTTTTTGATAACAGATTTAACTTTTCAAAGGTTCGTGTAAAATTTGTTTTTGGCTCTAAAGTGCATCTAATTCTACAAATAATTAGTAGTCAAGGATTCAATAAAAGCTTTTAAACAATAATTATTTGTTGTATTTCTTCTGTGTCATATATTGCATAATAATTATGCTTTCACTATTTTTTTAGTAATTGAACCATCATCGGTATTTATTTTAACTAAATAAAAACCAGAAGCCATTTTACTAAACTTAATTTTTTTGGTATTTCTTACTTTCTTTAATAGCTTACCAAATATTGTATACACTTCAATACTGTTTATTTTTTTTGGGTATTCAATGGTTAAGTAATCTACCACAGGATTAGGATATAGTTTAATACTAGATTTTTCTAAAGTATAGTCTAAAACATTAAGTAAGTTACAATCGCTTAAATCAGGGTTTATTTCTATTGGATCCCCAGGTGTTAAATCTCTACCTATAAATGCTGGATAATCTAAAGGAAACTTTAATGCTCTAAACACGAAATTAGTTGTAGGCGTTTCACCTTGAGAAAGAATACCATCTGCGGTATCTGGGTTTACGTATTCCCAAACAATATCTTTATTGTTATCTATTTCAATAAAATACCCGGAATCACCATCACAAATTAATGTATTACCATTTGGTAAACGTTGGCCACTTGAAAGTATCGAAGAAAAAAAATCTGTTGGAATAGGTGAAGTATAGTTCCACTCTGAAGTTAATGGTCCATAACCATTAGTAGTGTTGTATATATATTCTCCTGGTAAAGAGGTTGGAGGATTAATAATTTCTAATGAAGAAATGCCAGTAGAATTGCCGTTATTAAAGATCATGATTTTTCCTTCATCTGTTAGTGAATCAGGAATCCAATGCGGATAATGCTGTGAATCCAGTGTTTGATTAGCGTTAGTTCCCTTACCATAAGCTTCTAGATTACCCCACCTATAGAGGAAATCACCACCTTTATTATATGTGCCACCATTAGATGAAGATGCTTCTAAAGTTGTTGTAGAGTGGTCTATAATGTATATTTCACTTAATTTTCTGCTGCTTAAAATAATTTGGTCTAAAGTCTCACTAAATTGGATAGAATTAATATGCAGCCAGTTTGCCACTGGATTTCCACCGTTAAGAAAATTTATATTTAGAAGTTGTGGATTGTTTTCAATTATTCCGAAGTTATCTTTATTTATATCAAGATCTTGAATTAAATGATCTTTAATATTCCATTCCCATACAATATTAGCTTGATTTATTCCCACGGGTTCAAGCTCTAGAATTTGTTCATTATAGAGTTTACCGTCACTTAGTAATAATGGATCTCTACCTGCTTGGATAGCTTCTTGTTGTGTCATTATTTCCGCGCTTAACATTAAAATATTACCATTAGGTAAAGGATATATGTCATGATGTTGTGAAAATGTAGTTGATGAGTGTAGGTATTCCCAAATTATATTACCATTCCAATCGAATAGTTCAATTTTACCTCCTAGGCCTCCAAGATTTATTTCGGAATTGTTAACTTTTCCTGTTCTTAAAAGGCTGCCATCTTCCAATAAATAAACCGATGCTCCAGGCAAAAATGTACTGCTCCATTGGTTAATTACTTCACCACAATTATTTATGAGGTAAGTTTCTGTAGATCTTATTGGCGAAAGTAATGTATAACCGTTGTATGAATCTTCTGTGTTTAGCAAAGTTCCAACAGTGTTTTGACTAAAAACAACGACTGTTGTTAAAAAAAAGGGTATTAGAATTATTAATCTCATAATCAGGGCAAATAAAAAAACCACCTTGAAAGTCAGGGTGGTTTTTAATAAGTATTACGTATAATTTATTTTAATTACAAAGACTTCCTGTACCACTAGCTATTACGCCAACAGTAGGAACAGGACCATCACTAAAAACAGTACCGTTTGGAGCCGTTAAAGTATATGAGTTTTCTTCCTCATATCCAGGTGCACCCGGTGCATTAGGTTGATCTCCAGTTGAACCAGATAAGTAAGTGATAGAAAAGTTACCGTTACGACCTACAGGTATTTGATACGTTTCGGCGTCATCATCCCAATCTCCATCAGGATAAACGCTTACTTGGTTATCATCAGTAAATGTAATAGTAGCACCTTGCCAAGAATCAGCATAGCCATCCATTACTTGAAGCTCCCACATGCAATATTCATAATCTTGAATACTTACTTCTACGATATAAGCTTTAGGAGTAAGAATAGTTCTTACACCGGCAGCACTAATTTTTAAAGTAAGAGTTTCATTACCTTCAGTTTGATCTAAATCTAATACAGCGTTAACTGGGATTTCAAAGCTACTTACATAAGCAGGAACAGTTATTTCGAAACCATCCTGGTAAATACCTGTGTCAGCATCTGTATAACCATCACCAGCAGTAATGTCATCCTGTCCACCATTTCCTCCAACTAATTCAATTTTAAATTGAGAAGGTTTGTTAATCGCATTACTTAGTGTAAAAGGAATAACTCCACTTTCACCTTCAGCAAGTGATAACGACGTAACCGAAGTTGTAGCCGTAGCTTTATTATCATTTATTCCAAATGTTTCATCATCGTTTACACACGACACAGAAGCAGAAGCAATAAATAGTAAAGCTAATAATTTAATATATGTATTTTTCATAATTTGTGTTTATTAAAGTTTTGTGTAATCGTCTATGTGGGTAAGTGGTCCAGTACCAAATGTGATTTCATATGATAATGAAAAGTCACCATTAGCATCAACTTGTCCATCAGCTCCAGCTAAGTTTGTTCCTGTAACTTGATTAGAATACGTTTCCATTAAATTTTGAGCATCAATGTTTAAGTCTCCACAAACATCTGTGAATGTTAAACCTGTGTCATCAGCTATTGAGTTTAATCCCCAAGGACCTGTAGTTCTTGTTTTTAATGTGTTAGGACCTGTATTTCTAAGATCTGCAACACCTTGATCTACAGTAACACCGTCGCTTCTTACTGAAATTACAGCGTAAGTAAAGCTATCTAGACCGGTTTGACATCCAACAAAAGTGATTTTTAATTGGTCTCCTAGAGCAGAAATTACAGCATCTGCACCAGTAACTGAATCTAAGTTTAAAATCAATTCTGTAGGTACATCTGGATCTAATCCACCAGTATTAACTAATAATGGGAATTGAGCAAAACTTCCACCTGCGGCTATAGTTACAGTTCCAGAAGTGTCAACAAAATTAAATTCTTGACCTTCTGTAGCAGAAGATAAAGGGTCTATACTATAGTTTATAGTTAAGGCACTTGCCAAGTTTCCGTCTTGTCCTCCTAAGAAGTCAATTGGAAATTCTTTTTCAATAGCTCCTATGTCTTCGAAATAACTTAATAAAGCTGTTCCGTTTGAAAATCCAACGATGTAGCTAGACTCTCCAAGGGCGTTAAGTGCATCGTCTCCAGTAGAATCATCTACTAAACAAGAGAAATTTAATGTAGCTAAAACTACTGCGAATAATACTAATTTTAATTTTTTCATTTTTCTAATTTTTAACAATTTTATTAATTAACATCCCAGAAAATTTTGTCACTAAAAGCATCAGAAGTCTGTTGCGAAGGCACATTTCCTGAGTTAGTTGAAAATTCTGAAGCTGGGTAAAGTAATCTAACTGGTCTTGATGGTTTTTCAGCAATAACAGATAATGGAACGTTTGGAAATCCAGTTCTATTGTAGTCGATAAACGACTCTATAGCATTGAATCCAGAAAGCGCTATCCATTTTTGCGTCATGATAGCCTCAATTTTGTTCGCAGATCCAGTCCAACCAATTCTATTTGCAGTTTGAGAATCTAAAATGTATGCTGCTGCATCTCCTGGGTTTCCTAATAAGTTAAATGAAGCAGTAATTCCAGCCTCAAACATAGCTTGAGCGTTTCCTGACATATAACCTCTTTCAATAGCTTCAGCTTGTAAAAAGAAACTTTCTGAAGCAGTAAAGATATAACTGTCTTGATCGAAACTTCTTAATAACCCTGGTCCTGGTTCAGATAAATCTGTTGGAGCAGTTGTATTTGTAGCACCTTGCACAACACCTGTAACACCATTTCCTGGTACACCTGTTGAGGCATCAAAGAAACGATCAAGTCTTGTATCGTTTTTCCCTGTTCCTGGTAAAGCACCTGGAGTATTGTTAGCATCAGTCTGGTTGTCTCCTTTTAAAAACTTTTCGAAGTACTCTGATGGTACAATAAAGTCATGATCAAAAGTTGCATTGTCTTCAATATCAAAACCATAGTTTGCCCAGAATGGACTCATTCTATTAGTTTCTAGTACATAACCTGGATTTAAAACAGCATCTGTAGTCACAAAGTTATTATCTAATGTTGCAAATTCTGTAGCTAAATAAGTAGCAGTTTCACCACCCATTTCTGATTGACGTAATAAGATTCTTAATTTTAATGTATTTGCTACTTGAGCCCATCCATTTAAATCACCTTGAAATACAGTATCTTCAGTCCCTACTGGTAAATAATCACCTGAATTCGCAAAAGTTGCTAATGCTAAGTTGATATCTTCAACTAGAGCTCTATATACAGTTTGTGCATCGTCATAAGCAGGAGTTAATGTATCACCTCCTTGTAAAGCTTGTGAGTAAGGTGCATCTCCATAAAGGTCAATAATGTATTGAAAATAGTAAGATTTTAATATTCTTGCTATCGCTTTATGGTTATTATATGCGTCTCCTTCAGAATCAATGATTGCTTGGTAAGTACCCATACCTCTGTATAAGTTTTGCCAAATTGATGTATAGAAGTTTTGTGTAATATTTAATCTAAATTCATCTTGAAACCCACCTGTAACATTGTTGATGTCACCAGCCCATTGGTTCATTAAGATACTACCTAATTCACTAGTAGTAACTTCAAATTGACCTCTTGGTGCTTGTATAGCACCTGCTAATAGTAAATCGGGATTTACTAAGTCTGTTGTGAAATTGACTTCAGATTCATTAATGTCTAAGGCACCTTCACAAGAATTGAATGCTGCTCCTATAAAAAGCAATGCAATTCCTATTTTAATATATTTTTTCATAATTTTTTTTTAAAAAGTTAAGTTTAATCCTAAACCAAATGTTCTTGTTGGAGGATAGTTACCAGCTTGCGTAGTAATACCTTGAGCGTTACCAGTAGAAAAACCAGATTCCGGATCGTTATATCCTCTGTTTTCAGAAGGTAAAACTACAAAAGGATTTCTAGCTGTAGCACTAATTCTTAAACCTGAAATAAATGTGTTCTCTAAATACTCTTTGTTTAAGTCGTAACTTAAAGACAATTCTCTAACTTTAAATGCAGTTGCATCTAATACGTGGTTTTCACCAACTCCTCTATATAATCCGAAGAAGTTAATGTAAGCACCTGCATTAGGTCCAGCAGAAGGCACACTTGTGTTTGCTACATATACACCTGGAGATGTCTCTATTGCAGAGTTAGGGAATATAAATGAACCACGACCACCTTGAGCTGTTTCAACAGCGTGACCTGACCAAGTTAAGTTTGATTTAGTATCTGAGTAAAATACATGTCCAGTTCTATAATCCATAGTCGCTTGTAATGACCAGTTTTTATAGTTAAAAGCTGTATTTAAGTTTACAGTATGCTTAGGTGTAGTTCTACCTGCAATTTTTAAACCAGAAGCTTCAATTGGGTTACCACTTGTAGGATCGATTAAAACACGACCTTGAGGATCTCTTTCGTAATAGTTAGTTTGAATAACTGGGAAAGCTTCTCCTTTAATAGCAAATACTTCAGCAAATCCTGCAAAACCACCTAGCGATACTTGATCAGCTTGATCTGTTACTTTAGTTACTTCGTTATTTGTTGTAGAATAACCAATATTTACGTTCCAGTTGATATCATCAGTTTTAATAACCTTAACACCTAAATCAACTTCAAAAGCTGTACCCTCAGTTTCTGCAACGTTTACTGTAGCTCTAGAAATTCCAGAAGCAGCAGAAGCGGCAACACTAGTAATTTGATCTGTACCAGTAAATGAAGAGTAACTAGCATCGATAGTTAATCTATCTTTAAACATTCCAACATTTGCACCAACTTCAAAAGTTGTTAAAAATTCAGGATTAATTAAAGGATCTGTTATTGTTCTATCAACAACAAATGAGTTTTGACCACCGAATGGAAAACCACCTGCAGTATTTACAAATTGTTGAATTGCATAAGTTCCAACACCACCGGCGTTACCTACTTTTACATAAGCTGCAGTTATCTTCATGTAGTTTAATACATCACTCTTCATACCATCAAATGCTTTTGTTGGTAAGAAAGACATACTCACTGCTGGATAAAAGAAAGATTGCTTAGATTTTGCTAATCTAGAAGACCAGTCATTTCTACCAGTTAGAGTTACGAATAAGAAATCTTTATATCCGAAATCTAAATTTGCGAAAGTTGAAATGGTAGCAGAACTTGCTCTAGTGTCTCCACTACGTGCATCATCTACTCCATTGTTTAAATTTGCTGCAGTGTAAATACCAGGTATTGTTAAACCTTCACCACCAACTGTAGTAGAACTGTTTTTGAAGTATTGGTTGTTTACACCAATATTAGCTCCAAAAGAAACATCTTCGGTTAAATCGTAATCTAAGTTTACAAAGAAATCGGTATAGTAAGTACTTTGTCTAAAGTTCTGGAAACTAAAACTAGATAGTAAAGATCTGTCAGCACCAGTATTGTCACGAATTTCTTGAGGTTCAGTATAACCATTTTGATATGATAAACTATTACCTTCAAAAATACGAGCATTACTTAATAATTTAAAAGAAATATTATCGTTAACTCTATATCCTAAATCACCTTGTAAACTGATGTTGTTGTTCTCACCTTGAGTTCTTTGGTTTTGTAAATTCCAATAAGGGTTTGTGAAATATGCATTCCAGTGACCTTCATTTCCAGAATTCTCAAAACTTTGGATAGGAATGTTTGTTGCAGATTGTAATAACTGTGTATACAAATCGCCGTTATGACGCTCTACAGTAGAGTTTGTATATACTACATTACCACCAGCACTCCAGTTTCCTGCAGTTTTACCAGCTCTTAATGTTAAAGTGTTTCTTTTTCTTTTATCGTTTTGTACAACAAATTCAGTGTTAACATTTCTTGCACCTAATGTGATGAAACCATCAGCACCACCTGAAGAAACAGAAATAGAATTTTGTCTTGTTAAACCTGTTTGAAAGAATTCTTTAATATGATCAGCTCCTCTTGATTCGTAAGGTGCAGTAATAAAAGTTCCATCAGCTTGAGGTAATCCAACAGGAACAACTTGTCCGTCAAATTCTGGTCCCCAACCACCGTTTTCATAAATAACGTTTTCAAAACCATTACCTAAATCCCAACCTTGACCATATCTAGTCTGTTTTTCTGGAACATAAGCGACAGACTCAAAGTCTATAGAAGAGTTAACTTGAACAGTCATCTTTTCTCCTTTGGTTGTTGTTTTTGTTGAAACAACAATTACACCATTTGATCCTTGAGAACCGTATAATGCAGAACCAGCAGCACCTTTAATAACGTTTACTGAATCAATTTGATTCGGATCTAAAGCATTTAAGATACCTGTTGTTGAAATTGCTCCATCAATAACTATTAACGCCTGGTTGTTACCAGAAATAGAACGGTTACCACGTAATACAATTCTTGTACCACCAGAAACACCATTAGAGTTTTGCGTAATTGTTAAACCAGAAACTTTACCAGATAAACTATTTACAACACTAGGGTTGTTAGCTTTAGTAAGTTCTTCAGTTTTTACCTCTTGGTAAACTGTTGTAACTTCATCCTTTTTTCTTTTAATACCAAGTGCTGTAATTACAACTTCGTCAAGAGTGTTTTCACTCATAACAAAATTTATGTTGTTTTCAGCACCTACTGTTTCTTCAACTGTGTTACCAACATAAGAGTATACAAGGATATCTCCTGTTTTTGCTGAGATTGAATAATTACCGTCAAAATCTGTTGTAGTACCATTACTTGTACCTTTAACAAGAACATTAACTCCAGGTAACGGTAAATTGTCTCCATCGGAGATGGTACCTGAAATTGTTTTTCCCTGTGCGAACGTGAGTTGCACAACAAACGCTAGTAATAGCGTTAGAATTCCACTAAACTTTGTTTTCATTTTATTTTTTATTTGAATTAGTCTGTGTCAAAAATCATAATAAAAAGTTAATAAAACAATATTTATTGGTTAAAATTTCATTTTTTTTCAAAAAAATACTTTTTCGGACCTTTTAAAACTAAAATAGTGATATTAAACTGAGGTGAATTTTACTATTTGAGAATTTGAAATTTTGTGTTGCGGTTTTCCCATTCGCAAAGTTAAATCTTAATAACCCTGCCTTTGTTGTTATCCCAAAACCAAAACCAAAGCCATATAGATTTTCTTTAGTGTTAGAGATTTCATTCTCGAATTGCGTAAAGTCTATAATTGTATGTGCGTAAATACCTGTACTTAAAAGATACCTGTATTCTGTATTTAGAAGTATATAGTTATTGGCGAGTATGCTGTTTTCTTTAAAACCTCTTATAGAGTTTATACCACCAAACCGAAAGAGTTCATTCTCATAATAGTTATCTGAATCTATTAGTGCTGCGTTTAATCTTGTGTATATGCTGTTTTTTTTGTTTAACTGAAAACTATGGAATCCATCAATTTCTATTTTCTTTTGATTTTCGCTAGCATTACTTGTTTTTCGTTTTCCTAAACCAAATTTTATTTGGACATTGCTTTTTATTTGAAAAAGCGAATTATTGCCTTGCCTGTTTTCAAAAATATATTTTACATTATAGAGGTTGCTTTTATAGTCTGCTATTTCTAAATTAGAATTATCATCTAATAGATTATTAGATTCTGTACTTTCTAGTCCTAAAAATATTCTGTTTTTTTGGTTTAATTGATAAAAAACATTTGCTTTTTGATTTATTGAGGTAAATGAGCTGTCTCTTTTTATTATTTTTAGTGATATTTCTGTTCCAATTGGTGATGAAAATAGATAGGGCATATTCAAATTTATTTCAAAGTTCTTTTGCTCGCTTTCATCACTTTTATAGATTAAGTTAAAAGATTCGCCATAATTAAGATTGTTATTAAGTTCTAAATTTATATAACCATTAAAATCTATTTTGTTTGTTTCTTCATTGGTGCTAAAACCTAGAAAACCATCAAAAGTATTACTCTTCGATTTTTCAAGATATATATATAAGGTAGTCGAATCTTTTGTAAATAAAACTTCTGGTGCTTTTGTTTGTTTTGCAAAACGTATATTTTTTATTGCGTTTAGCTTCCTTTTTATTGTTTCAATATTAAAAGTTTGCTCGGGTGTGATCTTTAAGAATTTTCTTAAATATGTTTTCGGAAATTTTTCATAACCTTTAATTACAATATTATCTAGACTACGTTTGTTTTGATTTTTTATAATTATAAGTTGAGCTACTAAAGTTTTGTTTTTTTTAATTTTTATACCTGAAAGTTTAGTTTTTGTAAACGGAAAACCATTTTGTGCTATTTTGGTGTTTATATTTTGAAGAACTTGTTCGATAGTACTAAAAGGAGTGTTAAAAAAACCATCAAAGCTTTTTTGTGAAATATTATCAATTATTTTTTTATTAATATCATAAGTGTTGTAGTGTATTTGAATTGAGTCGTATTTAGTATGGAGTTGAAATTGTATCTGAAATGAACTATCGTTTATTTTTTCTAACAGATTGCGTTCGCTTTCAATATATCCGGATTTAATTATTTTTTGTTGCAGTGAATCCGCTTCATTGATAATTGAATTATAATCAATGTGTGTGTTATTGTAAATAAATCCTTCAATTATTTCGGTTTCATCATTTGTTTCTCCAATAATTTTTAAATTTAAATTTAAATTTTGTGCATGTAATTCCGTAGAGCAAAATCCAATTATAAAGAAAAGAAAAGTAATATGTCTGTGCACGAATTTTGGCTGTTATGTATGGTGTAAAGCTAACGGAAAAACTAAAGATATTATATAGACAAAAACATAAATTTAAAAAAGTATTGAAAATTAATGTTTTACGGTTTGGAAATCGAAAATTAATTTCTACATTTGCAGCCCTCTTAAAAGAGGTCAATTAAATTTATATATAAATATATATGCCAACAATTTCACAATTAGTAAGAAAAGGAAGAGCCAAAATAACCAAGAAGAGTAAATCGGCTGCTTTAGATTCTTGTCCACAAAGACGTGGTGTGTGTACTCGTGTTTATACAACGACTCCAAAAAAACCAAACTCAGCGATGCGTAAGGTAGCAAGGGTTCGTTTAACAAACGGTAACGAGGTTAATGCATACATTGGCGGTGAAGGACACAATCTACAAGAGCACTCGATAGTATTGGTTAGAGGTGGAAGGGTTAAGGATTTACCAGGAGTTAGATACCACATTGTACGTGGAGCATTGGATACCGCAGGTGTCGATGGTCGTACGCAACGTAGATCTAAGTATGGTGCTAAACGCCCTAAGAAGTAATTTTAAAACTTTAAGAAGAAGACATGAGAAAAAGAGCAGCGAAAAAAAGACCGCTTTTGCCAGATCCTCGTTTTAACGATCAGTTAGTGACTCGTTTTGTAAACATGATGATGTGGGATGGTAAGAAGTCAGTAGCTTTCAAAGTATTTTATGATGCAATTGATATCGTAGAGTCGAAAAAAACAGACGAAGAAAAATCAGGATTAGAAGTATGGAAAGAAGCATTATCTAACGTTATGCCTCACGTAGAAGTGCGTAGTCGTAGAGTTGGTGGGGCAACATTCCAAATTCCTAACCCAATACGTGCAGACCGTAAGGTTTCTACAGCTATGAAATGGTTAATTAGTTTTTCTAGAAAGAGAAATGAAAAATCTATGGCGCAACGTTTAGCCTCTGAGATTTTAGCAGCAGCTAAAGAAGAGGGAGCAGCAGTTAAGAAAAGAACTGATACTCACAAAATGGCAGAAGCAAACAAAGCATTCTCACACTTTAGATTCTAATTTAAGATGGCAAGAGATTTAAGATATACAAGAAATATAGGTATTGCTGCGCATATTGATGCTGGTAAAACAACAACAACAGAGCGTGTTCTATATTATACAGGAGTTTCACATAAAATTGGTGAAGTACATGATGGTGCTGCAACAATGGACTGGATGGAGCAAGAGCAAGAACGTGGTATTACTATTACGTCTGCGGCTACAACTTGTGAGTGGGAGTTTCCACTTGAAAACGGAGAAAAAGTACCTGATACAAAAGGATATCACTTTAATATAATTGATACTCCTGGTCACGTAGATTTTACTGTAGAGGTAAATAGATCATTACGTGTATTAGATGGTTTAGTTTTCTTATTCAGTGCAGTTGATGGTGTTGAGCCACAATCTGAAACAAACTGGAGACTTGCGGATAACTATAAAGTGCCAAGAATTGGTTTCGTTAATAAGATGGACCGTCAAGGATCAGACTTTTTAGGTGTTTGTCAACAAGTAAAAGACATGTTAAAATCTAACGCGGTGCCAATCGTTTTAAACATTGGTGACGAAGAAGATTTTAAAGGTGTTATAGATTTAGTAAAAAATCGTGCTATTGTATGGCATGATGATACTCAAGGAGCAACTTTCGATATTATCGAAATTCCTGAGGATATGAAGGAAGAAGCTCGTAAGTATCGCGCACTTTTAATTGAAGAAGTAGCAAGTTACGATGAGAATCTTTTAGAGAAATTTATGGAAGATGAAGATTCTATTACAGAAGACGAAGTGCATGCTGCACTTAGAGCTGCTGTTATGGATATGGCCATTATTCCTATGATTTGTGGTTCTGCGTTTAAAAACAAAGGTGTTCAGTTCTTATTAGATGCTGTATGTCGTTACTTACCTTCTCCAATGGATAAGGAGGGTATTGTTGGAATCAATCCAGATACAGATGAAGAAGAGATTCGTAAGCCAAGTGTTGATGAACCTTTCGCTGCATTAGCATTTAAAATTGCTACCGATCCTTTCGTAGGACGTCTAGCATTCTTTAGAGCATATTCTGGTCGTTTAGATGCAGGTTCTTATGTGTTAAATAACCGTTCTGGTAAAAAAGAACGTATTTCTCGTATCTACCAAATGCATGCTAACAAGCAAAATGCAATTGATTATATAGAAGCTGGAGATATTGGAGCTGCTGTTGGATTTAAATCTATCAAAACAGGTGATACTCTTTCAGCGGAAAAGCATCCTATTGTTTTAGAGTCTATGGACTTTCCAGATCCAGTAATTGGTATCGCGGTTGAGCCTAAAACTAAGGCAGATGTCGATAAGTTAGGTATTGGTCTAGGTAAGTTAGCCGAGGAAGATCCTACATTTACAGTACGTTCAGACGAGGCTTCAGGTCAAACTATTATATCAGGTATGGGAGAACTTCACTTAGATGTTATTGTAGATCGTTTAAGACGTGAGTTTAATGTTGAAGTAAATCAAGGGCAACCTCAAGTTGAATATAAAGAAGCTATTACTGCAGCTGCAGATCATAGAGAAGTTTATAAGAAACAATCTGGTGGTCGTGGTAAATTCGCAGATATCGTATTTACTGTAGAGCCAGCTGATGAAGGAGAAACAGGACTTCAATTTAAATCTGTAATTAAAGGTGGTAATGTTCCTAAGGAATTTATACCATCAATTGAGAAAGGATTTAAAATGGCAATGGTAAACGGACCTTTAGCAGGTTACGAAATCGATGCTATGAAAGTTACTTTAAGAGATGGTTCATATCACGATGTGGATTCTGATCAATTATCTTTCGAATTGGCAGCTAAATTAGGGTTTAAAAACTGTGCAAAAGCGGCAAAAGCTGTGATCATGGAGCCTATAATGAAGCTAGAAGTTATTACTCCTGAGGAAAACATGGGTGATATAGTAGGTGATTTAAATAGAAGAAGAGGTCAAGTTAGTGATATGGGCGATAGAGCAGGTGCAAAAACTGTAAAAGCTACTGTGCCATTATCTGAAATGTTTGGTTATGTTACAACATTAAGAACATTATCTTCAGGTCGTGCTACGTCAACAATGGAGTTTTCACACTATGCTGAGACACCTTCAAATATTTCTATAGATGTTATTAAAGCAGCTAAAGGAGAACAATCTTAAAAAGTTAAGAAAATGAGTCAAAAAATTAGAATAAAATTAAAGTCTTACGATCATAACTTAGTAGACAAGTCTGCTGATAAGATTGTAAAAACAGTAAAAAGTACTGGTGCTGTTGTAACTGGACCAATTCCGTTACCAACACACAAGAAAATTTTCACTGTGTTACGTTCACCTCACGTTAACAAGAAGTCTAGAGAACAATTTCAATTAAGCTCTTATAAGAGATTATTGGATATTTACTCTTCATCTTCTAAAACAATTGACGCTCTAATGAAGTTAGAGTTGCCAAGCGGTGTTGAAGTAGAGATCAAAGTTTAAGTTTAAACTTTACATGTCCTAAGCTGCGCGCGAAGGAAAAACGGAAAAAATACAATTCAAGGCTGAAACGTATTTTCAGCCTTGAATGTTTTTATAGATAAGTAATGTTGAAGCATGCTTCAACAAATTGAGTAATAATAAATAAATAATAATTATGTCTGGGTTAATTGGAAAAAAAATCGGTATGACCAGCATCTTCGATGAAAATGGTAAAAATATGCCATGTACAGTAATCGAAGCTGGACCATGTATCGTTACCCAAGTCAGAACTGAAGAAGTAGACGGCTATAAAGCTGTTCAATTAGGTTTCGATGACGCGACAGAAAAAAGTGCTACTAAAGCTGACTTAGGTCATGCTAAAAAAGCAGGAACTTCTGTAAAACGCAAAATCGCCGAATTTCAAGGTTTTGATGAGGAGTACAAATTAGGTGATGCAATCACCGTAGAACATTTCGCTGAGGGTGAATTTGTTGATGTGGCAGGAACATCAAAAGGTAAAGGATTTCAAGGTGTTGTAAAACGTCATGGTTTTGCAGGTGTCGGTCAAGCGACTCACGGTCAACATAACCGTTTGAGAGCACCAGGATCTATTGGAGCTGCATCTTATCCAGCAAGAGTCTTCAAAGGAATGAAGATGGGCGGAAGAATGGGTGGAGACACTATAAAAGTTCAAAATTTAAGAGTTTTAAAAGTAGTTGCTGAAAAGAATCTACTTGTGGTTAAAGGATGTGTTCCTGGCCATAAAAACGCTTATGTAATTATTAGAAAATAATGAAAGTAGCAGTTTTAGATATAAACGGAAAAGAAACAGGTAGAAAGGCAGACCTTTCAAACGATGTTTTTGCTATTGAGCCTAATAATCATGCAGTATATTTGGATGTTAAACAATATTTAGCAAACCAAAGACAAGGTACTCACAAAGCTAAAGAAAGAGCTGAGATTACTGGTTCGACGCGTAAGATTAAAAAGCAGAAAGGAACTGGTACAGCTAGAGCAGGTTCTATTAAGTCTGGTGTTTTCAGAGGTGGTGGTCGTATGTTCGGTCCAAGACCAAGAAGCTACAGTTTCAAACTTAATAAAAACCTTAAGCGTTTAGCACGTAAATCGGCTTTTAGTATTAAGGCAAGTGAGAAGGCAATTGTTGTTTTAGAAGACTTCAGTTTCGACTCTCCAAAGACTAAAAATTTCACTAATATTTTGAAAGCTTTAGACTTACAAAACAAAAAATCACTCTTCGTGTTGGGTGCGTCAAATAATAATGTATATTTGTCGTCACGCAATTTAAAAGGCTCAGAAGTGGTATTATCCTCAGAATTAAGTACTTACAAGATTTTAAATGCAAATCAAGTAATACTTTTAGAAGGAGCTTTAGAAGGAATTGTAACGAATTTAAGTAAATAAGAAACAAGATGAGTATCTTAATTAAACCTATTATCACAGAAAAAGCGACAGCAAACAGTGAGTTAAACAACTGTTTCAGCTTCTTCGTGAAAACAAAGGCGAACAAGGTAGAAATTAAAAAAGCAGTGGAAGCTGCTTATGGAGTTTCTGTTGAAAAAGTTCGTACTATAAATGTCCGTCCAGATAGAAGTACTAAGTTCACAAAAACTGGTATTCAACATGGTAAAACTAACGCGATGAAAAAAGCGATAGTACAACTGGCGGAAGGTGAGATAATTGATTTATACACTAACATGTAATTAAAGACAAATGTCAGTAAGAAAATTAAAACCAGTCACACCTGGACAGCGATTTAGAGTTGTAAATGGATTTGACGCCATTACAACTGATAAGCCGGAGAAAAGTTTATTAGCTCCGAAAAAACGTTCAGGTGGTAGAAACAGTCAAGGTCGTATGACAATGCGCTACAAAGGTGGTGGTCATAAGAAAAGGTATCGTATTATCGATTTCAAGAGAACTAAAGTAGGTGTTCCTGCTGAAGTTGATTCAATCCAATACGATCCGAACCGTACAGCGTTTATCGCTTTATTAAATTACCAAGATGGTGAGAAAACTTATATCATTGCTCAAAATGGTTTACAAGTTGGACAAACTGTTGTTTCAGGTGAAAACGTGGCTCCAGAAATTGGAAATGCAACACCTTTATCAAACATACCGTTAGGTACAATCATTTCTTGTATAGAGTTACGTCCTGGTCAGGGAGCTGTTATGGCTCGTAGTGCTGGTGCTTTTGCTCAGTTAATGGCAAGGGATGGTAGATTTGCAACTGTGAAATTGCCTTCAGGTGAGACAAGATTAATCTTGGTTACTTGTATGGCTACAATTGGAGTAGTGTCTAATTCAGACCACCAATTATTAGTTTCAGGTAAAGCAGGTAGATCAAGATGGTTAGGTAGAAGACCAAGAACTAGACCAGTAGTAATGAATCCAGTCGATCACCCAATGGGTGGTGGTGAAGGTAAATCTTCAGGTGGCCATCCACGATCTAGAAACGGTATACCGGCTAAAGGATTTAGAACACGTTCTAAGACTAAAGCAAGTAATAAATATATTGTAGAACGTAGAAAGAAATAAGATATGGCAAGATCATTAAAGAAGGGACCTTACGTTCATTATAAATTAGAGAAAAAGGTGGCTGCAAATGTAGACGCTAACAAAAAAACGGTAATCAAAACTTGGTCAAGAGCAAGTATGATTACTCCAGATTTTGTTGGACAAACGATAGCAGTGCACAATGGACGCCAATTTGTTCCAGTATATGTTACTGAGAATATGGTAGGTCATAAATTAGGAGAATTTTCACCAACAAGATCTTTTAGAGGTCATGCTGGTGCTAAAAATAAAGGTAAAAAGTAGTAAGCTATGGGAAGTCGTAAAAAACAAATGGCAGACGCTATTAAGGAAGGTAAAAAGCAAATTGCTTTTGCTAAACTTAATAACTGTCCTACATCACCGAGAAAAATGCGTTTAGTAGCCGATTTAGTAAGAGGTGAACGCGTGGAAAAAGCACTTAACATTTTAAAGTTTAGTTCTAAAGAAGCATCAAAACGTTTAGAAACTTTGTTAGTTTCTGCAATTGCAAATTGGCAAGCTAAAAATGAAGATGCGTCTATAGAAGAAGCAGAACTTTTTGTTAAAGAAATTAGAGTTGACGGAGGCGCAATGTTAAAAAGATTACGTCCAGCACCTCAAGGTCGTGCACACAGAATAAGAAAACGTTCTAACCACGTTACAATCGTAGTTGGAGCTAACAATAATACACAAAGCTAAGATAGATATGGGACAAAAGACAAATCCAATCGGAAATCGCTTAGGAATTATCAGAGGATGGGAATCTAACTGGTATGGAGGTAACGATTATGGAGACAAACTTGCTGAAGATTATAAAATCAGAGAGTATGTTCACGCACGTTTATCTAAAGCTAGTGTAAGTAGAGTAATTATCGAGAGAACTTTAAAACTTGTAACCGTTACTATCACTACTGCTAGACCTGGTATTATTATCGGAAAGGGTGGACAAGAGGTAGACAAGTTAAAAGAAGAGCTTAAGAAAATTACAGGTAAAGAAGTTCAGATCAATATCTTTGAGATTAAAAGACCTGAATTAGATGCGTTTTTAGTAGGAACTAGTATCGCTCGTCAAATTGAAAATAGAATTTCATATAGACGTGCAATCAAGATGGCTATTGCTGCTACTATGCGTATGAACGCTGAAGGGATTAAAATCCAAATTAGTGGTCGTTTAAATGGTGCTGAAATGGCACGTTCTGAACACTATAAAGATGGACGTATACCTTTATCTACTTTTAGAGCCGATATTGATTATGCACTTGTTGAGTCGCACACTACTTATGGTAGATTAGGTGTGAAAGTGTGGATCATGAAAGGTGAAGTATATGGTAAAAGAGAACTTTCTCCGCTTGTTGGATTATCTAAGAAGCAAGGAAAAGGTGGACGAGGCGGAAGAGATAATAAGAATCAATCTCGTCGTAGAAAGTAATTTTTTAAAGAACAAGAAAAATGTTACAGCCTAAAAAAACAAAATTTCGTAAAATGCAAAAAGGACGTATGAAAGGGAACTCTGGTAGAGGTCACTTACTTTCTAACGGAACTTTTGGAATAAAATCACTAGACTCGAACTTTTTAACTTCGCGTCAAATTGAAGCAGCACGTATTGCAGCTACTCGTCACATGAAAAGAGAGGGGCAACTTTGGATTAAAATATTTCCAGATAAGCCTATTACAAAGAAACCTCTTGAAGTACGTATGGGTAAAGGTAAAGGTGCCGTTGAATATTGGGCAGCAGTAGTTAAACCAGGTAGGATCCTTTTTGAAGTAGGAGGAGTGCCATTAGACGTTGCAAAAGAAGCATTACGTTTAGCAGCACAAAAATTACCTGTAAAAACAAAGTTTTTAATCGCTAGAGATTACGAAGCATAATTTATTTGATATTATGAAACAATCAGAAATTAAAGAATTATCTGTAGCTGAGTTACAAGAGAAACTTGGTGAGACAAAAAAGAGTTATTCAGACCTAAAAATGGCACATGCAATATCTCCTTTAGATAACCCAATCCAATTACGTTCTGTAAGAAGAGATGTAGCAAGATTGGCAACGGAATTAACTAAAAGAGAATTACAATAATTCTGCTGAAAGATGGAAAAAAGAAACTTAAGAAAAGAACGTATAGGAGTAGTTACTAGTAACAAAATGATGAAATCAATCGTTGTTGCCGAGGTAAAAAAAGTGAAACATCCTATGTACGGAAAATTCGTTTTGAAAACGAAAAAATACGTAGCACACGACGAAACAAACGACTGTAACATTGGAGATACAGTAAAGATCATGGAAACAAGACCTTTATCTAAATCTAAATGTTGGAGATTAGTTGAAATAATTGAAAGAGCGAAGTAATTATGGTACAACAAGAATCAAGAATAAAAGTAGCAGATAACACTGGAGCGAAAGAAGTTTTAGTTATTCGCGTTTTAGGAGGTACCAAAAGAAGGTACGCTTCTGTAGGTGACAAAGTTGTTGTTTCTGTAAAAGATGCAACGCCTAATGGAAACATTAAGAAAAAAGCAGTTTCTACAGCAGTTGTTGTACGTACTAAAAAAGAAGTAAGACGTCCAGATGGATCTTATATTAGATTCGATGATAATGCTTGTGTACTTTTAAACCCAACGGGTGAAATGAGAGGAACACGTGTATTTGGACCTGTTGCTAGAGAACTTCGTGATAAACAATTCATGAAAATTGTATCATTAGCACCAGAAGTGCTTTAAGACATTTATAAAGATGACAAAGCTTAAAATTAAATCTGGAGATACTGTAAAAGTAATTGCTGGAGATCACAAAGGATCAGAGGGTAAAGTGCAAAAAGTATTAGCCGATAAGAACAAGGCGATCGTTGAGGGCGTGAACATGGTAAAGAAACATACTAAGCCAAGTGCACAAAGTCCACAAGGAGGAATCGTAGAGAAAGAAGCTCCGATCCAAATTTCAAACTTATCATTGTTAACTTCTAAAGGAGAAGCAACAAGAATTGGATATAGAATGGAAGATGGAAAGAAAGTAAGATTTTCTAAAAAATCAAACGAAGTAATATAGTTATGGCATATTCACCTAGACTTAAAGAAGAGTATAAAAGCAAAGTTGTTGCAGCTCTTACAGAAGAATTTGGTTATAGTAATGTAATGCAAGTACCTAGACTCAAAAAGATCGTTGTGTCTAGAGGAGTTGGTGCTGCAGTTTCAGATAAAAAATTAGTTGACTACGCATTAGACGAGTTAACAACTATAACAGGACAGAGAGCTATTGCTACATTGTCTAAAAAAGATGTTGCAAGTTTCAAATTACGTAAAGGTATGCCAATTGGCGCTATGGTTACGTTAAGAGGAGAAAGAATGTACGAGTTTTTAGACCGTTTAGTAACTTCAGCTTTACCACGCGTTAGAGATTTCGGTGGTATTAAAGCAAAAGGTTTTGATGGAAGAGGTAATTACAATTTAGGAGTTACTGAACAAATTATATTTCCAGAAATAGATATTGATAAAATCAATAAAATTTCAGGTATGGATATTACATTTGTAACTTCTGCTGAAACTGATAAAGAAGCAAAATCATTATTAACAGAATTAGGTTTACCTTTTCAAAAAAACTAAGTTATGGCTAAAGAATCAATGAAAGCCCGCGAGGTGAAGAGAGCTAAAACGGTAGCTAAGTATGCTGAGAAGCGTAAAGCTTTAAAAGCAGCTGGCGATTACGAAGGCTTACAAAAGTTACCTAAAAACGCTTCTCCAGTTCGTATGCACAATAGATGTAAATTAACTGGAAGACCAAAAGGTTACATGCGTACCTTTGGTGTTTCTCGTGTTACATTTAGAGAAATGGCTAACCAAGGTTTAATACCAGGAGTTAGAAAAGCAAGTTGGTAAAATTATAAATTGGTCTAAGGTTTACAATAGTGTAAAAACCAAGTCCGCAAATTAATAAATATGTATACAGATCCAATTGCAGATTTCCTTACAAGAGTTAGAAACGCTGTGCGTGCTAACCATAGAGTAGTGGAAATTCCTGCATCAAATTTAAAAAAGGACATAACTAAAATTTTATTCGATCAAGGATATATTTTAAGTTATAAGTTCGACGATTCTTCGGTACAAGGAACAATTAAAATTGCCCTAAAGTACAATAAAGAAACAAAGGAACCCGTAATTAGAAAATTACAAAGAATAAGTAAGCCTGGTTTACGTTTGTATTCTGGTTCAACTGAATTACCTCGTATTCTTAACGGATTAGGTATTGCTATCGTTTCTACTTCTCATGGAGTAATGACAGGTAAGCAAGCTCAACGTGAGAATGTAGGTGGTGAGGTTTTATGTTACGTTTACTAATCTATAAACAAGAAAGAGATGTCAAGAATAGGAAATAATCCAGTGGCAATTCCAGAAGGAGTTACTATAGAAGTAAAGGATAACGTTATTACAGCAAAAGGTAAGTTAGGGGAACTAACTCAATCTTATGATACTGTAACTGTTAAAGTAGAAGATGGAAATGTGTTAGTAGCACGTCCTTCAGATAATAAAGAAAGTAAAGCTAAGCACGGTTTATATAGATCACTTGTCAACAATATGATTGCAGGTGTATCTAAAGGATGGACTAAAGAGCTTGAGCTAGTAGGAGTAGGATATAGAGCAAGTAACCAAGGACAAAAATTAGAGTTAGCATTAGGTTTCTCTCATAATATTGTTTTAAGTATTGCACCTGAAGTGAAAGTGGAAACAATTTCAAATAAAGGTAAAAATCCAATCATTAAGTTAACATCTCACGACAAACAACTTGTTGGACAAGTAGCTGCGAAAATTCGTGGATTTAGACCACCAGAGCCGTATAAAGGAAAAGGTGTTAAGTTTGTAGGTGAAGTACTAAGAAGAAAAGCTGGTAAATCAGCATAATAATTGAGTTATGGCGTTAACAAAAAACGAAAGAAGACTAAGAATTAAAAGCAGAATCCGTAAGGTTGTTTCTGGTACAGAAGCAAGACCTAGATTAGCTGTTTTTAGAAGTAATAAAGAGATTTATGCTCAAGTTGTTGATGATGTTACAGGTAAAACTTTAGCAGCAGCATCTTCAAGAGATAAAGACATTAGTTCTGTAAAAGGTAATAAAACTGAAGTAGCTACAATGGTAGGTAAATCAGTTGCCGAAAAAGCAATAACAGCAGGAGTAAATACTATCGCTTTCGATAGAGGTGGTTATTTATATCATGGTAGAGTAAAATCATTAGCTGAAGGAGCTAGAGAAGCAGGACTTAAATTCTAAGAAATTATGTATAAAAAATACAGAAGTGCAGAGTTAGTAAAACCAAGTGGTTTAGATCTTAAAGATCGTTTAATTGGTGTACAAAGAGTTACTAAAGTAACAAAAGGTGGTAGGGCATTTGGTTTTTCAGCAATCGTAGTGGTTGGGGATGAAGCGGGTGTTGTAGGACACGGTTTAGGGAAATCTAAAGATGTAGCTAGTGCAATTGCAAAAGCTATTGAAGATGCTAAAAAGAACCTTGTACGTATTCCTATTGTAAAAGGTACGTTACCTCACGAACAAAAAGGTAAATACGGAGGCGGAAGTGTAAATCTTATTCCTGCTGCTCCTGGTACAGGAGTGATTGCTGGTGGTGCTGTAAGAACAGTTCTTGAAGCAGTTGGAGTTCATGATGTATTATCTAAGTCTCAAGGGTCATCAAACCCACACAACGTGGTGAAAGCAACTTTCGATGCATTATTGCAATTGAGAAGTGCGCATACTATTGCTCGTGAAAGAGGTATATCTTTAGAGAAGGTTTTTAACGGTTAATATTTACAGAAATGGCAAAAATAAAAGTAAAAAAAGTTAAGAGCGCGATCAACCGTACTAAAAGACAAAAGTTAACATTGTTAGCTTTGGGTTTAAAAAAGGTAGGACAAACTGTCGAGCACGATGACACTCCTAATATTTTAGGAATGATTAGAAAAGTTAATCACTTAGTTTCTGTAGAAGAAACTAAATAACAATATACTGAAAAATGAATTTAAGTAATTTAAAACCTGCAGAAGGTTCAGTAAAAAATCAAGGAAAAAGAATAGGTAGAGGACAAGGTTCTGGAAAAGGTGGTACTGCTACACGTGGTCACAAAGGAGCAAAATCTCGTTCGGGTTATTCTAAAAAGGTTGGTTTTGAAGGTGGTCAAATGCCACTTCAAAGACGTGTGCCTAAATTTGGTTTTACAAATATCAACCGTATAGAGCATCAAGGTATTAACTTAGATACTTTACAACAATTAGTTGATGACAAGAAAATTAAAGATACATTAGATTTTGGAACTATCGTTTCTCTAGGATTAGCTGGTAAAAACGAGCTTGTAAAAATCTTAGGACGAGGAGAGTTGAAAACTAAGTTAACTGTAACTGCACATAAATTTACTGCTACCGCCAAAGCTGCTATTGAAGCTGCAGGAGGAGAAGCAGCAACTTTATAAGACCTACTAGAGAATATGAAATTTATAGAAACGATAAAGAATGTTTGGAAGATCGAAGAACTAAGAAACCGAATCGTATTTACTTTAGGTTTATTATTAGTTTATCGTTTTGGAGCACAAGTTCCGTTACCAGGTATTGATGCTACACAATTAACTAGCTTACAAGATCAAGCTGGTGGTGGTGGTATTATAGGTTTATTAAATGCCTTTACTGGTGGAGCTTTTGCAAATGCATCAGTTTTTGCTTTAGGGATTATGCCTTATATTTCTGCCTCTATTGTTGTTCAGTTAATGGGAATTGCTATTCCTTATTTACAGAAACTTCAAAAAGAAGGTGCTAGTGGACAGAAAAAAATCACTCAAATTACAAGATGGTTAACCATTGGTATCTGTTTAGTGCAGGCACCGGGATATTTAGCTAGTTTACAACCAATGTTTGGTATTCCAAATTCGGCCTTTTTATTAGGTCAAGGTGGTCTTTTTTACTTTTCATCTATAATTATATTAGTTACGGGTTGTATTTTTGCTATGTGGTTGGGAGAGAAAATTACTGATAAAGGAATTGGTAATGGTATCTCACTTTTAATTATGGTTGGAATTATTGCAACATTACCAAAATCTTTTTTACAGAATGTGAATGCAAGATTCACTACAGGTAATGGGCTAATGATGATTCTTTTCGAAATAGTAATTTGGTTTGCTATTATCGCAGCATCAATATTATTGGTTATGGCAGTTAGAAAAATTGCTGTACAGTATGCGAGAAGATCTGCAACTGGAGGATACGAGAAAAATGTATTTGAAGGTGCAAGACAATTTATTCCATTAAAGCTTAATGCATCTGGAGTAATGCCAATTATCTTTGCACAAGCTATTATGTTTGTTCCCGGTTTAATAGGCGGTTCATCTTTATTAAAAGATACTTCTGCTGGACAATGGATGCAAGCTAATTTCTCAGATATGTTTGGAATGTGGTATAATATTGTATTCGCTTTATTAATCATAATATTTACATATTTTTATACTGCGATTACTGTACCAACAAACAAAATGGCAGACGATTTAAAACGTAGTGGCGGGTTTATTCCGGGCATTCGTCCAGGATCTGAAACATCTGAATACTTAGATAAGATAATGTCTCAAATAACATTACCAGGTTCTATCTTTTTAGCGTTGATAGCTATATTTCCGGCTTTTGTATTTAAGTTAATGGGAGTACAATCAGGTTGGGCATTGTTTTTTGGAGGAACGTCATTATTAATTATGGTTGGGGTTGCAATCGATACTATGCAACAAGTAAATTCTTATTTGTTGAATAGACACTACGATGGCTTGATGAAAACTGGTAAAAATAGAAAAGCAGTAGCTTAAGATTTACTATGGCAAAACAAGCAGCAATAGAACAAGACGGAACGATTATAGAAGCATTATCAAATGCGATGTTTCGTGTAGAATTAGAAAACGGTCACATTGTGACAGCACATATATCGGGTAAAATGCGTATGCATTATATTAAGTTGTTACCAGGTGATAAAGTGAAATTAGAAATGAGTCCTTACGATTTAACTAAGGCTCGCATAACTTATAGATACTAATTACGATGAAAGTAAGAGCATCAGTTAAAAAGAGGAGCGTAGATTGTAAAATCGTACGTAGAAAAGGTAGACTTTATGTCATTAACAAAAAGAATCCTAGATTCAAACAAAGACAAGGATAATTATGGCTAGAATTGCAGGTGTAGATATACCAAAAAACAAAAGAGGAGTGATCTCATTAACTTATATCTACGGAGTAGGTAGAAGCAGATCACAAGAAATTTTAGCATCAGCTAAAGTAGACGAAAGTATTAAAGTTCAAGATTGGGACGATGATCAAATAGCAGCCATTCGTGATGCCGTTGGAACATTTACTATTGAAGGTGAACTACGATCTGAAACACAATTAAACATTAAGCGATTAATGGATATTGGATGTTACAGAGGTATTCGTCATAGAGCGGGTTTACCTTTAAGAGGTCAACGTACTAAAAATAACTCTAGGACCAGAAAAGGTAGAAGAAAAACTGTTGCTAATAAGAAAAAAGCAACTAAATAATAATTAGAAATTTGGTCTTTAGTGTTTAGACGTTGGAAAGAATCTGTTTGAAATTATTTAGGTTTAGGATTCTAGCGACTATCAACTAACTACTTAGAACTATAGAAATATGGCAAAGACAAATGCAAAATCAGCTAAAAAACGTAAAGTTATAGTTGAATCTGTTGGAGAAGCGCACATAACTGCGTCTTTTAACAACATTATTATCTCATTAACAAACAAAAAAGGTGACGTGATTTCATGGTCATCTGCAGGTAAAATGGGATTTAGAGGTTCTAAAAAGAACACGCCTTACGCGGCTCAATTATGTGCAGAAGATGCATCTGGAGTAGCTAAAGAAGCTGGGTTAAAGAAAGTAAAAGTTTACGTAAAGGGTCCAGGAAATGGTAGAGAATCTGCTATTCGTTCTATTCATAATGCAGGAATTGAGGTAACAGAAATTATTGATGTTACACCATTACCTCATAATGGATGTCGTCCACCAAAACGTAGAAGAGTGTAAAACGTTGCATTGCAACAGTATGTTCACATCATTTTTATATGCATAAATTAATATCAGCTATTTAACATAGCTGATGTTAATTTTTTTGTGTAAATTTGCAGACCGAAAAATATTATTAACAAGTATCAACAAGAGATCAACGCTAGTCGAAGGATAAGATTAAGACCTTAATTCACAAAGCACTCTTAAAAAAACAATTTAAAAATGGCAAGATATACTGGTCCTAAAACTAAAATAGCACGTAAATTTGGCGCTGCTATCTACGGAGATGATAAAGCCTTCGAAAAAAGAAATTACCCACCAGGGCAACATGGTAATGCACGTCGTCGTGGCAAAAAATCTGAATATGCTGTCCAATTAATGGAGAAGCAAAAAGCTAAATATACTTATGGTGTGTTAGAAAAGCAGTTCAGAAACATGTTCAAAAAAGCAACTGCATCTCCAGGAATTACAGGTGAAGTTTTATTACAATTATGTGAATCTAGATTAGATAACGTAGTTTTTAGAATGGGTGTAGCACCAACAAGAAGTGCTGGAAGACAATTAGTATCGCACAGACATATCACAGTAAATGGAGAGTTGGTAAATGTACCTTCTTACCAAGTAAAAGCTGGTGATGTTGTAGCGGTAAGAGAAAAGTCTAAATCTCTTGAAGCTATCGAAAGATCATTATCAAATTCAAGTAACGTTTTCGAATGGATTACTTGGAATAGCGCAACAAAGGAAGGAACTTTTGTTTCTGTACCTGCTAGAATTCAAATTCCAGAAAACATAAATGAGCAATTCATCGTTGAATTATACTCTAAATAATAAATAATCATATTGGTTTTTAGCCAAAGGGTTTTTAGTGTTCTTCAAACTTATTAACCGCGCAACTAAATAACAATTAAAACGAAGAAAATATGGCAGTATTTAATTTTCAGAAGCCTGACAAAGTAATCATGATTGATTCTACTGATTTCGAAGGAAAATTCGAATTTAGACCACTAGAACCAGGTTATGGGTTAACAGTAGGAAATGCTCTTAGAAGAGTGTTATTATCTTCTTTAGAAGGATTTGCAATTACATCGATTAGAATAGAAGGCGTTGATCACGAATTTTCAGCGATCTCTGGAGTAGTGGAAGATGTTACTGAAATTATTTTAAACTTAAAGCAATTGCGTTTTAAGCGTCAAATAGAAGATGTAGATAACGAGTCTGTTTCTATTTCTATTTCAGGTCAAGATCAAATAACAGCAGGTGATTTTCAAAAATTCATTTCAGGATTTCAAGTTTTAAATTCAGATTTAGTAATCTGTAATTTAGATCCTAAAGTAAATTTAACAATGGAAATTACAATTGAAAAAGGAAGAGGTTATGTTCCTGCAGAAGAAAACAAAAAAGCTTCAGCACCAATTGGAACAATCTTTACAGATTCAATATATACGCCTATAAAAAATGTTAAGTATAGCATTGAGAATTACCGTGTAGAGCAAAAGACAGATTACGAAAAATTAGTTTTCGAAATCCAATCTGATGGTTCTATTTCACCTCAAGATGCTTTAACTGAAGCAGCAAAAACGTTAATTCACCACTTCATGTTATTCTCTGATGAGCGTATTACATTGGAAGCTGATGAAATAGCGCAAACTGAAACTTATGATGAAGAATCTCTTCATATGAGACAGTTGCTTAAAACCAAGTTAGTAGATATGGATTTATCTGTACGTGCACTTAACTGTTTAAAAGCTGCTGAAGTAGATACATTAGGAGACTTAGTATCTTTCAATAAAAACGATTTAATGAAGTTCCGTAACTTCGGTAAAAAATCTTTAACAGAGCTTGAAGAGCTTGTAAATGTAAAAGGTTTAAATTTCGGAATGGATTTATCGAAATACAAATTAGATAAAGATTAAGGATTTTTAGAGTATGATTTTCATTGTACTATTACACTCTAATAATTTAATTAATTAAAATAAATAATTAATCATATTTTGCTCCTCTATAAACGAGTTTAGTAGCAAGATGATAAAACAAATGTCATGAGACACGGAAAAAAAGTAAACCATTTAGGTCGTCAAACGGCTCACAGAAAAGCAATGTTAGCAAACATGGCTTGTTCATTAATTGAGCACAAACGCATTAACACTACTGTTGCTAAAGCAAAAGCTTTAAGAGGGTATGTTGAGCCAATGATAACAAAATCTAAAAACGATACGACACATAACCGTCGTTTAGTTTTTTCTAAGTTGCGTCAAAAAGAAGCAGTTACAGAATTATTTAGAGATGTAGCAGCAAAGATTGGTGAGCGTCCAGGAGGATATACTAGAATTATCAAGTTAGGAAATCGTTTAGGTGATAACGCTGATATGGCAATGATTGAGTTAGTAGATTATAATGAAATCTATAACGCAGACAAGAAAGCTAAGAAAACAACGCGTAGAAGCCGTCGTGGAAAAGCAGCTGCTGCTCCAGTTGATACTAAAGCAACTAACGAAGAAGAATAAATGTTAATAAGCATTTAATATAAAAAGGATAAACTATTTTAGTTTATCCTTTTTTTTATGCAATTTTGTGAAACCTTAGTTCTCACTAGTGTGAGAATCTCATCAATTTTTATATGAAATATCAAAAATTAAAGAAAGCATTAATCCTATTGTCAGATGGAACTATTTTTCATGGTAAAGCTGTTGGTAAAGAAGGTAGCGCATATGGCGAAGTCTGTTTTAATACTGGAATGACTGGTTATCAAGAAATTTTTACAGATCCATCATATTACGGTCAATTAATGGTTACAACCAATGCCCATATAGGAAATTACGGTGTTAATAATGAAGAAGTAGAATCTGATTCTGTAAAAATTGCTGGTTTAATTTGTAAAAATTTTAGCTATGATTTTTCACGTGATGCGGCAGATGGTTCCTTAGAAGATTTTCTTAATAAGAATAATCTTTTGGCAATTTCAGATGTTGATACAAGAGCCTTAGTTGCGTACATTCGTGATAATGGTGCTATGAATGCTGTTATTTCTACGGAAGTAGATAATATCGATGCTCTTAAAAAACAATTGGCAGATACACCGAATATGGATGGTTTAGAACTCGCTTCAAAAGTGTCTACAAAAGAACCCTATTTTGTTGGTGATGAAAATGCTTCATTAAAAATATCGGCTTTGGATATCGGTATTAAAAAGAATATTTTAAGAAACTTAGTAAAAAGAGACGCCTACGTAAAGGTCTTTCCATACAACTCTAAATTTGAAGATTTGGAAGCTTTCAACCCAGATGGTTATTTTCTGTCAAATGGTCCTGGAGATCCAGAACCTTTATTTGAAGCTCAAGCAGTAGCGAAAGAAATTATTAAAAGAGATTTACCACTATTTGGAATCTGTTTGGGACACCAAGTCATTGCTTTAGCAAATGGTATTTCAACTTACAAAATGCATAATGGTCACAGAGGGATTAATCATCCTGTAAAAAATTTAGTAACGGGTAAAGGGGAAATTACGTCCCAAAATCATGGGTTTGCCATTAATAGAGAGGAAACTGAGGCACATAGTGATATAGAAATTACACACGTTCACTTAAATGATAATACCGTTGCAGGAATAAAAATGAAATCTAAAAATGTTTTTTCTGTACAGTATCATCCAGAAGCTAGTCCTGGACCACACGATTCGTCTTACTTATTCGACGCATTTATAGATAATATTAAAAAGAACTAATATCAAATAAGCAATAGATTGTATTTTCTATTGCTTATTTTATTTTACTAAAACGTTATAGCTTAATTTTTATTCAATTCTGATATAGATTCTATTTATAACACAGAATTTAACTGTAAATTTGAGGGTTAAACAAAATTTAAAACACCAATTATGAGTATAATAATCAATGTTCACGCAAGACAAATTTTCGATTCAAGAGGGAATCCAACTGTAGAAGTAGATGTAGAAACAGAAAATGGATTTGTAGGAAGAGCGGCAGTACCATCTGGAGCATCAACAGGAGAACACGAAGCTGTAGAGTTGCGTGATGGCGGAGATAAATATATGGGTAAAGGTGTTACCAAGGCTGTTGAGAATGTAAATACTATTTTAGCCGAAGAGCTTTTGGGCGTCAATGTTTTCGAGCAAAATTATATAGATACTTTAATGTGCGAAATAGATGGTACTCCAAACAAAGCTAAGTTAGGCGCCAATGCTATTCTAGGTGTTTCTTTAGCAGTAGCTAAGGCAGCGGCAGCAGAATTAGGTATGCCGTTATATCGTTATGTAGGAGGTGTCAGTGCAAATACCTTACCAGTACCGATGATGAATATTATTAATGGTGGTTCACATAGTGATGCGCCAATTGCTTTTCAAGAGTTTATGGTGATGCCAGTAAAAGCAGACAACTTTACTCATGCATTACAAATGGGAACAGAAATTTTTCATAATTTAAAAAAAGTATTACACGATAGAGGCTTAAGTACAGCAGTAGGTGACGAAGGTGGTTTTGCTCCTAATTTAGAAGGCGGAACGGAAGATGCTCTAGACACAATCAAGAGAGCAGTTGATAATGCAGGTTACACTTTGGGAGATGATGTAATGATTGCCTTAGATTGTGCAGCAGCAGAATTTTATGTTGATGGAAAATACGATTATTCTAAGTTCGAAGGTGAAACTGGAAAAATAAGATCAAGTAAAGAACAAGCAGATTATTTAGCTGAATTATCTCGTAATTATCCAATTATCTCTATTGAAGATGGTATGGACGAAAACGATTGGGAGGGTTGGAAATACTTAACTGAGCAAATTGGAGACAAAGTACAGTTAGTAGGAGATGATTTATACGTAACTAACGTAGAACGCTTGTCTAAAGGAATAAAAAACGATATTGCTAATTCAATATTAATTAAAGTAAATCAAATTGGTACTTTAACCGAAACGATTGCAGCTGTAAACATGGCTCATAATGCTGGTTATACTTCAGTAATGTCTCACAGATCTGGAGAAACTGAAGACAATACTATTGCCGATTTAGCTGTAGCACTAAATTGCGGGCAAATAAAAACGGGTTCTGCTTCACGTAGTGATCGTATGTCAAAATACAACCAATTATTACGTATTGAAGAAGAATTAGGAGACGTAGCTTACTACCCTAAAATGAATGCTTTTAAAATAAAATAATAAATATATTATACTAAATAATTAAATCCTGTTATTTGTAATAGCAGGATTTTTTGTGGTTTAAGGTTTTTCTTTTTAGCTATTGGGTTTTAAAAAGGGTGTTAATAGTTTTCTTCAAGTCATTTATAGGCTCTTTGACAGTTCGCTATTGATTTTAGCTATTGTATTAGTAATCATGGTGTCAATACTAATAGTTTCTAATTTAGAAGTAAACAGGTATTTGTTACTGCTATATATAGTATCAATAATTGGAATAGCTTTTTATTACTGGAAAATAAGAAAAAAATTACTCAAGAGAATAATAAGAATTCATCAATTAATCTTTTTTTTGAAATACTAAAATTGGGAATTGGAGTATTTCTCTTCTTTTTACTTATCCTTAATTCTTACAAACCAAGTAACTCTATATCTTATCAAGATGAAGCAGATAAAACCGTTACACTATACACAGACAGTTTAGCGGTTTCTTTTTCTAAATACTATTTAAGCCATCAAACGTGGCAAGACTTTAATCGAGAAAAGCATAGTTTGCCTTTTAAAGTTAATTATAATGATGTAATTAAATCTAATGAAAATCGAAATACTTTTAGAATTATCCATCAATTTTATTGGAAAATATTTTATAAGTATTTAATAGTCAATGATAAACCTTTAGTTGAAGAGCTAGTATTTACCTTTTTTAACTATCAAAAAGAAAAGAATATGAACAGAATAGGTTTTGCAGAGCTAATTATTTCTTCCATTCAAGATATACCTTATAATTTAATTTAAGTAAGCAATGCAAAGAGACCGATGTTAAACCATGTTATGGCGATATAAAAATGGGTGTTTATGCACCAGTCGAATTTGTGTCAAATTTAAGAGCAGATTGCGATACAAGAACTGTTATGATTTACACATTATTATCTCGATTTAATTACGATGTGGCTATTTTAAATAGTGAAAAATATAGGCATTCCGTTCTTGGTCTAAATAATTACATCAACAGGAACGTATAAAATACATAATAATAGAAAATACTATTTCGTAGAGACTACAGCGCGAGGTTGTCCAATTGGTTACCTACATAAAAATTTTTCAAATATTAACTATTGGAAATTCGCCTTAATACATAACCTAAAATTATAAAAATGGAATTATTTTATCTCGCCTTAATCCAAATCATTATCTCAATTGTTTTGTCAATAATAATTTCATATAAAATTTTAATAAAGATATTTAGACTAGAAGAGAGTGAATTTAATAACGACAATCTAGCACTTAGTATTTTCTTCTCTGGTATTATTTTTAGCGTTTGTTATTTATTAAGTGGCATAATACCTTCAATTATAAATGCAATTCAACTCATAAAAACACATACCGAAGAAAGCTTGTTTCTTGAAATATTAAAGTATTCTGCCATGTGTTTATTTATAGCAATATCTATACTACAAATTAGTGCCTTTTTTTTAATTAAGATAATGACAAAACACATTAAAGAAGTCGAGCAGTTAAAAAAAATAACTTAGCGGTATCGATACTTTTGGTGAGTATTCTTATTTCAATTGCACTAATATCTAAAGATGGTTTAATCTTCCTTCTTGAAACATTTTTGCCACAACCTGAATTTATTCAGTTTAATTAATGCTCTCTTTCTTTAGGCTATAACTATTATCAATATCTTAATTGTTAAATCCTTGTAAAGAAGGATTAAAAATCGCGACTTATTTTGTAATTTAGCATTGCAAAAAATAAGTAAAAAGAGATAAAAATATGTCAAAAACTGCTACGTTAGAAATCGACGGAAAAAAGCATGAGTTTCCTTTAATAGTAGGAACAGAAAATGAAGTTGCAATAGATATAAAAACCTTGAGAGCTGTAACTGGAGGTGTAACAACTATAGATCCTGGTTATAAAAACACAGGTGCTTGTGAGAGTGCAATTACTTTTCTAAATGGAGAAGAAGGGATTTTAAGGTATAGAGGGTATGCTATTGAAGATTTAGCAGAAAAAGCAGATTTTCTTGAAGTCGCTTACTTGTTAATTTTTGGAGAATTACCAACACAAGATCAACTAGATAAATTTAACGCAGATATTAAAGAGCATTCTGTAGTAGATGATGATATTAAAAAAATAATAGACGCTTTTCCAAAGGCTGCTCACCCAATGGGAGTCTTGTCGTCTTTAACAAGTGCATTAACAGCTTTTAATCCTACCTCTGTAGATGTAGATTCTGAAGAAGAAATGTATAATACGGTTTGTAAAATAATGGGTAAATTTCCTGTATTGGTCGCTTGGACTATGCGTAAGAAAAAGGGATTGCCATTAAATTATGGAGATAGTTCTTTAGGTTATGTAGAAAACATCTTAGAAATGATGTTCTCAAAGCCTAATGAAGACTACAAACAAAGCGAAATCTTAGTAAATGCTTTAGATAAGTTATTAATTTTACATGCAGATCACGAACAAAATTGTTCTACTTCTACAGTAAGAATAGTAGGGTCTGCACACACAGGATTATTTGCATCTATTTCTTCAGGTATTTCTGCGCTTTGGGGACCATTACACGGTGGTGCAAACCAAGCAGTATTGGAAATGTTAGAAGCTATTAAAGAAGATGGTGGAGATACTCAAAAGTTTATGTCTAAGGCTAAAGACAAAGAAGATCCTTTTCGTCTAATGGGCTTTGGTCACAGGGTTTATAAAAACTTCGATCCACGTGCAAAAATAATTAAAGTTGCAGCTGACGAGGTGTTAGCAGATTTAGGAGTTGAAGATCCAGTACTTGATATTGCAAAGGGCTTAGCTTCTGAAGCATTAAGCGATGACTATTTTGTAAAACGTAAATTATATCCAAATGTAGATTTCTATTCAGGAATCATTTACAGATCTATGGGTATTCCAGTAGAAATGTTTACTGTAATGTTCGCTTTAGGGCGTTTACCAGGTTGGATAGCACAATGGAAAGAAATGCGTGCGCGTAAAGAACCAATTGGCCGTCCTAGACAAGTTTATATTGGTGAAAACCACAGAGCTTTCAAAGCTGTTGAAAAAAGATAATTTTTAATAAATTTTATACTAAGCTTCATAAGAAATTATGAAGCTTTTTTTTATATTACAATCATGTTAAAACTCAATGTTAAAAACGAAACATCACGCCTGAAAGCTGTTGTTTTAGGTACAGCAAAAAGTAATGGACCAACTCCTAAGTTGGAAGAAGCCTACGATCCTAAATCTGCTCTACATATTAAGGCAGGTACTTATCCTATTGAAAAAGATATGGTTAAAGAAATGGAAGCCGTCGCCAACGTTTTTGAAAAGTACGATATCAAAGTTTTTAGACCTGAGTTAATAGAAGACTGCAATCAAATTTTTGCTAGAGATATCGCATTTGTAATAGACGATGTATTCGTAAAAGCAAATATATTACCAGATCGCGAGAATGAGTTAGATGCTATTCAATATGTAATAGATCAAGTAAATCCAGAAAAAGTAATTAGACCTCCAGAAGAAGTTCATATTGAAGGTGGAGACGTTATGCCATGGAACAATTATATTTTTGTGGGTACGTATAGAGAAGACGATTATCCCGATTGTATTGTCGCTAGAACGAATCTTGCAGGTGTTGCATTTCTAGAAAAAACCTTTCCTAATAAAAAAGTGAAGTCTTTTAACTTAAAAAAATCGCAAAACAACCCAAGAGATAACGCATTACATTTAGATTGCTGTTTTCAACCCATAGGGACTAATAAGGCAATTCTACATAAAGAAGGTTTTCTGGAAGAAGAGGAATACGAATGGTTATTAAATTATTTCGGAAAAGATAATTGTTTCATTATTACTAAAGATGAAATGTATAACATGAATAGTAATATATTCTCAATCTCTGAAAATGTTATTATTTCTGAAAGAAATTTCACACGATTAAACGCTTGGCTACGCGACAATGGATTTACAGTCGAAGAAGTTCCTTATGCAGAAATTTCCAAACAGGAAGGTTTACTACGTTGCAGTACAATGCCTTTAATTAGGGATTAATACCTGCTTAGGCGGGAATCTTAAGGTTATAAAATTTCTATTCTTGAGCTTGTAGACGACTTATTTCTGAA
Organism: Lacinutrix jangbogonensis; assembly: GCF_000797445.1. Classification (GTDB taxonomy): domain Bacteria; phylum Bacteroidota; class Bacteroidia; order Flavobacteriales; family Flavobacteriaceae; genus Lacinutrix; species Lacinutrix jangbogonensis. Next base: position 116,012 of record NZ_JSWF01000035.1, on the reverse strand, counting down.
ATAACGTTTTTTTTGTATTTTCATTTTCTGGATTGAACTCCAATGATTTCTTGTAATTAAGAATAATTTTTTCGTAATAGTATTTTTTTTTATAAAAGATAGGATGTGAATAGAAGCTTCTCTACTTGGTTCAAGATTTGAAAACGGCAAGCGCTATTGTCAAAAAAAACAAACTTTAAAGGTGTTTTTCTCTAAAAAAAATGACAAGTTCCTTAGAATTCTATTAAAGAATAATCGTTTAGATTAATATTCTTGGCAGCATTATAATTAAAGCACATTTTTTAATCAGGTTTAGAAGATAAAAAACCATCCTTAATGTTCTTTGTTCTCAATTGTGGAATATGATTATAATATGTTGAAAAATAGTCAATCATATCTTTGTTTACACATGGTAATGGACCATTTGATGTTTGCCAAAAAAATAAGGAATCTTTAGAAGGTGAAAAATATTTTAAATTTTGTATTTCATATTCAATAAATTCTAAATCTTCAAATTGAGTAATCGACCTTGGGAAATTCACTTGTGAAGGAATTATATGATGTTTTACACTCATAATATTATTGTTTGTTACATTCCTAACGTTTAAGCCGAATACTCCTAATAAGGTAAGTAAGATTAGGTTTAATGCAAATAGGAGCTTAATTAAATAAAATCTTTTATGTAATAAATGTGCAGATATTAATAATGCTATAGATAGCAAAAATGGAAGAAAAAACCTGTATTGAGGAGATGTCGTGTAAAACACTATAAATTGAATAATAAAAAAAATATAGAGATAACGCATTTCTTTTTTCTTGTTGGTAAGAAAAAGGAATAAGAACATCAAGAGTAAAATTAATTTATTTAATAGACCATTGAGTTTTGGTAAATTAAGCCAAATCCAAAATTTATTAATCAAACTAAGGTTGCAAAATTCTTCCCAATTATACATTTGCCAACCGTACATAGAAGTCCATTGGTAATAGGCGAGTTGTAAATTATAATTTAGTTTCCAGTCAACATTAATTAATTCATTACCTATAGAAAGTGGGTATAAAGGATAACCAGTAATAACGATGTTTTTTATTATAAAACTCGATAATGACATTAAAGACAAAACGAAAGGTAATCTCCACTTTTTTAAATCTTTTGTTTTTATAAGAATAATTAATAGCAGTATTAAAATAGGTGCTACTGTAACCTTAATTAAGATTACTAACAAAGTAAGCACAGTAATTAAATTTATATGATTACTGTTCTCTTTTTGAAAAGACTCAATGAAAAAGTATATAATAAGTGTTACTATTATTGTCGTTGGAAGATCTGGAGAAGGTGAGGCTATAAATGGAAAAAGAAAAACTAATGAAATGATAATTAGTGAAATAAATAAATCATTTTTATTTCCAATCAATTTATAAGACTCCCATTTTTCTATGCAAAAGAAACTTGTGCTAAGGATTAAGAAACCATTTAAATCATTAAGATTAGATGCGGTAAAGCTAAAGTTAAAACTACTTTGTAATAGATGCCATCCAGAATTTTGACCAAGAAAAAGGTGCAAATTAGCAAGGCCTTTAACTAAGCCATAGTTGTTTATCCATTTTATAGTTTGTATATAATAACTCTCGTTATCAGTAAGGAAAGGTAACGACGACGAGTGTATGAGTGAGATTACAATAATAAAAAAAACAGAAATTTACTGCTAATTGAAAATTTAGAAAAAGAATTTATTGTGTTGTGTATTATTGCTTTTACAACAGAAAAGTTAAACGCAATAAATAGAGTTGAAACAATTAAATTTATTAAAAAGAAGTAATGATCTATCGGGAAAAATAAAGCGTAAAATGTTGAAAAAATTATTTCTAAAAAAAAGAACCAATTAAAATTGTAAATAATATAGTGTAGGCCTCTAACCTTATCCATTTATTGAATACCATTCCAACTCCTAGTGAAATGTAAAGAATAAAGAAATAGGATATTAAGATTGTAATCATAAGCAAATCCTTAATTAATAGTCGTTTGGCTTAGTATTGCGAATGTTTAATATATAAAAACCAGTATCAGTCTTGAAATAGGTTCAGCACCCGCATTTTTTATTAGTGCTTAAACGAAGTTAGCTTATTTTTTTTACAAAGTCATTACGTTAAAATTACTCCAATACTTAAATTAAATTCAAAATTATAATTCGTTTTTTATAATTAAGATAATGTTCAATAGTTCCTATTTTAGTCTCTACTTTTGCATAGAATTATAATATGTAATAAGATGTTGGATTATGTGGTAATTGGAGGTGCACAAGCAGGATTAGCAATAGCTTATCATCTAAAATTAATGAATAAAAAATTTATAGTTGTTGATGGTGAAAAAGAAATTGGCGCTTCATGGTTAAATAGATGGGATTCTTTAAAATTATTTACTCCAACAGAATACAACCATTTACCAGGTTTAAAGTTTAGTGCCTCTAAAGGGCATTACCCAACTAAAATTGAAGTTGCTAACTATTTTAAATTATACGTTAAGAAATTTAATATCCCAGTACAGCTAAATACATTAGTAACATCGGTATCTAAGAAAGAAAAAGGTTTTTATGTACAACATAAAGATGGCGAAATTGAAACTAAAAATGTAATTATTGCTACTGGTCCATTCCATATTCCTTATACACCTCCTTGTCATACTAAAATATCAGTAAATACACTCCAAATGCATAGTAATTACTATAAAGGTGTGCAACAATTGCAGGAAGGTGATGCATTGGTAGTTGGAGGTGGTGATTCTGGATATCAAATACTAAATGAAATATCTAAAGATAAATCAAGAACCGTTTATTTTTCTGGTGATACTAGTGTGAAATCATTACCTCAGAATTTTTTAGGTAAAACATTATGGTGGTGGTTTACAATGGTCGGTTTTTTAAGTTATAGTAAGTATAGTTGGATAGGGAAGAAAATTATTTCTTCTACTCAACCAGTTATAGGTACAGATGTTAAGGAGATTTTGTCTAGAAAGAACGTGATACCTGTTGGAAGAACAAAAGATGCATTAAACGAAGATGTTTTTTTTGAAACTGAAAAAAAGACTACAATTAAAAATATCATTTGGGCGACAGGTTATCGTCCAAATTTTAAATGGATTGAAGGATTGGAACTCGATGCAGATAGTTATCCAAAAAATTATAGAGGAATAAGTAATATAAAAGGTTTATACTTTATTGGATTGCCATGGATGCACACTCGTGGATCTGCAACATTAGGAGGTGTGTCAAAAGATGCTAGTTATTTAGCTAATAAGATAAATGACAATAATTAATTTTTTTATCATACCTTAAAACTAAGATTTTAAAAAAAAAGCAAACCATCAAAAAACCACTCTAAAACTCAAATTAGGCGTAAAACCTAGCGATTTATTATTAATTCTAGAGATAGAATCATCTTCGTTTAAAATGTAATAACTGTTAAGTGTGTTTTTTCGATTTAATAGATTCCAAATCGAAAAGCCTATTTCGGCTTTTGTGTTTTTAGCTACATTAAAGTTATAAGTTCCAGAAATATCGGTTCTAAAATAATCGTTTAGATTCGTGTTATTTGCAGTATTGTAATTAATATTGTTATCAAATATTGGCTGTTCCGCGTTTGGAGTCGTCGTTGGTCTTCCAGAATTCCAATTAAATCCTAATGCTAATTTTAAATTATTATGAGTATAAGTTCCTGCAAAAGATAATACGTGAGAAACATCAGTATTATTGGCAAAGTCTTCCGCGTTATTTAGTGTAAGAAATGAATAATCATTATTGCTAAAAGAGTAGCTTAACCACGTGCTAAAAGCATTAAATTGCTTATTTATTAAAAAATCGACACCTTTAGTTTCATAACTTCCTATAGCGTTTATGTTTTGATATTGATTTTGAAATCCTTGACTTCTTGTGGTTATACCATCAACATGTTTAATAAAAGCTTCTATACTTATTAAGAGTTTGTTTTTGTTATAATGCAACCCAATAGACGCTTGCTTGCTTTCAATAATTGGTAAAGTGGTGTTGTTTGCTAAAATCCAACGGCGTTTTTCAATGCCTAAAAAATCGTTTTGTCTGTCGATAATTTGAGAAGTGACCTGACTTTTAAATTCACCTAAGAATTCAACTTTAAAATACTTTAGAACTTTATGATTTAAACTTAAACGCGGTTCTAATAATAACATATTAAAAGGCTTGTAATAATTACTTCTAGTTCCAATTTTTAAATGTGTCCTGTTATTGTAAGATGAAAAAGTGAATTCACTAAAAGTGGAATGTGTGTTTACCTCACTTTTATTTTCACTTCTAAATTCCGGGTTATTTATGGCTTCTAGATTTGTAATACCAACTTGAGAATATTGGTAGCCATTTGTCCAGCGTAAACGGTCGTTAAAATCTAATTTAATTTGAAAAGTAATACCATGATCTAAAACCTGATTGTTTTGTTGTAACCGTTGGTCATTCTCTGCATTAAAGTTAGTGGCATTAAGTTTGTAATCTGAAATATTTAATTGGACTTCAGTACTTAAAAAGGTGCTCCATTGTCTATTATAGTTTAAGCCAGCAGCGAGGTTTCGCTGTATAATATTACTATTTAGGACAGTGGTCACATTGTTATCTGTGCTGCTTTCTAAGTAATCGAGTGCATTAAAAATGGTTGTAAAACTGAATCTTAACTTGTCTTTCGTCGAAAGATCATGTAGTAACTTCGTGCTGATATCGTAAAAATAAAATTTTTCGTTTGAGGTTGAATTTTGGCTGTTTTCAGTAGGACTATATATATCCGACTCTTGAAAAATGCGATCGAAATATTGTTTGTAGGTTGGCGTATTTACAACATCCGTAATTGAGCGTCTTGCAGATAATTGCAATTCCATATTACCTTGTAATTTCACCTTAGCAAATCCATCCGCTTGAATTAAATTTAAGCCTAAACCAGCAGAGTTTTCTTCATTTAAATCAGTATCTAAACGCATATCTATTGTACTAGATACGCCATCTCCATATAATGCACTTGTTCCATTTTTAGAAATAACAACATTAGACACTAGGCTCGGATCAAAGGCGGAAATCAATCCAAAAAAATGTCCAGACTGATACATTTTTATGCCATCCCAAAGAATTAAATTTTGGTCGTGTGTGCCACCACGAACATTAAGGTTCGAAACCGATTCGTCAACACTTAACACGCCTGGCAATGCCTGTACCGTTTGTAAAACATCTGGTTCTATTAAACCAGGAAGAATACCAAATTCTTCTGGGTTTAAAACAACTTCTCCAGTTTTTGTTTTTGTAATACCCGTTGTTAAATAGGTGGAAAGTTGCACTTCTTGGAGAGCTTCAATTGGTCTCATTACTTCTCTGCTAGGGGCAATGGCAACAAAACGACTATTAATAATTTTGAAGTTTAAATTGGTGTTTGTTCTTAGGTAAGTTATTGCATTGTTATAAGAGAGTAATGTTGAAGGTTCATCAATTTTAACACCTTCTATAGTTTTATCTGCGTAAGTAAAACGGATATCAAAACGTGTTTCTAATGCCTTTAAAATTTCGGTAAGCGGAGGCTTTTCAGTTTTAATAGTTTGTGAATTCACGCTAATAAAACTAAAAAAAAATAGTGCAATTAACAGTGTGAACGTAATTTTTTTACTCACGCTTTAGCGATATCTTATTGTTGTTTTTAGTATAGGCTAAGTTAAGTGGAATAGTAATAGCCTGCAATGCAACGTCCATATTATTATGCGAAAAGCTACCTGTAAACAATTGAGTTGTGTCTATTGTGTTTGCACTAAAAGTAACATTGTACTGCCTTTCAAATTCTGCTATTACTTGAGTATAAGGCATACTTTTAAAAGTAGATTCATTGTTAATCCAAAATGGACTTGTATCTTTTGTAAGCGCTTTTTCAACCAATATATTATTTAAAATTAAGAAACTTTCTCCCGGTTTTAAAACACGACTGGTATTGTTGTGTTCTACTTTTACAGCACCTTCGTAGCAAATAACTTCAAAAAGATTAGCTCTATTTTTAATATTAAACTCTGTACCTAAAACAGAAATGTCTCCTGCAGAAGTATGTACAGTAAATTTAGAACCTTTTGCAACTTTAAAATAGGCTTCACCTGTTAGATCCAGAACTCTGCTGTTTTTCCAACTTTTAGTATTAAAAGCTAAAGTAGATTTTGCATTAAGCTTTACTTGAGAATTGTCTGGTAGTACTATATTTTCTTTTTGAGCAAATTTGGTGGCTATATTTGTGTCTAAAGTGGTGGTGTAGTAATAAGAACCAAAACAGATGGCTAAAATAGCAGCAAAGCGTAAAAACGGTTTTAGCCAATTGTTTTGCTTTTTTGTTCTGCTTTTTAGGGCAAAACTTAATTTTTCTAATTCACTATTAGATTCAAAACTTCGAGGTTTAAATTGCTGCAAAGCAGAATCTAGCCTAGTCAATTCTTCGAAGTCTTCAAGCTGTTTAAAAGCTTCAAGTTCCTGAGAATTCAGGCTGTTGTCTAACCATTTATTAATTAAATCTTCTCGTGTCATAATTATCATTCAAGTATAGAACAACTATATATTAAAAACTCCTACCATTGTTTAAAATTTCAAAGTTCCTTTATATCTTTCCGTAATTTTTTCAAAGCGCCATAAATACGCTTTTCTACAGCTTTAGAACTAATACCTAATAGTTCAGCTATTTCTTTATGTTTTTTTCCTTCAACTCGATTCATCATAAAAGCAGTACGTTGTGCATCAGTTAAATTAGAAAGTGCTGTTTGTAGTTTTTGCATGTATTCCTGCTCCTCCATTACAAATTCAGGAGTTACATTGGTATGCTGTTTTGGTTTGGTCTGGTGATGTTTTAAAACAATTTTATGGTGTTTTACTTCATTTAACATTAAGTTGTTAGCAATAGTGAAAAGATAACTTTTTGCTTTTTCAGGTGTTACCTTTTTACAGTTTTCCCAGAGTTTAATAAAAGCATCTTGAGTTTTGTCTTTCGGGTTTAAATGGTCACCAAATTTATAATACAAGAAATTATGCAAGTCTTTAGCGTGCTTTTTAAATAAAGCATTAAACAAGTGTTCTTCGCAAATGTTGTCGTGTAATTTTTTTGGCATTTCATGTTTTTAAATTGCTTAAAAATATGAAAAAGAGTAAAGCAAAAGTGGTTTCTTAGTGAAATATAAATAATTATAAGACTAAAATTTAAGTCTAAAACTTATGTTTGGTGTTAAACCTAATGACGTATTATCTATTTTAGATACCGTTTCGTTATTTAAACTATAGTACGTGTTTATTATGTTTTTCTTATCAAGTAGGTTCCAAATGGAAACACCCATTTCGGCTTGGTTTCCCCTCATTTTAAAAGTATATGTAGTAGAGAAATCGACTCTTAAATAATCGTTTAATTGGCTACTATTAGGTGTTTGATAATTAATGCTATTATCAAAAATAGGTTCATTACTATTGGGTTTTGTAAAGGGTTTTCCGGAATGCCAATTAACACCTAAAGCAAGTTTTAGTTTGTTTATGTTATAGATACTAGCAAAATTAATAATGTGCCTAACATCAAAATTGTTAGAGAATTTTTTACCATTATTTAATGTGTTAAAGAGGTATTGGTTTGAGCTGTAACTATAACTTAGCCAAGTGCTAAAGTTGTTGTTGAATTGTTTTTTAATTAAAAAGTCTAGACCTTTTATATTGTATTCTCCAGTGGCATTTACTAACTGATATTGGTTTTGAAAACCTTGACTTCTGGTTGTAATATTATTTACCTTTTTAAAATAACCTTCGGCACTAATTAATAAATTGTTTTTAGTATAAGTAAAGCCTAAACTTATTTGTTTACTCTTAATAATTGGAATATTACTGTTGTTTGCCAATACCCATCGTCGCTTTTCTATGCCTAAAAAATCATTTTGTAAATCGATAACTTGAGAAGTGGTCTGACTTTTATATTCTCCAGATATTTCCAGTCTAAAATCGTTTAGAAACGCTTGACTTAATTGAAAACGGGGTTCAAGTATATGCGTATTAAATTTACTAAAGTAATTATTCCTTAGCCCTACTTTTAACAATGTGTTTTTGTTTTTAGAAAGGAAGTTTGCTTCTGCATACCCAGAATAGGTTTTTAAAACGCGCTTTATATAACTTCTAAATAGCGGGCTGTTAACATCTTCAAGATTGCTTATTCCAACTTCTGAAAATTGAAAGCCAGTATTTATGGACATAGAACTGTTTATAGTATAGTTTCCTTCCAGTTTTATACCTGTATCTATAACTTTATTTTCTTGGATTAAACGCTGATCGTTTGAAATGTCATAATTCGTAGCATCTAAGTCATAATTCGAATAATAGACTCTCACTATTGTGTTTAGTTTCGAATTCCAAAGATGCTCATAACTTACTCCTGTGCCTAAATTCTGTTGTTTTAACTCACTTTCAGAAGATTCATTAATAGAATTTATAACTGAGGCTTCTTCATAATTTAAAGCGTTATAAATATTTATAAAATTTACTCTTAGTTTATCTTTTTTAGTGATATCATACAAAAACTTAAGTGCAACATCATAAAAATAAAAAGTCTCATTTTTTGAGATAGAAGTATCGTTTTCATTTGTTAAATCTGAATCTTGAAACACGCGTTCAAAATATTGCTTGTACGTTGGCGTATCAATGAAGTCTGTAATCGAGCGTCTTGCAGTTATTTGTAGCTCTGTTTTTTTACTTAATGGTAAAACTGTAAAACCATCAACATTTATTAAGTTAACACCAAAACCAGTTTTAGATTCCTGACTTAAATTATCAGAGAGCTCCATATCGATAACGCTAGAAACACCATCACCATATTTGGCACTGGTACCATTTTTATAAATTGAAATAGTTTTAGTTAAATAGGGATTAAAGACTGAGACTAAACCAAAAAAATGGCCAGATTGATACATTTTTATACCATCATAAAGGATAAGGTTTTGGTCATGAGTACCACCTCTAATATTAATGTTTGATACTGTTTCGTCAACACTTAATATTCCGGGTAAAGCTTGTATGGACTGTAAAACATCGGGTTCTATTAAACCTGGTAAAATCCCAAATTTATTGGGCTTAATCGTAACGCTTCCTGTATTGTTTTTGTAAATTCCAGAAGTTAGATAATTTGAAATAATAACCTCTTCTAGTTTTTGAAGCCCAAAATCACGATCTGTTGGTTTTAACTTGGTAACAGTAATAAGATTGTTAGAGATTCTATTAAATTTTAAAGGCACTTGCTTTTTAATAGAATAAAGAGCGTCACTTAGCTTTTTTTTACTTTTATAATTGAGGGTAAAAGCCTTTATATCCTCATTTGCATAGGAAAAATTAATATTAAACTGCTTTTCAATGGCATGCAAAACCTGTTCTAAAGGTATACGCTCTTTTTGAGCAAAAGTCGTTTGATAAACAATAAGAAAAACAATTAAAAGGCGTATCGATTTTAGTTGTTTATTCACGCTCTAAAATAATATTTCTTTCTTTTATTTTATACTTTAAGTGCAAAGGTTCTAAAATAGATTGTAGTGCAGTATCTATATTATTGTGAGGAAACCTACCAGTGAATTCTTTAGCTGTGTCAATGTTCGAAGCATCAACCAAAACATTATATTGTCTTTCTAATTCATCTAGAACTTCTCTTAGTGGAATACTCTTGAATGCGCTAAATTGGTTAAGCCAATCTGGAGTACTACTAATGATTTCCGTGTTTTTAACGGTTCTTTTATAAATTGAAATAAAAGATTCACCAGGTTTGAGTATTGTTTTTGTTTTGTGATAGCTAACCTCAACTAAACCTTCAAAACAAGTAACTTCAAAATAATTATTGCGTTGCTTTACATTAAACTGTGTGCCTAAAACGGTTACTGTACCGTCTGCCGTTAAAACACTAAAAGTGCTGCCTTTGGCCACTTTAAAAAAGGCCTCACCATCAAGAACTACTGCTCTGTTCTCTGTCCATTTACTTGTATTAAAAGAGAGGTTGGTGCCTGCGTTTAAATCTGCTGTTGAGTTATCTGGCAGTGCAATGCTTGTTCTTTGCGCCAAAGTAGTACTAAAGTTACTGTCTAAAGTTGTCGTGTAATAATAAGTACTAAAGCAAATTGCGATAAGAGCAGCAACTTTAAGCAATTGTTTTTTCAAACTCGTAATCGTGTGTTTTTTGCTTTTAGGACTAATAAGGACTGTATCTAATACTTTCTTTTTATTAAATTGGGGAGCAGTATACTCTTTACTAAAACGAGCTATTTTTAGTAACGATTCATAATCTTCAAGTGCTTCGAATGCTTTAAGCTCTTGAGGATTCAAGTCGTTATCTAACCATTTTTTTATTAAATCTTCTTTTTCCATAAGTGTTCTCATTAATAAGACAGTTTAGACATTAAAACTCCTACCGTCGATAAAATATTTTTTTATAATAAATATAAATTAAAAACCGTCAATTTGCTTTTTAAGTCTTTTTACCGCACCATATATGCGTTTTTCTACAGCTTTTGTACTTATACCTAAAGTTTCGGCTATTTCTTTAAACCTTTTACCTTCGGTTCTATTCATTAAAAACGCAACGCGCTGAGGTTCGGTTAGACTAGCTATCGCTTTTTGTAATTTCTCACGATATTCGTCTTCTTCCATCAAAAACTCTGGAGATTCATTAGAATAGTTTTTTTTGTCAATTTTAGTATACTTTAAAACAACTTTTTGGTGAGCCACTTCATTTAGCATTAAATTATTAGCAATACTAAATAAATAACTTTTTGCTTTTTCAGGTTTAATGTTTTTGCAATTTTCCCATAACCTAACAAATGCCTCCTGAGTTTTGTCTTGAGGATCTAGTCTGTCTCCAAATTTGTAATACAAGAAGTTATGTAAATGTTCTGAGTGTTTATTAAAAAAGGACTCAAAGCGCGATTGTTCGCACATATCATTATAAATATCTTTTTTATTCATAGCTTAGAATTACAATAAATAGCGTGTTCCTTTTTATTTTTTTTCTCGCAAGGTAGGAAAATTTTAAAGTATCCTGTCTTATACTTGAAGAACAGAAAAGAGTTCTTTGTAAAAATTAATTTAACTAAAACAATAGGATTATGAAAACAGTATTAAGCTTTAAACTTTTAAAACGATTATTTATTTTGCCTCTAATTGCTCTAACATTTTTGGTGTCTTGTCAGAAAGAAGAAACGGAAATTGTTGAACCAGACCAAAATAAAGTAATTACAGAGGACACTAATTTATCGTTTTTGATAAATAAAATAATTTCTGAAGAGTCTATAAACACAAAAACTTTTGAATGTATTGAGTTTCAATATCCATTATCATTCTCAATTTATAATCCTAATTTTCAAATTATAAATACTGTTATTGTAACTAATGATAACGATTTTTATGTTTTGTTTGATGCTTATATTTTTGATAATGATGGTGCTTTTGTAGAATTAAACTATCCTGTGTCATTAATTTTGGAAGATGGTTCTATTGTTAGCGCTAACGATAATCAAGAATTAGAAAACGTAATTTTAGCAGCATTTAACGATTGCTTTGGATGGGTTTATTGTGATGATTTACAAGCTTATGTTGGTGATGATTGTGATTTAGGAACTAATGAAATTGGGGTTATAAACGCAGATTGTGGATGTGAAGAAGTTGTAAATCCTACATTCGATTGCGAAACTTTGCAAGCAAATATAGGAGATGATTGTGAATTGGCAGGAACAAATGAATTTGGAATTATAAATGCAGATTGTGAATGTGAAGAGATCACAAATAACACTTTCGATTGCGAGACTTTGCAAGCAAATATAGGAGATGATTGTGAATTAGCAGGAACAAATGAATTTGGAATTATAAACGCAGATTGTGAATGTGAAGAGGAAACAAATAACACTTTCGATTGCGAAACTTTACAAGCAAATATAGGTGACGATTGTGATTTAGGAAACAATGAATTTGGAGTTGTAAACGCAGATTGCGAATGTGAAGCGGTTACAAGCACAACATGCAGTGAAAGCGATGTAAATAGCTATATGTTAGAGTGCATTTGGAAGGTTACAAGTTATAATAATAGTAACAATTTAATAGTTTACGATTTAGACTTCGAAAGTAACGGAGACATTGTAATAACTGACACATCAAATAATAATACATATTCAGGTGATTGGGGTGTAATTGCAAATTCTACTGGAACCGTATTTCTAGATTTAGCAAACATTAATGGTCCAAACATACAGGCTATTTTTGGGAATTGGTCGATTGTTGAGTGCGATACAGATGTTTTGGCAATGGAACGAGGTAGTGATACTATGATAATGGAACAAGATTGTAATTAATTGTAATTATAAGTAATGTTTTAAATCACTTTTATAGTTGGTTATTTAATAGAAAGAGCTGTCATTTATGATGGCTCTTTTTTTGCTTTAATATAAAAGCAGTCTAAGCTTTATAAATACGCTTCAAATTGCTATTTTTGCCATTCTAAACAACGAGTCATACTGCGTACCGCATACTGGCTACTGAAGACTAAAAATTTATGTTTAATAATTTAAGTGAAAAGTTAGATAAAGCGTTACACGTACTAAAAGGTCACGGGAGCATTACAGAAGTTAATGTTGCCGAAACTTTAAAAGAAGTACGTAGAGCACTTTTAGATGCCGACGTTAACTTTAAAATAGCTAAAGATTTTACGAATAGAGTTAAAGAAAAAGCACTTGGTTCAGACGTATTAACGACATTACAGCCAGGACAATTAATGGTTAAAATTGTTAAAGACGAGTTAACCGAGCTAATGGGAGGTGATGCTGCAGGTTTAAATTTGTCTGGTACTCCAACTGTTATACTAATGTCTGGTTTACAAGGTTCTGGTAAAACAACCTTTTCTGGTAAATTAGCAAACTTCTTAAAAAACAAAAAAACTAAGAAACCTTTATTAGTTGCTTGTGATGTTTATCGTCCAGCAGCCGTAGATCAATTGCACGTTGTAGGAGATCAAATTAAGGTAGATGTTTATAGCGATAAAGGTAATAACGATCCTGTTGCCATTGCACAAGCAGGTATTGCCCATGCAAAGGAAAACGGACATAATGTGGTTATTATTGATACCGCTGGTCGTTTAGCGGTTGATGAAGCCATGATGAACGAAATTTCGAACATTCATAAAGCCATCCAACCACAAGAAACACTATTTGTAGTCGATTCTATGACAGGTCAAGATGCTGTAAACACAGCAAAAGCCTTTAACGATGTCCTAAATTTTGATGGTGTTATTTTAACCAAATTAGATGGTGATACACGAGGTGGAGCAGCAATTTCAATTAAATCTGTTGTAAATAAACCCATTAAATTTATTGGTACAGGTGAAAAAATGGAAGCGATAGATGTTTTCTATCCTTCGCGTATGGCAGATCGTATTCTTGGAATGGGAGATGTTGTGTCTTTAGTTGAAAGAGCACAAGAACAATTTGATGAAGTAGAAGCAAGAAAACTTCAGAAAAAAATAGCAAAGAACCAATTCGGGTTTGATGATTTCTTAAAGCAGATTCAGCAAATTAAGAAAATGGGTAATATGAAAGATCTTGTAGGCATGATTCCTGGAGCAGGAAAAATGATGAAAGATGTAGATATAGACGATGATGCTTTTAAACACATCGAAGCTATTATTCATTCTATGACCGTTCAAGAAAGAACAACGCCTGCTCTAATAAATGCAAGTAGAAAGAAGCGCATTGGAAAAGGTTCTGGGACTTCTGTAACACAAGTAAATCAATTACTTAAGCAGTTCGAACAAATGAGCAAGATGATGAAGATGATGCAAGGCGGAAAAGGAAAAGCAATGATGAACGCTATGAAGAATATGAAGTAAATAAGTAAACAGTAAACAGTCTCCAGTAAGTAGTTTACTCTTGTGATAAATTTTTATAAATTCCAGACTGCCAACTGAAGTCTGTAAACTGATGACGATCTAAACATGACTATACTTGACGGAAAAAAAGTAAGCAACGACATTAAAAACGAAATTAAAGTTGAAGTTGATAAAATGAAGGCTAATGGAGAAAAAGTACCTCATTTAGCTGCTGTTATTGTTGGAAACGATGGTGCAAGTTTAACTTACGTTGGAAGTAAAGTCCGTGCTTGTGAGCGTGTTGGTTTTGAGTCTACAATGGTGCGTTTGTCTAATACTACAAGTGAGGTTGAATTATTAGATAAAATTGAAGAATTAAATAATAATGATAACATTGACGGGTTTATAATTCAGTTACCATTGCCACCACAAATCGATACTCAAAAAGTATTGATGGCTGTCAACCCAGATAAAGATGTTGATGGTTTTCATCCTATGAATTTTGGAAAAATGGCATTAGATATGTCAACTTTTATTCCAGCAACACCATTTGGTATTTTAGAACTTTTAGATCGTTACGAAGTGTCAACAAAAGGAAAACACACTGTTGTAATTGGGCGTTCTCATATTGTTGGAAGACCAATGAGTATTTTAATGGGAAGAAAAGGGTTTCCTGGAAACTCTACGGTTACGTTAACACATAGTCATACTAAAAACATTACTCAAATTACATCTCAAGCAGATATTATTATTTCCGCTTTAGGCGTTCCTAACTTCTTAAAAGCAGAAATGGTAAAAGATGATGCTGTTATTATAGATGTAGGAATAACAAGAGTTCCAGACGAGTCTCACCCTAAAGGTTATGTTATTACTGGAGATGTGGATTTCGAAAATGTTAGTAAGAAAGCGAGCTTTATTACTCCTGTTCCTGGTGGAGTAGGACCAATGACAATTGCAATGTTGTTGAAAAACACATTGTTAGCAAGAGAGCGTCACAGAGTAATGTAATTGCAATTTGTATATTCTTAATGTGATTTTTTCTAAACTAAACTTTATAAGTGTTCTTGAAATAGGAAGCTTACAGCATATCATTCCAATTGCTATTGCCATAGTTTTTGCCTTTGTTTTAATCTGGTTCTCTAAAAGTAAACTCAATAAAAAACAGCAAGAACTTGTTTTTAAAAGTTTGGGTTTTTTTGTGTCCTTAACAGTTTTAGTATTTCACATACATCTTATTCTAAAAGGAAACTATAATCTAGTAACAGATTTGCCACTATACCTGTGCAGTTTTATGGCGCTTTTTATTTTTGTTTTTACAAATAACAGAAAGTATTTGCTTTTCGAAATCTTATTATTCTGGATTATCGCAGGAACTTCTCAAGCAGTAATAACTCCAGATATCCCTATAGGTTTCCCAAGTTTCGATTATTTAAGATATTGGATTGCACATTTAGGTTTGTTAGTGATTATCTTTTATGCAATTTTTGTTTTTAAGATGAGACCAACATTAAAGAGCGTTTTTAAATCCTTTTTAGGCTTACAGCTTTATATGCTTTCACTTTTTGTAATAAATTATATTTTAGATGCTAATTATAGTTATTTAAATAGAAAACCAGACGCTGCTTCTGCTTTAGATTATTTTGGAGACTGGCCAATGTATTTACTAGTAGTTGAAGTTATTTTAATCCCCTATTTCTTGATTATTTACTTGCCGTTTTTTATTGCTAAAAAGCTAAAGAAAAAACTATTTAGCAAAGACTTGACTCATATCCTTAAAGGCTTTAAATTCTAAAGCATTGCCTGCTGGGTCTTTAAAAAACAGCGTAGCTTGTTCTCCAACTAAACCTTTAAAACGAATGTGAGGTTCTATAATAAATTGAATGTTTTCCTGTTTTAAATCTTCCGCGAAAGCGTGAAAAGAATCCCAAGGTAGAACCACACCAAAATGTGGAACTGGAACCTGTTTGCCATCAACAGCATTATTTGTTTCTTCTTCTAAAGACTTTTCTTTAAAGTGAATAACCAATTGATGTCCAAAAAAGTTAAAATCTACCCAATGGTCGCTACTTCGCCCTTCTTTACAATTTAAAACATCGCGATAGAAAACGCGGCATGCTTCAAGATTGTATACTGGAATAGCAAGGTGAAAAGGTGTTAATTGAGACATGGTTAATAAAGTAAATTAGGTTACTCTTTTCTTCTATTAATAGAATGTATTTTTCTGGTTTCTTTAATTTCTGGAGTTTGTTTAGATTCTCTATAGTGCTTATCAGAATCTTCAAGAAGAAGGTTAATAGTCTTTAACTCTTCAGTGGTGAACTCACGATATTCTCCAACAGGAATATCAAGTTTTACATTCATTATTCGAGTACGTTTTAACGACGTTACTTCGTAAGTTAAATATTCGCACATGCGGCGAATTTGCCTATTTAATCCTTGAGTTAGAATAATACTAAAAGTATGAGCGTCTATTTTTCTTACGGTACATTTTTTTGTGGTTTTATCTAAATCTTCAAGATAAATTCCACCAGCCATACGTTTAATAAACGTTTGAGAAATAGGTTTGTCTACGTTTACAATATATTCCTTGTCGTGATTATTACTAGCACGTAATATTTTGTTTACAATATCACCATCGTCTGTAAGAAAAATTAAACCTTCACTTGGCTTATCTAATCGGCCAATTGGGAAAACACGTTTTGGGTATTTAATAAAATCAATAATGTTATCTTTCTCCACACGTGTATCTGTAGTACATACAATCCCAACAGGTTTGTTAAAAGCGAGATATACAAAATCGGCTTTACGTTCCGAAATTGATTTACCATCAACTTCAACCACATCATTTTGGGTTACTTTTGTGCCTAATTCTGGAACAGATCCATTAATAGTTACACGTCCAGCATCTATAAGTCTGTCTGCTTCACGACGTGAACAATAGCCAGCTTCGCTTAGGTATTTATTAAGTCTGGTGAGTTTTTCTTCCATAGATGGCAAAAGTACAATTTAACTTTGAATGAAATCAATAACATGATCGTAAACAACGTCATTTCGTAAACCATGTCCATAACCTGTCGTGGATATTAATGTTGCGTTTTTATGATTTTCAGCTATCATTTTGGCATCATTATACGGGATGATTTTGTCGTCAACATCATGAATAATAAGTGTTTTAGTATGTATCGTTTTTACAAAATTAGCCAAAGAAAAATAGGAAGGTAGTTTTTTAAAACGATCTAAAACTAGATTATTTAATCCATTTTCGATGCGTTCATTATAACCCATCATATCCACATAGCGCTTAAAAACACTTGTGAATTCTGAAGGAGCACCAAGCAAAATAAGTTTTTCTAAATCCTTATTTTGATAATTGTTCTGGTAGAAACCTGAAGCCATTCCACCAACCGAATGTCCAATTATTATGTCTGGTTTGTAGTGTTCTGCAGTAAGATGAATACATTCAGAATATAAAACTGCATTAAATTGTTTCCCACTAGATGCGCCATGTGCAGGTGCGTCAAGCGATACAATATTGTAATTTAATGTTTTAAGTTTGGTAATTAAAGTTTCCCAACGATGTGTGTTACTTTCCCAACCATGAGCTAGTAAAATGGTTTTACCATTGCCTTTCCATTGGTATGTGGAAATGCTGATACTTTCATATTTTAAATGTAGTGCCTCAGCCGAGTCTAAAAAAACTTTCTGGTTTTCTAAAACGCGACCTTGTCTTGGTGTTGAGAATAAGTCTAGGGCTTTATCTGAAGCATATTTTGGAGAAACATAACTAACAGCGTTTAAAACGTTGCCTATAATTTTTATTATTGGGTTTGACATTTTAAACTTCTCTATTTACTAAATCCATAGAAAAAGCAGGTGTGCAAATCGCAATATATTCGCATGCAATAGTAAAAGGATTCGAATATTGTACGCGCGTATTTCTTTCAATTTTAATAGACTGTCCAGTTTCTAATATAATTTCTTCACCGTCAATAATAAACTGCTTTTTACCTTTTATTATATAAGTGTATTCATCAAATTCTGGTACTTGAAACGGTTCGCTCCAGCCAGCTGGTGCAATCATGTGTGCAATACTCATGTCTTTATTGCCATCTGTAGCTTGACCGAAGTGTTCTTCTATAACTTTGCCATCAGTTGTTGGGACAACAAAGGGAGTGTTTTGAATTTTGTATTTTTTGTTTTGTGACATTTATCAAACTAATTTGTATTCAAAAGATTCTAAGAAAGTATTGAGTTCTTTTAATGAGTCTTTATCTATGATTTCAGTGTTTATATAAAGCGTTTTTTGAGTCTTAGATAGTAATTTAATATTTCCAAACTTTCTATTTATTCCTGAAAGTTGTTCTAGGTTGAAATGCTTTTTTTGAATAAATTTTTTAGTAATAAAACTACCTTTTATCTCTAAATATTGATTTTTACTATCATAAAAATAAATCCCTAAGTATGACAAGCCAAATATAAGATAACCGTAATTCCAAATCCCAACGTCATTAGTAAATAAAGCAATGAGCATAAAAAATGAAAGCCATATTAATCCCATTATCAGATTTATTCGAAGTCTTTTCTTTTTGTATTCTATTTTCATTTCATAATAAAATTTACCATCCAACCATAAAATATTTAATTTTAGCAGTATCTGGAATATTAGCTGCTTCAATTTTTTTAGACATATCGAAACGCAATTCGCCCGGTAACTCTTCTTTGTCTATTGTGAAAAAGGTGTTGTTTTCGTTTACAAAAACCACAATATTTCTCAAGGTGTTTTCTATGTTCGATATTTTGTGTTGTGCTTTAATATCGCCAAATGTGCTTATTGTTGTTATGCCTGTTTTGGTTTTATAACGCGAATCATAAATTCTAACGGAGCCAATAGTAGCAGTAGAATCTAAAGCTTCTTTAGGCGATAATTCTAATAGTTTTTTTCCGCCTTTTTCAAAAATAAGAATGTCATTTATATTTCCTAAAAACTCATCTCCAGCTATTTTTTTAACAATAGAATCTTTAGCATAAATAGCTTCAAGGTCTTTAACTTGAGTGGAGTCTGTTAGTAAACCAATATTCTGTTTAGAAATTGAAAACGGATTGACTTCCTGATCACAAGATGTCAGTAATAGTGAAACTGTTAATAGCGTAAAAATTGTTTTTCTCATTGCTTTAGTCTTTTTTTATTTCTGCTTATGCTGAAATCTTATTGTTTTGTTTTTGTTTTCGATAAAACGGAAAACTTATGTTTTTATTTGTTTTAATAGTAGAGTAGTTAAGCATGAGTAAAAACTGATTACGCACCTCTGAATACTTTTTTCTACATAATCTTCTTCAAAATCCCAAACACACTGCGAATAAAAGTGGCGCTTGTTAAGACTTTAATTATTGGGTTTTGCGCAGTACTTCTCCTCTTGGTTGTTCTACTAGATTCTTTTTTTGCTTTAGCAGCAGCTTTTTCTTTTGCTTCCTTGGCATCAGCTTTAGCTTGTGCTTCTTCTGCTTTATCAATTTTTTTATTGAGCATTTCGTAAGCACTTTCTCTGTCAATCTCCTCGTTATATTTCAATACTAACTTAGAATCATCAAGTAGGTTTTGTAACTCAGTAGGTGTCAAAATACCCATACGACTCATTGGTGCACGGATCATAGTTGCTGCCAATGGTGTTGGACGTCCTTTTTCGTCTAATGCAGAAACTAATGCTTCTCCTGTTCCTAAAGACGTCAATATTTCAGCAGTATCATAATAATCTGTATCCGGATAGTTTTGTGCTGCTAACTTAATTGCTTTTCTGTCTTTTGCTGTAAATGCACGTAATGCATGCTGTATTTTTAATCCCAATTGACTTAATACACCTTCTGGTATATCGGTTGGATTTTGTGTTACAAAATATAAACCAACACCTTTACTACGAATTAATTTAACGATGCTTTCAATTTGATTTAATAAGGCTTTTGAAGCTTGATTAAAAATTAAATGCGCTTCATCTATAAACATAATAAGTTCTGGCTTTCCAGAATCTCCTTGCTCAGGTAGTGTTTCATATAGCTCTGCCAATAAACTCAACATAAACGTTGAGAATAATTTTGGCTTATCTTGAATGTCTGTTAAGCGAATAATATTTATATAGCCTCTGCTGTCTCGAGTGGTTCGCATTAAATCTTCGACTTCAAAACTTTTTTCGCCAAAGAAAATATCGCCACCTTGCTGTTCAATTTCAATGACCTTTCTAAGTATTGCGCCTGTCGATGCGCTAGAAATTCTTCCGTATTCATCAGAAAATTCTTCTTTACCTTCCTTTGTAGCGTATTGTAATATTTTTTTAAAATCTTTTAAATCTAAAAGTGGTAATTTATTATCATCACAATACTTAAAAATAACAGCAACAACACCAGATTGCGTATCGCTTAAATCTAATATGCGAGAGAGTAAAACAGGACCAAACTCACTAACGGTTGCACGCAATCTTACGCCATCTTGATCGGATAAAGACATAATCTCAACAGGGAAACCTTTAGCTTTAAAGTCTAAACCTATTGCTGCATGACGTTCGTGAATTTTCTCATGACCAGGACTTGGTTGTGCTAAACCACTTAAATCGCCTTTAATATCCATTAATAAAACAGGAATACCTTGATCACTTAAGTTTTCAGCTAAAACCTGCAATGTTTTTGTTTTTCCTGTTCCAGTTGCACCTGCAATTAATCCATGGCGATTCATGGTTTTTAAAGGAATTTTTACAAAAGCATCTTTAACCGTTTTACCATCTAGCATTGCAGAACCCAAGGTTATAAACTCACCTTTTGTAGTGTTTCCATCCGTAATATGCTTAAAGAATTCGTCTTGTCTGCTCATAATAAATATTGATTTGCGTAAAAATAGTAATCTTAGTTTAAAATAGGGAAGAACCATTCACTTTTTAATACTTAAAATCTTCTTAATTCCAACTTTATGCTTTCAACTTAATGCCTATATTTGCAAGCTATGACACAAGAAGTTCAGGAATTAGTAAATCAAGGTAAAATGTTGCCTTTAATGGAAGAGTTTTATACCATTCAAGGTGAAGGTTTCCATAAAGGTACAGCTGCTTATTTTATAAGAATTGGCGGTTGTGATGTTGGTTGCCATTGGTGTGATGTAAAGGAAAGTTGGATTGCGCAATTGCATCCGCCAACTGAAACTGAAAAAATAGTAGCTAATGCTAAAAAGTATAGTAATACTATTGTCGTTACCGGAGGCGAACCATTAACTTGGGATATGACAGCGTTAACAAAGCAATTAAAAGCTGAGGATATGAGTATTCATATTGAGACTTCTGGTGCTTATGAGCTTTCTGGTCAATGGGATTGGGTGTGTTTGTCTCCAAAAAAGATGAAGCTTCCAACACAAAGTGTCTACGATAAAGCAAACGAACTTAAATGTATTATATTTAATAAAGACGATTTTCGCTTTGCTGAAGAGCAGGCTTTAAAAGTAAACTCAGATTGTATTTTATATCTTCAGCCAGAATGGAGTAAGCGCGATGCTATGGTGCCATTGATTGTAGATTATGTTATGGCTAATCCAAAATGGAAAGTCTCTTTACAGACACATAAGTATTTGAATATCCCTTAAAATTTAAAACAACTACCTTTAGAATCTATTAGGCTTTTATGAAATATATTTTTTTTGTAAGTATGCTATTATTTGGATTTCAAATAACAGCTCAAAATTCAGATGTTCAGAATAAAATAGATTTTGTAAACTTAAAAATTCAAAACACTAAAAAAGGTGAACGCCTGACGTGGTTAGATAGTTTAACAAAACTTACGTATCGTAATGCTGAGTTAAAATATGATGCCAATCTTCGTCAAACCATTTCTTTAGCGATAAAATTAGACTCTTTGAGTCTAGCCACAATAAGAGTAAATGATTTAATTGGGTTTCAAAATAATTATTTAGGAAAACCTGAGGAAGGGCTTAAAATATTTAAAAATTATAAAGAGAAATTAAGTACAGGAGAAAATTTTGGCAGTATTGGGTTTATGTATTTAAATGCAGCTGATAGTTATTATTATTTAAGTGATATTGATAAGTCTTTGGCGTTTTATGAAATAGCAAAGACCTTTGCGCTAAAAGCAAATAACCAACGACTACTAGGTTATGCTTTGTTATATACAGGTTACAATCAGTCCGACTTAGGACAGTTTTCTAAATCTTCTAATAGTTTAAAAGAAGCTGCAAATATATTTATAAAACTAAAAGATACTTTTAATATTCTTGGGTCTAAAAATTCATTGTCCATACTATATAGTAAAAATGCTTTTTATAAAGAAGCAGAAAAAGAGAGAGCTGAAGCTATTCTTATTGCTAAAAAAACAAACAATAGTATAAGCTTAAGGAATTTATATTTTAATGCAGCTGAAGATAATCTTAAAACTAACGATGCTGTAAATCAAATAATCAATTTAAAAAAATCAATACAAGCTAACAGTAAATCTGATGATGAGCTTTTAGTAAAACCATTGCTATTGACTTCATTGATTAAAGCGTATTCAAGAAATGACAGTTTAGAACTTGCAGAATCTAATTTTAAAGCATTGGAAGCTATCTATATAAAGGATAAGTCTGAAGACAAAAGAAGTTATTATGTAGATGCAAAAAAAGAACTGTCATTTGCTAAAGCAAACGTTAAAGATGCTTTAAAATATGGAGAAGAGTATTTGCAAATTTATAAAGGAAAAAAGAAATATGAAGAAGTGATGTTCGCAGAGAAGTTTTTAGGTGATGTCTATAAATCTAAAAACGATAATACGAATGCGAATATACATTTCTTACGTTATTTTACTATCAAAGATTCTATTACAAGTGTTCAAAACGTGAAATCTTTGTCTTACTACCAAACACTATACGAAACAGAAAAACGTGATCTTGAAATTGAAAACCAAAAAGGAAGTATTAGTCTATTAAATTCTCAAAATGAAAACAAAAATCAACTTTTAGTTTTTGGAGCCTTGGGACTTTTAATATTATTTGGAGTTATTATATTTTATCGTTCATTTTTAAATGCCAAAAAAAGAGAGCAAGCACAACAAGAGTTTTCTCATGAACTTATTAAAACACAAGAGAAAGAGCGAACTAGGATAGCAAAAGATCTTCATGATGGTTTAGGGCAATTGGTAACACTTATTAAAATAAAAGCACAAAATAAAGATCAAAAAGAACTCTCTAATATAGCGCAACAGGCAATTGATGAGGTTAGGAGTATCTCTAGAGATTTATATCCTGTAATACTATCTAAATTAGGATTGACAGATAGTATAGAGCAATTACTATTAGATTTGGATGAAGAAACAGACCTGTTTATCTCATTAGAAATAGACGATGTTAATACTAGCTTTAATGAAGATGAGTCCTTAAATTTTTACAGATTTATACAAGAATCTGTAAATAATGTTTTGAAGCATGCTAACGCCAAGACATTAATCGTAAATGTTTTGAAGCAAAGTGATGGCATTAAAATCTTAATAAAAGATAATGGCGAAGGTTTTGATGTTAGTGATATGAGCAAACAAAATAGTCTGGGTTTAAAAACTATGGCAGAACGTATAAGCATGTTAAAAGGAAGCTTTGCTATTAAAAGTAAGACAGACGAAGGCACTTCAATATTGGTTCAAATTCCCTTTTGATACAAAACAAAAAAGCCTTCAATATTTGAAGGCTTTTTGTTGTTTTAAAATAGTGTTGTAATTACTTTGTAAAAGGAATAGCAATTCTCATTTTTCCCCAACCTAGATGCATATGTGTACCATTGTCAGATTTTTCGAAAGCAATAGAAAACGCTTCTAAAGAATCTCCAGAAGTAGCAGGAACAGACATGCGAGCCACATCATTAGCTTCATTATAAGAATAACTTCCCCAAACATTAATGTCTGAGCTTAAAATAATAGTCCATTCTTTTTCTCCAGGAATAGTAAATAATGAATACGTTCCAGATTTTACAGCAGTATTACCAAGTTTCATGTCTACATAAAATGTAATTTGAGGAGCTTCATTTGCACCAGTACGCCATACTTTGCCGTTTGGAGCTAATTTCTCTAAACTGCGCTCTTTTAATTGTGGACGGCTATAGGTTATCATTACAAGTTTGTTAGATTCTTTATAGCTTGAAGGAAATGAAGCAGCATCCATTGGACTCTTGTTTAGTTTAGCAAAATCTTGAGCCGAAACGTTAAAAGATAAAAGCATTATAAAAGCAAATGCAATAGAAGTGATAAAAGTTGATTTTTTCATAATTGTTTTAGTTTATTGTGAGTTAAAAATACTGCTTTAAAGTCGAAAGAAATTGTAGAACTTTACATTTTATATGATTTCTTTTCTTTTATTTAAAAATAAGTTTCATTTTGGTATATATATGTAATTTTTGGTTATAATTTATAATCATTATTGGTATTAGTGTTTTAATAATTAAACATTAATCACATATTTGCTATGTAATTAATAATAAAAGTATTAAACTATATAAGTTATGTGTGGAATTGTATGTGCTTTCGACCTTAAACAAAAATCTGAAGAGTTAAGACCTCAAGTTTTAGAAATGTCTAAAACCATTCGCCATCGTGGACCAGACTGGTCTGGTATTTATAGTGATGATAAAGCAATTTTAGCGCATGAGCGTTTAGCAATTGTAGATCCGGCTTCTGGAAAACAACCCTTATTCAGTCCAGATAAGAAATTAGTGTTAGCTGCAAACGGTGAAATCTATAATCATAGAGCGTTACGTGAGCAATTTGAAGGCAAATACGATTTTCAAACAGAAAGTGACTGTGAAGTTATTTTAGCGCTATACCAAGAAAAAGGTGCTGATTTTGTAGACGATATGAACGGTATTTTTGGTTTTGCTATCTACGATACAGAAAAAGATGAGTACTTTATTGCACGTGACCACATGGGCATTATTCCTTTATATATAGGATGGGATCAAAACGGAACATTCTATGTTGCTTCAGAGTTAAAAGCCTTAGAAGGTGTTTGTGCTAAAATAGAATTATTTCCACCTGGACATTATATGTCTAGTAGTGACGGAAAATTTGTGCAATGGTACAAACGTGATTGGGTTGATTATGATGCTGTAAAGGACAACGAAACAAGCATTGCTGAGGTTAAAGAAGCGCTTGAAGCTGCTGTACACAGACAATTAATGAGTGATGTGCCTTATGGTGTATTACTGTCTGGTGGTTTAGATTCTTCAGTGGTATCTGCAATAGCAAAAAAATATGCACAAAAACGTATTGAATCTGGTGATGAAAAAGAGGCGTGGTATCCACAATTACATTCATTCGCTGTAGGATTAGAAGGGTCTCCAGATATCGCTGCTGCAAAAAAAGTTGCAGATTTTATAGGAACCATTCATCACGAAATAGAATTCACTATTCAAGAAGGATTAGATGCTATAAAAGATGTTATTTATAACATTGAAACATACGATATAACAACTATTCGTTCTTCAACACCAATGTATTTAATGGCAAGAGTTATTAAATCTATGGGGATAAAAATGGTGTTATCTGGTGAAGGAGCCGATGAGATTTTTGGAGGCTATTTATATTTTCATAAAGCACCAAATGCAAAAGAGTTTCACGAAGAAACGGTTCGTAAATTAGATAAATTGCACATGTACGATTGTCTTAGAGCAAATAAAAGTTTAGCTGCTTGGGGCATTGAAGGTCGTGTGCCATTTTTAGATAAAGAATTTATAGATGTTGCTATGCGCATTAATCCACAAGATAAGATGATTAATGGTGAACGCATGGAAAAATGGGTTATCCGTAAAGCATTTGAAGACATGTTGCCAGAAAGCGTAGCATGGAGACAAAAAGAACAATTTAGCGATGGCGTTGGTTACAGTTGGATTGATACACTTAAAGAAGTTGTTGATGCAGAAGTTACAGATGAGCAATTGGAAAACGCGAAACATAGATTCCCTATTCAAACACCACAAAATAAAGAAGAGTTTTATTACCGTTCAATCTTCGAAGGTCACTTTCCAAGTGATACTGCAGCATTAAGTGTGCCTCAAGAAGCAAGTGTCGCTTGTAGTACTGCTATTGCTTTGGAATGGGATGAAGCGTTCAAGAATATGAATGAGCCAAGTGGTAGAGCGATTGCAAATGTGCATGATGAAGCTTATGTTAGAGTGTAATACGACTATATAATTGAATAGAAAAAGACCAATCTTAAAGATTGGTCTTTTTTGTTTATGGATAAATAACCTATATTGGAATCTAAATTCTTTATTATGATAAAACACATTTTTATTGCATTTTTTATTTCATTGTCTGTTTGTGCTCAAAGTGATTCAGAATGGAAAAAATTGATTAAATCTGCTCATAATATTGGATTCTGTGTATACAATACTAATCAAGTGTTTTGTGATTTGCATAAATCTCGATATCAGGAATTAGAAAAAAACTATTCAAATGAAGATAAAGAGTTTTTTTATGTTACAATGAAAGAGGAATGGGCTAAAAAAAGAGTTGTTGATTGGGCTAAAAATCAATCCATTGCTAAAGAATATTTGATTCTGCTTTTTGACATAAATCAAGGTTTTGAAAACGATTATGATGATTATCGACGCGCTCGTTTTGGTTTTTTTGTTATTAATTTAAAGGATGATTTACAATTTGAGGTCTTAAGAATATATGATAAACAACCCATAAGATGTATTGTTTATCATGAAAACGAACCTAATATATTATGTAATTCACTTTGGAGAGAATTTATGTCTGGTAGATTAGGTGCGCTTGAAAAAAAAGTAGAATTTCTAGTTTACAATAAAAACAAAAGAAAATTCAACATATTTAAAAAGCGGTTTTTGAAATATCAAAAAAAACATGATTAAAATTTAGTAGAGCAGATTGCATACCCATCTAAACCTTTTAAATTTTAAAATGTAAGTTTGCTGATAGTTGAATAATGTATTAAAAAGCAAAGACCAATCTAATGATTGGTCTTTGCATTTTTTTTTAAAATAATACAAGTTATTCTTTTATAACCTTTTGACTAAGTAGTTTGCCGGATTTAGTGACAATTGAAACAATATACAAGCCGCTATTTAAATCGCTAACATCTATACGGTTTACATTTTTATTTGAAGTAAAAACAATTCTGCCTAGATTATCAGTAATAGTTATAGAGTCTATATTGTCGTTAGTATCAATTTTAAGGTTTAATGCGTTTTGAACAGGATTAGGATATAATTTTAATGGTGTTGAATTTTCAAAACCATCAGTTGATAAAGTAAAATTTGTGGTACTTTCTAGAGTTTCAATAGTTTCGTTTACTCCTAAAAAACCGGAATTAACATTAGCGTTATTGTATCTGAAAACGATATTATTCACAGAATTATCATAGTAATAATAGGTCGTTTGAGTAACTGTGCCAATATTATTAAATATTGGAGGTATACTTAAGGATAGGGTTTGATCTATACGTAAACGTGTTGCATTCGTAGAAAAACTACCTCCATCACTATTAATTATATTTAAGGTTCCATAAGCATCAACGGCAGTAGTTGTTGTTCCAGTAAATGTACCATTAGCGCCTTGGTAACTAAATGTTCCGGAAACTGGATTAGAATTATTAGTTCCAAAGCTTAAAGGAAACAACCCAACAAATGCATTGCTACCAATATAGTTTAATAAAACATCTCCTTGAGAAGCACCGGTAATAGAAGTTCCATTGCCATCTTCTTTTAAGAAAAAGTCACTAACATTTGGCGTGCCACCTTGGGCTGTAATTGATAACACTTCTGTAGTTCCCGGATATGCAGTTAATTGTCCAGCAGTTGGTGCAGCATAAGTGTCAATATTAGTTCCTAATGCAGTTAAATTATTAAAAGTCCATACGCTATTCATGCCAGATGCTGTCTGGTCTATAGTTGATTGGGATCCCATAATAGTAAAATTCGTCGAAGGAATACTTGTAAACGATGAAATGGTCTGAGCAAAAGAGACGCTAGAACACACTAATAATAGTAAAAGTAATTTTGTTTTCATAATTAAAAAGATAAGAATTAGATTTATAGATGTTTATTGCGAAATTATGGAAAAAGTCTGTTTTAAGCAATATTAAGAGTGTTGGAGAATCTCAAAATTTTGCTTTTTTGAAACTTCTTTTAAAAAATTAAAACGATACTATTATAAAGAGAAAAATGAATAAACTTACATCTTGAAAGCTTTTTTTTATGCCTTTCAGTTTTTTTAAGAACACTCAAATAACACTTCTAAAGGTGTTTTGTGTTTTCTGCTTTTCAGAAGAATAAATAATCAGTAAAAATTTAATTTAAGATAGTTTTTAAGCGATTTAAGCGACTTTAAGGAAATCAACAATTGTTAATAAAAATCAGTCGAATGCCTTAAAATACGTAGTAGAAGCTTTATGTTTTTGTATATTTGTTTGTCGTTGAAAATTTTGTTTTTCAGCCTTAAAAAAATATATAAAAGCAATATAAAATAATACATATATGAGCGAAAAGAAAGAAGAATTCAATAAACATAATTATTCGGCAGATAGTATTCAGGCCTTAGAAGGTATGGAGCATGTGCGTATGCGTCCATCAATGTATATTGGAGATGTTGGAACACGTGGTTTACATCATTTAGTATATGAAGTTGTAGATAACTCAATTGATGAAGCTTTAGCAGGACATTGTGATAATATTACAGTGACTATTAACGAAGACAATTCGATTACTACAGAAGATGATGGTCGTGGTATTCCAGTAGGTTTACATAAAAAAGAAGGCGTATCTGCACTAGAGGTTGTAATGACTAAAATTGGTGCCGGTGGTAAGTTCGATAAAGACTCTTATAAAGTATCTGGAGGACTTCACGGAGTTGGTGTTAGTGTTGTAAATGCGTTGTCAGATCATTTAAGAGCAACTGTTTATAGAGATGGGCAAGTTTGGGAGCAAGAATATTCTAAAGGAAAACCTTTATATCCCGTAAAAGCTATTGGGGAGTCAGAGAAAAGAGGAACAACAGTTACTTTTAGACCAGATGCTACAATATTTACACAAACTTTAGAATACAACTACGATACTTTAGCAAGCAGAATGCGCGAATTAGCGTATTTAAATAAAGGGATTACAGTTCATTTAATCGATAAAAGATTTACCAAAGAAGATGGTTCTTTTGAAGGTGAGACCTTTCATTCTACAGAAGGTTTAAAAGAATTTATCCAGTTTCTAGATGCAACTAGAGAGCCTTTAATGAAAGATGTTATTGCTTTCGAAGGCGAAAAAAATGGTGTGCCAGTTGAGGTCGCTATGATTTATAACACATCGTATGCTGAGAATTTACACTCGTACGTAAACAATATTAATACGCACGAAGGAGGAACACACTTATCTGGTTTCCGTCGTGGATTAACACATACGCTTAAGAAATTTGCAGATAGTTCAGGAATGTTAGACAAGCTTAAGTTTGATATTGCTGGAGATGATTTTCGTGAAGGTTTAACAGCAATTATTTCTGTAAAAGTTCAAGAGCCACAATTTGAAGGGCAAACAAAAACGAAGTTAGGGAACAGAGAAGTTTCTGCAGCAGTAAGTCAATCTGTTTCTGAGATGCTAACAGATTATTTAGAAGAAAATCCAGACGATGCTAAAATTATTGTTCAAAAAGTAATCTTAGCAGCTCAAGCACGTCATGCAGCACAAAAAGCGCGTGAAATGGTACAGCGTAAAACAGTCATGAGTATTGGTGGTTTGCCAGGAAAATTATCTGATTGCTCTGAGCAAGATCCAGCTAAATGTGAGGTTTATCTTGTCGAGGGAGATTCGGCAGGTGGAACAGCAAAGCAAGGACGTGATAGAGCATTTCAAGCTATTTTACCATTACGTGGTAAAATTTTAAATGTTGAGAAAGCCATGAAGCATAAGGTTTTTGAAAACGAAGAAATTAGAAATATATTTACTGCTTTAGGTGTAACAATTGGAACCGAAGAAGATAGTAAAGCCTTAAACCTTTCAAAATTAAGATACCATAAAATAGTAATCATGTGTGATGCCGATATCGATGGTTCTCACATTGAAACACTAATCTTAACGTTCTTTTTCCGTTACATGAAAGAATTAATTGAAAACGGACATATTTACATTGCAACGCCACCTTTATTTTTAGTAAAAAAAGGTATGAAAAAAGAATATGCTTGGAATGATGAAGAGCGCTTAGCATTAATGGCGCAATATGGAGATGGTGCAAAAATCCAACGTTATAAAGGTCTTGGTGAGATGAATGCCTCTCAGCTTTGGGATACAACAATGAATCCTGAGTTTAGAACTTTACGACAAATATATATCGATAATGGTATTGAGGCAGACAGAGTATTCTCGATGTTAATGGGAGACGAAGTGCCACCACGTCGTGATTTTATAGAAAAGAATGCAGTCTATGCAAATATTGATGTATAGATTACTTTTTATAGTACTTATTTCGCCTGTTTTATGTTTCTCCCAAAATCAAGATTTGGATAACGTAGCAGGCGATTTAGTATTCTTAACAGGCCAATATGTTCAGCCTGCAGCTCAGGCTACAATATATCAATCATCAAGTGGATGGTTTAAAAACGCAAAGACTTTGGAGCTTTGGGATGTTGATATTTCAATACAAGGAAATCTTTTATTCCTTCCGGAAAAAAAGAAAAATTTTAACGTTTCAGAAGCCGACTTAGTTAATTTGAGGATTCAAGGAGATCAAACTTCTGTTGCAATTCCAACTGCTTTAGGAGGAGAGAGTGACGTTGTTTTTGAGGGCTTGATAAATGGTGAGGCACTTGAAATTGATGCTCCCGAAGGATTAAACCTATCTGTTTTTAATTATTATCAATTTCAAGCAGCTGTTGGGCTTTGGAAAGGAACTACTTTTATTACAAGATACTCACCAAAAATTAAAATCAATAAAACATACTATCAAGTATTTGGTTTTGGTGTTCAACATAATATATCGCAATGGATTCCTTCGATAGATACCTCAAGGTTTAATTTAGCAGCCTTAGTATCTTATTCTCAGTATAATGTAAGTGACAAATTTTCACCGGCAAACTTAGTCTTAGGGACAATAAATTCTATTAATGTAGAAGGCAACTCTTTTCTGTTTAATATTTTGGTATCAAAAACAGTAAATAAATTCGATTTTACAGCAGCAATTGGTTTAACGAAAAGCAAGTTTACATACACCATGGGCGGAGATGGAGAAGTATTGCTTACAGTACTAAACAGAGCGTTAAGCACTTTGGATGGAGACGAAACTAATTTTAAAAGTGACTTGGGAGTTAATTATAATTTTAATAAATTTTCTATTAATTCAAATATTACTTTTGGAGCGTTTACCAATCTAGTTATTGGTTTGAACTATACAATCTAAATTAGTTATTCTTAATTTCTATTAGATAAAATTACAAATTCATTTATTATAGACTACTATTTAAAAGGTGTGCTAATCAATATTATACCTAATTTAAGTTATGCTTTTTAGGTTTAAATCCAGCTTACATCATGGCCAATGATAATGGTGCCTCTTTAGTGAAGAATTTCAACTTTTAAAGTCAGGCTTTTTAATCATTTTCTGACGCAAAATTTGTAAATTTGCAACTTAAAATTTTATACAAACTAAAAATATATTAAAATGAAGGTAACAGTAGTTGGAGCAGGAGCAGTAGGTGCAAGTTGTGCTGAATATATTGCTATTAAAGATTTTGCAAGTGAAGTTGTAATCTTAGATATTAAAGAAGGATTTGCTGAAGGTAAAGCGATGGATTTAATGCAGACCGCTTCATTAAATAGTTTCGATACAAAAATTACTGGAAGTACTAGCGATTATTCTAAAACTGCAGGATCTGATGTTTGTGTCATTACTTCTGGAATTCCAAGAAAACCAGGTATGACTCGTGAAGAGCTTATTGGTATTAACGCAGGAATTGTAAAAATGGTGTCTGCTAGCTTAATCGAACACTCTCCAAATACAATCATAATTGTGGTCTCTAATCCAATGGATACGATGACATATTTAGTTCATAAAACTACAGGTTTACCAAAAAATAAAATTATTGGAATGGGCGGAGCTTTAGATTCTGCACGTTTTAAATACAGATTAGCTGAGGCTTTAGGAGCTCCTATTAGCGATGTAGATGGAATGGTAATTGGTGGACATAGCGACAAAGGTATGGTGCCATTAATAGGTAAAGCAGCAAGAAATAGCGTTGTTGTTTCAGAGTTTTTGTCTCAAGAACGTATGGATCAAGTAGTGCATGATACTAAAGTTGGAGGCGCAACGCTTACAGGTTTATTAGGGACTTCTGCTTGGTATGCTCCAGGTGCAGCAGTATCTGCAATGGTTCAAGCAATTGCTTGTGATACTAAAAAAATATTTCCATGTTCTGCTTTATTAACAGGAGAATTTGGATTAAACGATTTAGCCATTGGAGTGCCTTGCGTATTAGGTGCAAATGGAATTGAAAAAATTGTTGAGATTAGCTTAACTGATGCTGAAAAAGCAAAATTAGCAGAATCTGCTGAAGGTGTTAAGAAAACGAATGGATTGTTAGAGTTATAACATTCAGTAAATTAAAACACATATTTATATAAAGACTGTAGCAATACAGTCTTTATTTTTTTATATTTGGCGCATGAACACGAAATGGTACTTTGGTGCTTTAATTATAATACTCACTTTATTTGGTGCAAGTCAGGAAAACCTGGTCGTGCCAAATCAAGAGATTGTATTACAGTTTTCTAGTGTTGCCGTGTCTTCAAGCGAAGCACAATTAACCATTGCTAATGTAAAAGGGCAATTAGAAACTATTGGTGTTTCTAAAGTTGATATTCGTGAAGAAGCTAATGGTCGCTTAGTTATTTCGTATTACAGTGATATTACAGTTGATAATGTAAAAAATATCCTTTCTACAACTACATTAGCAATCGATTATGCTTCTAACGGAGATAATCATTCAGATTTACCAAAAGAAAACACTTATAATATTGATGTTTTCGAAATTAGTAAAAGTAGCGATACTGGTTTTGGTTCTAGTGGAAAATTAATATTTGAACTTAAACAAGATTACGATAGATTCTCAAATCCTAACGTGCCTGTCTTTGCATTAGTTATTAATTCTACTAAAAAAAATATTGAAGTCTCTGTTGCTTACAAACAACATAAAACTATTGCAACTGCAATAAATAATATACCTCACGAAATTCCTGAAGGTCGCGCCGGGCCACTTTCTTAAAGGAAATAGTTACATAAACTTCCTAAAAATAAATTTTTGAAGTGCTAATAGAAAGCTTCCGCTTTAATTAGTGTTTCTAAACTATAGTTTTCATAGTTCCTATAGGAAACTATTAACCCATATTAAAAAGTAGTATTAATAATTGTCAGAAATAATTCTGACGCAAATAACAAAACAATGCAAAACAAAGGATTAGTAAAACTGTTCGCGGTTTTATTTGGACTGGTAAGTATTTACCAACTGTCTTTCTCGTTTAAAAACAGTGCAATCGAGAAAAACGCAGAAGAAATAGCAGCATCACAATTTAGTGAGGATGTTGTAGATTTTAAAGACAAGCGTAAAGCGTTTGAAGTAAGCTATTTAGATTCTCTTTCTGCTTCTAAAGAAAGCGTATTCTTAGGAGAAGATTATGCAAAAGTTAAGGACAACTCAATGAAGTTAGGTCTTGACCTTAAAGGTGGTTTAGAAGCTATTTTACAAGTGTCTGTAAAAGATATCTTAAAAGGATTAGCTAACAACTCTAAAGACCCTGTGTTTAACAAAGCATTAGATGATGCTGATGTTTTACAAACAAACTCTCAAGACGATTATATTGATTCTTTTTACGAAGCTTTCGATGCTATTAAAGGAGATAAAAAATTAGCGTCACCAGATATTTTTGGAACACGTTCTCTAGTTGAGGCTGGAACTGTAGAAATTGGAATGAGTGATGGTGATGTAAAAAGTGCATTATCTAAAAAAATTGATGAGTCTATAAACTCTGCTTTACAAGTATTACGTACGCGTATTGATCAATTTGGTGTAGCTTCTCCAAACATTCAACGTTTAGGATCTTCTGGACGTATATTGGTAGAATTACCTGGTGTTAAAGATGTAGAGCGTGCAAAAGCATTAATTACAGGAACGGCAGAATTAGAATTTTGGTTTGGTTATAAAGCACAAGATTTAGGTCAGTACTTTCAAACGTTAAACGCATCTTTAAAAGCGAAACAAGATGTTGTTGCAGAAGGAGATACAGCACAAGAAGGTGATGCAACTCAAGAAGCAGTTGAAGAAACTGCAGACGATATTATTGGAGATTTAACAGGAGAAGAAGATGAAACAGCAGTAGCTGTTAATCCTTTTTATGATATAGTTGCCGTAGGCGCAACAGGTTCTTATTCTGGAGCTGGTTTAGTGAAACTTACAGATCAGAAAAAAGTATTAGAAATTTTAAATTCTAAAGAAGCAATTGCTTTACGTCCAGCAGCTGCAAAAAATGTAATATTTGCATTTGAGAAGCCTAAAAAGGATAGTGAAGTAACAACGTTACACGTTTTAGAAGGTAATAGAGATAATCTGCCACCATTAACAGGAAGTATTGACGATGCAAGAGAAGGTTACGACCAAGGCAATAGAGTAGTAGTAAACATGCAGATGGATGCAGCTGGTTCTAAGAAATGGGAGCAAATGACTGAGCGCGCTTACAAAGAGCAAAGTAATATTGCTATTGTATTAGATGATATTGTGTATTCTGCACCTGGAATTAGTAGAGGTAAAATTGCTGGAGGGCGTTCAGAAATTTCTGGAGATTTTACAATTAACGAGGCAATAGATTTATCTAACGTATTACGTGCAGGTAAATTACCAGCAAGAGCATCTATTATCCAAAGTGATGAAGTTGGACCAACATTAGGTCAAGAAGCTATTGATAGTGGTACAATGTCATTTTTATTAGCACTAGCTTTAGTGTTATTATGGATGGTTTTCTATTATGGTAAAGCAGGTGCTTTTGCAGATGTTGCAATGGCATTAAACATCTTATTAATCTTTGGTATCTTATCTGGATTAGGCGCTGTATTAACATTACCTGGAATTGCAGGTATTGTATTAACTATAGGTATGTCTGTAGATGCGAACGTACTTATTTTTGAACGTATTCGAGAAGAATTAGCGAAAGGAAAGGACCAGAAATCTGCCGTTAAAGATGGATTTAGTAATGCATTGTCATCTATTTTAGATGCCAATATTACAACAGGTTTAACTGCTTTAATTTTATTCTTATTTGGTACAGGACCAATTAAAGGTTTTGCTACTACATTATTAATAGGTATTGGAACATCATTATTTACAGCAATTTTTATTACTAGATTACTAGTAGATTGGTATGTTGCTAAAGGAGGTAAATTAGATTTCTCAACACCTATTACTAAAAACTTATTTAGAAATATCGATATCAAATTCTTAAAGAAGCGTAAAATGGCTTACATTATTTCTGGAGTATTAATTCTAGGAAGTTTAGCATCATTATTCACTAATGGTTTAGATCAAGGTGTAGATTTCGTAGGAGGTAGAACTTACCAAGTGCGTTTCGATCAACCTGTAAGTGCTTCAGAAATAAGCTCTACATTATCAGATCCAGCAGTTTTTGGTAGTGCAGATGCTAAAACATTTGGAGACGATAATCAGTTAAAAATTACAACAAACTTTAGAATCAAAGAAGCTTCAGAAGAAGCAGACGAGGAAATTAGACAAACATTATTTAATGCTTTACAACCACATTTAAATGGAATGAATTACGCAGATTTCATTTCTAATAAAGAAGGAAAAACAGCAGGTATAATGAAGAAGTATAAAGTAAGTCCAACGATTGCAGATGATATAAAGCAAGCCTCATTCTGGGCAGTTTTAGGATCGTTAATAGTCGTTTTCCTTTATATTTTAATCCGTTTTAAAAGATGGCAATTCTCACTTGGTGCAGTAGCAGCAGTATTCCACGATGTATTAATCGTATTAGGAGTGTTTTCTATTACATACAAGTTTATGCCATTCTCAATGGAAATCGATCAAGCCTTTATAGCAGCAATTCTTACTGTAATTGGGTACTCTTTAAATGATACCGTTGTAGTATTCGATAGAATTCGTGAATTCTTTAACGAGCACACAGATTGGGAATTTAATAAAGTAATCGACAAGTCTTTAAGCTCTACATTAAGTAGAACATTAAACACCTCTTTAACAACATTAGTTGTGTTGTTAGCTATCTTTATTTTTGGTGGAGAATCTATTAGAGGCTTCATGTTTGCCTTAATAGTAGGTGTAATTGTTGGAACATACTCATCTTTATTTATCGCAACACCAATTATGTACGATACAGTAAAAAGAGGCGATGCAGCAGAGTCATTAAAAGACAAAGTAAAAGAAGAATTAGAAGAAGATGTAAAAGCATAAGTTCTAATCTCTAAATATTAAAAAAAGCCTTTCAGTTTTAAACATGAAGCATTTTTTTTGTTCTGAATCTGTTTAAGAATCTTTTATGTCATTGAGAGCAAAGCGAAGAATTTTTTATTTAAAGTTTATATAATTTTATTTTTTGGGCGTTACTTTTACTCATACCTGCCAGGTTTTAGAAACCTTGCAGGACCTAAAACTCAGGCTTTCGGCAGTCGCTCTCTTTGAGGAGCTTCAACAAAGCCTTAATCCTTAACGCGCTATACTGAGTGTAGTCTTAATTCAATAGAAATATTTAGACCTCTAAGGCGTTGAGAAAAAGAATAACCCAATGTTGGTGTTTTACACCAACAGTTCACATGAAATATTGTAAAAAGAAAAGTCTGTTTATTAATTATTTGATGACAGAAAAAGCTAAAAAAGTCAAATTAATCTTTGGCCTTAAATACAAAGTAGTCCATTTTGTCTCCAACTTCAAGAAGCCATTCTTTGGCTAGTCCAGCATTAACTTCTAATACAAATTGTGCCAACGCATTGGATGGTAAAGACGCTTCGTTAAACGGTTGTGCATTTTCTTGAAAGCTTACCACGTTTTTATTCTGATCTAAATAAATGAGATCGAGTGGAAAACGTGTGTTTTTCATATAGAAATTACGTTCTTCAAGATTTGGAAAAACAAACAACATACCTTGATTGTTCTTCATAGACTCTCTATACATTAAGCCTGTTTGGATTTCGAAAGTCGTTTCTGCAATCTCAATATCTAAGGTGGTAATAATAGTGTCTGTTGTGCTTTTAAATAACGTAAGTTTCCCCTCTTTTGTAAAAGTGACTTCTGCTTGTTTAATATATTTTGGTTCGCTTTTGCAAGCCACAATAGTTAAGCTAAAGCATAATAGTAATAACGCTATTTTAAATGCTTTCATTAGTTATATGAGGATTTTTTTTTGTAGAAAAACATAAAATATAATCCAATCAAAATAAAAGGAATACTTAATACTTGTCCTGTATTCATAAACCAAATATAATCATCACGTCCATCTACTTGTGCTATTT
Source organism: Lacinutrix jangbogonensis (assembly GCF_000797445.1). Lineage (GTDB taxonomy): Bacteria > Bacteroidota > Bacteroidia > Flavobacteriales > Flavobacteriaceae > Lacinutrix > Lacinutrix jangbogonensis. The sequence continues at coordinate 78,619 of NZ_JSWF01000035.1, read as the reverse complement.
TTACAAATTCCACAAAGAAACGAACCGTCCAAAGTAGAACTAAAAACAGACCGAATAAGAAACCTGGTTGGCTACTTTTATTTGTTTTTAAATAAAAATAGAGTAGAATTAAAAATACAAAAACATAACAAAACGATTCATACATTTGAGCCGGATGTCTATAAGGAACGGCTTGTAATAAATCTATAAATTTTGGATCGTTAGAAACGGCTTGGTAAGCTTCTTTATAATTTTCTATTCCTGTGAGTTTAACAATCTCTCTTTTTGAGTATTCTTCTTGAATAAAACGAACACCCAACGGGAAATCACCAGACAATTTACCTACTATTTCGGAATTAATAAAGTTTCCAAAGCGAATAAATACTGCGCCTGAAGCTACAGGAATAACTATGCGGTCTAAAATCCACATAAGAGATTTGTACTTGTATTTTCTTCTATACAAGTACATGGCAAATACAATTCCTATTGCTGCACCATGACTCGCTAAACCTGAGAACCCTGAGAATTCGAACTTTGGATTAAAATGAAAGGGTAGAAATACACTAAAGAAGTCTTGCGAAAATAATTCTGGCTGATAGAAAATAACATGCCCTAAACGTGCCCCTAACATAGTCGCTAAAACGGTGTAGATAAACAAAGGATCAAGATATTCAATTTTTACATTTTCTCTATTAAAAATGCGTTTCATTATGTTCCAGCCTACTATAAATGCGGCTACCCACATTAAGCTATAAAAATGAATTTTGAAATTCCCAACAATATCAATTCCTGTAATAGGATTCCAATTGAATTCTAATAAGTACATAGGTTTCTTTTTATGATTGTAAATATAGTATTTATGCTGAATTTATTTTAATATATCACAAATCATTAACAAAATTATCCTCTCTTGGGGTACGGGATCGTATCCTTTTCCTCCCCAAGGCGACAGAGCGAATAGAAAATGTACAGTGTACATTTTTAGTGAGTGTGCGCGTTGGCGCGTTGGCTAGTTGTCATCCTTTCAAGGGACAGGATCGTATCCTTTTCCTCCCCAAGGATGACAACTAAAAATACGTTTTACACTTAATTTCATGCCTTTTAAAAAGCCATGTTTTTCTAAAGCTTCCTTAGTATAGTGAGAACACGTTGGCTGATATCTACACGTAGCCGGTGTAAATGGAGAGATAAAAGTTTGATACACTTTTATGATAAATAGAAAAGGTGCAATTAATAGTTTTTTCATGTTTTGTGTCATTCAGAGCGAAAGCGAAGAATCTCTAATTGATAAAAAAAAGAATGATAAAAGAGTTTTCGCTGTGTTCCGAATGACATTTTTAGTGAGTCGAAAAGGTTGTGCCTTCTCTGCTATCATTTAATGTTATGCCAACTTCGGCTAATTCATCACGAATTTTATCAGATAAAGCGAAGTCTTTATCCGCTCTAGCTTCTTGTCTTAATTTAATAAGTAAGTTTACGGCTCCAGAAAGTTTGTCTTCACCTTCTGTAGAATCCTGAGCCTTATTTAAACCTAATAATTCGAACACAAAAGTATGGATAGCGTTTTTAAACAACTCTAAATCTTCAGGAGCAATAGTTGTATTTCCTTCTTTTATAGCGTTAATATGGTTTACAGCTTCGAATAAATTAGCGATTAGAATAGGTGTGTTGAAATCGTCATTCATAGCATCGTAACACGTCTGTTTCCATGCTTTAACATCAAAAGAAGAAGCATCTGAAGCTTTTAAGTTATCTAAATCATCAACAGCATTCATTAAACGATTAAAACCTTTTTCACTTGCTAGTAATCCATTATCTGTTAAATCTAAAACACTTCTGTAAGCAGACTGCATCATAAAAAAGCGCACAACATTTGGGTTGTAAGACTTAGACATCACATCGTTTTTGCCAGAAAGTAATTCTGCAGGATTAATATAATTCCCTGTAGATTTGCTCATGCGAGAACCATTAAGCTCTAACATATTTGCATGCATCCAATAATGCACGGGAGCCTTGCCTTTTGCAGCTTGGTTCTGTGCAATTTCACATTCGTGATGTGGGAATTTTAAATCCATTCCACCACCATGAATATCGAATTGCTCACCTAAGTATTTTGTGCTCATAGCTGTACATTCTAAATGCCAACCAGGAAAACCTTCGCTCCAAGGCGATGACCAACGCATAATGTGTGTAGCTTCTGCTTTCTTCCAAAGCGCAAAATCTTGTGGGTTTTTTTTATCACTTTGTCCATCAAGTGCACGTGTGTTATGGATTAAATCTTCAAGTTTACGTTTACTTAAAATACCATAATTATTAGTCTCGTTATATTTATGGACATCAAAATATACAGAGCCATTTACTTCGTAAGCAAAACCATTGTCTATTATCTTGATTATTAATTCAATTTGCTCAATAATATGTCCAGTTGCAGTAGGCTCTATACTTGGTGGTAAAAAATTAAATTGATTCAAAACATTATGGAAATCTACAGTATAACGCTGTACAATTTCCATAGGTTCAATTTCTTCTAAACGTGCTTTTTTTGTAATCTTATCCTCACCAACATCTGCATCGTTTTCTAGATGTCCAGCATCAGTAATGTTTCTAACATAGCGTGTTTTATAACCTAAATGTTTTAAGTAACGAAACACCATATCGAAAGACATAAATGTCCTAACATTTCCTAAGTGTACATTGCTATACACTGTTGGTCCACAAACATACATGCCAACATAACCTTCTATAATCGGTTCGAAAGTTTCTTTTTTCCCAGTTAAAGAATTATATACTTTTATCTGTTGGTTTTTATAAAGTTGCATGTTGTTTGTTGTAAAGTTGTTTGTTGTTAAGTTGCCTTACTCTATTTCAAAAAGTGATTTCTTAACGCATTAATTTTGTTAGTTATAGATTCGACATCTAATCTAATAATTTTATAGTTTTCTTCGGAAATAAATTCTAATTCTTTTGAAATTATTACCTGATTTAATAATTTTAAAGCAGAACTCTAAGCTATTGTCATAAAATGTGCTTTATGCTTTTTTGTTATACTTGCTGTGCCTTCTGCTATATTTGATGAAACTGAAACTGAGCAACGTCTCATTTGAGATATTAATCCAAATTTTTCTTCATTGGGAAATAAATCTGTTGTTTTGTATGTTTTTACAGCGAATTGAATAGCTTCTTTCCATACTTCTAATTTTTCAAATGAATATATATGCATGCTTTTTTGTTGTAAAGTTGTTTGTTGTTAAGTCGATTTGGAAGATTAACTACAAATCAGTTTTTTTAATTCTTAGAGTAGACAAGAAAGATTATTAATCAACTAATAAAATTATTATATGATAGTAACCTTCAGCTTAACAACTCCACAACAAACAAATTCTACATCAAACTAAAACTTAGTATCTAATTTAATATAGTCTAAAAACTCGCGTTTTGTTTCCTTATTCTTAAACTGTCCACCAAATTCTGAAGTCACTGTGCTACTTTCAATATCGCGAATACCTCGAGAGTTTACGCATAAATGTTTAGCATCAATAACACAAGCAACATCGTCTGTGTTTAATACTTTTTGAAGTTCTTTAACCACTTGAATAGTTAAACGCTCCTGTACTTGAGGGCGCTTTGCAAAATAATCTACAATACGGTTCATTTTAGATAGGCCAACAACAGTACCATTAGAAATGTAAGCAATGTGCGCTCTTCCTACAATTGGTAAAAAGTGATGCTCGCAAGTAGAATATAAAGTAATATTTTTTTCTACAAGCATTTCGCCATACTTGTACTTATTATCGAAAACAGAAGCTGTTGGTTTTTTTTCAGGATTTAAACCTCCAAAAATTTCATTCACAAACATTTTTGCAACACGTTTAGGCGTGCCATTTAAACTATCGTCTGTTAAGTCTAAACCTAAAGTTTCCATAATATGACGAACATCATCTTGTATTAGCTCTATTTTTTCTTTGTCTGAAAGCTTAAAGGCGTCAGTAGACATAGGGGTCTCAGAAGATGTGCCAACGTGGTTTTCTCCTAATTCGTCATTTGTATTTATAGTATTCTCAATTTTCATGTGTTCAAATTCTAACTAATAATCATAAATATGCTAAAATATAGTCGTAAAAAGTACGCCATACTTTCAGCATTGTAATATTGAAAAACGGTGTATATTTTCCGAAAAATCCTCAGTTAGCAAAGATAAGTAATAAAAAAATGCGTGCAACGTAGGTAGGAGTTTTTAAATTTTGGTTGTTATATTTTTAGATCAGAGAATAGTTAGTCAAAAGTTAATATTTTTTTGCTATTTTTAGCATCTTTAAAACGGTAATTATATATGAAAATCAAACTACTTTACACATTTGCTTTCCTTTTTGCTTTTAGCATTTATAATGTGACTGGTCAATCTCAAAAAAAGCAACCACTCAAGGTCATCAACTATGGCGAAAATATAAATGCCCCACTCACTGAAAAAGAGTTGTCTTTTATTAAAGAAGTATATGCTGATAAAGCTGAGGAGTATGTTTTAAATAGACCACAACGTCTGAAAGATATAAAGCATATTTTAAGAAATAGAATTTATATTAATGAGCATAAAAATAAAGATTTGTCACATTTTAAGTTACTTTCTTCTGTTCCACTATTTAATGACTATAATAAAGAGCTTAAAAAAGAGGTCTTTTTTAATGCTAATGATTTTAATGTATTAAAATATAGTTTCGATTTTTATTCCAGAAATGAAAATATTCTTACTTATAGAGTAGATAATACCAATTATTTAGTAAATATAAAACCACAGCATCAATAAAATCTAAAAGATATTTTAAATGAAAAAGTTAATAATAATATTAGTCTTTATAATCACAAGTGTTTCATTTTCTCAAGATATTTTGATGCAAAATGGAATGTCTAACCAATGTTCAGGTACTTTTTTTGATTCTGGTGGTCCTGCAAATTATTCTAGTAATGAAAATTTTGTATATACTATTTGCTCTCCAACGGCTGGAGAAATTATTCAATTAAATTTCACATCGTTTGGTACTCAAATGATTAATGATGTAATGACTATTTATGATGGAGACAATACTTCGGCACCAGTATTAGGGTCGTTTTCAGGTGGTGGAGCTACTAATAATCCAGGATTAGTATCTGCAACTGTGGCGAATGCTACTGGTTGTTTAACCATTGAGTTCACTTCTGATGGTGGTGCAAATACTTTTGGTTGGTCCGCAACAATTTCTTGCTATGAGCCTTGTCAAACCATAACAGCTGTTTTAGATAGTACTTCTCCAGGGATTAATGGAGCTGGTCAGGTAGAAGCAGGTTTAAACGAAACCATCACCTTTAATGGTAGTGGAATATTTTCTTCTACAGATGTAGGAGCAACTTATACTTGGGATTTTGGAGATGGTACTCCTACTGTAACTGGACAAACAATTACTCATGCATACACTACAGCTGGTATTTATGATGTTACTTTAGTTATTACAGATACAAACCCAAATGGATGCCAGAGTACAAATAATATTAATTTACAAGTTATTGCAGGTGCTTCAAGTCCAGGGAATCCAAATGTGGATGCTGGTAATGATGTTTCTATAGATTGTACTACTGGTTGTGTGGATATAACCGCAAGTTACTTAGATATTGGTTTAACGGATACTTATAATATGAATCAAATCGTTTTTGTGCCTCCTTTTGCATTTAATGGTTTGGCTAATGCTTTAAATCCTAATGAAGATGACAGATGGTCTACTGTAGAAAACTTACCGTTCGATTTTTGTTTTTTCACTAATACAGAGACACAGTTTCAAATTGGTTCCAATGGAATTATACGTTTTGATGTTGATGCTGCTGATGCTGGTGCAGGCTCAGGTTATATATTAAACCAAAACTTGCCTAATAATAATGAAACCGCCATTATGGATGGTAATGTATTTACACCAATTCATGATATTAATCCTTTAGTGAGTACTACTGAGGAAATTGCTTGGGAAATTATTGGCACCACACCAAATAGAGTATTAGCAGTAAGTTTCTTTGAAGTACCTATGTTTCAATGTGCTAATTTGGAAGCTACACACATGGCTGTGTTTTATGAGACAACAAATGTTATTGATATTTATGTGCGCGAAAAGTCTATTTGTAGTTGGAATAGTGGAAACGCCGCATTAGGGATCCAAAATGATGCTGGGACAACTGCTTTTGTTCCACCAGGACGGAATACTCTAGATCCTGATTGGGATGCTACAGAGGAGGCTTGGCGCTTTACGCCAGCTGGACCAAGTGTAGTAGAATTTGCTTGGTTAGATAATACAGGTGCTGTTATTTCAATTACACCAACGTTTAATGTTTGTCCAACAGTAACAACCACATATACAGCTAGAGTAACGTATACTAATTGTAACGGAGATATTGTAATTGTAACAGATGATGTGGTTGTTTCTGTGCCTATAGTTGTTAATTTAGGAGCAGATCAAAATTTATGTGTTGGAGATCCAGATGTTACATTAGATGCTACAGTAGCATCAACAACTGCTACGTACCAATGGGTGCTCGATACTATAGATATTTCAGGAGAAACAAATCCTACACTTACGGTGTCTTCTCCTAATTCTGGTACTTACAGTGTTTCTGTATCGGATGCTGATTGTACAGTAATTGACGATGTGATTGTTACTTTTGCAAACGAAAATGCTTCATTTAATTTCACTCCTTCTTGTGACAGTGCAACAGCTGTGGTTACTGGAGATTTAGGTGGTGTGTTTGCATTCAACCCTATGCCTATAGATGGAGCAGCAATAGATGCATCAACAGGAACGATTACTAATGGAATTCCTGGTTCAACATACAATGTTGATTATTCAACAGGAGGCAGCTGTTCTGTTACTAATAATGAGGCGGTTACGTTATTATCTACAGATGATTCAAGTTTTACAATGATTCCTGAATGCGATGGTGGTACTGTAGATACAATTGTAACTACTGGAGGAATATTTACTTTTAATCCAATGCCAACAGATCTAGCTATAATTAACATGGCTACTGGAGAAGTTTTAAATGGAACTTCGGGAGCAACATACACTGTTGAATACACTACAACTGGAGCTTGTTCTTCTACGACTGCTATTACTTTAACAGTAACACCAGCAGACGACTCTACCTTCACCATGCAAGCAACTTGTGATGGCGGAACAGTAAATTCAGTAGTGACACCCGGTGGAACTTATGTTTTAAATCCATTACCAACAGATACAGCAACGATTGATGCAGCTACAGGAACAATTACTGCAGGAAGTCCAGGTGTTAGTTATATGGTAGATTATACCACTAATGGTCCTTGTCCTACTATGAGTTCTGTTGCTGTAACAGTTAATTTAACTTTTGATGCTTCATTTACCATGACACCAACCTGTGATGGAGGAACAGTGACTACAGAAGCAACTTTAGGAGGAACCTATACTTTTAATCCAGCACCAACAGACACAGCAACAATAGATCCAACAACAGGAACCGTAATTAATGCAACTTCTGCAGCAACGTATACTATTGAATACTCACTGGGAGGTGCATGTTCGTCCTCATCAACAGTTGTTTTAACAGTATTAACCACAGATGATTCCTCTTTCACTTACACGCCAACCTGTGATGGTGCTATAATAGATACGGTTACAACACCGGGTGGAATCTTCACTTTTAATCTAACATCAACAGATATAGCAACACTAGATGTTGCAACTGGAGCTATTACAGATGGTACGCCAGGAGCTGAATACACAGTAGATTATATTACTAATGGCACCTGTCCAACAACAAGTACTGTAACGGTTACAGCGTATTCATTACCAGTATTAGTAATCCCAACACCATTAGAAGTTTGTGATGATGGCACACCAGACGGCATGACACTCATTGATTTAACCCTGAAAAACAACGAGATTTCAGGTGGTAATCCAGCATATTCGGTAACCTATTATATTGACCAAGCAAATGCAGACGCAGAAATCAATGCGCTTCCAAATCTATATACCAATACAACCGCAGATATGCAAACCATATTTGTGCGCGTCGAAGACGTTACTACCGGCTGTTTTGACACTACAACTTTAGACTTGTTAGTGGAGCAAGCACCAATAGCGTTTACACCAACGCCCTTAGTAGATTGCGATCCAGACAGTGATGGTTTTGGAGTCTTTACACTCTCAGATACAACATTAGAAATCACAGGAGGCGCAGCAGGACTTACCGTAACCTACCATGAAACTATGGCAGATGCCGGAAATAATGTTAATGCATTAACTAGTCCATACAATAATATTGTAGTCGATACACAAACCATTTACGTAAGAGTAGAGAGTTCAACCATTGCAACCGACTGCGCTACTTTTGTAGCATTAGTTCTTACTGTAAATCCAACACCACAAATTACAACAGCTGCTAATTTAACAGCATTAGAAGTTTGTGATAATGATGCCGATGGCTTTGCTGTTTTCAATTTATCAACTAAAGAACCAGAGATTCTAAACTTATTAGACACAGATACGTCTAACGATTTAGACCCATTATTATACACCATTACGTATTATGAGAATATGGCTAATGCTGAAGCACCAAACAACCCTATCACTACTCCAAATGCATATGTAAACACAACTATGGACCTACAAACCATTTGGGTGCGTGTAGAAGATAATAGTACAGGTTGTTATAAAACAGTAGCCTTAGAATTAATAGTAAACCCATTACCAGTACTAGTACAACCAACACCATTAGTGCTTTGTGATGTTACTAATCCTGGCGATGAGGTAGAAGCCTTTACTTTAGAAGATGCCAATGCACAAATACTAAACGGTCAAACAGGTATTAGTTTAAGCTATTTTAGTACACAATTAGGTGCAGATACTAATGACACTGCAGTACAAATAGCAAGTCCGTACACCAATACAGTAAACTCACAAACGGTTTATGTGAGGGCATCAAACAATACTACAGGCTGCGTAAGTACGATCACCTTAGATTTAAGAGTCAATCCATTACCATCACCAGCGATACCAGCACCATTACAAGCCTGTGATGATGATAATGATGGATTCTATGATCTATTCGATCTAGACAGCCAATCGGTAATTATAGAAAACGGAGAACCAAATGTTACAACTGCTTATTACGAAACAGCAGCAGATGCCATGAGTATGACCAATCCACTAGTAAGTCCATACTCCAATATTGTAGCAAACCTACAAACCATACACGTATTAGTAACCAACGATCTTACAAGTTGCTTTACTATTGTTACTATGGATTTAGAAGTATTACCATCACCAGTAGTACCAATAGCTATTGAAGACTATGTTGTTTGTGATGATGATGCCGATGGTTTTAACCAATTCGATTTCGATGCTGTTATTACACCACAAATTTTATCAGGCGGACAAACAGCAGCAGACTTTACTTTAAGCTATCACTTAACACAAGCACAAGCAGACGCTGGTACTAATCCAATAGTAAACACTTCAAACTATACTAATGCAAGTAATCCACAAATCATTTACATTCGTTTAGTAAGCAATACTAATGGCTGTGTAACCACAACAGGTACATTCGAGATAAGAGTAGAATTTCCACCAGTACTTGATCCTGCATACGATAATGAATTAACGCAATGTGACGATTTAGATGCTGATTATATGGAAGCCAATAATGGCACAACAAGTTTCGATTTAACGGTAGAAGACCTTGAGATTACAGGTCCATTGAATGTGAGTTGGATTGTTACGTATTATGAAATCCTAGCAGATGCACAAGCAGATACTAATGCTATTCCAGACCCAACAGCCTATACAAATACTATGGCAGGTCCGCAAACATTATATGTACGTGTAACCGATAACGACACCAGCTGCTTTAGCTTTACAACGGTTACTATTAGAGTGATTCCAAACCCATCACCAAGTCCAAATCCAGTAGATTTAGAACTGTGTGACGATATAAATGTTGTAGGTCCAAATGATTTGTTAGAAGTTTTTGATTTAACAGAAAACGAAGCTTTTATTCTCAATAACGAAGTTGGTGTAACCGCAAGTTACTATATCACACAAGACGATGCTATAATGGCTAACAATGAAATAGTAGATCCAAGCATGCATACCAATGAAGATCCTGAAAATCCAGGCGTAGCCATAACACCACAAACTATTTATGTACGTCTTACCAATGGTACAGACCCAACAGGATTAGGTGGTACAGGTTGTTACAGTTTGGTAAGTTTCGATGTGATTGTAAATCCATTACCAGTAGTGACTCCAGTAAACGATTATGTGATTTGTGAACTCAATACAGATGCTATTGCAGACTTCGATTTAACAAGCATGACAGCTGCGATATTAAACGGACAAGACGCAACAGTCTTCACTGTAACTTATCATGAAACGCAAGTAGAAGCAGACACTGCAATGAACGACTTAACGGTAAGTGGAGATTATACTAACACCAGTGATCCTCAAACTATTTATGTAAACATCACCAACACAATAACAGGATGTGATACAGCGGTACTAACCTTCGACTTACGAGTAGATGAAGCAGCACAAGCAAATTCAGATGGTGTAGCAATACTCTACCAAGCATGTGATGATACTATGGCGTTTGATAATGATACTACGAATGATACTGTAGCATTCGACCTTACAACACAAAATGATTTTGTGCTAGATGGTCAAGATGCAGCAAACTATACAGTGACGTATTACGACAATCAAGCAGACGCAGACGTAGCAACGAATCCGCTACCATTTACCTATACAAATACCGTAAATCCACAAGTAATAATAGCAAGAGTGGATAATGATATTATAGGAGTAGGACCATTGGCAATAGATTTAGTCGCTTTAGGTACAACAGGAATAGATTTTGATAACGATGGCGATATAGATACTATAGGTACAGATGCAGATGGTATTTTTGATCTTATTGATACTACGGGAGATGGCGCCTCAAATGGAACAGATACCACAGGAGATGGCTTGATTGACCAAGTCGATATCGATGGTGATGGCATAGCAGATTATGTAGATCTTAATGGTGATAACGTAATAGACAATGAACAAGACAGTTCTACCTGTTATGAAACAGCAGAGATCACCCTACAAGTCAATCCAATGCCATCCTTACTTTAGAAGCTGAGTATTTATATGTATCAATACTAATGGTACAGAAATTATAAATTCGCCAGTAATAGACACAGGCTTAGATGCTACATTATATACTTTTGTATGGTCATTAGAAGGTACAATATTACCAGGTGAAACAGGTTCAAGTATAGCGCCAACAAGCGGCGGTACTTATAGTGTTATAGCTACAGATAATGCTACAGGATGTGCAAGTATACCAGTAGACACTTTTGTAACAGTAAGCGAGCCACCAGTAATAGATGCAGAAGTAACAAGCTTAGCCTTTGCAGACCAACACGATATTGCAGTAACAGCAAGTGCAAGCGATGCTACAAACAACTCCATAGCAATATACGAGTTTAGTCTAGATGGCGGTAGTTGGGAAACCAACGAGCCAAACGATAGTATGTACACGTTTACAGATGTTTCAGCAGGACAGCACACCATAACAGTAAGAGATAGGATAGGTTGTGGAGAAAGTACAATAACTATTATGGTTATGGATTACCCACATTACTTTACACCAAATGGTGATGGTTATAATGATACTTGGAATATTTATGCTATTGGTAACCAACCAGATGCTGTGATTTACATCTTCGATCGTTATGGAAAGCTACTAAAACAATTAAGCCCAACAGGCGCAGGATGGAATGGTACTTATAATGGCAATCCAGTACCAACAAGCGACTACTGGTTTACATTAGAATATAGAGAACCAAATACAGACGAGAAGAAATCGATACGTGCTCACTTTACGTTGAAGAGATAGAGAAAGAAAGACAAGTAATATTTTAACCAAAAACGCCTGAACTAATGTTCGGGCGTTTTTAGTTAAAAGAATAATGTGAGCTATTTGAATGAGCACGCGTTAAGGGTGGAAGCGGCATCCTTTTTTTTCTAATGCTATTGCTTATTTAAATATATGTCCTTAGGTTAATAAGATGGTGAACCGCGTTAAGTCGTATAAAAAAAATATAGAGGATAGTCTGACCAAGATGATGCTTTTTAGTATGGCTTGGTAACGCCGAAAATAATAGGCTTATCAATTAACAAATAAAATAAGCTTAATAATTCAAATTATTTTGACCTCATTTTACTTCATAACTGGTGTTATTTAAAAGATAAGTATAGGAATAAGCAATAGCCTAATACTAAAAGCAAACCTTTGTATCTGCTTATTTGCATTCTTTTAGGGATTAATATTAGCAGTAATAGAATGGCTGAAAATCCAATCATCCAGAAAATGTCATTACCTAATATTTTTTCATCGGTAACAGGAATGGCTTTAATAATTGATGTTAACCCTAAAACAGAACCAATATTAAAAATGTTGGACCCTATTAAGTTTCCTAATGATAATGCCTTTTCTTGTTTGGCAGCAGCAATAATGGAAGCCGCTAATTCTGGCACGCTTGTACCAATAGCAATTACGGTTACAGCAATTACGGCATCACTAACTCCTAAAGTTTGGGCAAGACTTTTTGCTCCATCCACTAACCAAACAGAACCGAAATATAATGCTACTGCACCAATAAGTAACCAAGTAATAATTTTGTAATTAGTTACAGTAGCAAGGTCATCGCTAACATCGCTAGAATCGGTATCTGATTTAGAATTCTTAATGATGATAACTATGAATACAACTAAGCTACAAAATAGTATTAAACCTTCTAAGTTTGTTAGCATATTATCATTAGCAAGAAAATAATATAGCATAAAAGAAAAGAAGAGCATTATAGGCCAATTAAGCTTGTAAAAAGATTTATCTACAGTAATAGGTCCAATTAAGGCAGTGACGCCTAAAACTAATCCGATATTGGCAATATTTGAGCCTACGACATTGTTTAAAGCTATGGCAGGAGAGCCTTTTAAAGCTGCCTGTAGACTTACTAATAATTCTGGTGCTGAAGTTGCAAAAGAGACCACCGTCATACCAATAACCATTTTGGAAATATTTATTTTAAAAGATAAGGCAATTGATGCTTTAACTAAAAAATCGCCTCCTATAACTAAAAGTATTAGACCCAAGACTACCCAAAGTATGCTCATTGAATTAAAATTTATGCGAATATAAGACATTTGATTATTGATTTAACGATTCTGTTTTTGTAGTTATTTACAATTTATTGTCTTTTATTGTTTCTTTAAAAACTAAAAAAATAGTTAAAAACTATATTTTTAGTTGCATAACTATTTTTTTAGTTATGTTTGTGGTGCGATACTAATTATGAAAAAATTATGCAAAAATTAACCAATAGAGAGGAAGAGGTTATGCGTATTTTATGGAGCTTGAAAATGCTTTTGTAAAAGATGTAATGGCTGAAATAAAAAAAGACCAACCACATTACAATACCTTATCTACAATGATTAGAAACCTTGAGGAGAAAGGTTATGTTGGTTATGAGGCTTTTGGAAAAACACATCGATATTTTCCAATTGTAAAAAAGAAGACTATCGTAAACGCTTTATGAATACTGCAATAGACAACTACTTCAATAGTTCTTATAAAAATGTTGTGTCGTTTTTTGCAAAAGAAGAAAAGATTAGCATTTCAGAGCTTAAAGAGATTATAAATTTAATTGAAATAAAAATAATTATGGATTACTTTTTGAAAGCTTCAGCAATTATTACTTTATTTTATTTATGTTATAAGGTTTTTTTACAAGGCGAAACCTTTTTTCAATCTAATCGATGGTTTTTACTAATAGGTTTGTTTTTTGCTATTTTTTCACCTTTATTAATTATTCCTATTTACATAGAATATGTCCCAGTTCCAATTAATTTTTCTGAATTTGAAGGCATTACAACTCAACAAGTAGAAACTTCAGAGTATCAATTTAACTTTTTCTCATTACTAACTTATATCTATAGTATTGGGGTTGTCTTTTTATTTGCAAAACTATTAATTCAATTATATTCTTTAAAAACTCTTTTTAAGAGCAACAAAAATATTAGAAATGGGAACTATGTTTTTATTGAGACGGATAAAGAGACTACTCCTTTTCGTTTTTTAATCGTATCGTCTACAACTCAGAACTTTTTTCTAAAAATGAGTTGCAACACATTATTTCGCACGAAAAAGCACATGCCACACAACTTCATTCTATAGATGTTATTATTGCGCAGTTAGCAACAATTTTCTTTTGGTTTAATCCATTTACGTGGTTATATAAAAAGAATTACAACAGAACTTGGAGTTTATTGCAGATCAAGAAGCACAACGTGAAATAGAATGTTCAAAAAGCTATCAAACCGTTATGCTGAAAACGAGTTTAAGTCAAAATCGAATCTCACTATCAAATGATTTTTATCAATCTTTAATCAAAAAACGAATTGTTATGTTACAAAAATCGAAATCAAAAAAACGCAGCAAATTAAAACTAATTATTGTACTTCCGTTTTTAGCACTTTTTTTAATGAGTTTTAATGTCGAAGAAATTTACGTAGTTAAGGCTAAAACGCCACAATTAGGAATAGTAAACGAAGTCTTTATTATATCTTCAAAAGCTTCAGACAAGCAACTTGAAAACATAAAAAACAAGTTAGAGGCAAAAATAGATGGTTTGAAAATTAGTTTTTCAAACTTAAAGAGAAACGCTAATGGAGAGATTACAACACTTTCTATTGCAACAAAATTGGAAGGAAACACAAGCTATAATCGTAACGTTACTTATGAGAGTAAAGCTAGTAACCCAATTGAAAAAATTATTATAAAAATTATAAATGGAGAACTTGTTTTTGGAGACGAAAAACAAGATGCTATAATGCGCGCAACAGAAAAAGGTGTTATTACAGATAAACTTCCTGTAAAAAAGGAAACAGCTAGGACAAGTACCATTCACACACAAGGTTCTGGCGACAATATAAAGATAGAAATAATTAGTAATAATAAGGAGAATGGTGGCCATAACTACGAAATAGTAACTGAAGAAGTTGATAATATAAAAAGCGAACTACACGCTGTAGGAGTCAACAGTAAACCATTGTATATTGTAAATGAAATAATTGTAGAAGAAATTGAAACGAACATAACTGCCGAAAAAATTGTCTCTGTAAACGTGTTAAAAGGCAAAGTAGCCAGAGAAAAATATGGTGAGAAAGGAAAGGATGGTGTTGTTGTAATTACTACTGAAAATAATAACAACATTACAAATGTTTTGTCTAATAATGGAAATACAGTATATGTTTCTAAAAACGAATTAAAAGAATCTAATTACAAGCAAGCTAAAAAAGAGAACCCATGGAAAATTCAGTATGAGGTTTCGGAAATAAAAGGAATGATAACTGGCAGTGATTCTGAAAAAAGAAAATGAGGTTTTTATAATAAACCAATTTAATACCAATAGCTCTAATAGAAATAAAGCATTACTAATTATTGATGGAAAAAAATCTAATCAATATGTTCTAAATGCTATGGATCACAGCATGATTGGCGCAATGCATGTTTTAAAAACTAAAGAAGCAACAAGTCTTTACGGAGAAGATGGTAAAAACGGTGTTATTATTGTAACGACTAAAAATGAGAATCCTGGGAAATTAGAGTTAACAAAGGTGTCATTTATAGCCGATGAAGATGTTTCTAAAAACAGCAACACGTTTTACATTACTAAAACAACTCCTAAATCAATTTTAGAGCACTATAAAACTGAATTAAAGACTCTTGGTATTGCGGTGAAATATTCTAAATTAAGACGTAATAAGTCTGGTGAAATAACAAGTATTAAAATAGCATTATCAGACAATAATGGTAACAAATCTAGTGCTACTTTTAAAGTTAATAATGGAATATCAAAAATTATGTTTGGCAAAAAGGAGAACAAATTAATTGTAACTTCTAGTAATTTATAATAGTCAATATAACTTCGTTTAAAACAAAAGAACTGACTTCATTGAGTTTGTTTTTTGATTTAACGATATATTATTAATTAATAATAATCTTTTTCATTATGCTTTCGGCTCCAGCTTCAATTTTAACTAAGTATAAGCCACTTGCTAGTTCTAAATCTATAAAGTTATTATTTTCTATTTTTTTGTTAATACCAAGCGACCTTCAGAAGAAAAAACAGAAATATCATACTGTTGTTTAGTGCCAGAAATAAATAATTTATTGGTTGCTGGATTTGGATAGACCTTTATGCTTTCGGTAGAAAAGTCTGTAACGCTTAAACTATTATCCCAAGTATCGCCAACGTTAACTCCCCAAATATATTCTACCAAATCTGGATGGTCTATTAAAAGGATTTCTATTATTCTGCCAAGTATAAACGACGTTGTTTCTGTTCATTTCGTAATCATCTGGTGGATCGTTTCTATGCCAATCTAATAATGTCGCTAAATCTCCTAATAATCCATTGTTAGTTGCGTTTATAAAACCGTTAACAATGTCTAATCCGTTGTATCTAATGTCTAAAAATAAAACACTTCTAGCTACATCTCCTTTAAAGCTTCCTGCATTACCAGTTGGTCCATTGTATTGGCCATAATGTTGGTTGTTTCTAGAGCTGTTTTCTGGCCCATCTGCTGCTCTTAAAGCATGTGCGTCGGAATAGGCGTGATCTAGAAAGTTAGCATCGGTAGCCCAAAAAACATTAATACCATCTGCAATCTCACTGCCTTCAATTTCTTCAAAACCACCTCTAGAACTTGGGAAAGTATGTTCTCTATTCCATTTTCCAACACTACTCCCTAAAGATTGTATGTCTAGTTTAGCTCTGCCTTGCTCAGTATAAACTAGCCAGACTTGATTGCTATTTTCTGGATTAACATCTGCATCTTTTAAAATAGTATTAACATCTGCATAGGTTTGTGCTTTAACCGTTGCAGGGTCTGCTACGATGTCTTGAAGCGCATTACGTAAACTAGAGTTTACGTCAGTTGATAATCCATCTATTGTGTCGTAATATCCAGTTGGCTGTGCACTGCTTACTATGCCATAAGTTGGACTCGTTGGTTTTCCATAAGGAGCAACAACGAAATCATTATCGACAGCTCTTACTGTTATAAAATTATTAAATGGGATGTAAGGAGAAGTTAGATTAAAAAATTTAATAAGAAGTTCTTCATCACCTTCATCTAATGTATCATCTACCAAAGTAATACTTGTTGTTACTGTATTTTGTCCGTTAGGAATTACAACAGTTGTATTTCCTGTATAATCCGAAGTATTAAAGCCCGAATTATTTAACGTAAAATTAATTGTAGCATCTGCAGTTACATTGGTTTCTGAAGTAAAGGTAATGTCTAACGTTTCGCCTTCGGTATATTGTGTTTGTGTTACAGAAATTGTAATTGGATTAAAAATAACTCCACTACCATCGTTTAATTGTCTTGGCGTTGGAGTAGCAGCAAAGTAAGTTCCATCATTATTACGCTGAATGGATTTAGGATTTGCATTTGTACCATTATCATTTACTTGTTCTAGTAATTCAAAACCGGGAGCATCATTAAAGAATTCAAGTAGATTTGTAACATCCGGGTCGTTAGTTTCGTAAACTAAGATGTCTACCACATTGGCTATGGTCGCATTAGTTAAATCTGGGAAGTCTGTGGCGTCTGCTTGATAAATAACGGCAACATCTGGACCGTTTTGTATAAGATTCTGACTGAAGAGCAACTGTGGAAAAGGTGTAACTAAATCACTACCGATAACAAATAGTCCATTAATATCTGTAGTTAATCCATCTAAATCTAGAGCATAATAGCTTTTACCTCCTGTACTACTTGTATTAGAACCGTTATATAATACTAAAACATAGCCGTTAAGACTTGTATTTGGATTTGGAGTTTTTAATTCTATAAATTCTTTCGTATCTGTGCTCGGTGTGTCGCAATCTATTTCGTTAATAACTACATCTTGACTAAAAGCAATATTGCACAAAAACAATAAAAGGATACATTGGTAATGTTTTTTCATAGGTACTATTTTTTTTGGCAAATATAAGACTATAACTTAATCAGAATCAATTTGAAGGATTATTTAACTTTTTTGAAATTTAGATTAATGAAAACATGAAATGTGATGCTTTTTTAAATGAAAACGCCCTTGGTTTAAAAAAACCTCTACAAAAAGGCTCTACAACTGTATTGTATTTATGGGTAAAATGTTTGATTTGGTTAGTAATTGAAACTTTTTTAAAGAAATTTAGTTTAATATCGAAAGCATATGCGTTTATTTTGTTATAAAAGTAAAGTCAGTTGTATTAATTTATGATATTTTCTTTGGTGGTTAATATTGAAAAAATATATCTTCAAAAAACAATCAAGAAAATACAGTTATTATTAACCTTTAAAACCTAAATATTATGCTAGCACTTGCCAAAATTATTATCGATATTATATTATGGATATTTCTATAAAAAATTTGTAAAACTTAGTCTAGAATAAGTTTTAACTTTTTTTTATAAGAACAGTATTTGGCAAACATTAATTAATAGTATAATTTTGAAGCCTAATAACGGTAGATTATTTTCAATGCATTATGAAGAAACAAACGTTTAAAATACTTGCTAAAGTGAATAAATTAATTTTACCAAGCTATACAAAGAGGAGATTAGATTTAAGTAAAGCCACAAAGGTACAGATGGCTATTTTTGGTTGGAAGTTATACGTCACCAAAAATGCATTAGATTAATTATATCAATCATTTTAAAGTTCATTTGATTTAAGTTTATTATTTTATGCTATAATCTTGACCATTATATAAAAAAAAGATATATTTGCACCCACAAAATGGCCTCGTGGCGCAACTGAATAGCGCACTTGATTACGGCTCAAGAGGTTACTGGTTTGAATCCAGTCGAGGTCACAAAAAAGTCTGTACAGAAATGTGCAGACTTTTTATTTTTACATGAAATAGGCCTTCATTTATTACCTAAAAGAACAAGAACCTCTTTATTTTTTAATTCCCAATTTCACTAATATAGTTTCTAATAAACACCATTTTGTAAAAGCAGACTGTATTAAGTTTACGCCAATAAAAACGGTAAACCATATCCAATTTGGATGCACATAAACACTTAGTACAGCACTTAATAGTACCATTATACCGACGATAACTCTAAAATACTTATTTAACATTTTTATTAGTTTTAATTATTTATAATTCTTCTTTTCAATCATATAATATACTAATGGCACAACCAATAAGGTTAATACTGTGGAAACAATAGTTCCACCCATTAATGAAATCGCTAGGCCTTGGAAAATGGGATCAAATAAAATCACGAATGCTCCAATTACAACCGTTCCAGCTGTTAATAAAATTGGTGTTGTACGTACTGCTCCTGCTTCAATTGCTGCTTGTTTAAGTGGCACACCTTCGGCTGTTCTTAGGTTGATAAAATCGATTAGTAATACCGAATTCCGTACCATAATTCCTGCTAAAGCAATCATTCCAATAAACGAAGTTGCAGTAAAAAAGGCTCCCATAATCCAGTGCCCTAGAATAATCCCGATTAAGGATAAAGGGATTGCAACCATCATTACAATTGGAGCTTTAAAGTTTTGGAACCAACCAACAATTAAAATGTAAATCAAGATAATAGCGCCTAAAAAGGCAATACCTAAATCTCTAAATACTTCTAAAGTAATTTGCCATTCTCCATCCCATTTTACAGTATAGTTATCTTCAAAATCTGGCTGGCCCAAATACATTTCGTTTAACTCATAACCTTTTGGTAATGGTATTTCTTTCAACTTTTCTTCCATTCCTAAAATTGCATAAGCAGGACTTTCTAATGCTCCAGCCATATCTGCCATGACATAAACCACACGTTTTTGGTTTTTACGATAAATGCTTTTTGCAGCTGTAGTTTTTGTAATGTCTACCAAATCTGCAATTGGAACCATGTTTCCTTGTTTCGATTTTACTTTTAATTGCGAAATATCAGAAATTGTCGATTTCTCCTTTTCATCTAAAGCCAATACTAATCCAATTTGGTTTACAGCATTTTCATTATATATATTGGTGATTGCTCTGTTTGATAATGCCATATTCATGGTGTAGGTAATTTGTTGTGGAGCAACACCATATAACATTGCTTTTTCTTTATTAATGTCAAATTGATATTCAGTTTGATCGTCTTCCACCATCCAATCAATATCAACAACATCATCTGTATTCTTCAAAATATTCTGAACGCTATTTGCTATTTTAATTTGCTCGTTATAATCAGGACCATAAACCTCTGCTACAATAGTCGATAATACAGGTGGTCCAGGAGGTACTTCAACCAACTTGACATTAGCATTGTATTTTGAAGCAATTTTTTGAATATCTGGTCGTAATAATTTTACAATACCGTGACTTTGAATATCACGTTCACCTTTATCAATTAAATTCACTTGAATATCTGCCATATTACTACCGCCACGTAAATCGTAATGACGTACCAAACCATTAAATGTTATTGGAGCAGAAGTACCAACATAGTTTTGATAATTTACAACTTCTGGTCGTGTAGCTAAATATTGCGAAATCTCTTGAGTTACAACTCCGGTACGTTCTAAGGTTGTGCCTTCTGGCATATCAATTACTACTTGAAATTCGTTTTTATTATCAAAAGGCAACATTTTTACAGCAACCGAATTTGTGAAAAATAAGACCATTGTTGCCAATAATACCACAAAAGTTCCTATTAAAAACAACCAACGTTTTCTTTTGCTTTCTAATAAAGGGCGTTCAAATTGGTTGTAGATTTTATATATAAGTGTGTCTTCTACAGCTTTTTCCGGTTTGTTTTCTGCTCCTTTTTTATCTTTTTCTCTTAAAAAAATATAACCTAAATACGGCGTAATGGTTAAGGCTACAAATAGGGATAAAATCATTGCAATTGACGCTCCAATTGGCATTGGTGCCATATATGGTCCCATCAGTCCAGATACAAAAGCCATTGGTAATACAGATGCAATGACAGTAAATGTTGCTAGAATTGTTGGGTTTCCAACTTCGTTAATGGCATATAAGGCTGCTTGTTTAAAAGGCAAGCGTTTCATTTTATAATGCCTGTGCATGTTTTCGGCAATAATAATAGAGTCATCTACTACAATTCCTGTGACGAATACCAAAGCAAACAATGTGATTCTGTTTAACGTATAATCCATCATATAGTAACTCAATAACGTTAATGCAAACGTAATTGGAACAGATAAAAACACTACCAATCCACCACGCCAGCCCATCGCCAACATTACAACCAGAGTTACTGCAAAGATGGAGCCTATGAGGTGCCACAATAATTCGGACACTTTATTGGATGCAGTTTCTCCATAATTTCTAGTAACTTCAACATGTACATCGTCAGGAATTAAAGTAGCACGCAAATGTTCTACTTTATCTATAATGATTTCAGCAATTTTCATGGCATCTGCACCTTTTCTTTTTGCAACTGAAATGGTTACAGCAGGATATTCCGATTTATAATCTGAAGACTTTATACTTCCTTTTCCAAACCCTAAACTCACATAGTTTTGAGGTATTTCTGGACCATCAATAATTTCTGCGATTTGCTTTAAATAAATAGGCTGGTTTTGTTGTACACCAACCACCAAGTTTTCAACATCTGTAACAGATTCTAAAAACTTGCCAGTATTTATCAGGAATTCGGTATCGTTTTTATCAAAACTTCCAGCACTCATTTGACTGTTGCTTGATGTAATCATTTTAGAAACAGACAAGAAATCTAATCCGCTTGATGCTAGTTTATCTTTATCTAAAACCACACGTAATTGTCGATTTCTTCCTCCAATTTTATGCGTAATCGCTACATCGTTTACCTTTTTTATTTCAGCTTCAAGCTCTTGAGCCATTTGGTTTAATTGGTAATCATCATAATTCTCGCTCCACAATGTTAAGCCTAACATCGGGACATCATCAATAGCACGTGTTTTTACTAACGGAAACGTTACGCCTTCTGGCATTTCGTCCATGTGCTTATTAATTTCGTTGTATAATTTTACAAAAGAACGCTCAATATCTTCGCCAACATAAAATTGTACGATAACCATTCCTTGTTCTTTCATAGATGTAGAATACACATATTCCACGCCTTTAATATTCGAAATTAATTGCTCTAATGGCTTAATCACACGTGATTCTACTTCAGTAGGACTTGCACCAGGATAACCTATAAAAATGTCTGCCATTGGCACATCAATTTGTGGTTCTTCCTCACGCGGAATTAAAAACGAACTATAGACTCCAACGACCATAAACACAATCATTAACAATATTGTTAACTTCGATTGCATAAAGACTTTGGCTATTTTTCCTGCGATTCCTTCTTTCATTGCATTATTTTTTTTCCATTCCCACGAAGGTGAGAATCTCAATTCTGTATTTTTTTGGCCGTTTTAACAGGCTATCCACTATATCTTTTTACTTGTTCTCGATACAAATTTGCTAAGGCAAATGCACTCGAACTGACGTAAAAAGGATGCCGTTTCTATCCTTAACGGAACTTTTTAATTATTGAACACTAACTTTCGCTCCATTAAATAATTTTCCTTCGGCAGAAACAATGTAGGCTTCATCTGCATTTAAACCAGATAATACTTCTATTTGATTTCCAAAAGTTCTACCTAAACGCAACCAACGTAATAATGCTGTTCCACTTTGACTTACTGTGTAAATCCCAGATAATTGTCCTTTGGTTACTATTGCTTCAGTTGGAATTAGAACGAGTTCTGATTTTGCTTTTCTTTCTACAGGAAACTGAACCGTTGTAAACATTCCAGATAAAATATTTGCATCTGTTTTGTCTAAATCTATTTTTACTAAATATTGTCCTCCTGTATTTTTGGCAGATGTACTAATTTCTGTCACTTTTCCTTTAATAGTTTTGTTAATGGACTTTACTAAAACATCAACTGTAGTCCCTTGTTTGATTTCAGATATCTCTGTTTCTGGAACCATTGCCATCACTTCAAAATCACCTGGAGTTTCAATACTTATTAGTGGTATTCCAGGATTTGCCATATTTCCAGCTTCAACATTTTTACTAGTTATTGTTCCGTTAAAAGGTGCTGTAATATTACTATACACAAACTGTGCATTAATTTCGTTTTTCATTTGGTTTGTAGATTCTAAACGTGCTTTTGCTATTTCAAAATTAGCAGTCATATCGTCCATTTCTTTTTGCGATGCACTATTATCAGCAAACAAGTTTTTAAAGCGTTTGTAGTCTTTTTGAGCATTATTATAAGCAGCAGTAGCTTCTGTAATTCCTGCATTTACTTGAGCACGTTTTGCTTGTAGATCAGAATTATTTATGGACATTAATAATTGTCCTTTGCGCACTTTATCTCCAACATTGACGTGTATTTTATTAACGTAACCCATCATTCTGGTGCTTAAATCTGCACTATTTGTTGCTTGAATTTTTCCGCTAACGCTTAAAAACGGACTGTTACTATTGGCAACTACTTTGCTTGTTTTTACACTTATTGCTGGCGAATTGCCCTCAACTAATTTTTTATCTTCGCTACCACAACTCGCTAATAATAAAGCCACAGAAAGTGTAACAATTGTATATATTTTTTTCATCTTATATTTTTTTTAGCAAGAATATTTGTCTTGGCTCTTGGTTCTATTATCTTGTTTCTCTTTTATTATTTAGTTAAAAATTGTAAATACGCTTGTGTGTAATTGTATTCAAATATGGTTTGGTAATACTCTAATTGTTTTTGCGAATATTGTGTTTCAGCCATTAGTAAATCTGATGTTTTTTCTAAACCTTCTTTAAATCTGTTGGTTCTAATTCTTAAAGACTCTTCAGATTGTTTTAATGCTAAAGTTGTTAGTTTTAATTTGTTTTTAGCATCTAAAAAAGCACGTTTTGCTTTATTTAATTCTAAATTGCTTTTAGATACATATTGCTTGTATTCTAATTTAGATTGTTCGAATTTCGATTTGCTTTTTTGTGCTTTTCCAAAACGCTTAGAACCTTGAAAAATATCCCAACTTAATTGTGCTCCAAAAAGATAGCCATTAGAATCACCTTGAAAAATTTTGTCATCATACAGTTCATAACTTCCAAAAGCGTTTAGCCTTGGTAAAAAAGCCATTTTATCAGCTTTGGTGATAGCTTCGTAAGCATTTGAAGCTAGTTGCATTGCTTTGATGTCTGAACGGTTTTCAGAGATTACTTTGTCTTCAATTGTAACGTTTGAAACTTCCAAACTATCTGTTGGTGTGTATATCACATAGGACTCGTCATTCATTAAAAAAGATAAATAATTTGAAGCATTTTGCACATTACTTTTTGCTGTTTGTAACTGGTTTTGCACCTCTGTTACGCGTACTTCAACATTCAAAACATCTGCACGTTGTAAGTACCCTTGTTTAAAACGATTATCTGCTAATTTTTGATTAGCATTAGCCGCCGTTAACGCTTTTTCTAAAACAGCAACAGCTTTGTAGGCTAATTGCAACTGCATGTATGCTTTCTCAACCTCAAAAGCTAGAAAATCTTGTGTGCGTTCTGTTTTTAAAGAGATGGCTTCCATTTTCGACTTAGCAGCTTTACGTTGATAAATACCGTCTAAATTTATAAGTGGTTGCAAAATCTCAAACTTTGTAGCATAATTTTCAATTTGAGTAGGATCATTTAATAATGCAGGATTAAAATCGCTTTGAGTTAAAATTTCCTGATTTAATTTAGACCCAAAAGCCATTAACGGATTTGTAGTTGCCATTGCAGTATGACTAGCTGTAATGTTTGGCAGAAACACAGCACTAGTTTGTTTGTAATCTGCTTTAGCTTGCTTAAACTCTTCTTCAGAAATCTTAATGCTAGTGTTGTTTTCGGAGACTTTAGATAAGACTTCTGTTTTTGTAATTGGAACCAATTCTTGCGCTTGCGCGGATAAAGTAAAAACTGAGAGTAATAATGGTATATAAAAAGGGTTTTTCATTTAAACTAATAATTTGATACTACAAAAGTATACTTAAGAAAGGTAGAAGTCAGTAACAAAAGTTACCAACCAAAAAGGGCACTTATAAGAAAGTATAGTATGTTTTTTGGTTTGCATGATTTACTTTTGTAGAACACTATGGATTCACTTACTCAAATAATATTAGGAGCAGCAGTTGGAGAGGTTGTTTTAGGTAATAAAGTTGGAAATAAGGCTATGCTTTATGGTGCTATTGCTGGAACTATTCCAGATTTTGATGTTTTTGCTTCTTACTTTACAGATACTGTTACAGCACTTTCCATTCATCGTGGATTTACACATTCTATTGTGTTTTCTGTGCTTTTTGCGCCCATACTTGGTTGGCTTGTGTCGCGTTATGAAACTTTTAGAAATTTTAAAAGTTGGTCTTGGTTGTTTTTCTGGGCATTTGTAACACATCCTATTTTAGATGCGCATACTACTTGGGGAACACAATTATTTTGGCCTTTTGATTTAAGATTGGCTTTTAAAACCATTTTTGTTATCGATCCGCTTTATACTTTGCCTTTTTTAATGTTTTTAGTTTTGGCTATGCGACAAAAGCGAACGTCTAAAAAGCGTCAATTTTATAATAGAATAGGCTTAATGGTGAGTTCAAGTTATTTAGTGCTTACATTTCTTTTAAAATGGATTGCGTTTATTCAATTTCAATCTGCTTTAGAAATTCAAAACATAGAGTATTTGCAATTAGATACTAGACCTTCTCCAATGAACACAATCCTTTGGAGTGCTAATATTGAAACAGAAGATGCTTATTTATTGGGGAATTATTCATTTTTTGATACGCAACCAATAACTTTTGAATCTTATCCTAAAAACCATGAGCTATTAGGTAATCTTGTTAATCACGAAAATGTACAGCGGATGATTTCTATCTCTCAAGGATGGTACACAATAGCGAAAGAAAATGGGAGTCTTTATTTTAACGATTTACGCTTTGGTCTTTTAAGTTTGGAACCAAAAGCTCAAAACTTTGTTTTTAAGTATAAAATAGAAGGAGATGGTTTTGGAAATGTTCAATTTGTAGAGGCGCCTAAAGATAATCGTGATGGAAAAAAGTTGTTATCTCAATTGTGGTTGCGCTTAAAAGGGAATTAAAAATAGAAGTAGAATAGTTGTAAGATAACTGACAACAAAAAAGCACTTATAATTTCTTATAAATGCCTTTAACTAACTAACCAAAACTGATAACCACATCAGTTTACTTTTCTCGTGTCTCCGTGATCTTCAGTTACAACATTCATTATTTTTATATTTAAATAAATGAATTTAAAAAACTGAATGACTGGATTCATCGTTTTAAATTTTTGATATTTTGATTTGTATTTTTGATCATCTAATTATTTTAATTTTTATAAATAGTTACCTTAAAAACCTTACTGCTAGCTTTACTTTGACTTCCATTATTATTGAAGAAAATATTCTCTTTTGTACTCTCAATGGCACCATAAATATAACCGACTAGATTGTTTCCTTTTTTTAGCTTATTGAAATTTAAAATATCATTTTCCAAATACATGTTTTGACTTTTTATAGGAATAAACTCTGCTGCAGACCCTAAAAATCCTGGCATTTTTACGCCTAAATTTTTTTCTACCATAGTGCTGTCTTCATGTCTTACTATCATGCTAATTGTTTTAACAAAAGGAACATCGTCATCTTGAACTAACGCACCAGCTTCATTAAACTGAAATTGACTCATGCCACCAAAAAAGATGGTGTACATCTCATTTTTTTTAGAATCATACATAGGGATTTTTGCACTATGATATTGACTGAGAAGTTGACGAAATTCATTATTTACTTTATAACCACTTTCATTTATATCTACCGAGTTTAACCATGGGAGATTAACATCGTATTGAAAAACGCCACTAAAAATTGTAAAGCCTTGTTCACCATTTGGGAATATTTGAGGCACCATATTATAATCTCTTCGATGTAAGTTTTTTTGGTCTTTAGTGGCAGAATAATTGTTTATTGAAAGATTAATACCGTCATCACGGATTTCAAATTTTCTAATCTCATCTGTATAATTCTGTATAAACCCTGGTCCGTGATCTGGTTCCATTGGATTGTATCTTCCTTCAAAATATTGTCCTCCACACAAATAAAAGGTGTTATTTAAGTACCCTAACTGTCCACCTGTTACAGCTAAATTATCATTGCTTATTTGTCTAAAAAAAGGAGTAATGCTGGTTTTATTGATAATTGCATCTGCTAAGCCATCAATATCTATTGCTGTTAAATTATTGTATGTAACATGGTCCTGTGCAGTTTCACTGTAACCATAACCACCAATAACATATAATGTATTCTCTCTATGATGAAATTCTTGGTTTGTAGCTTGTAATTACTCAAAAATAGAAGGAGATAAAACGCTTAAATCTGTACTCCAGGTTTTATTGTTTTCTGGGTCTATTAAGAAAACATTTTTATTATTCTCATTTTGTCTAAAGGCTTCAAAAGGTCTCATTTTATGAAGTCCTTCAATTCTGCCTCCTAGTATTAACCATTTTCCATCACTTGTTTTCCCTAACGAATATGAGTGTACTCCTGGTGCATCTGTAATTGTTAATGGTTCAATTTTGACCATAGATTGTTCTTGAGCAGAGTTGCAGCTTATTATAAATAAAGCGATAAAAAACGAAAAAATTGTATTTGTTTTCATTGAGTATTATTAATTATAAAACAAATTTAGAATTAATAAAAAGCTTAAAATGTATCTAATGTTACACAAGGTTAATTAGTCTTCTTGTAGCTCCAAACAGCCAAACCATTCATAACTACAGCATATAACAATGTTTTTAGTAGTTGTGGAAGAATATCTGTAAATCCAGAGCCTTTTAGCATGACCATTCGCATGACTTCTACAAAATATTTTATTGGATTAAACTCGGTAAATATTTGAGCCCATTTTGGCATACTCTCAATTGGTGTAAATAATCCACTCATTAAAATAAAAATAACCTTAAAAAACCAAGCGATAAACATGGCTTGTTGTTGTGTGTCTGTAAAATTTGAAATGAAGAGTCCTATGCCTAAAATCACTAAAATATAAATGGACGTGTATAAATACATCAATGATAAACTACCAATCATAGGAACATTAAATATGAGTCTTGCTAATAGTAATCCAACAGTTAATAAGCCCATTCCTATAACCCAAAACGGAAAGAGTTTTCCAATAATAAACTGACTTTTCTTAATGGGTGTGACGTTTATTTGTTCTAAAGTTCCTATTTCTTTTTCGCGTACAATATTCATTCCTGAAAGGAAAAGTGTAATCATAGTTACCAATAAAACTAGTATTCCAGGAACCATAAATGTTTTATAATTTAAGGTTTTGTTATACCAAAACAGTGGAATGGTTTCTATAGTTATAGGCTGAACCTGTTGGTCTGAAACTTGTACTAAATCGACTTTTAAATGTTGATTAAAGTGTTGAATAACCTGCGTGACATATACATTTTCAACACCAGCTGCTGCGCCATCAATTGCGTTAATGGTAATGCCTAAATTATTGTGTTTTTCTTTTTGTAAATCGCGTTCAAAATAGTGTGGGATTTCTAAAATAATATCTACTTTTCCTTTTAGCATTTCCGAACTTGCTAATGCTTCCGAAGGAAAATCTGTTAATACATCAAAATAAGTAGAAGCATTAAATTTTTCGACTAATGCTCTAGATGTGGATGTGCGATCATTATCGATGTAGCCAAATTTGATATTCTTCACTTCAAAAGTTGCGGCATTTGATAATATAACCAGTTGCAATAATGGCAAAATGAATATTATAGGAAGCATGCCCTTATTTCTAAAGATTTGCTTAAACTCTTTTTGTATGATGTATAAGATTGTTTTCATTATTCCAGTCTAATTTTATATTTCTTAACACTTAATGCTATAAAAAACACAGTCATTCCCAATAAAATCAAGGTTTCTTTCCATATATATTGGAGTCCAACGCCTTTTAGCATGATACCTTTAATGATGATAATAAACCATTTAGCAGGAATAATATTACTAATCATTTGCAATGGTAATGGCATACTTGTAATAGGAAAAATAAATCCTGATAGTAAAATTACAGGAAGCATTAATCCCATTAAAGAAATCATCATGGCCGTTTGTTGTGTTGCTGAAATAGTTGAAATTAATATACCTAAAGCTAAAGCGCTTATTATAAAAAGAATACTTTCTAAACCTAATAAAAACAAGCTGCCTTGAACTGGCATTTTAAAAATAAAAATACTTAATAAGACGATTACTACTGCGTTAATAATGGATAGAAAAATGTAAGGAAATACCTTGCCAATAATGACCTGAATTGGTTTTAATGGTGATACTAATAGTATTTCCATTGTTCCTAATTCCTTTTCTCGGGTAATGGAAATGGAAGTCATCATTGCTGAAACTAACATTAAAATAATAGTCATTACTCCAGGAACAAACATATAGACACTCTTTAATTCTGGATTGTAAACCATACGTGTTTGTGGAACTATTTGGTATGCAATAGTAATGTCTTTATTTAATTCTTTTTGATACTTTTGAAGAATAGCATTTAGATAATTACTTATTGTATTTGCTGTATTTGGATCTGTAGCATCTGTAATAATCTGAACCGTTGCTTTGTGGTCTTTCATTAGGTTTTTACTGAAATCTTTTTCGAAATTTAAAACGGCTTTAACTTCACCTTTTTTAAATACCGAAGCAATATCTGCTTCGCGATCAACCATTTGTTTAACACTAAAATATTTTGAGTCTGAAATTTTATTGATAATTTCTTCTGTAGTTGCATCTTTAGAATGGTCTAAAACAGCAATATCTACATTGTTTATTTCGTTAGTTATTGCGAAGCCAAACAGCAATATTTGTGCGATAGGCATTCCGAAGAGAATAAACAACGAGCGTCTATCTCTAAAGATATGGTAGAATTCCTTTTTTATAAAGCCTTTGAAACGTTTCATCCTCTTGCTAATTTTAAAAACACATCGTTCATATTTGCAACCTTAAACTGTTCTTTTAGCTTTTTTGGAGTATCTAAAGCTTCAATTTTACCATTAACCATAATTGAAACACGATCACAATATTCTGCTTCATCCATATAATGTGTGGTTACAAAAACGGTTGTTCCATTGTTGGCTGCTTTGTAAATCATTTCCCAAAACTGTCTTCTAGTAATTGGATCAACGCCCCCTGTTGGTTCGTCTAAAAACACGATTTTAGGATCGTGAAGCAAAGACACAGAAAAGGAAAGTTTTTGTTTCCAACCCAATGGTAAGGAGCCAACTAATTTGTTTGCAACCTGCTCAAGGCCTAATTCTTCAATTAAAACATTCGATTTTTCTTTTATTCGTTTTCTCGGTAATCCATAAATACCACCAAAAAAAGTAATATTTTCTTTAACGGTTAAGTCGTCATACAATGCAAATTTCTGACTCATATAACCAATATTCTTTTTAATGTCTTCTGCATGTTTAAATACATCGAACCCTGCTACTTTTGCCTTCCCAGAAGTTGGTTTAGAAATACCAATAAGCATTTTCATAGCAGTGGTTTTTCCTGCACCATTTGCGCCTAGGAATCCAAATATTTCACCCTTATTAACTTCAAAAGTAATGTCGTTTACAGCTGTAAAATCTCCAAACATTTTAGTTAATCCTTCTACTTGTATGACTTTTTCGTTGCTCATTATTTTGCTAGTTCCATAAAGGTGTCTTCAATCGTTGCTACTGTTTTTTTAATTTCAATATCAATTAGACTTTTAGATTCTAAAAACACCTTTAAATTTTCAGGATTAAAATCTGTTCTACTGTTTGTATAATGCACAAACTCGCCAAAAGGATATACGCTATGGTTGTATTCGTATTCTTTTAAACTATTAATAAGTAGGTACATATTATTTGCACGTACATTATAAATTTGTTTTGTGTAATTTTTCACAATGGCTTCTGGTGAATCAATCTCCAAAATTTTCCCATCTTGAATTAATGCAATTCTATCACATAGAGCTGCTTCATCCATATAAGGTGTAGATACCAAAATGGTGATATGTTTTTGTTGTAATCGTTTTAACATGTCCCAGAATTCTTTTCTAGAAACAGGATCTACTCCTGTTGTAGGTTCATCTAAAAACAATACTTTAGGTTTATGGATTAATGCACAGCATAAAGCGAGTTTTTGTTTCATTCCACCAGACAATTTGCCAGCACGACGATCTTTAAAAGGTTCTATTTGTACATAGATTTCTTTTATTAAATCGTAGTTTTCTTCTATGGTTGTTCCGAAAATAGTAGCAAAAAATTTTAAATTCTCTTCAACTGTTAAATCTTGATAGAGCGAGAATTTTCCAGGCATATAACCAACATTTTTCCTAATGCTTTTGTAATCGTCAACCACATCAAAACCAGCAACGGTTGCATTACCTTCATTTGCGATTAAAAGCGTGGTTAAAACTCTGAACAACGTTGTTTTTCCAGCTCCATCTGGACCAATAAGCCCAAAGAGTTCACCTGGTTTTACATCAAAAGAAATGTCTTGTAAAGCTTTTGCTTTTTTGTAAGATTTTGATATGTTAGAAATGCTAATACTCATTCTTTAATTTGTTAGCCATAATTCTGCTGGCATTCCTATTTTAAGACTGCCATCATTTTTAACGTCAATTTTTACTGCATAAACCA
The DNA here is from genome assembly GCF_000797445.1 of Lacinutrix jangbogonensis. Taxonomy (GTDB): domain Bacteria; phylum Bacteroidota; class Bacteroidia; order Flavobacteriales; family Flavobacteriaceae; genus Lacinutrix; species Lacinutrix jangbogonensis. The sequence goes on along the minus strand of NZ_JSWF01000035.1, from coordinate 46,842 downwards.
GTGCAACACGTTCTTCTTTAGTTTGAATTATTTTTGGTGTAAATTCGGCTTCTGAAGCTATCCAGCTAACCATCCCATTATAAGATTTCATAGTATCTGCATCATCAATTTTAACAGAAACTTCTTGTCCTATTTTAATATTGGCTAATTGTGTTTCGCTAATGTACACGCGTAATTGCATGGTACTTAAATCTGCGATTTTATACAATGGTTTTCCAAAAGCGGTAATTTCATTGGGTTCTGTGTATTTGGTTAAGACTGTTCCGTTTATAGGATTTGTAATTTTGCTTTTCTGGATTTGGTCATCAATCTGTTTTATTTGAATATCAATAGATTTAAGTTCGTTAACCACGGGTGCATTTTGGATTTCTACACTTCTAATTTGACTTTTAATAACATCCATTTCTCCTGAAACATCGTCTAATTGCTTTTGCGTTCCTGCATTATCTCGAATTAGGTTTTCAACTCTAGTTTTGTTTATTTTGGCTGTTTTAAACTTGGAGTTTAGTACAGATATTTGAGATAGCACACCTTTTGATTTTGAGCTAATAACAGTTTTAGATACTTCTAATTGTTCACGTTTTAATGCCAGTTGAATAGTATCGATATAGCCTATAAACTGTTCTTCTTCGAGCACATCTCCTTCGTTAATAGTAAACGGCATTAGCTTTCCGTTAGTTTCCGCTGAAATGGTTATTTCTGTAGCTTCAAAATTTCCGTAACCATCTGCTTTTCCATTGTCGTTTTCACATGAAAACAAGCTAGTCGTCATGATGCTTAATCCTAAGATATAGTTGTAGTTTTTCATGTGTCTGTTTTTATTGTCCTTTGATGACATTGTAATTTGATTTTGTGAGTTTTAACTGAATTTCATGTCTTACCAACGTGTTTTCATCTTGGTATAAATTGGTGAGTTCTGTAACATATGCTGAAGACGTAATCACTCCATTTTTAAGTTGCGAATCGGCTGTTTTTAATACTTCTTTTCTAAGCTTAATAATTTTAGCATCAGATATAATGATCACTTCCATTTTATCTATTTCTTTTTGGAGCTGATTTAATTTGATATTGGTGTTTAGTTTAAAGATTTCAGTTTCATTATCTATAAGGTCTTTGTTGATTACTAAAGACTCACGTTGCTTCTTATTTGAATGCCAGTCAAATATATTCCAATGTAATTTTACGCCAAGTGTGTAGAATGTTTGAAACGAATTATCGAGCATATTCAATCCTGGATTACCATAGCCACCAGTTGCGAAACCAATTAATTTTGGTGCGTTTTGCTTGGAGATTAGTATTTCTGAACTTTCAATTTCTTCTTTTTTAAGTTGAAGTAATTCCAATTCAGGTCTTGATATTTCTGTTTGTAATTGTGTCTCTATAAGTGGGTTTTGAAATAGGGTAGCAGCATTTAATTGTTGACTTATTAAACTTGAAAGTGTTTCAATAAGTGCAATTTTATTGCTTTCTAATTCTTGAAGTTGCTGGCTTATTTTTATTAATTCGGCTTCCAATATTAAATCCGAAGTTGGTAAAATTAAACCATACTTAATCCCAGATTGTACTTCTTTGTGTTTTGCTTGCACTTGTGTTTGCTTGGCGTTTAATAATAATTCAGATTCCTGTGCGAGTAAAACAGAAAAATAGAGTTGATTGATTTGTTGTTTAAATTGATATAAACTTATTTCAACCTGTTTTTGTTTGGTTTTTAATTGAGCAGATTTAACCTGTAATGAAGCGTCCGTTAAACCTCCATTATAAATGATTTGATTTACTGAAACTGTGGCACGATATTGATCCTTGTTTAAAGGTTCTATATTAGCATTTGGTATAGGGATTTCGATAACTTCCGATTGATAAGTTACTTGAGCATCCATACTAAATTGTGGTAATTTTGAATTGGATATAACATCTGAATCTATCTTATTTTGATCTTCAAATAGTTTACTTTGTTTGGCTAAAGGGTAATTGGTTTCAACTAAGTTATAACACGTATTTAAAGTTATGCTTTCTTGTGCTATAACAGAGAAACTAAACGTTAGTGCTAATATGAATACTAACTTTTTCATCTTATTTTTTTATTGAGTTAATAATAAAGTTGGCAACTTCTATTTTGCGTGCTTCAATTATTTGGTTAAAAGTCACTTCATCAGTGTTAATTAGCGCTTTTATTAATGGTCTGCCCACAAAAGGGAACACACAAAGTGAGAGGGTATTTATAAATAATTGTTCTCCACTAATGGATGTTATAATGTCTTTTTTAACCTCTTCATAGACTTGCTTTTTAAACTTTTCTAAATTTGGAAAACCAGTGTTGTTCTTCATTTTTAAAATAAAATCTTCATTCCTATTAAGTTCCTGAATAATAAAATTTGGCAAATACGGATGCTTCATCATAAACGTAATATAGTTAGATGTGAATTTTTTTATTTTTTCCTCAATAGAGGAATCATCATTTAAAATAGCATTTAATTGCGGCGCTAATAGCGAAAATGCATTTGTAAAAACGGCTTCAAAAAGTAACTGTTTGCTTCTATAATAATAATGAAGCATGGCTTTATTAATTCCAGCTCTATCTGCAATTTCTTGCATACGTGCGCCATCCATTCCTTTAGACTGAAATATGTTTTTTGCAGCATCTAGTATTTTTACTTCAGTATTTTCGTCTTTCTTTTTTTTCATTTCAACTATACGGTTTAACCATTTGGTTAACAAATACACAAAAAATAATTATACTAGTATTTGTTTTGATTTTCAAAACTAAATTTAAAACATGACAAAAATCAGTTGTATTAAAAACACGATATATTATTTTTGTGCCAATGAAAATAAGTGCTTACATATTCTCTGTTATTTTAACAACACTACTACTTTTTAATAGTACTAGAGTTACATTAACTTATGCTTATTACAATATAGATCCTGTTGGTTTTATTGAGGCCCTATGCGAAAATAAAGACAAGCCAGAACTTAAATGTAATGGTAAGTGTCATTTAAAAAAAGTTACAAAGTCTCTAGATAAAGACCAAAAAACACCTGAGAGTATTATCGATTTTAAAGAGCTCATTTTATTTTCAAGTGCTTTTGAAGTTGTTGTGTTTCAAAAATATAACAACAAAAAAAAAGTCCTATAGTTTATCAAAACCTATACGCTTTTACAAGTGTAAACAATTGTTTTCATCCTCCTCAAGTATAGTTATTCTTTTATACGAGGTAGTTTTTTCTACCAAAATTACTTAAGTTAACTATAATATTACTATACATGAAAACATTATATAGTGTGTTGTTATGCGCACTAATTACAGCTATGTCTTTTGGGCAAGAACAAACCGAAACTCAAAAAGACACCACAAAACAAAAAATTAATACCTTAGACGAAGTACTTATTACTGGGAACCTAAAAAAAGATCCAGTACTTACAATTGTTGCCAATAATTATGAAAAGGATATTGTGCAACCAAAAAACGTAGCAGATTTATTTAATGACATCAACGGACTCTCTGTTATAAAAAGAGGGAATTACGCAATAGATCCTTCTTTTAGAGCATCTCAATACGAGCAATTGAATATTCAGTACGATGGTGGTACTAAAGCCATGCATGCGTGCCCTAACAGAATGGACCCAATTACAACACATATTATTCCAGAAGAAATTGCTAAAATTGAAATTATAAAAGGCCCATACACAGTAAGATATGGAGCAACTTTTGGCGGTGTTGTTAATTTGGTAACTCAAAAACCAGATTATGAAGATTATGGTTTACACGGAAAAGTTTCATCTGGATATGAAAGTAATGGAGACGCATTAGTAAACTTAGCACAATTACAATACATTCAAGAGAAATATGACATTGTAGCTAATGTTGGTTATAGAGATTTTGGTAATTATGAAGATGGAAATGCTATCGAAATACCTTCGTCTTTTAGAAGTACAGACTACGGAATCAAAATAGGTTATAATTTGTCTGAAGACGAACGTTTACAGGCACATTGGAGACAATCTTTTGGTCGCGATGTTTTACACGCTGCCTTACCAATGGATACTGAATATGACAACAGTAGTATTTTAGCTTTAGATTATAAACTGGATAATATTGGTGAAATAGCAAAATCATTAACTGCAAAAGCCTATTATAGCTATGTAGATCATTTAATGACAAACGATAATAGACCTTCTTTTATGATGATGGAAGCAGTTTCTGCAGTAGAAGCAACAACTATTGGTGGTAAATTAGAATTAAATTGGAAACCAGCAGAAAAACTGAATGTGTTTTCTGGTTTAGATGCCATGCATATTGCTAGAGATGGCGGAAGAACCAGACTCGTGAAAGTTATGAACGGAAGCCCATTACCGATGCCAATGACTTTTAATGATAAGGTTTGGCAAGATTCTTATATTACAGATTTAGGTGTGTTTACGGAAGCAAAGTATACTATTAATGCTAAAAACATTTTTACAGTTGGCGTTCGGTATGACAATGTAACTTCAGACATAAAAGATCCCGAAGCGGATTTTGCAGCGTTATACAAACTTGAAAAAAGAACAGAACATAATGTAAGCGGAACAGTCTCTATTAAAAACAGAGTATCAGATCGTTTTACTTTAGAAGCTGCTTTTGGACGCGGAGTGCGTTCTGCTAATATGATAGAGCGTTTTATTAACCACTTTACTGTTGGTCAAGATCCTTATGAATATTTAGGGAACCCAAATTTAAAAGCAGAAGTAAATAATCAATTTGAAATAGGTTTTAAAGGAAACGAACCGTTAGAAAATGGTTTTAATAGTTTTAAATATGAAACGTCCTTTTATTATTCATCATTCGAAAACTATATAGTTGGAGTAGTAGATCCTACAATTACACGCAAGTTTATGCCAATGGCACAACCGAAATATGTAAAAGTGTTTCAAAATATAGATGAAGCTTATAAAACCGGGTTTGAAGCTATGGCTCAAGTCGATTTTTTAAAGGATTACTATTTTAGAACTGAGTTTGCCTATGTTTATGCAAAAAACAAAGATTTAGGAGAGTCTTTACCTTTAACACCTCCTTTAAGTACCAAATTAAGTTTAGGCTTTCAAAAAGAGAAATTTTGGGCAAACATAAAGTATAACCTTATTTCTAAACAAGATAATATCTCTAAAAGTTTTGGTGAAACAGAAACCGATGGCTACCAAACTTTAGATATCCGTTTTGGTGTAAAACCAATAAAGAGTATAACGCTAGGTATTGCTGTAATTAATGCATTAGATGAAGCTTATAACAGTCATTTAAATTTCTCTTTTACTAATCAAGCAAATTTTGGAAGGACTCCAATTACAGAGCCAGGACGAAATTTTTCAGCGTTTTTACAATATAAATTTTAACACATAACTTTCGGTAACCAAAAAAGGAGTGCATTTTAAATGCGCTCCTTTTTTATAATTATTAGTTCAACTGTGAACTATCTTTCTTTAGGTTCATCTTTATCTCTATCACTAGTAGCCATAAATTTTATTAATAAACCGACAAGAATTGCACAAACGAGTGCAAAAACAGCGATCATTACTACTCCGTTATTATAGTTTTGTAACGCAATGCTTAGAGATGTCATAGTATTATAATTTAGTGTTATTTTAATAATGTAAAATTATTATATAGCTTTTATATTAAAGATGATATTTATCATTAAATCTATTAATTTGAAGCTTCTATTATTTTAATTATTTCATCTTTTTGTAATACACCAGATTGCCTCCAAACTTGTTTTCCGTTTTTAAACAATAGCATCGTTGGCACACCTTTAACTTGATACTTTGATGCCAACTCTTGGTTTTTATCTACATCTATTTTAATAATAGATACGTTTTCCTTTAATACATCTTTTACTTGTTTTAAAATAGGAGTCAATGCTTTACATGGTCCACACCATGTTGCAAAAAAGTCTACTAAAACGGGTTTGTCTTGGTTTATTATTTCTGAAAATTTACTCATAATTCTAATTATTTTGAAAATTTACCAGTCGCACAACTTACAAAAGATTTAGCTTTAGATGTCAATGAATTATTGGCTTCTATTGAAGGATAACCTAATGCTTTAAGTTTGTTTTTTACAGCTAGAGCATCTACTTCGTTTATATAATTGAATGATACTTTACTTTTATCTATACCTATATTAATATCTGAAATATTTTCAATTTCTGATACTTTTGAAGTAATTGTACTTGCGCAACCACCACATTTTAAGTTTTGTACTACTATTGAGGTTTTCATTTTTAAGGCTATTTTAAATTTCGGAAAATGAATTTTATTTATTTGCCATTCCTGTTAAATATATTTTACAAAAATAGGAAAACACTTTGTTTTACGCAGTAACATAAGTTACACTGAAGGCAATCTTTTAAAATAAAAGAAGATGATTTATTAAAAACAGATATGATTTAGAATGGATTATATAATCTCTGCACTAATTACAGATTATAAAGCGCTGTAATAGCGTTTTTACCGAGATTTAAAAATATATTATGGACTCTTATTCCAAGAATATATCGAAATAAGAACAAATAGGAGTTTTATGAATCTCATTGGTTTTACAATTAAAAGTTAGTAATAAAAAGACGAACAGGTAATATTCTAGTTTTCATCTCTATTTTAATTTATAGCTTATAAGCTACTCCCAAGCCTATTCCCCAAGAATTGTAACTGTTAAATTTTAAATCGTTGAGAAGGTTAGCAATCAGTTCTAAATTATGATTGATGCGCAGGCCATATTCTAAAACAGCTCTTACTATAAAAAAGGGCTGTTTTTTTGTGTATTCTGAGCCTAATAGGAAACTAAAATGATAAATATTATCGATTGTTTTTAATCTAGAAAATCAACTTTATTCTGTTGCCTTTTTTATTTTGTTCTTGATATTGTCTGCTAGCGGAATCTTTAAGCCGATTATAAATTGATAACGCTTATAGGACAGGCTAGAGTCTTGCGTGGTATTTAGGTCTAAACCTGATAAGTTTAAATTAAAGGGGTTTTGAAAACTTGAAGAACCAGAGGCATAAGTCACACCTAAAACAATATTTGCCCAAGACATTTTCCAATCAATTCCTCCGCTTAAATGATAATAGTCTGCTGCAATAGCTGTATTCTCTGCATCATCAGTACTAAGATCAAAAACTGTAGCACTAGATTTATAAGCATTGAAATCTGTTGAAAATCCAAAATAGGATTTAAATTTATCGCTAACATAGACCTCACCACCAACCCCAAAATTAAGTACAAATTGTCGCTCTTCGTTAAAAAATATGGGTGTTGATGAAGCATCTCCGATTTCAATATTGGGAACATTAATTCTTGAATAATTTGAAAGGCCAGAGACAAAATCTATGTTTAAATGAATTTTGCTTCTTTTAATTGGTATGCCTGCACCTAATGAAATACCTAATGGTTCTTTAAGGTTAGCACTAAGGTCCTCAAATTCGTAATCATAAAAAACATCAAATCCATTGCCTACTCCTGAAGTTACTTCATTGAAGTTATAGCCACCTTCGTTATAGATTTCTATATACGGGACGTTAATATTTAAACCTAAATCGATGTTATTTAGTTTATAAAAAGCACCAAGCTTTATATGAAAACCATACGACTTTTGATCAAAGCCTGTTTTAGTTAGAAAATAGGCGACAGCATCTTCATTGTACTGGATCGTATGATTTACACTTCTGACGCCATTATAACTATAGGATGATCCAAATACAGAAATTCCTAAACTAAAGTTTTTAGAAATTTCCTTTGCCCAGGTTAGACCGTACCAGTCTTCATCCACTTTGCTGTTTATTGAAGCTTTAAGATTATAGGTTTCAACATCAGGATATAATTCGGTAATATTATCTGTAATTTCTCGACTAGATAAACCTAAATTAAAGTTAGATCTTCTTCGGGCTAGAAAGGAGTATGCAAAGCGCTCACCAAATAATTTAAATGTTCCGCCTGCTAATGATGGAACGCCTCCAAAGGATGTATTGTCTAGTTGACGTTCTTCATCAAATATCGTAGTCAACTTTAAAGAATTTATCTGATAGGCTTTAGCGTTAAATTCAAACCCTATATTTTCTAATGCTGTTAATCTTGCTGGATTATAGTAAACGAGACCAATATCAGACACACTACCCGTAACATTTCCAGATAGCAAAATAGATCTGTTCCCAAAATTATTAAATTTATAATTGCCTTCTTGACCCCAAGAATACGCCGAAATAATAAGAAATAGGAGTGTTGTGGATTTCATTGATCTCGCAATTAAAAGTTAGCATTAAAAAGACAAATAGGAAAAATTCATTTTTATGTTAAGTTCTGGGTATTCTAATTATTTTCAAGTCTAGATTTTGATATTTGTAGCGTTCAATTGGCTATTTCAAAGTTCAATCGACATACCTTCACGAGCAAGTGAACAGTTTTTAAATCGAGCTTGGCATTCTTTTTCTATCTTCCTAAGACATTCATCATCATGATCGGGATCGTGATGTGTCATTATGAGTTGTTTCGCTCCAGCGCGTTCTGCCACTTCAATGGCTTGATTGAAACTACTATGGCCCCATCCTTTATGACGTAGTAACTCCTCATCTGTATATTGTGCTTCATGTATTAAAAGATCAGCATCTTTGGCAAAAGCAACGATATCTTCGTTAATAGTATCGCCATGTTCTAGGTCAGTACATACAACAATGATGCATCCTTCAACTTCAAGACGATATCCAAAGGATCCTCCAGGGTGATTTTGTTTAATTGTTTTGAGTAGGATGCCCTTGTTTTCATAAATGTTATCTTCTTTGAAATCAAAGTTGAATTTGGCTCCCATATTTTCGAGCTGAATCGGAAAATATTCTTCTATCATGAGATTTTTGAAAATTTTTCGAAGGTCTGTAAATTGACCACCCTCTCCTAAAGCCGCAATATTAATTGTTCGATTTGGATTATATGCAGGATCAAAAAACGGTAAGCCTTGAATATGATCCCAGTGAAAATGAGTAAAGGCGATATCAATAGCACTTTGCTCAGAAAAATTCTCATTAATATGTTTGCCTAGGGCTCTGATGCCTGTTCCCGCATCTAGGATGCTAATACGGTTGGTGCTATGCATAAGGAAAGCGATACAGGTGGTGTTACCTCCAAACTCAAGATATTTAGGGTCACAAATGGGAATAGACCCTCGAGTACCGTAAAAAGTAGTTGTGATGCGTGCCATAAATAATGTTTGTTATTATGAATATCAAAAAGTATGAACTATATCTGTCTTAAGCTTGTTTTTAAGTGTATCAGCTTTTAATCGTTTTCTTCTGAAATAGGCCTGACTCAAATAAGCCAATTCATTAAAAAGCACAGCATAGAAACTCTTTTATTTTGTTACAGTTGTTTTAATTTTAACACACGACAATCTATTGATTAAAAATCGCCAACATAGATGTTATAGCTACCTTAGAGCCAAATGGAATGGCAGTTAAATCAACTTCAAAATTACCGTTGTGATTATTAAAAGGGAGTTGTCCTTTTTTGAAGGCGTCTTCAAAACGTTTTGGATTGGCAATACCAACATTGATATAAGCGTAGTCTTTTTTAGCATTATTAATAACCAAATGATGGACATCCTCAGAACCCATAACTGATGGTACTACAGTTTCATCTAAAACAAACTTTTTATCTGAAACTAATGGATATATAGACTCCCTGACAACTTTAGTTAATTCCGTATTATTTTCTAGTGGATACGACCAGCCCTTAAATTTAATAGTAGGATATTTTTCCTTAGGTAAATCGTAGGCATGAGCGATACCTTCATTGATTCGTGTGATGCCATCAATCATCAACCTTCTGTCTTTCTCGGTAAACCATCTCAGATTAACTTTTAGTAATGCCGTATCAGGAATTACATTATTATCTTTTCCTGCTTCGATTGAACCTACCGTAATCACAGCAGCACTTTTTGCATCAATACCTCGACTTATTATAGCTTGATACTGCATGATTGCAGAAGCAGCCATAAGAATTGGGTCTTTAGATAAATGCGGATTAGAGCCGTGACCACCTATACCGTGAAAAGTGACATCAAATTGATCGGTTCCTGCCATTCTAACTCCTGAAGCAGCAGCGACCATACCTACTGAAATTGGCATAGAGTGAATTCCGAATAAATAATCTGGTTCTGGGATTTTATGTGTGGTGTATAAGCCATCTTTAACCATTGCCTCAGCTCCAAGTATTGGTTCTTCTGCAGGCTGACCAATAAATATAACAGTACCTTTCCAAAGCGACTTATGTTCTGCCATAAACTTTGCAGCAGATAACATCCAAGTTACATGCACATCGTGTCCACAAGCATGCGTGACCGGTGTTTCACTACCATCATCTAGCTTTACTATTTTAGTGCTTTTATAAGGTAAGTCGGTTAGTTCTAATACCGCATTGCAATCCATATCGGCACGATACATCACTATTGGACCATCTCCGTTTTTGAGTACACCGGCAACACCAGTGATACCAATTTTTTCTGTCACTTTATAGCCATACGACTTTAGTTCTTTAGCGACGATGCCAGCAGTTCTTATTTCCATAAACCCTAGTTCTGGGTTTTCGTGGATATCTTTGAAGATAGCAACGTATTTGTCGTTACTCAAATTTACGGCCTGCTCTATGGTTGTTTTTTGATTCTGTGCTATTAGTGCAGTTGAAAAAAATGAGAAGACTAAAACTAATACGCTGTTGAAATATTTGGTCTGCATAAGGTGTTGTTTTTAAAATTTATATGAAAAAAGTGGCCCCAAGTCTAATGGTATTCAATTCGTTAGTGAAATTAGGAAAGTATCCAATATTCGCTTTTAATTTGTTCTGAATAATCATATGGTTTAAGTTAAATTCCCCAGACCAAGCTTCGTTCCATTCACCATTTGTATTTAGCATGGTCACAATTGGATTAACAAAAAGAAACCAGCTTTTATTGAATCTTATACTCATATTGGCTTGAGTCAAAAAACCTGTACCTGAAAATTTAAACGCATCAGGAATTAAATCTGTACTAGGCTTTGTTACATGAACAGCACTCAAACCAGGGAATAGCATAATTTTTTTAGAAACTGAAAACCCATAAACAACGCCAGCAGATAACACAAAACTACTTGAGCCTAAACCGTTCTCAAAAGAACCAGTTGGTAAAGTAAGGTCAATAAAAGGTGCAATTACATGAAACTTTTCTGCAGTCATTACGCGTTTTGCAATTGTAAAATAACGGACTCTAATATCACTTAGCCCAAAAGAACTTGTGGCATCATTGTAGAGTAAAGGGATTTCTGCTAAGACTAAATTGTTAGGGTCGAATGAATATTGAACATTTGCCCTCATACCGTAGAGATGAGTACCATCTTTTAAAGATGTATATTCTCCTAATACATTAACTTGAGTATAAAGATTAGTTGGGTTAGAGGCATCAACCTCTGTTGATTCCGTGGTTGCTTTTTCTTGCGAATTCACTGTAGTTATTGAAAGAATAGCTAATAATAAAATTACAGTAAACTGTTTCATTTTAATTTTTATTGTTTTTTAGAAATACGATGTACTTCATTAATGATTTTTACCACATTATTGTATTTAATGGTTTTTCGGTCTTTAGTATTTCTACTTGTGTCATCTAATGCGGGTAAAATAGCAATTTTAATTCAAAGTCTTATAGTACTTACTATTCTCTCTCAAAAACAATAGTTCCTTCTTTGATTGTTTTTAATACCACAATATCTTTGATGGCATCAATATCAACTTTTAATGGGTTGTCAGAGAGCACCACTAGATCTGCTAATTTTCCTTTTTCTAAAGTCCCTTTTTTATCATCTTCAAAATGCGAGTACGCAGACCAATCGGTAATACATTTTAGCGCTTCATAAGGCGTTAATCTTTCATTAGCTCCCATCACCATACCACTTCTTGATGTTCTACTGGCAGCTATCCAGACTACTCGCATTAAGTTTGGTAAAGCAACTGGTGCATCTGAATGTATGGTTAGTCTTAAGCCTTTATCTAAAGCTGTACGTGTAGGACTAATTTTCTTAGCGGCTTCTTCACCAATGATTTCTACGTGCCAATCTCCCCAATAATAGGTATGCAAAGGAAAAAGTGAGACTGTAACATTTAGCTCTTTTAAAGCATCTAATTGGTCTGGTCTAATGTATTGCCCATGAAGTAAAACGTTTCTTAAATCCTTTTTACCATATTCCTTTTCTGCAGCTCTCAAACCTCTAATTAATTGGTCTATTGCGGCGTCGCCATTGGCATGAGAATTAATTTGCCAATTGTTTTTGTATACCATTTTGTATAAATCAGCAATTTCTTGCTCATCTGCTATTGCTGGATACCCTCTATAGTCTGCTTTACCTCCCTCTGGCGGCACTAAATAAGGTTCCGTTTTCCATGCGGTTTGTACTTGAGGCGCTCCATCTAGTGTCACTTTTAAACCTGCAACTCTGTAATGATTTTTATAATCTTTTGAATTCCATTCGGTGTCCATGTGTTGTGCAACCGTATAATCTAGGTACGACACAATATCAATATCAAATAATCCTTGATCAGCGAAAGCTGTTAAGGCATTAAATGTCTCCATGGTCTTTCCGTCTTGGAGTGTCGTATATCCATAACTTTTTGCCATTTCTACTCCCATTTTAGTCTGTTTTGCTAACTTTACTGGATCAGATGCAGCCAAAGCTGTGGCGATATGAGGTAATGCTGCTAGTTCTTCAAGCACTCCGTTTGGTTCGTTACTATTTGGCATTCTTCGAATAATACCGCCGTCAGGGTTTTGTGTATCTTTAGTAATGCCAGCTAACTCTAGTCCTTTACTGTTCATTACAACAAAATGTGCTGAAATATGCATAATGAGAACGGGATATTCTGTAGATACCTTATCTAAATCTTCTTTTGTAGGAAACCGTTTTTCTGCCAATTGCGTTTGATCGAATCCAAGTCCGAAAATCCAACCTGTAATCTCCAAGTTTTCCGGAGTTTCTGCCCAAGTTTTTAATTCATTAACGAGTTCATCTATATTTTTAACACCTCCATCCGGTGGTGGTAATAAATTTGTTCCAGTGGCTTGTGGTCCAAATGCAAAAAAGTGTGCATGAGCGTCAATAAAACCAGGAAGCATTGTTTTTCCTTTGAGGTCATTCATTTTATGACCTTCTCCCGCTATTTTCATAGCCTCTTCACTAGTTCCAATAAACAGAATAGTTCCTTCTTTTTCAACTAGTGCTTCTTGATAAGTAGGTTCGTCTCCAACCATATCAACGATATCTCCATTATAATATACAGTTGCTGTAGATGTGTTATCATCATTTTTGCTGTTACTCTTGTCGTCTTTGCAACTCGTTAGACATAATAAGAAAATGAATAAATACGTAAAATGCTTCATCGTTTATTTTTTAATTTATTAATAATCAAAAATAAGTCGATGTTAATATATGTGGAGTATAATTAAAGAAAAACCTGTTCAAGATTTAAAATTTGAACAACATTTATAAGTGTTTCAAGTGAAGCCTATGAAATCGTCTTTTTATATTGAGAAGGCGTAGTCCCTGTTTTTTCTTTAAATGCTTTTATAAAAGTGGTTCTAGATTTGAAACCTACTTCAAGGGCTACTCCTTCAAGACTATAATTTAACCAATCTAAATTACTAAACTTTTTTAGGACAACATCTATCCGTTTTTCGTTAATGAGTTGGTTGAAAATTTTTTTGGTAAAGTTGCGTCGTTATTTGAGATAATTCCTTTTTTGGAATGCTTATAAATTTTGCTAAATCGTCTTGTCTGAAATCAGGTTTTAGGTAGCTAATTTCAGAAGTAAAAAAACCTTCAATTTGTTCTCGGTAGCCAATTAAATCTTTAGGTTCAAATTCTATATTTGTGTCTTGAGTGCCGCTAATTTTTTTCTTAACATCGATTAAAGCGCCATATAAAATTCTTGGTTCAAAAAAAGGATATAAAAATATAATAATGATATAGAGTGCAAAAACATAAGACGCGAGTGAGTGCGTGTCGAAGGAGGTTGAATCAAAAAGGAGAGAGATTATACCTATAAAGTTTCCTATAAACATAAGTGACGATACGCAAATGAGCCAAATAATTTCACTTTTTGACTTGCTCTTATCTCTTATTCTTTTTGTAAGCATATATATGGCGGTAGAACTAAATAGCATACCTACCATAAACTGGGTTAAAAAATTCCAATAGGCAGATATATATCCTACGGTTATATAAAATATTGAATCTTCGTTATTCAGTATAAATTGGATATGATCTATTTTAAACTCAACGGACTGAAAATAGAAAGGAGCTACGCCTATGAAGATTAGTATAGGAATACACAACAAAATTAGGTCTATTCGTTTTGGTGCCTTAATATTTTTTACGGTACTACGCACAAACAGCATAAATGTTACAAGATGTACAAAGTTAACTGGTGGTCCCGTGCCTCGTAGATGAGGGTGATTTATAATTAAACCTGTTTTTACCAAATAAACTAAAGCAGAATAATAAGTTAAAGAGAGTACATATACTAAAAGTAAGATTTTTTGATAGGTGTTTCTCTTATGCTTAAATACAATAACCAAGAAGGTTATAACACCTATGATTACGGCACATATTTGAATTGTCTTTAGCATATAATCTTCTAAATAAACTAGATGTTGTGTTTGAAATTTGACATAAATTGATTTTAGAAAAAGAAAAAGAAAAAGAAAAAGAAAAAGTTAATTAATTTGAATTCTAAATAAGCGGGTTAAATACCAAAATGTTTGTTTCTTATTATTAGAAATACTTTTTAATTTTCGATTTATTTTAGGGCAAATATATTGAAAATTATGCTAATTGAATTTTGCCACATATTGAAAATAATAAACATTATTTTAACGTACTAAAGTCGTTTTGTCTCATGGTTTTTTAGACGATCTCAGCACTAAGTCCTGCTTCTAACAACATACTACATCTTGGTTTAAGTTCTTTTAAAGCACCAGTTTTAACGGTGCATTTTCCTTTGTAATGCACTAACAATGTACATTGTTCTGCCTGTTCTGGCGTATGATCACAAGCTTTAATAAGTGTTTCTATAACGTGATCGAAAGTGTTATAATCATCGTTATAAACAACAATTTCGTTGTTAGGTTTTTCTAAAGTCTCAACTTCGTGATGTTCTTGTATTTTTTCTTTTGTACTCATTCTTAAAGTTTTACAAACACTAAAATATTAATTTTCGAAATGCAATGCAACCCAATTGTTACGATTTAACTTATTTTTTAACTTTAAACCGTTTGTGTTACATTCGGCTTCTATTATCGCGATATCAGTTTCGTAGAAACCACTTAGAAAAAGAGAGCCGTTATTGTTTAGGCAATTGGCGTACGTTTTAATATCGTTTAAAAGTATGTTTCGGTTTATATTGGCTATAATAGTATCGTATTTTTTATTTTCTAGCAAACTAGCATCGCCTTCGTAAACACTAATATTTTTGCAGTTATTACGTTCTGCGTTTTCTACACTATTTAAATAGCACCAATTATCTATATCTATTGCGTCTATTGGGTTTGCGCCTTTCATTTCTGCTAGAATTGCCAAAACTGCTGTACCACAACCCATATCTAAAACAGATTTTCCTTGAAAATCGTTTGCTATTATATGTTGAATCATCATGTGAGTGGTTTCATGATGTCCTGTTCCAAAACTCATTTTTGGTTCGATAATAATATCGTATTCTGTATCTGGTTTTTCGTGAAATGGCGCACGAACAGAACAGAGTTTATCTACAATGATAGGATTGAAATTTTTCTCCCATTCGCTATTCCAGTTTACTTGTTCTATTTCATCGAAAGTATAAGAGATTTCAAACTCTTCGCTAGTTAAAACGTAAATATCTTGTAAAATGTTTTCACGCCACTCTTCTTTTTGAATGTAAGCTGTGACTCCAGTTTCGGTTTCAACAAAACTTTCGAATCCTGCATAACCAAGCTCTGCAATTAGAATTTCGGTTGCTGGTTGTAATGGTTTTACTGTAAAATAATAACCTATGTAAATTGTATTTGACATTGAATAGTCTTTGTTTCTAGCAGGTAATCCTGCGTTAGCGGTTGTAATGGCATCCTTTTTTTTGTTCTTAAGTTAATATCCTTTTTAAAAATTGAAAGAAGATTAGTTTAAAACGGTACTAAAACAAGTTCAGTATAAAAAAAAGATACAATGGAAGACGCGACCAAGTCCTGCTTTTTTGCAGGGCTTGGTAACGCCCAAATTATTTAATTAAAATGCGTTAATAATAGCGTAAAAATCTTCAGCGTTTAAAGCAGCTCCACCAATTAATCCTCCGTCTACATCTGGTTTTCCAAATATTTCTTTAGCATTAGCCGGTTTTACACTTCCACCATAAAGGATGCTCATGTCTTGAGAGACTTGCTCGCTGTATTTAGTATTTAGTGTTTGTCTTATAAACTTGTGCATGTCTTGTGCTTGCTCAGGACTTGCTGTTTCTCCAGTGCCAATGGCCCAAACAGGTTCGTAGGCTAAAACAATGTTTTTAAATGCTGATGCGTTTAAATGAAACAATGCATTTTTAATCTGATTCCCGACGACTTTTTCTTCGTTACCAGCTTTTCTATCACTTAATTCTTCGCCAAAGCAAAAGATTACTCGCATATCGTTTTTTAATGCTGTATCTACTTTTTTAGCAAGTAGTTCGTCAGTTTCATTAAAGTAAGCACGACGTTCGCTATGCCCTAAAATGACAGTGTTTATACCAACGCTTTTTAACATTGATGCACTAACTTCTCCTGTGTAAGCTCCGTTTTCTGCAAAGTGCATGTTTTGTGCTACAACTTCTATGTTAGAGTTTATTGTGTTATGGAACGCTTGAAAAAGATTTACTGCTGTTGGAGCAATCATAACTTCTGCACGCGACGTTTGATTCTGTTTTAATAAGTCTGCTATTAATGCTTCGGTTTGTGGTAAATCGTTATTCATTTTCCAATTCCCGGCTACTATATTCTTTCTCATATTAATATTCTTATTAAGCCTTTATAATGAAAAGGTTTTGTTGCTGTTATATTTTTAATGCTGATTTTAATTTTTGGTCATCTGCTTTTACTGCTCTAAACAGTTTTATGTTTCCTGTTTTGTCAATTACTAAATAGCGAGGAATCCAGTCTAAATCTAGAAAGGATGCGAATTCACTTTTCCAGCCAGATTTTATGAAATAATGTTCCCCTTCAATGGTATATTTCTTAATGCCTTTTTTCCATGCTTCTTCACTTTTATCGAGTGATAGAAAAAGAAAAACGGTCTCTTTATTGTTGGTTTGAAGTTTCTTAATTTTTGGCATTCCTTTTACGCAATCTTTACACCAAGAGGCCCAAATATCTATAACAATTTGTTTGCCCTTGTATGCTTTTAAAATTTTTGAAAAAGCAATTTCATCACCTTTTGTGTCAATAAAAATATCTGCTAAAGCTTTCTCAGTAAAAACTATTGGTTCTTCTTGAGCCTTGCAATTTGTAATTGCTATAAAAAGGATTAAAATAATGACAATTTTTTTCATAGTATTTTTTATTCTAATTTCACTTTTGGATCTAGCCAAGCGTAAATTATATCTACAAAAATATTGATAATTATAAAGAGTAAGGCTATAATTAACACAGAACCCATAATTACTGGTAAATCTAATGTGTTTAATGCGTTTACTATTTCTTTTCCTAATCCATTCCAGCCAAAAATATACTCTACAAAAACGGCTCCTGCTAACATAGAAGCAAACCATCCAGAAATAGCTGTGACTACTGGGTTTAATGCGTTTTTTATGGCATGTTTTTGTATGATTTGAAACTCGCTTAAACCTTTCGCTCGTGCGGTACGAATGTAATCTTGGTTAAAGACTTCTAACAACGAATTTCGCATAAGCTGAATGACAACAGCCAAAGGACGGATACCCAAAACAATAGCGGGAAGTATTAAGTTTTTCCATTTAATGTTTACTT
Source organism: Lacinutrix jangbogonensis (assembly GCF_000797445.1). Taxonomy (GTDB): domain Bacteria; phylum Bacteroidota; class Bacteroidia; order Flavobacteriales; family Flavobacteriaceae; genus Lacinutrix; species Lacinutrix jangbogonensis. The sequence continues at coordinate 28,824 of NZ_JSWF01000035.1, read as the reverse complement.
TTTCACCAAAGTCATCAAGTTCGAAAAGGCTGCCTGTCATTTCTAGATTCGTATATTTATGAAGTACAAAACCAAAGAGCCAGGCAAATAAAATGGCACTAAAAAAGGAAGGGATACTCATGCCAATGGTGCTTAAAATTTGTATTGCTTTATCTATAAAAGTGTCTTTTTTTAAAGCAGAAATCACGCCCAAACTTATACCTAGTAGCAAAGCAATGCCAATAGCTGAAATTGCTAGAACGAATGTGTTTGGTAAAGTTTCGGATAGAACGGTACTTACTTTTTTTCCTTGTTTTGTAAACGATTCCCTTAAATACGGAAACTTTAAAGCGGTTGTTGTATTTCCAATGGTGAACAGTTTTACTGCTGAATATTTATGGTCTCTTAAAAACGTATAATCATCTTCTGTATTAGAATGAAACGAAATAGGAGCGAGGTCATTTAAGTAATAAAAGTATTGGGTACCTATAGATTTATCGAAACCGTACTTTTTTTTCACGATAGCTAACTGCTCGCTGTCTTCGTTTTGTCCCAACATCATTTGTGCTGGATCTCCAGGTAAAATATTAAATAAAAAGAATATAACAGTCACTACTCCAAATAATGTGAGTAGTGCATAGAATATTTTATTTAGTAGGTAGCTTAGCAGATTATTATTCTTTTAATGTGATTTTTATTAATCCTGTATAGTTGCTAGAGGTCATTGAATTAAGGATTTCTAGTTCTGGGCCTTCTTTTAAAACATTCATACCTCCTATAGTAGTAGGATCTAAAGCATCTATTTCTGCTTTTGTTACTTCTTCGTCATTAAGAAAGTACGCGATGTTATCTAAAACAACCGGTTCTGGTTTGCGTTCTACTTTTGGTAGCTCTAAATCCTCAGCATCATTAAAGTGTTCTTTTTGTATTACAGTTCCTTTTTCCAACTTTAAAATCCCTGGGTTAGAACGGATAACAGTTTTTAATGCTTTTTCATCACATAGGTAGAAATCGAAATTTAAGTCGTAAGTCTGTTTTATGTATTGTTTAGCTTCAGCACCAGAAGCCGATAAGCCAATTACTGTGTAACCATTTTTAATAGCTTTGTCTGTTACTTTTTTAATGTTTTTCAAGCCTTCTTCATTTGCTTTTTCAAGGCTGTAGGCCACAACCATAACGAGATGGTCTTCAGCTAAAAATTTAGCGGTGAAATCTTGATCAACAGTTTCAATAGAAAAATCTTTAACAGGAGGATCGTAAGCTTCTACTATAATTTTTGTTTCCACACCAACATAGTCTCCATCCACAGTTGGGTAACTTCCATCTGTAAGAAACTCTAGGTTTTCTCCACCAACATTAAAAGTCCATGTGAATTCTTGTACAGCCTTTTGCGCGTCTTCTGGTACAAGCATACCATCGGCAATATTTGCACCTACTTTATAGGCTCTAAAATCCCAAGTTGGTAAATGTGTTAACACATGGTATCCAAACCATAAACTACCAATAAAGCCTAATAAAGCTAAAAGTGTGGTTGGGAATTTGCCGAAAATTGGTTTTATGTGCTTAATTCCAAATACCAAAACAAGAATAAGAATAAGGAGTATTATGTCTTTTCTGAAACTCTCCCAAGGTTTTAGTTTTAAGAAATCTCCAAAACAACCACAGTCTTTTACTACTTCGAAAAAAAGCGGCGTAAAAGGTTAGGAATGTAAAAAATACAATCGTTGCTAAAAGCATCCAAATTGTGAATTTGCGCTTATACCCAAGTAATAAAAACACACCCAAAACAACTTCTAAAACAACCACAAATACTGAGATTCCTAAAGCATAAGGATCTAAAAAAGGTAAATTTAAAACCTCTGTGCTAAAATATTCCTGTAGTTTGTAGGAGAATCCTAAAGGATCGTTTAGTTTTATCATTCCCGAAAAAATGAATAATCCTCCAACTAATATTCTGCAAATGTGTACTAAGTATTTCATAAATTTTTTATTAAAAATTTTTAAATTCCAAATAACAAAAACTAAATTCCAAAAGGCTTAATCGGATTTATAAATTCCAAACTTGCTTAGGTGTTTTTAAAAATTCAAAACTTATTTTAATTTATTAATTATTGCTGATAATATTTTTCTTAATTCTGAAGCTTCAGCAATTAATTGTTCAATTTTTTGTGTTTTATCTTCATTTAGATCTCTCAATAATTTTAACCAATATTCACTTTCTTTAGCTTCCTTTCTTGATATTTTTAGTCTGAATTTTAAATCTTTATCTCCAAGTTTTTCATTCGCTTCTATATAATTCGCTCCAACAGATCCTGAAGATCTTATTAATTGTTTTCCATCTTCAATATTAGATGTTGTATTGTGTAAACTTCTAACCAAAAACCGACAATCTCTTGCAAATTCATAAGTGCGTTGTTCAAGATTATATTTTTTTTCGTTATTCAGAATTTTTAGATATTTTTATTTTTCAACACCAGAGTAAGTTTGGAATTTAGTTTTTTGTTATTTGGAATTTGATATTTCGAGATGAATCATTGCAAAAATCGCATAATTAATCATGTCTTGATAATTTGCGTCAATACCTTCACTTACAATTGTTTTACCAGCATTATCTTCAATTTGTTTAACTCTTAATAATTTTTGTAGAATCAAATCTGTTAAAGAACTCACGCGCATATCTCGCCAAGCTTCACCATAATCATGGTTTTTATCTTGCATTAATTGTTTGGTACTAGCTACTTTTTTATCGTATAACACGGTAGCATCTTCGGTGGATAAATCTGGTTGTTCTACAACACCTTTTTCAAGTTGAATAAGCGCCATAATAGAATAATTTATAATACCGATAAATTCGCTTTGCTCACCTTCATCAACCTTTCTAACGTCATTTTGTTGCAAACTTCTTATGCGCTGCGCTTTAATAAAAATCTGATCTGTAAGCGATGGTAATCTTAAAATTCGCCACGCACTTCCATAGTCACTCATTTTATTAATAAACAGACTGCGACAGGTTTCTATAACAGCATCATATTGTTTTGAAGTATCTTGCATATGTTGTTTCAAATTTCCGTAAATTTCGCATAAAATTGTTTAAAATTCAAGGTTTCACGTTTATAGTTTTTAAATGTGTTATAAACAACAAACTTAAAGGTATCAATGACCATTAATTGTAAAGGCAAACTTATCGATTTATATACTCCAAAAGTAATGGGTATTCTTAACGTTACTCCAGATTCTTTTTTTGATGGTGGTTTCTATAAAGACGAGTCTAAAATCATTAATCAAGTACAAAAAATGTTGAATGATGGGGCAACTTTTATAGATGTTGGAGCTTATAGTTCTAAGCCAAATGCAGATGAAGTGTCTCAAGAAGAAGAACTCCAGCGCATACTTCCAATTATTGAATTATTGATTAAACATTTTCCAGAGATTCTAATTTCTGTAGATACGTTTCGAGCCGAAGTTGCAAAACAAAGTATTGCAAAAGGTGCTGCGATTGTTAATGATATTTCTGCAGGACATTTAGATGAACATATGATGCAAACAGTTGCGAGTCTTCAGGCGCCATATATTATGATGCATATGCGAGGTACACCACAGACAATGCAACAACAGACTAACTACGATAATATTCTAAAAGATATTCTATTCTATTTTTCTGAAAGAATAGCATCTGCAAGGGCTTTAGGAATTAAAGATATAATTTTAGATCCAGGTTTTGGTTTTGCTAAAACATTAGAACAGAATTTTGTATTATTAAACGTGCTCGAAGGCTTTGAAATAACAGATTTACCATTATTAGCAGGACTGTCTAGAAAATCTATGATTTATAAAACACTGGTAACGTCTGCAACCGAAGCTTTAAATGGAACAACAGCATTACATATGATAGCTTTGCAAAAAGGAGCAAGTATTTTACGCGTTCACGATGTTAAAGAAGCTGTGGAATGTATTACACTTTATAATAAACTTAATTAATGAAACATCTATTATATACAATTGTTCTGTTTGTAGTATTCTCATGCGGAAATGAGAAGTCCGTATTACTTCCTGAAATACAGAATGCTGAAATTACTGAAATTAGAGACGTGTCTCCAGCTTATCTTTTTTATGATGAAACGAAGCCAGACAGTTTAGAATTAAACAGAAGTAATTTAATAATAACTACCAATTGGTTAGTAAATGTTGACAAGCGCTTAACACTAAAGCAAGCGATTCCTTCGATTATTAAGTTGCAGGATAAAAAAAGAAATTCTGGACATAAAAATAAAAGTGCTCGTAATTATTATACGTGTAACGACACCAGTATTAAAAACTTAGGATTTATTGATTTTACTGATGTGGTTTATAGAACATATCTGGATAAGGATGAAGGAATAATCCCTACAAATGATGCGCTTCATGTTTCTCTTATAATTAAAAATCTTGACGAAATATTTATCAGTTCTTATTTTAATCATAATACCATTAAAGTCAATGATGTTGTTAGTATTCTCAAAGAAGAATTAAATTCGCTAGATTTAGATGATCCAGATCATGGAGCAGATTTTATTTCGCTCAACTTAAGCTTTAATCGAAACTTAAGCTTTCAAGATTATATAAATATAAAATCGAAATTAGTTAATTTCGAGATGGAGAATGTAATAGTTAGAAACATCGAATACATTTATTAACTCAATTTCACTAAATTTACAAAAACCACTTTCTATTGGAAATTTTCGACAACATCTTAAACTTCGGTATAAAAGACTATATAGATGTCTTTCTTGTTGCCTTGCTTTTGTTTTATATTTATAGATTAGTAAGAGGAACGGTTGCTATTAATATTTTTCTTGGTATCGTCGTTATCTACTTTATTTATTTAATTGTAGAGGCTTTACAAATGGTGCTACTTACTAAGATTTTAGGTGGCTTTATTAGTGTTGGTTTTATTGCGTTAATAGTGGTGTTTCAGCAAGAGGTTAGAAAGTTTTTACTAATGATTGGTTCTACAAACTTCGCCTCTAAACGTGGTTTTCTAAAGCATATAAAATTTTTAAAAATGGATGGCGTTTCGGCATTATCAACAGATGTAGATGTGATTATTGCAGCTTGTAATAAAATGTCAACCACTAAAACTGGTGCATTAATTGTTTTAGAGCGAAACAATAATCTGGATTTTCTGGTAACGACAGGAGACGAAATGAACATTAAAGTGACGCAACCAATTATCGAAAGTATCTTTTTTAAAAATAGTCCACTTCACGATGGTGCTATTATTATAGAAAATAATATTGTAAAAGCGACACGTGTAATTTTACCTGTAAATAACGAAAAAACTATTCCGCAACGTTTTGGATTAAGGCATAGAGCTGCAGTTGGTATTACCGAAAAAACAGATGCTATTGCAATAACAGTTAGTGAGGAAACTGGTCAGATTTCATGTTTTAGAAATGGGACATTTGTCGCTTTTAAAGATCCTACAGAATTAATAGAAATTATAAAAGAAGATTTAATTTAAATGGTTTGTAAAAATTGTAAACGGTTATTACCACAACAAATAAGCTTCTGTAATGGTTGTGGAGCAAAAGTGATTAGAAATAGGTTAACGCTCCGTAATCTGTTTGAAGATTTTGCATACCGTTACTTGAATTATGAAAATCAATTTCTAAGAACTTTCTTGCACTTATTTACAAAGCCAGAACTGGTTATTGATAGTTATATAAGTGGTACACGTAAAAAGTATGTTAACGTTATTAGCTATTTTGCTATTGCGATAACATTAAGTGGTTTTCAAATTTTTATTCAACAAAAGTTTTTTCCTGAGTTAATGGATATGTCTGCATTTGCTCAAAAAGGACAAGAAGATGCGATGGCAGATTACATGTCATTTGTATCTGAATATCAATCATTAATATTTATTATCACAGTGCCGGTGTATGCCTTTATATCTAAAATTGTGTTTTTTAATATTAAGAAGTATAATTTTACTGAGCATTTGGTTTTAAACATGTACACGTCTGCTCATTTATCAATTTTAACTATAGTTATTGTTTTTATTTCTTTAATTTTTGGCATACAGGTTGTTGAGCTAAGTATAGCAATATTACCAATTCAGGTGCTCTATACGGCATTTGCTTTTAAGCGCGTTTTTAAACTGAGTTTTAAACGTATCGCTATAAAAACAATTCTGTTTATGGTTTTACTAACGACTCTTTTTATAATAGCAATGATAATTGGCGGTTTGTTAATGTTTGCTTTTGGAGGCTTAGACGAGATGATGGAGGCTGCTAAAGCAAAAAATGCTTTAAATAATTAAGCAACATCAACCTTTAAAAATTGAACCTCGTAAAGATTTCTGTAATAGCCGTCTTTCTTTTTCAGTAGCTCTACATGAGTGCCTTGCTCTACAATTTCACCAGCGTCCATAACAATTATTTTATCGGCTTTCTGAATAGTCGCTAGTCTATGTGCAATCACAATAGAAGTTCTACCTTTTGTAATTTTATCTGTTGCGTTTTGTATTAATTCTTCTGAGTACGAATCTACAGAAGAGGTTGCTTCGTCCAAAATTAAAATACTAGGATTTGTAACATAGGCTCTCAAAAAAGATATTAATTGTCGTTGCCCAGAACTTAACATGGCACCACGTTCTTTTACATTGTAATGATAGCCATTTGGTAAACTAGAAATAAATTCGTGAATACCAATATCCTTTGCTGCTTGTATTACTTGCGCTTCAGTGGTTTTTGGATGATTTAAAGTAATATTGGCCATAATCGTGTCTGCAAACAAGAAGACATCCTGTAATACCACAGCAATCTGACTTCTTAATGACCCTAATGTAACTGATTTAATATCAATGTTATCTATTGAAATTTTACCACTATTAATTTCGTAAAAACGATTTAATAAGTTGATAATAGTTGATTTCCCAGCGCCTGTTGAACCAACAATAGCTACTGTTTCTCCAGCTTTTACATCAAGAGAAATACCTTTTAGTACTTCTTCATTCTCAACATAACTAAAGTGTACCGTGTTAAAAGTGATACCGCCTTTAAAATGTGAAGCTTCTATAGTTCCTGAATCATCAATTTGTGATGTTGTATCAATAACTTTAAAAACACGTTTGGCTGCGACCATTCCCATTTGTAGCGTATTAAACTTATCTGCAATTTGCCTTAAAGGTCTAAACAATAGCGGAATCATCATCATAAACGAAAATAATTGACCTACAGTTGCAGTATTTTCAACAACAACCATTAATGCGCCGTAGTATGCCACTAATCCTGTAGTGATACTAGCGAGGAAATCTGCAATTGGAAAGAAAATTGAATTATACCATATAGTCTTTAGCCAACCTTTTTTATGTCGCTCGTTAATAGCTTTAAAGTTTTTGTTCTCTGTGTATTCTCGTGTAAACAATTGAAGAATTTTCATTCCTGTTACGCGTTCCTGCACAAACGAGTTAAGGTTAGAAACTTCTGTTCTTACTTCCTCAAAAGCTGTTTTCATATAACGCTGAAAAACCTTTGTAGCATACAAAACAATTGGCAAGGTTACAAACACTATTAAACTAAGCATTACATTTGTAGAGAGCATATAAATAGATATTACTAACATAACAGTTAAATCTCGCATAATCATAAACAAGCCTTGACCAAAAATATCGGCAATACGCTCCATATCAGTAACAGCACGTGTTATTAACATTCCAACCGAAGAATTGTCATAATACTTCATCTTAAATTTTAGCATATGATTAAACAATAGCACACGAACATCTTCAACAATATTTTGTCCGAGCCATGCGGCATAAAATTGAAAGAAAAATTGAAAAATTGTTTGCACTAGAAGCAAAGCAATCATTAAAATAATATAATACAAGAAACCTTCTTCTTGAACAGTTTTTATATGCTCGTCTATTACTATTTGCAATAGTTTTGGTGTCGCAATACTTAGACCAGCAATAATTAATACAGATAATAGCACACCGTAAAAAACAGTTTTGTACGGTTTTGTGTATTGAAACAAACGTTTAAATAGCGTGATGTCGAATATGTTTTCTTTTTTATTACTCAATGTTGTACTTTATAGTTTCTGGATATTCAATTTCTGTTAAATATAATGCGTGAGCAGGAACAGAAAATCCAGCTTCACTTCTGTTTTTAGATTTAATGATATCGTGAAGCATTTCTACTTCAACTTTGCCAATACCAATGTTAATTAAGGTTCCAACAATAGCACGCACCATGTTTCTTAAAAATCGATCTGCTTTAATTGTAAAATGAAGCTCATTTTCAACAACTTGCCATTCGGCTTTCATTATATTACAATTATACGTTTTTACGTCTGTATTACTTTTAGAAAAGCATTGAAAATCTTTATAGTCTAATAATATTGTGGTTGCTTCTTTTAGTTTGTCAAGATCTAATTTTGGTTTTAACAAAAAAGCGTGTTCAGTATTAAACGGATTCTTTTCTAGGGCAATTTTATATAAATACTGTCGACTGAGAGCATGAAATCTTGCATGGGCATCAGCCTTTACTTTAAAAATGCTTTTAACTGCGATATCTTCTGGTAAAAATGAATTTAATTTATATGTAATTGTAGATATGTCAAAAGAGGCTTCGGTTTCAAAATGTGCATACAGTTGTTTGGCGTGCACACCAGCATCCGTTCTTCCAGCTCCCATTGTAGTAATAGGTTCTTTTAATAAAGTTGAAACACTTTTTTCTAAAATTTCTTGTACAGAGATTGCATTAGGTTGTATTTGCCAACCATGATATGCTTTTCCGTTGTATGAAAGTTCTATAAAATATCGCAAAGAAACTTGTATTTTTGTTTTTTCTGAAGAAACAAAGATAATTGTTTTTGTTCCTAATGAAATGCTAAATAATAATTAAAAGACTTTCGTTTTCTAATTATAGAAATTGAAAAGAACGGTCACACACAGGATGTCGAAGTGCGTTTGAAAACAATTTTATTTTTAACAAATAATAAGATACTGAAAGTAATAATAGAATTCCCACTTTCGTGGGAATGAATTTAAAGAAATTCAATGAAAAAAATCCTACTACTATCAGACACGCATAGTCATATTGATGACGATATTCTGAAATACGTTAAACAAGCCGATGAGGTTTGGCATGCTGGAGATATTGGCGATTTAAAAGTAACAGATGCAATAGAAAAACTAAAACCACTAAAAGGTGTTTATGGTAATATTGATGGTGATAAAGTACGATTAGAATTCCCAGAGAACAATCGGTTTATGTGCGAAGATGTGGATGTATGGATTACGCACATTGGAGGCTATCCAAATAAATATAATGTAAGAGTAAGAGAAGAAATATATAAAAATCCACCACGTGTTTTTATTAGTGGACACTCACACATTTTAAAAGTAATGCCAGATAAAAAACTAAATCTAATCCACATGAATCCTGGCGCAGTAGGTAAACACGGCTTTCATAATGTAAGAACAATGTTGCGTTTTACAATAGACGGAAAGAAGATTGAGAATTTAGAAGTTATAGAGTTTCCAAAAAAACATTAAATAAAAAAGCCTAAGATCTTCACCTTGGGCTCTGTTTAAATTATTTTTGAATTTTAATCGCTAATAATTATTGTTCTGGTACAATCTTTAGTTCCTTCAGTACATTTAGTACATCCCTTTTTTGCGTTTGGAATACAGCCAGTTTCACTATTAGAACATGATGTAGAAGTACAAGATATTCCCTAGAAAACAAGCACTTTATTTGAGTTTACCTCTAATAAAGAAGTTGTTACTTTTTCTCCATGAAAAGATCTTAAATAATATTCTCCATCAATTTTAACAAGTTTTGACGATGTAAAGTTAATAGGGATTAAACTTTTCGTTGTAAAATCAGCTTCTAACAATTTAACAATTCTGTTTTTTCTGCGTCTAATAAAGAAGGCTCTTCATTATTTACGTCATCTTTATTACAAGAAATAAATATAATAGATACTAAAACAAGCATCATGATTTTTTTTAAGTGGTTCATAATATTATTTAGATTAAATATAATATAGTATAATACCCAAATTTTAGGGCACAAAAAAGCCCAAGATCTTCACCTTGGGCTCACGCACTAATACTACTAAGATGTTAGGTTTAACGTAACCTATCTACAGATTTTACGAGATCTTCATCCTTTTTAATAGCCTTATTAGCCAGAGCCAATAATACTATAGACAGAATCGGAAGAAAAATCCCAATACCTTTCTCAGAAACCAAAGCTTCTCCAGATACATTTAGAGATTGATATACAAAAAATCCTAGTAAAATAAAGTTTAATATCATATTAAGGCGTCCCAATACAAATTGCAACTTCCTGTTTTTGAACATAACTAAAGATAACAAAGACAAAGCTGAAGACCCTAAAAAGAGTCCAAAAAATAAAAGCTCATCCATAGCGAAGATTTTTACATCCTCGTTAGTTATCCATAAATGAAATACAAAAATCAATCCAGCCGAAATTCCAGCGGCAAGCAGTAAATAGACAGATTGAATACGTTGTATCATTTATTTTAATCGAATAATTTCAGCATCAAAAATATAACTTCTTTTGGGAAATGTTGCTAAAAACTTAAAATAAAGTCGTATTATTGCATAGGCGACTTGCAACTTTCACATTAGCAATGCGTTAATTCTTCAGAATCACAAAATATTTTTCTTCGGAAATTTTCAACAACATAATTTTTCAAAAAATATTCAATTAAACAATTCATGTTTGAAATCTCACAATTAAAAGAAATGAAGCTTCCTGAGTTACAGGACATGGCTAAAAAGCTAAGTATTCCAAAGTTTCGTTCATTAAAAAAATTAGACTTAGTTTATCAAATTTTGGATAAACAAGCAGCTAACCCAAAGGCCGTTGAAGTTGTAAAAGCAGATATTCCTGCTCCTGTAGCACAAGAGAAACCCAAAAGAGAACGTGTACAACGTCCTGCGGCAAATAAGCCAAGGCCTCAACCAAAAGCACAACCAAAACCTCAGGTAAAACCTCAGGCAAAAGTGCAACCAAAACCTCAGGCAGAAGTACAACAAGAAGCTATAGCTTTTAAAGAGGAGGAAAGCAGAGACACTACTGAAGTTAAAGACAGTATAGAATCAAAAGATAGTAAGGACGATAATAAACAAGTAAAAGAACCAGTTAAGGCACAACAGCCAAAGCCTCAGCATAAAAAACCTGTTCATAATCATCAAAATAAAAAAGACGACAAAAAGGATAATAATCCAAATCGTCAAAACACTCAGAATAAAAATCAGAATAAAAACCAGAATACTAATCAACGTAGTCAAGGTAAAAACGGAAACACACACGGAACCAGTGAAACACGAAACCGTTACCGTGAACCAGATTTCGAATTCGATGCTATCATAGAAAGTGAGGGTGTATTAGATGTTATGCAAGATGGTTATGGCTTTTTAAGATCTTCAGATTATAATTACCTGTCTTCTCCGGACGATATTTATGTATCGCAATCTCAAATTCGTTTATTCGGATTAAAAGTTGGAGATACAGTACTTGGAAATGTTAGACCTCCAAAAGAAGGCGAGAAATATTTTCCACTTATTAAAGTAAATAAAATTAACGGACAAAGTCCAGATGTGGTTAGAGATCGTGTATCTTTTGAGCATTTAACACCATTATTCCCAGAAGAGAAATTTAATATTGCAGGAAAGCAAGCAACAATTTCTACGCGTATTATGGATTTGTTTGCCCCAATAGGTAAAGGGCAACGTGGTATGATTGTGTCGCAACCTAAAACAGGTAAAACAATGTTGCTTAAGGATGTTGCTAATGCAATTGCAGCCAATCATCCAGAAGTATACCAAATGATCTTACTCATCGATGAACGTCCAGAAGAGGTTACAGACATGCAACGTAATGTTCGTGGAGAAGTTATTGCTTCAACTTTCGATAAAGAAGCTCACGAGCACGTAAAGATTGCAAATATCGTATTAGAAAAAGCAAAACGATTAGTAGAATGTGGACACGATGTAGTGATCTTATTAGATTCTATAACACGTTTAGCTAGAGCTTATAACTCAGTACAACCAGCTTCAGGGGAAAATACTTTCAGGTGGTGTTGATGCTAATGCATTACACAAGCCAAAACGTTTCTTTGGTGCTGCACGTAATATAGAAAATGGAGGTTCGCTTACTATTATTGCTACTGCTTTAACAGAAACTGGTTCTAAAATGGACGAAGTAATTTTTGAAGAATTTAAAGGAACGGGTAACATGGAGCTACAATTAGATCGTAAGATTTCTAACCGTCGTATTTTTCCAGCTATCGATTTAACATCGTCAAGCACACGTCGTGATGATATATTATTAGACAAGGTTACGATTCAAAGAATGTGGGTAATGCGCAAATATCTTGCAGATATGAATCCAGTAGAAGCTATGGAATTTATCAACGAGCGTTTTAAGCAAACAAGAAACAACGAAGAGTTTTTAATCTCAATGAATGGTTAGAAGTCTATTCTCAATTAAATTTAGGAATTCACTCCAAAAATAAAAAAGCCCTGATTTATAGTCAGGACTTTTTTTTTGCAGTCTAAAATCTTAGTTATTATTTTGAATCAACTTGAAAAGAGTTTGTAGAGTAATATAAACGAGCAAGCCTTTGTATCTATATACAAAGGCTTGCTCGTTGTATTTAAAAATATATTAATGTTTAATAAGCCATTAAAAGCTCTTTGTATTCTCTTAAGTCTGAAATATTGTCTTTGTTATTAAGGTTTTTTGTAAGCGATAATAAGTATTTAAGACTTTCTACTGGAGAAGCATCATTTTTTTCTTCAACGACATCTTCTTCTTCATCTATAGGCTCATCTTCAAGAACGGGTATAAGAAATGATTGGTGCTCTTCTATGTGCTCATAAGCAAGCCTAAGTACCTTAACCACTAAAGGCACTTCCTCTTCCAGAGCAAAAGCTCTTAATGCTTTAATATCATCTATTAGTGTCTCTGTATTGATGCCAGATTTATCAAGGTTTTTAATAATTTTATCAATTGCCTTAATTGCGTTTGTGTTTTCCAAAAGAGTTATATTTAAGTGAATGGTTAATTATTGCAAATTTATACTTTTTGAAATTAAATAACAGACCTTATTTCGAGTAAATTCCTTTATAAACTAAAAGAATTTTGAAGTAATAAAAAAGCCTATCGATTTCTCGATAGACTTTTATTTATTGTAGAATTAATTTAACTATATCGCTGAAACGAACTTAGTTAAACCAGACTTTAAGTTAGCAGCTTTGTTAGCGTGTATAACGTTAGTCTTTGCTAATCTATCTAACATAGAGCATACTGACGGTAAAAACGCTTCAGCTTCTTTCTTATCAGTTAACTCACGTAATTTTTTTATCGCATTACGAGTTGTTTTATGCTGATACTTATTTCTTAAGCGCTTAGTTTCGTTTTGTCTAATTCTTTTTAACGCTGACTTATGATTTGCCATTTGTTTCTTTGTTTCTTTATTATAAAAATTGTAGCCCGTAGGGGAGTCGAACCCCTCTTACATGGATGAAAACCATGCGTCCTAGCCGATAGACGAACGGGCCATTTATTTAAGAGTGTGCAAATATAAATTATATTTTTATTTCTGCAAAACTTTTCAAATAACTTTACAACGTTTCCATTGCGGATGCAAAAATACAACTATTTTCTACTTTTGCAATACCTAAGTAAACTTTTTTTAAAAAAAGTTTACTTAATATGCTTTTGCAAACAATACTCTACGTTTTGAAGGCTTTCCTGAATACACACAAACACCATCTTCTAGCTTCCCTTCTAATGGAAGACATCTAATTGTTGCTTTTGTAATTTCTTTTATTTTATCTTCAGTCTCTGGTGTTCCGTCCCAATGTGCTGAGATAAATCCTCCTTTCTCTTCTAAAACAGTTTTAAAGGTGTCGAAATTTTCAACTTCCGTTGTGTGAGTATCTCTATGATTTAAAGCTTTATTAAATAGGGATTCTTGAATTTCGGTCATTAACCCTTCAATCTTTTCAGTTAATGAATCTAAAGAAACAGTCTCTTTGGTTAAGGTATCTCTACGCGCTAACTCTACAGTTCCGTTTTCCAGATCTCTCGCTCCAATTGCAATACGTAAAGGAACACCTTGTAATTCGTGTTGCGCAAATTTTGCTCCTGGACGGTAGGTTGTTCTATTATCGTATTTAACAGTAATATGCTTTGCTCTTAAATCTGTTATAATGCTATTTACGACGCTAGTGATTTCTTCAAGTTGTTCTTCAGTCTTATATATTGGAACGATTACTACTTGATTAGGTGCTAGGTTTGGAGGTAATACGAGTCCTTGATCATCACTATGTGTCATGATTAAAGCTCCCATTAATCGTGTTGAAACTCCCCAAGAAGTAGCCCAAACGTAATCTTTTTTTCCTTCTTTATTAGTGAATTTCACATCAAAAGCTTTTGCGAAGTTTTGCCCTAAAAAGTGAGAGGTTCCAGCTTGTAATGCTTTTCCATCCTGCATTAATGCTTCAATACAGTAGGTTTCGTCAGCTCCAGCAAAACGCTCACTCTCAGTTTTTAAACCCTGAACTACTGGTATTGCCATGAAATTCTCAACGAAAGTTGCATAGACGTTATTCATAGTTTCTGCTTCAGTTATAGCTTCTGCTTTTGTTTCATGAGCTGTGTGGCCTTCTTGCCAAAGGAATTCTGCAGTACGTAAAAATAAACGTGTACGCATTTCCCAGCGAACAACATTTGCCCATTGGTTTATTAGTAAGGGTAAATCTCTGTAAGATTGAATCCATCCTTTAAAAGTGCTCCAGATAATAGCTTCACTTGTTGGTCTTACAACAAGTTCTTCTTCTAGCTTAGCTTCGGGGTCTACACGCAGTTTTCCTGGGTTATCAGGATCGTTTTGTAATCTATAATGCGTGACTACTGCACACTCTTTTGCGAAGCCTTCAGCATTTTTCTCTTCAGCTTCAAATAAGCTTTTAGGTACAAAAAGTGGGAAATAGGCGTTTTGATGTCCAGTTTCTTTAAACATTCTATCTAATTCTGCCTGCATTTTTTCCCAGATAGCATAGCCGTAAGGTTTTATTACCATACAGCCTCTAACCGCCGAGTTTTCAGCTAAATCAGCCTTTACGACCAATTCATTATACCATTTTGAATAATCTTCTGCTCTTGTAGTGAGTTTTTTGCTCATATATAGTGTTTGGCACAAATATTGTGATTATGTTAAAAAAAGAAATAGTTCGACAAAACTAACTATTTTTGTTTTGTTCAACACTAAAAACTAAGAGTTATGCAATTAAAAAAACACTTATTAAACAAACGACCAGCGATTGCTGTAATTTTATTTGCTATAGGACTTACTTCTTGTGGTTCTTACCAATATGTAGGGCAAGATAGTGATGGCGTTTATGGAGAGGATTATAGACAGGTTGATGTTGTTCAAGCTGATACAAAAGAGAGCGGCGACAATACTTACTACAAAAATTACTTTAGGGAGAAGTCTATTCAAATGGATACTAATGCTAATCAAGAAGTTTTTGTAGATATAGATTCTTATGAAGGCCAGTATTCAGAGGATAATGTACAAGCCGGTAATGTGGACACAGGTTATGGTTCTTGGGGAGAAAACAGTACTGAGGTTATTGTAAATGTCAACAATAATGGTTTTGGATGGAACAATGGTTTTGGGTGGAACAATGGTTTTGGGTGGAACAATGGTTTTGGGTGGAACAATGGTTTTGGGTGGAACAATGGTTTTGGATGGAACAATGGTTTTGGATGGAACAATGGTTTTGGATGGAACTATGGTTTTGGATGGAACAATGGTTTTGGATGGAACAATGGTTTTGGATGGAACAATGGTTTTGGATGGAACAATGGTTTTGGTTGGAATAATGGATACAGTTTAGCTTATAACTCTACACGAAGAGGTAACGTATATGGTAGAAACTCAGTTTTAGGACGAAGAGTTCAAACGCATGCTAGAACAAGAGCTAATTCAATAAGAACAAGAACTTCGACTACTCCTAGAACAAGAACTAGAACAACTACTCCTAGAACTAGGACTAGAGGAGCAACAACGCCAAGAGTAAGAACAACAGCGCCAAGAACTAGAAATAATAGTTCTACACCAAGAAGTTCTACACCAAGGGTAAGAACAACAACACCAAGGACTAGAACTTCTAATACTAGATCATCATCTCCAAGAAGCTCTACAAGATCCTCTTCTAGATCCTCCTCTTCTAGGTCTTCCTCAGGAGGAAGACGAAGAGGGTAGTGGTTAGTTTTTCAAAAGAGAAATAATTAAATAATTAATATGAAAAAAGATATATTTTTATTCATAGGTTTTATGTCTATGATTACAATTAACGCTCAAGATATAAACGATGCTTTACGTTACAGTAATGGGGAAATTATAGGCTCTGCAAGATATAGAGCGCTTAGTGGGGCATTTGGAGCTCTTGGAGGGGATTTAAGTGCGGTAAGTGTAAATCCTGCTGGTTCAGCGATATATAACAATAGTTTTGCTTCGGTTTCATTAAATATTAGTGATGTTGATAATGAAATGGGTTATTTTGGACAAACAAATGCTTCGTCAGATTCAGATCTATCTCTAAATCAGGGAGGAGGTCTTTTTGTCTTTAAAAATAGAAATGAGAATTCGCAATGGAGGAAATTCGCATTTAGTGTAGGGTTTGATAATACCAAGAATTATGACGATAATTGGAGGTCTAGAGGAACAAATTCAACCTCTATAGATCAATATTTTTTAAATAATGCACAAGGGTTGAGGTTGGATGAAATTTCTGCATTGCCAGGAGAGTCTTCTTCTAGCGCATATGCTGGTATTGG
This sequence comes from Lacinutrix jangbogonensis, assembly GCF_000797445.1. Taxonomy (GTDB): domain Bacteria; phylum Bacteroidota; class Bacteroidia; order Flavobacteriales; family Flavobacteriaceae; genus Lacinutrix; species Lacinutrix jangbogonensis. The sequence continues at coordinate 11,974 of NZ_JSWF01000035.1, read as the reverse complement.
AAATGCTTATGGTTACGTTTATCAGCAAGCTTATTTAGGTTACGACTCTTATATTTTAGAACCAGTTAGCGATACTGATGATAATACGTTGTACACTTCAAATATTGCAGCTGGAAATTTTGATCAAGAATATAATTATTCAGCAACTGGATACAACGGGAAAATCGCATTTAATTTAGGTGCTCAATATGGAGATGACTTGTATTTAGGCCTGAATTTAAATTCTCATTTTCTAAATTACGAGCGTTCTACGTTTTTATATGAACAAAACAACAATACAGGCTCTGTTGTAAACCAAGTGGGTTTCGAAAACAATATTGTTACTAACGGTTCTGGATTCTCGTTTCAACTTGGTACAATCTATAAGTTGTCAAATTCCTTTAGAGTTGGATTTACATATGATTCTCCAACCTGGATGACTATTACTGAAGAAACGTCTCAATATATAGAAACAATTAGAGTAGATGGAGAGGAGAATATTTTGCAAATTGTAGATCCCCAAATAGTAAATCTATTTCCAGATTACAATTTGCAATCACCTTCAAAAGTAACAGGTAGTTTAGCTTATATTTTTGGAAAGCAAGGTGTGTTGAGTTTCGATTATTCTAGAAGAGATTTTAGTAAAACAAAATTTAAGCCAAAGTCTGATGCTTATTTTAGAGCGCAAAACGATATTATTGCAAATAATTTAGTAGCGGCAGCAACCTATAAATTAGGGGGGGAATTTAAAGTTAATCAGTTTAGTTTTAGAGGTGGTTATCGTTTTGAGGAAAGTCCTTATAAAAACGGGAAAACTGTAGGAGACTTAGAGGGGTACTCTTTTGGATTGGGTTATAACTTTGGTAATACAAAATTAGATATAACTTACGATGCCTTTAATCAAACAAGAGCACATCAATTGTATAACACTGGATTGACTGACGCTGTAGCCATTGATGCTAATAATTCTAATATTACTCTAACATTAGGCTTTCGATTATAGAAAAATTAAAGTAAATTTATAATCTTTAATAAAATAAAAAAAGCGTTTAAAAATTTTCAAACGCTTTTTTTATGGATGTAATTTTTGTTTTAGCTAATATTGGCAGATTTTACTGTCTTTATAATACGGCCTGCAATTTTGTATGGGTCACCATTAGAAGCTGGGCGTCTATCTTCTAACCAGCCTTTCCAGCCTTGTTCTACTGTAATAATAGGGATGCGTATTGATGCGCCTCTGTCTGAAACGCCAAAAGTGAAATCAGAAACGTGAGCAGTTTCGTGTAAACCAGTCAAGCGTTCGTCATTAAATTCACCATATACGTCCATGTGCTCTTCAGTAACCGGTCTAAATGCTTCACATATTTTTTCGTAAATTTCTTTAGAACCACAAGTTCTTAATGTGGTGTTAGAGAAGTTGGCGTGCATGCCAGAACCATTCCAATCTCCTTTAACAGGTTTTGGGTGGTATTCTATATAGTAATTGTATTTTTCTGTTAATCTGTCTAATAAATACCTTGATATCCAAATTTCATCTCCAGCTCGTTTAGCTCCTTTAGCAAATAATTGATATTCCCATTGTCCTGGTGCAACTTCTTGGTTAATACCTTCAAAGTTTAATCCAGCGTCTATGCAAAGGTCTGCATGCTCTTCAACAAAATCTCTTCCCCAAGTATAGCGTCCTCCAACAGAACAGTAATATTTTCCTTGCGGTCCAGGAAAACCTCCTCTCGGGAAACCTAAAGGTAAGTCTGTTTTTGCATCCATTAGGAAGTATTCTTGTTCAAATCCAAACCAGAAATCCTCATCATCATCATCTATAGCAGCTCTTCCGTTAGATGAATGCGGTGTTCCATCTGCGCTTAAAACTTCTGCCATTATTAAAAACCCATTCTTTCTTACAGGATCTGGAAAAATAGCTACAGGTTTTAGTAAACAATCAGAAGCACCTCCCGATGCTTGTTCAGTTGATGAACCATCAAAAGACCAAACTGGACAATCTTCTAATTTTCCACTAAAGTCGTATTCAACTTTAGTTTTACTTCTCATGTTTTGAGTTGGTTTGTGGCCATCTAACCATATATACTCTAATTTAAATTTTGCCATAGTTATTTGTAAATAAATAGTTAATAATACAAATGCAAATATAAATTAATTTTAAAACAGCTATTAAAAAAAAAGGGTTAAAATTATTATTTTTATTAATATGTTATTAACAGCCCTATTTTTTTTGGGGTATAATTAGTTTTTGTTAAAAAAGAAGATTCAAATTGATATATTTGTAAAAAATTGATAATTATGTCTACACTTAGATTCTTCGCCATAAAAGAAACGCTAAATAGGAAGCCGCTCAAAATTACTGAGAAAAAGAAACGTTCAGAATTATTTGGGCAGAATGTTTATAGTCAAGCTAAAATGCGTCAAACATTAACCACTAGTGCGTATACAAGTGTAAGTACTGCGATAGAAAAAGGATCTAAAATAGATAGAAATATAGCAGATCAAATTGCATCAGCAATGAAGGACTGGGCATTAGCTAAGGGAGTTACACATTACACACATTGGTTTCAGCCATTAACAGGAGCTACTGCAGAAAAGCATGATGCTTTTTTTGAAACTATTGAAAACAATGGCGCTATAGAAAAATTTGGCGGTACTCAATTGGTGCAACAAGAGCCGGATGCTTCTAGTTTTCCAAATGGAGGTATTAGGAATACATTTGAAGCACGAGGTTACACTGCTTGGGATCCAACATCACCAGCTTTTATATATGGTACTACTTTATGTATTCCTACGGTATTTGTGTCTTATACAGGTGAAGCTCTTGATTATAAAACACCTTTATTAAGAGCTTTACAAGCTGTTGATAGTGCTGCAGTAGCCGTTTGTAAGTATTTTGATAAAAATGTAAAAAAGGTAAATGCTTCTTTAGGTTGGGAGCAAGAGTACTTTTTAATAGATAGTGCTTTGGTCTCTTCTCGTCCAGATATTCAATTAACAGGAAGAACGTTGTTGGGTCATGATTCGGCAAAAGGACAACAATTAGACGATCATTATTTTGGAACCATTCCTAATCGCGCAATGTCTTATATGCGCGATTTAGAGACAGAATGTATGTTGTTGGGTATTCCTGTAAAAACAAGACATAATGAAGTTGCTCCAAATCAATTTGAACTCGCTCCTATATATGAAGAAGCAAATTTAGCTGTTGATCATAATGCGTTGCTAATGGATGTTATGGATAAGGTAGCAGAGCGTCACGACTTTAAAGTGTTATTTCACGAAAAACCTTTTAAAGGTATTAATGGTTCTGGTAAACACAACAATTGGAGTTTAAGTACGGATACAGGAGTGAATTTATTGAGTCCTGGAAAAACACCAATGAGTAATCTTCAGTTTCTAACCTTTTTTATTAATACAATAAAAGCTGTGAATGATAATGAAGAATTACTTCGTGCAGCTGTAGCTTCGGCAAGTAATGATCATAGATTAGGGGCAAATGAAGCGCCTCCAGCAATCATTTCGGTATTTATAGGAGAACAACTCACACATGTTTTAAATGAATTAGAAAACGTAACTAACGGGAAATTATCGCCTCAAGAAAAAACAGATTTAAAACTTAACGTAGTAGGGAAAATTCCAGAAATACTTTTAGATAACACAGATCGAAATAGAACCTCTCCTTTTGCTTTTACTGGAAATAAATTCGAATTTAGAGCTGTAGGTTCTAAAGCTAATTGTGCAAACCCAATGACCTTGCTTAATTCAATAGTAGCAAAGCAACTTATAGATTTTAAAATTGAAGTAGATGTGTTAATAGCTAAAAAGGATCTTAAAAAAGACGAAGCTGTCTTTAATGTTTTAAGAGAGTATATTAAAAAGAGTAAAACTATTTTGTTTGAAGGCAATGGTTATGGAGACGCATGGGAAAAGGAAGCGAAAAAAAGAGGGTTAAGTAATAATATATCTACACCAGAAGCTTTAAAAGCTAAAATTTCTAAGAAAGCATTTTCTTTATATAAGGACTTAGGTGTTATGAATGAGACCGAAGTACAAGCACGTTACGAAATAGAACTTGAAGATTATATTATGCGTATTCAAATAGAAGGACGTGTACTTGGAGACTTAGCAAGAAACCACATCGTGCCAACAGGAGTTAAATACCAAAATATATTAATTGAAAATGTAAAAGGGTTAAAAGATATCTATGGAAAGGAATTTAAAAAGTTAGCGCAAGCGCAATTACATTTAATTGAAGAAATTTCTAGACATATAGAATCGATAAACAATTTGGTGACAAAAATGACAGAGGCTAGAAAAAAATCCAATCAAATTAAATCTTTAGAAGATAAAGCTATTGCTTATTGCAATACTGTAAAGCCCTTATTGGAAGACATAAGATACCCTTGCGATAAGTTAGAATTATTAGTTGATGATGAACTTTGGCCGCTAACTAAATATAGAGAATTGCTCTTTACTAAATAAACTATTTTAGATTCTATTTTTAAGTTATAAATGATGAGTTGTATATATTGATAATTATTTTTTTTAATCGTGATTTAGAGTATAACTACTAATAAAACTATCTTTGCACCTTAATACACAACTATGAGTTCGGAAATAAGTAAACGTTACAGTCAAAGAGGTGTTTCAGCTTCAAAAGAAGATGTGCACAATGCTATAAAAAACATAGATAAAGGCTTGTTTCCAAAGGCGTTTTGTAAAATTGTTCCAGATTACCTTACTAATGATGAAGATTATTGCTTAATCATGCATGCAGATGGTGCAGGAACAAAAAGTGCTTTAGCTTATATGTATTGGAAAGAAACTGGAGATGTATCAGTTTGGAAAGGTATCGCTCAAGATGCTTTAATTATGAATATCGACGATTTATTATGTGTTGGTGCAACAGATAATATTATGTTGTCTTCAACTATTGGGAGAAATAAAAACCTAATTACTGGAGAAGTCCTTTCCGCTATAATTAACGGGACAGAAGAACTTATAGAAGATTTAAAAACATTTGGTGTTACCATACATTCAACAGGAGGAGAAACTGCAGATGTTGGTGATTTAGTGCGTACAATTATTGTAGATTCGACTGTTACAGCTAGAATGAAACGTAGCCATGTTATCGATAATGCTAATATAAAAGCAGGAGATGTAATTGTTGGACTAGAAAGTTTTGGTCAGGCTACTTATGAGAAAGAATACAATGGTGGCATGGGAAGCAATGGCTTAACTTCTGCTCGACATGATGTGTTTGATAATTATTTAGCAAAAAAATATCCTGAAAGTTTTGATGCTGCAGTGCCAGAAGATTTAGTGTATTCAGGACAAGTGAAACTAACAGATGCGGTAGAAAATAGTCCAATAAATGCAGGGAAGTTAGTGTTGTCTCCAACACGAACTTATGCTCCAATAATAAAAGAAATTTTATCAAAGTTTAATTCTGAAACTTTACATGGAATGGTACATTGTTCTGGAGGAGCACAAACTAAAATACTTCATTTTATAGATAATTTACATATAGTAAAAGATAATTTGTTTCCAATTCCGCCTTTATTCAAATTAATACAAGAACAGTCTGAAACAGACTGGAAAGAAATGTATCAAGTGTTTAATTGTGGTCATAGAATGGAAGTGTATGTCTCACCTGAAATAGCCGATGAAATTATGTCAATTTCTAAATCTTTTAATGTTAATGCTCAAATTGTTGGAAGAGTTGAAGCTTCAGAAGATAAAAAACTTACTATAGAGAGCCCATTCGGGACATTTATTTATTAATTACACTTTTATAAAACATAATAAAATGAGATTCTGTTTGTTGTTTCTTTTTATATTCTCTTTTCAAGCTGTAAAAGCTCAAGATTCAGTTGTCAAGGTTTTGGACACTGCAAAATGGGTGCAAATAAATAGAGCAGGCTTAGATCTTAATGAAGTTACATTTGTTAATTGGAATGCAGGTGGAAGTAATTCTGTTTCAGCACTTTTTAATGTGTTTTCAAGTTTACGATACAAGAAAGATAACCTTATTTGGATAAGCTATATTAGAACACGTTATGGTGTTAATAAACAAGAAAGTCAGAAACTAAGAAAAACGGAAGACGAATTTGAGTTAATTTCAACTATTGGATTTAGAAAAGATACTTTAACCAATTGGTATTATTCTGGAAGACTAAATTTTAAAACACAGTATTCAAAGGGTTTTAATTATCCAAATAGAGACAATCCAATTTCACGTTTTATGGCTCCTGGCTATCTATTTATTGGAGGAGGAGTAGAATATGGTAAAAATTTAGAGAGATTCTCCTTTTATTTCTCACCATTAACCTTTAAAGGAACATTTGTTTTAGATCAAGATTTAGCAGACTCAGGATCTTTTGGTGTGCAAGCAGCAGAATATGATGCGTTACAAAACAGAATTAAAAAGGGGGAAAATGCTAGAACAGAAATGGGTTTGTTAGTAACAAACACTTACGAAGCCGAAGTGTTTGAAAATATTCACATCAGAAATCAATTTAGTGTATATACCGATTATTTCAATAGTTTTGGCAATATGGACATCGATTGGGAAGTGATTTTTGATTTTAAAGTTAATAACTATGTTAAGGCTACTCTAGGATCGCATATTAGATATGATAATGATATTAAAACTCAAGAAGAAACAGATGTTGTAGATGTGTTTGTAGGAAGAGGTGCCAAATTACAATGGAAGCAGCTTTTAGGAGTAGGTGTTACAATGGAATTCTAAATAAAACCTTTTATTAATAACAAGAAGCTACAAGTAAGAAAACAATCAATTATATACAGCATTACTACTAATCTAAAATTAGATACACCAACCATTTTATAGAATTTCAACTTCTTTCTAATGCCTTTATCGTTAATCATTAACCAAAACAAAGCCATTAAAAACAGTTTTGTTAATAAAGCGCCAACAATTCCTGGATTATAAACAGTAAGTAATAATGTAACAGCAAAAGACCAAATGGCAAGTGGTCTGTAATAATATAGTATCGCACGAAATTTGTTTAGCATATAGAATACAACGTAATTTTTTAGCAATTATTTTTCAAAACTTGAAACACGTTATAAACCATTGCTAGTTGATAAATTATCGTATTTTTGTTACACAATTTTAGATATAGATGTTAGATAAATTACAAATAGTAAAACAACGTTTTGATGAGGTGAGTGATTTAATCATTCAACCGGATATTATTTCAGATCAAAAACTTTATGTTGAGCTAACTAGAGAATATAAGAGTTTACGTTTGTTAATGGATAAGCGTGAGTTGTATATAGAGCAGACAAATAATTTAGCTGAAGCTGAAGAGATAATTGCAGATGGTAGCGACTCAGAAATGGTCGAAATGGCTAAAATGCAATACGACGAAGCTAAAATTGAAATTCCATTATTAGAAGACGAAATAAAGGTCCTCTTAATTCCAAAAGATCCTCAAGATGCTAAGAATGCTGTTGTAGAATTACGCGCAGGAGCTGGTGGAGACGAAGCAAGTATTTTTGCAGGAGATTTATTTAGAATGTATAGTAAATACTGTGAAGGCAGAGGCTGGAAAGTAGATACTGTAGATTATAGTGAAGGTACAAATGGCGGATTTAAAGAAATACAATTTGAAGTTTCTGGAGATGATGTTTACGGAACTTTAAAATTTGAAGCAGGAGTTCACCGCGTTCAACGTGTTCCACAAACGGAAACTCAAGGACGTGTGCATACAAGTGCAGCAACTGTAATGGTTTTTCCTGAAGCCGAAGAATTTGATGTCGTAATTGAGGCAAAAGATGTAAGAATCGATTTTTTCTGTTCGTCTGGACCTGGTGGACAATCTGTAAACACAACCTATTCTGCAGTGCGTTTAACGCACACACCAACAGGACTAGTGGCGCAATGTCAAGATCAGAAATCGCAACACAAGAATAAGGAGAAAGCCTTTAAAGTATTACGTTCGCGTTTATACGATTTAGAATTGGCTAAGAAAAATGAGGAAGATGCCGCTTTAAGAGGTACCATGGTAACTTCTGGAGATAGAAGTGCTAAAATTAGAACGTATAACTATTCTCAAGGTCGTGTAACAGACCATAGAATTGGATTAACACTTTACGATTTACAGAACATTGTAAATGGCGATATTCAAAAAATATTAGATGAATTAATGCTTGCCGATAATACCGAGAAATTAAAGGCTAACAGTGATATAATGTAAATTTAAAGCCTCTTTTTTTAAGAGGCTTTTTTATCATATAAAGTTAAATTATTTGTCATTCCGCGAGTGATGCGGAATCCACAATTTTCGAAAATGACAACACAACAACTAACATCTCAAATTAAAAAAAAGAACTCTTTCCTATGTATTGGGTTAGACGTCGATTTACATAAAATCCCTAAACATTTATTAGAAACCGAAGACCCAATCTTCGAATTCAATAAAGCCATTATTGATGCCACGCACCACTTATGTGTAGCCTATAAACCTAACACAGCATTCTACGAAGCTTATGGAATAAAAGGTTGGCAAGCATTAGAAAAAACAATCAAATACTTAAACAAAAATCATCCAGATATTTTTACAATAGCAGATGCAAAACGTGGAGATATTGGCAATACAAGCACAATGTATGCAAAAGCTTTTTTCGAGGATTTAGCTTTCGATAGTGTAACTGTTGCGCCTTATATGGGGAAAGATTCTGTAGAGCCTTTTCTTGCCTTTAAAAATAAGCATACGATCATGCTAGCGTTAACATCTAACGAAGGTGCATTCGATTTTCAAACAAAAAATGTAGAAGGTAAAGAATTGTATAAGCAGGTTTTAGAAACGTCTAAAAGCTGGAAAAATGCTAAAAATTTAATGTACGTTGTTGGTGCAACAAAGGCAGAATATTTTGCAGATATTAGAAAAATTATTACAAACAGTTTCTTGTTAGTTCCGGGAGTGGGAGCACAAGGCGGAAATTTACAAGAGGTTTGCAAATATGGAATGACTACTGAGAATGTTGGATTACTAATAAATTCTTCAAGAGGTATTATTTATGCTTCACAAGATGAAGATTTTGCTCAGGAAGCAGCTAATAAAGCACAGGAATTACAAAAGCAAATGGAAGTGATATTAAGTAAAAGCTAAAACGTAATGTCATTCTCAGGAGTGATAGCGACGTAAGAATCTCAATAATGATAATTACCGATCAAATAAATAGAGCACTAACCATAACTTCAACTCCAAAGCGAATTGTAAGTCTTGTGCCTTCCCAAACCGAATTACTCTTCGATTTAGGTCTGGAAGATTCTATAGTAGGTATTACAAAATTCTGCGTACATCCAATGCATGCTAAAAGCACAAAAAAATTAGTTGGAGGTACAAAGCAAATTAATATTGAAAAAATAAAAGCACTCAATCCAGATATTATTCTTTGTAATAAAGAAGAAAACACAAAAGAAATAGTAGAAACTTGTGAAGCTATTTGTAACACTCATGTTTCAGATATTGCAACTATAGAACATTGTCTGGAGGTTATTAATCAATACGGTATTATCTTCGATAAACGAAAAAGTTCATTAGAAATTTCAGATAAAATCAGTTTCAATTTACAAGATTTTAAAACATTTATAAAAGATAAACCGACGTTAAAGGTTGCTTATTTTATATGGAGAAATCCATGGATGGCAGCAGGAAATGGAACATTTATAAATCATTTATTAGAACTTAATAAATTCGATAATATTTATAAAAATAGAGAACGTTATCCAGAAATAGAATTAAAAAAATTGTGCTTAGAAGGCGATCCAGAAATAGTATTGTTGTCTAGTGAACCTTACCCATTTAAAGACGAACACGCTTTCGAGATTGGTAGTGTTTCCCATCAAGCAAAAACAATATTTGTAGATGGAGAACTGTTTTCGTGGTATGGATCTCGACTTATTATGTCTTTTAGTTACTTTAAGACGCTACGTCAAAACCTTTAGCAGTGTTTTTATTACGCACAACTTCTAAAGACTGGATAGTCTTTTCTTTAATTGTCTTTAAATTAAATGACTTATTTAAATTAGGTATTATTCTTCCAACTTTACAAAAATGTGTACTCATAGTTTCCTTTTTTATAAATACGTGGAATTTATCTACTTAGACGTTTTTATAGAAAAATAATGCTAATTTTTATATTATGGGTTGAGAATTATCTCTTGATAGAAACCTAATCTGGTTTAATTTGTGCAACAATTTCATGGCTTTATACTCAGAGTCATCACTAAATGCATGATCTGTTTCCCTTAAATTATATGCCTGTTCTACTAATTGCTTATAACGCTTGTTTAGTTTTTGTTGATGTGATTTTAATAAATTTTTTCTGCTCATGTTTGACTTGTCAATTAGTCAAATAAATGTACGTTAAATATTGGTAATAAGCAAGTTGTGTTTTATTTTGAGTATTTTTAAAAATAAAAAGCCAATCTTGAATTCAAGATTGGCAATAATTTTATTCAAATAAACTAACTCAAGTAAATATGGAGTATTGAACTTGAACAGTAAAAGTATATTAATTACTATTATTTTATGTTAACTAAACTTTAGCTTAATATTAATAATAGGTATGATTTAGAGTATGCCATTTTTAATCCTGTAAAGCAAAAACCTTTTGCAATAAGCCTGTTGTTCTAGAGGATACTTTTTCTCTAATCTCTAATTCCTCAACGGCAATCATTCTGTAAACACCTTGTAAAGCCTGATTCGCAACATAATCTGTTAAATCTGGATTTACATTATTAGTAAAAGGCATTGCGTTGTATTTATTAATTAAATTCGACCAAATTTGATCTGCACCAACTTTAGCAAAACTATTTTTAATCACAGGATTAAATTTTGCATAAAGTGCAGTTTTTGTTTTTCCGTTTAAATATTGAGTTGCAGCATCTTTGTTGCCTAATAAAATTGTTTTAGCATCGTTAAAAGTAATACCCTTTACTGCATCAATAAAAATAGGAGTTGCTTGGCTTACGGCGTCTTCTGCCGCACGGTTTAGTACTTTTAAACCTTCATCGGCTAAGCTTCCAAGGCCAATATTTCTTAATGCTTTATCTACCTTTTTCAATTCTTCGGGTAGTAAAATTTTTACTAATTCATTTTTGTAAAAACCATCTTTTAAAGTCAGTTTACTGACTTGCTTTTCTATACCTAAATCAAGTGCTTGTCGCAATCCGTTACCAATATCTAATTGAGAAATACCTCCACCACCTTGAGGTAATTGGTCTACAACCTGCTGTAATTCTGCGCAAGCAGTTAAATTTAAAACAGCTACAAAAACTAATAATCTTTTAAACATAATGTCATTATTTGTTACAAATATATAATTTTAATTAGTCTTGCAATTGAAATCTAAGTTCAAGTTATAAGTGCAACACGAATATTTAAAATAGATGGGGCTAGCTCCATCTATTTTAGGCTCAATATTTATATTCGTTTTGAATGAAACATTATAAACAATTAGCCTTGTCACAAAGGTATCAAATCTCTGCATTATTAGAGACAGGAATAACTATTACTCAAATTGCGCAGATCATCGGTTTTCATAAAAGCACGGTATCGAGAGGATTAAAGAGTAACACACCAAGTAGAGGTACAACAGCTGGTAATTATATAGCAAAGAACGCTCAACAAAAAACTGAGCAAAGACATTGCAATAAGCCCAAGTATATTCTATTGACAGAAGCCCTCAAAAAGCGAATTGCTGGCTTGATGGAGTATGAAAAATGGAGACCTGAACTCATAGCAAAGCGGCTTAGTAAGGAGTCAGAAGTTTGTGTGAGCCACGAAACTATTTATAAATGGATATGGACTGCAAAGCATAGCAATCATAGAAAACATAGCTACTTATAAAAAATTACATAAGCATCTACGCCACACAGGTAGGAGGACAAAGAGAAATAATATCAAGAATAAACGTGTTGCAATTACTGGTCGTGTGGGTATTGACAAGCGACCCA
>NZ_JSWF01000034.1 GCF_000797445.1 Lacinutrix jangbogonensis | reverse complement strand
GTAGATTCTATACGCGTTACGCACCCGTGCGCCGGTCGTCAGCGGAGCAAGCTCCCTGTTACCCCTCGACTTGCATGTGTTAAGCCTGCCGCTAGCGTTCATCCTGAGCCAGGATCAAACTCTTCATCGTTAAATTTTAAAGTCTTTCGACTAATTTGCTTAACAACCAAAGAAATTTTCAAGTACTCTAAATGGTTTATTCTCTTGTTTGATTCTTACCGTTTCCAGTAAAAATCTTACGCTGTCAATTCAATATGTTTATGAACTTTTATTCCTTTTTTCTAAGACTTTATCTCTTAGCGGGTGCAAATATAAAACTTATTTTTAACACCGCAATGCTTTTTGAAATAATTTTAAATTATTTTTTTAAAGCTTTCTAATCAATATTTTTACTTAGAACGTTGTGAAAAAATATTGCTATTTTTTCGGATTGCAAACATACAACCTTTTTTGTTATCCCAAAACCTATTTTTAATAAAAATTATTATTTTTTTTAAGTCTTGTAATGAACGTCGCTTTTGCTACTTTGCCAATGGCTGCGTTGCTAAGCGGGTGCAAATATAGACTCCTTTTTCAATCCCACAATACTTTTTTTAATCTTTTTTGAACTTAATTTAAAACTTCTTTTAATGCCCTTATTTACAAAGGATTATAGTGGCCTTTTTTTTGCTCTTTTTTTTAGACTTTGTCCTTATTATATAGACCCTCTTTTACCGTGTTTTCAAGCTCTCTATTGCTACAGAATTCTTATTACTTAATTATTGTAGCCTTTTTACTCTTTCATTATAGACAAAATAGGATTGATTTAATCCGAAAAAAATAATATCTACGCGTAGATCCTTAACCATTACAAGTCATTCTGGTTTTTATTCTCTTGTAAAAGTGAAAAATACGCAAAGCTGAATCCAAGGACCACTCCTTAATAAAATTAAACTATGATTTAAAATAGGCTGTACCTATTTACCAGCGTTAGGGATTGAGACATTGTTGAAGCTCCTCGCAGAGAGCGACTGACGAAAGCCCGACCAAGACAATGCTTTTTGCATGGCTTGGAAACGCCATAATACTAATATTAAAGGAAGAAGTTCCAAACGACACCGAAACGGACTTTAAAATCTCTAAATGGTGTATTTGGTGCTGAAAAATAGTCACGACCTGTGAAGGCTGCGTTAAAATGTTCGGCTTTTATGTATATTCTTGTTTGGCGAATTTTTGCATTCACGAAAAAATCTAGACGCGGAAAGCCCCCAAATTCTTGATCATTTTGGGTATAAAACTCTGCCAACAGCGGATCGTAGGCATTCATTTTGTATGCAGTGAAATAATTGAATGTGATTCCTGTTTGTAAATACATTGCTTTTTTAAACACATGATTGGAATAGTACAACGTATTTCGAGTAATAACTTGCGGAACATTATACACTTCATTCTCGTCTTTTACGTTTTGATACATGATTGTATTATTGAGCGCAAAGTTTCGGTATTTTATTTCTTTATTGACTTTCAACCTAAGATAAGTTATTGTTTTATCGTTTTGAAATGGCTTTACCAAGCTATCGGTTTCATTTTTTGCAAAATAGACAAAATCGTTGATAGTGGTTAAATCTAAGGTTAGATTTACCAATTTTTGTGATTTAATGTTTAAGGATAATTGTTGTGTTTTTACTGTATTGAACTGAGTTTTCCAATTGTAGTTTGCATAATCGCTTTGATACAATTGAGCATTATAATTTGGCGCTACTGCGTTATGATTGATTTGGGCTGAAGCATATAAATCATTATTTAGTTTATAGGATGCCGCGGCTTTTAAAAAGTTACCATTAAAATCCCCAGATACATTTGCTCCTAATTCTCCTTGAAGATTAAAACCCTTGATTTGTTTTTTATACTTTCCACCAACGGCTAATACATCTCCTTTTAACCTATTGGTAATCGCGGAACCATTTAATATTACTAATTTATCGTAACCGTAATTATAGTTTGTATGGCTTACATTAAATTGAACATCTCCTACTATATCATTTGAATAATTTAATTGTAATTGATTACTTAATTCTTCTAAAGTTACACGATCTCTCAAGTTTGAACTTTTAAAGCCTGTTCCAAAAAAATCATTTTGAATGGCTTGTTCAAAAAGGTAACTCTTGTCTTTTAAAGACATGATGTGAGTTACGTTGAGATTATTGTTAGAAATAGAATCTTTTTTAGTAACAATATTATACTTCTGGTTTATATAAAACCTTTTACCTTTTAATATGTTTTGAGCGTCTTGGAAATTCACCTCTAGCACTCCTCTATCGTAGAAATCTTCTTCGTTAGATTCGAAAAACAACACATTTTCATCTGTTAAGCCTCCATTTTCTTCATTAAAAAGATCTTGGGAAACAAAATGTAAGTTTGCACTGTACTTTCTGTTTTTTGTTTTATAACTAGAAGTAAATCTAAAATTACCTGTACTGGTTAAAATATGTTGATAATTACCTAGTGAACGCATCCCTTTATAGGCAATCGAAAAATTAAATTGTTTTGATGTATTTACCGTAAAAAAAGCATCTAGAAGTTGCCCTTGCTCGAAAGCCGATTTATACATTAACTCTGTTAAAGGTGTTGGTACGTGGTAATAGTTAATATCTTCTATTTCCATATAATTAAAATGTCGTGCTCTTGCACCAAACTCTGGCATTAGAGAAATGCTTTCAAAATCTTGGCTTAACGTATTATAAGTTTGTCCTATATTAGAAAAAGGCATTAGATTAAATTCGTCTTTTCTAAGATAGTTATATTTGTATTCTTTTTGAATTGTAAGGGTCGTATCTACGAAAGTAGTATCGTTCTTATGAGATATAATAAGATAGTCGGTAATTTTTGCGTCTTTATTTTTTATACTTTTATTACTGGTGCTTTTAGCGCTTCCCCTAGAAAGTGTATCGTTTCTATTATTAGAATAATTATTTAACTCTTTACCTCCTTTATCTAGAGTTGGTTTAGGACTTGTTTGAGCATAAGAAACACCAAAAAAACCTATTAAAAAAAATGTGAAAAATATTTTATTCATTACATGATATCTGTTTTAAGCCTTGCAAAATAAGAACAAGTTAAAATTTAAAGTTTTGCCAAAAATAGGAAATATCTCAATCTGTTTGGTAAATAAAGCTATAAACGACTGAGTATATTAAATAAACTTCAAATTAAGGGAATAAATATGTTTCTTTTTCCGTTGGATCAAATATTGATTAAATTTAACCTTCATTTCAAAATTCGTATGATATTACAATTAATAATACTGTTTTTTGTTAAGAATTATATAAATGAATACTTTTTTACTTTATAAATGCTAAAATTAAAATTTTCAAAATTCAAACTAGAATGCGGAACAGACGAGGCCGGAAGAGGATGCTTAGCAGGTCCTGTTACTGCGGCGGCTGTTATTTTACCAAATAGTTTCAAAAACTCTATATTAAACGACTCTAAACAACTTTCTAAAACTAAACGTGATTTTTTAAAACCTATTATAGAAACTGAAGCGCTCTCGTTTGCCTTTACCCATGTTTTTGAAGCAAAAATTGATGAAATAAACATTCTAAATGCTTCAATTTTAGCAATGCAACGTTCTATTTTAAAATTAGATCCTATACCTGAATTTATTATTGTAGATGGTAATAGGTTTAAACCTTTACAAGATATTCCGTATGAAACTATTGTAAAAGGGGATAGTAAGTTTCTAAGTATTGCTGCAGCTTCTATTCTAGCTAAAACGTATCGTGATGCTTACATGCATAAAATACACGAAGAATTCCCAATGTATAATTGGAAACAAAATAAAGGCTATCCAACTAAAGAACATCGTGATGCCATAAGGAAATATGGCGTAACCAAATACCACAGAAAAAGCTTTAGACTTTTACCCGAACAATTAAAATTAGAATTGTAATTTTGAATGTATAAAAACCCAATAGTTATATAATGAAGCAAATTAATCTTGTTTTAATCTTTTTATTACTTTTTGCTAGTTGTAATAACAGCAGCTACAAAAAAGCATCTATTTATGATTTTATTCCAGATGCTGCTTCAATTACAATTATTATTAACGATACTGAAAGCTTAGAAACTAACTTAAATAGTAACGGCTTTATAAATGGCATTTCTAAATCTTCAGCTTACAAAAATATAGCTCAAAAATTAAACCATTTAGATTACATACATACAGAAAATCCTGTTATTGTCTCTTTCCTAAAAGATGCAAACGACAGTCTTCAGTTTGCTATTTCTACAAAACAGGTTGCTAATCTATTTTCTACAGACTCCTTGGGAAACCTTAAAATTGAGTCTTTAAAAATCGATAATCATATCGCTCAAAAAATAACATTTAATAATGAAATACTATATACGGTATCGAAAGACAGTATTGCAATTGCGACTTCTAGTAGTGCGCTTTTAGAAGCTATTTTAGCTAAGAAAAGTAATGACAAAATACGTCAGAAAATTATTAGTACTACAAATAAAAACAAACCTATTTCTGTAATCTTAAATCATAAGAATGATAATTTAATTCGTTCCTTTTTTAATTCGGAAGCATTAGCCTTTAAGACTTTTAGTGACTTCACATCTTTTGATGCAGTTATTTCACAAGACGAAATACTTATTAATGGTATTACTAAAGCGTCTGGTTCTTCTAAAAAGCTCATCAATATTTTCAAAAACACGATTCCGCAAGACAATGAACTGGCTAAAATTGCGCCTAATAATTGTGATGGCTTTTTAAGTTTCACTTTTAATGATTTTAGCGTTTTTAAAACTAACTTAAACACATTCAACAACAAAAAAGACAGTATAAATAGCGCAACCTTATTTGATAATGTTATAGAAATTGGGAGTATATTTATTGGAGAAAACCAAGCTATCGTTTTAAGTTCTATAGATGTTATTTCTACTAAAGACAATCTCTTAGGCGAGCACAACGAAGTCGGAACTTTTAGACAGATTCCTATTTACGATTTTAGCAAACCCGAATTATTTGAAACCGTTTTCTACCCATTAATAAACTATAGTGAGACAAAATACTATTGTGTAATCGATCAGTTTTTTGTGTTTGCAAGAAATATAGAAGCTTTAGAAAACATCATTGTCAATTACCAAAACAAAACCACATTAAGCAGCCGTGATTATTATAGAAATATAACTAAAGACCTTAGTAGTGCCTCTTCAATTTTACACGTTTTAAATAACGAAAAGCTTAAAGATTTAATAGACCTAAATTTAGATACACATTTAGAAACTAACTTCAAAGATTATAAAATTTCTGCATTACAATTTGTTTTCGACACTCATTACGCACATCTTCATGGCGCTATTAAAAAGCACAAAGCAAAAGTTGAAGCAAATGCTGTTATAGAGTTATTAAACATTAAGCTGGATGCTGATTTATTAAACAATCCGCAATTTGTTACGAATCATAGAAGTAAGCAAAAAGAAATTATAGTGCAGGATATTAATAACAACTTGTATTTAATTTCTAATATAGGATCCATCTTATGGAAAAAGCAACTTAATGGCCCTGTTTTAGGTAAAATAGAACAAATAGATATTTATAAAAACGGAAGACTTCAATTGGCATTTGCAACACCAAATCGCGTTTATATAATAGATAGAACAGGGAAAGGTGTCACTGGATACCCATTAAATTTTAATGATAAAATTACGCAGCCGCTTTCAGTTTTCGATTATGATAAAAACAAAAAATACAGACTCTTAGTTACACAAGGTAAATCTGTTTTACTTTATGATGCCAAAGGCAAAACGGTAAATGGCTTTAAATTTTCTTCAGCTAAAAATGCAATCAACCACCAGCCACAACATATAAGAATGGACAATAAAGACTACATACTTATTAAAACTAATAAGAAGCTTAATATATTAAACCGAAAAGGTCAAACACGCATTAAGGTTAAATCTGATTTAGAATTTTCAAGCGAGCCCGTCTTTAATTACAACAACACATTTACAACTACTACTAGCGATGGGAAAATAGTTAGTATAAACCAAAAAGGAAGCGTTAGCACAAAACCGGTTAACTTAAATATAAATCATCATTTAGCGACTACTACCAGAACTTTAGTTTCCCAAAACGAGAATATTCTTAATATCAAGAGCAACACATTAGAATTAGATTTAGGCGATTATTCTCCTGTAAAACTGTTTTATATTAAAGACAAAATCTATGTTTCTGTAACCGATTTGCAGTCGCAAAAAGTATTACTTTTTGATAGTCAAGGAAAACCAATTAAAAACTTCCCAGTGTATGGAAACTCCTCTATAGCACTAGATAATATTGACAGCGACAAGCCTTTAGAATTTATTACAAAGGGCGATAGTGATAGTATAATACTCTACGAAATTAATTAAACATCCTTACTAAACAACTTCAAAACAGAAGCAAAGTCTTTGGTTTTTTTATTCCTTTTTTCTACATAATTGTTTACTATTGTAATTCGTAAAACAAACCTACATTTTCAAGATGATTACACGCAAAGGCGCAAGCATTTCAAAATTTATAATCCACAAAGTTGGCAACAAACATAACGACACTAAAAATGCGTTTTCAGAGAAGGAAATTCATTTCGACGAAGCTAGTTATGAGCTCATGCTACCCTTTTTACTAAGGCCTTTTGGTTCAGTAGTACAGAGCTATCGTTTTAACCATCATGCAAATGTGGAGTTAAATGAAATTAATGCGTATGCGACACAAATTTTCACGGACGACAACGCATTTATAGAAACTTCAAAAAATATTGTAAAACATTTATTCGAGCAAAGTGATTCTGCACAAATAAAAACAGGAGATGTTTTGGTTGCTGTTTTCGAAGGTATTGAATATAAAGAAATGGTAACCAATGCAATTGGCATTTTTAAAATTGAAAACAAGATTAATTTCTTTCAAACCTATTTAGAAAACAACAGTTATGATGTTTTGGTACAAAAAGGAATCTCTTCTAAAAAAGTAGATAAAGGTTGTTTGATTTTAAATCAAACAGATATGGAGGGCAATATTATTTTAACTGTAGACAACAACAGTTACGACGCACAATATTGGCTAGAAAAATTCTTAAATATTAAGTATGCAGACGATAGTAACAACCATACACACAACTATCTGGATATGTGTAGTGAGTTTTCTACCGAAATTTTAAAAACCAGCTTTGGCGAACAAGAGCGCAACATTTTTTTAGCAAAAACTATAGACTATTTCAAGGAGAATGAAATTATAAATGTAGAACGTTTTAAAGAAGAAGTGTTTAACGAAGAAAAACACATTCAACTTTTTGAAGATTTTAAAAAGGAATACGAAGGCGAGCAAAATGTACTACTCCGTAACCAATTTGATTTGGCAGAAGCCGTTGTAAAAAAGGACAAGAAAAAAATTAAAACGGATATAAAGCTAGATACTAATATTCAAATAAAACTGGATATCGATGCTCCAGATGCAGCACAGGAATATTTAGAACGTGGCTATGATGAAGAAAAGAAAATGCACTATTATAAGGTGTTTTTTAATTCTGAAGGTTAGTTGTAATCCAAACGGGTAGTTATAATTTGGTAAAATAAAATGTTCCGTTTCAAAAATGATATTTATTTTACGCGCACTAATTAATTTAAAGTTTCTATGAAAAAAACACTAATCCTTTGCATGCTTGCCATTTCGCATTTATCAATTTCGCAATCTACAACAAACTTAAAAGTTAGTGAAAGCACTGAATATAAAGATAAAGTAAAGTCTATAGATGTTATTGCTATTCGTACTTCTAAATCTGGAGAAACTGGCATTGTAAGAAATGCTAAGAGAGATTTACTTTTTGATATTTTCGATAATAAACTTAACAAGACATTTACAAAAGTTGTTGAAAGCAGTAAAAAGGAAAGCTATGTTGGCGATTTGTTCTATAATAATCAAATAAAGCTATTTACTGTGTATGCTCAAAAAAAGGATGAACGTATATTGTATTGTCACACACTCGATTTATCTTCTAAAGCTTACACTAGAACTCTAATTTTTAAAGCTACCGTTGAGAAAAAACAAAGTCTATTTGGCTCTAGAAAAAACCACAATACAAGTTTTTCTTTATCTCCAAATGGCAAGTACTTTGCTATAGCCACAGATAATGTTAGGAAAAATAAAAACGCATACACCATTCGTGTTTTCGATGCCGAAACAGAAAAATTAATTTACAAAAAAGCGTATCAAGAAAACGAGAAACGCACATTTAAACATAACGATTTATATATAGACAACAACAGTAATGTGTATTCGTTAGGTAAACTGTTTTTAAATGGAAAGTCTAATAAAAAGTTTAATGGAGACGCCAATTACCAGTTTGTATTAAACAAAATAACAAAGGACGAAAACACCGAATTAGTAATAGATTTAAAAGATGAGCATATACAATCTTTAAGCATCTCTCAAACTAATAACCAATTACATTTGCTTGGCTTTTATTCCGAATTAAATGTTGGTAGAATAAAAGGAGGCTGCGATTTTGTAATTGATACTAATAACTTTAGTATTAAAACAAACAAAGCCCAAGCACTACCTAAACAAGTCTATAAAGATTTGTATGGTTATAGAACTGCTAAAAGGAAAAACAAGAAAAAGAAAGAGTTAAGAAACTTCGATATAGATTATGTCCTTACTGATAGTAAAGGTGGTACTTTTTTAATTGCCGAAGAATTTTACATCACACAAACTTATGTTCAAACAGGAAATGCTGGTGGTTATTATCAAACAATTTACCATTATGACGATGTTTTGATTTTAAAATTTAGTCCTAGTGGAGATTTAACTTGGGGAAGAAGCATATTTAAAAGGGCAAATTCTCCCTCTTACAATGCTTTTATAAAAAACGACCAATTACATGTCATATTAAATTCTGGGAAAAACCTTGCTGAGAAAAAAGATGGTAGAACAAAAGTATCTAAAGGTTGGCTTGAATCTTCTTCTTTATACGATTTTGAGTATTCTAAAAATGGAGACGTGTCTTATAATAAAATACAAGATAATAGAAGAAATACGTTCTACTTACCTGGTCTTGGCACTTATGAAATGGATAAATTTATTATGATGAGTGAAGGTAGAAAAAAGAAAACCTTTATGATTTTAGAGTAATAGAATTTTGACTTAAAGATTAATAACGTGATTTCTATTTTTAGCTAGACATACAAATAAAACTAGATATCGATGTACTAGATGCAGCTCAAGAATATTTGGAACGTGGTTATTAAGAAGAAAACACCATATTATAAGGCGTTTTTTAATTCTGAAGGATAAACTTAATCTTATTGAATCTTGATTTTACAGTTTGACTTTGTCAAAAAAAACGGCTAACTTCGTTTAACATCTGATAAAACCATTTGTGCTGAACTTTTTTCAGTATTAAAACAGTTTTTAATTGATAAACATTTGTCAAAAAAAAAAAAAAAAACTGCAGATAAACAAAACTCGCTATTATGACACCACAACAATTCAACATCCTCTTTACAGTCGTTGTAATTCTATTTGTTATCACTTTCATTTTCACGTTGCTTGCTATGGCAGGCAAGATTAATATTGATCAAAAAATGAAGTATGGTTTATATTCTGCTTTTATTTTAGAATTAGGACTTGCCTTTTTTGGATTCTTTAGAATGGGAACCACAAATGAATATATAACAAGCCCTGGTAAGGATACATGGGTAGGTTTAGAATTAGAAACGATGACATTGGTTCAACCAAAATTGATGATTAATAGTAAATCAGGAGACACTTCTGGAGTTAAAACCCATTTATTAGGCAGAAAGGTAGAATATGCAATAGACAAATTAAAATCAACAACTTTTGGCTCCAAACTCACATCTCAAGGATTAGAAATATTTTCAAATTCAGATTACAAACTAAAGCTAGGAAGTGTTCCAAAAGATAGTATAGCGCTTTTTAATCAGATTAATAACAACGAAGGCACTCTTGTAGATAGGCATAGGCAAACTGTTACATTCTATTCTAAAAACAAAAGCGCATGGAAAAATCAATTAAAGTTCTTTAAAGATCCAGGATACGACATAAAAATTAGTGATAGAAAGAATCTTGAGAATGGTAGTTGGATGACTGGCTATATTATTACACAAAAAAAAGGAACTTCCATCGATACATTCTTTAACTCCTTTGAGAAAGAATCTACTAGAGATAGATTAGATATAGGCAAACGTATTATACATACTTACGAAAACAATAATACATTTTATTTAATGTTTATTTCGAGTAGTAATTTAATGGGCAATAAAGAAGGAATACGACATATACGCTTCCAACAGTTACAATTAATCCCAAAATTGAATACGAATTAGAATTTAATAGTTGAATTTAAGGACACTTGCTTTAAAACCTAAAGTAAAAACTTAGAAAGATCTCTATTAATAAGAGTCGAAGATAGGCTTTACCTATTTCATTAATAAATCATATTTTAATAATAGTATAATTTCGACAAAGTGACTACCATTTTCATTTATTAATACAATTTAAAAGGTTTAGATACCGCTGCTTTTTAAAATTCATCTATAAAAGCATTAGAAATTAAGCACATCTCGTTTTAATAAAAATAACGCTTAACCATCTCAAATGGGATCTCAAATACATTTTTTGTATTCCGAATAAAAAAGGCTAACTTCATATTCCTAATCTGAAGTTCTCATGACCCAATTACAAGTTCTAACTTTTACTTTTTTAGCATTTTTATCAACGTCCACAATAGCTCAAGGTCGAGATATTAGTTACATGACTTCTGGAGGAGAAATACATCCACTTCAAGCTAATATGGATATTAGGCATTATACTATTAATTTGGATATAGATATTAAAAACGAGGCTATTAAAGGTTACACTACTATAGATGTTATGCTTTTAAAACCAACAGATTCTATACTATTTGACTTGGTTCATTTTTTAAAAGTTGAAAAAATAACAGTTAATGGTGCGCCCAAGCACTTTTTTCAAAAACAAGACTACATTTATATTACAGATAGTAAAACCTTTCAAGCAGGAAAGCAAACTATTAAAATTAACTATGGCGGAAAACCTCCAGTTGCAATTAAGCCACCTTGGGATGGCGGTTTTACATGGACTAAAGATAAAGCAGGTAATCCTTGGGTAGCCATTAATTGTCAAGGCGAAGGTGGTAAAATATATTTTCCATGTAAAGACCACCCAAGCGATGAGCCTAATGATGGTGTCGATTTGTATGTTACTGTTCCTAATGGCTTAAAAGTAGCCAGCTTCGGATTACTTGAAAGCGAAACTCAAAAAACGAATAGCACAACAGAATTTCATTGGAAAACAAATTATACCATTAGCAACTATTGTATAGTCTTTAATATTGCCAATTATCACATTGAAAAACGACAATACACCACTATAGATAACAATAAAGTTCCTATGGAATTTTACATTTTAGAAGAAGACAAAAAGCATGCAAATAAAGTATTAGATATTAGAGAAAGAGACACTCGAATTCTAGAAAAATATCTTGGTGAATATCCTTGGGTAAAAGAAAAAATTGGCATTGCGCATGTTCCAAATCCTGGTATGGAACATCAAACCATGATAACGTTTGGTGATGCTTTTAATTTTAAAACAGTTCATGGACAACCCTATTCTGCAAACTTATATCATGAATTTGGTCATGAATGGTTTGCTAACAAAGTCACAAATAGCGATTGGGCACACATGTGGATTCAAGAAGGCATAGGCACCTATATTGAATCTTTTCTATTTAAAGAACTTGGTGGCGCTAAAGCATACGATAGTATTATAAGTAAGTATAAAAACCGAATTAAAAATAAACAAGCACTAGTTTTAGGCGAACATATTAAAGAAGCAGATACCTATACTAGCGACTTATATTTTAAAGGTGCTTTTTTTATGCATTCTCTAAAAACAGTAGTTGGAGACGACCTATTTTATAAAACTTTAAAAGAATTAGCTACAAAACCAAAATACACTTATGATAATACTGTAAAAACGGGCAATGTAGAACAACTTTTTAGCAAACGCTCTAAAAAAGACTTAAAACCTTTTTTTGATTTCTACTTGCGTACCACACAAAAACTAGATTTCAAAATCACAAAAACAGGAAATAACAGTTATAACGTTCTATCCACTAATGCACCAATAGCATTACCATTTACAATAACTACTGGCTCTACTATTCAACATTTGGTATTAGAAAAAAACAAACCCATTACAATTTCTAGTGAAACGTTGCCTGTTTTAGATTTAGAGAAAAATTATTTTTGAAATTTTTAAAAAATAAGAAGCGTTAATTTTTTTTTAGATTAGCAGATCTTTAGGACTTGACTTTGCCAAAAAAAACCGTTAACTTCGTTTAACATCTGATAAAAAACATTGAAACGCTTTTTTATCAATGCATTGTAGGCAATTTAAAACCATTTATATTAACCATAAAAATTCACAATAATGAAAAAATTAACTCTGACAATACTGACTCTAGCAACTTTATTACTTACATCATGTGATACAAAAAAAAAGAAGTATTAAGTGACCAAGATAAAGCAACTATTAAAACGGAAGTTGAAGTGGTAATCAATCAAATTATTGAGAATAGTGAAGCTGGAAATTTTGAAAAGGCAACCGAACCTTACTTAAACAGTCCTGAATTTATTGCCATTAGCAATGGAGTAGTTGCTGATTATACTGGTTATATCAAATCAAATAAAGAATATTTTGATGCAGTGGACCATCAAACATACAATGAAACCGACATTCTATTTACATATATTGACAAGAAGAATGTCATCATGACTTATATTGGAACTGGACATGCAACATTTAAAGACAAGCAGCAGTTCAAAATAGATCCATTTGCAGCAACATTAGTTTTTAAAAAGATTGATGATTCGTGGAAAGTAACATACTCTAATGAATTTGCAACTATTACTCCTGTTGCCGAGGATTCAACTACTACAAAATAAATACACGGCCTACAACAACGCATATAAAAAATAGGAGAAATAACAGTAGAATCAAAGTTTTTGGCTTATATCAAACTTTGCGCTTAACCGAAAGTTCGGAGCTTCAAACCGCCTACTTTTCATATACTAAACGTTAAACGAAAACAACTTTACAGTTTAAACCAACTCAGCTTCAAAAAGCGTAGCAAAATGTTTTGTTAGCTTTGCTTTAACTTCAGCTTCATCAACTTCTTTTTTTCCTAATTCTACATTAAGAGAAGTCACTGCTTTTCCGCGAATGCCACAAGGAATAATATTATCGAAATACCCCAAATTAGCATTTACATTTAATGCAAAACCATGCATAGTAACCCAACGACTGGCGCGAACGCCCATAGCACAAATTTTTCTAGCAAATGGTGTACCTACATCTAACCAAACTCCGGTTTCTCCTGGAGAACGCTCAGCTTTTAAACCGTATTCTTCGAGTGTAAGGATTATCATTTCTTCTAAAAAACGAAGGTATTTATGGATGTCTGTAAAAAAATTATCTAAATCTATAATAGGATAACCAACAATTTGCCCTGGACCATGATACGTAATATCTCCACCTCTATTTATCTTGTAAAAAGTGGCTCCTTTTTCGGTAAGTTGTTTTTCATCTAACAATAAATTAGACACATCACCACTTTTACCTAAAGTATAAACATGAGGGTGTTCTACAAACAAAAAGTAGTTATTGGTTTCTAAACCAGCATCTTCTCTTCTATTCTTAATCTTAGTATCTATAATACCTTTAAATAATTCCTCTTGGTAATCCCAAGTGTCTTTAAAATCTTTAGTACCTAAATCTTGAAGTGTGATTTTTTTGTTCATAGACTACAAAATTACAATAAGTTTGAAAGTTATCATAACTATTGCGCTAAGAGTGCTAAACTGAATTCTAAAAAAAACGCTCTCAAAGCGGCAGATGAGATTCTAAAAACTGATTACACCCTATTGAATACTAAAAGAAATCCTTTTCTGACTCTTTTCCTAAGGAAAAGACACTGTTGTTCGATTACTCTTATGCTTCCTCGAAATTTTATTTAGTGTAAACTGCGACTAGTTACTGCCTGCAGAAAACGGCTCACTCAAGACTGTTTACTGAAGACTACCTAGTGCAGACTAATTACTGCCTACTAATTTTTCGGATTATTCAAGATTACTAAAGCTGCAATTACGCCTGGAACCCAACCGCAAAGCCATAATAAAAAAGTGATAACTACTGAGCCACAACCTTTATCTATGACAGCTAAAGGTGGACAAATGATTGAAAGGATAACTCTCCAAATACTCATAATTTTTGATTTAGATACTGAAATGAATTCAGTACATGTTGATTGATGATGTATAAATAGGACGCAATCTATTGCCTTTTGTTACAAAGTACTATCTTTGTGGCTTAAAATTTTTACATTAAAAACGTATTATGTCACAATTATCTGAGCAAGAGCTCGTACGAAGAGAAAAGCTAGCAAAGCTTCGCGATTTAGGAATAAATCCTTATCCAGCCGATTTATTTCCAGTTTCTGAAACCTCTAAAGAAATAAAACAGGAATTTAAGGAAGGTAAACAGGTAGTTATTGCTGGAAGATTGATGGCAATTAACATACAAGGCAAAGCCTCTTTTGCACAGTTACAAGATTCTGAAGGACGTATTCAACTCTACTTTAATAGAGATGAAATATGTACAGGAGAAGATAAAACATTATATAATGATGTCTTTAAAAAATTATTAGATTTAGGAGATATTATTGGTGTAGAAGGCGAGCTGTTTACCACTCAAGTTGGTGAAAAAACAGTGATGGTAAAACACTTTAAAATGCTAAGTAAAGCATTAAAGCCATTACCTATTCCTAAACAAAAAGATGGTAAAACTTACGATGCTTTTACAGATCCAGAAATGCGTTACAGACAACGTTATGCAGATTTAGCTGTAAATCCACACGTAAAAGAAGTATTTATAAAGCGTACAAAGTTATTTAACGCCATGCGTAATTTCTTTAATGACGCTGGTTATTTTGAAGTAGAAACACCAATATTACAACCTATTCCTGGTGGCGCTGCTGCACGTCCTTTTATGACACATCACAACAGTTTAGACATTCCGTTATACATGAGAATTGCTAACGAGTTGTACCTAAAACGTTTAATTGTTGGCGGTTTTGATGGTGTTTATGAGTTTTCTAAAAACTTTAGAAACGAAGGTATGGATCGCACCCATAATCCAGAATTTACAGCCATGGAAATTTATGTGTCTTATAAAGACTATAATTGGATGATGGATTTCTGTGAGAAACTTTTAGAACATTGTGCAATTGCAGTAAATGGAACTAGCGAAGCTACTTTTGGAGAGCATAAAGTAAACTTTAAAGCGCCTTATAAACGTATTACCATGGCCGATTCTATAAAAGAATTTACTGGTTTTGATATTTATGGCAAAACGGAAGCTGAAATTTTTGATGCTGCAAAAGGTATGGGCATTGATGTGGACGCAACCATGGGAAAAGGGAAGCTTATAGATGAAATTTTTGGTGAAAAATGTGAAGGTAATTACATCCAGCCAACCTTTATTACAGATTACCCAAAAGAAATGAGCCCGCTGTGTAAAGAACATCGTGACAACCCAGAATTAACAGAACGTTTTGAGTTGATGGTTTGTGGTAAAGAAATAGCGAATGCTTATTCTGAACTTAACGATCCAATAGACCAACGTGAGCGTTTTGAGCACCAATTAAAATTAGCTCAAAAAGGAGATGACGAAGCTACAGAGTTTATAGATGAAGACTTTTTACGTGCTTTAGAATATGGTATGCCTCCAACATCTGGAATGGGTATTGGAATGGACAGATTAATTATGTTTTTAACTAATAACCAATCGATACAAGAAGTGTTATTCTTCCCGCAAATGCGACCAGAGAAAAAAGGAGTGGCAATGAGTGATGATGAAAAGGCAGTGTTTGAAATCTTAAAAAAGAATTCTCCAATTGATTTAAACGACTTGAAATCTCAATCTGGTTTAAGTAATAAAAAGTGGGATAAAACGATTAAAGGATTAACCAAACTTGGTGTTGCTAAGGTTAGCAAAACCGATGACGGTTTGTTTGTTGATGTGATTTAATACATGATTACATTCTTAAATAAATATAAAGCATACACTCTTGGAGTGTATGCTTTTTTTATTCTATTACATTTCGTTTTAAAAGATCACCTTTTCCCGTTAAGTATCCTCTTTTATGCTACACCTCTAGTTTTAACAATTGGTTTTGGTTGCACCATATTATGGTTATACAAAAAAAACAGAATAGCTCTATTTCTAATAATTATCCTACAATCCTGTTTGGTTTATTATTGGTTAAATCATCAGTATTCTATAGCAATTACTAAAACAACTTCAGTAGAAAGTAAATCTATTTTATTCTGGAATATTGCTAAAAACGAGAACGGTTTTCCTGAGGATATTATTTTAGATAAAACAACATCTGAAGACATCGCTATTTTAACTTTTGTAGAAGCTGATAACGTTTCATATAAAGACTTTTTAAATCTAAAAAATCTTTATAATCAATATACTTTTAAAAAACTAAAAGGAAATATGCTTATTGGTGTTAAAGGTAGTATTGAGTCTATTATGTATAAAACTGAAGAGAATAAATTCAAATTCAATCATATCATTTCAGAAATAGATAATAAAAAAACAAGCATTTTAATTGTTGATGTTTATGCAAACCCGTTCTATTCGAAGGAAGATGCTTTAAAAAGCATCATTACCTATGCAAACATTAATAAAATAGATATTATTGTTGGTGATTTTAATACGCCCTACGAAAGTATTCACTTTAAAAATTTGCATAAAACATTTACCAGCTTTCATAGTTATGGTGATAGCTTTACTGCAACATGGCCTTTTGGTATTCCATTACTCGAATTAGATCAAATATGGGTTGATGAATCTGTTTATCCTTTAAATCTAAAAAAATATAATTTTTTATTCTCAGATCATCAACTTTTAATTGCCAACTATCTACTAAAGTAACTTATCAATCCCTTCCGAATATGCATCAAATCGTATTAAATCATTATGCCTTCCTCCTTCAATAGTAACAAACGTGGTTTGTTGTTTTGGTGGAATTTCAGATAATTCCTTTCCAAATTTATAAGGCACGACAACATCCTCTGTACCATGAAATATAGTTATTGGACAGCTAACTTTTGTTATAAATGTATTTGAAGGAAATTTGTAATTTAACAATAAATTTATCGGAAAAAATGGAAATCTATGTTTAGCAATAGCTGCTATGCTAGTATATGGTGTTTCTAAAATAAGTTGTTTCGGCTTGTGTTTTGAGGCTAAAAAAGTAGCTAAACCTGTTCCAAGAGAGCGTCCGTATAAAGTTATTTTATCTTCGCTGTAGTATTTCTTTAAATAATTATAAAACAAGTCAGCATCATTATAAAAGGCTTGCTCACTTAACTTACCAGTGCTTTTTCCGTAAGTGCGATAATCCATCACTAAAACATCGTAATCTTTGGCTACAAAAAATTCTGCTATGTTTCCCCAACGGGATAAATTGCCAGCGTTTCCGTGGAAATACAAAATAACGCCTTTGGGATTTTTAGCTTTAAAATGAATAGCATTTAACGCTGCATCATCATTTGTTTTAAGTGTTATTTCTTCAAAATTATAAGAAAAATTAAAGTTATAATCCTGCTCTAAAACTGTTGGTAAGAATAATAGTTTTTCTTGAAACATATATAATAAGGTGCCAAACGTTAAATATAAACCGAGTCCAATTTTTAATACTGTTTTAAGTCTTTGATTTACTTTTTTTCGCATGTTGAACATTTATACTTGTTGTAGAAAGATCCATAAGTTCTTCTTTAGAATTTAAAATATCGCGAATCATTTTATGGTAAGATTCAAAGTTATTCAAATTTTTATGGCCACCACCAATAACACTATGCAGCTTGGTAAGCTTCGGATTCACTTTACTAAGTTTAATACTGCTTTTAAAAGGTATTAATTTATCATTTGTACCATGAATAATATGAATAGGACATCGCACATATTTTAACCATTTGTAAGTTGGTAGTGGATATTTTAACACAATTGATAATGGCATAAAAGGCATATAACGACTGGTTACTTTTGTTAAACTATAATATGGCGCATCTAAAACCAACATTTTAGGATTGTTTATTGAGGCCAATTTTGTAGCGAAACCAGAACCTAATGAACGTCCGTAAATAATAATTCTATCTTCGGTTGTTTGCTCTTTTACTTTATTATAAACTTCTTGTAAATCTCTTTTTATTGCTTTTTGCGAGCGTCTGCCTGTACTTTTTCCAAAACCACGATAATCTACCATTAATACACTATAATTATTACGTGTAAAATCGACAGCAAATTTCCCCCAACCTTTAATACTTTTAGAATTCCCTTTTAAATACAAAACCAAACCTCTTGATTCTCCTTTAGGTTTAAATAACACACTATTAATTACGGCACCATCTCTGGTTTCCAGATTATATTCTTGGGTTTCCTTATTTTCGTATAAAAATTGAAAATCTTTTGGTAATTTCTCTGGCTTAAATAGAATGTAATCTTGTAAATAAAACAATGCAATGCTAATAGCTATATAGATAACTAATATTAAAATGAGTGTATGCAACCAATATGGCATATGATTATTTATTTCTTTAGTAAGATAGAAAAATATAGTAACCTAATTTGTGCTATATACTATAACCCTAATGCTTCTGTTCATTGCTCGAACACAACATCTACAGGAATATTTGCTTCACTTAAACGGTCTAGATCTTTTTGTAATTGCTCAGGTATGCTTACGTAGTTTTTTACGAAGTTTGAAACACCATTATAATCACCATCACCTTGATAAGTTAAAATAACTTCAGATAGCATTTCCATAGCACTTTCCATTTTTTGAAAATTTACTTTATAAGTACCATCTGCATTTCTTGTAAATGCTCCCATTTGTTGGAAAAAATTAAAACGAATCATGTTAGCCTTTCCATGCGCACTCGACGTCCCAAAACGGACAGATCTAAAAATACCAGCCATAAACGTGATCATATTATCTTTTAAATCTTCTTTTAACTCCCCTTTTTTATGGAGTTGTTGTACCATATATAAACCTAAAATATCAGCTTTTCCTTCTTCTAGAGCACTAGCGTGTTCTTTAAGCGACGTTCTTACTGTTCCGTTTCCGTTTATTGTGTTTTTAATTCCTAAACCATGTGCCACTTCATGAAACATTGTGTTTGCAAAAAAAGCATCGAAAGTAATATGTCTACGTTGGCTTTCTTCTATTAAAACCTGTGAGATTGGCATTAATATTTTATCGAACTTCGCACGCATTGCATTTTTAAGTTGCAAGCGTCTTGTTCCTTTTTTAAGCTGAACATCCTCGTCGTTTGGTAAATTAATAGCAATAGTTTTACTTCCAGAATTACAATCTCCAGCATAAAAAACTACATCGTAAGCGTTTAAATCGCTATCTGTTCCTGGTTTTTCTTTTTTATATTTTGCGCCAACAGGCAATCCTTTTTGAAGCTCTGGTAAAAAGCTACTAAATCTAGTCAGTTTAGCACTCCATTCTTGATCTTTAATCAACACATAACCTTCGTGAGCCGCTTTGTTTCCAAACAATTGATCTTCGTAAGTTTCAATAGGACCAATTACAATGTCTAAAGTGTTTGTTTTCATATCCATCCAAGCGAAATCACTTTTTTGGTAATCGTCATTTAAGACAGCTCCAGCCCTTAACTCTAAATAGTTTTTCAAGCCCTTGTCTTCTGCTAATTCAGCAGCTTTCAATAGTAAATTTGACACTTCTTTTACTTCAGCTTCAAATTGTTTGTGATAAGGTATGGTATATAATTTCCCTTCTCCATCGCGTCTTACAAAATTGTAAAGGCTAGACTTATTTTCCATCTTAGCGTTTTCAAATTCGGCTTTGGTCATGTCTTTTGGGTAGAAATTCGCGCCTTTTGCCTTCTCTCCTATTCCTTCTACAAATGACTTATTGTTATCTAATCTATCCCAAGGACCATAATTAATATTTACGTAGTTTTTGGTGTCTTCATCTGTAATACCATTTAACAACTCATTGCGATCTCCATAAGATTCGAACCAAAACAAGGCGTTCATTTTAGTGGCTGCATTAATTAAAATAGGCAGCATTTGTTTTTCTTTTTCAGACAATACGCTTAAATCTGCAGTTAGTTTTACACTTACATATTTGTCTAGATTGGTTTGCATTATGGTTTTAGGTGTTTCGATTTCTATAATTTCTATCGTTTCTGTTTGTTTCACGTCTTCTTTACAAGAGAAAATAAAAGCAAATGCTAATATGAATATTATTTTTTTCATGTGTTTAGTTGAATTAATTGTTGGTTTTGTAAAGTTAGTTAATTTTTGAGACTGTGGTTAATGATGGGTTTTTGATTTGAGATTTACATTAAAAGTATAAGATCAATTGAGACTCCTTCTTGATCAAGTTATAATAACACAATATTTTTTAAAGACAGTAATATTGAGATTCCTGATTGAGAATTTAATTCAACAAGACCTTATAAAACAAACTAAAGACTAATAATAAACAGTCTAAATTTGAAATGTCTACATGAACTATTTAAAAATAACATTCGTTAGAATTATATTAAGCTTTTTCGGTGCTAATATTATAAACGAATTAATAAATATCAATACAAATCGTGAGTCTGCACAAACAGTTGTTACTATTCTTTTTATGAGCCTTTTATATTATAGATTAACACTTTATATAAATAATAGAAGATGAAATTTACTCCTCCACATAATCTGCAATAGAAATTTCATTTATTAAAACATCTTTTAAAACGGCATCACCATCTTTTATATAAACCAAAGCATAGGTGTTATTAGGTAATGCGTCGCGCTGTGCTTTTCTAAAAGCGTCTTCTGCTGGTTTGGCTTTGCTTTCTTCCATATAAAAACGATCGAATGGTAAATTAAAAAACACTTTATGTGGGTTACTATAATTACTACGCAGTTCAGCAATAACAAAATCATTTTCAGTATTTATAGGTGCCTTACTGACCTCTACCAACTCAGCAAAACCCAAACTATCTTCTTTTATATAAACATAAACCTCTTGTTTGCGCTCCCAAATAGAATCGTTAGAAACTGCAGAATTCATATCGTATCTCAAGGTTATGTATTTGCCACGATAAGGATCGCTGGGATCTATTGGTTGTGTTTTAAACTTATAGGCTTTTCCTTTAGTTAAAATTTCTTCTTGTCCAAAAATCATTTGTGCTGGCACAAATAATTGCGCTACTGCTATTACTATAAATAGCAAAAACACGTATTTTGATTTTATATTCTTCATCGCTATTATTTTAAAATATTATTTTCATCCTGCTGAACTTGTGCTAGTATCTCATCATTCAAGTCTTTCGATTTCTGCTTTTTAAGCATCACGTAATTGGTTACAAAAAAGCCAACACCAACGAATACAAATAATAATCCGCGGATAACAAAACTCATATTAGTATCAAAAAACCTACAGAATATTAATGCCGTAATAATGACTAATCCGTAATTTAAAACACCAAAATGCATTTTGTCTATTCCTATTTTTATGGCGTTTATTCCTAAGATTAATAAAAGTATGTTGGTAATAATTGTTGGTGCAATATCATTTGATAAACCAACAAAAAATAAGAGCGACATGATTATAAATATAAAATGGAAGAGATTGAATTTATCAACACGTTTTTTTAGAAATAGATAAACTAAAACAAAAACCGCTAATATTAATAAGACTAAAACTGCTGTTGTTTCTTTTCCAGAGAATGAAACAATTTCTAATACGTCGTCCCAAATCCATCTAAAACTAGCAATCAACAATAAAACGACAGTTCCAAAAGAACCCAAAACCAGATACCCGTTTTGTCTTAATTTTAGATTATCGAATTTTGGCAATTTGCCTAAATTGTAAAACAAACCAAATAAAATAATATAAGACAAGAAAATAAGTTCCTCAAATTTTATTAAAAATGAGCCCAAAGTAATAATTAAACTTAGTGGTAATAACCAGTTAAAAACCGAAGTAATGTTAGCTTTAGGTCTACTTCTTAACAACTTTATATAATATGGAAATAGCAATAAACTAAGAACTAAAAACAGCCAAGGTGCTTTACCACCATAAGCATAACCATAGTTACAGGCATAAATAGTTGCATAAATAATATGCAATAATGCCAGCGCGTTAGATTTTAAAAGATAAATTAATGGTACACAAAGTAAAATCCAAACGAGCATATAATTAGCAAAGTTTCCTGGAATATTATAAATCTGGCTCACCATTGCTATAGATGCTCCAACGGCAAAAAACAGAAATGCACCTGAAGCTTCTTTCCATGTTTGACTTTTATTCTTTAAAATTGAAAAAGCAACCACTATTTGTCCAATGACTAAAGGCGTAAAAGCAAATAGCGTTTTTATCGTTTTGGAGAAATTATCCCAATTATGCGCGAGTATTAATGTAATACCAAGACCAACTAAAATGGAACCTAATACTCCAAATACAGTAAATAACCGATTAGGGTTATCGCTAGGCTTAGATTGGTAATACCGTTCTATAGTATTAGCAATATCCTGAGATATTACCTGATTTTCGACTAATTCAGGTAGTTCTTTTATGAGTTTTGAGTTCATATCGTTTCTGTTTTTAAATTATTTACACCGAAATAAACATAGATACAGAAAAAAGTATTCCAATGGTAAGAATAGCTATCGCAGCATATGCATATTTGTTTTCTTTAAATTTTTTCTTGTACAAACCTCGTATTGAAAACAACAACAATAGAGGTTGTAATAATATACAAGGTATAGTTAATAGTTCTTGAAATACACCAATTAACACAAAATCGAAATGAAAATAGTGATTATTTAAGTAAAGTAGTAACAAGAATAAAAGCGCTAATAGTCCTAACCCTAATATTATTTTCTCTGATGATATCTTTCTGATATTCATAATAGGTGTTTTAAATTTATTGTTATTTACTGTTTAATCTTTTTTTTCGTGGTTTCTAGCAATAAATACTTTCAATTCAAAATTCAATTTTTCTTCTTTTAATATAAACACGATATAAAACATACAATCCCATTGCAGACATAATATGTTTTATCGAGTGGCCACTAATTACTTTTAATTTAGTAAATAACTCAACATCATAATATTCACAACCCTTTGCAATTATGTAAAACGCTAATAATAACCAATATCCATAAGCATGTGTGTAACTTGACTTAAAGCAAACAAGTACTATTGGTATTACCAACATTGGATAAAACTGAATAAAAACGTATAACGATAAATCTTCAAAGAACACCCAATATAAAACAGAAAACAATCCTAACAATAGCATTGGTAATAAAAATTTCTTTCCAATTTTGTCATTAATAAACTCGCTAATTATTATAGATGATAATGCCATAAAAAGTAGAGTCATAGGAAGTCTATCAAAAATTAAGGTGTAATTATTTGGATTTAAATGATAGTAAGTAGAACCAATTGAAACAAATAGAATACTACTAAAGAACATAACATATTGCAACTTCTTTTCCGTAATCAATTTTATGTTATAAATTCCTAAAAAGCCAACTATAAAAAAAGGAAGGTTTGATATAACATTCCAGAAATTATTCATTTTAAAAAATGTTTTAGCATCACTAAAGTCATGATAAGATTGGGATTGAATAATTGGAGACACTATAAATATACCAATAAGCAAAGCAAGTCCAAGACTAGTTAAAATTGAATATGCTATATTCTCTTTTTTTAATGATGTAAAAAAACTTTTCATATTTATTTATATTTCTAAAATGGCGCAACAAATAGCTACGCCATTCAAAGTTTATTCAAGACAAATAATCGGTCATCAAAACAAAAAGATCATGTATATAATAATGCCTTCTGCTATTCCTGTAATTATGGACATTCCGAGAATATCTTTAATCTTCGCCCTTAAAAAAAACACTGCACTTAGAATAGCAATTATTGCTGCCAATAATATTTCTAAAGCTCCAATTTGAGATAGTAAATAGGTGATTCCTGTAAAGGCTACAGTAATAGCAACGGTAATAACACCAAATTTTATCATCTCTTGTTTAGAGTAATTACCTTCTATAAAACCATTACGCAAATCGCGTAGAATTGATAGAATAAAAAGTAATGGTACAACAGATAAAAAAGGAGCAAAAACTACTTTTATACCTTTAACAATGGCTAAGTCGTTATAATAGAAAAATGCGATAGCTGTAAAAGCCAATAAACCTGTTACAATTATTGATTGAAACGTGAATAGCAATTCTCTCTTATTACTATTCGTTTTGGGTTTAGAATTCTGAGTGTTAAAAACTTGATTCATAATTTTAAAATTTTTTATCCTGAACATATTTCAGAACCTGATTAATTAATTTGATTACACTGATAAAAAGAAAACATGAATTGCCAGCGATAATAACACACCACTAAGAACACCGTTGACTTTTAAATTATTGTAGAGTATAAAATTTAACACATAACTGCTTATTGTAGTCGAATTAATTAAGTGCGCGAAAATTAAATTATTTTCTAATTTTTGTTGTGTTAAAAACTCTATAAGCTGCATGGAACCTAAACTTATTACAATAGCACCTAATAAAAGTAATGTTGCAGGCTTTTGGTTTTTTTGCTTATAAGCATCTGTGTTTTCTGGCATAAAATGCTGAATTAATATAAAACGCACAAAAAACAACATTGGAATAGGAAACAAAATTGACGCTATTATTTTTATAACATCTTTAACCGTTTTAATCTCATCGTAACCCAAAAACACAAGGTATATAAAGACCAAAACAGAAACTCCAGTCGTTACAAAAAAAGCAATATTTACTTGTTTTAGTTTCATCTATTTATATGTATTGATTTTTTTTTATTTGTTCGACAGAATAGCCATAGCATCATACTACTATGCCACTAAATTAAAGTCATGGATGTTTCATTTTAAACACCCAATGGTAAGATTACACCGGTGTTGTGTTTTTGTACAAAAGCAACACTTTTATTGTAATTACTTATTAATGTATTTTGAATGTCTTTAGAAAAAAGAGCAGATACACTTAAAGTAACAACTAAAACTATGGCTTTTACATAATTATTAACGCGTCCTTTTATAATTACATTCTGTTGGTTGTTAAACAACCCGTTAACAGATAAACATTTTTTGTTTGCTAGTTTCATAATATTTTGTTTTGATGATTACATGGCAAATATGCGATACAATCTAAAGTTTACGAAAACAATATTTTTAAAAAACTGACGATATATTTTGCCAAATAAATATAATTAATGATATATTTAAACAAATATTATATATTTAACTGACGATTAAATGACAAATTTAAACGAAATAATTACTACTCTATCCAAAGATGAAAAGCAACTTTTTATTAATCATCTTGAAAAAAAGAACAAAAGAACCGATACTAAAAACATCACGCTTTTTAAATTATTAGCTAGAAACGAGTTAGATTCTAAAGCCATTTTTAAAAAACTGTACAACAAAAACCAGAAGAACGCTTACCATGCGTTAAGAAAACGTTTGTACCAATCTATTATAGATTTTATTGCCAATACTAGTTTAGAGGAAGAGAACTCAATAGACATGCAGGTTATTAAATATGTTTTGGCCTCGCGTACATTTTTAGTCCACAAACAATATAAGGTCGCTTACAAAATTTTAGATAAAGCTGAAACTATAGCCAACGACCATTTATTGTTTCCTATTTTAAATGAAATATATCATACCAAAATACAATACGCATATGCCAATCCATCTGCAGATCTTGAGGATCTTATTGAAAAATCTAAAAACAATCAGAAAAACTATTTACTAGAAGACCAACTGAATATCGTTTATGCTAAAATAAGACAGATTATTTCGAAAGACCAATACAAAAAGAATGGTTTAGATTTCGAAAAACTACTAGAAAGCACATTAAGAGAACACAACATTAGTCTAAACGATTCTATGTCTTTTAAGTCCTTCTACCAATTAATTACCATAGTTAGTTTGTCGGCATTTGTAAGCAAAGACTACTTTAAAATTGAACCCTTTTTGGTGAAAACTTATCAAAAACTAGTATTACACAAGAGTAAAGAGAAACAACTCTATTATCATATTCAAGTATTATACTTAGTTTCTAATACACTATTTAGAAATAAAAAATTCCACGAATCCCTTGAGTATTTAGAACTTATGCGCCTCCATTTACTGAAAAAGAACAAAAAATACTATTCCACTTTTAAGCTAAAATACAATCTACTATTAGCATTAAATCTAAATTACTCTAACCAGCAAGAACAAGCTATTTCTATATTAGAAAAACTAATTCTAAAAAAGCACAAAGACATCGAAGCAATGCTAGACATTTATTTAAGTTTAGCGATGTATTATATTCAATCTAAAAAATATAAAAAAGCACACGCTATATTTAAATCTTTCTATCACACAGATAATTATTACGAAACCAAAACAGACAAAGAATGGATTATTAAAAAGAATTTAACTGAAATAATTTTACATATAGAATTGGAAAACATAGATGTAGTAGACTCACGATTACTTAGCTTTAAACGAAATTATTTCACCTATTTAAAAAGCATCAATCAAGAACGCGTAATTACCTACTTACATTTTATTGAAGTCTATTATAAAAACCCTGAAAGCATAAAAACGGAACGATTTATTAATAACATTGAAGAAGCGTTTGTTTGGGTAGAAGCCAAACGTGAAGATATTTTTGTAATGAGTTATTTTGCTTGGCTTAAAAGTAAAATGGAAAGCAAACCACTTTACGAAGTAACATTAGAGCTCGTTTCTAGAGCTCAAACTGTTAATTAAAACAAAAAAAGAAAACATGTATTAAACCATTATATCTTTTTTGCGTCTTAAGAGTGTTGAACAATTTAAAACAATTTAAAAATGAAAAAATTATTAATAGTAGCATTAGCATTATTTGCATTACAAGTAACAGCACAAGACAAGAAACACAACAAAAGTGAGTTAAGACAAGAAAAGATGGAACATATTAAAAATATGGATCCACAAGAAATGGGAAAGCTACAAGCTAAAAAAATGACGCTTGCTCTCGATCTTACTCAAGAACAGCAAAACAACGTTGAAAAACTAAACATTAAAAATGCTGAGCTACGTAAAGCTGGAATGGAAAAAAGAATGGCATTAAAAGATTCTAATAAAAAACCATCTCAAGAAGAAAAGCTAAAAATGGAAAATAAGAAATTAGACCACCAAATTGCTACAAAAAGAGAAATGAAAAAAATCTTGAATGAAGAACAATATGAGAAGTATAGCAAGATGGTCGAAAGAAAAATGATGAAGGGAAAACAAGGAAAAGCAAAACACAAAAAAGGCAAGAAGAAAGAGATGAAAATGAAAAAAGAATAAGTCCTTAATAAGATCATAAAAATAAATATAAAGTACCGATTATCTATTCGGTACTTTTTTATTTGCAATAGTTAAGGAAATAGCTTTTCTTTGAGTTATTAACGTATAATAACATAACAATGAAAAAATTAATTACATTTTGCTTTTTCGCTTTTGCTCTATTAATTGGAACACAATCGGCGTTTGCTCAGGATAGTGCAAAAATTAACGAGTCTGCTTTCACTAAAGCAAAAGAATTACGTTCAATCCTTAAATTTAATGATGCGACTTTAGAAGAAGTTTATACTGCTTACCAAGCGAACGACAGTAAACTTCTGTCAATAAGCAAACACTTAAAATCTGGAACTGTAGATTACAACAATGCCATAGCAAAGGTTAATAAAAACTTACAATCAAGTATTAAAACTGCTTTAGGTAACGATTTATTTGCAAGGTATTTAATTGCAACAGAGCAAGAGGAAATTGTTGATTAACACCATTTTATAAAACATAAAAAAA
>NZ_JSWF01000033.1 GCF_000797445.1 Lacinutrix jangbogonensis | reverse complement strand
TCGCCTTTTTTTTTATGTTTTATACTTTCTAAACTATTTAAAAACAGTATCACAAGCTGCTATCGTTTTATCTAAATCTTCATAAGTTAAAGCATCTGTAATAAACCAAGTTTCAAAAGCACTTGGCGCAATATATATACCTTGATTTAGCATCCCATGAAAAAAGGTTTTAAAGGTGTCGTTATTACCATTTGCAGCTGTTTCAAAATCTACAACTCTAACTTCATCAAAGTGAACAGATATCATAGAACCAACTCTATTTATGGTATGCGTAACATTATTACTATTTAAAACTTTAGCTAAACCTTTATGAAGGTATTCCGTTTTTTCAGCCAGACGCTTAAAAACTTCTGTATCACTATTTAATGCTTTTAGCATTGCCAAGCCGGCAGCCATAGCTAACGGATTCCCGCTTAAAGTTCCTGCCTGATACACGGGACCTAATGGCGCTAAGTGATTCATAATTTCATTTCTTGCAGCAAAGGCTCCCACAGGAAGACCTCCGCCAATAACTTTTCCGAAGCAAACAATATCCGCATCTACGCCATACAACTCTTGAACACCACCTTTTGCAAGACGAAAACCTGTCATGACCTCATCGAAAACTAGTAAAATATCATGAGCATTACAAAGCAATCTTAAACCTTCAAGAAAACCATCTAAGGGAGGAATACAACCCATATTTCCAGCAACTGGCTCAATAATAACACAAGCAATTTCATTTTTATTAGCTTTTATTAACGCTTCAACATTTGCTAAATCGTTATAATTTGCTAACAATGTATCCTTAGCTGTTCCTTTAGTAACTCCAGGACTATTTGGGCTACCAAAAGTCACTGCTCCACTACCTGCTTGGATTAAAAACGAATCGCTATGTCCATGATAGCAACCAGCAAATTTTATAATTTTATCTTTCCCAGTAAAACCTCTTGCTAACCTCACAGCACTCATGCAAGCCTCTGTTCCAGAATTAACAAAACGAATTTTGTCAATATTAGGCACCATAGACACTGCTAATTCTGCAATTTCAGTTTCTATTTCGGTTGGCATACCAAAAGAGGTTCCTTTTTTAGCTTTTTCAATAACGGCATTAACAACTGGCTCAAAGGCATGACCTAAAATCATTGGTCCCCAAGAATTAATATAATCTATTAATACATTTCCATCTTCATCATATAAATAAGCACCTTTGGCTTCTTTCACAAAAATGGGTGTTCCACCAACTGCTTTAAAGGCTCGAACTGGAGAATTTACACCTCCAGGAATTACTTTCTCCGCTGCTTCGAAAAGCATACTACTACGTTTATAAATCATTGTAATTAATCTTTTGGAATAGGCTTAATAAATAAAATTTGTCCTACAAACAAATCGTTAGTTTCTAAACTATTTAATGCTTTGAGTTCTAATACTGAGATATTATATTTTCTAGATAAAGAATATAATGTATCTCCTCCTACAATAGTATGTTTGTCTTTTTGGTTATACGCGATGCCCAAAACTTGATTATCGAAACGATATAACTGATAACGTTCAATTAAGCTTATTAATTTTTGCGGATACTTTCTATCTGTTGCATAACCTGCCGCCTTTAATCCTTTTGCCCAAGATTTGTAATCTGATATATCTAACTTAAACAATCCTGCATAACGTGTACGTTCTTTTAAAAATAATGAATGGTCCCTAAAAGAGTATTTAGAGTTTTTATATTTTCTGAAACACTCTTGGTCTTTATCATCATCATGATATATTCTTCCACCAGTCCATTCTTTGTGACATTTTATACCAAAATGATTATTTGCTTCAACAGCAAGTCTTCCTTTGCCAGATCCAGATTCTAAAATCCCTTGTGCTAAGGTTATACTAGCTGGCACATCATAATTACGCATCTCGTCTTGTGCGATATCACTATATATTGCTATATATTTCTCTACAGGACTATTATATACTTTTGGAATTTCTTTAATTACGACCTCATTGACCGTTTCCTTTTTAGAAGCCTCTTTTTTTATTGCTACTTTTTTGGAAGAGCCACAACTCATCACAAAAAACATAACACATAATAGTGTAACTAGTTTATTCATTTTATTGTATTAACGGTAATTGTTTTTGTTTTAATCTAATATTCATGCCTTGAATACCTTGTAATCCTCCTGTATGGATTGCTAAAATTTTAGCATTCTTTTTAAAAACACCTTTATTAATCATATCAATAATTCCAAACATCATTTTCCCAGTATAAACAGGATCTAAAGGTATGCCATGCACATTTTTAAAGGTATTAATAAACGTTATTAACTCCATATTTATTTTTGCATAACCTCCAAAATGATAATCTGTAATTAATTGCCAATTATCTTGTTTTGCAAATTTACTAATATCTTCTTTTAAAAAATCACCTTTTAACGCTGAAAAACCTAAAACTTGTTGACTGGGTTTTGCACTGTTTATTATACCTGCAATAGTACCTCCTGTTCCAACGGGCACACAAATATAATCGAAATCTTTATCTGCTTCCGTTAAAATCTCTTCACAACCTTTTATCGCCAGTTTATTTGTTCCGCCCTCTGGAATTAAATAAAAATCACCAAACTCCTGTTTTAGAGCTTCAATAAATTTGATGTCATTTTTATGCTTAAAGTCGTTTCTAGAAATAAATTTAAATTGCATTCCACAAGATTTCGCATAGCTTAGTGTTGGATTATTTTCTATCTTATTAAACAACTCTTCACCTCTTATAACACCAATAGTTTTAAAACCCTCTAGTTTTCCTGCAGCGGCTGTTGCCATAATATGATTTGAATAGGCGCCACCAAAAGTTAGTAATGTGATTTTATTTTCTTTTTTAGCTTGAATTAGATTGTATTTCAATTTCCTGAATTTATTTCCAGAAACAACAGAATGGATTAAATCTTCTCGTTTAATTGTCAGACACTTAATTCCTTCAATATTAAATACCAATTTAGTATTATCTATATTTTTTATATTTAATTTCAAATTACTTTCGTTGTGCCATTATTATTCGATTAAAAATACAAAAAAGATGATTTCTTATAAATGAATCGCAATTCCGAATTAAATATTATAAACGCGATGGGTAAAAGTAATTGTTTTTTAACAAAAAATATTTTTTTAGTCAGTAGATTTATTTGTCCATAATTCTATTAAAAAGAAAAATTAAAAAAAATATTTCAAATTATTATACCAAACACTTCTGTATAAAAATCAAGTTAACACAGCTGCTTTCCTCTTCATTTTAAAGACATCGCTATTTTTGAAATTTCTGAGCAATCCGAAAACTTGAAGAAAGCGTCTCGGTGTTTTTCAATTAAACACAAGGAAGAAGCACTGCCTGCGTTAAAAGAAAATCTAATTTAGTTTAAAAAATTAGCTTCAAGAAGCTAATCTCAGCAGCTGGCTTTAATCAAATATTAGCACCATTATATCGATATACATTAAAATATATAAAAAATATATGTATTTCGTCGAGTAAATATGTTTTTAATCATGATTTTTTGTTTTTTTAACTAAATTAGATGTAATAAGCAATCTGTATTAATTAAATTTATTTTTTTTGATTTAAGATTGATTCAATATAATGATATGATTAGAAAACTACACTCTAAAGTTCTTTTGCAGTTCTTAACTATAAATAGTTTAAGACAAGGTGCAACTTGTGGATCAGAAACATTTTTAAAACATTTAAAAGCAAACATTAGGTATAATAAATACGACTTAAGATTATGCAGATAAAATTACATAGAAAATTGAATACATCACAGAGTAATCTTTCAAAAAAAATTATATTAATAGTATTCTTATTATCAAGCCTCACTAGTTTTGGGCAAATAATTAGGAGTCAAAGTTTCGACGCAGGAGTTTCAGGGTATGCAGATGATTTAAATTACACTACATCAGGAACAGTTGCTGTTACAAATGATTCTTCAGAATCTGCACCGAACTCTTTTAGAATGAATAGCAATGGTGCTTTTGTTTTATTTGATGATAT
Source organism: Lacinutrix jangbogonensis (assembly GCF_000797445.1). Taxonomy (GTDB): domain Bacteria; phylum Bacteroidota; class Bacteroidia; order Flavobacteriales; family Flavobacteriaceae; genus Lacinutrix; species Lacinutrix jangbogonensis. The sequence continues at coordinate 167,176 of NZ_JSWF01000033.1, read as the reverse complement.
AAATATTACTACCTATACTAATGTAACTGCTACAATTTCATTTTCTTCAATTAACGCTAACAATAATAGAGATTTATTCTTAGATGTTTCTTATAATAATGGCACTAGCTGGGCTTCTACAAAATTAATAGATGGACAAAACGGAGGAGGTGGAGAAGATTGGCCTTGGGGCACATCAGATAATGATGGAGGCGCTGTAGCAACAAATCCATATACTGTTAATATTCTAAATACCGAAAACACAGTTAGATTAAGACTGAGGGCTATTAATGCATCTGGAACTAGATTTTTTTATGTTGATAATATAATTATCCAAGGAACTTTAATTACGACATGTTCTGGTACACCAACAGGTGGAGTTGTAACAGTAAGTCCTGTATCTGGCACTCCAGGCTCTACTTATAATGTAACTGCAACAGGTTTTACATCTGGCTCTGGACTTACATACCAATGGCAATACAGTGATACTGGTGGCGCACCTTGGTCTAATCAAGGTACAGCAACCTCAACATATGCAGCACTTACTAGCATGGTAGCTCCAGCTTCTGGTGTCGTTAGAACTTGGCGCTTGGTAGTCACTTGTACTGCATCTGCATCTAATACAAACTCTACAACAGGAACGTTTACATCTTCTTCTAGCACTACAAACGACGATTGTGCAGGAGCAATAGCTTTAACACCAAATATAGCATGTACATATACAACTTATACAAACCAAAATGCCACAGATAGTAGCGTATCAGATCCGGGTTGTGCAGACTATAATGGTGGTGATGTTTGGTTCTCAATTCTAGTTCCTGCAAGTGGCCAATTAACTATTGATACACAAACAGATGTAATTACAGATGGAGGAATGGCAGTATACTCTGGAGCTTGCGGGTCATTAGCCCTTATAGAATGTGACGATGATGATAGTGCTAATGGCTTAATGCCTTCTATTACAAGATCAGATTTTGTTCCATTATCTACAATATATGTTAGAGTATGGGAATATGGAAATAACAATAATGGCGATTTTGGAATTTGCGTAACAACACCGGCATCTATTACTAACGATGATTGCGTAGGAGCAACAAGTCTTACGGTGAACCCAACAGAAACTTGCACCACGAGTACATCTGGAACAACCGTTGATGCGACACAAAGTACTGCGGGTATTACCTGTAATGGATTTACTGGTGATTCAAGTGATGATGTTTGGTATTCATTTATTGCAACCGACGCTAATCATGATATTACCGTTACTCCAGGGACTCTTGGAGACTTTGTAATAGATTTAAGATCTGGAGCTTGCAACGGTACAACTATTAACTGTGCTGATGCTGTTGCCTCTGGTAACGAAATTATAAATGCTTCAGGCCTTTCTATTGGGACTACTTATTATGTTAGAATCTATAGTTATACAACTACTGGAGACGAAGGTACTTTTGATATTTGCATTACATCTCCGGGCTGTACTGCTCTGTCCACTTCCGATGAAACCCGTCTCTATTTTGTAGAAAACGAATTTATTGGAACATTAAATGATGTCACAAACACGAGTACTTTCTCCTCTAGTCCACTAGGATATCAAGATTTTACAGGTTTAACAAATAGTATTCAAGCCCAAGGAGAAGGTATGAATATTTTTGTTGAAGCCGTGAGTAGAGGCCATATTAAAGCGTGGGTAGATTGGGACTCAGACGGTTCTTTTAACGACGCAACAGAAATTGTTTTCGATTCTGGAAGCATTGCAACTTCAAGTACTACCTTTGGCTTTATTATTCCTTCAAGTCAACCTATTGGCAATTACAACATTAGAATAAGAATTTATAATAGTTTTGACGGCTCTGATGAACAATATGGCTATAATTTTAATGCCTGTGAGAATTTTGACACTCTAGGTTCTTATACAGAATATGGAGAAACGGAAGACTATTCTTTTACAGTTGTAGAAAGTTGTCCTGCAATTATTACCAGCATTACAGAAAACGAAAACTGTGGACCTGGACAAGTTATACTTACCGCAACTGGTTCTGTTGGTACAACACAGTACCATTGGTACGCTAATGAAATAGACGTTATGCCAATTGCAACAACCGCAATGGGTATTTATACTACGTTATCCATTAATACGACAACAGATTTTTATGTTACAGCAGATAATGGTAGCTGCGAATCTTTAGTAAGGACAAAAATTACAGCAAGCATAAAACCTATTCCCACGCTAACTTTTACACCAACCATACCAGAGGTTTGTGGTGAAGACGATATTTTAGAACTTACAGCCTCTGCCTCTAGCGAAGTTGCTTATTTAATTGATGAAGATTTTGAAGGCGCTGGCTTAGGTATTTTTACTAATAATAATATTGTAGATAATGGAGCAGTAGAAAATACTAGAAAAATATGGCAACAACGAACGAGTGTTTTTATCCCTAGTGAAGAAGTTTGGTTTCCTGCAATTTCATCAGGATTTGGAACCAATAAATTTGTTATGGCAACCTCAGACACTCAGGAAAGTGGCCCTCCTCCTTTTCCTGGTGCTCCCATAATAACAAACAACGCATTACAATCTCCGTCGCTAGATTCTTCAAACTATATAGATTTAACACTAAATTTCGATATATATTTCTCAAGGTACCTTTCATCAATTACGGAAAATGTAAATATTGAAGTCTCTACCAATGGCGGAACAAATTGGACGAGTATAGCATTTTATGACGATGACGTAGGCTATGGTACAGATTTTTCATCTATATCCTTAAATATGAATGCGTATATAAATGAACCAGATTTAAAAATTAGAATTAGGTATTATACAGACAATTGGTGCGACGGTGTTGCCGTAGATAATATTCAACTATTTGGCTCGATACCTTTAAGTTCTTCATTTTCTTGGACACCAACAACTATAAATGCATTTTTAGATGAAGACGCAACAATACCATACATATCTGGCACTACAGCTAGCACAGTATATGTAAAACCAACAACTGCACAATTAAAAACACCTTCGTTTTCTTTTACAGCCACAGTAACACTTTCTAATGGATGTGATATTAGTGAAAACGTATCTGTAACGAATAATACAAAATATTGGGATGGTCCTGGAATTGTAAACTGGGAGGATCCTTCTAGATGGCTACCAAATGGAGTACCAACAGCAGACAATTGTATAATTATACCAGATGAAACCATTATATCTGGCACTTCTTTTAATGCTTATGCACGAAATCTTACCATTAAAAACACTGGAGATTTACAAATTGAATCCGGTAATAGTCTAACGGTTACAGAATGGATACATGTAGACACAAATGGTGTTTTTAATATTAGTGATAGCGCTAGTTTGTTGCAAATAGACAACGATGCTAATACTGGTGAAGTTAGAATACTAAGAAATAGCCAACCAATGTATCGTTACGACTATACTTATTGGGCTTCACCTCTAACTTCAGCTTCTGGATATCTATTAGATGATTTATCTCCAAATACTTTAGCAGACAAGTTTTATAGTTGGATACCAACAGTATCTGGAGGACATGGAGATTGGACTGGTGAGAACCCTAACACAACTGTTATGTCACCAACTTTAGGTTATGCAATAAGAGGTCCACAAAATTTCAGTACTAATTCTGCAATTAAAACAGTGTTTCCTGCTTTATTTGTTGGCACACCTAATAACGGAGATATATTAGCTCCTATTTCTGTTGGAACAGATAATACACTTGGAGTTACTATAGGAAACACAGCTGTAACAGCAGATGATGACCAATGGAACTTACTCGGTAACCCATATCCATCTGCTATAGATATTTTAAGTTTCCTTAATGAAACAGGGAATGATGTTTTATTAGATGGTACAGCATATTTATGGACGCACAATACACCTCCAAACAGCGGTACACCAGACCCTTTCTATGCCGATTATTTTTCAAATTACACATCAAACGATTATGCTTCTGTAAATTCAATGGGAACTACAAATACTACAGCAGCCACCGGAGGTACACCACCAACGCAATATTTTGCTTCTGGTCAAGGCTTTTTTGTGCTAGGTTTAGGCAACGGCTCTGCTGTATTTAAAAATGATATGCGTGTTCAAAGCGGTAATGATAATTTCTTTAAAACTAGTAATGCCAAAAATTCCAGCAGTACTTTCACTAATTTCGAGAAACATAGAATATGGCTAAACCTAAGTAACAATAGTGGCGCGTTTAGTCAAATACTCTTTGGTTATGCGCAAGGTGCCACTTTAGGCTGGGATCGCGGAAAAGATGGACTTTCTTATGGAGGAAACGATGTTAATTTTTACTCAACAGCTCCAGATTTAAAATTAACAATACAAGCCAAACCATTACCTTTCACAACGTCGGATATTGTTCCATTAGGATTTGAAGCACTCAATCAAGGGCAATATAGAATAGGGATTGACCATTTTGATACCTTATTCATAAATCAACCAATATTTTTAAACGATAAAGATTTAAATATTGTTCACAGTTTAAATTCTTCTCCATATACATTTAATACAAATGTTGGTACTTTTGATAATCGATTTGAAATAATATATACTAATCAGACTTTATCTACAGAAGAATATGCCGTCGACAGTAACGATATAAAAGTGGTTTCAGGCAACGATTTAAAAGTCATTTCTGAATCTAAAAATATTAAAAGTATTGAAGTGTATGATATCCTTGGAAAAAGACTAATGACGTACAACAACGTTGATGAAAATACTATTCTATTAAAAGGGATTAAAAAATCGAATGTTGCATTAATGCTAAAAATAACATTTAATGATCATACAATTGTATACAAGAAAGCATTATATTAAGACTATAAATATTTTAAAAAATTATAAAACAACCTTGATTTTAAATAATCAAGGTTGTTTTCGTTTGCATACGCTTCTCTTTCAAAAGAAATATTTCTATACGCCGTGTACCAGCTTCTATATTGAATAAGTCTAACCACAAACTCAATACTATAAAAGACATAAAATGGAATTATTAACAACTCTAATTGCTGTATTAAATGAACCTTCTCGTGGTTTATTAAAACCAGATCTGTTTCTAAAGACTTACTCTTCAAAAAAATAAACGGAAAAATAGTTATACCTCTATAACCCTTAGGAACTAAATATTTAAAAATTAAAATCACAAAATGAAGGTTTCAAAAATCACTCCAATTTACATTATCTTTGTAATATTAAGTCTATCTTAATATGTTTACTCAAATTATTTATTAAAGAAGACAAAAAAAAGACACATAATCATTACGATTATTTTAAGAAAAAGTTAATATTAAGTATGAAGACATTTGTACCAATAGAAGAAGGCGACTATTACTTAACACCAGAAGGTTATCGATGCTTTACAGAACAATACCACTTAAAACGTGGTTATTGTTGTGAAAGCGGTTGCAGACATTGTCCTTATGGATTTAATAAGAAAAAAATACAATAAAAAAACAAAGTCAATAGATCATATGACATTTAAAGAGCAAATATTAGAAGGTATACCAGAAAAATTACCTGAACCTAAAACATACGAAAAAGACATAAATCACGCACCAAAACGAAAAGCTATTCTTTCTAAAGAAGAAGAAAAACTAGCCTTACGTAATGCCCTGAGATATTTCGACCGAAAGCACCATAACGTACTAATTAAAGAGTTTAAAAATGAATTAGATACCTATGGCAGAATTTACATGTATCGCCTACGTCCAGACTACAAAATGTATGCTAGACCAATAAACGAGTATCCAGCAAATTCTAAACAAGCTGCTGCGATTATGTTAATGATTCAGAATAATTTAGATTATGATGTAGCACAACATCCACACGAACTCATTACCTATGGGGGCAATGGTGGTGTATTCTCTAATTGGGCTCAATACCGTTTAACAATGAAATATTTGGCAGAGATGAACGACGAACAAACATTAACAATGTATTCTGGACATCCCATGGGCTTATTTCCTTCGCATAAAGAAGCACCAAGAGTTGTGGTTACTAATGGCATGATGATTCCTAACTATTCTAAACCTGACGATTGGGAGAAATTTAATGCTTTAGGTGTTACACAATATGGACAAATGACAGCAGGTAGCTACATGTATATTGGGCCTCAAGGTATTGTTCATGGCACAACGATTACGGTTTTGAATGCCTTCAGAAAAATAAAAAAAGATCCAAAAGGTGGCTTATTTGTTACTTCTGGGTTAGGAGGAATGTCTGGAGCACAACCAAAAGCAGGAAATATCGCTGGCTGCATTACTGTTTGCGCAGAAGTGAATCCGAAAATAACTCAGGTACGTCTAGATCAAGGTTGGATAGATGAAAAGATTACTGATTTAGATGAATTAGTTATACGTGTAAATAAAGCACAAGCTAAAAAAGAAACTATTTCAATAGCCTATTTAGGAAACATAGTAGATGTTTGGGAAACCTTTGATAAAGCAAATGTTCATATAGATTTAGGTAGCGACCAGACCTCACTTCATAATCCTTGGGCTGGAGGTTATTACCCAACAGGCTTATCGTTTGAAAATGCGAATGAAATGATGGCTAATAATCCTGAGCAATTCAAAATAGAAGTTCAGAAAACACTTCGCAAACATGCTGATGCTATTAATAAGCACACAGCTAAAGGTACTTACTTTTTTGACTATGGAAATGCTTTCTTATTAGAAGCCTCAAGAGCTGGAGCAGATATTATGGCAGAAAATGGTATCGATTTTAAGTACTCAAGTTATGTACAAGATATTATGGGACCTATGTGTTTCGATTATGGGTTTGGACCTTTCCGTTGGGTTTGTGCTTCTGGGAATCCAGAAGATTTAGCAAAAACTGATGCTCTTGCTTGCGCTGTTTTAGAAGAAATAAAAAAGAACTCTCCAGAGGAAATCCAGCAACAAATGGCCGACAATATCCAATGGATAAAAGGCGCACAAGAAAATAAATTGGTAGTCGGTTCTCAAGCCAGAATATTATATGCAGATGCTGAAGGTAGAGCAAAAATAGCAGAAGCTTTCAATCAAGCCATAGCTAAAGGAGAGATTGAAACTATTATTTTAGGTCGCGATCATCACGACGTATCCGGTACAGATTCTCCTTACCGAGAAACCAGTAATATTTACGATGGCTCTCGCTTTACAGCAGATATGGCAATCCAAAATGTTATTGGAGACAGCTTTCGCGGTGCTACTTGGGTAAGTATCCACAATGGTGGTGGAGTGGGTTGGGGAGAAGTTACAAACGGTGGATTTGGTATGGTTCTTGATGGTAGTAAAGAAGCTTCAAAACGCTTAAAATCCATGTTATTCTGGGATGTTAATAATGGTATATCTAGAAGAAGTTGGGCAAGAAACGAAGGCGCAGTTTTCGCAATAAAACGTGCTATGGAAATTGAACCTAATTTAAAAGTAACATTGCCAAATAACGTTGATGATGCTATAATAGATTCGTTATAACCATTAACAAATTATACTATGAGAAAAATTGTAAAAAAAACGCTACCCTTATTAATGCTTTTAATGATTGTAAGCTCTTGTACTTCGGTTCGTGTAGCTTCAGACTACGATAAAAGCGCAGATTTTGATTCCTATAAAACCTTTGCGTTTTTTAAAACAGGAATAGACAAAGCAGAAATTAGTGATTTAGACAAACGTAGAATTCTTCGTGCTATTGAAACAGAAATGCTAGCAAAAGGCTTTACAAAATCTAAAAACCCAGATTTACTAGTAAGTATTTTTACTAAAGAAAGACAAGAAGTTAATGTTTGGAACAATGGTTTTGGTGGTTATGGCTATGGTTGGGGATGGAGCCCTTACATGGGAAACAACTTTAATAGCAACATAAGTACCACGACAGAAGGCAGCCTTTACATTGACTTAATCGATGCTAAAAAGAAAGAATTGGTATGGCAAGGAAAAGGTTCTGGTTATCTAAACACATCTTCTAGTGTTGACAAAAGAGAGGAAAGAATTAGAACATTTGTTGCTGAGATTATGACCAAATATCCTCCAGAAATGGAACAATAAAATACAAAAAAAAAATTTAGATAACAATTACAACTTATAATTACATCACAATATCATTGTTCCAAACATAAGGTTCTGGTATATCTGTATCGTCAATAAGCTGTCTAATATCTATTTCAATTCCACGACTCATATCTGTAATTGGCACATCGTTTGGACCGCCTTCAAATGGATTCTCTGTACTTTCACCAATAACTTCCATAGTATGAAACACCCATGCTAATAATGCACTAAATGGTATTGAAAACCACACAAAATGATGTGCAATAAACTGTTGAATATGGTGTAACGTAGAAGTATGAGATTTATGGTTTTCTAAATCTCCAATAATATGCTCACCAATGGCTTCAAAACCTCCCATGATGCCAAAAGGTAAAAGAATGATAAAAACCCAAACAAACATATAATTCAATGTTGCAAATTGTCTTGGGTAAGGAAAGTTTTTAATACGTTCACTTTTACCTTGAAGTGTATAAAACTCTTTTAGCACATTCACCATTTCCATGTGCCTAAAATCTTCAATCAAACCTTCCTGCATTAGCGTCTTAAGTCTTTTAGATTGTACACCTAATAATTGTGACGCCTTATTTCCTTTAGCAAAAATAGTATTATATTCTTCTTCGGAAATGTAACCATTAATGGCGTCTTTAATTGGAATAGTGTCTTCGCAAACAAGGTAATTTGATTCTTTAAATTCCTGATTAGACTTTTGGTCTTTCACATGTTGCTCCCATGGTTTGTCGGCACGCATTTGATAACGCAATGCTGTTAACCAAGCGATATGCCTATGCACCAATTCTCTATGAATACCAAATAATTCGGTTTCGGAAAGCTTTTCTTTACTATGGTCATTATTAATAAAGTCTCTAACCATAATAGTCCAAGTACGAGAGGCATTAACAATACCGCCCCATATTTTACGCGCTTCCCAAAGACGATCATAAGAGGCATTATTTTTAAAACTCACCATAAACGCTACTGCTGTACCTAAAACACCTAATGGCAACCAAGGCACATGCAACCATTTCAATCCAACAACATCAAATAAGATGACAGGAATTGTTGCTAATATGAGAAATAAAAAAATATGCCTTCGTGTCCATTTAATAACACCTGCTACTGGAAATATTCGTCTTGTATACATAAAATATTTTTATTTGACGTAAGATACAAAAGACTAGTAATTAAGCAAACTTTCTATTTTATCCTGTACTTTTTTAGTTGAAGGAATCATTGTTTGTTCTAAAGTTGAATTTAATGGTATTGCCGGCATATTCTCACTACCAATGGTCATTACTGGAGCATCTAAATATTTAAAGCATTCTTCCTGAATTTTTCCAGCTAAAGCTCTAGCAAAGCTATTATTTGAAGGTTCTTCTGTCACTACTAAACATTTTCCTGTTTTCTTAACAGATTTCATAATCGTGTCGTCATCCAAAGGAAATAATGTACGTAAATCGATAACCTCTATTTGATCTTGCATTCCTAATTCTTCGGAAGCATTCATAGCCCAATGCACTCCCATTCCATAGGTTACAATGGTTAAAGTTTCAACATTTTCTTGTTTCCATATTTCTTGAAGCACCCAAGCCTTACCAAAAGGTAAAACATAATCTTCACTTGGCTCAACAGATGTTGCACCTTGAGTTCCTGGCACTTTAGACCAATACAAACCTTTATGTTCTAAAATAACTACTGGATTTGGATCGTAGTAAGCAGCTTTCATCAAGCCTTTTAAATCGGCTCCATTACTTGGATACGCAATTTTAACACCTCTAATATTAGTAATTACACTTTCTACAGAAGATGAATGATAAGGTCCTCCACTTCCATAAGCACCAATTGGCACACGTAGAATCATGCTTACTGGCCATTTACCGTTACTTAAATAACAGCTTCTACTCACTTCTGTAAATAATTGATTTAAGCCAGGCCAAATATAATCTGCAAACTGAACCTCAACAATAGGTTTTAATCCAACAGCACTCATACCAACAGTTGAACCTACAATAAAGGCTTCTTGAATTGGTGTATTAAAAACACGATCGTCTCCAAATTTTTGAGCTAAGGTTGCTGCTTCTCTAAACACACCACCAAGTCGTCCTCCAACATCTTGTCCGTAGAGCAAACATTCTTTATGTTTTTTCATTAATTCTTCTACAGCAAATAAGGCGCAATCTACCATGACTACTTTATCTGCGCCTACTGGCGCACGAGTTCCTTTTTCTTCTGTAATTGGTGTTGGTGCAAAATCGTGCGTGAATAAATCTTCAGGCTTTGGTTCTTCTTGTTTTAAAGCTTTTCCGAAATCTGATTGCACTTTCGCTTTCGCGGAATTTTCAATATCTAAAATCTGTTGTTCAGAAAAACCAGCATCTAGTAATTGTTGCCTAATAACTGGATAGGGATCTCGTGAACGTGCTTCTTCCAGATCATCGCGATACCATTCCATTCTTACACCAGAGGTATGATGGTTTAATAATGGCACTTTAGCGTGAACTAAAAATGGGCGACGTTCTGTTCTAATAGTATGGATCACTTTTTCTATGGCTTCATAACTTTCCGTAAAGTTTGCACCATCAATTGAAATCGCATCTAAACCATGAAAACCTTGTGAATATTCAAAAGCATTTTGCGCTCTGGTTTCTGCTGCATTTGCTGAAATATCCCAACCATTATCTTGTACTAAATACAAAATTGGCATCTGTTTTAAAGCTGCCATTTGGAAGGCTTCTGCTATTTCTCCTTCGGTTACAGATGCGTCTCCTAAAGAGCATACCACAAAAGGCAAATCTTTAAGTGCTTTGTCATCTAAACCCTGTAATTCTTTATACTGCATTCCCATGGCAACTCCGGTTGCAGGAATAGCTTGCATTCCTGTTGCTGAGGATTGGTGTGGAATTTTTGGCTTATCATCGTCTTTTAAACTTGGGTGGCAATAGTAAGTTCTTCCTCCAGAAAACGGATCGGCTTTTTTTGCTAATAATTGCAACATCAAATCATAAGGTTCTAAACCAAATGATAATAACATAGCATCGTCTCTATAGTAAGGAAAGGCATAATCTTGAGGTAATAATTGCAAACCTAAAGCTATTTGAATCGCTTCATGACCTCTTGATGTGGCATGAACGTATTTTGAAACTTGTTTAAAATTAGCTTCGTATAATTCTGTCATAGCTTTTGCTGTGCAGAGTTTTGAAAATCCTTTTTCTAAAATGCTTTTTTCCATACTTGTCATTCCTGTGTACACAGGAATCTATTTATTAATTCTCGTCCATTGTGGATTCCTACCTGCGCAGGAATGACAAACTCTCGTCAATACGAGCGACATTATTTATTCTTAGAGGGTTACTTCTGCGGTAGGGATTGAGGCTTTGTTGAAGCTCCTCGCAGATAGCGACTGCCGAAAGCCCGACCTTCAGGTAACGCCCAAATTATTCTAAGCGAGCTCTTTTTTTACTTTAATTATCCAACTAAACTTGTCTTCTATTTTACCCGTTTTAATCGCGTTTAAAGTAGTGTTGACATCTAATCCTACTGGACTTTCATTAGACACATGAATTGTTTCATCGCCAACTCCAATCTCTTGAATATAAGCAATACCAACAGCAGTACCTGTTCCAAAAGCTTCCTCTAGAACACCTTTTTCTGATGCTTCTTTTATCTCATCGATTGTTATTGCACGTTCAACAACCTCGTAACCTTTATCTTTTAAAACATCCATAACACTTATTCTAGTAATGCCATCTAAAATAGAACCATCGCGTTTAGGTGTAACAAATTTTCCATCTATTTTGAAGAAAATATTCATGGTTCCAACTTCTTGAATATACTTATGCTCAACCGCATCTAACCACAACACTTGGTCGTAACCTTTTGCTTTTGCCAATTCTGTAGGGCGAATGGCTGCTGCATAATTCCCTGCTGCTTTCGCCTCTCCCGTTCCACCATTGGCAGCACGGATATATTCTTTCTCAGCCCATAATTTAATACGTTTACTAAAAAATGGCCCTGCTGGTGAAGCCATAATTATAAACTTATAATGTGTTGCTGCTCGCATACCAATAAATGGTTCATCTGCGTACATAAATGGCCTTAAGTATAATGCACTTCCATCTGTTGGAGGAATCCAATTACGTTCTAAATCTACTAATTGCTTTAAGCCTTCAACAAATAGATCTTCAGGGAAATCTGGCATTCCCATTCTATCTGCACTTGCATTTAAACGTGCTGCATTTTTATTCGCTCGAAACAACATTGGGTTTCCTTCTCCATCAACCGTAGCTTTCATGCCCTCGAAAATCGCTTGTCCATAATGCAATGCCATTGCTGCTGGATGCGTTGGTATTAATGCTAAAGGTTCTATTCTAGGATTGCTCCATTGTCCGTTTTCAAAATCACAAATAAACATGTGGTCTGTGAAAGTTGTGCCTAACGGAATGTTGTTGAAATCGATGTTTTCAACTTTAGATTGAGAGACTTTGGATATTGAAATATTATGTTTCATATTTTTATTTATTTGTCATTATGAAGAGAAAAACGACACAGGAACCTCAAATAAGATTCTTCGCTTCACTCTGAATGACAATTCAATTATATTTTTCTATTAACATCAAATTGCTCAAAATAATCTGCAACGCGACGCACAAAACTTCCGCCTAAAAATCCATCAACTACTCTGTGATCAAAAGATAATGACAAATACATCATACTACGAATGGCAATCTCATCACCTTTTTCTGTAGTAATAACTTCTGGACGTTTCTTTATGATTCCTAAAGCAAGAATTGCTACTTCTGGCTGATTAATGATTGGAGTTCCCATAACGCTTCCGAAAGTTCCAACATTAGAAATTGTAAATGTACTACCTTGAATATCGTCTGCTTTTAAATTATTCTCTCTCGCTTTATTTGCAAGTTCATTTACATTTCCTGCCAAAGTTTTCAAGTCTTTTGTATCGGCATTTCTAACTACTGGAACAATTAAATTACCGCTAGGCAAGGCTGTTGCCATACCAATATTAATATGCTCTTTGATAATAATATTTTTGCCATCTACAGAGGCATTAATATTTGGAAAATCTTTTACTGCTTTAGCTACAGCTTCTACAAACAAAGGCGTAAATGTTAAACGTTCTCCATGTTTTTCTTGAAAGGCAATTTTGTTAGCATTTCTCCAATTTACCATATTGGTTAAATCGGCCTCGACATAAGCTGTAACATGTGGTGATGTATGTTTTGAATACACCATATGGTCTGCAATCATGAGACGCATACGATCCATCTCAACCACTTTGCCTTTTCCTTTATCAAAATTCAATTGCGGAATACGATATGCTGTAGTATCTTTTTGAGCAACTGGTTGCGCAAATTTATATGGTCTCCCCTCTTCTATATACTGAAAGACATCACTTTTACGTAAACGCCCTTCATGACCTGTCGCTGGAATTCTAGCTAATTCTTCAAAACTAATATGACTTTCTTTTGCTATTTTAATTATTAATGGCGAAAAGAACGTGTTTGAATTTGATACACTAAATTGATCTGAAGAAGCAACTGGACTAGGCTTAGGCCTTTTAGACGCTTTGGGCTTTTCAGTTTTCTTTTGTTGTAATTTAGTATCCCTTTTAGAAGTTTCTTTTTTAGAAGTTAAAACTTGACCATCTGTATTAATTATAGCAATTGTATCTCCAATTTTAATAACAGCATTAGCCTCGTATAAAATTTCTTCTATAACTCCAGAAACTGTTGAAGGCACTTCAGAATCTACTTTATCTGTAGCAACTTCTAAAAGCATTTCATCATCTTCTATAGTATCCCCAACATTTTTGAACCATGTAATTATGGCTGCTTCGGTAATACTCTCTCCCAATTTGGGCATTTTAAATTCAACTCTAGACATAGTTATTTTTTCATAAAATCACGAAGCGTCTTATAAACGTCTTCTTGAACTTTCATATTTTCAGGAATGGTTCTCAAAGGTTCCACTTCTTTTAAACTCTCATGGCAATGTGCTGGTAATTGTTGGTACAATTGTGTGCCTTTAGTTTTCCAAGCAATCATTTCATCTGTAACTTCTTTAATCACTTTTGCTGGATTACCAACAACTAAACTTCGTTTTGGAATTTTAGTTTCAGCTTTAACAAATGCCATGGCTCCAACTACACATTCGTCTCCAATTTCTGCATCATCCATGATAACAGTATTCATACCAATTAGGCAATTTCTCCCCAAATTAGCACCATGAATTATTGCGCCATGACCAACATGCGCACTTTCTTTAAGTGTAATTGATTTTCCAGGAAACATATGCACTGTACAATTCTCTTGAACATTAACACCGTCCTCTAAAATAATTTGTCCCCAATCTCCACGAATTGCAGCACCTGGTCCTATATAACAATTTTTACCAATAATAACATTTCCTGTTACTGCAGCCAAAGGATGTACGAAACTGGATTCGTGGACAACTGGTGTATAGCCTTTGAATTTGTAAATCATATTCTATTTGATGTCGTTACGAGAGCGGTGTTAATCTTTTGAAGAGATCCTTCGCTCTGCTCTGAATGACAGTATTTATTTATAAGTTTTTAATTTTTCTTTTGTAAAATCGCTTAAAACTAGTTTTCCACTAATTGCTGCTCGCTCTGCTAATAAAGCATCCCAATCTTCAGTCCCTTTCCAAAAGACTTTTTTCATTTCTAATATCGCTTCCGTATTATAAGTACACAGATGTTCTGCCGTTGTTTTAACTGCTTCATCTAATGCTTCAGTACTTTCATAAACATGTGTGAACAAGCCTTTTTGTTTTGCCCATTCTGCTGGATAAAATGTATTTGCATCTATCGCAATTTGTGACATGGCACTTAATCCCATTTTACGTTCTATTGCTGGTCCAACTACAAATGGCCCAATACCTATATTTAGTTCACTTAACTTAATTGCTGCAAATTTTGATGCCATACAATAATCTGTTGAAGCAGCAAGTCCTACTCCTCCTCCAACTGTTTTTCCTTGTACACGTCCAATAATAAATTTTGGACATTTACGCATCGCATTAATCACGTTTGCAAATCCTGAAAAGAAAACTTTTCCTGTTGCCGCGTCATTAATATTTATCAGTTCAGTAAAACTTGCACCTGCACAAAATGTTCTCTCGCCTCCACTTTTAAGAACAATTACTTTGATGTCGTTATTTGTTCCGGCATCAATTATTGTTTGTGCTAGTTCAGCTAAAACAGCTCCCGGTAACGAGTTGTGTGCAGGATGGAAAAACTCTATGTATCCTACTTCGTTTTCTATAATTTGTTTTACGTATGGTTCTGACATCTCTTTAACTCTTTTAATATTCCTGCTCATGCAGGAATATAACTTTTAATGATTATTTACTTAATATTTGGATTCCTGCATTCGCAGGAATGACAAACTATATTAATTCGAATTGTTCAAAATGATGATTTAAGTGCTTACGCTCTAACAAATACCATTCATATCTATTCAATTCTCCAAAGACCATATTGTTCAATTTAACATCTGGATTTTCTTTAAAATACTCTAAATACTTTTCTCTTTGACCTTTAAGCTTTTGAATTGCCGTTTCTAAATCTGGATGCTTTAACGTATCCAAAGTATCTTTTTCAAGTAATGGAAACCTAGAATTTAATGGAAATTTATTATGATTATATAAGCTATTATGGACTTTTTCAAGAATCTTTTCTGGTGTTGCAACTTCAAAATCTTGAATTTCTCCAGAAGCTATTTTATAAGTGTACTCCAAATGTTCTATCATGTGTTGTGGTGTCATGATTCCCCAATTTGGCTTTGCATCTTCTTTTAATTTTGAAAGATATTCAGTGATTTTATCTTCAGTCATTTCAACAAATACTTCTTGCTTTTTCTGAACCATTGTTAAAATGGTTGCTATTGCTACTAATTCATCCTCAGCATCGAAAACCTCAACATACCATTTTACGATTCCACTTGGATGTTCTGCAGAAGCGACATCTCTATCTATTTTTTGTTTACATGTTAATCTTACATAAACGGTATCATTATGGTAAAGAGGACGTAAGAAACGACAATCTTCTAATCCGTAATTAGCTGCAACTGGCCCTTTATTTGGGTACACAAATAATCCTGCTGCTGCAGAAATAATGAAATAACCATGAGCTGTTCTCTTTTCGAAAATACTACCATCTAATGATGTAATATCTGTATGTGCATAAAAATGATCCCAAGTTAAATTCGCAAAGTTGATAATATCAGTATCAGTGAATGTACGTTTGTGAGTCTTTAACGACATTCCAGGTTGGATATCTTCCCAATGGTATTTAAATGGATGCATCTCTGCTTCCTTGTATTCTGCATTTTGCTGGTAAATACCCGTTATTTCTGTAATTGTTGTTGGCGAACCTTGAATCGCTGTACGTTGCAAATAGTGTTTTATACCACGCATTCCTCCCATTTCTTCTCCTCCACCTGCGCGTCCTGGGCCTCCATGAACCAAGTAAGGCAATGGCGAACCATGACCAGTACTTTCTTTTGCCATATCGCGATTAACAACCATAATACGACCATGATGACTTGCAGCATTTACTACGTATTCTTTTGCGATTTTATCATCGTTTGTTGCGATTGAAGATACTAATGAGCCTTTACCCATTTGAGCCAACAATATAGCTTCATCTAAGTTTTTATATGGCATTATCGTACTTACAGGACCAAAAGCTTCGCGTTCGTGAACTACTGTGTTTTGAAAAGGATGATCTGCTCTTAATAAAATTGGACTTATAAAAGCTCCTTTTTTAGCATCTGCTCCAATGGTATTAATTTCATCTAAACTCCCATAAACAATTTGTGCTCCTTTTGCTAAATCGTTTACTGAATCTCTAACAGCCTGAACTTGTTGATGACTCACTAAAGAACCCATTCTTACTTCTTTAAGTCTTGGGTCACCAATTGTAACTTTATCTAAAGCTTTTGATAATGCTGTTTGCACATCTTCTACTAGATTTTGTGGAACAATTATTCTTCTAATCGCTGTACATTTTTGTCCAGCTTTTACAGTCATTTCTTTTCTTACTTCTTTAACAAACAAGTCGAATTCTGGTGTTCCTGGAACAGCATCTTCTGCTAAAATTGAAGCGTTTAGAGAATCGGCTTCCATAGTAAATGGCACAGATTCCAGAATAAGTTGTGGATGCGCTTTTAATAAGCGTCCTATTTTTGCTGAACCTGTAAATGTTATTACATCTTGAGATTCTACAGTATCAAGAATAGTTTTTACGGTTCCATTTATAATTTGTAATGCACCTTCTGGTAAAATACCTGAGGCTATAATTTCTTTGGCTACAGCTTCAGCTAAATAAGAAGTTGAAGGTGCTGGTAAAACAACGGCTGGTACTCCAGCCATCCAGTTTACTGCACATTTTTCTAACATTCCCCAGACTGGGAAATTGAAGGCGTTAATATGCACTGCAACTCCTTTTTTAGGCACCATAATATGATGCGCCATAAAACGTCCTCCACGAGATAAATCGATAGCATCTCCTTCTACATGATACGGTTGATTTGGAAATAATTTTCTAAGTGAAGCATTGGCAAATAAATTCCCAAAACCTCCTTCTATATCTATCCAGCTATCTACTTTCGTAGCTCCTGTTCTGTAACTTAACTCATAAAAAGCATCTTTTCTTTTGGTAAGATATAATGCTAAACTTTTAAGCATGTTTCCACGCTCTTGGAATGTCATTTTACGAAGTATTTCTCCTCCTTTTGTTCTTCCGTAGTTTAGAATTTCCGGAATATCTAGACCTTCAACGGCAACACTTGTAAAGGCCTCTCCTGTTACAGCATCTAAAATTGGTTGTCCTTCTTCTTTTCCAGTTGTCCATTGTCCTTGAACATAATGTTGAATTTTATTCATCTTACTTGTTATAGTCTTTTATTTGATTAGCAAAGCTTTCTTCGTCTTTAAAAGCTATTAAATTTCCTTCAGGATCTTTAAATTTCGCGACTTTTCCCCAAGAATGCTCTTGATAATCTACCTTAATATTTTGCTTTTTTAGTTTTTCAGAAATTGTTTTAACATCTGCTACATTAATTCGTAAACAGCTATAGTTCTTTAATTTGGAATCCTCTTCTAAGTATTCTAATCGGTCTTCTTTTTCAACCATGAGATATGTTCCAAAGCAATCAAAACAGGTTAGTTCTTCATTCTGAAATAATATAGAAAGACTTAACATTTCGGCATAAAAAGTAACGCATTTCTTGTATGCTTTTACATATAAAATTAAACCCGTTCTTTCTATTTTCATTTTACAAATTCACATTTTCAATAATCGCTGCGTATCCTTGACCAACGCCAATACACATAGTAACTAATGCGTAACGTTTGTTTTGTTCTTGCAATTCTAAAGCTGCTGAATATGCAACTCTAGCTCCTGTAACTCCTAAGGGATGACCAATTGCAATGGCACCTCCATTTGGATTTAATCTAGGGTCGTTATCTGCCAATCCCCAAGCTCTAGTACATGCTAAGGCTTGTGCAGCGAAGGCCTCGTTTAGCTCGATAACATCTATATCATTCATAGTTAAGCCTGCTTTTGCTAAAGCTTTATTTGACGCTTGAACAGGACCAATTCCCATAATTCTTGGCTCAACACCAACGACTGCAGAACTTACTATTCTTGCTAATGGTTTTAAATTGTATTTTTTTACTGCAGCTTCTGAGGCAATAATTGTTGCAGCGGCTCCATCGTTTAAACCTGAAGAGTTTCCAGCTGTTACGCTTCCTCCTTCTTTTTTAAAGGCTGCTCTTAATTTTCCTAAAACCTCTAAAGAGGTTGTTGGTTTTACAAACTCATCTTTCGAAAATTTGATAGGATCTTTTTTGCGCTGTGGAATTTCTACAGTCACTATTTCTTTTGCTAACCTTCCATTTTCTTGCGCTTTGGTTGCTTTCATTTGGCTCCAATACGCGAATTTGTCCTGATCTTCTCTAGATATATTATATTTCTCAACTAAGTTTTCGGCAGTATTACCCATGCCATCTGTACCATATAGTTTTTGCATTCTCGGATTGATAAAACGCCATCCAAAAGTAGAATCATACATTTTAGAATCTCCTCCAAATGCAGATGATGGCTTTGCCATTACGTATGGTCCACGCGTCATATTCTCCACTCCTCCAGAAATAAAAACATCTCCATCTCCTGCTTTTATCGCTCTATTTGCGTGAATGATTGCTGATAATCCTGAACTACATAAACGGTTAACGGTTTCGCCGGGCACTGTAAATGGTAATCCAGCTAAAAGTGATGACATACGCGCTACGTTACGATTGTCTTCACCTGCTTGATTAGCGCAACCCATAATGACATCGTCATAAGCTTCTTTTGGAATGCTTGGGTTTCTTTTTACGATTTCTGAAATTACTATTGCTCCTAAATCGTCTGTTCTAACGGCAGATAAAGTGCCTTTATAGTTTCCTATTGGTGTTCTAATTCCGTCTATTATGTATGCTTCCATATTTGAAATTGAAATTGAAATTAAAGTCAAAACCTAAATCTCAAATTAATATTTTATTCTTTTACTGAGGATTCCTGCCTATATAGGAATAACAAATCGTTTCTATATTATTCTTCCCAGTCTTTTTGAGTTCTATAAACTACACCTTTAAAAAGTGCGACTAATTCATCTCCTCGTTTAACCTCTATAATATTGAAACCTAATTTTTTATTTACTTTTTCAATTACAGATTCTGCAATTAAATAATCACCTTCGTTTAATGCTTCGATATGATTTATACTTGTCTCTATTGAAACTGCATATTTACCATGTGTGTTTGCTGCAAATCCGAAAGCAGTATCTGCTAACGAATAACTAATTCCTCCATGTGCTTTGTTCATACTGTTTAGCATGTCTTTTCTAATTGTCATTGC
Organism: Lacinutrix jangbogonensis; assembly: GCF_000797445.1. Taxonomy (GTDB): domain Bacteria; phylum Bacteroidota; class Bacteroidia; order Flavobacteriales; family Flavobacteriaceae; genus Lacinutrix; species Lacinutrix jangbogonensis. Next base: position 147,207 of record NZ_JSWF01000033.1, on the reverse strand, counting down.
TACTTTACAGTGCCCAATTTTGCATTCTAGAATCTCTATACCTAACCAAGTACTGTAAGCATCTTGAGACAACATTTTATATGGAATTGCTTCGCCTTTCATTTAAAAGAACGTTTTGTTTTCTCTGTTCATTTTACGTAATAACGGACTACAACGGTATCTATCTTCGTGATATTCGCTATACAATTCGTCTAACTTTAACACACACCAATCTATACTTTTTTCATCTGCCCAAGCCAATAATCCTTTTGGGTAATTAACACCTTTAGTCATGGCGATGTCTATATCTTCTGCTGATGCAATGTTTAAAAATAGTGCATCTGCTGCTTCGTTGATTAGCATAACCAAGACTCTATTAAATATTTGTTCTTTTAGAAATTCTTCGCTATCGCTCTGAATGGCACTTTCGTTTGGAATGACATCACTACCAACTACTTTCTTCCCGTCTTTATCGTATTCGTAATACCCAATTCCAGATTTCCTTCCCAAATAACCTGCTTCTGCAAATCGTTTTTGCGTGAATGATGGCTTGTATCTTGGATCGAAATAAAAGGCGGTAAAAACGGTTTCTGTTACGGTGTAATTGACATCGTTTCCAATGAAATCCATAAGTTCAAATGGTCCCATTCTGAAGCCACCTAAACTTTTTAAACTATGATCTATGGTTGCGAAATCTGCTATACCTTCTTCATAAATTCTTAAAGCTTCTCCGTAAAATGGTCTTGCGACTCTATTGACAATAAAACCTGGTGTGTCTTTAGCAACAGCCACTGTTTTTTTCCAACTTGAGATTGTATCTATTGCCTTTTCTAATGTTTCATAAGACGTTTGAATGGCTGGAATAATCTCAACTAATTTCATTAAAGGCGCAGGATTAAAAAAGTGAATTCCAAGGCAACGCTTTGGGTTTTTAAGTGAAGCTGCAATTGAAGCTATCGATAAACTTGAAGTGTTTGATGCAATAATACAATCGTCTGCCACATAGCTTTCTAATTCTGAAAAAACTTTCTTTTTAATGTTAAGGTTTTCAATAATTGCTTCGATAGTTAAGTTTGAATCTGACAGATCTTTTAATGTATCTACATAAGAGATGTTAGATTGGATTCTATTTTTTTCTTCAGAATCTATTCTTCCTTTTTCGATTAAACGTAATAAGATTTTTTCAAGACTTGCTTTTGCTTTATCTAAAGCAGTTTGATTGGTATCGTATAATTTTACTTTACAACCAGAAGTTGCTGCAACTTGTGCAATACCACTTCCCATTGTTCCTCCTCCTATGATTCCGACGTTCATATATTTTCTTTTATTGTGGATTCCTGTCTGCGCAGGAATGACATAAATATTCTATCTTTTTAAGTGAGATTCTTGTTTACTTCATAAAACACTTTCAATCAAAATATATTTTGATTTCAGTAGTGCTCTTAATAACAGTTATCTTCCTTTGAATTCTGGTTTACGTTTTTCAATAAACGCAGCAACACCTTCTGCATAATCTTCACTTTGTGCAGCTTCTATTTGTAATTTAGATTCTAATGCTAATTGTGATTCTAAATCATTAGTCATAGAATTATTAAATAATTCTTTAATCATACCTAATGCTTTGGTTGGCATATTTGCTAGTTTTAAAGCCAATTTATTTACGTCTTCTTCAAAACTTTCAAGAGGAATTAGCTTGTAAATCATTCCCATTTTTTCTGCTTCTTCTGCTGAAACCTTATCTCCTAACATAGCTAATGCTAATGCTTTTTGAAATCCAATAAGTCTTGGTAAAAAGAAAGTTCCAGCACTATCTGGAACCAAACCAATAAGACTAAATGCTTGTATAAAACTTACTTTTTCGTGTGCAACCACAATATCACAAGCTAAAGCAATATTAGCTCCTGCGCCTGCAGCAACTCCGTTTACTGCTGCTATAACAGGTTTTTTAATAGCACGAATTCTTGTGATAATTGGATTATAATGCTCTTCTAGTATTTTTTTGAAACCCGGATTTAAATCTGGATCTGTCACTTCTTTTAAATCTTGACCAGCGCAAAATGCTTTTCCGTTTCCAGTAAGAACGATTGCTCTAACGTCTTCGTTTTTTTCACAAGCATCAAGTGTATCGTGAAGTAAAAACGCCATTTCACGATTGAAACTATTGAATACTTCTGGTCTATTGAGCGCTATGTACGCTACTTTGTTTTCAATTTTCAAAAGAATTGAATTATTGCTCATACCTATCTTTTTATTTTTCATCTATTCTCGACAAAAATTCTTTTTTAAAGAAATTTACCCGAACTGACATTATTTTATTTCAAACACTTAAAATAGTCAAATGGCTCTTGACAATCATCACACTGAAATTGTGCTTTGCATGCAGTTGAACCAAACTGACTTACTAATCTCGTGTTTTGCGAACCACAATTGGTACACTTAACGAGTCTTTTCTCATTAAGCAATACATCTTTATCTGCTTCTGCACTTAATGGTGCTGCTATACCATAATCTTCTAATGCTTTTCTACCTCTTGGAGTAATCCAATCTGTAGTCCAAGCTGGAGCTAATATTAATTCAATTTCAGAATTATAACCTGCATCTTTTAATGCTTTTTTTATATCATCTCCAATAACATCCATTGCTGGACAACCACTATAGGTTGGCGTAATTTCGACTTTGACAATATTGTTTTCTATAACAGCAGTACGCACAACTCCCATATCCATTATAGATAGTACTGGGATTTCTGGATCTGATACTTCTTCCAAGATTGGAATAAGTTTTTGATCTATGTTTTGTTCTGTTGTTGTCATATATATATTTGAAACTGAATTTAAAACTGAATTTGAAAGGTTTAACATGTGGTTTCAAGCTCAATTTCAAGTTCACTTTTTGTTTACCATTCCATATTAGGATATGTGCGTTGCATATATTGCAAATCGCTTAATAAGTATCCTAAATGCTCTGTATGGATACCTTCTTTACCTCCTTTTTGGAAGTATTTTGATTCTGGAATTTCGAGTGTTGCGACTTCTAATAAGTCCCCAACATTTTTGTAATACGCTTCTTTTAGTTTTGTTACATCGACTCCAGCTCCTTCAGAAACCATAATCTTGTCTGCTTCGGTTTGATGAAATAATTCGTCTGTGTACGTCCACAAATAGTTTATAGCGTCTTGCATTTTAGCTTTGCTTTCTTCTGTACCATCTCCTAATCGCTTTACCCAATCTGATGAAAAACGCTCATGATAACTCACTTCTTTAATACACTTATTTGCAATTGCTGATAGTGTTAAATCTGTGCTTTTTTGCAATTCTGATAGAAATGCTAAATGATACACATCAAATAAAAACTGACGCGCCATTGTATAAGCGAAGTCTGTATTAGGTTGTTCTACCAATAATACATTTTTATATTCACGTTCCTTACGAAGCATTGCAATATCGTCTTCCGATCTATTATCTCCTGCAATTTTTGATGCGTATTGAAAATAACTTCGTACTTGACCGAATAAATCTAATGAGATATTGGTACACGCAATATCTGTTTCTAAACTTGGTCCATGACCACAAAGTTCTCCCATTCTTTGACCTAGAATTAGGGAATTGTCTGCTATGCCAAGTATATAATTGTATAAATTTTCGTTTTTCATCTTAAGCGCCCACGAAAGTGGGTATCTATTTAATTACTCTCGATACAATTTGTTCGTTTCCTCACAAATCACTCGAAGTGACGTTTACTTTCTATTAATAAATTCACCTTTTTGATGGGAATTGTAATTATTGCTAAGCAATAATTACATATGCTTCACTTCATCTGGTAAATCGTAAAATGTTGGATGACGATATACTTTATCGTGAGCTGGTTCAAACATTTCGCCATTATTCTCAGGATTTGAGGCTGTGATGTTTTTAGATTCTACGACCCAAATACTTACACCTTCGTTTCTTCTTGTGTAAACATCTCTTGCATTTTCAAGAGCCATTTCTGCATCTGCTGCGTGCAGACTTCCAAAGTGCCTGTGTTCTAATCCGTTTTTACTTCTTACGAAGATTTCCCAAAGTGGCCAGTTTTTTTTATTTGACATAATATATAAGTATTGTTTCATTTTATTCTCGACACAAAATCGCGAAATTGCAATTTCACTCGAACTGACAATGAAATTTAAACTGCTTGTTTTTGTTTTCTTTCTTGTTTCTTCTCTGCGTGAGCCATTGCTGCATCTCTAACCCATTCGCCTTCTTCCCAAGCTCCAACTCTTGCTTTCATACGCTCCTTATTGCATGGCCCATGACCTTTTACTACTTGCCAGAACTCATCCCAATTGATTTCTCCAAAATCGTAACATCCTTTTTCTTCGTTCCATTTTAAATCTGGATCTGGAATTGTTAGTCCTATCAATTCTGCTTGTGGCACGGTTTGATCTATAAATTGCTGACGTAAATCGTCGTTAGATTTACGTTTTAGTTTCCATTTCATAGATTGCTCTGTATGAATGGATTCCGCGTCTGTTGGACCTAACATCATTAGACTTGGCCACCACCAGCGATTTAGAGCATCTTGAGCTAATTCTTTTTGCTCAGGCGTTCCGTTTGCCAATTTTATCATGATTTCATAACCTTGACGTTGGTGAAAACTTTCTTCTTTACATACACGAATCATCGCTCTTGCATAGGGGCCATAAGAGGTGTTACATAAAGGTACTTGATTGATTATTGCTGCGCCATCTACTAACCAACCTATCGCTCCCATATCTGCCCAAGTTACTGTTGGATAATTGAAAATGGAAGAGTATTTTGCTTTTCCTGAATGTAATTGATCATATAACTCATCGCGAGAAATACCTAAGGTTTCACAGGCAGAATACAAGTACAAACCATGTCCTGCTTCATCTTGAACTTTTGCAAGCAAAGCTACTTTTCGTCTTAACGATGGTGCTCTTGTAATCCAGTTTCCTTCAGGAAGCATCCCTACAACTTCGGAATGTGCGTGTTGCGACATCTGACGAATATGTGTTTTACGATACTTTTCTGGCATCCAATCTTTTGGTTCGATTTTTTCGTCTCTTGCGATACGTGCTTCGAATTGATTTTCTAAACTTCTAATTTGTTCTTCACTCATTTTCTTTAGCTTTTAGCTATTGGCTTTTGGCCTTTAGCGTGTTGAACTTATTTATTTTGAAGACGTTGCAATGCAACCTCTTAACTTGTAGCAATTTATTTACACATCAAAATCCACAACTACTTTATCTGTTGTTGGCACAGCCTGACAGCTCAATACTAAATTCTGAGAGACTTCTTTATCATCTAATGCATAGTTTATTTTCATTTCTACAGCACCTTCGACGACTTTACATTTACAAGTGCTACAAACACCTCCTTTACATGCAAAAGGTAAATCTGCTCCAGCACCTAAAGCTGCATCAAGAATATTATCATATTCTTTGGTCATTGTAAAAGCAAACTCTTTTCCACCATCTACAATGGTGACTTCTACTCCTTCTACGTTTTGTTTTGCTAGACGTTCTGCTCTTTTAATATCTTCTTCTGAAAGCCCTGTTACAAACAACTCAAAATGTACTAATTCTTTTGGCAATCCTCTATTTACAAGATACTCACTAACATAGTTGACCATTTTTTCTGGACCACAAAGGAATACTTCGCTTGTGTCTGGAATATCTATAAATGTTTTTGTGAGAACTTTCATTTTATCATCATCAAAACGACCATTAAACAATTCGATATCTCGACGTTCTTTAGTTAAGAAATAATAGATTTCTAATCTTCCGAAAAACGCATTACGCATCTGTTCTAGTTCTTCTTTAAAGATAATTGATTTTGCTGTTTTATTGACATAAAACAACTTGCATGTTGCATTTGGTTCTTTAGTTAAATGCGTTTTTATCATCGACAACATAGGTGTTATACCACTACCTGCTGCAAAAAAGAGATAATTTTTTGAAGCTTTAGGCTCAACAGGAACTCCAAAATTCCCACTTGGCGCCATAGCTTCCAATACATCTCCTGCTTTTAACCGCTCATTTATATAGGTTGAAAATTTTCCTTCAGGAATCAACTTTACTGCTACTTTCCATTCTTTGTCTATAGGACTAGAGCATAGCGAATAAGAACGACGAACATCTTCTCCTTCTATATCTGCTTTTAAAGTTAAATGCTGACCTTGAGCATACTTAAAAACGTCTTGAAGGTTTTCAGGAATCTCAAAAGAGACCACTGATGTATCTTCTGTTTCTTTATATATATCTTTAATTTTAAGTTTATAAAATTGAGCCATAGTTGTTACTTAAACAAAAACTAACACTTGTTAGTTTGTTTGACAAAATTACAAAATAAAATGATAACTATTTGTTAATTCCTTGAATTAGGATCTTGCTTAGGTTATTTGCTAAATCGTTTGCGTTAGAATCTTCTTTATTAGGAACCCAAAGATACAATGAGCGCAAGGTGGAAAGCATTGAAAACATAATGATTTCTGGATTAGCTTTCTTGATTTCGGAAGACATTATACCTTCTTTTATTATTTTTAAAAAAGTTGCTTCGTAGTTATCTCTTAACTTAAGATAATAGCTTAATTGGTCTTCAAGATGCATCCAATCATTATTTAATGATGCCATTTCATTTGCATTATTGGTTGATATTTTAACGTGTAGCGCAATAATTTGACTTAATTTATCGAGACTATTAGTGTTTGAACTTACAATTACTTCTATTTCTTTAGTAAATTCTTCGGCAAGAGAAATAATAATTTCTTTTAAAATTTCTTGCTTTGAGTTTATGTGATTATAGAGACTGGCTGCCTTTATACCCATGGCTGTAGCCAAATCTCTCATGGTAACAGCACTATAGCCTTTTTCTTTAAAAAGTTCAGCTGCAGTTTTAATAATTTCGTCTTTACGTGTTTCTGATTTCATATATTTAATGAAGATAAAAAAATAAGTTGTAACTATTGTTACTTATGTTTTGAAAAGAAAGCATGTAATTTGTAAAAAAATAAAAATATGGGATTATTAGATTCATTATTTGGAAATAAAAAGGATAAAATTAAAGATTTTCAATCTAGAGGTGCACTTATTTTAGATGTTAGAACTAAGGGCGAATACGACCAAGGCTCAATTACTGGTTCTAAAAATATTCCGCTACAAGTAATTAACAGCAAAATAAACGATATTAAAAAGCTAAACAAACCAGTAATAACGTGTTGTGCAAGTGGTATGCGTTCTAGTAGTGCAGCTTCTATATTAAAAGCTCAAGGTATTGAAGCAATAAATGGTGGCGGATGGTCTAGTTTGAGTAAAAAGCTATAGTTGCATCCCTAATATTCTCTCTACCCTTATTCCCTTCCGAAGGAAATGAAAGCGCTATAGACTACTCTTAATTAAAATTATAATTTTAGGATTTCAAATGCTTTTGGAGTCTTAATTTTAGTCTCATTATATTGTAATGTCCACCCTAAAGAACTAGTAAGAATATAGAACTTTGATAGCTCACTTATTAATCTATTTTTGGCGTTTGATTTTAATTCTGAAGCTTCAATTTTTTTTAGTAACTGTTTGTTTACTGTTTCTTTTATAGCATTATAATCTTTGGCTTCAAACGGGTTAAAAAAATCGGATTGAACATCGTAATACTCAAAATCTGGACTAATCTTTATTTCTTCATTTGGAATACTTAAAATGGTTAGGATTTTGTTTTCTTCATCTATTTTGTATTTAATTTTACTTAAATCGTAGGCTACGGTTACATCTGCGTTTACTACAACAAGTGCCTTTTTATCTGCAGAAACTAAGTTTGCAAATAAATCTTTAGAATTACTATAGTTGAATACCTGACTAAAATGGCCTTCAGTTACTACTAACTTTCCTACATTTTTAAGTGATTTTTGAATTAAAGCAGCGTTTTCCTTAAGCACAACTTTATCTTTGCGTTGATCTCCACAATATTTAAATGTAAAAAGAATTACTAGTGTAATAAGAACTCCAAATAGAATTTTTCGCATGTGCTAATTTAGTAAAAACATTTTGTCAATTGCTAAATTAAATTATTACGTTTCGCCTTTTGTACCGCTTCTAGTTTGTTATGCACTTGAAGTTTACGGTACGTGTTTTCTATATGCTTGCGGATTGTACCATGCGAGAGAATTAAATTTTCAGCAATGGCATGATAGCTCAAACCTTTACTTAATTGCTCCAATACTTCGATTTCGCGTTCTGTTAATTTAATGTCGTCTTTCTCTTTGGTATTTTCGATTTCTATAGGGTTACGAAGTAATTTTAACGTTTTCATGGCTATGGATGGGTTCATTGCAGCGCCTCCATTTATAGTTTCTACAATACCACTATGTAAATTTTTTGCGTTAATTTCTTTTAACAAATAGCCATCTGCGCCAGCTTTAATAGCATTAAAAATATTCTCATCGTTATCGAAAACGGTGAGCATAATAATTTTAATATGAGGATATTTTTGCTTCACAATTTCTGTAGTTTCAATACCATTTAAAACTGGCATTTCTATATCCATTAATATGAGGTTTATATTATGATTTTCTTCAAGTTTAACTAACAGCTCGGAACCATTAATTGCCGAAAACTTAAAATTTAAGTCATCAAAAAAAGATAATTTTTCTTTAACCGCAGTGGTAAGAAAAGTATTGTCGTCTGCTATGGCTATTTTAATGTTCATAATTGTTATTTTTCACTAAACTATATCATTTTAAAACACATTACAATACGACGAACTACGTATTTAATTTTTTTTCTAATTTAACAGAAACTCCATTTCCTGGAGAAGATTCTATGTAAACTTGTGCTCGAATATCAAGCGCTCGTTTTTTAATATTATTGAGTCCATTTCCTAAAGCTAAAGTTTCTAAATCAAAACCTTTTCCATTATCTAGAATAGTAACATTTAACTTATTATTACTTGAGTTTATATACACCTCAATTTTTGAAGCATCAGCATATTTAAGTGCATTATTTACTGATTCTTGGATTATTCGATAAACATTCATACCTTCAATAGAAGTTAATATCAAATATTTTTGAGTTTTTTCTTCTACTTTAAACTCGAAAGTAATAGCATCTGAAACTGAATTAGCTTTATCTACAAAATTTGAAATACGAGATTGCAAATCATCCAAAGTGATTTCATTTTTATTCATCGCCCAAATGGTATCTCTCAATTCATAGATTGTTGCCGTTGTAAATGTGCTTATTGTTTCTAATTTAGAATTTAAAGTATCTCGCAGTTTAAATCCATATTTCAGATTATCGATAGATGAGATAATAAAAGTTAATTGCGCTCCTATATTATCATGTAAATCTCTTGAGATTCTTAAACGTTGGTCTTGTAATCGATTTTGTGTTTCAATCTTTGTCAAGGCCTCTTTAAGTTCATTATCTTTTTTTAGTTGTTGGTTTATTAGTTTTTGTTGATTATAAAATAAATAACCTAAAAACCCAAGAACAATTACAAAAGCTATAAGCCCAAAAACTTGATAGTTTCGGGTTTGTATAGTTAAGCTTTGTTCTGCTATATTGGCACGTTGTTTTAAAATTTCTTTTTCTTTCTTTTCTGATTGATATTCAATTTCTAATTCTGCTATTTTGCTATTCGTCTCAACGTTAGAAACGCTGTCCTTAAGTTTATTAAAAATTAAATTATACTTTAATGCTTTTTTGTAATTCTTTAAAGAATAATTACACTTATACAAATACTCTGAAGCATATTTTTTTAAAGGGTAATATTTATATTTACTAGACAAATAAAAAGCTTCACTGAATTTTTTTTCAGCTTTTTCAAATTCTTTTTTAGCAAAAAATAAATCACCTAAATACAATTTAGAATCTGTTACACCATATACATCATTTCTCTTTTCTCTTATATACAAAGAGCTATCTAAATATTTTTCGGCGAGTTTAAATTTTTGAGTGTTTAAATACACATTAGCAATATGCGCATAACCAAATGGAATACTTACACTATCATGAATAGATTTTCTGTACTTTAGAGATTTGTTATGATAATACAATGCGCTATCCCAATGCTTTTTCATCCCATGTAATACACCAAAATTATCATAAGAAGCATACAGACTATTTGAACTATCTTTATTTTTTTCTCTAATATTAATTCCTTTTTGCATATAAACAAAAGCCTTATCAAAATCTCTATGTTTTAGCTTCCAGCCTAAGTCGCTATACAATTTACCAACTTTTATTAGCTTATTATATTTTTCATAAATTCTAATACAGCGCAAAGATAATTGTAGTGCCTCCTCATTTTTTGAAGTAAAATGTAATGCTAATATTTTTTGTTCAAATGCTGCTGCTAGCTTAAGGCTATCCTCCAATTTTATTGAAAATAAAATAGCGCGATCTGCAAGCTTTTCAAAAACAACTATATTACCTACTGCCTTATCGTAAGGAATATTAAGTATTTGTTCTACTTGATTATCTTTAGAAAGACTAGAAATAGAAACCGACAAACTATCTAAATAGGAATTGTTTTGGGAAAAGCCCAAATATGAAAATCCGAAAATTAGTATTAAAAGAAATATATTTTTAAAAGTCATTTTCATTTAGATAACATCTTATTAAAAATTATTACACATGCGTTTTACATATGTATTGGTATTTGCAATTGTATGGTTGTTCCAGAATTTTCTTTAGAATTTAATTGAAATTCTGCATTTAAATCCATAGCTCGTTTTTTCATGTTATTAATTCCATTCCTAAGCTCAACTTCTTTGGTATTAAACCCTTTCCCATTATCTACAATTTTAATAGCTAAAGTTTTATTCTGCTTAGTAATATCTACTTTAATATGTTTAGCGCTTGCATATTTTATGGAATTATTAATAGATTCTTGAATAATACGATAAACATTCATCCCTTGAACTGAAGTAAAAACTATTTCTTCTGAAAGACTTTTATCTACCTTAAAATTAAATTGAATGCCTTCTGAACTAATTTTTGCTTTATCGATAAAATTAGATATGCGCGTTTGTAAATCCTCGAAAGTAATTTCGCTTTTATTCATCGCCCAAATAGTATCTCGAAGTTCATAAGTAGTCCCAGAAGTAAATTGGTTAATCGATTCTAGTCTCGTTTGTAGTTCCTTTGGTAGTGTAAAGCCGTATTTTAAATTATCGATAGACGAAATGATAAATGTGAGTTGTGCGCCAATATTATCGTGTAAATCTCTAGAAATTCTTAAACGTTGTTCCTGTAAACGGTTTTGTGTTTCAATTTTCATTAAAGCGTCTTTAAGCTCCGTTTCTTTTTGAAGTTGTATGTTTTTAAGCTTTTGCTGGTTGTAAAATAAATAGCCTAAAAAACCTAAAACTAAAACAAGAGCTATTAATCCATACAGTTGAAAATTCTTCTTTTGTATAATTAAATTTTGTTCAGCCAATTCTGTGCGTTGCACCAAAATTTCTTTTTCCTTTTTCTCTGTCTCGTATTTAATTTCTAAAGCAGCAATAGCTTTGGCATTACTTTCGGAAAAGATTGAATCTTTTAAAACCACAAACTTTTTTTTGTCTTTTCTAGCTTGCTTAAAGTTTCTAAGCATATAATTACTCTCTGCTCTTGTTAAGTATAAATTTGAAGCTGCTAATTGAATTTCAGGGTATTTTTTTATCAAATTAAAACCTTTATTGAGATAAACTAATGCCATTTTAGGTTTACCTATTTCGTTGTAAAGTGTTGCAATATTATTTAAAGAAGACCATTCCCTTTTCTCTTCTGCATCAAAATCTAATGGCTTATCTAAAGCTTTTAAACACGTTTCCAAGGCCAAATTAGCATCCCCTTTTTTGTAATACGCATTCGCAAGATTATCAAGCAATTTAAAGCGTTCTATTAAATTATTTTTCCGTTTAGCTAAATCTAGCCCTCTTTTATATATCGCTATTGCTTCATCTACCCTACCTAAATCCTTGAAATTAATTCCAATGTTATTTAGCGAAGCTATTTGTTCGTTTTCTAAATTATATTTTTCACGAACTTTTAATGCCTTTTGGTGATATGCAAGTGCTTTTTCACTTAAGTTCATATCTTGATAAATAAGACCTATATTATTTAAAGCTATTCCCGTAGATTTTTCATTGTTAGCGTCTTCATTCATTTTTAAGGCTTGAAAAAAATAAGCCAATGCCGATTCGAAATCACCTGTATTCCAATTAAACATCCCGAGATTATTAACACACATAGATTCTATATACTTAAAACTATGTTTTCTACTCAGATCTAATGCTTTCTCAAAGTAATACTTTGCAGAATCAGACTTACCTGTAACGTCCATAAAAACACCTTGCGTATTAGTAAGCTCTGCTAAACCGAAATTAAAACCTACGTCATTTGCTAATTGTTTACCCTCTTTAATGACGGCAATTGCTTTTTTAGTATCGTTAAAGATATAACCGAAAGCAATTTTATTATACATACGGATTTGGGAAGAATCATTCTTTGTCTGTCTGGCAACAATTAAAAAGCTATCTAAAGAGTTGTTTTTATTTTGAGCTTGAATTTTAACACCGCAGACAAAGCAAAGTAAACCAATTAAGAAGTGTTTTAATTTTAACATATAAAGATGATAAGTGGTACTGTAAATTATAAAAAAATAGCTGAATAAAAAAACATCAGTAGTAAAGGCTTCTATTCTTAGATACTGATGTTTCGTGAAAATTGATTATTGCGGGTTTTATTTATTCTTGTTTCTAGGCTTTTCGTTTTTTGATTGCTGGTAAAAAAATAAGCGAAATCTTGAAATAACTCAAATATTACGCTTAATTATCAAGTTATAAAAACAATATTAATTATTAAGATTATATGAATAAATGGTGCTATTATTAGCTTTATAGTATAAATAACCGCCGTATCCGTCAACCTGATACTCTGGTTTTTTGTTTTTCAACACTATTTCTTTCTCTAATACACTTGTGTCTTTATTAAGTTTCACTAAGCCGACTCCATCGTCAAGCTTAGTTAAAACAAATTGTGCGTTTTGCGTAGCTGATGTCGCTTTAAAACGTTTTAACATTTCTGCCACTGAAGCTCCAGAGGCAGCAGCCATGCCTGCTCCAAAGTTTGCGTCGCGTTGACCTCTTGAGGTATAACTACCCAAACTATTTCTATTTTGATTTGCTGAACTATAGGCAGCAGTAGATGCTGCTGCAGTAGCTACAGCGGTAACACCGGCTAGAATTGCTCCAAAAGCACTTTTCCCAGGAGCACGTTTATATTCATGCCATGATGTACTTCCACTCCAATCTAACATCATCATGTTTTGATCTGAAGTTAATAAAACACCTCCATCTCTAACTTCTACAGACGTTGGGTCTTCTTTACCATCAAAATCGATTTCAGTTAATAATTCCGAAGTTCCGCTTTTAGCATCAATAGAAAACAACTTTTCATCTGCTGTAATTAAATAGCGATCGTTCTTTTTGTCATAATCAGAACTTACCACATCTGCACGTTTAAACTTTAACGGCTTATCCCATACTTGCTCTCCGGTATTTAGATTTACAATGTTAGCGTCTTCTGAGGTAATATAAATTAAACCTTGTGCTGTTTGCGCCATAGTTAAAATATTCTCACCAGTTTTTAATGGCTTTTTAAATAAGGTCTTTCCGCCATATGATATTTTATTTATTCCACCTTCTTTAATACCAAACAAAATACCATCGTCCATAATATAAAAATGCTGAACGTATCCCTTAGTTTTTGGTGTCTTATCCCAAAGATCTTCACCATTTGAAGCGCTTAATAAAGTGATTTTAGATTCTGCTCTACTCGCGGCTAATTTAGCCAACCCTTTTTTACCTGAAGCAGCTACATCACTAACTACAGCTATTCCTTGTGGTAAAATTTGAAAATTAGAAATACCTCCTTTTACTTTACGCTCGTCAGGCCAAGCTGAATTGCCATTAGACTTAATCTTAAAAATTTTAGTATTCTTCCCATTTGTAGTAGTTGTAAAGGCATAAATATCACTTTCAGATTCATTACTGGTCATCCAATTAATATTTTTTACTTTATTCTCCCATAAAGTTTCACCAGATTTAGTTTTAGCAATTATCCCTTGACTAGTTGGCACTAACAGCTTATCTTTTAATAATAAAGGCCGACCAGTAACAGCATAACTTCTCATAGTAACCTTTCCTGGTTCCACCAAAAAGAAAGAGTAATCTTCATCACCTGTATTTAGGTCATACACAGCAACTTTTGCCGTTACTCCTGCATTTTTTTCATCGCCTTTTTGAAAACCACTAACTACAAGTTTGTTTTGTGGCATCATTACATCACAGGTAAACACATTTTTCCAGCCTTTTGATTCTGTTGTAAACAACACTTTACCAGACATATAATCTATAACTGCCTTCTTAGAAGATATGCTTGCAAAACCTGTTTGGCCAACCATTACATAAGGAGCCATTGGAATAAAATTTAACTGCTCAGGTTTTACTCTTCCGTAATCCGTGAAATTAAAAAGTAATCCTTCCTTACCAGGTTTAATACCCACAAGACCGTCGTTAGTTGCAACTACCATTGTACCTCCTTGCGTAAGTGTCATTTCATTTATTTTTGCTCCTAACTCATACTTATGATCTGGAACTTCTGCTTTTTGCGCATATAGTGAGGTTGCACTAAAAAAAAGAGCAACCATCACAATACTTTTAAATTTTAATATCTTTTTCATAATAATAAAATTATATAATTTGTTTTGTTAAATCAAAACCACCTTCTGTAATATTCTTAATAGATTGGTCCCCATTAACATTTTTACACATAAAAGTAAAATTACCTTTTATGTTAGTATCTGTCTCCTCTATTATTGTAATAGAACCTACTTCAGCACTATCATAAGGTGCTTGCCATACTTCTGTTGTTGAGTTTGCGGGATTACTTAAATCTACATTTGTTTCTGTGTAAGATCCAGCATTTGTAATATTTACTCCACCACCGAAAGGGTATGTACCTGGTCCACTGTAACCAAATACAGAAAAAGAAAAGGCGTTACCATCCGAATTAGAAGCAATAATTATTAAATTTTGCTCACTATTTGCTACTGTAGCAGAAGATGAAATTTCTAAAGAAGCATAAGCGGTACCATCTACTTTTGCAGTTAAAGTTCCTGAAGCTGCACCTTGATTTCCACCGCTTGTATCGTCGTCGTTTGAACATCCTGATAATGTCACTAATGAAACCGTCATTAAAAGCAACATAATTTGTTTGATTTTTTTCATTTTAATAATTATTTTTGTGATTAATAATAGTACAAAAGTGATTAAAAAGAGAAAGGCAGGCAATACGACGAAATGCGTATATTAAAAGGATAGTGTGTTTTGAAACCTCAAAAATATTTATTATTAGAGATGAGGAAAGAAAAATAAAGAGCGCATTAACAGATCGAAAAACTATTCATTTAAACTTGGCTACTCACTAAAGAGTAAGAGTTGTTTTTTAATTTCAGCTTTACTTGCTTTACCATTATCCAGCTTTTTTGCCATATAATCTAAAAAAGGAGCATTGTCTTTTAAGGCTATTGAAAAGAAATCTACAAATGCTCGAATAATAATTAATAAGATTGCAGCGACAATATCTGCTTGAGAAAATAGCATAAAAAACATGGCTATAATTACTGCAAATTGCTGGATAATAATAATACGCACATAAGGCATAACCATTATTTCGCTAGCTGT
This sequence comes from Lacinutrix jangbogonensis, assembly GCF_000797445.1. Classification (GTDB taxonomy): domain Bacteria; phylum Bacteroidota; class Bacteroidia; order Flavobacteriales; family Flavobacteriaceae; genus Lacinutrix; species Lacinutrix jangbogonensis. The sequence goes on along the minus strand of NZ_JSWF01000033.1, from coordinate 131,502 downwards.
AAACTGTAAGTGTTTTTTTGGCTCTAAAAAATCGAATATAAACTTTACAGTTTGAGATACAACCAATAGAATCAATATTAAATTCATCCCTTTCAAATTTAAAATAGCACTATAATTTTGCAAAAGCTGAAACGGTTCTTTAATTAATTCAGCATCACTCATACCTACAACAGCAAATACAAATACCGATTGCACTGCAACAAACATCCCATAATGAAACATAAAAAAAGGAATTAAGAACTTAATAGATTTACCACTTCCATCGTGTTTTGACGCTAGATACATTTTAAAAATTGTAAAAACGCCAATAATTATAGTTTCCAAAAAGTAGCCAAATAGTACTGCAATTGGATCTATTTCTCCAAGCACTAAAAACACTATTAAAAACAGCACATTTAACCAAGCATATGCATTGGTTTTGTGTGGTATAAAAACACTTTTAAGCATCATTTCAAACGTCTTTATTAAAAGGTAATATGTTTAAAGATAGATGATAATTTAATAATTTTCAAATTGAGATCCTTAAGAAATTGTTGATGCGCTTTAGAATTTGGATTAAAAGGCTTGTGCATTAGTGCTTTTTGAATCCCATCTACTTTTAACATAGTTTGCTGTGTAGATTCTGAAACCCAGACATTATTAAACCGCTCCCAAATGTAGTTTATAGCTGTTTTATTGGGATGAATCATATCGTGCTTATAAAACCGATAATCACGAAGCTCATCGAGCATAATTTCATAAGACGGGAAATAAAAAACGTGTTTATCTGTAACCCGATGAATTGCCGCTATTAAATGAGACTTGCTTAGTGTGTTTTCTACAAAACCATCTTTTATATGCCTGACGGGCGAAACAGTAAAAATCACTGACACCTTTTGGTTTACAGATTGAATGGTTTTAATTATAGATTGCAAACTCTTTTTTATCTCTTCAATAGAAAGCAGAATCTTGTTAAACTTTTTCTGAGGTAATTTGTGACAATTAGCAACGACCTTATCATTCTCTAACAAGTTATAGACCCAAGCTGTCCCGAGTGTTATTATAATGTGTGTTGACTCTGTAATTTGCTGATGGGTTATTTGGATTTGAGCATTTAAATCCTTTAAAATATTTTCTTTTGAAAAGCTACTTAACTGCGAATGTGCATCGAAACAATGCCATTGTTCGTTATAAAAAAAAACATCTTCTTCAGTATATTCCTTTTTCTGAATTGCCCGAACTACTAAATTCTCAATCGCTTTAGAATGAAATAAAATACCAAAAGGGTTTGATAAACTTTTAAACTTGAAATACTCGAATTTATTCCCAATATTTTCTGAAAAGCACGAACCTAACAACAAGACTTTTGAGTTATAATCTAGCGGGTTCTCTTCTTGTTTTTTAAGTTTTATTTCGGTTTGTAGTTTCATTTATTACTTTCTAATAAAAATTCTAACTGACCTTAATAGGGATAATAATAATTTAATATATTTTACCTATTAATTCTTGTAAGCACCACGATTTGTTAAATTATGTAATACTAAACATTTATATAACTCTCAGCCTCACTTAAAGCCTTTTCTATACCTGCTGGGTTCTTACCTCCTGCTGTTGCAAAGAAAGGCTGTCCTCCTCCTCCTCCTTGTATGTGCTTACCAAGTTCTCTAACCACTTTTCCTGCATCTAATCCTTTTTCTGCAACTAATTCTTTAGAAATATAGCAAGAAAGTAATGCTTTTCCATTTTGTTCTGTTGCAAAAAGCAAGAATACATTATTTTGATTCTCTCCTAGTTTAAAACAAACATCTTTAATTCCTGCAGCATCTAAATCTAGTTTTTTAGCTAAAAATTGTATGTTATTTATTAGGGTTAGTTCGTTTTTTAAATCGCCAATAATATTTTTTGCTTTATCTTTTAATAAACCTTCAATTTGCTTTTTTAAGTCTGTATTTTCAGTTTGCAAATTTTGTAATGCTTTTACAGGTTCTTTTGCATTGTTAAGCAAATCTCTCATTTCGAAATACGATTTGTTATTTTCAAAATAAAAGTCTTTTACTGCATCGTTTGTAATCGCTTCAATTCTTCGTATTCCTGAAGCAACCGCCCCTTCTGACACTATTTTAAAATGCCAAATGTCTGCTGTGTTTTTTACATGAGTTCCACCACAAAGCTCAATAGATTGCCCAAAACGAACTGCACGAACTGTATCTCCGTATTTCTCGCCAAAAAGGGCCATCGCTCCTTCGTCTATAGCTTGCTTAATTGGTATATTACGGTGTTCTTGTAGTTCTAATTTACCTGAAATTCTTCGGTTTACAAAGTTTTCTACCTCACGTAATTGCTCTACAGTAACTTTTGAGAAATGAGAGAAATCGAAACGTAAATACTTAGAATGCACAGCAGATCCTTTTTGCTCTACATGAGTCCCTAAAACCTCACGAAGTGCTTGATGTAATAAATGTGTTGCTGTGTGATTACACTCTGTTCTGTAACGCTGTTTAGATTCAACAGAAGCTTTAAAAGTTTCATTTATGTGCTTTGGTAAATTTTTTGAAAAATGAATGGCTACATTATTTTCTTTCTTGGTATCAATAATATACACGACGTCTCCATGTACATCCTCTAAATAGCCTTTATCACCAACTTGTCCACCTCCTTCTGCATAAAACGGCGTTAAATTAAATACCAATTGGAATAACTCGCCATCTTTTTTAGAGGTTACTTTTCTATATTTCGTTATTTTTACTTGTGCTTCAAGCGTATCATAACCAATAAATTCTTGTACTTCATCCTCTATTAAAACAGTCCAATCGTCAGATTTTAATTGTGATGCCTCTTTGCCTCGTTGTTTCTGCTGTTTTAATTTAGTATTAAATTCTTCTTCATTATAAGTATAGCCTTTTTCGCGAAGAATTAAATCTGTTAAATCTTCAGGAAAACCATAAGTATCTTTAAGTTCGAATACTTTTGCCCCCGATATTTCTTTTGCTTTTGCATTTTCTACAAGTCTATCTAAAAGAATTAAGCCTTGTTCTAAAGTTCTTAAAAATGATCCTTCTTCTTCTTTAATTACGTTTTCAATTAGCTGACGTTGCACTTTTAATTCTGGAAAAGCTTCACTCATTTTTTTAACAAGTACCTCAACCAATCTATAAATAAAAGGTTCTTTTTTATCTAAAAAGGTAAAACCATAGCGTACTGCTCTACGTAAAATTCTTCTAATCACGTATCCAGCGCCCGTATTACTTGGTAATTGACCGTCCGCAATAGAAAATGCTACTGCGCGAACATGGTCTGATATTACACGAATAGCAATATCTGTTTTTTCGTCTTTTCCGTAACCTTTATCTGTAATGGTTTCAATTTCACGAATAATTGGTATAAACACATCCGTGTCGTAATTAGACTTCACATTTTGCAATACCATACAAAGACGCTCAAAACCCATTCCTGTATCTATATGCTTGTTAGGTAAATCTTCTAGAGAGCCATTTGCTTTTCGGTTGTATTGCATGAATACCAAATTCCAAATTTCTACTACTTGTGGATGATCCATATTTACTAGAGATTTGCCATCTACTTTTGCTTTTTCTTCGGGAGTTCTAATATCTACATGAATCTCGCTACAAGGTCCACAAGGTCCTTGCTCTCCCATTTCCCAGAAATTATCGTTTTTATTTCCTTTTAAAATTCGATCTTCACTTATGTATTGTTTCCAAATATCATAAGCTTCTGTGTCCATTTCAAGGTTGTCTTTATCCTCACTACCTTCAAAAACAGTAACGTATAAAATATCTTTATCTATTTTATAAACATCAACTAAAAGCTCCCACGCCCAAGCTATTGCTTCTTTTTTAAAGTAGTCTCCAAAACTCCAATTACCGAGCATCTCGAAAAGCGTATGATGATAGGTATCATAACCAACTTCTTCTAAATCATTATGTTTACCAGATACACGTAGGCATTTTTGGCTATCCGAAATCCTGCTGTTTTTTGGTTGTGCATCCCCTAAAAAATATTCTTTAAAAGGTGCCATCCCAGAATTTACAAACATTAATGTTGGGTCATCTTTTAGTACCATTGGTGCAGATGGCACTATGCTATGCTTTTTCTCTTCAAAAAAACTTAAAAATTTTGCGCGTATATCTTGAGACTTCATATGCTTGAATTAATATCTTGTTTCTGTTAAATTACTTTAAATGCGAAACAATTTCTATATTTGTTTTACGTTTTTAAATAATGTTGCTTGATTTTGAGCTCCATTTCACTGCAAAAATAGTATAATTTACATCATGAGTAAGGTAAAATTTTATTATGATTCTGATACGCTGTCGTATCGCAAAATAACACGTAAAAAACGTCGTACTTTTAAGTACATATTAGCTTTTTTATTAGCGACTGCTTTATTTGGTTTACTCTTTGTTTTTATAGGAAGTCAGTTTTTTGAATCTCCAAACGAAAAAGCCTTAAAACGCGAATTAAGTAATATGCAGTTCCAGTTCGATTTATTGAATAAAAAAATAAACGAAGCCGAAACTGTACTTGCTAATATAGAAGATCGTGATAATAATATATATCGTTTATATTTTGAATCTAATCCTATTCCTGAAGAACAAAGAAAAGCAGGTTTTGGAGGTGTAAACAGATACAAAGTTTTTGAAGGTTTCGATAATTCTAAACTCATAAAAGAGAGTAATAAGCGTATAGACATTCTTCAAAAAAGAATAGTCGTGCAATCTAAATCTTTGGACGAGATTGCTGTTTTAGCAGAAGAAAAAGAAAAGCTCTTGGCTTCCATTCCTGCCATTCAGCCTGTAAATAATGAAAATTTAACACGAATGGCTTCTGGTTACGGTATGCGAACAGATCCTTTTAATAAAACACGAAAAATGCATTGGGGAATGGACTTTACAGCTCCTAGAGGCACTCCTATTTATGCTGTTGGTGATGGCGTTGTTGAACGTGCAGATAGTAATAGCTCTGGTTACGGAAAGCATATTCGTATAAATCATGGTTATGGTTACGTATCTTTATATGCACACTTATACAAATATAAAATCGGCAAAAACCAAAAGGTAAAACGTGGCGATTTAATAGGTTTTGTAGGAAGTACTGGTCGCTCTGAAGCCCCACATTTACATTACGAAATATTTAAAGACGGAAAACGCATAAACCCTATTAACTTCTATTATGGTAGTTTAACTGCTGAAGAATATAGCAAACTGCTCGACCGTTCTTCGATAGAAAACCAATCTTTAGATTAATGCAACTAGACCTTCCAGAAAAACGTTATTATGCTATAGGCGAAGTAGCAAAAGCATTCGGTGTTAACACTTCATTAATTAGATTCTGGGAAAAAGAATTTGATGCGTTAAAGCCTAAAAAAAATGCAAAAGGCAATCGTAAATTTACTCCTGAAGATATAAAAAACCTTCAATTTATATATCATTTGGTTAAAGAACGTGGCTTTACTTTAGAAGGTGCAAAAACGCATTTAAGAGAAGAAAAAAAGAAAAGCTTAACTGATTTTGAAATAATTAGTAAATTGGAAGGCGTTAAAGCACAACTTATTAAACTAAAAAATGAACTATAAAGCACTAGCACAAAACACAGCTAAAAAACCTAATATTATGAAAAAATGGCTAATACCAGTGATTGTTATTGGATTAATAATTTTCGCAATCTTTAAATGGGGAATAGGAATTAATAACGAAATCATTGAAAAAGAAGGTTTAGCACAAGCACAATGGGCTAACGTAGAGAGTTCTTATCAACGAAGATCAGACTTGATACCTAATCTTGTTGCCACTGTAAAAGGATATGCAGATCATGAAAAAGAAACATTAGAAGCTGTAATAAAAGCAAGAGCCGAAGCTACTAAACCAACAATAAATATTGACAAAGATGCACTTACTCCAGAAAGCATGGCTAAGTTTCAACAAGCTCAACAAGGTCTTAGTGGTGCTTTATCTAGATTATTAGTTTCTGTAGAGCGCTATCCTGAATTAAAAGCTGATAAAAACTTTTTAGAACTACAAAGTCAATTAGAAGGTACAGAAAACAGAATTAACGTAGAGCGAAATAAATTTAATGGTTTAGCCGGAGCTTACAATATCTATATTGCTAAATTTCCAACTAGCTTTGTTGCTAACTACATCAACAAAAACGCACTAGCGTTGTTTAAATCTGCACCAGGAAGTGAAAATGCTACAAAAGTAGAATTTTAGTCTATGCAAAATTCTGTTGAATCATTTCTAACGACCGTAGAAGAACAAGAAGTTGTTGCTGCCATTTGTAAAGCAGAACAACAAACTTCTGGTGAAATAAGAGTACATATCGAAACCACCTCTAAAGGCAATATAGAAACGCGAGCTTTAGAAGTATTTTCTATTCTAAACATGCAGAATACCGAATTACACAATGCTGTACTTATCTATATAGCTACAAACGATAAAGCTTTTGCTATTTATGGAGACAAAGGCATCGACGCTGTTGTTTCTAATTCTTTTTGGGACACCACGAAAGAAACAATACAAAATCATCTTAAAAACGGAAACCGTAAACAAGCTTTGGTAGATGGTGTTCTTCTTGCTGGACAGCAATTAAAATCACATTTCCCTATTTCTAAAAATGATAGAAACGAGCTCAGTAACACCATTTCTAAAGGATGAAATTAAGTCAGCAGTCTTTAATCTTCAGTAAACAATACTCAAACATTAAACTCAAGTACAGCTTACAGCGCTTGTTAATTGTGTTCATTTTATTTAGCAGTCATTTTTCTTTTGGACAATATAAAATTCCAGATGTTCCTTCTAAAGCAAATGGAGAACAAACTAGCGTTTATGATTACATAGACTTACTTGAATCAGGTCAAAAAACAGCTTTAGAACAAAAACTTATAAAATATTCTGATACCACTTCAACCCAAATAGTAGTTGCAATAATACCGTCTACAAATGGAGAATACATCAACTATTTAGGTGCACAATGGGCTGAAGAATGGGGTATTGGAGACCAAGATAAAGACAATGGTATTTTTATATTACTTGCTCGAGACGATAGAAAAATTAGTATTAGCACTGGTTATGGTACCGAGCATTTAATGACAGATGCCATGTCGCGACGTATTATTGAACGAGACATCATTCCATATTTCAAAAAAACGATTATTATGGTGGACTTAATCGTGGCGCAGATGCTATTTTTGAAGTCATGCAAGGAGAATACCAAGGCACAAGACAATCTAGCGAAGGTGGTTTTCCTTTTGGTGTTATTTTCTTTCTATTTATAGTTTTTATTATTATTCTAATTTCAATTTCTAAAAACAGACGAGGCGGAAACAATAATGGAAGTGGTTTTGATAACCGAAATACACCACGAGATATCCTTGAAGCTATTATACTAAGCAACTCTGGCCGTGGAGGCTACAGAAGTGGTTCTGGAGGCTTTGGAGGAGGATTTGGCAGCGGAGGAGGTGCTTCTAGCGGAGGTGGCTTTGGTGGCGGTTTTGGTGGCGGTGGCTTTGGCGGAGGTGGTGCTTCTGGCGGATGGTAGACCTAGTAGGAAGCATTTAGTCTTCTGTTTGCAGTACTACTCTAATGTGTTTACTTATTTAACTTAGCGGCCTACTCTTTACCTCTTATTGATTTAAATTATTTTTAAAATGAAAGACCTCATTCTTATTTTTAGTGTTTTAGTACTAATTTCTTGTAAGAAAGAAACCTCCAGTACTCTAATTTATAATAAAGTAGTTCAAGATTATAGTGATTTATTTTCTGAGGCTGAAGAACAAAAACTTTCAGAAAAAATTATTAATTACGAAAAACGCAGTACTAATCAAATCTGTGTTTACACTATAGACTCTATCCCTAATAATGAAGCCATTCAAAATCATGCTAAAAACCTCGCTAACAATCTTGGTGTTGGCACAAAAGAGAAGAATAATGGCCTTTTAATTTTAATTTCTAGGTTAGATAGAAAAATAGCAATCGCCACTGGAACTGGCACGCAGAGAATTATTACAGATTCTTTTGCTAAAACTATTATTGAAAACACCATTTTACCACAATTTAAAAACAGCCATTATTTTGAAGGCATATCTATTGGTTTAGATTCTATTATTGTGAAGTGGCATTAATTAATAAAAACAAACATCTGTTTCCACTTTAGAAATCCAGACCCTTAAATTTCCCGATATAACTAAAAATTAAATATTGTTTTGTACTGTACTTTGCCAATTGTGTATTGCTATAAGTGTCTAACGCTTTAACGTAAAATGGCCACTAAAATTCTTCCCTCTATCTAAAAAGACAGTAAACCAATAATCAGAAGCTGGTAATTCTACACCATTAAATGTGCCATCCCAAGCATCATCTTTATTTTTAATAGAATATAAAATCTTACCAAATCTATTGTAAATAGTAACATTAAAGACACCATTAAAATTATCTGAAAGTCCTTTAATATTCCATGTTTCATTAATGTTATCTCCATTTGGGGTAAAATAATTAGGATAACCAATAACCGAAACTTCTTGTTCCGTTACTCCACAATTATTTAAAACATCTCTAATATAAACGGTATGTGCTCCTATTAAAACATTTGTAAAGAAGCCATTATCTTGATAAGGCCCATTACTATTATCTAGAGAAAATTCATACTGTCCTTCTCCTGTTACTGTAATTGATATTGTGTTATTTTGCGAGTTATCTGCCACTATTACGGTGTCAATGGTAGCGATATTAGATGGTAAAACAGTTATGTTTCTTGTTACTGAACAATTAGTCCCGCTATCTGTAATAGTAACGGTATACACACCGGTTTCATTAATACTTATACTTTCTGAAGTTTCTCCAGTTAACCAATTAAATAGAAAACCACTTTGATTCCCAATAAGACCACTTGATAAATCTAAAGTGTTGGGAAACCCGTTTAAACAATAATAAATTTCAGTATCAGAAAGCACTTCTGGAACATCAATAACAAATAATTCTATTTCTGCTGCACCATAACAGACCCCATTTAGATTTCCTATTACGTATATAATCTGTGATAAAGAAATAGTGTTGGTAAACTGGTTATCTAGCTGATTTGTTTCAAGAGAAACATCTTCAAGAGTTTCATAGAATGCCAAATCAATGTCTTGAGGAAAGCCTAAAAGTATTTGACTACTTGCATCTAAAAGATTAAAAGTAGCAAAACCTTGATTTCCGCTATTATCACAGCTGCTTAAAGTCGCATTATTTAAAATAGCTGTACTGACCTCTAAAACAACTGAAGAAACATTAGTACAGCCCGTTGCGGTATTTGTTACTAATACAAAAACCGTTTGTGGATTAGATGTATTACTGTAATCATCACCATTTATACTATTGGTTAAACTTACATCGCTATAAAACACTACAGATAGGTTTGCTGAAGAACCATCGGTAATATTATTAATTTCGTTATTTAAATCAAATATTTGTACTCCATCGTAAATAAGATCATCTTCGCAAACAATTAATGATAAATTATTAGCGATTGGTTCTGAATTCACTGTTACTGTAATTTGAGTTTTCTCTCCAGTATTGCACCCTAAAAACACGGGAGTTATCCAATAGTTTGTAGTTGATGTTATAGATGGATTAAATGTAAACCCGTTAAAAATTGGAGTTGTTGAAGTTATAGAATTGTACCATAAAACTGAATCTGTATTCGAATTCACAGTAACAGAAATAGCCTCATTTTCGCAAAAAGTGACATCGTTAACTTGCGTAATTCTTGGGGTTACTATTGAAGTACTTGTAGATAAATTAATTATAGGATCTCCCGGCATACCTCCAAACTCTACCAAATACCCTTTAGGATGATAGGGATCTGACGGACCTCCATCTCCTCCTACAGGCAAATCATTCCATGAGCCTAACTGACCAATACTTGGATCTGTAATATGCGCATAATCTTCGTTTCCATTAAAATTATTGGGTTCGTTAGTATTCCAAAAACTAAAGGCACCGTTTTGTGGATTCCCATTAAAGGTTCCTATCCAAAATACGGTTCCTGCTTCTGGTCCAGTAACCCATTTCCAAGTTCCTTCTGTTTCTGAATCTGTTGCTCCTATCCATCCTGCGCCTGGACTTTGTTCTCCTGCTAATTGAGATTCTTCGGGAGTTGTTATGGTTCCCAAATAGCCTTGCAAACCAAAAAAGGTTTGACTAGCTGCTTCAGACGCTGCTTGTGTCCAAGTAATCCCCAAATCTGGAACATAAAGATAATAATGGTCTGTAGATGGTAAGTAATTAGCACTACCTATATTTATAGAAAAAAACTTATCTTCAGTAAAGTAAGTTTGAGTTGTTTGATATTGAACACTTTGTATTGCATTTTCAAATTCCGTAAAACTGGCTGGCCCAGTTAAGGATAAAACACCGAGATTGGGAGACCAAGTAGATGTTACAGACGGATGAGCTCCTGTTAAGATGAGTAAATCTTCTCCTTGAGAATACCCTTCTGATATTTGAATTGTAATAATATCTAAAGTATTATCCCCGAAATCTGGATCTGTAATTGAAACTGAAGTCACAATACTTAAAGGTACATCAGGACAATACCCTTGGCTTCCAATAGCCGTAATTGATGGTGGATTGTCTTGAGAGAATCCACAAAACGTGTTTACAATAATAAAAATATATGCTAATTTTATTTTAATATTCATTTTTAGTATAAAGTAAGGATAGTAAATATACCTTAGTTTTTTATTTTAAAATAGCTGTAAAGCTAATGTTGTGCTTATGTAGTGTTTGTTTAGTGCTATTTTAACATTTATATAAAAAAAATCCAATCAAACAGGTTGTAACCTAAAGATTGGATTTGTATTGTATCGTTTTCTAATGCTAATAATTACAGTAAAAAAAACAATTCTAAATAAAATAAACTTTTTTTAAAACTTACTTCTTGCGCATGTAAACGCTAACTGGAACACCTTTAAAATCGAATATATCTCGTAATTTGTTTTCTAAAAAACGTTTATAAGGCTCACGTACATATTGCGGTAAATTACAGAAAAACGCAAATTGCGGTTGTGCTGTTGGTAATTGCATAATGTATTTAATTTTCACAAATTTACCTTTGTAAGCTGGTGGTGGATAATTTTCAATTATCGGCAAGAAGGTATCGTTTAAGACACTTGTTTTAATTTTCTTTGTTCTGTTTTTATAAACATCAACTGCCGTTTCAATGGCTTTATAAATACGCTGTTTTGTTAAAGCTGAAATAAATACAATTGGCACATCTGTAAAGGGTTCGCATTGTTGGCGAATATGTTTCTCGAAAGCAATGGTTGTTTTATGGTCTTTTTCTACTAAGTCCCATTTATTAACTAAAATTACAATCCCTTTTCTATTTCTTTGGGCTAACCAAAAGATATTTTGCACTTGTCCATCGAAACCTCTATTAGCATCTACGACTATTAAACATACATCTGCATGTTCTATAGCACGAACACTTCGCATTACAGAATAGAATTCTAAATCTTCTTTTACTTTAGATTTTTTTCTAATTCCTGCAGTATCTACTAAATTGAAATCGAAACCAAAACGATTATACTTGGTATCTATAGAATCTCGTGTTGTACCTGCAATATCTGTAACTATATATCTATCTTCTCCAATTAAGGCATTAATAAAAGATGATTTTCCAGCATTTGGTCTACCAACCACTGCAAATCTTGGTAATTCGTCTTGTTCTTCCTCTTGTTCTTTTTCTGGTAAAGCTTCAACTAAGGCATCTAATAAATCTCCTGTTCCACTTCCGTTAATACTTGCAACAGTAAAATAATCTCCCAAACCTAAACTATAGAATTCTACAGCATCTTCGGCACGTTTTCCATTATCTACTTTATTTACAACTAAAAACACTGGCTTTGTAACTTTACGAAGTAATGTTGCAACATCCTCATCCATTCCTGTAATTCCATCTTCGACATCTACCATAAAAATGATAGCATCTGCTTCATCGATAGCTAATTCTACTTGCTTATCAATTTCGGCTTCAAAAATATCGTCACTTCCTTTTACATATCCACCTGTATCGATTAAGGAGAACTCCTTACCATTCCAGTCACTTTTTCCGTAATGACGATCTCTTGTAACACCACTTACGGCATCGACAATGGCTTCACGACGTTGAATTAAACGATTAAAAAATGTTGATTTTCCAACATTTGGTCTTCCTACAATAGCTACTATATTACTCATATCTTGTGTTTTATCTGCATTACATATCCTGTAAGCGCGTGCAAAGGTAGTGTTTATTATAGAACTCGTTTATTTTTTTTAATTCCCTCCAAAAAATGCTATTTTGAATCCTTTATTTGTCTTTTACACCTGGTGTATTGATAGCATACAACTCAAAAAAAGATAATATTCGCTTCAAACCTAAATTTATAAAAGAATTCAAAGAAAAAAATGTAAATTAAAATTTTAAAACAATAAAAATGCCTTTAACCAACGAAATAATATTAAGACCACGTTTTAAATTTGATATTAATGAGGATAATGAAACGCTTCTAAATCTTTTTGAGGACACAAAAAACACACAAAGTAATTTTATAGTTTCACGAGTAGATGATCATGTTTTTATTAAAATACCAAAAGCGAAGCAACACTTTTGGTCACCTCAATTACATATAGAAATTAACAAAAATCAAACTATAAATAAGAGTACTCTTTATGGTTTGTTTGGCCCTAACCCAACCGTTTGGACACTATTTATGTTTTTACACTTTGTAGTTATTGGCTTGTTTTTTGGTTTTGGTGTTTGGGCCTATACTAATTGGTCTTTAGATACAAATTATGCTACGCAACTATTTCTAGTCTGTTTAATGGCAATAGTATGGCTTGTCCTGTATTTTGGTGGAAGAATTGGCAAAAAAACGGGAACAGACCAAATGCATGAACTGCATCATTTTATGCGAGATATTTTAAGAAGTCAAGATATTCACGCAGAACATAATTAGTTATTGGTTATAGCCAAAACGCTTTAATTGTCTTTGATTACTTCTCCAATTTTTATTCACTTTCACATAAAGCTCTAAATGAATTTGTTTTCCAAAGAACTTTTCTAAATCCTTTCTAGCTTCAATACCAACACGTTTTAAAGCACTTCCTTTATGACCAATAATAATTCCTTTTTGCGTCTCGCGTTCTACCATAATAACAGAACGAATTCTAATAATTTTTTCTTCTTCAAAAAACTCTTCAGTATCTATTTCTACTGCGTATGGAATTTCCTTTTTGTAATGAATTAATATTTTTTCGCGAATGGTTTCGTTAATAAAAAAACGCTCTGGCTTATCTGTTAGTTGATCTTTTGGGTAATAAGGTGGAGATTCTGGAAGCAATTCTATAATTCTATCGAATACTTCTTTTACATTAAATCCTTCTAGAGCAGAAATAGCAATAATTTCGGCATTTGGAACTTTTTCTGCCCACAATTGCACTTGTTCTTCTAACTGCGTTTGATCGGATTGATCTATTTTATTCAATAACAATAAAACAGGAATTTTGGCACTAGTGATTTTATTAAAAAAGGATTCGTCTTTTAATTCTTTTTCACCTATTTCAACCATATAAATAAGCAAATCGGCATCATCAAAAGCCGATTTCACAAAATCCATCATAGAAGCTTGCAACTCGTAAGCTGGCTTAATAATCCCTGGTGTATCACTTAATACAACTTGAAAATCTTCACCATTTACAATCCCTAAAATACGATGCCTCGTAGTTTGTGCTTTGGATGTGATTATTGATAATTTTTCACCCACAAAGGCATTCATCAATGTCGATTTCCCAACATTAGGATTACCAATAATATTTACAAAACCTGCTTTATGACTCATTATATTCTGTTTTACAGACTGCAAAGTTACGACCTTGGTTTATTTATTCCTCTATCATACAACACAATACTTCCAGCAACAGAAACATTTAAACTCAATTCACTTTTAAACTTCACTAAATGATGCGATTTTTCGATGGCTTTTTTAGACAAACCATGATCCTCTGCCCCTAATAAATAAACACAACGCCTTGGATGATTAAAGGTTTCTAAGTGTACAGCTTCATTAGTTAATTCGACACCAACTAATCTTGCTCCTTTTGGTAAATATTTATAGAATTCCTCGAAATTATCATAATGAAAATAAGGAATAGACTTTACAGCATTGTGCGTATCGCAAGCCTGCTTAGCATAGCGATTACCAATGGTAAAAATAAAACTAGCGCCTAAATTTTGTGCAGAGCGCCAAAGTACACCAAGGTTTTCTGGTGTTTTACCATTTTGAATACCGATTCCAAAATATTCATTTTCGAAGTTATCAATCATTTTGCAAAAATATAAAAGTTAAGTTTATTCGGTATAATTTTGTCTTAAAAGACTTTATTCTTTAATTTTAATAAAAATTAAAGATGAAAACAGAAGATCTAGAAACCAAAAACTATTGGACTCAACGCTATAAAGAAGAAAGAACAGGTTGGGATATTGGCCATCCTTCTGCCCCTCTAAAAACATATTTTGATCAGTTAAAAGATAAAGAATTAACGATTTTAATTCCGGGTGCTGGGAATGCCTATGAAGCTGAATATCTTTATAATAACGGATTTAAAAATGTATATGTTATGGACATTTCAAAAAGTCCTCTAGAAGCATTCAAAAAAAGAAATCCAACTTTTCCAGAGTCTCAATTAATTCAAGGAGACTTCTTTACTCACAATTCTAAGTACGATCTCATTATCGAGCAAACCTTTTTCTGTTCTTTTCCACCATTAGAAGACACTCGAAAAGCATATGCTAAACAAATGGCTAATTTGCTAAACACAAATGGTAAGTTGGTTGGTTTATGGTTTGATTTCCCGCTTACCGAGGATTTGGAAAAGCGCCCTTTTGGTGGAGACAAAACAGTATATTTATCTTATTTAAAACCTTACTTTAAAATAAAAACCTTCGAAACGTGTTATAACTCTATTCCTAATAGAAATGAATTGTTTGGTATTTTTATTAAACAGTAAATCACCATTATAAATTATAGATTCTCTTTAATTTGAATTGTATTCATTAGTTGAAAGCTTTTTGAATTACATTCGACAAATCGAGAAGTTATCATTTAAAACCAATAAACAAGAATGTCCTTATTAAAAACTCTTTCAATCGTATTTTGTGTGCTCCTACTTCTTTCTTGTAATAATAAAGAAAAAAATAATGATACTGTTTCTTCAAATGAAATTATTATTCCATCAGACAACATTAAATTAACAAAATCTGAAGAACTATTGAATGAAACATTTGCTGCTCATGGCGGTAATTTATACAACTCTGCTCATTATTCATTGGTCTTTAGAGGAAACACCTATCATTTTAAAAATAATTTAAGTGATTATCAATACAAAAAGATTTCAAAAAAAGGAGCGTCAATAATTGAAGACGCACTATTAAATAATGAATTCTCAAGAACAATTAATGGGAAAGCAATTGACCTTTCAGAAAAAGACATTGCAAATGGAACGGGTGCAGTAAATTCTGTGATTTATTTTGCAACCTTGCCTCATAAATTAAATGACAAAGCTGTTAATTCTAAATTTATAGAAAACACTACTATTAAAAACATTTCTTACAGTGTTATTGAAGTTACTTTTAATAAAGATGGTGGAGGAGAAGATTTTGACGATGAATTCTATTATTGGATAAATAAAGATACAAAAAAGATTGATTATCTAGCTTACAGTTACAAAGTAAACAAAGGTGGTGTGCGCTTTAGAAGCGCTTATAACACTAGAGTTATTGATGGTATTACATTTCAAGATTATATAAACTATAAAGCTGAAGTTGGCACTCCTTTAAAAGACTTACCTTCACTTTACGAAGCTAATAAACTAAAAGAACTTTCAAAAATTAAAACTGAAAGCATAATTAATTTGAACAAAAATTAAAAAAATACAGCAAATAGATCGTTCTTGAAACTAAAAAAGCTACAATCTTATTTTTATAATAATGGATAGAGACCATTGTTTATATCCAAACGTTCTAATTAATTCTGAGTAACAAACGTCCATGCTATTCGTCTATGTAAAATAGGATTATATTACATCTATAATTCTGTTTTTAAAACTAAACACCTACATACTTATGGATAGAATTAAAGAAAAAATAGTGCCTCAAATTTTTATTATTTATACGCGATACTTAATTGGTGGAGCATTTGTTTTTGCTAGTCTTATAAAAATAAAAGGGAATCGTTTCACATCTGAAAGCGGTGCATTAAATCCTACAAATAGTGCGTTTCATTTTTTTGAAACGATGTACCAATCTGGATTATATTGGAAATTCATTGGAATAGGTCAGTTAATAGCTGGTTTCTTATTAATGACTCAACGGTATTCTAAACTTGGAGCAATAATTAATCTACCTATTATTCTAAATATCTTCGTAATAACTTTGTCCTATTATTTTGCTAATACACCAATAATAACTGGACTTATGTTATTGGCAAATTTATTACTAATTGTTTGGGAATGGAATGAATTAAAAATGCTCTTTAATCTCGTTCCGACTATTGACAAAAAAGTTAGGTTAGAAAAAGATTATTTTTGGCAAATCATCGGATTAGCTTTATTTCTTTTCACATTTACCTATAGATTTTTGGTTAAAAAATACGATATTATATTTTGGCTTATATCATGCTTTTTAATTGGATTTATTGGACTAATAATTGGATTATACAGAGAAAGGCAGAGAAAATCGAACTTAAAAGAGGTGTAATTAATTGCACCTAATTTTCCTTTCGAAAAACACTTGGTGCTTAACAATGAATAGGCTTAGGTTTATTTACTATATTAGTTGTCATGCAACAAAACCATAAACATTTGCAATAAATTAAATACAAGCTCATGACATACAAAAACATAATTTATCTAGTATTATTCGTAACATTGTTTTCTTGTAAATCACAAATAGCTAAAGAGGAAGTACCTCCAAAAGCTAAAAATGTTATTCTTTTAATTGGAGATGGCACAGGTTTATCACAAATATCATCAGCATTTTATTTTAAGAAAACGCGTCCAAATTATGCGCGTTTTAAGCACATAGGACTTATTAGCACATCTTCATCAAGAGAAGATATTACTGATTCTGCCGCAGGTGCAACGGCTTTTGCTTCTGGAGTAAAAACCTATAATGGAGCTGTTGGTGTTGCCGATGATTCTACTAAAGTTAAAACTTTAGTAGAAATTGTATCACTACAACATATTAAAACAGGAGTAATTTCTACGTCATCCATACAACATGCTACGCCAGCAGCTTTCTATGCGCATGCTATAAACAGAGGACTCTATGAGGACATTGCAGCAGATATGGTTGATTCTGATATTGATTTTTTTGCTGGTGGTGGCATCAAATTTTTTAATAAAAGAAAAGATGAAAAAAACTTATTAGAGGCATTGAAAGTGAAAGGGTTTGGAATAGATACAACCGCCCTGGGTAAATTTTCAGGCATTAAACAGCATCAAAAAATGGCTTATCTATTAGCAGAAAACCATCTAGAACCTGTCGCTAAAGGGCGTGGTGATTTTTTACCTCAAGCAACAGAATTAGGTATACAGTTTCTTAATAAGGATGCGGACAATTCTAATTTTTTCGTGATGGTAGAAGGTTCACAAATAGATTGGGGAGGTCATGCTAATGATGCTGATTATCTTATCTCTGAACTTATTGATTTTGATGATGCTGTAGGAAAAGCTCTAGATTTTGCAGAGAAAGATGGTAACACATTGGTAATAGTAACTGCAGACCATGAAACTGGAGGATTTACATTAGCGTCTACGAAAAAGGAAACAGAAGATGGCAAATCCTACAATGATTATAATGAAATTACTGGGACATTTTCTACCAATGGGCATTCGGCGACATTAATACCTGTTTTTGCTTATGGCCCGGGATCTGAAGCATTTTCTGGTGTTTATGAAAACACTGAAATCTTTCATAAAATATTGGAAGCTACGCATTGGAACACTAAGAAATAATTTTACCTTTTTTTAAATCAACCAGAGAAATAGAATTTGTATCTAATTTCCATGTTTTAACTTTAGTGTTTTTATTAAAAGAAGAACCTAAAACGCAGAAAACTAAGTGCAGATTTTCGCTCACTTGCGAAAGTTTTCTATCTGTGATTTATGTACTAATTTAGTTTCGAACCACTAAAATTATTCAAGCATCTTGCTATTTAATGAGGTACCCACTATAAAGGAAAAATCGAAATTTAAAAACTATGAAACAGATCCTTATTCTAACAACCATTATACTATTTAGTTCGGTCGCACCTCTGTTTGCTCAACAGGACAGCTTTATCAAGGACTATTTAGAGCGATTGCAAAATTCCCGTAAATATTTAATTCTGGTCGCAGAAACAATGCCAGAGAGCAAATATAACTTTAGAGCGTCACCAGAATCATTGACCTTTGCCGAAAATTTAATGCACATAGGATATGCGATAGATTGGCATAGCCAGTCCTTATTAGGTGGTCGAGAATCTAGGGAATGGAAAACTGACACACTATTTAAAGTTGCTAATAAATCTAAAGAAAAGATGATTGCAACCATAGATAACACATTTGATGAAGCCATAAAATTAATTAAACAATTTGACACAACTAAATTTGATGACGAATTAGACTATTTCGGATTGAATAGAACAAAGCGACAAATTTTCTTATTACTTGCCGACCATATAACGCACCATAGAGGGCAAATGCTTGTTTACATAAGACTAAACGGACTGGTGCCTCCTAGATACGTTTTGTTTCAATAACTCAAACAAATTGAATCTTATAAAAACGAAATTATAATAGACATGGAGCTGTAAATTTCTTTGAAAGGCTGCACATATTTCATTGTATAAAAAAGCAAATAAAAACGGCAACTAGACTTATCTTCAAACTTTAGTCAACCTTTTAACAACAGTCAATTCTGAATGAAATTAACAAAAAAAATAGTGTTCTTGCATCACCATTTTTAATTATAGCCAAGAGCTTCGGAATTGCTTTTCTATTTAAAAACAGTTTAGGAGAATGGGCCTTTATTCCCATAATCCTCATGCAATGGTGTCTTTTTCTATTCTTCACTTTTAGGTATACTGAAAAGCAAACGAGAAAAAAATGGTTGCAAAAATAAAAAAGCGCTTTCGGCTAGAATAGTCTAGCTTTATGTATTGGTATCCTGCCACTACCGCTATTTTTAATGCATTACCAAACATTAGGTAATTGGTACATTTGGTTACCTTGGATTGTATTGACGCTAATTAATCCATGGATTGAAGAATTTTATTGGCGTGGACTACTATTTGAATACACAAAATTACATAGCTAATAATCTTGGTTTACATAAATCTAGTATAAGCAGAGAAGAACTCAATCGTAATTCAGATGAGCGTAACGGTAATTACAGACCAAACCTTGCAGAGAAAAAGAGCAAGGAACGTCACCAAAAGAAACCTAAGAAAATCCGTCTCACTATCAATATGGTTAACACTATTAAGTTCCTCATCAGTGAGGATTATAGCCCTGAACAGGTTGTGGGTCACTGTAAAAAGAATGATATAGACTGTGTGAGTAAAGAAATTATCTACCTTCACATATGGAAAGATAAAAACAATAACGGTACTTTATACCAACATCTACGCCGAAAAGGACGTAGGTATAAAAAGCGAGGAGCAATCAATACGGGACGTGGGCAAATACCTGATCGCGTGAGTATTGATAAACGTCCATCTATTGTTGATGGAAAATCACGCTTTGGCGACTTAGAAGCAGACACAATAGTGGGCAAAGATCACAAAGGTGCAATCGTCACATTAAATGACAGAGCTTCTGGAATGCTTAAGATGAAGAAAACAAAAACACGTGAAGCAACTGAAGTAAGAGTTGCTATAAATGAAATGCTTGAGGAGTGGATTCCCTATGTCAATACAATAACGGCAGATAATGGAAAGGAATTTACAGAACACAAAAAAGTATCGGAAGGATGACACGTTGATTTTTATTTTGCAAATCCATATTCACCTTGGGAACGAGGTGCTAATGAAAATCTAAATGGTTTAATAAGGCAATATTTCCCAAAGAAAACGGACTTCTCAAACATACCTGACCAAGAAATTAAAAGGATTAAAAGGATTAAAAGAAAATTAAATGATAGACCAAGAAAAAGGCATAAATTTGATACACCATTAGAAGTAATGGAAAAACTTTTGTTTAACACAGAAGTTGCGTTTATTACTTGAATCTAGCAAATAAAATTTTGAGGAGTCTTAAAAATAGGTCATTAACGCCGACTCAAAGATTAGTTTTAATAAAAATTAAAAACCAATTGCTTCCTTATTTAGATCTAACTTTGATTATAACATCTAGTTGCAATAAAATCATTAAAAATTGATATATTTGAACTATTATTAATAATAGAATTTTAATTAATATTAAATTTATAAAAAACTTACCAATGAAATATTTTATCAGCATAGTCATCACTTGTTTTGTAATACATACTAGTTTAGCTCAAGGGGATGGCACGAGAGCCTATTGGCCAGTGCCAGCTGGAACTAACATGGTAACACCGTTATATTTTCATATTAATTCAAATGCGGCGTTTAATAACCCATTGGTTGTTGCAGAAGCAGAGTTTGAAACCAATCTTTACGGCGCCATGTACACGAGAGTATTTAATTTAGCAGGGCGCAGTGCTGCTGTGATTGCTATGGTTTCTGGCGGAACGCTGAATGGTGAAATTAGTGGTTTAATAGAAGGAGAAACATCTGGTATGGCAGACACTTACGTTATTGGCCTTGTTAATCTCTATGGCGCACCTAGTGTTGATTTAGAAACGTACATGCAAACCAAATATAACTTTGCTGCTGATGTTATTGTTGCGTTTAGAGCTCCTACAGGAAGTTATGATGCAGACAGAATTCTCAATATTGGCACAAATAGATGGGAGTTTAAACTCGGTTTTCCAATGATGAAATTCTTTAATTGGGGAACGAATAAAGTTATTAGTATAGAGCTTGTACCTACTCTTTCTTTATTTACAGATAATACTGATATTTCAGGAACGAACGCATCCTTAGAGCAAACTGCTTTATTTAATTTAGAAGGCCATGTTACAAGAAAGTTTTCGAAACTAATTTGGGGATCTTTTGATTATTTATATCGTAATGGAGGTAGGACTTCATTAGGAGGGGTTAATAATAACGACCTTATTAACGCTTTGCAAATTGGGGGCACTGTTGGGTTTGATATCAACCCGAAAATTGCCACCTATGTTACTTATGGTGGTATCGTAGCGCAAAACACTAATGGATTAGATGGTGACTTTTTAAAGCTTTCATTTAGTTATAATTGGTAATCTCATAATCTAAAAGCAAACATTTCACCAAACTTAAATTAAATAGTAATAATCAATTTAGGGATTATCGAATGCATTCAAATTGAGTATCGATTATCCAAAAACAGTATCAGATCAAAACTAAAAACATTTACGGTTTTAAAAAACCTTAGAAAATTTCCATGAAAATATTAAATTGGCACTGAGCAACTAAAAATCAACACTACAACTAAACTCGGAGAGAAAATAACGAAAGCACGATACAATATTTAATTAATTACTAGTTCTTGCCTACTTATGAAAATCGCTCTAGAACTCCCTATCTGTGATTTGTTTACTAAATGAGTTGCCTAGCAGCATTTGAATAAAAAAAACCACTAAATACTATAGAAAATGAAGAAATATAATTTATTATTAGGAGCAGCCTTTGTAACGCTTATGTTTTTGAGTAGTTACGTTGGTGCCCAAGAAATGTCTAACAAATCTGTTAACAGTTCAGATCTTGCAGAATACATTAAATGGTTCCCTGCAACAAAACAGGTCGAGATGAGAGATGCCTGGCTCAAAGAGCACAAAATGGGTGAGTGGCAGTTTTCAGGTTCCATTACTGCAAAGGATAAAACAGTGGTAAGTCCTCAAGCAGGTGCAAACTACGGTTATTCCTGGTTCAATATATCAAACGAACCTTTGGTCATTACCATGCCTACCTATGACAGATACTATTCAGTATCAATATTTGATATGAATCACTTTATGGAAGTATCTGTGATGCCTAATAAACCAGTAGTTGTACGTTTACCGCATCAGAAAAGTCCTATTAAAGACGCCTATGAAATTGTATTACAAACCTATCAGGGACTTGCCTTTACACGCCAGGTCATTGTCAATAATGAACAAGAGGTAATGAGGCTTGCAAAAAACATAAAACTGAGCGGCGGAGGTGGCAATTTTCCATTTGTTCTTCCAAGTTTCTCGGATGCTGTAAAAGAGGCTGGATTTAAGAAAATAGATACCTATGTAAAACAAGGACATGATTCCTCTAAATTTTTCGTCTCACCTTATGAGGGTGGAGGTGATTTGGATAGAGCCGCTGGTGCACTTGCAGGACAGCTAGGAACTCAAGCTCGATATGCTCAGTATGGTTCGATCGTCTTTGATCAAAATAAAGAACATTTAAGCGGTAAAGCGTCCTATGAAATAACCGTTCCTAAAGAGGGGCTCATGAAAAATGATAAAGGATACTGGACCGTAACAATATATTCTTCTACAGACCGATATCTTATCCCGAATAAAAAGAATATATATTATGTCTCATCCTACGATGCGAAGCCAAATCCTGATGGAACCTATACGATACGTATTAATAATGAAGGCTTAGGTGAAAATGCAATACCCACTAACGGAGTTAATTTTTACGGTCTTTTTAGAATCTATGAGCCGGCCAATAACATAAAATTTCCAGCTATTAAAAAAGTATCTACAAAAAAGTAAACGTTTTGAAATCCAATATCATAAGGCTATCAAACCGTTGCTTTTCTTTAATCTATTTGATATTTTTTGATAATAGAAAACTATATTTACACACTACCTGCTGTTATTAAGCACTCATAAAAATTAATAAAAACATGAAAAAAATCATTTTTAGTTTCGTTTTGGGAGTCGTGGTACTCACTAGCTGTAACAATGTAAGGACGACTAACGATAGCAGCTCAAAAAGAGTATCGCTCGAAGAAGCAACATTGATTGGTGATGAAACCATCAATTCATTTTATGGCGATTTAGAATTGCAGAATAATTTTGTGACTGACGAAAGTTCAGAAAAACTCTTTGATGCCTTGGATTTCCAACGTGCCTCTCAAGCGTATATATGGTCGACACCCGTGGTCAGTTTTTATACTTGGATGAAAGAGCAGAATAAGAATTACAAGACGGGACAGCTAGGAGAATTTGCTGTATTCAAATCCTTAAAAGAAAAGAGAGGTATTGTAACCGGGAATTTAACAACACCTTATATTATACAGTTTTACAATCTATCTAATGGTCCTTTAGAAGTAGAATATCCAGCAGGAAAAACAGCGAGTGCCTTTTTAGATTTATGGCAAAGACCTATTGCAAATATGGGCCTTACCGGACCTGATAAAGGAACAGGTGGGACTTATATTTTAGTTGGTCCTGAAGATGATTTAAGCAAGTATAAAGGAAAAGGAGATTATGTGTATCAATCGGAAACAAATACTATCTTTATTGGCATGCGCCTTTTTGACTCAAGGCCTGAAGTTGTTGCGGAATTTAAGTCAGAATTAAAAACGGGTAAGGTTGGAGAAGATAAAATGCCCACTGTATTTATTGAAAATATGGACGTTGAATGGAGTGCCACAGCACCTCGTGATATGGAATACTGGAAAACCTTGCACAGCATTATAAATCAAGAACCTGTAAGAGAACAAGACAAAGTATGGATGGCTATGCTTGAACCTCTTGGAATAGAAAAAGGAAAAGCGTTTAATCCTGATGAGCGTAAAACTAAAATTTTATTGAAAGGCTTGAAAATGGGAGAATTGATGCTTCGAAATATGCAAACAAACCCGCGTTTTGCAACCCCTTATTGGCCAGGAACAAGTTGGTATAAAAGTTTTGACTTTACCGTTGCTCAAAGCACCGATTACAAAGTTGAACTAGATGAAAGAGCTATTTGGTTTTATGAAGCCGTAACAAGTACTGAAGGTATGGTAAACCCTAAAATAGGTGAAGGACAAGTATATATGACTGCTAAAAGAGATAAGGAAGGTAACTTATTCAGAGCTGACAAAACCTATAAATTAACGGTGCCTAAGGAGATTCCTGTGCTGCAATTTTGGGCTTTAACGCTTTATAGCGAAAACACCAGAAGACCTTATGACAATGGCGGCACAGATGTACCAAGTGTAAGTCTTGATAGCAAAATGAAACAACTACAATACAATGAAGATGGTTCTTTAGATTTATACATTGGGAATAAAGCACCTAAAGGTTTAGACAGTAATTTTATGAAAACCATAGATACAGATGGTTGGTTTGTATACTTTAGACTTTATGCGCCAACAAAACCGTTTTTTGATAAATCATTCCAATTAAATGATTTCGAACTTGTGAAATAATAAATATATGCCAACAATAGCCATTAGTAATTGCATTTTCAAATGTAAAAAAAGTTCAAAACAGTCTAGGTTATGACAGGTAGGATAGCACCCCTAACATGATTTTTTTTTTACTAACTTTTATTTGTTTAATTTTAACATTAATTATTCTTTACTAAAATATTATAACTATGAAAAAAAACTTTGTACTACTACCCCTATTAATGCTATCCTTAGTAGGGTATGCTCAAGAAGTTAAAGACATTGATTCCTCTGCGATATTCCTCCTAGATAAAATGGCCAGTGTTATTGGAGATTTGGAATCTGTTAGCTTTAATTTGAATAATTCTACAGATGAATTAGATGCAAACAAAAATATTAAAAAGCGCTTTTCTACTAGTAACATTTCGTTTTCTGGATCAGATAAATTGAGCGTTCGTACTGAAGGCACAAAAGGTAAAAAAGGATATTCGTATGATGGTTCATTTCTATCATATTATAATTTTGATGAAAACAACTATGTAACGCTAGAAGCTCCGCAATCTACTTTAAAGATGATTGATCAAATGAATCTCGATTATAACTTTAACTTCCCTGCTGCCGATTTTTTCTACCCGTCTTTTACAGACGATATGCTAGAACAATTCACATCTATTAAATATCTAGGCAAACAATATATTGATGGAGAAGAGTGTTACCATATCATGGCAACTAATACAGAGTTGAACGTACAATTATGGATTTCAAACGAAACAAATTTTCTTCCAAAACATTTTGTAATTATTTATAAAAACAAATCAAACCTTCAATTTGAATCAAGTTTTAGTAATTGGTCATTAAATCCTAATATTCCAGATTCTACATTTGATTTTATGCCACCACCAAATGCTAAATTAATAAGCATTTTAAAAAAATCTTAATAATTTCATCTCAAAACATATTTTATCATGACAGCATATTCATTTAACATAAAACATAAATTAGGAATTATCTTTATGTTTTTAGCATTAATTTTTCCTTCAGATTTAATCGCACAACGCATTAGCCATGGCGCTTCTAGAGGAGGAGGTCGTTCCATATCTAAATCCCCTAGCCGAAGCAAATCTACTACCCCAAAGAGATCTGCTAACACAAAAAAATATTCAAGCCCAAAAAGATCTATAAACGGTGGTCATAAGAAATCTAGCAGTAGAAATTTATCTAAACCTAAATCGTCTACAAAAAGAACGGCGACAAGACCAAATACATCTAAGACCAAAATAAAGAACCGATCGAAGTCTAATACAGTAAAAAAAAGAAAGACGTCTAATGTTAAAAAGAAGAATAAGGTGGGTAACAAAACCCGTATAGGTAATAATAATATTAATATTAATGTTGACAAAAGCAGGAACACTAGCGTTAGAAATACCAGAAATACCAGAAATACACGAAACACCAGAGTAAGAGGAAGTTCTAGGAGATATAATAGACCTCCTTATCGTTATGGTGGCCGTGGCTATTATTGCCATAGACCATACGTTTACCATCCATACAGACCATTTGCTTATGGGTCCTATTATCACCCATGGGGCTACTTCGTAACAAGATTAGCTACAACAGCTATAATTGTAGCAATTATAAGTGATAATGATGATGATAAAAAAGAAGAATATCATTATGAAGAAGGCACCTATTATGTAAAAACAGCAGAAGGTTTTGAGGCGGTTCAAGCGCCAGTAGGTGCTCAAGTTCCATCCATACCAAAAGAGGCTGAAAAAGTAGAAGTAAATGAAACTAATAATTATTATTACGGTGGTGCCTTTTATGAAAAAAATGCTGAAGGATATGCCGTAGTTCCAGCAACTGCTGGTACCATTGTGCCCAATTTACCAGAAGGTGGCGAAGAAGTAAAGATTGGTGATCAGACCTATGTTCAATTTGGAGAAACGTATTATCAACCTATTGAGATAGATGGTAAGGACATGTATGAAATAGCAGAAATTAAGGAAGAATAAAACCTCAATTCACAACCTAATCCTAAAAAGTGAAGTTTAGTGGTATTATTCATTACTTCACTTTTTTTTTTAGTAATCAGCATTTGAATATTTAACATATTTCACCAACTAGATAAAGATATTCAAAAAAGAAAAAGAAACTCAAAATCGTAATTATAAGAATTGCTACTGGTAAACACTAGCTGAAATTTATCAACATATTTTGAACCAAAATATACCATTAGTGTTCCAAATCAAAATGATTCTATATTACTATTAAATGTGAACACCACGTTTCTGAAAATCAAATAAATAAACTATTAAACATTCAAATTGTGAAAAACTTACTAATTATCATTTTTGTTATAGGGTATGCATGCAATACAAATGCACAAAGACTTAGACACAAGGTGAGTAATAATACCACTAATACTACTTGGAAAAAAATCGGAGAAGTTAAAGCCAATTATGGTGGGGACCACGACGCCCTATTTGTACAAGGTCCTTTTGACGATTTCAGGAAAATAAAATTAAAAGTATCCAGTGCAGATGTCAACATGCAACGTATGGTCATTACTTACGATAATGGAGGAAAAGACGAAATACCATTAAAATTTGTAATTCGAAAAGGAGAAACTAGCCGAGTAATCGATTTAAAAGGAGGCAAACGAAGCTTGCGAAAAATAGAATTCTGGTTTGATACCAAAGGACGTTTTAGTGGAAAAGCCAGAGTGATCGTTTTAGGAAGACGTTAAAGATGACCTCATATTATTTTAAAAATATTATTTAGCGATCTATTTATAATAACTATTTGGATAGATACAATTTCTGCTCAAAATAGAAGTGATAAAATTTCTCAAGACACAAAGGAACTCGCAGATACCACAACGATCTGGAACGCCAAACCTTAACTATTAAATGAAGTAGATTATACCCAACATCGCAAGACAAACGTATAACAATTAAAGCTGGCTTTGAAAACTATTACCACGGTATAGTAAAAACTAAAGGCAATAAAAGTTTTTGATTTTGGGAGCGAATTTGGTTTCACCACGCTATTTAATGATTAGAAATTAGGCTAAAGGAAGGATTTTTTACCATAATATGCATTGACTCTAATTCGGGTAACGCAAAGGCACAGTATAATCACTAAATAGTGCCATCGCTTATAAAAAGTTAGAAGGCATTGATCGTTTAGATTTTGAATATCTATTTTATTCAATTTCTATCTCAAACCGATAAAATTATACTTGTTAAAATATACAATATGGATATGGGGAAATTCTCTTGATTTAGTGAAGACTTAGCCCTGAATAATTTTCAAAATAATGATTTTATAGCTCCCAATAACAACACTATAACTTATGTGTTTGGAACCTATTATTTTTCAAGTAATGATAAATGCCATTTACGATCTGCTTGTATTACAATGAACAACGGCACTATAGAATCTATTTGATGACTTAAGAGAAGGTTTTACTTTTCCTACATCGATTCAAAAACAGTAGTTGAGACCGGGTGCTCTAAAACTATTTGGTTTGATCCAAATTAAAAACTATAAAAATGAAAAAAAAATTCTTGACGTCAACCATTTTAAGAGGCATTGCCTTAGCATTTCCATTATCTGTAGTAGTCTATATACTATCTAAATTCATTAAAGTTTTCGAAAAACTTATTGGCCCTATTGCCAAAAAATTTGAGGTGGAACATGTTTTCGGGGAAATAACACTTACGTTTTTTGCGATACTGATTATGCTTACCATCATTTTTTTGCTTGGGCTTCTAATGAAGATAAAAATAATTGCAAACTTAAAAGGGGAAGTTGAATTATTGATATTAAAATTTATTCCGTCTTTGAATCATTTAAAACTAATGGCTGCTGAAAAATTAAACTCGGATCATGCCGTTTCAAATTGGAAAGCAGTATTGGTTATAAAAGACGATCAGTGTTTCCCTGCGTATATAATAGAAGAAAACGAGGTATGGATAACACTAGCTAAAGTGGGCACGGCAAATACAAACCCTGCTGCGATGATGATTATTAAGCAAAGTTCAGTGACATGTATTTCCATAACCATGAAGCAGATGCGTGTTTGCAATAAACAATTTGGAAAAGGCTATACTGAGATGATTAAATAGGGCACTGATTTAGATTATCTCATATATTTATAATATTTTGAAAGCAAACCTTTTAAATATAATCCGGACAATGATAAATTGTAACTGCTCATAAAAAAATAAAATTGGCTCAATTGCAGCTTGTCTTTTAGGTGAACCCAGTACAATTAACTAAACACTAATAATAAAAGGCTACAATTACACAGCAAACATTCATAAAATTAAACAAGAAATTCCTGCTGTCACTTGATTTCTTTTTGAAGCAGTAAAAAAAATAAATAACGCCTAACAATCAAAACTATAAATCTATGAAAAACAAAATAACAGTAGCACTACTCTTGCTCTCATTTATATTAGGAGCTCAAGAACAGAAAAAACCAAACATCTTAATTATTTGGGGTGATGATATTGGCATGTGGAATTTAAGTGCTTATCATCGCGGCATGATGGGCGGGTCTACGCCAAACATTGACCGCATTGCAGATGAAGGCTTGATTTTTATGGATCACTATGCACAATCTTCTTGCACGGCTGGAAGAGCGTCTTTTATTTTGGGGCAATACCCTATGCGAACAGGTTTAAGCACCGTTGGTTTACCAGGAGCAAAAGAAGGAATTAAAGATAAGGACCCTACGATTGCCGAATTGTTAAAACCTATGGGCTATACCACTGGGCAATTTGGTAAAAACCATCTCGGGGATAGAGATGAGCATCTCCCAACAGTACATGGATTTGATGAGTTTTTCGGAATCGTTTATCACTTAAATGCTGGTGAATATACAGAGCAATATGACTTCCCTAAAGATGAAGCCTCTCAAGAAAAGTTTGGTTTAAAGCAACGTGGTGTTCTACATTCCAAAGCTTTAGCTAATGGAAAACAATCCGTAAAAGATTTAGGTCCCTTTGGCAAAGAGCGCATGAAAACTTTGGATGATGAAGTCATGGTAGAGTCTAAGCGTTTTATTCGAGATGCTGTAAAAGATGACAAACCCTTTTTTGTATGGCATAACATGACACGTATGCATTATAAAACACATTTAAAAGATAAGAGTGATGGTGCTACAGGTTACGGTTTGTATGCTGACGGTATGAAAGAAGTAGATAATGGCGTTGGTGAATTATTAGCGTTAATAAAAGAATTAGGAGTAGATAATAATACAATTATTATGTTCTCAACAGACAATGGAGCAGCGTCTAACTCTTGGCCAGATGGTGGGAACCATCCATTTAGAGGCGAGAAAGGTGCTGGTGGATGGGAAGGCGGTTTTCGCGTACCTATGGTTGTATCATGGCCAGGACATATTCCTGCAGGTGAGACACGAGCTGGATTTATGAGTATGGAAGATTGGATGCCAACCTTATTGTCTTTTGTCGGAAATAAAACCTTAAAGCAAGATTTACTTACTGGTAAAACCTTTGGCAGCAAATCATTTAAGGTGCATTTAGACGGCTATGATCAAAGTGATTTGATTTTAAATAATGGAAACACTAGACGTAAGGATTTTTACTATTTCACAGAGACGAAGTTTCATGGGGTGAGATATGGTGATTGGAAACTATTATTTACCGAGCAAGACAAATGGTTTAGAGCAACACAAAATGCCTTAACATCACCTTATATTATAAATTTAAAACTAGACCCTTTTGAAAGGTTTACTAAGGCCAGAGGTTATGATGAATGGGCTGAAAACCGCAGTTGGTTATTTGGACCAGCAGGTAAGATGGTTGGTAAATTCGTGCAATCATTTCAAGAATTTCCACCCAGTCAAAAAAGCATGTCTTTAGACGTGTCTGATGTTTCAAAATATTTAAATGCAAACGCAGGGAATTAAGTAAATAGCTCTAAATAAAACTATTCATTATTTTGATAGTGGTTATTTTATAAATTTTTCGGCATTTTAAAATTTGATTGGGAAAATGATGAATACAATAGACCTTTAGGTGTTAATTTCGGAAAAGCATTTGCTAAAAAACACATCCATGTTCTTTGGGTTTTATTATCTGGTAAATTGTCCTGAGAAAGGCTGTTTTGGATTACAATTTAATAGCAAGTCCATATTTGTACCCATAAATTAAAATACTATTTATTATTATTTAATTCATTATACCACTATGACCATTATCAAAAAAAGAACAAGAAACATACTGTTAATAGTTCTTGGAGTTATTCTTTTAATTTTAACTTTTTTACCCACCTTTATAAAAAGTTATGCTATAAATAATAGTAAGGAGTTATTAGGGAGGCAAATAGATATTGGGGCAATTAAATATAATTATTTCTCTAGTACTGCAAAAGTGTATGACTTTAAAATGTTTGAACAAAACGGTACAGACGAATTCACAACTTTTGACACACTGATTGTTAATATTGAACCTTACCGCCTTTTATTCAATGAAAAAGTAGTAGAGCAATTTTATATTAAAGGATTAATGGTTAACACCGTAATGCAAGATTCCACATTTAATTTTGACGATTTAATAGTCTTCCATTCGGAACCGGAGGACTCCATAACAAGGAAAAACCGAGCCCCCTTTAAATATAGTATTTCTAATATTGAATTGAAAGATTCCAAATTCTTTTTCGATAATAAAAATGTGGGTAGAGAAACACATCTTGAAGGTTTGTCTTTTGAAATACCTCATATAGGTTGGGATCAAGAAGAAAAAAGTAATGCAGATGTGAAGTTTAATTTTAAAAATGGTGGGTACTTTCAATCGGCTTTAAACGTAAACCCTGCAGATGGTGCATTTGATGCGCAGATCACCATAAAAGATTTAGAACTCAATCCATTCTATGAATATGTATTAGAATATGCAGAAATTAATGATTTTAATGGGCGTTTAAATTCGGAAATTAAAATTGAAGGAAATACCAGTGAAGCGAGTAATTCAATTGTTTCTGGGCACGTTGATGTCATAGATTTTATGATGACCGACAAAAACAATAAAGCCTTTTTAAAAGCGAGTCGTATTGATTGTAATTTAAAAAATATCGATTATGCGAACAGTTCTTATGTTTTAGATTCCTTAAAGTTTACAGAGCCTTACGTCTATTTTGAAATGGATTCTATAACGAATAATTTTTTCAAAATATTTAAACGTGATCCAAATGGAGACCCTATTAATGAGGGGTATAACACGAAAGAAAATGCCGATTCGATTTCAAATCTATATTATGCCATAAACAATTTAAATGTGACCGAAGGCATTATGGATTACAGCGATAACATAACAGGAAAACGTTTTGATTATCACATGAATAAGATAAAAATGAATTCTGATGGCATTGATAGCAAAGCAGATTGGGTAACTATTTATTCTGATATGCTACTAAATAACCGTGGTACTCTAAATGCAAAACTAGGTTATAATCCATTAGATTTAGACAACATCAATTTAGATTTAACCATTGAAAATTTTCTACTCTCTGATATTAATGCCTATTCTCAATATTATATGGGGCATAGTATCTTGGTTGGTGATTTTTATTATTATTCCAAATCTATAATTAGCAATGCTGATATTGTTAGCGAGAACAAATTATTAGTAAAAAATGTTGAAGTAATTAACGAAAAAAACGGGTTATTTAGTTTACCCTTAAAATTCGCGTTATTTATCTTAAAAGATAAAAATGGGGACGTTAATTTAGAAATCCCTGTGAGAGGAAACATAAATGACCCTAAAATTAGTATTGGGAAAATTATTTGGAATACTTTTAAAAAGAGAATAACGGGAGCTGCAACAAACCCAGTTAGCTCTTTAGCGCTACTTGTCGATATAGACCCAAAAGATTATGAAGAATTAAAATTTAGCTATACAGATTCGATCCCTTCAGAAAAACAATTATTAAAATTAGATAAATTATTAGAAATAGAAACAAAAAAAGAAGGTCTTAAAATTGAATTAATACATTTTGTCGATCCTAAATTGCAGCGTGAATCCATTGCACTTTCAGAAGTAGGAAAACAGTATTTTAAAGACACAAAAAAGGATTATTTAAAAGATAAAAAGGCTTTTGAGGTTTATGTAAGAGCTAAAGTTAGTACAGACGGAATCACTATAAAAAATGCAACTTTGCAACTCATAGAACCTGAAACTACAATAGCTATAGCCAATAGTATTAACGCCGCATTAATTAAGAATACGAGAGCGTATTTAAAATCTGTAAAACCTGCAACAATGATTTCAGTGAACAGAGTCGATATAAAAGAACCCGAAAATATTGGCTCTCTTAATAGCCTTAAAATAAAGTTTGATCTCAAAGAAGCGCAAAGTTTACAAACAGATCGTTCAAGTAGTAAAAAGTAAAACTATTAATAACACCATTTAAAGTTAGGTGCTTGGCAGGACTACACAAAAAAACAAGGTATTTAACACTAGCATGTAGTAATACCCCAAAAGCTGATAAACATTTGACAAAAAGCAATTCGGACTGAAATTAACAAAAAAAATAGTGTTCTTGCATCACCATTTTTAATTATAGCCAAGAGCTTCGGAATTACTTTTCTATTTAAAAACAGTATAGGAAAATGGACCTTTATTCCCATAATCCTCATGTAATGGTGTCTTTTTCTATTCTTCACTTTTAGGTATACTGAAAAGGAAACGAGAAAAACTGGTTACAAAAATCAAAAAGCGCATTCGGCTGGAATAGTCTAGCTTTATGTATTGGTATCCTGCCAATACCGCTATTTTTAATGCATTACCAAACATTAGGTAATTGGTACATTTGGTTACCCTGGATTGTATTGACGCTAATTAATCCATGGATTGAAGAATTTTATTGGCGTGGACTACTATTTGAATACACAAAAAACTGGTCTAATTGGAAAGTAGTAATTTTTACAAGTGTAGTATTTGCTTTTAGTCACGCTGTTTTTGCAGTGAATTCAAAATTAAATAGTGGTTTAACAGTCATAATTTCAACATTCATAATGGGACTAATTTGGGGACTCGTTTATAAGAAAACAAATAGTTTGAGATGGATTATAGTGGCTCACTTTTTAGTTGACTTTTTTAATCTTTCTGCAGCTTCGTTTTTAGATTTATATGAAAAAGGACATTGGTAGTGCTCCAAATAAGATGTACTGACAAAGCATAAAATTAATTCTATCTTTCAAGCGATACCTTCCCAATGAATTTGAAAGAAAAAAAAACGCAACCTTAACACGCTCATAATTCATTATATCTAATTCTCCTTTTCGAAATGTTTTTACAGATGAATAATTAGTCCTATCTTTTTTGTTACATCTATTCTTACGACTCCATTATAATTTTTTATATTTTTACAATTAGAGCAATTAAATAAGTTGAGCTAGATATTTCATTGATCTTAAAATTAAACTCTTGATATTTTGATGATTCTTTGCAATGCTAAAGAAACACGTTATCCGCTGTCAGGAACAAAACATCAATATTTCATTTATAAAATATTAAATGTCAAATAAAAAAAATACAGATTCTAAGCTACAAGGCGTCTCTCGTTTAATTACCGATGCCACATTAGAAATAACCGACTTGGTAGAATCTATGCATAGACGAATAGTACATCCTCCTTTTTTGCCATCTACTCCAATACAAAACTTAATCACCGATATAGCTGGAATAGCCTATAAAAATATTCGATGGACCACTAGGGTAATTGGCAGTGGAGCAGACAAAGCCTTGGGATTGTTTCCTTCTGTGATTGGAAAAATTAAAACTACTGATGAAAGAGAAGCAGCACAATCTGTTCTCAACGGAGTTATTGGTGATTACTTGGAGAAAACAGACAATCCATTAAAGATTAACATGCATTTCAGGTTTCAAGCTAAGACTATTCCGCTTGATACAGAAAGTATTAAAAAAACCTTTCCAACAAGCAATGGGCAAATTATTTTGATGGTACATGGATCATGTATGAACGATACTCAATGGACTCGCAAAGAACACAACCACGGAACAGCTTTAGCAAAAGAATGTAACAAAACACCAATTTATCTGCATTACAATAGTGGTCTTCACATTTCTACCAATGGCCAAAACTTAAATAAATTATTAGAACAATTAGTATTGCAATGGCCTGTACCAATTGAAGAACTCGTTATTATTGCGCATAGTATGGGAGGTCTAGTAACACGAAGTTCGGTACATTATGGCCAACAACAGCAAAAGTCGTGGACAAAACACCTTAAAAAAATTATTTTTCTAGGCACACCACATCATGGTGCAACATTGGAACAAGCAGGTAATTATTTGGATGCCGTTTTAGAAGCTGTTCCATACGCAAAACCTTTTGCACGATTGGGAAAAATTAGGAGTGCTGGCGTAACAGATTTAAGATATGGAAATCTATTAGATGAAGACTGGCTAAATAGCGATCGCTTTAAACTAAGTGGCGACCAAAGACAACACATTCCGTTACCAGAAAAAATAGAATGTTACAATATAGCTGGCGTTATTGGTAAAGCAATTAAATCTGGGTCTACGCAATTATTAGGAGATAACATGGTAGGTCTAAAAAGCGCTTTAGGTAAACATAAAAAAACTGCTAAAGATTTAAATTTTAAAAAAGAAAACACTTGGATTGCTTATGAGAATAACCATGTAGATTTGTTAAGCAACCCAAAAGTCTATTCTAAAATAAAGACATGGATGCTTTTATGAGGTTTAAAGGTCAATCCTATTCTTAGGGCTGGCTTTCTTTAGGAGGAAACACGAAAAGAAATCATGAATTAAAAAAAAGGATTACATAACAACGTGTTGCACTTATTAAGGCCTAAGCACATTGATATAATTAAAACTGTTACAATAAAAAACAGCACTAATAATTTATTATATTAGTAATCATATAATAGATATATAGTTAATACTAACTATATATCTTTGTTAGCAGTAATCTGAACATAATTAATTTCGAAAAAAGTTGAATAAAATAATATTAGATTTTGTAATTGTAGCCAGTGGAGTTATAGGATATTTTATAAGCATATCCTTAGTCACTACTTCTTTTTATAAGAATCGTGCAAATAACTACCTATCCCTTTCATTATTCTTGCTTACCAGCATGACCCTTTTAGAATGGTATGATCCTGAAGAGGGAATTTTCGAACTCTTGCAAAGTATCATGTGGGAATTTCTGGTTGCAGCTACTGTATTTACATATTTTCTACTTCAAATTCAGCATAAACACCTTAAAAAGAATTGGTATAAATGGCTTTACTTCCCTTTTTTTAGCACTTTGATTATTGAGGTTTTTCTTCATTTAGATTTTAATTTTAACCTTTATAATTCTTCTTTTGAAGAGGAAGGGTACGCTGTTCAGTTATTTTATAGTCTTGAGGATGGCTTATCATTTTTATATAATGTTGTTTTAATCTTTTGGGGAAGAAATTTAATAAATCGTTCTAATGATATTTCAAAAGCAAAAAGACGTTGGTTGTTAAGGTTAAACCTGTTTCTTATATGCATCATTGCGATTTGGCTTTTGTCTAATTTAGAAGATGATTTATTAGATTCAAAATATACTACAAATTTTCTACGGATAGTACTTTCCTTTTTATCCTGGTGGATATTATATTACGGAGTATTCAAACTACAGATAGTCGTTCAAAAAGATGAAATACACCAATATTTAACATTAGTAGGAGCAAATAGCGCTCAGACAAAAAAGAGAATAAACAAAGCCACTTCTTCTAAGATTATTACTGAGTTATATGCATTAATGGATGAGGAGAAATTATACAAAAACCCTCTTTTAAACAGATTAGATTTAGCAACTCGGTTAGGAACTAGTGAAGGATATTTATCTCAAGTTATAAATCAGGAAATCAATAAAAGTATAATTCAGTTTGTAAATGAATATCGAATTGAGGCTGCTAAAGAACTATTGAATGATCCCGTATTTAATAAATATTCTGTTGAAGCCATTGGTATGGAAGCTGGTTTTAAATCTAAAAGTGCATTCTATAGCACTTTCAATACCAATACAGGAATATCTCCAGGAGCCTGCAGAAAGCTTCAAAAAACGTCCTAATTCGTATATTTCTATTGTTTCAGGACTTCTACAATCCTAAAATCACCTTTTATCTTTTTTGATGCTCATACTTTTGCAGCAGTAAATCAAAAAACATAAAAAATGAAAAAAGCAATTTCAAAATCACTCTTACTTATTACTGTCATTTTGTATCAAACCCTTTCGAGTTGTAGTTCTGACGATTCTATTCTAGGATCAATTACTGGTTCAAATAATATAGTGACACTATCACGAGAGCTTCCAAGTTTTAGTAAAATACATGCTGAAGGCGATTTGACAATAAATGTTAAGCAAAGTTCTATACAAGAAGTTACAATAAATGTAAATGAAAATCTTCAGGATGTTATAATAACTAATGTTGACAACAATACTTTATTTGTTTCCCTTAGAAATGGTTCTTATAACAATTCAACGTTCGAACTAAATATTCAGATGCCCTTTTTACAGGAGTTTCAAATGAATGATGATACTCAAGGAAAAATAGATTTTGTCCTTGATCAACTTGATATAAAAGTAAACGACTCAGCACAGCTGGAGTTAATAGGTTCCTCTGAATCCCTAAATATAAACCTTGGAGACGATAGTAGAATAGATGGTTTTTTGTTTGCTACTACATCTTTGAATGCTAATGTACAAGATGATTCTGAATTAAGTATTACCTGTAATAGTGAATTAAACGGTAGTGTAAGTGATGACTCAATACTTCGCTACAAAGGAAGCCCCATAATAAATGTAACGACCTCGGATGATGGTGAAATTATTAATGCAAATTAATTACTAAGATAAATAAGTAAAAAAATATTATGAAAACAATAAAGTACTTTCTTCTGATATTAATAGTTGCCCTAACTTATTCTAAAGTATACTCCCAAAAAGATAGTACAATACAAAATAGTATTACTATTTCCACTGGGTTGAATCAAGGATATTTTAAAGATTCAAATTTTTCGCCTTTAAACTACTCCATTTCTGGTGTGAATTACGGAATAACTTACTCGAGAAGAAAAAACAAAAGTATTTTTTTTACTTCTATAGATTTTAATAACAATACGATAAATACAATGCAACAAACTGTTTTCCCAGAAGCTATATATCTTCAAGGAAAAGTAAAAATAGCTTACCTTAGAAAGCTAACTAAAATCTCAAACAAAGTTGATTTTTTTCTTGGTGGTCAATATCAATCAAATATTGATTATATAGATTGGCAAGGAGAATCTACTTCCTTTCTAGTAGCTCACAGTCTTGGTATTTCTTTTTATGGGGAATTTCGTTTTAATAATAAACACGCTATAAATGCTTCTATTTCTTTACCCTTATTTACACTTATGGTTAGACCTCCTTATTCAGGTTTTGATGAAGAATTAGATGAAAACAGTGACAAACCATTACGTTTAATCACAAATGGGTATTTTACTTCAGTAAATAACTATGTGTCTCCAAGTTTTTCAATTCAATATGAATATAATCTAACCAAGCGTTTTTCAATATCGGGAGAATATCAAATGAATTATCAAAATCAGAGCAAGAATGATAGGTTGATAACTTATCAAAACCAAATACGAATAGGTCTAAGCTATAAATTTTAAACAATGAAAAATAACAAATACATTCTTATCACATTATTATTTAGCATTATAATACTAAATTCTTGTGAAAAAACGATTTTAGGAGAAGATGAAATAAACTCTCCTGAGAATAATTTCGAACTCTTATGGAATGACTTCAATGTACATTACGCACTTTTTGGAGTTAAAAATATTAATTGGCAAGATGCTTATGACATATACAGGCCACAAGTAAACCCGAACACTTCTAATGAGGAACTTTGGGACATTAGTTCTAATATGCTTGATTTATTAAATGATGGACACACGACATTAATAGACGTCAAAAAGAATTTAAAGATGGAATCAGGTGATTCGCTTAATGTAATAGCGGAAAGTGAATTTGATTTCAACTTATTAAAAACCAAATATCTAGATTATTTAACAAATTCTTCTGAACCAGATATCTCATTCGGTAAATTAAAAAATAAAGATATAGGTTATGTTCATTTATATGGTGTCGAAGGTGACAACCCTGAAATTATTGACAACATAATTCAACAATTAAAACAGCATAAAGCTATAGTAGTTGACATAAGAAACAATGGTGGTGGTAATGATGATTATGCTCATAGAGTTGCAGGTGCTTTTGCAGATGGAGCGCATTTTATTTATACTGTACAGACAAAAAATGGAACAGGTATTGATGATTTTGATGCTAAAACTAAATGGTTTACAAAACCAGAAGGAACAGAACAATTTTTAAAACCAGTAATTTTACTAACGGATAGAGTTACAGCAAGTGGAGCAGAAATATTTACCCTAAATATGAAAGCATTTAATCATATTACCGTTATTGGGGACACAACAGCTGGAGACCACTCAGACCAAAGTAATTTAAGGTTTCTTCCAAACGGATGGGTTTATACCTATTCACCACAATTGTATTTAATGCCAAACGGAGAAAGTTTAGAAGGGATTGGGATTTCACCTGATGTATATATAAAAAACACAGAAACCTCAATTAACAGCAACATTGACTTAGTTATTGAGAAAGCTATTAATTATCTCTTCATAGAGTACAATATTGAATAAAACGTTTGCTAACACTGTATAAAAAACATAGGGCATTTGTGCCAAACTGAAAGTTTTGTGCATTTTAACAAAGTCCGCCAAATATAAAACTTGGCGTTTAAGATAAAAAATAAAAGCAAAATATTTATATTTCGCTAAGTAATAAACCGAAACGAAAGTGCATATTAATTGCCCTACGTTTCTTATACTAGACGTTAAATTAAAGAACAGACTAAAAATGATTGAAAGGCTGCAAAATAGTGAGTTAGAAATATCAAATCAAATACATTCTATTTTTCAATTATCATATGCCGTTGAAGCTAAATTGTTAGAAGCAACTAATTTTCCACCTCTTAAAAGACCCATTAAAAGTTATCTAAATAGTGATAATATGTTCTTTGGATATCTTGAAAATAGCGAATTAGCAGGAATTATTGAGATTGAATATAATAATAAATGTACAGATATTAATAGCTTAGTAGTACACCCTGATTTTTTTAGACGAGGAATAGCAAGGAAATTAATAGAATTTGTGTTCAACACATTTGATTCGAATCTATTTGTAGTTGAAACTGGACTTGCGAATGGTCCAGCAACTACGTTATATAAAAAATTTGGTTTTATAGAAGTTAAACAATGGGATACCGACCACGGCATTAGAAAAATAAAATTTGAAAAGAGAATAAACAACTAAGCACAACACCGTATAAAATTAACTGCAGGTTTTAGCCTATTTACGAAAGTCCAAATGGGCTTTCTTGGGTTGGTTTTATTTAGTGAATTCACTGCTTAAAACACGCAACTAATCTTATATAAAACTCGTAGTAACTGCCGAAAGGCACTTACAATAATAATGGATAAAACCCATTGAAA
This sequence comes from Lacinutrix jangbogonensis, assembly GCF_000797445.1. Taxonomy (GTDB): domain Bacteria; phylum Bacteroidota; class Bacteroidia; order Flavobacteriales; family Flavobacteriaceae; genus Lacinutrix; species Lacinutrix jangbogonensis. The sequence continues at coordinate 91,409 of NZ_JSWF01000033.1, read as the reverse complement.
CCAGAGTTTATCCGTGGAGTGTTGCAAACAATTATGAAAAACATTATTTTCGGAATACTATTATTGAATTTAGTTTTGGGTTGTAAAAACTCAAACGAAAAACCGATAAGTGAACTGACGAAGTCAACGCTTAAACAAAACCTCTAAAAAACATCCTAGCCTGGCTCCTTCTCCGAGCCACTTTCTATTGTAATGAGCCCTCTGAAAGCATCGTTTACAGTATTACCTTCGTAAAGCACTTTGTAAACCTCTCTAGATATTGGCATATCGACATTATAATCTTTAGCGAGTTCCATGACTACTTTTGCTGTTTTTACACCTTCAGCAACTTCATTCATTTCCTCAATAATCTGCTCCAAACTTTTTCCTTGTCCTATTTGAAATCCAACATGGTGATTTCTACTTTTAGAACTCGAACAGGTTGCTACCAAATCACCCATGCCTGCAAGTCCAGAAAACGTACGTCGTTTTCCTCCCATTGCAATTCCTAATCTTGTTAATTCTGATAAGCCTCTGGTAATTAATGCGGCTCTAGTATTATCTCCTGCATTTGCACCATCTCCCAATCCTGTAGCAATTGCCATAATATTTTTTAATGCACCACCAAGTTCACAGCCTATAACATCGTTATTGGTATACACACGAAATAATCCGGTACTAAATACTTGTTGCAGTTGTTTAGCAATGGTTTTATCTACCATAGCAATTACAGCTGCTGCTGCTTTACCTGAATGAATTTCTTTGGCTAAATTAGGACCTGTTAATACTCCTGCCGGATGACCTGGAAGTTCTTCTGCAATAATCTCAGTCATACGCATTTTAGTCTCCAACTCTAATCCTTTAGCTAAACTTACAATTGGAACCCAAGGTCTTATATGTGGCTTTGCAGTACGTAGTACTTCTCTAAAATGCTGAGAAGGAATTCCCATAACAATCACATCTGCATTTTTAACCGTGTCTTCAATAGAAGACGACGCTTTTAAATTTTTATGTAATTGGGCTCCTGGCAAATATTTAGAATTTTTATGTTCTTCGTTTATTTCGCGAACTGTTTTTTCATTTCTAGCCCACAAAATAGTATCATTATTTTTTGCCGTTAATGATGCGACTGTGGTTCCCCAAGATCCACCTCCTAAAATTCCAACGTTTAGTTTCATATGTTAATATTTATTGCTTTTTATCGGTCTCATAGTACATCATTTAATGATTCCTTTGCGTATCAAAATTTAGTTATCGATGTTTCATATGTTAAATATGTATTACGCGAACAATTAAACTTGTTACATTAATTTTCTAATTCGTTAAGGTATAAATTACGAACATCTTCGATATGCTTATTGATGTCTTTTAATTTCCAAAGCGATGTGTCTACCGGATCTAAAACCACCACTTCAATATGAGTAGGCTTAAACATGCTAGTCCCTTTTGGCATTGCCATATATGCGTTTTTAATTACAATAGGTATAATAGGAACTCCTGCTTGCATTGCTAAATGAAATGCTCCTTTTTTAAATTCCCCTAAGGTTTTACTGCCACTTCGCGTACCTTCTGGCGCAATAGCAACAGAAATACCGCCTTTTAAGGCGTCGACTGCTGGCTGCATCGCTTCAATAGCTTTTCCTTTATTAGAACGATCGACATAAATAGCACCTAAAGCTTTAAAAATTGGTCCTATTGGTGTGCGCTCTAATTCCTTTTTTGCAACACCTGTAAAATCGTGTCGAATTAATTTCATGACGATAAAGAAATCTGCCGCACTTTGATGGTTAAAACAAAAAACTGCTGGTCTAATTTCTTCTAAATTATGTTTCCCTTTTACCGCTATATCTAGTCCTGCTAATTTAGACCCTAAATCTCCAACACTTGAAAAAGTTGCATTTGCAGCTTCTTGCCTAGACATTGTTATCGCGCCTTTAATTAGACCTTTAACTGCAGAAGGATAAATACTCGCAATTGCCATTCCTGTTCTAAAGCCATTTACAACAGGTTTCCCTACGGGTTCTTCAAACCTTAAAATTGGCCAATTGTTTTCGAATGCCACTTGAGATAATCTCTGATCTGGATTCGTAGCAACAGGTTTACCAACGATTTTTAATAGTGGATAATCATCATAACTATCTGTATAGAAATAACTTTTTGACAAGTCTGTATTATTCTTTTTAGCAAACTTTCGTGCTGCTCTTGCTTTTCCTTCTCCCCAACACATTTCGGAAACGCGACCTGTAAATTTACCATTACGCAATTCCATTTCGGTGCCATACACATCCTTAATCCCTAAGGCTTTTGCAACAGGTTGAATTTGATACGATGTAGCAGCCGAAATAATAACAACTTGATGTCCTTTCTCTAAGTGTTTTTCGATTAATTCTCGAGATTCTTGATAAATAGTTTCTTCTAGAGAATCTGCAAATACTTGTTCTCCTAATGCTACAAATTCTGATTCTTCAATACCTTTTACGCCAAGTGCCGCTATTTTAGTTAGCATTTCAAAATCTCTATTTCCTGATGCAAACACTAGTGCAGTTGCAAATTGTGTTAAATATTCCTTTGCTGTTGTTTTTCCACTAAATAAACGCGTAGTCATAAATTTCTTTGCAGAAAAATCGTTAATTATTGTACGATCTAAATCAAAAAACGCAGTAATATGCGGTCCTTCTTCTATTACTTCTTCATGATGGATCTCATCATTACCAGAATCTGGAACTATACTTTCTTCTGATGCTTCTTCATTTAATCCTTTTTTATCTTGTAGTGTTTCTATTTGTTTTAAATAAAATAATCTTTCAGACAAATCATCTAACTGATTTTTCCAATCCTCTAGACCTTTATAATCTAAGGTTCTTTCAACTGGAATTAAATTAGCATTTTTAGCAAAACGGAGTGCGTTTATTAAAAACGGTTTAGAGACACTATCTAAACGTGTGATTTTAGATTGCCAATGCAGCTCTTTCCCTTTAAAAATAGCCAATTCTACAAATTCGCTTTCTGTAAATTCATCGTCTGTATCCCAACTATTTAGTGTATGACAAACCACTTTATCTGCTTCTAGATAAGATAATAAAATAGCTCTAGAAACGAATAAATCTTGCCTTTTCAATACGGCCGAAATATCGCCTTTTGGATCTGCTAAAATGGTTCTCCAATTTTTATCGAATCGTAATAACTCTGCCTCAATCTCGCTGCTAAACTTAGGTTTATTAGTGTAGAAAAACTCGAATTTAAATAAATTACGAAGTCTCATGATTTCTTCCCAGAAATTAGTGATTCGATTAGTCGATGTATCGTCTTTAATTTTCACCAAAGCCATTTCAATAAACGCTTGATGGTATAAATGACCTGAAGCCATATTTGCATAATAATTTGCTGGTAAATATTCTGTTGAAACCAAACTATATTGTGCGCGTTGTCCTGCTCTACTTTTTTGAATTATTCTAGCACCTTGCAATAAATTTAAGGCTTTTTGTATGGTAACTCCAATTTTATTTCCGCGATCTATAAGTACGTCTTCTTGTTTCTCACCAATATATGTCATCAATCGGTTGACCTTAAATTCAATTTCCTTTTTAGTTAAGGCAAAATCGTTTAGTAATGTATGGCAAACCAATGAAACTGTGGTTACTGGTGTAATAGCATTCGCTTTATGAATAAGTTCAAAAGCAAAACGTGGTAAAGTGTTTTTATCTGCATAACTATCTTCTTCCATATCTGGAATGATAGCATGTTGATCTTCTTCTAAGGCAACAGGATCCCCAAAACGAATAGCCGCACGACCATAATCGTTTCCTAATTTCTTGATATAACTGAATGCTTCTTTTACATTTTCAGATTTTTTTTCTTGCCCTTTTCCTTCTTCAGTCATTTGCTTGACATCAGGAATCAAGTCATAAACAATGGAAACAGGAACGTATTTTATAGCTCGAGAACTTTGTAATTCGCCTTCTTTAATATATTTTAAAATACCCATTTTCGGGTAGATAATTTTACCTGTTCTAGAACGCGTACCTTCAATATTCCACGTTAAATGATCTCCTTTATCAATTATAGTAGCAATATAATGGCGTAATGCTGCTTTATAGATTAAATCGTCTTTAAAACTGCGACGGATAAAAATAAGTCCTGCATTATTCCCAAGTTGTTTCATTCCTGGAAACGCTAAATTACTTCCTCCAAAAGAATATGGGATTGGCATTCCGTAGCGTGCTAATGTTGAAATTAGCACCAAAGTATCCAGATAGGTTTTGTGCGTCATAATAAAGGCTACAGAGTTTTTCTGCATAAGCTTCATGAGCTTTTTTATTCCTTTTGGATCTACATCAATTTTATCGTTATACGCTCTAGACAGAATATAATCGAAGCTTTTTACAGACATTAATTTTGCAATAGGATGCTGTTGAGAATACAATTCCTTTATACAGTTTGCGCCTTGTTTTTTAACATCTTCAAGCTCCAAATCTTGCTCAATTGCGATTTGTTTTAATGTTTCTTGAAATTTATGATGGGCAATAATATGATCCATACCTTATTCTTTTATGACTTGTACAATTGGCTTTTTTGTTTTTAATGCTTTCACGGCTTTATTCCAAAAATTAGGATATAAAAAACGTTCAATATTTGAACCGACGTCCCTTATTTTTTTGCCTTGTATATTTGCACTTAACATATTGGCTGTAACTAATAACACACTCGCATTGGCACCCATTCCTGTATGACTGCCATAGACTTCAATGTTTTTAATATCTTTTCTATAGGTTGCAGCCTCCATACAATGTTTCCAAGGTATTAAACCATCCGTTTTAGTGTAAATACACGTTATTGGTACTTTTGGTATTGGTTCTAATTCTGCAAGAAATCTTTCGTTTCTTTCTTTTAAAGATTTGCCTCTAAAAAACTGTAGCAAACCATATACAGGCGTTTTCATATCCATAACACCCCAAATTGGAGATCCTATAGTTAGAATTTGCTCTACTTGGTTTGGATGTCTGTTTGCCATTATTTTAGCAAATATTCCACCACCACTCCAACCAACAATACTCACCTTTTCTTGATGTAGTTGATAAATATCAGCCAATTTCTCTTCTAATCTTGGGATATAATGGGACTTTACCATATTAAAGCCTAATTCCCATTTATAGGTTGTAAAGCCTAATGATTTTAAATACTTTCTAACAAATGATGTTGAAAAATCGTCTCCTAAATAGGGCGGAATTAATAACACCGGTTTTCCTTTTCCTTTAATACGCTTTGGAATAAAAGGATACAAACAATAAATAGACGACCATTCAATTACAGATCTGCTTTCCATTAATATGTTGAACAATGGCGGAAGTGGTATTTTTTTATTTATGGTTGCAATCTCTTTTTTAAATCTATCGATGATAGAGTTTGTGTATTTATATTCATTTTGGTCATGTCCTTCTGAAATAGAATGACCGATATCTTCAAATATTTTAACTAATGTAATATAATCTCTATTTGAACCTAACTCATCACAGACTAAAATGCATTCATCAAGTAATTGCTCTATGCTATCATGTTCATCTTTATTAATTTTTTTAATAAGCGCTTTGACTTCTTTCTCAAAAGGATGCTCTTTAAATTGTAGACTCGTTAACTTTTTAGCTTCCTTTAAAGAAATACCATTTAAAACACTTAGCGCTGTTGCTAAACGTGTGAAAATTTTATATAAAATTTGGGTTTCTTCCATTTTTATTTTTAATCTTTTATGCGTGCATTTAACCAACTAATAACTTCTTGCTTAACAGCTTTTCCATTGACTTCGTTTAACATTTCGTGTCTTCCGCCTTCGTATAAATTAAAAGTTAAATCTTGCATACCACGATTTTTGTATTGTTCTACTACACGCTTCACACCTTTTCCCATTTCACCAACTGGATCTTTATCGCCTGAAAAAATGAGCACAGGTAAATTTTCTGGTGTTGCTTTAAAGGCTTCTGGTTTATTCAATTTTTTTGAATTCTTAATAAGATCTAAAAAGACACCTAGAGAAAAATCTTCGATACGATAGGGATCTTTAGCATAAAGGTCTACTTCTTTTTCATTGCTACTAATCCAATCAAACTTTGTTCTATTGGGTTTGAATTTTTTATTGAATTCGCCAAAAAAGAAAGATTTCAAAAATTCGTTTCCTCGCGATCTTCCACGAAAAGCTGTAACTGTTGTTGCTGTAACAAGCCCTATATTACCTAGTCCTTTTATAAAGCTTGCGGTTCCAGATAAGATTAGAGCATCTAATTCTTTACCATATTTTGTGACATATTTTCTACTTAAAAGTGATCCCATACTGTGTCCAAATAATATAAATTTAGACTGTGGTTTTTCAGTTTTCATTATGGTCGACAATGCATACATATCCGCAACACAATCGTCGAAATACTCTTTGCCATCATAAAACCCAAATAAGCGTTTTATTTCGGCGGTTTTACCATGTGCACGATGATCGTTAGCGTAGACTGAATAGCCTTCTTCTTGTAAAAGATGTGCTATACTATCATATCTTCCAGCGTGTTCCCCTAATCCATGTGCTATTTGCAATAGACCTCTAAAAGGCACATTTGGATTCGCTTCCCATTTATAATAACAAATGGATTCGCCATCTGCAGATTTTAATATATGTGTGTTGTAATACATTAATTAGCGTTCTAAAAAGGCCGTAAGTAATTTCGTGAATTTCATTTTACTCGCTGCAGTTCCTGTTATTTTAATTCGTCCTTGTATTTTTAATTCTTCTAAAAGCAATTTGCCTTTGTACAAAGCAAAAAGGTTTTGATCTTCAATCTCAATTAAAACTTTAGGATCTAGATTTTTCTTTTTCTTAATAACGGCTTCCGCTTTTGTTAAATCTAGCTCCCAACCTACCGTTATATCTCCTAAATCTAATTGCATATGGTATAAACCTTTGTAGGTTTTAACACGCTTAGGATTTTCTTTTAAATACTTTCTTAAAGCAGTGAAAAACGGTGTGCTCTTGCTTTTAACTTGTTTTGAAGCTTTAGTAGAAGATTTACCTTTACCTACGTTTTTAATTTGCTCTTCCAACTCATTTGCAGATGCTCTAATATACCTTGAAAACACGTCAGCATCTGGCATTGTTTTAGAGTCTGAAGTTGTAGTAATACTCACTTGACCATTATAACTAAATGCTGCTATAATGAGTCCAAAACCGTCTACAACAGGAGTTAAACCAAAAATAGAAACTACTTTATGTCCATTTAAATACAATAAACCTCTTGGTCCCGGAACATTGGTAATAGTAACATTAAAAGGTGGTCTGTGTAAATCTTTAATATTGTATTTACTATACAAACCAGCTGCTAAATTTGCCAAACCAAAAGGCACAACATCTGCCATATTTGCTAATGTTTTTGCTCCCATTGTATTATGTCTGGATTTCCCTAACATGGTTTGCTCTTGAATATATTCTAATCGCTCTAAAGGATCTTCTATATGTGTTGCTAATTGAATCATCATATTAGCAATTTGGTTATTCATTTCGCCACTACTTTCTTTCCTAATAGAAATTGGGACATTAGCCACCAAAGGATGTAATGGTAGTTTTTCTTTTTCTACTAAATAACGACGAATGGCTCCTGCACAAATAGCTAGAATAACATCGTTAATAGTTCCTCCCATTGTTTTTCGAAGTGCATTAATGCGGTCGAAAGATAAAATTGCTGTTCCCCAAGTTCTTTTTGCAGAAATGGAACCATTAAAAATAGTAATTGGAACTGGAAATTTTGTAGCACTAAATTCTTTTTGAATACTAAGTTTCTTTGCCGCTTTATTTTTAATAAAACTATAAGCAGTTTCTGCAACTGTTTTAGGAATTTTAAATGGGTTTTTAAAAAAACCATAACCACTTTTCAACAACAAACTAAGTTCGTCTGGCAAGGGTTCTGGATTATAGGCTTTTGGTTTAGAGCGCTTTTTTTGTTTACCATCGGCATCACTATCATATAAAACACCCAGAAGACCAACGCCCGAACTCCCATCAATCATAACGTGGTGTATTTTTGTTACAATAGCGACAGAGCCTTTTGGCACTTGTGCAATTTCGTCTATGCCTTCAATAAAGTGCACTGACCATAATGGTCTGCGTAAATCTAAAGGCGCAGAAAACAATGTTGATGTTAAGTCTCTTAACGTTTTCCAATTAGATGGATCCGGTAATTTAATTCTATTTAAATGCAAGTCTAAATCAAAATTGGGATCATCTACCCAATACGGGTAATCCAAATTCATTGGTACATTTAGTAAACGCTGTCTAAATTTTGGAATTAAATGCAGTTTAGATGCGACAATTTCTTTAAAGTCTTGATATTTTAATGAGCCTTCAACAATATTTAACGTTGCAATATGCATTGGACTTGTAGGAGATTCTGCGTACAAAAACGCTGCATCAGAGCCTGAAATTTGTTGTATTGAAGAATCCAATGCGTCTTGTACAATATCCTTTAAATCAATTTTTTTTGCCATTATTAATTACTTGTATTTATATGCTGTTGTTTTAAAAACGTATCAATTCCTTAAATTTATTCTGAAAATTTAATGTTTTTATCAAAATAAACCACAGATTTACAATGGTTTTTTTGCAATATACGTTATTTCAATAATATACTATGCGTGCATAGCATATTTAATTTTGAGAAAATTAAGCTTAGTTAAGCTGAACATTTTACAAGGTCTTATAGTTATTAATACTAATGTTTTTTGCTTGTAAATCGAACATTAAATTAAACAAACCAAAAAACATTCTGTTTAAATAAATAAAATGTCGAGAACCTCTATTTGCATTCATATTTTGAGTTCTCGTACTTTTGAAATAACGTTCTCCAATAGCACCTATTTTTTCAAAGAAAACAGGATCAGAAAAATCGAATCGTTCCTCGCGAAATGGTTGTGTAAAAAAACTTAAAACCTCATGAAACATAGTGGTAAAAAACAGTGTTTCTTCCTGAGTATCCAATACTCTCAAAATTTCTAATTCTAATAATTGATTGTGAAATAAAACGGGATCATCAAGAATATCTTTACTAAACAATTCGAAATAAGGAACATAAAAATCTTCTGGAATTATTTTCATACAGCCAAAATCTATAGCTATTAATTGTCCTTCTTCCGATACTAGAAAATTACCTGGATGCGGATCTGCATGTACTTTTTTAAGCGTATGCATTTGGTACAAATAGAAATCCCATAGTGCTTGTCCTAATTGATTAGCAAGCTCTATATTGGTGTTTGTTTTTGCAAATTCAGAAAGATGAATCCCATCCATCCAATCCATGGTTATAATTTGCTTCGATGAAAAAGCCTCGTAATATCTTGGAAATTGTAAATTTGGAATATGTGAACAAGCAGCAACGACTTCTTTACTTTGTTCTATCTCTAGTAAATAGTCCGTTTCTTCTAAAAGCTTACCTTCTACTTCTTTAAAATACACTTCGGAATGTTCACCTTTTATCTTGAACATTTTAATAGCAATTGGCTTTATCATTGCTATGTCTGACAAAATACTATCCGCAACTCCCGGATATTGAATTTTTACAGCCAAGGTTTTTCCCTCTTTTTCGGCTTTATGCACTTGCCCAATACTTGCTGCATTTATTGCTTCAGGATTGAATATATCAAAAATCTCATTTGGAAATTTACCAAAAGACTTTTTAAAGGTTTTCATTACTAAAGGTCCAGATAACGGTGGCACAGAAAATTGTGACAAAGAAAATTTTTCAACATAAGCCTGAGGCAAAATGTTTTTCTCCATACTTAACATTTGTGCTAATTTTAAAGCAGATCCTTTTAAATCTTTTAAGCTATCGTAAATATCTGTAGCGTTAGATTCATCTAAGCGTTCTTTGGCTTCTTCTTCAGGATTAACCATTTTATCGCCATAATATTTCAAATAATTTACGCCAACTTTTGCTCCAGTTTGCACGAGTTTAGAGGCACGTTGAATTTTAGAAATCGGTATACTTTTTAGTGTTTTCATAACTACATGTTCCTACTATTTCACTTTCTCTTTATACAAGAACTTCGCCAAATCTAATATATTAGATAAGGACTTGGTGTTTAACAATTCAAAACTAGTGTTCAATGATTTTTCAATAAAAATATCTGTTTTTTCAAAAGCTTCAGAGGTATCATCTAACCAAAATTTCATGGTAAATACCAGCTGAATCCAGAAAGATTCTTTAATGGTTTTTTTCTGAATATTTTCAATACTGTCTACCTTCAGATTAAATGTTTCCAAATCTAATGCATCCATAAATGCTAAAAACTCATGTTTAAATCTTGAAAACACGGCTAATGCTTTCAGTTGATTTTCAAAACCTTTTAAATTAATTTTTACAAATTCTTTGTTAAGTGACAGGTTTTCGAAAAAGGTATAATATAAACTAAGTAGTTTGTCTTTTTTAGTAAACGTGATATATCCTGGTGTTTGCTTCAGAATAGATAAAGAATTTTCGAAAAGTAATAAATAAATATCCTTTTCTAAATCTTTAAATGAGCTGAAATGGGCGTAGAATTGTTCGTCTGTAAACTGATGAATTTTGGTAAAATCTACAACCGATTCTGGTTTACTATGGTGTTCTACCATATAATCCATGTATAGTGTTATAATTTCGGACGCTGTAATTCTATTTTTCTTTACCATTCACCAAATATTTGCCTATAAAAATACAAAACGTTTTGGCTAAAACTATTACTATAAAACAAAAAAACCAAGCTACAATGTAGCTTGGTTTAACTAACCAACTTAAAATAAACAAAAGCTTTAATTACTATGCCGTAAGCTTAGTAAATCTTTTTTTGCTAAGTTTCATATGTTTCTTAACACCAGTTAAAGCTGTAAAAACTAAATCTTGATTTGTTGCAGCAATTTTAAAACTGTCTTTTATTGCTTTGTTAGCAACAGTTTGCCATTGCTCTGCAACAACAATTGTTTCACTAACAACGCCTTCAGTTCTATTTAGCGCATAATCGTTAGCAGATTCTGCAACTTTTCTTGTTTTCTTTAATGCTTTAAATACCATTTTCTTTGGCGCATCTAATATTGATTTTGTGCTCATATTAAATTATATTTTACGTTAAATCTAATTATTTTTTCACTTCTGTTTTAACCTCAACAGCCTTAGTCGTCGCTTCTTTTTTAACCTCGGCTACTTTTGCTACAGTTTCTTTTTTAACAGCTGTTACTTTTTTAGCCACAGTAGTTTTTGCTTTAGGAGTCGCTTTTGTTACTGTTTTAGTAACCGCTTTTTTAGTTGTAGTTGCTTTTTTAGCTACCATTTTCTTTGGTGCAACTTTTGCTACTACTTTAGTTGCTTTTGCTTTTTTAACTGCCGTTTTCTTTGGTGCAACTTTTGCTACCACTTTAGTTGCTTTTACTTTTTTAACTGTAACTCCCTTTTTAGTAACTTTAGCTTTAGGTGTTGCTTTAGCATCTTCAATAATAGCTTCGCCTTTGTTAATGATTTTTGAAGCTTGTTCTAAAACATCTCCTTTAAGTTCATTAAACTTAGCCATTCCCATGCTTTTTATATCTTCAGAAACTTTCTCTGCTTTTTGAACCATTGGGTTTTCAGAAACTTTTTCTGTAATATCTTCAACGATATCGATTACTTTTTTGCTTACTGGGTTATTAACTGCCATATTTTTAGCTTTTTCAACTATAGTAACATCGTAACCAACTAAATCTTTCATTTTATCTGTTCCTGAAACAAACTGTCCTTTTACAGCTTCAGCAGTATCAAAAATCATATTGATTTGTTGCTCTCTTACTTTCTCTGTCTTCTTAATTAACTTAGAAGCTAATTTTTGCCATTTCCCACCATTATCTACAACAGTATTAATTGTAGCTATTGAAGCATTTATTAATTCTGTATTTATTTTCTTTACAACGTTGGTAGTGCTTTTCACTTTACTTGTTGCCTTTTTTGTTGTTTTTTTGTTTTAGTTGCCATAATATAGTGTTGTTATTATATGTTATTTTTAATTCTGGTACAAACATACAATCAGTGAGTTACAAATGAGTTGCACTTGTGTATGCGTTCCTTTTTATTTTAAAATTATTTAGATTTTGATAAAAACTTTACGGCCTTATCTTTTACAGTTTCTAAAGTATTAAAAACTACTTCTTGATTTTTAGCCGAAGCTTTGAAACCTTTCTTTACTAGTTTAGTAGAAAGTCCTAATCCTTTTTCAGTTAGGTCTATAGATTTTGTTAAAACTTTTTCTGTAGTGTTTAAAGCTAAATCGTTTGCTTTAGTTGTTAACCCTAATACTTTAGTAGTCGCAGTATTGATTAGTGTTGCCTTTTCTTTTTTAGTTTTAGTAGCCATAATATATAGTTTTAATGTGTTGTTTAATATTTATGGTACAAACGTACGATGGCGCAGTTACAAATGAGTTGCAAACTGAAGGGTGGCATTGTTTTAAACGTAATATTTTAAATAAGGACTAGCAAACACAATGGTTTACAGTATATTTTTTTTTAAAAAAAATATTTACTGAATGTTTTCAATATCTTTTAGAAGGTTCTTTGTTTCGGGAAGTGGATCGATACCATATTCCTGATCTAGCACATCTGCACATTTCTGATAGGCTTTGATAGCTTGTGGTCTGTTTCCCTTTTTTATGTAGGCTTGCATTTGTAATCTATAAGCGTCTTCCCAAGTATTATCTATAGCAATAGCACATTGTGCTAAACGAATACTTTCTAAAGGGTTTTCGTTTAGTAATATCTCGGCAAGTATTACGTAAGCTCCTAAAATTAGGATTTGTATTTTTTCTCGCTCTTCAGACGACCAATCTTCAAAAACACGATTAGGTAAATACACACCTTGGTATAATGCAATAGCGGCTTTATAAGCCTCTTTAGAAATTGTTATATCTTCGCCAAAAGCTTCGTTACCTATAATAACATATTGTTCTAAAGCTTCGACATCAATCCATACTTTTTCTAAATCTAACTGATAGCTAATGCCTTGTCTAATTACAAAACTAGGTTCGGTTCTAGAGGGCCTTTCGGGTTCTAGTACTTTATTAACACCATGTAATGCTACTTTAAAATCTCTGTCGTCGCCATCTTCCCAAAGATGATCCATGATTTTTTCTTTATGAAGTGCGTGACGTTGCCTATTAGAAATTAAATATTGTAGTAACTGAACCGTTTTATCTCTTCCCCATTTTTTAGAATCTACTTTTTCATTTTCTAGCCATAGATTAAACTGTCCCAAAGTTTGAATGCGAATAACGGCATCTTTTTGAAACTGTTTCAATTCTTTTAATCTATCCTGAAGTTGATTCATTTAAAAAGTTTACTTCTTTTTGGTAGTTCTTGGAGTTTTTGTTGTTTTTGCGGGCTTACTAATAGCATCTACTTTTGCATTTAGTTTTTTAATCTCATCTGCTAGCGTACTAATCGATTCTTTTATGGTATTAAAATCGGAACGTGAAGCATTTCGCCATTCGTCTATTGGCACTTTATCTATCAAGTCCTCACCAAAATGACTAATTTGATCTTGCAGGTTAGCCACTTGTTTTCTTGGATCTTTAATAGTTTCCATTATTACTTTAGGGCCTTCTTTTGCCATGGTTTTCCATAAAGAAAAACTTTTCTTTAGTAAAGAATCTTGCTGTTCTGGCGATTTATCTTTAGTGGCTTCCATGGTTAAATCACCCAATCGTTCTTGAATAAAAGAAACAGCATCATTAAAGTTAGTAAAACTTTGATCTTCTCCTCCTTGTACATGCGATACTTTTCCGCGCCATTGGACCTTAGATTCACCATCTTCTTCAAAAATAATCTGGTTAAACCGAACCATAAAAGATGCGGTTTGATCTGCTTTTTTAGCCATAGTCTTAAAATTTTAATCGGTTACAAATTACAATTCTTTTTTTGAAAAACTAAATCAGTATAACGGTAATTATATCATCAAAATTAAAAATTATTTACTATGCAAGCATAGTATTTCGAAAATATTTTCAGTTCTTTAGACTTTAAGACATTCGATTTTGCTGGTCAATTTCAGAAAAAAGAAGCCAATGAACAACAAATATATAATCGCTTTCGACCAAGGTACAACAAGCACGAGAACCATTATTTTTGATACCCAAGGTAACATTCAAGGTATATCTAAAAAAGAGCTCACACAGTATTATCCGCAATCTGGTTGGGTAGAACACGATCCAAATCAAATTTATAACGATCAAAAGGAAACTTTTGAAACCGTTCTAAAAGAGACAGGCATACACCCTAAAGAAATTGCTGCTATTGGGATAACAAATCAGCGAGAAACAACTGTGGTTTGGGATAAAGAAACTGGCGAGCCCGTCTATAATGCTATTGTTTGGCTAGACAATCGTACTCAAGATATTTGTCAGACTTTAAAAAACAAAGGATTAGAAACTTATGTTCGCGAACATACAGGATTAGTAATTGACGCCTATTTTTCGGGAACCAAGTTAAAATGGATTTTAGATACTATAAAAGGCGCTCAGGAAAAAGCCGATGCTGGACAACTCCTTTTTGGAACTATTGATAGTTGGTTGATTTATAAATTCACTAACGGAAAGCAGCATGTTACAGACCATACCAATGCATCACGAACCATGCTTTATAATATTAAAGATTTAAAATGGGATGACACGCTGCTTGCTGCTTTAGACATTCCAAAGTCGATGCTTCCAGAAGTAAAAACATCATCTTCAAATTTTGGCTCGGTTACATATAAAGACACAACTATTCCCATTTATGGTGTTGCTGGAGACCAACAAGCTGCATTGTTTGGACAAGGAGGTTCTATAGAAGGTATTGCTAAAAACACCTATGGAACGGGTTGTTTTCTTTTATTAAACAATGGAAAAGATTATGTGTCTTCTAAAAACGGACTCATTACCACATTAGCGTGCAGCCTACCAAACGAACCTACACATTATGCTTTAGAAGGTAGTATTTTTATTGGTGGCGCATCTATACAATGGTTGCGAGATAAGATGCTTTTAATTAATGAAGCAAAAGAAACTGAAGCAATTTGTAATAGCATTCCGCCTTTAAAAGACTTATATGTTGTGCCAGCTTTCGCTGGTTTAGGAGCACCATATTGGGATGCAAATGCGAAAGGTGCTATCTATGGAATTACATTAGATATAGGGAAAAACGAAATTATTAAAGCAACTTTAGAAGCACTAGCCTACCAAACCAAAGATGTTATAAAAGCCATGGAAGAAGATAGTGGAAAAGCAATAACAACACTAAAAGTAGATGGAGGAGCAAGTGCCAATAATTATTTAATGCAGTTTCAATCTGATCTATTAAATGTTACTGTAGACAGACCAAAAATGATTGAAATTACTGCTTTAGGTGCCGCAATGTTAGCAGGTTTAAAAGCTGGCGTTTGGACAAAAAAAGATACAGAATCTATTCGGAAAATAGACCATGTTTTTTCTCCAAAAATGGATACAAAAACCAGAACAGAAAAATACGCAGGTTGGTTAACTGCTATTAGAAGAACCAAAACCTTTAATGAAGCTTAGTCAATAGTTATGAAAGCGAAACCATTTTCCATACTTAATAGAGCCGAACAGATTAAAATAGTAACTACTCAAAAATTTGATCTTGTCATTATTGGTGGCGGCGTTACAGGTGCAGGAATTGCACTGGATGCAGCTTCACGTGGCATGAAAACCTGTTTGATAGAAAAAAATGATTTTGCATCAGGTACAAGTAATAAATCCACAAAATTAATTCATGGTGGTTTGCGCTATTTAAAGCAATTAGAAATTGGATTAGTAAGGGAATCTGGCAAAGAACGTACTATTGTACATAAATTAGCACCACATTTAGTTAGACCTGAAAAGATGCTTTTACCTCTTGTTAAAGATGGCACTTACGGTAAGATGATGACTTCAATTGGATTAAAAATTTACGATTTATTGGCAAGTGTAGAAGGTGACGATCGTAGGAAAATGTTAGACAAAAAGGAAACCTTAAAAAAAGAACCATTACTAGATGCTAAAACCATTCTTGGTAGTGGTTACTATTCGGAATACAGAACAGACGATGCGCGATTAACTATAGAGTTGCTAAAAAAAGCATCTGAATTTGGAGCAACGATTCTTAATTATTGTGAGATGAACACATTCATCTACAATACTAAAAAACAAATAAAAAGCATAGCATGTATCGATCATAATTCGGGAGAAACACTTAACATTACCTCTAGAAATTTTGTTTCTGCAACCGGGCCTTGGGTAGATATATTACGCGAGAAAGATGCTTCTAAAAACAATAAATATTTGCATCTCACTAAAGGTGTACACATTGTTTTTCCTATTGAAAAATTCCCGCTACAACAATCGGTTTATTTTGATGTGGCAGATGGTCGAATGATTTTTGCAATACCAAGAGGACGCACCACTTATGTTGGCACCACAGACACCAATTATTTTGGAGATTTAGAACATGTCGTTACCACAAAATCAGATATTAGTTATTTATTAGACGCTGTAAATGCAGCGTTTCCTAAACTTAATTTAACCGACAAAGATATTGAATCTAATTGGGCTGGATTGCGACCTTTAATACATGAAGAAGAAAAAGAGCCTTCGGAGTTATCTAGAAAAGATGAACTGTTTATTTCTAAAAGCGGCTTAATTTCTATTGCAGGAGGGAAATTAACAGGGTATAGAAAAATGGCACATCGTGTGATTGATGCCGTTTTAAAAACGATGACTTCTATACAAGTTTCAAAACTTAAAGAATCGTATACCGAAAAAATTGCGCTTACAACACATGCAATGACCTCTTCTAAAGAAGTAAAAAAATATCAAAAAAAATTACAATTAAAGCTTCAAGACGTTGGAATAGAAAATGATTATTTTGCTTGGTATTTAACTTCAAACTATGGTAAACAAGCAGATATTATAGTAAAACAGATGCAGGTTTTTTCGAATAAAAATCCAGAAGCCAAACTAATAAGAGCCGAATTATGGTATAGTATCCATCATGAAATGGCGAATAGTCTCGCCGATTTTTTTGTAAGAAGAACAGGAAGACTTTATTTTAATATTTCTAGTATTTCGGAGTTTGAAACACTAATTATTAAAGATTGTTCCAAATACTTAAAATGGGATACTACTCGCATTAAAAAAGAGAGAAAAATATTAAATATCCTTCTAAAAGATGCTACTCATTTTTATGAGGAAGAATTGAAATAAAAGATTCACTATTCTAGTTTTATTTCGCAGATAACGTCAAATCATCTTTGACGCGTAACTTTTAGTGCTAATTTTTGTTTTAAAATAGCTTCTGAAGCACACATCAAAACCAAGACACAAAACCGTAAAAAAAAGTGTTTTAAATAATTTAGTATCTTTAAAGAATAAACAATTAAAAAAGTCCTTTTTAATTATGGGTAATCCTAAAAAAAAGGAACTAAGCCAAAGTCCAAAAGGTATAAAACGCCGTTTACATTCACTGTTAGCAACTATTAAAACTCACTAAAACCTGATATAATGGAAAGCCTAAACCAAAATATAGAAAATCATTATCGCAAAATAGGGCTTTACGAAGATATCCTCGATCGTCTTAAAGAGCAAAACATTGCTTTGGATAATGTAAAAAGGTCTGATATTTCAGGTACCGATGAGTTTCATGTGCGTGAAGCAACAGTCTCTAAAGAACTCGCTAATAGTAATTAAACTAAATGGACTTAATGTTTTAGACGTAGGTTGTGGATTAGGAGGACCTTGTAGAATGCTTGCTGATGAATATAATTGTAAAACTACAGGAATAGACCTTAGTACTGAATACATTAGAACAGCTAATAAGCTATCCAAACTCGTAAACCTAAAGACCAAAACAAGATGTATTCCAGGAGATGCTGCTGCATTGCCGTTCGATGGCAATAGCTTTGATGTCGTTTGGACACGGCATGTTCAAATGAATATCCCAGATAAGGAAAAATTTTATTCCGAAATAAATAGAGTATTGAAAACAGGTGGATATTTTCTTTTTTACGATATTCTTAGAAAAGAAAATGGAGTAATTAATTATCCAATGCCTTGGGCCAGTAATGGCAATCAAAGCTTCTTATTCAAAGCAGATGAAATAGATAGTTTTTTGAAAGCGTTTGGTTTAACACAAGAACAATCTACTAATGAAACTCAAGCAGGAATTGATTTTTTTTGATGCACTCGTTGCTAGGCTAAAAGAATTTGGGCCTCCAAAAATGGGACTCAACGTTCTTATGGGAGAAACGACAAAACCAAAACTAATGAATCTTCTAGGCCATTTGAAGACAGGTGAACTTGAACTTAGAAGTGGTGTGTACCAAAAATAAACACAACCTAAAACAAGTATGATTCATTCCAACTGATTTTCATTTGGAAAAATCGGTGTTGCTAAACAATTGTTTTCTGCCTTTTATATTATCTTAGTTCTCACAAAACCGAACCTACAAGAACGCGCGATGTGAAAAGTAAAAAGACAGTCGCTAACAGCATTAAACACAAAATCTAAATTCAAGATTGCCGCTATCACGAAAACATTTACGGCTGTCTTAATCTTGCAACTTCACCAAGAAGGAAAACTTGATTTAAACGCAAAAATTGGTGATTATTTCCCAAATTATAAGGGAAACGGAAAAGATAAAATTTCTATTAAAAACCTTCTAACGTATAGTTCTGGAATACCAAACCGATTAGATTTATTAGGTATAGAACCCTATCAGAAAAAAAATGAATATTGACGATTTTATAAAAGTATATTGTAGTGGAGATATCACCGAAATTCCGGGTACTAAAAGTAACTATGGCAATACGGAGTATATCATTTTAGGAAAAATAATAGAGAATATTACTAAAGCAACTTATGCCGAAGCATTACAAAATAGAATACTGAAACCGTTGCAAATGAACAGCACAGGTGTTTTAAAATCTAATGACATTGTTATGGGTCTCACAGCTTCTTATACAATGAATGAAACCGATAATACCATTGCAACAGATGAACCTTATTATATTGAAAATTACTTTTCAGCAGGTGCAATATATTCTACCGTTGAAGATTTATTAAAATTCGACACAGCTATCTTCGACAACCAGCTATTAAACGAAGAAACAACTAAATTAATGATTTCCCCTAATCTTGAATTGCAGAACGTCGCTTTTGGGTTTTGGTTTTCAAAAGGATATGGAAATTTTAAAGAGGACTTTGTTTATCGTCCTGGAGCAATTTTAGGAGCTACAGCAAATTGGATACATAGTATAGACAATAAGAAAAGTATCATTGTATTTAGTAACACTAACGCTACTAATTTATATGAAATGTCTGAACAATTTTATCTTGCAAGTAAAGGCGAACAATTAACCATACCAGAACCAAAAAAAAACAAAGAACCAAAAGCCTTGAGTATAGAGAGCACAAAAGGTACTTGGGTTATTGACTTAAGACCATCGCCTAAAAGCGAACCCTATCTAAAAGAATTTGTGATTACGCCAATTTTGGGTAAAAACTTTAATGGTACGTTTTATGGAGCATCTTTTGAATCCGGAATTTTCAATATCGAATGGGATGTTTTGATTTTTGCATTCACTACCCAAGACCGTGAGAATACATATTATCATTCAGGTTATATTGATGGAGATCAGGTTTTTGGAATTTCATATTCTAAAGGAAGACAATTCACCTCTCATTGGACAGGTAAAAGAAAATAAAAGCAGATGACTAGAGATCAAATTTTGGAAGATATAACTGAAGGCTATCGTAATACTATTTATAAACGATATCAATATCAAAATATCAAGGACAAATATGGAATTCCTGAATCTATAGATGAGGAGACCGTAAACTTACTTAGGAGTTACTTCCTAAATTACATGTATCCAGAATTTAATACGCGAGCAGAATTAAACGAGGCCTTTAAAAGTCTAGATAATTATATCAAGCATCCTCAAAAATTATTAAGAATTTTATTAGATGCTGCCAAATTAATCTTTAGATATGGAAGACATCTACCCAAAATATTAAATTCAGGATTAAATGCAATGAACACATTCAAAGCAGCAACAAATTTTGAAAATAATCTTGTCGATGAAGCCATCAAAAACAAAATAGAAGCACCTTATAATCCCTCAAAGATAGATGCACTTATAAAATTATTATCGCGTAAAGAAATCGAGAAATTTATTGAGACTTCCCAATCCCTATTTGAAATTTTACATGATAGAATTCTAATTAAAAAAATAAAAGAGGTTATTCATTATTTAATTCTTATTATGAAAGCAAAAGAAGACGCTTACTCTGTAAGCCAAATTAAAGGGCTTGAAATGGGCCTTGAAATGATACAGGAAGGTGATAAAATTTTCAACCGATTAGCAAAAGAAGACCAACAAAACTTAGTTAACTTGATCGCAGAAATAGAAAAAGATAATTTAGATTCTATTTTTTTAGAAACATAAAAAAATGCATCAAGTTCAATTTGATTCTATTTAATATCTCTAAAGTTATAGTATTAAAATTGGAAGTAAATAAACTGTTCACCACTTCCTTGAGCAATTACTATCAAGAAAAACATAATGGCCCAAATAACACCTAAAACCCAAGGTGAGGTTTTTAATGAGAGTGCTTTCATAGATGTATTTCGCATGATCCAATGACATAAAAATAAAATTCCAATCACGACACTAACCTTAATGATATCGAACGAACCCAGAATCTTTTCGCCATCTGTTTGCATATAGAACATAGATTTTATCATATTCCATGCGGTTTCAAACTCTCTTGCTCTAAAAAACACCCAAGTAATATTTACACAAGAAAATGTAATGAATGCCAAAAAGATGCCATTCCATTTTGTGATTTTAAAAGGGAGATATTGTTTTTGTAATTTTTCTAGTAATAAATACGTGCCATGTAAACCGCCCCAAACTAAAAATGTCCAAGCTGCTCCATGCCATAGGCCTCCCAAAAGCATTGTTAGCATTAAAGCAACATACATTCTAGTAATTCCATGACGATTACCACCTAATGGAATATATAAGTAATCTTTTAACCAGCTCGATAAAGAAATATGCCAACGACTCCATAAGTCCGAAAACCCTAAAGAAGCATAAGGATATCTAAAGTTATCAGGTAAAATAATACCTAACATTAGCGCAATACCAATTGCACAGGTAGAGTAACCTGCAAAGTCGAAAAATATTTGACCAGAAAATGCTAATGTTCCAATCCAAGCATCGACTCCATGTAATAATTTATCTGAACCAAAAACAGTGTCAGAGGTATCAGATAATAAGGTATCAGCCATGACTACCTTTTGAAATAAACCAATGGTAAACAAAAACAAACCCCAAATAAACTGGTTAGTGGTCGCTTTCTTTTCTTCATAAAACTGAGTGATTAAATCTTTTGCTCTTACAATCGGCCCTGCCACCAATTGAGGGAAGAAGGTAACATATAAAGCAAAATCTAAAAATGTTTTGGCTGGCTCAATCCTTTTTTTATACATATCTATTGTGTAAGACATGGTTTGAAACGTGTAAAAGGAAATTCCCATAGGCAATATGATGTCCATGGGTTGTGCTTGGTATTCTATCCCAAAAGAATTCATTAATGAAGTAAAATTATCTAACAGGAAATTACCATACTTAAAAAAGCCTAAAAACCCAAGGTTGACACACATGCTTAATAGCAACCAAAATTTACGTTTTTTCTCGTTTTCTTCTAGTGCTAGTTTCTTTCCTGCTGTCCAGTCTACTGCTGTGGATATCCAAAGTAAAATAACCAAAGGTGGATTCCATAAACCATAAAACACATAACTAGCCAAAAGCAGCATTCGCTTTTTATTAGTCCATTTAAATAATTTTGAATAATAGAGTGCCAAAACAATAACTAAAAATACTACAAAACTTAATGAATTGAATAACATGATTAGTTGGTTTTAGAGTTAGAAAGTACGCCATCTGCTTTCATTATTTTTACTAATTCAGTTGTAAAAAACCTAGCATCTTCAGCAGATAGATGAGACCATTCTGGGCATTCCAAGTTTTTAAACTTGTCATAATCCTCAAAATAATAAGCCTTAGCATTGGTCGCTTTTACAAGTGGATCCCAAAAATCAATACGTGATAAAAATTTATCTTCACCTTGTTTTATCCAGCCACTAGAAGGACAACGCACCAAAATTAGATTCCCTCCTCTTTTCATGAATTTTTTTGCATCCGCAACAAAAAAGTTGGTCGTCGCCTCTTTTTCTGGCGGATTTTTGTTGCCCATGATTATAAACTTCCAGACAGCTTTTATTGAATTCGCAAAAATAGTATCTGTTGCCGTTTTTTCACGCATTGGATTATTTCTGTCTTGATCGATATAAGAGAAAGCATTAAAAGGAGGTAATTGGGGTTTTCCAGTTCTAGTTCCTGAATTAAAATTATTTAGTAACGATTTTAAATCAATATCATCTGCCCAACCTTCTTCACTAGTAGAAACAAGTGCCAAGTTGTTTTGAAGCGGCATTGACAAGTAATGATTAATACGTTGCGCATAAGTCCTGTTTTCAAAATAATCAACTCTCCTTTGGGCCCGTTTCCAAGGTCCAGCTTCTGGATACGTAGTAGAAAAAAATAATCCAGGAGTTACACCAACCAAAACAGTACCTTTAAAACCTGTATTATTTACAATATCATGGAAAATTGGTAGCGGTGAGGCTCCTGCAGATGCTAATTGTATGGGTCTAATTCCAGTTTCTGTTTGCCATTCATTTAATTGAAAATCAAAAAGAACACGTGAAGATCCCATTAAGAGAACTCCATTCTTAGATAAGTTTTCAACTTTTGCTCTTTGTAATGCCCAAAGATCTTTATTATCGTCTAAATCTGCTATTTTTCCCTGAGAACGCCAATAACTTTCCCAAGTAATAAGCCCAATACTACATATTATAAAAGTAAGTATTAATGATTTTTTTAGTTTCATTTTTAGATGATTTTTAGAATTACGTATAGTATTATCTCATTTCGTTTTGCTTCTTTTGAAGCAACTATGCATTCTACTATGACAATTGATCTAACAAAGAGGTCGTTAAATATATAAAATATTCGCAAGTATAATATTGTATTAATTTGATTTTTAACAAAATACAGTACCACACCTCACTATTATTCTACTTAAATTTCGTTTAAAAAGTATTTATAAACAACAAAAAAACCGCTGAATTGAACTTCAACGGTTTAATTTGATATTGTAAAACCCTATCAACCTATTTTAGGACGACGCTATGATTTTATTTGAATATTATTATGCTCTCGCTTTAGTCTAAAGTAACAACAGCACTACCTACTTTATGCCCTGAATCAACATAACGATGTGCTTCAACTATATCTTCTAAAAGAAAACTTTTACCTACAACCGATTTAAGTTCTCCCGATTCGAGTAGAACTTTAATCGTATTCAAATCTTTTTTATTAAAGATGGCAACTCCAGCAACTACTTTTTTATTTCCTATCAAAGCTGTTGAAAGCATTTTGAAATACTGAGATATTCCAGCAACCGCTAACAACAAACGCCCATTTACATTTAGAGAATTTTTACAATGTGAAAATGAAATTTTGCCAACCGTATCATAAATAATATCATAGGTTTCATTATTTGAGGTAAAGTCGGTCGTTGTATAATCGATAACATGGTCTGCTCCTAAAGATTTTACTAATTCTAAATTTATAGCGCTACAAACTCCAGTAACTTCTGCTCCAAAATGTTTAGCCAATTGCACGGCATAGACACCTAAGGCTCCAGAAGCACCATTTATAAGTACTTTCTGTCCAGATTTAATTTTCCCGAAATCTCTTAAAAACTTTAATGAGGTTAGTGCTCCAAATGGCACTGCAGCGGCTTGAGTATAATCAATGTTAGAAGGTTTTAATACCATAGACTCTCTTTCAAGAATAGCAATATATTCGGCATGAGTTCCGAAATTATTATTTGCACCAAAAACGGCATCTCCAACTTTAAACTGGGTTACCCTTTCGTCAATTGCTTCTACAATTCCTGAAAAAACAACACCTAACACTTGTTTTCTTGGTTTTGTAATCCCAAAAATTAATCTTGAAAGCGTTCTAAACCCAAGCGGAATATTAAAGCCTCGTATTCTGGCATCACCAGAAGTTACGGCCGTTGCTGACACTCTAACTAATACTTGATTTTCTTTAATCGTTGGTTTGTCTACCTCTTTAATTTGAACCACCTCAGGTGGTCCATATTTTGTAAATACTGCTGCTTTCATATTGTTAAAACGATTGGCAATTCATTTTGTTACGAAATTTAATAAAAACAAAAACGATCTGAGTACGAACCCAAATCGCTATTGCATTTATACATTTTAGGTAATAGTGTTTTATCTTTTTACAAATTTCAAGTTTTTAACTCTTGTTTTATGAGCACACATTTACCCTTGAAACATTCTATAATCTCATTAGGTTATCCACTAAATTCTCATCAGATCGTGTTCCATAAGGATCAATAGAAATATAACTAGGCTTCTCTTTTACAATTATTTTAAACTCAGTCATTTCTTTATTGATCTGATTTGATTCATAATATAGAATAGAACCATCATCTTTTACATTTGATGGATGCTCTGTAAAAACACCTACTTTAATAGGTTCATCAGTTGCGATTTGTTTGATTTCGCCACTATCTAACGTTTCAAAACGTTTTGATTTTACTTTAACAGTTACTTCATAAGTACCATTTGCCAATGCTTTATAAGAACTTTCTTCTATTCCAAGATCATAAATAACAACTTTTTTAAACCAATCGTTAACTAATATATGCTGTTTAGTTGGTGTTACTTTGTAGATCTCATTTAATAGCTCAATTGTATTTGCTTCCAATTTATTGATAGAACGATGTCTGTCTGTAATCGTTTTTAAGACTTTATTTACCTGTTCTTCTCCTATTAAATCTCTTAAGGCTAACATAACAGTTAATGCTTTTCCGTACGCAATGTATGATTGACCATTAACCATATAAACTGGAGGCTCGGTTTCACCAGCAAAAGATCTTCCTGTAAAATATCTGCTTCTAACATTTTCGCTCAAGGTATACAAAACGCCTTTGCCATACATTTTCTCTAGCACAACGGCTTCCGTATATTTCGCAAATCCTTCTACCAATAAAGAACCACCAGCAACCGGTTTTGCATTTAATGTATGTCCCCAATATTGATGTGAAACTTCATGAATAACTCTTTTTGCAACCACATTAAAAGTTTCCTCATTGCTTACGTCAGACAAATACAATCTGTCTTCTACCATACTTATAACTCCTGGATGTGCAAATCCACCAAATGGCCAATGTGAAGGAACTTCTGCTATTCTTAAATGATCAAAAGCATAGTCTCCAAAATTTTCTTTACAATAATCCAAGGTTTGTTTTATACTGTTTTCAATGTCTTCAACATTAAAATCGTGATTCGCATCATAATATTGCTCAATTGCAATGCCTTTGTAATTTGTTTTTTTAGAGGCATAATTAGCAGAAAAATAACCGACTCCTGGTATAATTTTCTCATTAGTTTTATAATGATAATAGTTTCTATTATTGTCTGACCATTCTTTTACTAAACGACCAGAACTTATTGCAGTTTGATCACTGCTTGTAGAAACAATGGTTTCGAATCTTACTTTTTCAAATTTAACATCTTCTAATACAATATGTGCGGCCGAATTATTGTCTTGTACTCGTTCAGGTAAATTTCTTTTTTGACGCTCCATTCTATTTGAAATTTCTAATCCAGTAGTATACCCTAAAATAGGTTCAAAATTTCTATGATTAATATAAGTACCATTGTTTACAATGGAATTGTCTTTTTCATAGCCTTTTATTTCTTTCTTTAATTCATAGGTATATCTTAAAGAATCGTTAGGCTGTAAAGGTTTTTTATACTGAAATAAATACGTTCCATAAATAGTATCATGAGTAACTAAACGTGCATTTTCTATAGTGATATTCTCCAGCGGAATTCTTTCTGTGATGAATAATTCTGATAAAGGTTGATCACTTTTATTTTTCAACATATAATCAGCCTTAATAGTATAACTTCTCTCTTTTGGATAGATAGCAACTTCTGTCTTTTTTGAAGTTGGATATAATCTTTCTATGCGTTCATATTTCTTAAACTTTAGTTCATAGTTTTCACTAAAGTCTAATCGATCATTCATCGTTTCATACTCAGAAATAATATTTACATTGTAAAAAACCAAACTTCCTGCACCTATAAACATTACAACTAAAAGGGATAGCGTTAATTTTTGAATCTTAGACCAACCAGAAAGGAGTTGTTTTAGTTTTACAGAAAAGCTTGAAACGATACCTCTATTCCAAATTTTAAAAGATAATACCGTTAATAGCAAACCAAAAGCAAACCAATATAGTGCTAGGTGATCAAATAGATTTGAAGCACCATTAAAGCCATCCATATTATTGTATTTAATTCTTGGCATAAACCCAAGACTTGTTAATGGATGTTGTAATCCTAACATATCAGATTTCATGCATAACAGTACAATCAAGCCGAAAACACCCATGCCAATATATTTACTTTTGGCAAAACTATTTATAAATAAAGCGATCATAGAAAACACGACTAACTGTACACCATAATGATAATATAATGAAGCATACAAGCCAAATTCAAAGTCCGTATAATTTAAACTGATTTGAAACAGCATACACATTAATATTCCAGAAGTAATTAATAACATTGGTAAGGATACTAATGCAGTAAACTTAGACATAAAAAATATCCAGTTTTTTACTGGTGTTGCATCCACAATTATATTGAAATTTAAACTACGTTCTCTCCAAACAATCTCTGCACTATAAAAAACGATTAATATCAAACTGAAGATGGATAGCGGATCTACAATTAAATCTATTAATTGATTTGTAAATGGATATACGCTTACTCCATATTCGCCACCACTAACTACTGTTGAATATAATTCTGAGAATACAATAAACAACCACATTAACAAAACAGCTATAAATGGTAGGCTTTTAAAAACACTCTTCAATTCTAATTTTAACAGCGAAAAGAATGCCATTTTTTGAGCTTTAAAATTATGTAATGCTTCTTTTGGTTGATATGCCAATAGTTGGAGTTGCTCCTTTTTCTGTTTTGGTTCTTTCTTTACTTTTTTAGAAATTTTTCTAAAAGAGAATAGCTTATAAGTCCCTAATAAAACGCCGATAGAAACCAATATCCAAACCAATCTATTCCATAAAAACAAGCCTGAAAAAGAGAGTAATTGTGTGTTTTTTTGAAACGGCGTCCAATATTGCGTTTGCTCAAAAAAGGCAGCAATTCCAAATGGATCTGCAACAGCTGCAATGGCCATACTTTCTGGAGATGCAGGAACAGCCTGTGCCATTAAAGGTGAATTAAGAAAGATAGAACTCACAAAATATAACATGTAAATAAAAACGGCACTTACATAGGTTGCTGTGCTGTTTTTTGTGATTGTGCTCACAGAAAACACAATGGTAGATATGATAAAAATATTAGGCAATACAATATATAACCAAGGTTGCAAATAGGTCATTAATTGAAAATCACCTAAACGTTCTGGATCTAAATTAAAAAAATTAATTCCAATAATATACCCTAAAATGAAAGGTGTAAAAGCCAATACACTAAAAACATATGTACCTATAAAACGACTCCAAAAATAATGTGCTTTTTTTATTGAAGAACTATAAATTAAACCTTCCATATTGTGTTGTCTATCTCTTAACATGGCGCTAATAGCAAAAAACATAATAATGAATACACTGCCTAAAGTAAATATACTTGTGCTGAAGTATACTTGGTAAACAGCGTTAAAATTCACACCTGCTGAAGCAAAACCATTCCTGCCCACAAACACTCCTAATGCTAAAAACAAAAGCGAAAATATTGGAAACGCACGTTGTTTTAGCTGATAGAAAACTTCGAATTGTAATAATTTCTTAAACATAGCTTAGGCTTTTTTATTAGTTTGATTAAATAAGGTTGCGAAATAAAAATCTTCCAAATTTGGAACAATCATTTCAAAACCAACTTCTGGTTTTTGTTCAGAGAGTACTCTAATTTGAGTTTCTCCAGACACTAGTTTTGTAGAAATAACACCAAAGGCTTTCTTATAAATTTCAATGTCTTTTTTAGGTATAATCTTCGTCCAAATTTTCCCATCAATACTTGCCACTAATTCTGTTGGATTTCCTTCTGAAATGATTTCTCCATTAGAAAGAATTGCCATTTTAGGACATAGGTTTCTAACATCTTCTACAATATGAGTAGATAGAATAACAATGACATTCTCTCCTATTTCACTTAATAAATTTAAAAAACGATTGCTCTCTTCTGGATCTAAACCAGCTGTAGGCTCGTCTACAATTATTAATTGTGGATTTCCCAATAATGCCTGTGCAATACCAAAGCGTTGACGCATGCCGCCAGAAAAAGTATATACCGCTTTTTTTCTATGTTGATATAGGTTTACTTGCTGTAACAATGCTGTAACTTGTTCTTTACAATCCTTTTTATTTAATATTCCTTTTAAAACGGCTAAGTGATTCAATAATTTCTCTGCAGATATTTTTGGGTACACGCCAAATTCTTGTGGTAAATACCCCAACTGATTTCTAATCTCTTGAGGTTGTTTTACCACATCTATTCCATTAAAGGAAATACTTCCCAAAGAAGGCTCTTGTAAAGAAGCTATGGTGCGCATTAATGATGATTTTCCTGCGCCATTAGAACCTAACAAACCAAACATACCGTTTGTTATTTCAAGATTGATTCCGTTTAGTGCTTTTACGCCGTTCGGATAGGTTTTTGTAAGGTTATTTATTTGTAATGTGTTCATTTCTGTTTGATTTTAAATTGATGTTTAATTGTACTATTTTTTATTTAAAACGTCTTTTAGCGTTCCATGTAGCGCTATGAGTTGCGCTTAATCTGTTTGTAATTCTAATGTTGCTTAAAGTTCTCATAATTTTGATTTTTAGTAATCTGTTTGTTTTTAAATTAATGTTTTAATAGCTGTTTGTTTTTTATTTAAAACGTCTTTTAGCATTCCATTTAAAGCTATTGGTTGTGCTTAATCTGTTTGTGATTTGATTGTTGTTTAAAGTCCTCATAGTTTTGGTTTTAATATTAATTTGATACAAACATAAAAGAGATAGATAGCTCTTTATAATTAATATGATATATGGCATTTTTCTAAAGTCATACTTAGTGAAAAATAGTATCAATCGCGTTCGTCCAGAAAATAGTAGTGTTTGTACTAATTTGAATAGTGTACTACATTATTCTTGCTTGTATCGCATAAAATGATTGATTTTAAATATGATTAAGTTGTTAAAAAAGAAATAGACTACTCACTGTTACACCTAGTCTATTTCTTGTGTGTTTTGCGCTAATAGGATAATTTAGCACTCGTTTATGTACTAGTACAGTACCATTTATCATTGTAAACGAGGTGCAGTTTTCAATAGTGAAATTAAATTCAAAACCTTGACATATTACATCTTAGCTTAATCCATTAGCTCTATTTTCAATGGTACTCTTTTAAATTCAATAGGATCTAATCGACGTTCTAACTCCATTTTTAAACCAGTAATCTCACCTTCAAAATTTGTCATAAAATTGATACTCTCGTCTTGATATTTTGCGTAAACTTTATTATCAATAAAATTGAAAGTCTCAAACACATTAGGGTGAATA
Organism: Lacinutrix jangbogonensis; assembly: GCF_000797445.1. Taxonomy (GTDB): domain Bacteria; phylum Bacteroidota; class Bacteroidia; order Flavobacteriales; family Flavobacteriaceae; genus Lacinutrix; species Lacinutrix jangbogonensis. Next base: position 61,626 of record NZ_JSWF01000033.1, on the reverse strand, counting down.
GGATTTAACCATAACGTCTTTAAAGGAAATTTAGCAAACAAAGAATCGTTTTCAACAACTACATCAAAAGTCCCATACCCTTTATGGATATAACTCCCTGTATATTCATTTAACACATGAACAGATTTTTCTGTAGACACGATTGGTTCAACTTCTAGTACTTTTGTTTGGTTTTTAACATACCCTTCTAAATATCCCATCCAGTTCATCGTTTCAGGAGTGTCTAATATTATATCTGCAACTATATTTCTAAGAACTTGAGGGATTGCTGATCTGTTTTGGTTTGTTAAAATTATAATGCCCAAATTATCCGTAGGAAATAAAGAAATATCAGCCGTGAATCCCTCAATATTACCACCGTGATCTAAACGATAATGCCCTTTATAAGACTTTACAAACCATCCGTAGCCATAATTATTCATAAACGTTCCTGCATCAGATTTTTTAGGTAACTTCCCAGTAACAATCATTTGTGAACTCATTGCTGCTTTAACATAAGCATTTGGTAATACTTGTTTGTCATTGTATTTTCCTTTATTTAACCAAGCAATCATCCAGTTAGACATATCAGTAACCGAACTATTTATAGCTCCTGCTGGCTCCATAGCTCCTATATCATAGTAATCGATTATTGTATTAACGCCGTCTTCAATATAATAGCCAATTGCCGCTTGATTATTGTTTTTTAATGCGTTAATACTTGTGTTTGAATTTGTCATTTCTAGTGGTTTGAAGAAATTTTGTTCAATGCTTTCTTTCCAAGTTTTTTCAGTTAAACGCTCTACAATAGCACCTTGAACCATATACATCATGTTATTGTATCTCCATTTTGTTCGTACAGGCGCAATAGGTTCTTGAAATGCTATTCGAGTGATATATTCTTTCTTTGTATCTGCTCCAAAGTATCTCCAAGAACCATCATGACGTGGCAATCCAGTGCGATGTGTTATTAAATCTTTAACTGTTATTTGTGTATTCATTTCAGAATTATAAAAGATTAATTCAGGGATATATGTTCTTGGAGATTCATCAAAATCTACTTTACCTTCGCCTTCTAGAATTCCTAAAAGTGAAGCTGTAAAAGCTTTGGTAGTAGAACCAATAGCAAATACCGTATTTGTTGTTACGGGTAATTTATTCTCAAGGTCACGATAACCAAATCCTTTAGCATATATTACTTCTTTTCCTTTTACAATAGCAATTGCAAAACCTGCTGCTTTACTTTTTTCTATAACAGTATTAAGCTCTTTATCTATTACTTCTATTTTTTCTAGAATTGAAGCATTCTTGTTTTGTGCGATTGCATTTCCTAAACAAAGCATTAGTAATGTGGTATTAATTATTTTTCTCATGATTATATGTTTAAATGATTATGAAGCAAATAAACGATCACGGTTTAAGTCTTAAAATAATAAATGATATACTAAAGAATAATTAGGGTACATGTAACATTAAATTAACCAAACAGCGGTTTAACTAAAAAAAAATAATGTTTGTAGTGATTTTAATAGTGTATATCAATAATGTTGTGAAAATGCCATAACAATGTTAATTTTGAAGTATGATTCAGTTTTTAAAAAAATACAAAGCATTTATATTTGGGTTCATTATTATTATACCAATATTCTATTTATTAGATTATATGGGTTTAATTATTATTCCAAAAGAAAGAACTTACGAAATTATTTTTTATATTATTTTTTGGGGATTGGTAATTGCTTTACCAATTCATCATTTCAAAAAGAATAAGAAAACAGTAATTAAAGTAATAAGCTTATTTCTGTTCATTTTTATAGCCTTGTTTATCGACGCAAGTATGAAAGTACCAGACAACCCAATTACATTCATTCTATTAATAGTATTCTGGTTTGGTTTTGCATATTTACTGGTTCCTAAATTTTTAAAAAAGTATTGGAGATTAATAGCTTTAATATACGGGTCTCTACTGTTATACTTTTTATATCTGCGCCTATTTTCAGGTGATTTAGAAGCCTACCTAAAAATCAAAAAAGATATTCCGTTTTTTATATTCCTATTACCAATCCCTTTACTATTAGGGCTTTGGACATTTGAACAATGGAAATGGTTACAAAATTTAAAAGCAGAAAAATCTAAAACTGAATTATCATTATTGAAAGCACAAATAAATCCTCATTTCTTCTTTAATACGTTAAATAACTTATATGCCTTAACAATTAAAAACTCAAAACAAGCACCAGAGGTAATTTTGAAATTATCAGATATGATGCGTTATACTATTTACGAAGGAGAAAAAGAAAAGGTTCAGATCCAAGATGAAATTGAATACCTTAATAATTATATTGAGTTACACAAAATACGTTATAAGAAAACTGTTGAAATCACTTTTAATCATGATATAGATTCTAGTTTAACTATTGCGCCTTTATTGTATATTATACTTTTAGAGAATGCTTTTAAACACGGTATCGAAACCCTTACTGAAAACGCTTTTATTCATATGAATTTATATGAAGATGCAGATTATATCCATTTTGATATTGAGAATAATTTTGATCTAAAAGAAGTAAGGGAATCCAATGGAATAGGATTGAAAAACCTTGAAAAAAGACTCTCTTTATTATATAAAAATAGGCATGAATTAAATATTGACAAGACTATTAACACCTATAAAACAACTTTAAAAATCGCGAAACATGCTTAAATTTATAATTATTGATGACGAACCTTTAGCACATGAAATTATAGAAGAATTTTGTAGTATGTTGCCACACGTGCAATTAGAAAAAAATTGTTATAATGCTATGGAGGCTATGCAGTATTTAAATGAAAACACTGTAGATTTTATGTTTCTAGATATAAACATGCCAAAATTAAGAGGTCTAGATTTTTTAAAGACCTTAACTAAACCACCAAAAACTATTATTACTACTGCTTATAAAGAGCACGCTTTAGAAGGTTTTGAATTGAATGTTATCGATTATATTTTAAAACCTTTTAGTTTTAATCGTTTGGTAAAAGCTGTTAATAAAGTATCAGATACCCAAGCCACAAAAACAGTTATTAAAGAAGTTTCTAATTCCAACGAAGCTACTACTCGATTCTTTGTTAAAGGTGATAAAAAACACCACCAAATTGATTTGGTCGACTTGTTATATATTGAAGCTTACGGTAATTACACCAAACTATTTCTAAAAGATGAAATGATTATAAGTCATGAAAAAATATCTCATTATGAAGCTATTTTAAACGGAGATAATTTTTTAAGGGTACATAAATCTTTTGTAGTTGCTATAAATAAAATAAAATTTATTGAAGGAAATCGTATTCTAATTAACAAACATAAAGTCCCGATTGGTCAAACCTATAAGAGTAACGTTAACAAGTTGTTTAACAGTTAAACAACTTGTTAACACTGCTTTTATTCACACTCTTTAATAGTACAAAAAATGGTAAATCATAAATAAATCTACTTTTGGGTAACTCAATTCCATGTTAAACTTCCCTCGTACGTTTTATCACAAAAAATGATACACAAAACAGTGCAAAGTGACCTTTAAACAAAATAGATGAGTTCAAGTTTAATCTTACCCTTTTAACTTGTCTTGTACTTTTTTAAGATTTTCTTTATAATTTTTTAATGATCTATGCGCCACTTCTTCACCTAACGAAACAGCATTTTTATAGCACTCTAAGGCTTCTTGGTAACTCTTATAAGTTAGATATGCTTCTCCTAAACTATCCCAGGCATTTGAAGAATTTGGAAATTTTATAGTATTTTCTTTAAAAAATTCTAAAGCATATTTAGGAGTATCCGAATTTAAAAAATCATATCCAAATTCGTTAAGTGTTCTTTCATCTGGATTATAAGAATTAAAAAACACTGTTTTTAAACTATCTGCAACTTCAATTTCCCCAGCTTCTAAATGAATTTTCATAACTCCTCTCATTGTACTGTTAGATGGATTCACTTTATAACCACTATATTCTGAAAGTGTATTGAAATAATCTTGCAAAGCACTCATTCCTCCTGATTCTTTAAACCTCTTATATGAACTTCTGTTTGGATACCCTTTTAATTTGTATTCATCTGTTAAATTATTAGCTCGTAAATGTATTTGGTGTAAAATCTCTTCGGCTTTTAAATTACTTCTGTTTGACAAATAAATGATTGTTGTTTCATCATCATATAGAGCAATAAACGCACTGTTTCCAGATAATGCGCCTCCGTGTCCATATAGTCGTACCTTGGTGTTTTTCTCAATAATATCGTCCCAGTTTCTTACCCAACCATAGCAATGTCCTTTCATATTTGGGGTGAGCATTATTGTGGTTAATTCTGGAGATAATAAGGTATTTGACTTTACGGCTTCACTCCAAATAAATAAATCTTTAACCGTTGAATGCATACCTCCAGCAGCATAAGCTGTTGATTGATCTCTAAAAGGTACTTCAATAGTTTTACCACCATGTTCTGAAGTCCACCAATCCCATCCATAAACCTCTCGATAACTATAGCCTTTTGCTAAATTAATCGAATTGTATTCATTGGTTCCAAACCCTGTGTTTTTTAATCCCAAAGGCTTAATAATAGATGCGTTTAATAATTCAGAAAACGTTTTTCCTGAAACTTCTTCTAAAATAGCTCCCAAAAGGTCATAGCCAAAACTGCTATAATAGTAGGTCGTTCCTGGTTTATTAACTAAATAGGTTCTACCTATTACTTCTGCTAATGCTTTTGGAGAATATTTTGTGTTTCCGAAATCATTCAAACTCACACCTATATCTTGTAATGAGTTGTAGTGCGATAATCCTGAAGTGTGTGATAATAGTTGATGAATAGTAATATGGTTTGCTTTTTCTTTTGGTAAATATGGAAGGTACGTACCAATAGTATCTTGCAGTTTTATTGTGTTTTCTTCTACCAATTGCATGATTAGCATGGCAGTAAATTGCTTGGTTATAGAACCAATGCCAAATTTAGTATCAATTGTAATTGGTGTTTTATTTACTCTATCGGATTCTCCATAAGCTTCTTCAAAAATTATTTCTCCTTTTTTAGCAACTAATACTGTTCCACTAAACGGACTTCTAATTTTAATTTTTAATCCCGGATCTTCATAGCTCTCCATTAAATCACCAATGGTTTTTGGTTCTGGTTTAAAAGCAACAAAAGCTCCCCAAATTATTAGTATCGATACACTAATTAAACGCATTCTTAATATACCTTTCTTCATGTTTTTCATTATAAGTTGATTTTTGATTGAAGCAGCAAAATTAGAAAGAAGAATTATATTTGATAGTGTCAGAAGTATAGCATTCTTACTTCATTTGTAGGGCATTAGAAATGAGACATCTGATTATCAGACATTTAAAATAAAAATTTAAAACAAGTTAGGGATAAAGGAGAGTATACATTCATCCTCAGTATCAAGTTGAGAAGACGTTTTAACTATTATATAAATATTAAATAACACCGCTAAGAGATAAAAAATAATACTTACAAAAAGTCCATCACCTGCTTTTCCTATTATTAGGTTAGATAAAAAAAGAGTAATACTCATTCCTATAACAGTAGCTATACTCCATAATAATTGAAAGCTTACAATTTTGCCCGCTTTAGTATCTTTAGGATGAATTTGCTTATTCCTGTTCCAAAAAAGAAATGGAATGACTAGGTTAATGAATGGAATAAAAACCAATAACAGCGTATATAGATTCATCTGTTTTAAAGCAGAAAAAGACGTTTTAGGTGTTTCTTTTTCTACAAAGTCTACTAACAATTCTGAAACATCTAATCCTAATGTTTCGGCCAAAACTTTTATCGTAAAAGATCTAGGTTTAACGGTTCCTTTTTCTATACGTTGAATGGTGCTTAAAGATACATTAGCCTTTTCAGCTAACGCCTCTTGTGATAATCCTAATTTCTTACGCGAATCATTAATAATACTCCCTAAACTTGGGTTTTCATTTTGCATAAATGAATTTATCCTTTGTTAATTTAAACTGCAATATATAATAATTCAAGACAGTTCCTTTAATTGCTTTATATAAAGGTTTAAGATACTTGTATACTGAAAGCTAATCGAGAAATATGTTTAATGAAACACGCATAAAACACGGCGTTTAGGATTTCTCAAGAAATTTATGTTTACTAGTAAAACTACCACGTTATTAATTTTACAAACAATCCTAAGAAGTGTAATAAAGCATAAGAAAATACATTGTTTTCAAATTCCTAGAACCGTTAAATAGCATTGTAAGATTTATCTACAGTTAAAATTGAATTAGAATTTTAACGCAATTCCAAAATATGGCAATAAGAAGAAAATGTTGTGATTTGGTAGAATATTTTTTAACTTACAGTGTTTAAAAAAATTAGGAAACCATTTTTTTAAACACTAATAAATAGATCAATCTTAATTCTTTCCTCAAATAAAGATTGAAAATCCTATTAATTAATAACCAAATAACATACCTCTTTATGAAAAGAAGACAATTTATTCAATACGCCGGACTTGGAACTGGGGCAATAATGATGCCCTCAATTCTGTTAGGAAATAATATTTCCGCAGAGGCACTTCTTAATCCGGGCATGGATGTTTTAATTAAGAAAAACATGGCTGATGTTGCTTTAAACACAGCTAAATCTGCTGGAGCAACCTATGCAGATGCAAGAATTGGACGTTATTTAAACCAATATGTTTTTACACGTGAGGACAAAGTTCAAAACGTAGTGAACACAGAATCTTTTGGGATTGGAATTCGTGTGATTGTTAGTGGCACTTGGGGATTTGCATCCACAAATACGGTAACAGAAGATGGCATTAAAATAGCAACACTGCAAGCAGTTGCTATTGCAAAAGCAAATTCAAGAATTCAAAAAGACCCAGTTAAATTGGCTCCAGTGGCAGCGTATGGTGAAACAAGTTGGAAGACACCCATTGTCAAAGACTTTAAAGACGTACCTGTTTCAGAAAAGGTAGATTTATTGTTGACTGCAAATGCGGCAGCTATGAATAATGGAGCAGATTATATTAATTCAGGATTATTTATGGTGAATGAGCAGAAATATTTCGCGTCTACAGAAGGCTCGTATATTGATCAAGATATTCATAGAATCTGGCCAACATTTGATGTTACAGCTATAGATAAAAAGACTAATAAATTTAAATCGCGTCAAGCACTTAGTGCTCCTATGGGAATGGGTTATGAATATTTGGACGGACTTGATTCTGAAAAAATTGCTGGTCCTGGAGGGATACAATTATACAGAAACAGTTATGATATGGTAGAAGATGCAACTGCTGCTGCAAAACAAGCTAAAGAAAAATTAACTGCTAAATCTGTAGATGCTGGCAAATATGATCTTGTGTTAGAGCCTAACCATTTAGGACTTACTATTCATGAATCTGTAGGACATCCGTTAGAATTGGATCGTGTACTTGGCTATGAAGCAAATTATGCTGGAACAAGTTTTGCTACACTCGAAAAATTAAATTCAAAAAACTTCAAATACGGAAGTGATATTGTTAATCTCGTAGCAGATAAAACACATCCTAATTCTTTAGGTAATGTTGGTTATGATGATGAAGGTGTAAAAACCAAGAAATGGGATTTAGTACGAAAAGGAATTTTAACAAATTTTCAAGCCATTAGAGACCAAGTGCATATGATTGGTCAAAATGAATCTCATGGTTGTTGCTATGCTCAAAGCTGGAATGATGTTCAATTTCAAAGAATGCCAAATGTGTCTTTAGAAGCAGGAACTGAAAAATATTCAGTCGATGAGATGATTAAAGATGTTAAAAAAGGAATTTATATTGCAGGAAGAGGTTCTTTCTCTATAGATCAACAACGTTACAACTTCCAATTTGGAGGCACTCTATTTTATGAAATAAAAGATGGCAAAATAGTTGGAATGTTAGAAGATGTAGCCTATCAATCGAATACTCAAGAATTTTGGAATTCTTGTGCGAAAATTTGTGACAAAGATGATTACCGATTTATGGGATCTTTTTTCGATGGAAAAGGGCAACCTTCTCAAATTAGCGCAGTATCTCACGGTAGTTCAACGACTCGATTTAATGGAGTAAAAGTAATCAACACAGGACGATCTATTTAAACATTTTTAGTTCTACAAACAAATCAAAACTATGGCAATATATACAAAAGAGCAAGCACGTAAAATACTAGAAAAAGCACTCAGCTTCTCCACTGCTGATGCTTGCGAAATAACTTTAGATGGTAGTAATAGTGGCAACATTCGCTATGCACGAAATACGGTATCCACTTCTGGACAAAGATCTAATCAAACGTTAGTAGTACAATCTAATTTTGGACTGAGATCTGGAATTTCAACTATTGATGAATTTGATGATGCATCTCTTGAAAAAGTTGTAAAAAGATCAGAGGAATTGGCAAAACTTTCACCTGAGAATCCGGAGTTTATGGCACCTTTAGGACCGCAAAAATATGACGTTTCAAATACTTTTAACGAAGAGACTGCCAATATCACACCAGAATTCAGAACAAAAGTAGCAGAAAGCAGTATTAAACCTGCAGGACCTAAAGATGTTACTGCAGCTGGTTTTTTTAATGACTCTGCAAGCTTTAATGCCTTGATGAATTCAAATGGCCTTTTTGCTTATAATAAATCAACTAATCTAGAATTTACTGTTACCATGCGAACAAATGATGGTACAGGTTCTGGTTGGGTAACAAGAGATTTTAATGATGCTTCAAAATTTGATGCAACAGAAGCTTCTAATGTAGCTATTAGTAAGGCTATACTATCTAAAGAAGCTAAAGCTATAGAACCCGGTAAATACACTGTTATCTTAGAGCCAGCAGCTTCTATAGGACTGTTAACTCGTCTATTTTATTCTGTTGATGCGCGTAGAGCTGATGAAGGTAGAAGTTTCATGTCTAAAGAAGGTGGTGGTACTAAAATAGGAGAGAAAATTATAGATGAACGTATTAACGTATATTCTGATCCATTACATCCAGAAGTTCCTAGTGCAACATTTAATGGTCAAGGAGAACCATTAAAAAAAATGAAATGGATTGAAAATGGTGTAGTAAAAAACTTAGCCTATGATCGTTTTTGGGCAAAAGAAAAAGGAGTTGAACCAATTCCATACCCATCTAATGTAATTATGGAAGGTGGAGACGCTTCATTAGAAGAGCTTATTAAAAGCACAAAAAAAGGGATCTTGGTTACTAGACTTTGGTACATAAGAGGTGTAGATCCACAAACTTTATTATTTACAGGACTTACTAGAGATGGTACTTTTTATATTGAAAATGGAAAAATTAAACATCCTGTTAAAAATTTCAGATTCAATGAGAGTCCAATAATCATGTTAAATAATCTTGAAACACTTGGCAAACAGGTTAGAATTGATGGTTTTTTAATTCCGTATATGAAAATTAGAGAATTTACGTTTACCAGCTTATCTGATGCTGTTTAAAAAACAGTAACACATAAAAACTGATTGTTTTGATTTCTTCATTTCAATCAGTTTTTTTTTTATTTATATTAGAGCTTTTAAAACACATCTAATATTATAAATTCAATTATAATAAATGCGTTTGGTACACTTAATTAATGGCAATAAATAACAAGTTTTTTTTTACAAGATTACAATATGAATCTGGAGATTGGGATGTAGATCAAAGAATGCCCTCAAACCTCTTGTATTCTTTAGTAGAGTACACAACCTTAGAAGTGGATACTCAAGAAAAAATAATACCCTTAAGTAGTGATGACATATTCAAGAGCCCATTTTGTTATTTGTCAGGTCATAAATTGGTGCAATTCACTAAAAAAGAAAGAGCCAATTTTAAAAAATATATTAACAATGGTGGTTTTGTGTTTGTAGACGATTGCAATCATGATATTGATGGATTATTTGCCAAATCATTTGAACGGCAAATGGAAGCTATATTTGGACCTCAAGCTTTAAAAAAAATCCCTAATAATCATGAAATTTATAATGTCTTTTTCGAATTTAAAAATGGACCTCCAACCACTACACAAGAACTTAATGGATGGGGAGATGATATTGTGCATGATTATTTAAAAGCAATCGAAATAAATGGAAGAGTTGGAGTGTTATACAGCAATAAAGATTATGGATGTGAATGGGATTATGATTTCAGGAATAAACGTTGGTATAAAATAGATAACACAAGATTTGGAGTGAACATTATTATGTATGCATTGACTTCATAAAATAAATAGCAGATGGATAAAGTTTTAGCAAATATTGAAGAAGAGGTTAACTATTTAACTCAGAAACTTGACAGTTTAAAAAAAGAAATTGGCAAAGTTATAATTGGTCAAGAGGACACTGTTGAGCAATTGCTTATCACTTTTCTTGCAGGAGGCCACGCACTACTTGAAGGTGTTCCTGGCCTAGCAAAGACCTTAATGATTAGAACCTTGTCAGAATGTATTGATTTACAATTTAAAAGAATTCAATTCACACCAGATTTGATGCCATCAGATATTATTGGTACAGAAATTCTCGAAGAAGATCACAGTACAGGAAAGAAGTTTTTCAAGTTTAACAAAGGTCCCATTTTCGCTAATATCGTTTTAGCAGATGAAATTAATAGAACACCTCCAAAAACACAAGCGGCATTATTAGAGGCTATGCAAGAATTTGAAGTCACCTATTCTGGAACTACTTATACTCTTGACAGGCCCTTTTTTATTTTAGCAACACAAAATCCAATAGAACAATCCGGAACCTTTCCGCTTCCAGAAGCTCAACTAGATCGCTTTTTGTTTTATATTAAAATTGGGTATCCAAATGAAACCGATGAAACCAATATTTTAAAAAATACAACTGGTGTTAAAAAGGAAACATTACAACAGGTTATTAGTGGAGACGATATTTTAAGATTACAATACTTAGTTCGGGAAGTTCCTATTAGCGACGATTTAATACGTTTTGTAAGTAAAGTTGTTCGCGCAACGCGACCAGAAACAACCACAAATGACTATGTTAAAGAATGGGTGAGTTGGGGAGCAGGACCTAGAGCTGGACAAGCCATGATACTTACTGCAAAAGCTAGAGCACTTCTACAAGGTCGATTGTCTGTAACATTAGAAGACATCAACCATGTTGCATTGCCAGTTTTAAGACATAGGATTATCGTAAATTTCAGAGCAGAAGCTGAAAATATCAATTCCGATTGCGTGACTAAACAACTACTCAAAACTATTATGCCTTCTATTAAAAAATCTTAACCATTGAAATCAGATTATCAACAGTTACTAAAACCAGATATTGTTAAAAGCATCTCCGGATTGTCATTAATTGCCAAGGTCATTGTTGATGGATATATGTCTGGATTAAATCATAGCCGACGTGTTGGACCAGGAATGGAATTTAGTCAATTTCGCAGTTACGAACCCGGTGACGATTTGAGATTACTCGATTGGAAAATGCTCGCGAGATCTGGCAGATATTATATCAAACAATCTGAAATTGAAACAAACATTGCTGTCAAGTTTATTTTGGATTCGAGTAAATCTATGTTACATAAAGAAGATGAACTTTCCAAAATGGATCATGTGAGAGTCTTGGTAGCATCTCTTGCCTATTTATGTCAAAATCAAGGCGATGCCCTAGGACTATTTGCTTTAAATGAGCATCATTTACACAGTTTGTATCCTAAAGTTCAGAAACAACATTTCAATCGTCTTTTGTTAGAACTCCTTAATATTGAAAATGAAGGATCTTGGCCAAAGAATCCTAAGGATTCAAGAAAATTACATGATCGCACACATAAAGAATTGATTTTTTTTATCACTGATATGTATGAAGAACAAAATGAATTAACGGCATTTATAAAACAACTTAAAACCTTACGAAATGAAGTTGTAGTGTTACATGTTATGGGTAAAAATGAATTAGAATTCAATTATAATGGAAATCTAACTTTTGAAGACTTGGAAACCGGAGCGAAGGTAAAATTAAATGCTACTGATGCTAAAAAGAAATACTTGACATCTTTAAATATGATGATGAAAAACACAAAAGATATGTTGCTGGCAAACGGCATCAGTTATCACTTAATGCGTTTAGATGAAAATATAGGGGAAACGATAGAATTATTTTTAAAGAAACGCAATAAACTAGTTTAATATGTTCTTTTTAAATCCTACATATCTATGGGCATTATTGGGACTAGCAGTCCCGATAGCAATTCATTTATGGAGTAAAAAAGAGGGTAAAACAATTAAAATCGGAAGTATTAAATTACTCAAAACCGCAGACACAAAACAAAGCAGTAGTATCAAACTAAATGAATTTTGGCTGCTAGTATTAAGGCTGTTTTTAATAAGTATTCTTGTTCTTATACTGTCTAATGTCCATATTAAAAAGAACGCTGATAATGTTCCAATCACCTATATTGTTGAATCTTCTTTACTTCAAAACAAAGAATTCAAATCAGTACTCGACACTATTTCAAAGGATGTTTCAATTAGGTTGCTTCAAAATGGTTTTCCAGAAATTGATTTAGAAGCGAATAATACATTTGATTCTAAAATCCCTAATTATTGGCAAATGACCAAGGAAATGCAATCTCTTAAATCTGATAGTATCATCGTTTTCACAAGCGCATATCAATCAGGTTTTAAAGGTATTAGACCAGAAACAACTAAACCTATAGAATGGATACCTATTGCTATCGATAAAACCAGTAAACACCTTTTGGAAGTGAATCAATTGGATGAACAATTGGAATTATTAGTTATGAATGCAAGTGATAAACACGTATCCTTTAGCAAAGAAGTATTGCAGTTAAATAACCCCAAAATTAAATGGAATACTTCAAAAGACAGTATTTTCTATCTGAATAATTGGACCGCTATTAATACAAAAAAAGCGAGTCAAATTTTGTTGTTTTACGATGCTGATTATTTATCTGAAGCTAAATATTTTGAAGCAGGATTCAAAGTCATTTCTAAGTATCTCAACCATAAAATTGATCTTGTTAAAACCAATAAAATAGACCAAACGGACTCTAATGTATTCGATATAGTAATTTGGTTTAGTAATAAGCCTGTACTAAACACCAATGGAAAAGTTGTTTTGTTTAAACCGAATCCATTTGCAAACCAATTAATTGAGGAAAGCAACGTTCAAGGAATCTATCATCTCACTAAGTTTTTGGATGCAGAAAATATTGAGAAAGACCATTTACCAGAACAATTAATTCCATTATTAGCACTTAACCCAGACCTGGAGAAACAAATAAACCTGCATGACATTAGAGTCTTGGAGAAAGAAGCTATGATTCCAGTCTATAGCAATCAAAAAATAGAACAACCAAAAATTGATAGTCTAAGTATTACAAAATGGCTATGGGCCTTATTCATTTTATTATTAATCTCTGAAAGAATAATATCCTATTATAGATCTCAATGAAGCAGAACCATAGACATCATATAATTCAGTTTAAAAAGCGTTGGCAATTGTTATTGCTTATCGAAGCGCTATCTTATGCCATTGGAGCTGCTGTGCTAATCTACTTTATTAGTTATCACATTCTTATTTCATTATTAACATTCATTCTTGTTGGAATTCTAAGTGCTATAATTATTAAACCTTGGAAACCTACATTAAGTGCTACTAGTCGTTTTTTGGACACCAAATATGAAGTTTTAGAGTATAGCACTGGCCTTTTATTACAACCGAGCAATGAGGTATCCAATTTAGCAAAATTACAGCAATTAAAGATTGAAAGAACACTTGATAAAGTTATAAAAGGTACGACTCCTCCCAACCATGCAATTCAGGGAATCTGTATTGGTTTAGCAATGATAGTTTTGGGTTTCTTACTAAACCAGTTTAATGCGATTGATTATTTTAAAACACCTACTCTACTTAAGACTGAACAAAATTTAATGGAGTTCCATACGTATGACAGCATTGAAACGATAGCATCTAAACCAAAAATTACAAAGCAATCAATTAGCGTAACCTATCCACCTTACATTAATACGAAGGCCTATAGTAGCGATCGTATGAATATTAAAGCCGTTGAAGGCTCGTACATTCGTTGGAATTTACAATTTGATTATGAAGTAGATAGTGTTTTATTACAAAGCACAGGAGCAAACTATCCTATGACGCTTAAAAATGATTCTTATACGAATAGCACCGTTTTAAAATATTCTGGCTTTTATAATTTCAAATTTAAAGATCTTCAGGGAAACGCTTACACTTCAGATTTGTATAGTATTGAAGTCATTAAAGATGAGGCTCCTGAAATTAAACTAATAGGTATTGATCCCTTTACTTCTTTTGATTTTAACCAGGATAAATCTGTTACATTCAATGCGTTGATTACAGATGATTACGGTATAGCTGATGCTCAAATTATTGCTACTGTGAGCAAAGGATCTGGTGAATCTGTAAAGTTTAGAGAGGAACAATTATCCTTTGATGCTCTCGTAATAAAAGGCTCTAAAAAGTTAAACTTATCCAAAAAAATAAATTTAGACGATATGAAAATGGAACCTGGAGATGAGCTCTATTTTTATATTAAAACTTCTGACTTAAAAAGACCACATCCAAATGTTTCGCGCAGTGAAACGTATTTCGTGGTCATCAAAGACACGACATCATATGAATTTAGTGTTACCGGAAATATGGGAGTTGATCGCATGCCTGATTATTTCAGGAGTCAACGACAGCTTATCATTGACACTAAAAAACTAATTAAAAAGAGAAAAAAAATAGCTGTAAACAAATTTAAATTTGAAAGTAATGAACTAGGATTTGACCAAAAAACCTTACGCCTAAAATATGGGACCTTTATGGGTGAGGAATCTGAAATGGAAGAGGGCAATGAGTATCATGATGAGGATGAATCAAATCAACAAGAACATGATTCAGAAGATCCTTTAGCAGGCTTTACACATGAACATGATTCTGAAAACGAACATAATTTAGTACCAGATCAAACTAAAAAAGAGAATGCTAAAAACCCTTTAGATGCATTTATACACAATCATGACAATCCTGAAGCAGCAACGTTATTTACAGAGTCTTTAAAAGTGAAATTGCGAAAAGCCTTAAATGAAATGTGGGATGCAGAGTTGTATTTGAGACTCTATAAACCTGAAAAGTCACTACCATATCAATATAGAGCTTTGAAATTGATTCAAGATATTAAAAATAGTGCTCGAATCTATGTCCATCGCATCGGTTTTGATCCGCCTCCAATTAAGGAAGACAAGAGATTATCGGGAAAACTTGATGAAGTCTCAAGCTATAGAAAAAGCGAAAATTTAGCACCAGAATTAAGGTTTCCATTTATGCGAAAATCAATTGTAAGACTTGAAACGTTAAAAAGAATGGGAGAAAATATTGAAGCGAAAGATCGTTTATTATTTGAGAAAGCCGGAA
Source organism: Lacinutrix jangbogonensis (assembly GCF_000797445.1). Lineage (GTDB taxonomy): Bacteria > Bacteroidota > Bacteroidia > Flavobacteriales > Flavobacteriaceae > Lacinutrix > Lacinutrix jangbogonensis. The sequence continues at coordinate 46,213 of NZ_JSWF01000033.1, read as the reverse complement.
ATGAATTCGCAACTCTAGCGATTGAATTTCCTGGAAAATACTTAAAAGCATTACAACAACTAAAGTCAATTTCAGAAGGTAGAAAAAGTGAGAACGCTCTTTATACAGAAGTTCAGAAAGCCTTAATTTTAGCAATTCCTAAACCAAAAGAAACACCTAACACAACATGGCAATCCAAAGATGAAATGACACAATTATTAATCCAAACACTTGAAACTAATGATTGATAATTTCACTTTTGCACATTTAAATTGGATTTGGCCTATTTTAGTTATAGCGCTTTGTCTTTGGCTTGTTTTTGCTTGGAAAGAAAGAGCTCTCTATGGGAGTTCAATATTTTTTATTCATTTAGGGATTTCATTTTTAGCCATTTCATCACTTGTACTTATTGCTTTACAGCCACAAACACAAGTAAAAACAGAGACCCAAATTGCAGTACTATTAACTGAAGGATTCAAACAAACACAATTAGATAGTCTCAAAAAAACAGATCCAAAACTTGACGTTTATCAATATAAAATTGGTGAAGAAATTTTTGACATTGACAATATTCCTTCCTCTCTTTTTATACTTGGACATGGAATTAGACGCTTTGATCATTGGCAATTAGAAGCTATTCCAACACTCTATTTAGGTGGAAAAGAACTAAAAGGAGTGACTCAATTAAACTATGATTATTATCAAACCAAAGGGAATCGTTTGCAATTTAATGGCACTTATAAAAACCCAACCAAAAGCAACAGATTACTATTAGAAGGACCAGGCGGTAAAACTCTAGATTCTTTGATACTTACTGATGAGAAGTTTCAATCATTTGAGGTTTCAACGGATTTGAACGTCAGTGGGAATTTTAATTATCATTTGGTAGAAAAAGACAGTCTTGACGCAGTACTATCCACAGCTCTTTTACCACTAACCATCGTTGACAAAAGTCCTTTAAAAATTTTGATGCTTAACGGATCTCCAACATTTGAATCTAAATATTTAAAAAATTATTTAGCTGAAACTGGTCATCAAGTTGTTGTTAAAAACCAACTCACAACAGCACGTTATAAGTATGAGTATTTTAATATGACTAGCAAACCTATCATTAATATTACAGAAGAAAAATTAGAAATTTTCGACTTATTAATCATCGACACAAGATCTTTAAAAGCATTTTCTAAACGACAACTAACCACTTTAAGAACTGTAGTAAGAGAATTAGGCATGGGCATTTTAATACAGCCAGATGTTAATTATTTTAGAAATAAAAAATTAATATCTTCATTCAAATTTGAAACTGAAAAAAGTAAAGAAGCGAACCTGAGTGCTTTTCCAAAACAAAATTTAAAGAAATATTTTTATCAATTTAAAGATGAATTTTCACTTCAGCCAATTCACCGTTCTGGCTCTAAAATTTGGTCGGCTTATCAGCGTGTTGGTTCGGGAAGAGTTGGCACTAGTGTATTTCGAAACACCTTTGAACTTATATTAAATGGGCATCCCAAAACGTATCACGCTTTATGGTCAAAGATTATCGAAAAAATAAGCAAACCAAAAACGCCTTCAGTTCAATGGAGTTCAAGTCATAACCTCGCTTATATAAATCAGCCTTTTGAATTTGAATTGAGAACGACTATTCCAAATCCAATAGTTGAATCTAATGAAGGTTTTTCCATTCCTTTACAAAGAGATCTTAATGTAAAAAGTTTATGGAAAGGAAGAGTTTATCCTAGAAAAACTGGATGGAAACAACAACGTGTTAGTCAAAATAGCTCAGAAATATTCCAGTATTATGTGACAGATAGTTTACAATGGAAAGCTGCCACCAATTTTAATACGATAAAAGCAAATAAAAATAATTTTAATACAATCTCTAGCTCTAAAACATCCCCAAGAAGTACTTTAAAATTAGTCAATCCTTTATGGTTTTTTGTTATTTTCATTTTATGTGCTGGATATTTATGGCTGGAACCTAAATTGTAATATTTTCTATTCAGTTTTTATTTGCTAAATTAGTTGCTCAACCAAGTAACAAACTGTATCCCAAACGTTACGCACAAATAAAGAACAAAATCATGATTCCTTCAAAACCTTTTATTCGTAGCAGTAGTATCGCTCATTCTAATTGGCAATCAGCGGTGCAAAAAACAATCCACGATTTAGCTCTCAAAGAGGATTCTCTTATCAACTATAATGACGCTAAAGTAAAATTTCACACTATGATGTTGGGTACTAATCTCCATGTCAATGCGTATAACAAGGATATACTAATTGATCCATTAGATAAAGCGTCAATAGAAGCTAGGCTGCCAAAAGACCTTGATAACGATGCAAATATTCAATCCTTTTTGTCGCAGGAGTTCTTTTTACAAGCATCTAATAAACTGAAGAACAACTGTAAAGAAGAAAAGAAGAAAACTATTGACCAAGTTAAGAAGCAAGTTCCATTATCCATATTAGGTTTTCCCTTTAGCGATTTTACCTATGAATTCTGGGCAATATCGATCATTAACTATTATATCAATCATGGGTTTTGTGGTAGTACAAAACATCAACAGTATAATGATTGGAAGATCGAAGGAAAAAATGATATTAATTATGGATTAATAGATTACAAATTACCTGAGAATGCCAAAGTTGTAATCGTAGGAGATTATGGTACGGGTCTTCCAGATGCTGTGGCTATGTTAGAAAACATCATGACCACAATAAACCCTGATTGTATTATTCATGTTGGAGATGTCTATTATTCCGGAACGGAGCATGAGTGTAAAACTGAAATACTAGATGTGTTTCTAAACGTATTTAAAAAAGTGGGCAAGAGCGTGCCTCTTTTTTCTCTTCCTGGCAATCACGAATACATGTCTGGAGGGCAAGGTTTTTACAAACATGTTTTAGATGTAAATAATAAAGCAGGTCTTCCTGCAACTACTTATCAAGACGCTAGCTACTTTTGTTTGAGGTCTGAAGATGAAAAATGGCAATTTCTTGGAATGGACACAGGATATAATTCACTTCCTACGCCTATGCCAACCATTGGTCCCAAGCTACAAGAATCTGAAGTGACATGGCATAAAGACAAATTAAAAAATTTTCCTGGTAACACAATTCTTCTTTCTCACCACCAGTTGTTCTCAGTCAATGCTTTGATAAATGAAAAAACAAATGGAGGAAGCCCCTATTTGAATGATAATTTATATGGATATTTTAAGCATTATTTCCATAAGATTCCAGCTTGGTTCTGGGGACACGAACACTCCCTTGGAATCTATCAAGATGGAGCTCATAAATTATCTAAAGGACGTCTAGTAGGTAGCAGTGGTTTTGAAGAATTCACAGGAGAAGCCCCTTATAAAAGGCATACTACAGACTGTAATGTCCGCTATAAAAAACCTCTCATTAAGGTAGGCACAACTCCAGTAAAATGGCTTGAAAAAAGTCATGATTGGTTTAACCACGCTTGCGCAGTGATTAACTTTTCAAATGTGAACGCGCCCGAAGTGAAGTACTATGAATTTCCAGTTTGGATTCACAAAGATGCTGCGCCTGTTGCGCCTACATTGACATTAATTCCAGAAGCAACTGAAAATCTTATAACCGAATCTTTTAAATAGAATAGTTAGAATTGGATAATTCTTTTCATAATAATTGTTTTATGTCTTTAATTTTCTGGTAATTGTTCTTCTATAGCATAGGTACTGAAATTTAAAAAGTTTCCAGAATGGGACAGTACATTTTGTGAAATAAATGGCGTATCTGGCGCTGTGCCGCTGTATTGTGTACTTCCGTTCATATCATTATCATTATATCCTAAAGCGCTATAGGTTGGGACGTTTAAAAAGTTTCCAGCAGCGTTTATTACATGCGATAAGATACTTGGCGTATCTGGATTTGTACCTGAGTATTGTATAACGCTATCTCCATTAACATCTCCAGACCACATCCCTAAAATATCCGTTGGCATACCAAACGTGGTTTGTGCATTGGTGCCATAAGTAATTTGATCATCGGCTTCTGTAAAATTAGGATGTAATAGACAAAATGGTTGCTGATAATCTTGTTAGCCCTTATATTGATTAGGTTTGTAGTAAATCAAAGGCTTTGAATAAAAAAAATGTGTTTATTGTAAGAGTTCCCTAACCAAAAAATATGGGATTAGAAATGAAAAACAACGCTACAAATGTTTATCCTGCGGCACGTTTTTTACAGGAGGAAAACAAGTCATTCCTGCTATCATTTGGGAAGACTATACTAAAGGAAAACAGACTTACCAGCAACTTGCTAGAAAGCACGGATGTTCTAAGAGAACTATCCAGCGAAAAATGGATTTATACAAGGTTACAATTCCAGAGCGCATTCCGAGGAAAATTGTAGTTTTAATGGATACAACCTATTGGGGTAGAAGCTTTGGTTTGATGTTATTTAAGGACGCTTACACCAAAGAAAATCTAATTTGGTATTATGTCCGTTCAGAAACTAATACACTTTACTTAGAAGGTGTTAATCACCTCATATCAAGAGGCTATATTATAGTTGCAATTGTCTGTGATGGAAGAAAGGGACTTCTAGGATTGTTTAAGAATTTACCTGTACAGCTTTGTCAGTTTCATCAGGTTGCAACCATACGACCATACATAACTAAAAACCCTAAGATGCCTGCTTCAATTGAGATTAAAGCACTTGTAAGCTTGTTAAAACAGAACGATAAAGAATCTTTTGCTGGAGGCTTAGGATTATGGTTTACAAAATGGGAATGCTTCCTAGATGAGCGCACTACAAACCTCGAAACAGGAAAAAGTTACTATACTCATAAACGACTCAGAAGTGCTTATAGAAGTCTAAACACAAATATAAAATGGCTCTTTACTTGGTATGATAATTTCGATCAAAATATACCTAATACAACAAATATGATTGATGGTCATTCTTCAGATTTAAAAAACAAATTGAGGAATCATAATAGCTTGACTAAAAACAGGAAAATCAAATTTATAAATGAATTTTTAAAAGGATAATACACTTTAAAACGACATAAAAAAGAAGCAGTAAAAGGCTTCATAACTTGTTGTTTTTGTCTAGCTTAAAATAGGTGTCAGACGTGTTCGTTTTTATTAGAATCTAATTCTGTTTTATTAGGTTAAAATTTATGATATTTTCTGTTTCCTCAATAGCAAAGAATTAAGAATAAAATCAGCAACCATTTTGTCCACTTGGAAAATATTACACCAAATTAGCAACCATTTTGTCTATTACGACTCTTTTTGAGAAATAGGATCGTACTTATGATCGTGGCACTGCGCACATTCCATCGTCAGTCCTAATAAAGATTTGGATACTGTATTTGTGCGATCTAAAACATATTCCACACGATATTCTTCGTCAATAACACCTCCTTCTTGAGTGATTTTATGGTTTCTATTAAAGCCAGTGGCTAGGATTTGTTCTAAGGTAGCTTCAGGTAATAAATCTCCTGCTAATTGCCAAGTCACAAAATCATTATAAGGCATATTTCTATTAAAAGCACTGATAACCCAATCGCGCCAAGGCCACATCGTGCGTTCTAAATCATCTTGATAACCATGTGTATCTGAATATCTTGCTACATCTAACCAACTTGAAGTCATATGTTCTCCATATTGCCTGGAATTAAGAAGCTTATCTATTACTTTTTCATAAGCGTTTTCAGAACTATCATTAAGAAAACTATGGATATCTTCTAGAGTTGGTGGTAAACCTGATAAATCAAAAAAGACGCGTCTAATTAACTTCTCTTTACTTGCGTTTTCGGAAAGCGATAGTCCTTGCTGTTCTAATTTTTGAATTATCTATTTCATTAGAGACAAAACTCGCATACTTTACTTCAGGAACCTATTTTTTTACAGGAGGAACAAATGCCCAATGCTCTTTTCAAACAGCACCTTGTTCTATCCATTTGGTAAACACTTTCTTCTCGTAATCGCTTAGTGAAAGATTAGAACTTTCTGGTGGCATTATTTTTTCAGAATCTATAGAATTGATTCTATGTACCATAATGCTAGAAATTGTATCTCCGGGAACAATTGCAAAACGATCTAAACTTTCTTTAATGGCAGCATATGCGCCTTCTTTTATATCTAGTCTCTAGTTTGCTTCACGAGAACCTTCATCAGGGCCGTGACATAAGTAACAACGATCAGATAAAATAGGTTTTACATCAAATATATAATCTACTGTTTGAGGTCATATTTTTTCAATATTTACTTTTGAAAGCACAGTGGAATCCATAGAAATATAGCTACTAACCGTATCTTTTGAGAGGTATTTATAAAACAAAACCACTACAAATGGTATTGTAAAATATAGTATCCAAGTTAAGGACCTGTTTGGGTTTTTATTTTTCAAAATAAGCAAGCTCTTTTTAGCCTATGGCAGTGTGTTTTTTTGTAATGCTCTATAAGATACTAAATATAGAATACTCTCAAAAGATAAATAAAAAACTACTTATTGCAAACGTAAGAAAATAGAATACATAAAAAAAAAAACGGATGTGCACCACAATCCGTTTTTTTTATTAGCGTTAAGCTTAGTAGCGGGAACTGGACTAGAACCAGTGACCTTCGGGTTATGAGTTTGATGCTCAAAACTAAAAACCCATATTAATAGGGCTTTCCCGATGTGCGTTTTACAAAATCATATGCACTTTCGTATGCAAAAAAATATATAATTTAAAGTCTAGATTAGACCATTATTTTCTATTATAAAAATATGATAATTCTAAAAAGAAACAATCATTATGTTGACATATAATCTTACGTTTTTAAATTACAAATTTTCCAGCGTTCTTTTTATTTTTTTTTAAAGCCATAAACATAATAAGTATATATACGTTTTGTTTTTTTTAAAATAAAATAACACAGATTAAAAGCTTATTCAATGGCGCCAAAAACACCATTAATTTTAATTAAGCTTACTTAAACTCTTCAAAAGGTTTTAATAGATAACTGTACTCATATTTACTATAAAAACGGATTAACTCTTTGTAAATTTTAAATTTAATATCGAGATCGCTACTGCCCTCTGTAATGCCAATTATTCGAATATTCTTAGCACAAACTTTAGCTTCTTTTTGAATATCTAAAGTGCTGTTTTTTTCTTTAACCAAAATATTTAACTCGAATGCCTTTTTAATTATTAGAAACCAACAATTGCTTTTGAATTTTTTAAATATGCTTTTTTCAATTTTAGACAGTTTCGCAGATGACACAAAAAGTCTTTTAGCAATCTTATCTTTTTCAAAATGTCCACAATAATATAAATCTATTAAAATTACTTCGGTATCTGTTAGATTGTTCTTTTTCATTTGTAAATTTTACGAAAGTTATTTCAAGACTTTTGAAAGCCAATATATACCCTAATATCACAACATCAGAGGATAAAAAAAGCATAATAAGAAATGAAGCTAAACAATAGCATTTTCAAACTACTTTTTAACCTCATTTTATACAATGGTGCTTCTTTATATTAAGCAACAGAAATAGTACTACTATTATTTTCTTTTGTTGTGATGCCAAGAATACTTAATATTTTTGTTTCCAAATTTTCATGCTTGTCATTGGTAGCCATCATTTCTAAAAAGCTCATTTCACATATGTTCTTAGTAAGGATATCTACTTCTGCCTTTTTGTCCTCATTTAAAAAATCTAATGAATCTAACACTCCCGTTTCAAAAGCTTTTTTAACGCATTCTAAATTAGTCTTTACAGCAAACGCGGACTTAAGCCTTTTAAATAAAAAATACTTTAAATCGGTAACTTCTCTTCTAGACATTTGTAGCAGATCAAAAATATATTTATCAGTAAAACCAAATACATGGAATTTCAAAAACAGCAATTCATCTGCAGAGAGTATAATTTCATTCTTTTTTTCGAGCTTCATATATCTTAGTTATTTATAATAATAAATTCACTTCTTCGATTGCTTTGATGTGCTTGGTCTGAACATTTAATACCATTAGCACACTCGTTTATTAGTTGTGTTTCACCATAGCCTTTACTTGTTAATCGCGAACTGTCGATACCTGCATTAACGATGTATTCAAGGGTTGATTTAGCACGACGATTAGATAATGCTATATTGTAAGCATCTCTGGCTCTACTATCTGTATGCGATCTCACATCAATTTTCAAGGCAGGATTATCCCTCATAACTATAACAATCTTTTGTAATTCGACCTCGGCATCTGGACGTATATTGGACTTATCTAAATCAAAATAAATAGGATTTAAAAGCATAGCAAGGTCTGTATCTTTAATTAACTCAATTTTTCTAAGAGATAATAATACGTTTGTAGTTGATAATCCATCAATAGGAGCTATTAATAGCTCTTCTGCTGTTTGATAACTATCCATTTCTGCCCTTACAAACTTTGCCTTTTCACACTCTATTCCATTAAATTCATATACTCCTGCTGTTACTACTTTTTGAGACAATATTTTGTTATCCCCATCCATTAAGGACACTAACACATTATCTAAAACAGCTCCTGTTTTTTTATCTCTTACTACACCAGTATAATTAACTAAACAAGGCTCTATATAAATAAATGAATAAATATCATCACTTACAGCACCTATTCTATTTGATGCAAAATATCCTTTGTTAGTATCACTATCTACAACGATTGCAAAATCATCCATGGGTCCATTTACAGGCTTACCGATATTTTCAACTTTGTTATACACACCGCCAACAGCTCCAGATCTATAGATATCTAAGCCTCCTAAATTGGCAACTTGACCGTTGGAGGAAAAGTAAAACGTACCATCTTTAGCCACAAAGGGAAACATTTCGTTTCCAGGAGTATTAAATGCTGTCATATTTGAAGGCGTTCCAAAACTACCGTCCTCAAACAAGTCTACCTCATAAATATCGGTACCGCCTTTACTGCCCTTCCCTGGCATATCGCTTACAAAATAGAGTTTACTATCATCTGGGCTTAATGCTGGCTGGCCAAAAGAGTATTCACTGTTATTGAATGGTAATTCTTTAATAGCATCCCATGTCCCATTTTCTTTTAAAGCGCTATATAGTTTTATACGTGTTGTTTTATTAGCATCTCTACCTCTTTTTCTATCATTATAATCATTTCTTGTAAAAAACATGGTTGTACCATTCTTGGTAATAACCAAAGACCCTTCATTAAATTTAGTGTTAAAAGTATCGCCTAGATTATTTAGAGTCCTTTTGTTTTTTAGCAAAAAAATATCTGACGTAGGCTCATTATTCCAAGGTGTTTTCTTTTCTGTTAACGATCCTGAAATAACATAGAGGCTGTCTTCTTTCAAAAACGCAGGATAGTCTGAATATTTTGTATTAAAATCGACAGTACTTACTTTATATGCATTTGAATTCTCTTCAATATTCTTTAAATAATTGTCAAAATTAGAATACGGTATTCCTTGACTTTCAAAAAAAGTACTCAAGTAAGTATCTGCTTGTTCATAATTACCACTAGCTTTTAAAGATTGCCCATATCTAAATTGATATACTGGTTCTAAATTTGAGTTAATGGCGACGAGTTTACTATACCATTTTGTGGCATCGATATAATCGGCGTTAAAATAATAGCCATCTCCTAGTTTCTTAAAAAGATCTGCATCTTCATAGCCACTATCTGCAACATCCTCATAGATTTTTAAGGCATCGACATAGGCGAAATCGTTAAATTTCTTGTCTGCCTTTTTTAACTTCTTGCTTTGTGAATTGCTCAGCGAAACAACGAGTAAAAGGCTAAATAAAATTATATTTTTTATATATTTCATAGTGTCTATATTAAAAGAATCTTGGCGTTAAGAAACGGTCTGTCTTCGTGTTGGCAAACTCAAATCTTAAAAATATTTCATGAGAGCCTGAATTAAAATTTGCTAATTCTTGAGTTCCATAATCGTACGAATACCCTATAAACATACCCTCTGTTATTTGAAATCCTGCCAAAGCGCTTACTGCAGCGTCTAACCTATAGGCTGCTCCTAATGTGAATTTTTCGTATAATAAAAAATTAGCAGAAAGATCCAGACCAATCGGTGCTCCTTGAATAAATTTCCCTAATACTGCGGGTTTAAATTTTGTATTATCACTTAGATTAAACACATAACCTGCTATTGCATATGCATTTGCTTTTTCTGACGCGTTAGATATATTAGTATCATCGTAATGGGTCGTCTCTAAAAAGTTAGGAATCGACACACCCACATACCATTTTTCTATGTCGTGCAAATACAGCCCTAAGCCAGCAACGACTTTTGTTCTATTATCTATATTAAACTGTTGAAGGGCATCATTTGGATTGTTAATAGTAAGCACACCATAATCAACATTTAATAAATTAAAACCACCTTTAAGACCGAAACTTAAATTTGTGCGTTCCCCTACTGGTATCGTATATGAGAAATCTGCAACAAGTGTGCTTTCATCTGCTGGTCCTACTTTATCTTTGATAAAACTTACTCCAAGGCCAACACGTTGAGACTCTCCCAACGGCGTGCTTAAACTCAAGTTTAGTGTTTCTGGGGCACCTTCTAAGCCTACCCATTGGTTACGATAAAGGCTGGTTATACCAAAGACTCCTCGCGTTCCTGCATAAGCAGGATTAACCGTTTGTGTGTTATACATGTATTGTGTATACTGCGAATCTTGTTGCGCTTGCAATTGAGATGTAGCAAACACCATTACAATTATACATACAGCAAACAAAGCAATATTTTTATATTTATTTTCCATCTCTTTTAAGTTATTCTGTAGTTATATAGAGGTATCCCGCTTTCTTTATGCGTTCTGTACTACCGTTTTCTGAGAAATCATAGTTTAGAACATAGTAATAGGTCCCTGTTGGTAATTGTTTGTTTTTTGCTATTGTAAGCCTTCCTTCTGAATACCCATTAAAAACATTCCCTGTGCTATCGTAATTATTTGTTTCAAATACTTTCACGCCCCAACGGTTAAATACCTGTAGGTTGTTATTCGCTAAATTTTGTATGTTATCAATTATAAAATAATCGTTTACGCCATCACCGTTGGGCGTTACACCATTATAGACTACAACATCCCCAGGAAGAATAATATCTTCATTAATACGGCCTAGCGTAAATATTCCGTAATCCTCTAGGCGTAGTGGTGTAGTCACAGTTTTGTTTGCTACGTCTACTATACCGCCTTCGTCTACCCATAGTTGTTGGACTGCATCCCAACGTACAATGTGTATTGCTGTTTGTGGGCCAGTTACTATCGCTAAAGGCGTAGTACTTAGTTCATCGTAAGACAGTGTTAAAAGCACATCACTGCTAGCTGTATCATTAGTAATCGTCCAAAACTCTGCATTATCTATTAGGTTAATTACTCCTGTAGTAGAGGCTGTTGGTGTTTCTCCATTTACAGTGATTCCTATTGGGTTTTCAAAATAATATTTGGCTGTAAAAACATCTTCACTATTGTCTGGTGCGCTGATGGCTGCATAGCGAAAAAACTGTGCATCTCCTATAGGATATATAAAGCTGTCATCTCCATTTTTTTGAACCAACCCATCTACATAGCTTCCATCAAATGTTCCGGTATGATCTGCATTGTCTTCAAATATGACCAAACCGCCAAAATCATCATTTTTTACGATTCCAGTATTAAAATCTGCTTCATTGGCGATACTTATCTCACTGCTTAACTCGAAAGAGGCCGAAGTACTGGCATCATTATCAAACAATACATCGTAGAAATAACTTATATTGCCTCCTGAGAGTTCTTGCACCGCATTTCCTTGAAAGCGCGTATACCCAGATTCCTCCGTGAAATCTACAAGACCCTCATTATTAAAATTGGCATAGATAAACACCTCACCGTCGTTAATAAAACTACCTGTAAGAGTATTATTAAAATCATCTCCAATAGAAAACTGTGTTCCTGGCATGACCACTACTTCTCCAATATTTACTGTCTGCGCCATTAGATTGGGCACTCCGAAGAGCATCCCTGAAAAAAATAGCACTATTTTATTTTTTGTTTTCATGAATTTTTTTTATTTATAACACGTTAGCATACTCTTAATTTCCACTCTTGCCAAAATCCATAGGCTGCTCTTTGTCCTCTTTAAAGTATTTTCCATGTCGCATATAATCTCTTGCCAGTAAGGAAAGAATAGCAGACTCCGCCACAGCGATACATACATTATCATCGTGCGTAATTTCTACAAAATATTGGGTTCCACTGAATCCAAATGTATTGCTTATATTTAAGGTAGCTGTAGTAACACCACTGTATATCAATGTATTATTAAGGGCAGTCCCACCACTTGAAGGGTCTCCCAAATACCATTGGTAATTAATACCTGCATTTGCATTGCCAGGGGCTGCGCTATAATCTGGCACTGTGTTAGGTGGTGCATTAGGGCTTGTAATTAAGTAAGTAGTCGTCTCGTCTGCGCTTGCTACTATGGTAAAGCTTGCTGCATCTCCATTAGTTACAGTTTGATCTGCTAGCGTTGCTACATTGACCTGCGTCGACGTATATTCATTGCCAGTAAGACCGTTATACCCGTCTGTACCGTTGGTCACTAGTCCGTCACCATCTACCGTTACTGCTGGTGGTGTAGCTGCTCCATTATCTAGCACACCATCACCATTACCATCCAAACCACCAGATTCTAAAACATCTGCGCAACCATCGTTGTCCGAGTCTAGGTCTAGGCTGTTTTCTATACCATCACCATCGGTATCTGTGTCCTGGCAGGTAAATAAACTAGCAGAAAGTACAGGTGTAGGAGGGGAAAATGGGCCATTATTATTTAGCCCTATAACAACTACATCAACTCCTGTTAAACAGTTATAAGAGAAACTAGAATTTATAATCAATACAGCATTTCCTGGGTCATCTGTTTCACTTACCATAAAGGGCAAAATATTCTCTCTTGTACCTGATACTGTTGTAACCAATAATTCAATAACCCCATCAGTAATATTAAGAGTAGGCGTGCCTTCATTGTTCCAAGGTTTCCAGAAGCCATCGTTGTCGGTATCAAATTTATTATTTAGAGGGTTATATAAAGCAGTGGTAGTTCCGCCAGCATATTGACTGTAATTACTTTGATCAACTTGCAGAATTATAACCCCATCAACGCTAATGCGGATACCATCATCAAAGGCTCCAGAGGCTACTGAAAACGAACAACCTTCAAATATCTCATTTGCGCCCATAGCGACTAATATATTAAAAGGTGTGTTGTCACCAGCAACGCCAGTTACAACAGCTGTATCAGTTGAAGTATCCGCTACACCATTCTTACTAACAGTAATCATACTGGTTACAGTAGTTCCACACTCCACCGTATCCAAAACACCATCATTATCATCATCTAGGTCACAAGCATTATTAACACCATCACTATCGGTGTCTGTAACGCTATTTACTACTATGGTAGCAGTTTCATTTAAAGTTACAACACAAACAGAGTAACTTGCCTCTATGGTATAGGTTGTTGTTCCTACAATGGTTTGTGCAAATGGTATGGTGAGCGTTAAATCTGCACCTGTACCTACTCCCGTTATCGCTGGACTTAGCGGGTTACCGCCTTGTAAGATTTGATAAGTTCTCCCATTTTCTGCTGCTGCTATTGTTATAGTCGCATCATTAGTGGGACATGAAGGGTTCGTTGATGTTACTGTTTTAGTAGAGTCTGGTGGGATTACTGCAGATTGAGTTTGTCCAAACGTTCGCCCACAGGAATCAATAACCTCCATATAGTAGTCGGTTTCATTAGCTATACCAATGAATACTCCACTCGTTTGTGGACCCTGTAATAAAGTACCTCCAACAGTATCATATAAGCTATACGAATATGGCGGTACTCCTCCGATAGTTACAATTGAAATTTCATCACCACATTGTATAGCGTCAGACGTATTAGTCATTGCTAATAAAGCAGGGATTACTATTTGATGCTCATAAGGATAACCATCCGTAAGCAAAGGAAAAGAGGGCAAATAGGAAGGGGGAAAAGCAGTAAAACCAGGACCAAACCTTACGGTGTAAGTTCCTGGCACTAGGTTAACAAAAGTTGTTACTCTAGTAGCACCCGTATTATCTGTTACTAATAAATTATCTGCACTATCATATAGCGCAAGTTTCATAAAACGGTTAAATAAATTACTAGGGTCTGCTCTATCAATGTAAGTCATATTAACCGTTCCTGCATTTGAGCTGCAATAATCTAGCGTATAATCAGTAGTCATAGGATTGGTACAAGTAGAGGTAAACGTTGCTGTATCTGTATTACCACAGGCATCTTCTAGTTTTATGGTATAAGTACCTGGTCCACCGAAAAATTGCGGGCGTAAAGAGAGCTGATAAACACTATTGAGCGGGGGGAGAACTATGGGATACGAATAATTTACGGGTGCAGGAGCTGCAGCTCCAGTCATACCAGAGACCCATTGTGTAGGACCGCTAATCACTGTAGCGGTGATAGGGAAGTTTTCAACGAAGCCCGGCACTACCCTTATATAAAAACTTCTAAACATATTATCAATTTCTGCCTCGCCTGAACAACTTATATAATCTATACCAAAAGGAGCAGGAAGCAGTATCGGCATGTATAGGTTTTCTATATATGTTTCACCACAGGCATCCGTGTAGGTAATCCTGTAAGATACCCCATACTTAAATTTTGACAAAACAACAGTATTATAGTTACCAACATGATTAACATTGCCACTAAAGGCAAAAGCATTGCCATCGTAATCTGTTGGGTTACTATTAGTAACAGTAGTGAAACTAGAGTTGGTCTCTTCAACGTTAGCTGTTATTTGATTAAGACCCGAATACCTATTACGTGATATTTTGTAAGAGTTTAAATTACAGCCCTCTACAGTATTAATATTTTGATGAAATGTAATCTCAAAACCTCCTACTGGTGGGGGGGTTATTGTAACGGATGCAACATCACCACAGCTGTGTGTGTATTCAAAGGTTAACGTACGTGCTGCTCCGGTTCCAGTTACATCACTTACAGGAATAAGAATAGCAAGATATCGAAATCCACCACTTTCACTTGTATGAGTAAAAACAGTAGTACCCACACTGTTCTTAACATTTAATGTAATAGTGGCGGCATTCTTTGCAAACATACTAGTTTGATTAAGGTATCGATAACTTGGATTTGCACAAGTTCCTACATAATCATGCAATAGAGGCGCGTTATTATTAAAAATCCCTGCACCAGAAGCCTGTATAACTATCGTCTTGTCTGCACTGTTGTTCGAACATTGGTCTTCTATGTCAAAAACATGAGTTCCCGCAGGTAGGCCAGTTACCGTAAAGTTTGGTCCAGGCCCAGCTGGGTATGATTGTAATACAGTACTACCTGATAATCTACGTACAATAAAGTCTCCATTTACACCCGTAATGTTTGCAAAGGTTACTTCAGCATCTGAATCACCTGGGCAAGAAGGCCTCTGATTATTACTACTTGACACCGTATAGGTGTCATTTGGGCGTTGTGTACCATCTACACATTGTAAACTGTACCCATAGCTATGTAACGCTAAATTTTTATTTCCAATTTCTAGTATCCAATCTCCAGCTGCACCCGTAATATTCGTAGAAGCGGCTATCTGTAAGCCGGTTGCTTTTTCTAGGTAAGTAACTGCTGCCAGGCCTTTTTCGCCTTGAGCGAAATTACAGCCGTAGATATTCATAGCTGCTAATTGGCTGTTGGGTGCTATCTTATTATTGATAAAACGAGCAAGTTCTTCTTTTTGGAGCCACTTGCCGTTGATTAACAATTCGCCTGGGCGGCCATGGGAAAATAAGTGAAAGGTATTTTCATTGTTTGCTATGGCGTTTTGCAAGACTTCCTGGTCTGGAAGGGATGCGTCTATATAGCTCTTAGTGTTTACAGTAGCCTCACCAAATAGTGGTTGCACTACAGGATTAACACTGTTTACAGTATTGGTATTACTGATAATTTGATCACATAAATCACCACTTTCTACCGTATTAGCGTTGGCTGCGAAGCAACTAACACTTACTACAAAACAGACTATTTTTAATAATTTTAGCATAATTTATTCTTTTACTATTACTATTACTACTTGATTAATTTTAAAAGCTATAGCACCGTTTTAAAAGTCAGCGTTACAGCTTTTAAAATCAATTTAGTATTTTAATCTTGTGAAATTTAAGGTAACATCGCCTAGGCGAATTTCATTGGTACCGACTACTGGGTGATCAGCAGCAATCATCTTTAAAGCAAGAATAACTGTTTGTCCTGCTGCCCAGGTTGCACCGGTCACATCTATGGTTTCTGTATCCCAAGCTGTAGCACCTGCCGTTGTTGGTAAACTTCCTTGAAGGTTTCCTGCTTCATTAAACACATATGCCTCAAAGCTACCGCCAGCATTACCTGCATAATCGATAACAATAGAACTTGCAGTCCAAGCCACAAAATTAGTAGGAAGTGTGAAGCGTAGGATAACATCATAATCGTGAGGACCGCCTGTACTTTGTGTATTGGACCAAGAGTAATAGTTCATAAACATGTCTGTAGCAGTTCCTGCATTATCACTAGTTAAAAACCCTAGGTTCCTAGTGCCATCAGCATTTAAAGCAGCACCTGCATATTCTGCGCTAAAGACCATTTTATCTATTACCGTTGCCGTCTGATCTAAACCTATCTCATAAGGAACTGCAACAGTACCATCTCCAGAAATAGTAATAGGTGCGGTTGTTGTGGTTACGCCTCCAACTCCGTCTGCTCCCGTTGGTCCTGTTGGTCCTGCTGGTCCTGCTACTGTAGAATCTGCTCCGTCTGTACCATTTGTTCCGTTGGTTCCTGCTGGTCCTGCTACTGTGGAATCTGCTCCGTCAGTACCATTTGTTCCGTTGGTTCCCGCTGGTCCTGCTACTGTGGAATCTGCTCCGTCTGTACCATTTGTTCCGTTAGTTCCTGCTGGTCCTGCTACTGTAGAATCTGCTCCGTCAGTACCGTTTGTTCCGTTTGTTCCTGCTGGTCCTGCTACTGTGGAATCTGCTCCGTCAGTACCATTTGTTCCGTTGGTTCCTGCTGGTCCTGCTACTGTAGAATCTGCTCCGTCTGTACCATTTGTTCCGTTTGTTCCCGCTGGTCCTGCTACTGTGGAATCTGCTCCGTCAGTACCATTTGTTCCGTTGGTTCCTGCTGGTCCTGCTACTGTGGAATCTGCTCCGTCAGTACCATTTGTTCCGTTGGTTCCTGCTGGTCCTGCTACTGTGGAATCTGCTCCGTCTGTACCATTTGTTCCGTTGGTTCCTGCTGGTCCTGCTACTGTGGAATCTGCTCCGTCAGTACCATTTGTTCCGTTGGTTCCTGCTGGTCCTGCTACTGTGGAATCTGCTCCGTCTGTACCATTTGTTCCGTTGGTTCCTGCTGGTCCTGCTACTGTGGAATCTGCTCCGTCTGTACCATTTGTTCCGTTGGTTCCTGCTGGTCCTGCTACTGTGGAATCTGCTCCATCAGTACCATTTGTTCCGGCTGGACCTGCTACTGTTGAATCTGCTCCAGTTGCCCCTATTGGACCTTGAATACCATCTGCTCCGGTTGCTCCATCTGCTCCAGTTGCTCCTATTGGACCTTGAACACCTACTTGCTGTACCCAAGTAGTTCCATCAAATGTCCAAACATCGCCTGTCGTTTCATCTACATACACATCGCCTGCAACACCTACTGTTGTATTTGTAATAGGATCGCCTGCTGCGGTTTGTGTTACATTAAAAGTTTGTACCGTTCCGTCTACTGCGGTATGTGTATAAAGACCATCTAATCCTACTAATGAATCGCTAACTCCTGTCTGTTGTTCCCAAGTATTGGTTGTTGTATTATACGTCCAAACATCGCCTGTCGTTTCATCTACATATACATCACCTCCAACACCTACTGTTGTATTGGTAATTGGATCACCTGTGCCTGATTGAGTAACATCAAAAGTTAATATAGTTCCATCTACGGAAGTATGCGTGTATAAACCGTCTAATCCTACTAATGAATCGCTAACTCCTGTCTGCTGTTCCCAAGTATTGGTTGTTGTATTATACGTCCAAACATCGCCTGTCGTTTCATCTACATAAACATCTCCTGCAATACCTACTGTTGTATTGGTAATTGGATCGCCTGTGCCTGATTGAGTAACATCAAAAGTTAATATAGTTCCATCTACGGAAGTATGCGTGTATAAACCGTCTAATCCTACTAATGAATCGCTAACTCCTGTCTGCTGTTCCCAAGTATTGGTTGTTGTATTATACGTCCAAACATCGCCTGTCGTTTCATCTACATAAACATCTCCTGCAATACCTACTGTTGTATTGGTAATTGGATCGCCTGTGCCTGATTGTGAAACATTAAAAGTAGTGGTAGTTCCATCTTCACTTGTATAGGTGTACGTCCCATCGGCTTGAACCAATGTTGTTACCACCTCGTTTCCGGTTTGTTGTACCCAAGTATTGGTTGTACCATCATACGTATACACATCGCCTGTACTTTCATCTACATAAATATCGCCTGCTACACCTACTGTTGTATTCGTAATTGGATCGCCTGTGCCTGATTGTGAAACATTAAAAGTAGTGGTAGTTCCATCTTCACTTGTATAGGTGTACGTCCCATCGGCTTGAACCAATGTTGTTACCACCTCGTTTCCGGTTTGTTGTACCCAAGTATTGGTTGTACCATCATACGTATACACATCGCCTGTACTTTCATCTACATAAATATCGCCTGCTACACCTACTGTTGTATTCGTAATTGGATCGCCTGTGCCTGATTGTGAAACATTAAAAGTAGTGGTAGTTCCATCTTCACTTGTATAGGTGTACGTCCCATCGGCTTGAACCAATGTTGTTACCACCTCGTTTCCGGTTTGTTGTACCCAAGTATTGGTTGTACCATCATACGTATACACATCGCCTGTACTTTCATCTACATAAATATCGCCTGCTACACCTACTGTTGTATTCGTAATTGGATCGCCTGTGCCTGATTGTGAAACATTAAAAGTAGTGGTAGTTCCATCTTCACTTGTATAGGTGTACGTCCCATCGGCTTGAACCAATGTTGTTACCACCTCGTTTCCGGTTTGTTGTACCCAAGTATTGGTTGTACCATCATACGTATACACATCGCCTGTACTTTCATCTACATAAATATCGCCCGCTACACCTACTGTTGTATTTGTAATTGGATTGCCTGTGCCTGATTGGACAACATTAAAGGTTTGTATTGTTCCGTTTTCACTAGTGTAGGTAAAAGTACCGTCACCGTTATCGACTAAAGTCGTTAGTGTTTCAAAAACAACAATATCATCAGCACTGACCATGCGTTGCCATTTAGATCCATTCCAATAGTGATAGCCCGGAGTTAATTGACCATTACTAGTAGTATTAAACACCAATAAACTTACAACATTACCCTGTGTGATTGTGGTAGCATCTGTTTCACTTAAAAGCGGGATACGAGGAATTAGAATTCCACGATTGCTTGAAACAATATCTAGCTGTGCTGAGTTGTTTGGCAAAGGAGTACCCACTCCCACCTGAGCTTGCAAACTCACACTCGCGATTAACAGTAATACAAAAATTAATAATTTTTTCATTTTTTTAATATTTTTTGGTTTGATCTTATTTATTGTTTTCCTATTGAAAAGGAGATAATATTTTCAATTTTCTAATCATTACAACAAATATATTTTTAAATGCTAGGCTAAAACAACAAAAAGTAATAGCTGAATTAATATTTGTAATAACATGTACTATTTGAGACATATTCGGTAATCGGTAAAAAAATAAGATTAAATACAGTATTTATATGTTGTCATATGCGATGTAATAGACAAAATGGTTGCTGATAATCTTGTTAGCCCTAATATTGATTAGGTCTTTAGTAAATCAAAGGCTTTGAATAAAAAAAATGTGTTTATTGTAAGAGTTCCCTAACCAAAAAATATGGGATTAGAAATGAAAAACAACGCTACAAATGTTTATCCTGCGGCACGTTTTTTACAGGAGGAAAACAAGTCATTCCTGCTATCATTTGGGAAGACTATACTAAAGGAAAACAGACTTACCAGCAACTTGCTAGAAAGCACGGATGTTCTAAGAGAACTATCCAGCGAAAAATGGATTTATACAAGGTTACAATTCCAGAGCGCATTCCGAGGAAAATTGTAGTTTTAATGGATACAACCTATTGGGGTAGAAGCTTTGGTTTGATGTTATTTAAGGACGCTTACACCAAAGAAAATCTAATTTGGTATTATGTCCGTTCAGAAACTAATACACTTTACTTAGAAGGTGTTAATCACCTCATATCAAGAGGCTATATTATAGTTGCAATTGTCTGTGATGGAAGAAAGGGACTTATAGGATTGTTTAAGAATTTACCTGTACAGCTTTGTCAGTTTCATCAGGTTGCAACCATACGACCATACATAACTAAAAACCCTAAGATGCCTGCTTCGATTGAGCTTAAATCACTTGTAAGCTTGTTAAAACAGACAGATAAAGAATCTTTTGCTGGAGGCTTAGGATTATGGTTTACAAAATGGGAATGCTTCCTAAATGAGCGCACTACAAACCTCGAAACAGGAAAAAGTTACTATACTCATAAACGACTCAGAAGTGCTTATAGAAGTCTAAACACAAATATAAAATGGCTCTTTACTTGGTATGATAATTTCGATCAAAATACACCTAATACAACAAATATGATTGATGGTCATTTTTCAGATTTAAAAAACAAATTGAGGAATCATAATGGCTTGACTAAAAACAGGAAAATCAAATTTATAAATGAATTTTTAAAAGGATAATACACTTTAAAACGACATAAAAAAGAAGCAGTAAAAAGCTTCATAACTTGTTGTTTTTGTCTAGCTTAAAATAGGTGTCAGACGTGTTCGTTTTCATTAGAATCTAATTCTGTTTTATTAGGTTAAAATTTATGATATTTTCTGTTTCCTCAATAGCAAAGAATTAAGAATAAAATCAGCAACCATTTTGTCCACTTGGAAAATATTACACCAAATTAGCAACCATTTTGTCTATTACGCCTCATATGCATTGTTTTCGTTTTAGTTAAAAACAGCACATATGACAACATATAAAATTGGTTTTTTAAGAACCCGAAGTGACTCTACTAAATTTGTTTTTTAAAGAAATATGTATTGCAACCAAACCCGTTATTAAATCGGTTTTTATTAATATTTAAGCTTTTCGTTTCCTTGTACTAAAACATTATTTCTAAAAAGGCTTGGCTTAAATATTTATTTATTGTGAAAGTTATCATGAAACTCATTTTGTTTCAATAATTTTTTGAAGATTTATTATCCTTTTTCAATTCACCTAAAAAATGAACTTTAGATTTTGCTTATCATATTAGGAATATGTTTTTTATACTTACTATTGACCATAAATTATTATCTAAATACAGAGTAGGCATCCTTTTTTATCTAGAGACCAATGAGTAGCTTCTGTTTTCTTGATGAATAATGTGAATGGTCTGTTTACTTTTAAAAAATGATAATACAAGAAAATAGTCTTGCACCTTATAACTATATGGCTCAAGACAACAAAAACATAATTACTTTCTATAAAAATAGTAAGATACCATTGATAGCAATAATCGGAGTCTTTTGAACGTTATTTGGACGAATTATTGAGATTTTAGACATTTGGTTATGAATATAGCCAAGTAATGCTGTTCATTCAATAATTCTGCTTAACTGGAATACAAAGCAGAATTTTCGTTCCTTTTGGAAGTTTTTTTTCGTAAAGATCCTGAACCTCAAAGAATATGTTATTACCCTCCTCCTTTAATAAATTAATTCTATCATTAAGAATGGTATTAGCCAGCGATTTATGGAGTACTCTATGTTCTTTCTTTGATGCATTTGAAGCTTCTCTACCAATCCCATTGTCTTCAATAACACAGTGAAGTCGGTCGGCCTTAAACACTAGCGACATGTGCAATATTCTCTTTCCTTTCTTAGGTTTTAAGCCATGTAATATTGCATTTTCAATAAGGGGCTGAAATATCATACACGGAATCATTAAATTATCTATTTGTACCGTTTCGTCTATATGTAATTGAAATGATAAGTTATCATTTAAGTTCATTCTTTCTAATTTGACATAGGCTTTCAAAAATAACAATTCATCTGCCAACAAGGTTTGATTTTGGGTGCTTTGATCCAGGGTATATCTTGTTATTTTAGAAAATGCGCTAAAGTACTTTCTGACATTATCGAGACCCTCAAGCTCCATAATACTCTGTAAGCCATTAAGGGTGTTAAATATGAAATGCGGGTTCATCTGAGCCCTTAATGCTTTGTTTTTTAACTCTTTAACAATAATCAGTTCTTCTACTTTAGCTTCCATTCGTTTTCTTTTTCTAAAAGCCCAAAAACCACCCAACAAAAAAACCGTACTTAGCATCAGCGCTAAAAACCAAAATGTTTTATAAAACAATTGATTCACCTTAACTTTATACGTTAAGGTTTCTGTTTGCAAGCCACTTCTAGAAACTGCTTTGGCGTCCAAGGTGTACTCTCCTGGTTGGAGACCGAGGAGCCGTATCGTTCTATCATTTTGATAACGAACCCAACTAGTATCAATTTCTCTTATTCTAAACAAATAATTAGTAACTATAGCTCCAAAAGGTTTATTTACCAAAAATGACAATTCGAGGTGATTATGATTATATGGCAAGGTGAGTTTGCTAACCGTATCTAAATTGAATATATAGCTTTCTCTAGCTTTCTTTTTGGAGTCAAAAAGCCTAAGTGCATTAAGTACTATCTTAGGACGCTTTATTTTTGATAGAGCCTCCTCTGGTCTAAAGCTTACAAAACCATTAATACCTCCAAAGAAAAAAGTACCGTCTCTAGACCTAAAGGATGATTTATAATTAAACTCGTTATGTGTCAATCCATCTTCAACAAAAAATTGAACAAACGTATTTGTTTCAACATCCAACCGAACCAAACCATCAAAAGTACCAAACCAAATAGTATTCCCTTCCCCTAAAATACCGGTAATATTGTCGTTATGGAAGCCAAAATTGCGAGTGTATGATATGGTCTCTAAACTATTTGGGTTTATTTTCTGAATTCCTTTAGTGGTGCCTACCCAAATATTACGATCACTATCCTCATAAAAACAGGTAACATTGTCATGGACTAGCGGCAATACATCGCTTTGACTGTGATAATGGGAAACCTTATTTGTTTCTAAATTTTTCCGAAACACTCCCTGGTCTTCCGTTCCTAACCATAACTCGTTTCCGCCTTTTGAAACATACATTTCATTAATCGCTATATTTTCTATATTGTAGACATCATTTAATGCGTTTCTATTTTTAAATTCAGTTGTATTTATATTTAACTCATATAAGCCTCTGTTGGTTGCTATGAAAATCAAACTATCATTTAATTTCTTGAGACTATTTACATACAATGGTTTTTTTTCAAAATAGACCTTTCGTAAGTTCAATATTTGTTTTTCAATCGGAGGCGTATTCAAATTAATTATAGTCATTAAAACCCCCTTACTATAATTTAAAAAAATGCTATCGTTGACCCCTAAAACGCCATCTCTAAAATGATAGTTAGGCCCAGTCAAAAGCTCTTCACCCCTCCACTTAGAGCCCTCTTTACGAAACTTAAATAGGCCTTTATATGTATGACTATAAACCCCCCCTTTAGAGTCTTCATAAAATTCTCTACAACTATAGATTCTCTGACCCTTTCCGACTAAATGTTTTTTAAAGATCGACGCATTTCGAATTTCGATCTGATGAATACTCTTGCCTTCTTGTATTATTATTTTATTTCCTTCTTGAAAAGTGTGCTTAATAATCTTATTATTAAACGTAATCTTTTTAAAAGGCTCTAAAGAATAGCGCCCCTGTTTTAAAATTAACGTGTAGAGCGTAAGCAATGTTCCTTGGATCTCCAAAAACACATTTGTATTAGGGTCATAATTAAAAAGTACTCCCTTATTTTTTCCATGAAAAAACTCAACAATCTGTCGGTTTATTTCAGGAATGTAATAATAAGCACCTGTATTTCCATTTTCCTTAAATTTCCCAGAGGTATTCTTTGGAAAAAGAGCTCCATTTTTAGTACTCCAAGTCGGACTCTCTATCCAAATTTGGACTTTACCTTGAACTTCACTGTCGCTAAGATCTAATAAGTGTTTTACGCTCCCGCCCTTAAATGTGAGCCACTGATTTCCTGCTTTTAGCAATAAAGATCCATCTAAAAAAACCTCTTTTATGTAAATGGGACTGCTTAAACTACGAAAATAAACTCCAGAATTCAAGCTATTTGTAAGATTGTAATACCTAATAGTTCCATCCGCGGTGTAAGAACAAACATAGTTTTTATTGCTCGTAAACCACATAGTACCATCTGGTGTTTCCGCAATATCCAGAAATTCAGGTTTGTCTTCTGTAAAAAATGGAGGGTTCAACGCTATCTTGGTCGATTCCCCCGTGTCAAAATCAAGAAATTCAGGTTCTCCCTTATAAATCATCCAAAGCTTATTGTCTTTAGCTTTATGAATTTTATGAGTGATTGATGCATATTTAAAATTTAAGTGCTTAAAAGCAAAAAAATGATCATTACTTCCTTGCTCTAAAACCACACCACCTTTTACCGAATACCATAAAAAGCCATCCCGATCTAAATGAATAGCCTTAGGAAAGGTTTCGCTGTCGCTCATATCAGTTTCTACTTTCTTAATAACAACTTCCTGACCATATAAAGAAGAAGCGCATAGCAAAGAGCATAGCATCCATAAAGAAAATATCCAGTGTTTTTTATAAAGAGATGAAAGCATAGGATTACTATAATATAACTATAACTAAAAGAGCATGGGCCTTAAATAACTTACAAGAAAACAACTATTTCAATTACTTTTAATTATTTTTTTTTGATAAACAAAAATAAATATTTTTTTTAATATTTGTAATTTGAAGTATTAAATAAGGTTTTTTTAGCCTTATTTTATCTATTTATTGTCATAGCTACTCTTTTGACATGAATAGATAAACCATTTAATCTCTAAATTTAATAGGTACTCATAGCTGTTGTTTTAAACAGAATTGTTGTTCATTTATGTCTAAACAAGATACATTTTACAGAATACCGTAAAATACGGCTGTAACCATTTCTATTGGATCCAGGATCGCGTGCACTCATACTCGTTTCGACTTTAGCTAGTTTAACCTCTAGACAAACAAAAGTATACCCCCATTACCATATTGATATTTCAAATATTCTGAATTAAAAATTAGATAATCATTTAAAATATTTGTTTACATTTACAATATAAATGCTAAACAATATTTTCAACCCATACTCACTCAAAATGACAAAAAACATCAAAGCTTTTATCGTTGAAGATGAAGAAAGAAGTTCGAACTTACTATTGTTTTACTTACAAAAGCATTGCCCTCAAATTGAGATTATTGGTAATGCTTTCACATACGATGATGCCGTTCTACAACTCAATAGTTTAAAACCTGAACTCATTTTTATGGACATTATCTTGGATAAAGGAACAGGGTTTGATGTTTTAGAAATGGTAGAATTAACAAACACAAAAATTATTTTTATTACTGCTCTTAGTGAATATGCTATAAAAGCATTTAAGTACAATGCCATTGATTATATATTAAAACCCTACGATCCAAAAGAGATCGTATTGGCAGTACAAAAGGCTGTAATTGAATTGGAACGGGAATCTTTCACAAATTCACGTCAAATTGAAACGGTTAATTCTTCTATGAATACCACAGAAAAAAATTTTGATTTTATTGCTGTTCCATCTATGAACGAAATAGATTTTGTTAAACTTATTGATATTGTTTATCTTAAATCGGATGGCCGTTATACTGTATTTCACTTAAGTAATGATACAGAAATTGTCTCCTCTAAAAACATTGGCATGTATGAGGATATTTTAGATTCTAATCTGTTTTTTAGAATTCACAATAGCTATATCATTAACCTCTCTAAAGTAAAAAAAATAAACAAGTCTGGTGGCAATTATTGTGAAATGAGTAATGGAAAATCTTTACCTATTGCCAAGCGAAGGCAAGAAGTGCTCTATAAAATAATTTATCTTAAATAGTTAAAAAAACATTATTCTTCGTGTCGTTTTTAATATTTAGAAAAAAGCTGTTTTAAAATAACACGCTCCAGATGGACTTTTAAGCACTCCAGGACCGGCTTTCTCTATAGTCTCTCTCAATATTCTTTTATTTGAGGCGCTATTTAACCATGCAGTTATAACCTAGGATTTAGCTGTATAGCCAAAAGCTATATCTCTCTATGTCGCTGTAACAAGAAATAAAATATATTAAAAGTAATAATGCCATCACAAATAAAAAACAAATTTTGTTTAAAAGTCTTATTAAAAGTGTTCCTTTATAAAGTATTTTCGGTGTTTTTAAAAATATAACATCTTTGTTTTTAAACCAATGATAATAAGCGTTTTTACTAAACTTCATAGATTTACACATCTTCTCAACTGGATATATATCAATATTTTATAAAATGAATTGATATATTATAAGTCGCTCTTGGAGAAGATGCTCACCGCCTTTTTTAAGATGTCGCGCTCCATTGTTACATTCTTTAATTCTTTCTTTAGAGCCTTGAGTTCTTGAGCTTCAACAGATAACTCCTTCTTTTTTGAGAAATCACCCGATTGTAACTTATATTCGCGTTTCCAACGCCCAACCATACTCAAGTTTAAACCATAATCCTCACTAACTTGTTTTGTCTTAATCCCCGAATTTAAAAGCTCTACGATCATAACTTTAAATTCATTGTCATATTTTTTTACCATAAATCAAATATAAAATTTATAAGCTCATAAAAATCGTCACATCAAATGTAGACGCTCCTCTTTTGTTTTAAAAGTATTCGCATTCCCATAAAATGGTGTTTGACGAATTAACATATTTGTTTTTGGATTTCGATAAGAAAAATAGACATACCAGCGCTTATTTAAATCGCCTTTTGCCATGTAGATCTTTGGTGTGGAAAATTGTTTCTTCAAGGACAAATCGTATGCACTTTTGTATTGTTTATCTATTATGAAGTTAAAATTAAGCATAAAAAAACGGTTTGGAGACTCCAAACCGTTAATTTTATTGACTTTGTACTTAGTAGCGGGAACTGGACTCGAACCAGTGACCTTCGGGTTATGAGTTTGAGAAAAAACTCTTTTTCCTTACTATTTTGCTATATTTTAATAAAATCGTGTACGAGATCGTGTACTCTGATTTATAATTAATTTCTATTCAAATTTACATAATATTTTAAGACGTATTACAATTACAAAAAAAACATAATACACATTAGAGACCCCTAGCTTTGACATAAAAAATCACGTATTTTACAAATACAAGAATTGTTTGAGCTATAAAAACTAACTTTATAGCTCAAAATTCACTTATATTTGAGCTATAAAAAATAAATTTATAGCTCATGATAAGAAAAATATGGAACTGGCAAAAAACAGAATGGCCTCATTTTTCATACAATGAAGATGCTTTAAAAAATTTGGAACAGAAATTCTCACAAAATACGGGAATCGTACTTGGTGCTTTTAAACACGTAAATAAAAGTGAAAAAGAGCAATTAATTATTGAAATATTATCTAACGAAGCACTTAAAACTTCTGAAATCGAAGGCGAATATCTAGATAGAGACAGTATACAATCTTCTATTAAAAAAAATCTAGGTTTAAAAGTTGATAAAAAAAAGATAGCTTCAGCAGAATTTGGCATTTCTGAAATGATGGTTGATTTATACAAAAACCACAATAAACAACTCTCTCATAAACAACTTTATAATTGGCACAAAATGCTAACCAATGGTAGACGAGATTTAAACGACATTGGCAAATACCGTACACACGAAGACCCAATGCAAGTGGTTTCTGGACGCTTAGACAAACCAACTATTCATTTTGAAGCACCAGCATCTCAAAACATGCAACAAGAGATGGCGCAGTTTATAACCTGGTTTAACACCCTACACTCAAAAACGGAATACAACGTATTACCTCTTGTAAAAGCAAGTATTACACATCTGTATTTTGTGAGTATTCACCCTTTTGAAGATGGAAACGGACGTATTGCACGTGCGCTTGCTGAAAAATCTGTAGCACAAAGTGTAGGACAACCTGCACTTATTTCATTATCAAAAACTATAGAAGCCAATAAAAAAGCGTATTACAATGCTTTAGAAAACAATAATAAACACGCAGATATTACAGATTGGATACTCTATTTCGGGCAAACCATATTAGATGCCCAAGAAGACACATTAAAGCTTATTGATTTTGTAATTGAGAAAGCCAAATTTTTCGATCGCTTTACTCAAGTTATGAATGAACGCCAACTAAAAGTTGTTACACGTTTTTTTAATGCAGGACACCAAGGTTTTGATGGTGGTTTAAGTGCCGAAAATTACACACGTATTGCAAAAACTTCTGCTTCTACGGCCACTCGTGATTTAAAAGATATGGTAGATAAGAAAATGGTAATTAAAACTGGTGAACTGAAAGGAACTCGATATTGGTTGAATTTGAAAAGTTAAAATAATGTCTAAATTCTTGATCTTTTAAAACTCAACAAGCCAGAAATCATTATAGAAATGCAATCTGTTGTGAATTGATTTCAAATTGTATTTTTACGTGAGCAATCACAAGTCTCAAGATTACGATTATTATACAGATTTGGTTGTGAATTGATTTCAAATTGTATTTTTACGTGAGCAATCACAAGTATACGACCTTAATTAAACTTATCAAAACTGTTGTGAATTGATTTCAAATTGTATTTTTACGTGAGCAATCACAAGAAATTTCACATTCAAAGGGTTAAGAACTATGTTGTGAATTGATTTCAAATTGTATTTTTACGTGAGCAATCACAAGTACAACCTCATAAGTGACATTATCGCCATCGTTGTGAATTGATTTCAAATTGTATTTTTACGTGAGCAATCACAAGATTAAAAGGCTTATTATAAACATACCTCCAGTTGTGAATTGATTTCAAATTGTATTTTTACGTGAGCAATCACAAGAACGGACTAAATACAACTTCACCCTCGTTTGTTGTGAATTGATTTCAAATTGTATTTTTACGTGAGCAATCACAAGTGAATATATCTGTAGCACTTACGTAGTTTAGTTGTGAATTGATTTCAAATTGTATTTTTACGTGAGCAATCACAAGTATCACTTTTTAATTGTGTTGATCCTATGTGTTGTGAATTGATTTCAAATTGTATTTTTACGTGAGCAATCACAAGTAAAATCTCTTGCTTTATAATGTAAAGTTGGTTGTGAATTGATTTCAAATTGTATTTTTACGTGAGCAATCACAAGGTCTTATCCATTTTTAGATGGTGCGGATTAGTTGTGAATTGATTTCAAATTGTATTTTTACGTGAGCAATCACAAGACAAGCAAGGCATCATGTGAGCAATTACATGTTGTGAATTGATTTCAAATTGTATTTTTACGTGAGCAATCACAAGAGATGTGTTTGAAGTTATGGAGCAAGGTTGGTTGTGAATTGATTTCAAATTGTATTTTTACGTGAGCAATCACAAGCAATAGATGCTAATACCACAGGTTTAGAACGTTGTGAATTGATTTCAAATTGTATTTTTACGTGAGCAATCACAAGTGCATCAGTATATAAAATTGGAAAGATTTAGTTGTGAATTGATTTCAAATTGTATTTTTACGTGAGCAATCACAAGGGTTTATCCTTTAGAAAATCCAGAGGAATAGTTGTGAATTGATTTCAAATTGTATTTTTACGTGAGCAATCACAAGAAAGCACTTTCCAAACTTGGGTTTAACGCGTTGTGAATTGATTTCAAATTGTATTTTTACGTGAGCAATCACAAGAGTTTCATTTTTTATACTGCTAAATATGGTTGTGAATTGATTTCAAATTGTATTTTTACGTGAGCAATCACAAGTGTTCTGCTATGTAAAAAAGCGGTGCTAATGTTGTGAATTGATTTCAAATTGTATTTTTACGTGAGCAATCACAAGTCTATCGTGTTCAGTAATTTTACTCATACTGTTGTGAATTGATTTCAAATTGTATTTTTACGTGAGCAATCACAAGATGAAGAATGCTGTTAAACGTTTAAAAGAGTTGTGAATTGATTTCAAATTGTATTTTTACGTGAGCAATCACAAGAAAAATGAGTTATAAACTGCTATACGTGTAGTTGTGAATTGATTTCAAATTGTATTTTTACTTGAGCAATCACAAGTCGGTCATAGTTTTGGTTTTGAAGTTAATGGTTGTGAATTGATTTCAAATTGTATTTTTACGTGAGCAATCACAAGATCCATTATGAGTGTAAGGAGAGCGATGTTGTTGTGAATTGATTTCAAATTGTATTTTTACGTGAGCAATCACAAGAGACAGGTCTATGCATTGCGCCATAGGATTGTTGTGAATTGATTTCAAATTGTATTTTTACGTGAGCAATCACAAGAATTACACTTCTTAAAAGACAGTTTAAACAGTTGTGAATTGATTTCAAATTGTATTTTTACGTGAGCAATCACAAGAGGCATACCATTTTGGAACTTGTAGATTGTGTTGTGAATTGATTTCAAATTGTATTTTTACGTGAGCAATCACAAGTTTTTTATCTTTACTAATTAAGTAAGGCATGTTGTGAATTGATTTCAAATTGTATTTTTACGTGAGCAATCACAAGTAAATCAGTCAGTTAATTCACGAATAAATAGTTGTGAATTGATTTCAAATTGTATTTTTACGTGAGCAATCACAAGTTATAGTGGTGTGATGGTACAAGCTTGTTTGTTGTGAATTGATTTCAAATTGTATTTTTACGTGAGCAATCACAAGATCCAGAACTTTGTAAAGTTTGTCGATATGGTTGTGAATTGATTTCAAATTGTATTTTTACGTGAGCAATCACAAGCATAACCAATTTAACCAATTTGGGAACTTAGTTGTGAATTGATTTCAAATTGTATTTTTACGTGAGCAATCACAAGACAAAACCAACAACCATTAAAGGAGCAATTGTTGTGAATTGATTTCAAATTGTATTTTTACGTGAGCAATCACAAGGAAACGAACAATTAAAGTAATGGTTAAAGTGTTGTGAATTGATTTCAAATTGTATTTTTACGTGAGCAATCACAAGAAGATTACGCTAGAGATAAATCCATACTAAGTTGTGAATTGATTTCAAATTGTATTTTTACGTGAGCAATCACAAGGCAAGATTTCGAAATGATGATTTGAAGGCCGTTGTGAATTGATTTCAAATTGTATTTTTACGTGAGCAATCACAAGAAGCAAGCAATGCCAAACTTTGCAAGATGTGTTGTGAATTGATTTCAAATTGTATTTTTACGTGAGCAATCACAAGCTAAACTAGACATACAAGCGAATGAAGATAGTTGTGAATTGATTTCAAATTGTATTTTTACGTGAGCAATCACAAGTTAGACATTTTAAAAGAAAATGAAGGAATTGTTGTGAATTGATTTCAAATTGTATTTTTACGTGAGCAATCACAAGTTCGTTTCGTTGTTTACTTGCACCACTCAGGTTGTGAATTGATTTCAAATTGTATTTTTACGTGAGCAATCACAAGTTTAACTCTTTTAAATACTTTGCTACTGTCGTTGTGAATTGATTTCAAATTGTATTTTTACGTGAGCAATCACAAGAAAACTAAATCAAACCATTGATGTTAATGTGTTGTGAATTGATTTCAAATTGTATTTTTACGTGAGCAATCACAAGTTTTACTCGGTGTTTATTATAGGTAAGGGGGTTGTGAATTGATTTCAAATTGTATTTTTACGTGAGCAATCACAAGGTCAATCCCAGTTTATTGAGTAAAATCAATAGGTTGGGATTCCTTTTTAAGATTCAAAAAATTTACTTTTAGGAGAGGATAAATAGAAGTTTATTAGATTTTACCTATCCTATTTAAAACAATTGCAACTGTTGTGTTGGTTGTGGTAAATCCACTTCTCTAATACCATGAAATAATTCCATGTTACCAAATTGCTTGTCAGTAATTTCTAAAATACAGATTTTTCCATGTTTTGGTAAACTAAATTTTACTCTTTTAGCATGCACTTTTGCGTTTTCTCTACTTGGGCAATGCCTAAGATATATTGAAAATTGAAACATGGCAAAACCATCATCAATTAGTTTTTTACGAAACAAGCCAGCGGCTTTTCGTTCCTTTTTAGTTTCGGTTGGCAAATCAAAAAAAACGAATACCCACATAATTCTATAAGCGCTATATCTGTTAGTTGACATTTAATCTAATTCTGGATATTTTATGTGTCTTAGCTCTCCAGTAAAGCATTTATATAAACTAGCAGTTGTGGCAGTTACAGCAACAAGCAAAGGCCTTACTAAGCCATCAATACGCACATCTTGTGTTGCAATTGTTAAAATAGTAGCCTTTGCATCTTTGTTTAATTCGGTATTATTATTGACTAAAATATAATTGTAAACTAATTTATCTACAAAAGGCCTGTAAGGTTCCATAATATCATCTGCCAAACAATACGGATTGTACTTGTTTCTATGAAAAATCCCTAAAACAGGTAATAAACCACTACTAACTAAAGCCCTAGCAACGATACTCCGTAAAACGGAATATCCAAAATTTAATAAATTATTTGGTGCTTCTCCAAAACGTTGTCTATTAAAGTTTTCAAACAACTGTTTCCAGTAAAACTGAGCTGCTATTCCTTCTCTATTTGTAGTGTCACCACTTTTTACAGTTAGTTGATATACTCCTAAAGGTTCTGCAAATTTATCATTTAATACTAGTAATGCTTTTTGATTTTTTATTTTCTGTTCCACCGTTTGTTTCCATAGCTTCTTTTTTAAAGGCTCTGATGCAGCAAATTGGTGTTTTATTCTTTCTGAATATTCTGAATGTCCATGCATTGGTAACATCATTCCAAATGGTAAGTGATGTTCATCACAACTAATTACAGCAACATTATTACCCTGTAATTTTACTAAAAGCTGGTTAGATATTGTAATTTGATAATGGTCTAACATTAACAAGGCAATATCTTCAATTGGTACAGTTCCTTTGATTTCTTTTGTTTCAGGTTCTTGAACAACCAATTGTTCTTGTTTTATTTTTAAATAGGATGGATTGCCTATGTAAATGGTTCTTTTTATCATGGCTTTCTTTTTTAATATTCTCCTACATAAACAATTTTTCCAATATGATTCATTCTTAGTTTTATAATATTTCTTAATGGCTCTGTACTTTGAATAAA
The DNA here is from genome assembly GCF_000797445.1 of Lacinutrix jangbogonensis. Lineage (GTDB taxonomy): Bacteria > Bacteroidota > Bacteroidia > Flavobacteriales > Flavobacteriaceae > Lacinutrix > Lacinutrix jangbogonensis. The sequence goes on along the minus strand of NZ_JSWF01000033.1, from coordinate 12,823 downwards.
GTGATACGTAATACCTGATAATTGTTTTTTTGTTTTTAAAATTTCACTTGTTACAACCTGTGTTTCTAAATGATGATTAAACATATAATTTTTTGTTGAAATTTTCTGTACTCTAAACAAGTTTTTACTGATTAAGATTTCATTTTTTTCATCTAAAAGATCAATTTCAATTGGATTAAAATCATCATTGGGAAATACAAACATTTCATTTTGTTTCATAGTAAACAAAAACTCCCAACCTAAACCTGTATTGTATTCTTTGTTTATTATAGGCAATCCTTCATTTACTCTAGCCACGGCTTCATAAAACGAAACAACTTTTTCTTGTAATTTACCTTTGTCATCTTTATAAATTGCTACATGATGGTTATTTCCTGTGCTTACAAAATCAACAGCTTGTTTATTACCCTTTTTATCTAAAATTTCACTTCCAAAATGGTCTTTCTTATAATGTAAAGGCTCTGCATTAGAAACTCCAGTTATAGTAACACGCTTTATACTAATTCCTTTTTCTTTATTTAACCAAATAGGGTTTTTATCTAAATCTGAAAAAGCCTCTTTAGGTTTACCTCCAAATTCATTAAGCCTATTTTTTAAAACTTCTTGTGTTTTTTTATCAATTATTTTATTTAAATCTTTTTCTGTTTTAAAATTATCTGGAGAAACAACTTTTCGTATTGTATAAATTTCTTCAAAACACAAAACTTCTGTCAACTGTAAACCCTTATAGAGAATAGGATCTTTTTTTATTGTCTTAGAATCGAAAGCAATTTCTGGCTTATTATTGTATTTATGTAAATGCTTTGTTACAACTGTTTTTAAGTTGGAGTTAACAATTAATTTCAATGTTTCTATCTTAAATTTTTTACTCAATTTAATAGGCTTGTCCATTTCCCTTTTAGAGGTGCCATATACTGTTTCTTTATGCAATTGCCCTCTTGGAGTAAGTTGTGGTTTAGCATTAAAATTATCTTTACCTTTTAGTTTAGATTTGTTAATGTTTTTAGTAACAACTTTGTTTTTGTTTTTAAAAGAAATTAAAATAGACTCAATATGCTTTTTGGCTTCAGTTCTAAAGTTTTCAATTGGTTGAATAAAATTTCTTTTCTTATTTCCTGTTGTATCCTCATACACCTTGGTAATTGTGTTTTTAATACTAAACAAGTGGCTTTCTTTATTTCTTGAAGCATTTAAATTATTAATATAATTAATATGGTTGTGCGTTGTAAAAGCAACCGTAAGTGCATCCATTGCATGATGTCTGTGGTCGTTTCTTTTTGTCCAATCTTTTATTATTTCAATTTTTACATTGTTTTTTCTTTCTTGAATTTCTGTTAATCCTAAACTTCTATATTTATGTAAATTAAGTTCTTTCATAACGTTTATTAAATCCCAGTCGCCACGTAATTTATCAGTAATCCTACCAGATGTTGGAACCACATTCTGAAACACTTCAAATAACATGCTCTTTGCTTTTTTAGAAATGTATTGTGTGTTTACTAAATCTCGGGCAATAAAATCTGTAGGTAAATTAGCTAAACTCATTAAAAGCTTCTTGTATTTTCCTTTTTTTATATCACCGTTTTTATATAAACTTTCTACTCTTAATCTATATTTGTTAATGTCCTCATTACTATAGTCTTGTTCTATAAAATCTATTGCTGTTCTATCTGCTTTTTTTAGGTTTACGGCTCTGTATGCGAGTGTTTTGTTGGAAAAAGAATCGTCAAATAAAATGGCTTTTGGTATAATATGTTCAATATCTATATTTTTAGAAAAGATGTCTTCTTTTGGTATGTATTTGTTGGTAAACAAGCTTTTATAGCCATTGTTTTTGAGTTCAAGCCATAGCTTATAACGTACTACATCGTTTTTTGTAGGAGTGAAGCCAAATTCTTTCTGAATTACAGATTTTATATCATCGTTTACTTTTGTTGCAGAGTTTATAAATTTTGTAGTTTCTTCCCTTTGTTTTGCAGATTTTTTTAAATCTCTCGCCAGTTCAATTCTTATTTCATCAGGCTTCCCATATTCATCAATAATTTGATTTATAACGTTTACCATTTGATTTAATATTTTCTCTACAACCGGGTTTCTTAAACTGTTTTTTTGCAGTATCTCTAATCTTGGTTTAAGAATCCTTTTTTCTAATTCTTCTTTAGTTAGGCTACTAGAGTGGTTATATCCTGCTAACGCGCAAGACTCTGAATACTCGTTACCTTCTTGTAAAAAAGGGATGATTTTCCGAATTGCTCTAGAAGACAAGCTGCCATAATCGTCTTGTAAAGTAACATTAGCCATCATGGTAGCGTATTCTGGTTTAAAACCATATTTAGTATGAAGTTTCTTTTTTAGAGCTACATTAGAATTTCCATAAACCAATCTATCTTCCTCCAAAATTTTTGTATCATCTTCGGCGGAGTATAGTAAGTGCCATAATTGATAATTGGTTTGTTTATCAAATGTCTGACCTTCAATATTCGTTTCGAAATTTAAAATAGTAGTATCAATATTGATTCGAGGAAAAATAGACTTTAACTCTTCTTTTATTTCTTTTGTAGTTTTCTTTTCCCAATCAAAACCATAACCTTCTTCTGTTGCAATATGTTGGTAAATATTGTAGAGTGCTTTATTTGTATTATTACCCTCTAGTCCTTTGGTGAAATTACTTTTCCAAGTTGAGTTTAAATTGCAAAACTTTAAGATTGTTTTTTCCGTTAAGTTGCCTCTTAAATTTAATTCTTCAAAAAGAGAAATTCTTAAGTCATCATCTAAAACACATTTTTCTTTTGTTCTTGTATTTTTAAATACTAGGTTGTTTAAGTTTTGCCAAATTTTGAACTCTTGAAATAATGGAGAAGATTTAGGAACAGCTTTATGTTGTTTTTCAAACTGACAATTAGAAATAAGATGTTTTTGAGATTTTAATTTTCGTTGATAAAAAATAACCACATCACGGATTTCATTTTTTAACTCTAAAGTTAATTCTGAGTAATATTTAGCTTGTCTTACCCAAATCTGTTCAAATTCATCTAAATAATCCTGTCTATAAAAAACTTGATTTCTTAAAGAAGTATGATTGTTTTCTTTAATTTGTCTGTGTAAATTTTCGCCAACTGTTTCATTTTTAAAATACAATTCTTTACTTCTGTCGCTTATAGCACCGAGGTATCCGCTGGATTTATTTAAATTATTATTTATCTCTACTAAAACATAAGCAACCTGATCTATTGGTAATTGATTAGTAATTGCTTCCGCTCTCCATTTATAGTGCTGTAGTTTTATAGCGTCTCTTTTGCCCTTGTTCTCAGCGGTATAAATTCCATGAATTGCAAGAAATCTTTTTCTAGAGTTTTGTTGTCCTTGTCCTTCAAGTTTCTTGTACATTTCATCATTTAGTACATTCGAGTGAAATTGTTTTTGATATTCCCATATTATATTAAATTCATTTTGTAAATCGGAGCGATAAAAATCTGGTATATATTTTTTTTTATTTAACAGTAACTCATATACATATTGTCCTGGTGTAATATTATTTTCATATAATTCTTTGGCAATTGACATGCCATCAATAGCATTTCCTTCATCTTCACTTTTTGCTTTTCTACTACTTTTATATCCTCTTTTTTTGTTTATTGAAAAAAACACCCTAGCCAATTCATCTAGTTCTATCCTCTCATTAGGTGCTTTAGCTCTTAATCTTAAAGTTTCATGGGTCGTGTTGTTTCCTGTTTCAGTTAATATTGTTTCTTTCGTGATTAATTTATTGTCTAACAATATCTCAAATAAGTTTTCACGTCTTTGTTTATAACGTTGTAAATTTCTTCTTGCTCCTCTGTTTAATGTTCTATCTGCATTTGTAGAAATTGGTTTTCCTTTATCAAAATTTGTTTTCTCATCAATAGAAAGTGGATTGACTCTTACTCCAAGTTTAATAATTTCTGAATTTTCACTTTTATTTTCAGCTTCATTTACCAAAGCCCATCCAATAGATGTAGTCCCTAAATCTAATCCTAATATCTTTTTCATTCTGAGCGATTTTTATATTTACTATAAATTTAAAAAAAAAATAATTACTCCCTGTACGGAAACCCGTAATTTAGAATCATATTTTTTTATATATTTGTTAAACAATTTGAAATCAATTCACAATAAGGATTATTCCGTTGTGAAAACATTTAAAGCGGCATGAAAATGTCGCTTTTTTTTATTTTCAAAAAAACTCATTTACCAAATAACATTTATACAACTAGATCAACTAAATCACCACCATCTTTTAAACTGGATTCCTCTAACATCCTACTGCATTCAATATTATATCCTTTTTTCTCTAATTCAAGGCTAACTGTATTCCATTTATCAAACTCAGACTTATCTGGATACACAATTATTTTTCTATGCTTTATAGGTGTAAGTAATTCTTCTTTAAAATTAGATTTACTTCCAGTTGCCATCCAAATATTAGATGGATAAATAATACTCATTATTATTGCAGTCTTTTCTGACTCGACAATGCAAATTATTTTATAATTTTCTTGTTTTGTAATACAATGCAATCCAAATAAACATTGTTGTAACACAAAATCATGTTGTTTTATACTTTTATGCATCCAATTTATATGGTTGTATGGCTTTTTTACCCTTTTACCGGTATTACTGTTGTACAACATTATCTTTCCTGCTCTAACTGTCCTACAATTATCTATCTGCCAAAAAATTGTAGCACCATTCCAATGATTTGTAGTACCAATTTTATATAATTTAATAGCTTGTATTACATCTACTGGCACAAAATGCGTTAGTAAATAGGCTATAAAGTTATTTTGCTTAAAATTTGACATATACTGTATTACCATACTTAAACTGTGATACGTAGGAGTAATACGCTTTGTATTACTTATTATTGAAGACGTAATACGTTTGTTTGTGTTTGGCTTTTTAAAATAACCACACTTACTTTCCCTATCGCATCTACCATCAAATGAGTTTGTATATTGTTTTGTTTCAGAATCTATAAACCTAACAAATGATTTTTTGTTGCAGCTAGGGCATTGGTGCTTTTTACTTGACCTATCGAGTGTGTATTTGTATTGTTGTGTCATATTACTATTCGTATAGGTCGTACAATTATATATGTACGAGTTGTACGAGTTTATTTTAAGGGATTCTTTTTTTATTGAAATGCTGTATTAAGTATTTTAAACACTCTGTTTCTGTAAACATTGACGATTGAAAATTTTTCTTTCGATTGTTAATTTTAGGCAGTTCTAATTCTACTTCGCTTTTGATCATATTATACAGCTTATTAAGCTCTTCCTTAGGAAGTGCTTTAGCTACATTATATACATCATTAGCAGTCATACGTTAGATTCCTAGTTTTGTTCTTCTCTGTCTAACTGTAGCCTCGTGTATTCCTAACTCCTTACCTATTTGAACGTTTGAAATTCCTTTTTCTACAAGTTCTAATAACTGGTTATTACTTTCTTCTTTAGAATTTGTACCAAAAGTTTTTAGGTGTTCCAATTCATTACCAAAACCTAAAAACTCAAACTTTAAAAAATTCTGTTCTTTATTAATTTGACACAAAACAACATTATCACCATGATACAAATGTTCTGTATTACGTTGTTTGATTTGTTTTATATAACGTAACGATGAATCTTGAGAACTTGCACCAATTGCAAAAGAACTATCACAAAAATTCATTAACATTTTACTACCTGCTAAATCATTTTTTGAAATAGCTTTAGTTTCATCACGTTTTGGAGTATGTGCTAAGACCAAAATAGAAACACCACTTGTTTTGGCAAGTTTTTTTAATTGTTTCATTAACTCTAATGCATCTTTAGCACGTTCATTGTCACTTTTTAGGTATGTAAGATTATCTATAATTAATACGTCTACATTATTTTTGGAGATACTTTCATTAAGTGTCTTACACAAATAATCTTCGATACCACTATACTCTTTTGGAATATCTAAATCTGTATTTATCTCTGCACGAAGAAAATTATGATTAAAGACATAATGCTCCTTATAATTATTAGAACAACGGTTTTCGAATTGTTTGTCTGACAATTCGAAATCCAAGTACAACACTTTTTTTGGTTGACATTCTAGTTTAAAACCTGCTATTGGTTTTCCACGGCTTAAACTATCTGCTATTTGTACAGCCAAAATAGACTTGCCGATATTAGTGTCAGCAAATAATATTGCTAATTCATTTTCATACCAAAGTTCACTAAATAGCATATTAGGAATAGGGCGCCTTTTAGCTTCATCTACCCATTCGTTTGCCTCTTTAATTATTAAACATCCTTGAACGGACTCTTTCTGTTTTAATTTGTTTTCGTTAGACAGAAGATCGTTTCCAATTAAGTTTATGTTTTTGCTATTCATCCTCTTCTCTATTTGAGTTAGGCTTAACATTTAGACATTGACTTAAATCAATATAGTTTGGAAAATAATGCACAGAATTTAATTGATTTATGTGCTCTTCTGTTCGTTGTCCCAAACAATCAGACAAATCAATAACTAATGGTTCTGGTTTTTCGAAATCTTGAACACATTGCTCCTCAAAGTAATCAGATACTTTTTCTTCAAGGATATCTCTAATAAGATTTGAAACAGTAGTCTCTCTCTCTAGAGCTAAAGTTTCTAATTCTCCTTTTAATAATAAATCAATTCTTAAATTAATTTTTGCTTTCATCTTTATTTATTTATTTAATTAAACATTGTTTTTGTTAAATGCTTATTAAATAGAATGATGAAAATCCATTACCAGCTAATAAGATCTAACTGGTTGTAATAAATGAAAACATTGAAAGTTATAAAATGAAAGGAAAATAGAAAATGTATAGAAATTTATAGAAAAAATGAAAGGAATGTAGAAATTGAATATTATTTAACGTCAGAGATAAATTTATTCCATTTTTTTTCAAAGATGTTTAACCTTTCTTTGTGTTTGGCATTTGTAGTATCGGTTAGCTTTAAAGTTTGTAATTCAAGGTTAAAACACTCGTTAATTATTGCTTGAAATAATTTAGCTGAAGGCATTTTCATGGATAATTTATCTCTAAAAAAATAAAAGAGACTAACGACAAATACAAAATTTGTTTTTAATTTCAATTGTATACAAATGAAATCAACTTGTATCTGTTTTTCAAAATGACATGAGTAGTTATCATAAATTTTATAAGAAATAGGTTTTACAGAAAAATGTTCATCTATTATAAAATTGAATTTTCTATTTAATTGAATTAATGTTAATAAATCATTTTCAAATTTGAACATTTTTATTAGTGTAGGCTGCTGTTTAAAAAGTGATCTATCAAAAAATGTTTTATTACCTAATAAATATTGAATAAACAACGCTCTTTCTTTTCTAAGCCATTCTGTTAATTGAACACGCTCACGATTTAGAGTAAAAAACTTATTATGAAATATAAGTGCTCCTGTTTCATTATCCATACCCTTAATTGTATCTCCTTCAGGACAGGCTCCTTTAAAAATTTTATTAAACTTCTTTAAACCTAATTTTTTAGCTTTTTTATCGGTTAATGCAAACGTGTCTTCATTAAATTTTTTAAAAAACAAAATATTATCTCCTTCTAAACCTCCTTGATAATGTTGTAGCAAAAATTGATAAAATTCTTCTGCAATTTCACGAGATAGAATATAAGTTTTACCACTTAAAGATATATTACCTGAAACAGAAAATGCACCAACTTCATTTTCATTAGGAACTAAGTCCTCGTTTATTGTAGCTCTTCGTAATAAATATCGCTTTCCAAACATATAATCGTCCTGTTCATCATTAGAAAGACCATTAAAATTGTATTGTTCTATAATTCCTAAATATTTGTAGTCCATTTATTCTAAAAGGTTTGAGTAATCTTCTGGAAGCACAGCATCAATATCGCGTAAATATAGTTCTAAAGCACTCATTGTTGCATGTCCAGTAATTAATAATAGTTTACTTTTAACTTCAAACGGCGTTGCATTTTTTGCCATCTCTTTATATAGTTTTGTAATTAGAGTGTGCCTAAAACTATACAAACCATATTCTATACCTAAATCAAAATGATCTTTTACCTTTTTAAAACGTTTAGTAAAAAAATTACGTTTATTCTCTTCTAAAGTTTCCCATGTTCCACCAATTGCATCTGGTGTAAAAAGAAAATCATCTTTTCTAAATTTTGTAAGATCTGGCAACTCTTTTATTAAAATATCTGGTATAATTTTAGTTTTAACAAGTTGGTTTTTTGCTCTAACATAAAGCTTTTTGTCCTCCAAATCTAAATCTCCTATTCTCAATCTACAAACTTCTATAGGTCTTAGGAAATTATAGGAAAAAAATTGCACAAATAAGTGTAATACAGGATCATTAGTTTTTACATAATTTAATACTTCTTTAAGTTGTGTTGGAGTATATGTTTTATTCCTTTTAGGGATAGCCTTTAAAACATTAATTTTTCTAACAAAATTATCAAGTATAACATCATTATCCACCAATACTTGGAATAGAGAACCAATATCAGTCCTTGCATTATTACGATTTCTAGGACTCGTGTTTTGTAATACAGTGTTTAAATATTGTATTACAGTTTTTTTATTTAAAGTATTAATATCACATTTAAAATCAAAGCCTTCTTTTTCTAACCACACTTTAAATCTATTGATCCTACTTTTAAATCTGGTATAAGAACCCGTTGCAAGGATATTAGCTTTGGTTTCTAACCCTAAAATAAAAGCATCTTCAATTGATATTGTTACAACTTTAATAGCATCATCTGTTGATTCTATAACCATAGGAACTTCTAATAAAACCTTCTTTTTCTTTTTAGTTTTATTCTTGCTTTTAATCTTGACTTTTTCCTTCTCACGCTTCTCGAGGTATTCAAGAAAAGTTAAGTTATCTTTATATGGGTTATAGCCCTCATCTAGAAGTGTCATTAGACCTTTCTTTAATATGTTTAGTGCAGTACAACGACGTAATTTATCCTTAAACACATTAGTTCCTCCTTTAAGATTAGTCTGCCTAACAAGCTTATTTGTTTTAGGGTTTCTAAAAGAATAATACACATACCAATCTTTAGATAACGCCCTTTTTTGGTCTGCTTTAGATAGTTTATACCAGTTGGTAATATCAACTCCTCCAGTGAAGAGTTTAGGCTCGTTGTATTGTAATTTCATAGACAAATCGTGTACGGAATCGTGTACTTTACGTAAATGTAAGAAAATATAAGACATAAAAAAACGGATTGTGAGACACAATCCGTTGATTCTATTAGCATTTAGCTTAGTAGCGGGAACTGGACTCGAACCAGTGACCTTCGGGTTATGAGCCCGACGAGCTACCTACTGCTCTATCCCGCGATATAATCTCTAAAACGATTAACTTAGCTTTTAACTTTCGGCTCATAATACCGACCAAATCATTTCGGACTGCAAATATACAATGCTTTTTAGATAATACAAGTATTATTTTACAAAAAATTATTGCTCTATATTTACAGCCTCAAAACCAACAAGTTCCAAGTCTAAAAACTGAGGAGTTAATTGTATTGGATTGCAACATACTTCGCAATCCTCTACATAAGTTTGTTGTCTTACACTGCTGTCTATAAGCATTGATATCGTTTCCCAACAATAAGGACACTGAAAAAAATGCTCAAGCATAAAATATTATTTTTTGGTTATAAGTTGTTTGTAGAAAAGACTAAACCCATAATTTAGGTGTTTTTTTAAGTTTTTAGAATTAAAAAGAAGTGTTAAGCAATTCCCCACTTAACTGCAACAAATCTAACTCTGCCAATTTAGCTGAAAATTTAGCCAAATTCCTACTTAATTCTGCATTACGCAAGTTAAGTTGTGCTTGTCTAAACTCAATAGAATTTACCTGTCCAATTTTAAATTTCTCTTGGGTACGACTAAAATTATTTTGAGCTGTTGAAATATTATTTTCTTGTAAGTTATAAATGGCTAATTTGTTATTATAATCGTCCCAAACATTATTAAAATCTCGCGTAATACTAATTAATATATTCTCTTTTTGAAGCTGCTGTGTTTCAAGATTGACTTTAGCATTTCTTACTCTAGTTATTGTATTGCCTCCATCAAAGATATTCCATGACAAATTTAAACCTGCAGATAAACCTGTATTAATAGATCCTGCAACAAAAGACGCTGCGTTATTATTATTTTTATTCCATCCATAACTGCCAACCAAACCAATTGTAGGCAAGTAAGCCGATTGACCTGATTTAATACTTAATTGACTAATAGCTATATTTTTTTCAGTTTGAAGTAATGCCGTATTTCTGGTTTTAGCCTTTTCAAATAAGCTATCTTTTTTAAATTGTATTGCAAAGTTGACTTCAGTTTCTACATTAAAATCGTTTTTTAGAACATCACCCAAAACAACATTTAAATCTCGTTTCCCATTTTTTAATTGCTGAATAGCATTAATAATATTAATACTATCGTTTACAATATCCACTTCGGCATTTAAGATTCCCAACTTGGTATTTTGTCCATAATCGAATTGATATTGCGCTCTTACTAATCTGTTTTTTGAAATTTTTAAAGTCTCTTTTAAGGCGGAAACGTTTTCAGATACTTGTGCTACATTATAATACACCGAAAACAGCTGAATAATCGTGTTCTCTATAGTTTCTCGTGCTTGTAATTCAGATAATTGATATTGTTCTTTTAAACTTTTATAATTGTATTGTCTTCCTAAACCATCAAATATGGTGTAATTTAAGTTTAACGAAGCATTGTAACGTGAGCTTTCTGCTCCATTTAAAACTGTAGTATTTCCGTTAGAAAAATCAGCCTCAGTATTATCTAAATTATAAGTTGCTCCTGCACTTCCTGTTAGCGTTGGTAAGTAACCTGAATTTAAAATATTGGTATTGTTCTCGGCTACTTCAACTGCATTATTAGCAATTTTAATATTGAAATTATTTTCTAATGCTAGTTTTACTGCTTCATCTGTTGTTAGTACTTGTTGTGCACTAACTACTATTCCGATTAAAAATAAAACATATGTAATATAAAATTTAATAGTCATTGTTATGATTTTGTTCTCTTGTTACGCGCTCCACTTCTTCTCTAGTTACTTTTTTACCTGTATACAACCATTTTGCAGTTGTTTTTACGCTATTACTAAACGATAAGAAAATTGGCAGCACAACAAGCGTTAAAACGGTTGCGAATCCAATTCCGTAAGCAATAGAAACTGCCATAGGAATTAAAAATTGGGCCTGTCTACTCTCTTCAAAAATTAAAGGTGCTAAACCTGCTACAGTAGTAATTGAGGTTAAAAATATGGCTCTAAAACGAGAACGACCTGCTTGATACAAAGCGTCATCAAACAACATACCCTCTCTTAGATTATTATTAAATTTTCCAATAAGTACCAATCCATCATTAACCATTATTCCAATAAGAGCAATAATACCAAGCATTGATAGAATGTTTAATGGAAAATCGTGAACCCAATGACCCCAAGCAACAGCTGGCAAACTCAATGGAATAAGTAGCAATAATAAAAGAGGCTGACTGTAACTTCTAAATGTAAATGCAATAACTATATATATGAGCGCTAAAATTGTTAAACCTACTGCATTTAAAGAATTAAATAGTTTTACTCGCTCTCTATTTTGCCCTTCATAAGATGGTGTTACCGTAGGATATTTTGATAATATTTCTGGCATAATTTCATTTTGAATCTCTGCCATAATATCTGTTGGACTCGTTTTCTTTTGATCTTTTATATCTGCGGAAATTTGGATTTCTCGCCTTCCTTCTAAATGATTAATAGCAACATCTCCTCGCTCAATACTATAACTAGCTATTTCTTTTAAAGGAACTCTTTGTCCATTTGGCGCCACAATTCGCATATTATCCAAATTCTTAATGGATGAACGATTGTCTCTGTTATATCGTACCCAAACTCTAATTTCATCTTGCCCTCTTTGAAAACGTTGTGCTTCAGTTCCAAAAAATGCAGAACGTACCTGAGTCATTACCGTTCTCAAGTTTAAACCTAGTGCATAAGCACTTTCATTAAGTTCTAGACGAATCTCTTTAATACCAGCAGGATCATTATCTGTGACATCTTTTAGTAAAATATTATTTTCTAGATATTGTTTTAATTCAGACTTCACTGCTTTTAATTCAATAATATCATTTCCTAATAATGATATTGAAACAGGACTTCCTCCAAAATTCCCGCCACTTCCAAAAACTAAACTTTCGGCACCAAATATTGCTCCAACACGTTCTTGAATTCTATTGGACACTAAAGCAGACGTAATTTCATTAGGTCGTTCTTCTCCTGGCAACAAGTTTATTGCTAAAGATGCTGTTGATGAACCTGGCCCAATATTCTTAATCATATTTTCTACCAAATACTTTTCAGAATCTTCACCAATATATTCATCATTTATTTCTTTGGTAACTTCAATCGCTTTAGTTTCAATAAATGAAATAATACTGTCTGTTACTTTCTCTGTTGTACCATTAGGCATATTTAGTGATATACTAATCCTATCACTGGCTATTGTTGGGAAAAAAGCACCTCTAATGATACCGCTATCAAAACTAGCTTTGGTTAAAATTAAGAAGACAATAAAAATGAAAAGTTAAAAACTTATACTTTAAAGCGAATCTTAACGTAGGACTATACAATTTATCACGAAGCCAAGTCATGACTTTATCTCCAAACATATTAATGTAACGCAATTTAGAAAACACCCTTTGAAACACGCCAGCTATACCTTCTTTTGGTGTATTACTTTGTTTCCTTAAAGCT
>NZ_JSWF01000032.1 GCF_000797445.1 Lacinutrix jangbogonensis | reverse complement strand
AATACTCTTATAGCAGGTGTAAACATAATTTATTCGCTTTTTTTAGTCTTAAATCAATTAATAAGACTTCAGAACTCCCTTGAATTTATTACTTAAAGAAGCTATCCACAAACTCATGCTTATTAAAGACTTGTAACTTCAAGACCTTCACCAACACCAATATTTTTTAACAGGGATTTTAAAATTGGTCACTAATACCAATAACAACTCCACCTTTTGCTGTTCCATCTAATTTGGTTACTGCAAGTGAAGTTACTTCTGTGGCGGCTGTAAACTGTTTTGCTTGTTCGAATGCATTTTGTCCCGTAGAACCATCTAAAACCAATAAAACGTCGTGTGGCGCATCTCCAATTACTTTTTGCATAACACGTTTTACTTTAGTTAACTCATTCATTAAGTTAACCCTTATTGTGTAAACGTCCTGCTGTGTCAATAATAATAACATCTGCATTTTGGGTCACTCCAGATTCTAAAGCATCGAAAGCAACACTTGCTGGATCAGATCCCATATTTTGACGTACCATTGGCACATCTACTCTATCTGCCCCAAACTTGTAATTGTTCTATTGCCGCTGCTCTAAACGTGTCTGCAGCACCTAAAACAACAGTTAACCCTTGCTTTTTAAATTGGTAAGCCAACTTACCAATAGTTGTTGTTTTGCCAACGCCATTTACGCCAACAACCATTAATACATAGGGTGTTTTTGTTCCGTCTGCTTGTGGTGCTAATTTTGGGATCGTGTATTCTGTATCTTCACCAGAATTGGTTTCACTTAATAAGCCTGCTATTTCTTCGCGAAGGATTTTATTAAGTTCGTCTGTTCCTAAATATTTATCTTTTGCTACGCGCTCTTCAATACGTGTAATTACTTTAAGCGTTGTATTTACACCAACATCACTGGATACTAAAACCTCTTCAAGGTTATCTAAAACGTCTTCATCTACTTTAGATTTTCCTGCTACTGCTTTACTAAGTTTACCTAAAAAGCTTGGCTGCTTTTAATTCAATAATATCATTTCCTAATAATGATATTGAAACAGGACTTCCTCCAAAATTCCCGCCACTTCCAAAAACTAAACTTTCGGCACCAAATATTGCTCCAACACGTTCTTGAATTCTATTGGACACTAAAGCAGACGTAATTTCATTAGGTCGTTCTTCTCCTGGCAACAAGTTTATTGCTAAAGATGCTGTTGATGAACCTGGCCCAATATTCTTAATCATATTTTCTACCAAATACTTTTCAGAATCTTCACCAATATATTCATCATTTATTTCTTTGGTAACTTCAATCGCTTTAGTTTCAATAAATGAAATAATACTGTCTGTTACTTTCTCTGTTGTACCATTAGGCATATTTAGTGATATACTAATCCTATCACTGGCTATTGTTGGGAAAAAAGCACCTCTAATGATACCGCTATCAAAACTAGCTTTGGTTAAAATTAAGAAGACAATAAAAAATGAAAAAGTTAAAAACTTATACTTTAAAGCGAATCTTAACGTAGGACTATACAATTTATCACGAAGCCAAGTCATGACTTTATCTCCAAACATATTAATGTAACGCAATTTAGAAAACACCCTTTGAAACACGCCAGCTATACCTTCTTTTGGTGTATTACTTTGTTTCCTTAAAGCTTTAGAATGTGCTAAATGCGCTGGTAAAATAATTAAAGCCTCTACAAGAGAAACAACTAAAGTTAAAATTACGACCACAGAAACCTCCCCAAAAAACTCTCCTATTCTTCCATCTAAAAACAAGAAAATAGAAAAGGCCAAAATTGTTGTAAGAATTGCAGAGACAATAGCAGGCAACACTTCCATAACACCATCAATCGCTGCTTGCTCCGGTGTTTTTCCTTTTTCATAATGCTGATAAATATTTTCGGCAATTACAATACCATCATCTACCAATATACCAATTACAATAATCATCCCAAAAAGCGATAACACATTTATGGTTACGTTAAAGTAAGCCGCAAACATAAACATCCCTGCAAAAGCAACAGGTAAACCAACTGCTACCCAAAACGCTAATCGCGTATTCAGAAATAACGATAAAAACATTAATACCAATATCATCCCAATAACAGCATTCTCAGATAATAAATCTTTACGCTGTGTTAGTGTTACAGATAAATCCCTCACTACACTTAATTGAACATTATCATATTTTTGATTGAATTCTTCAATGTATTCTTTTGCTTTTTCTGCTGAAGAAATTAAATCTTCAGTGTTTGTACTCGTAATGGTTATATTAATGGACAAGTTTCCATTAAAAAAATTAGCATTTGAAGTTTCTGAAAACTGATCTCGTACAACAGCAATATCTTTTAACCTAATAATTAGTCCTGAAGCCTCAGATTTTACAACTAAGTTTGATAGCTCATCTGCATAGTAAGACCGAGAATTAGCTCTAATAAGGTATTCTTCGGCATCTGTTTTAATAGTACCTCCAGTAGTAATTAAACTAGATTGATTAATGGCACTTGAAACCTCGGAAAAGGATAAATTATAAGCTAATAAATTAGTTTCGTTAATAGCAATTTCAATTTCTTCTGCTGGATACCCAGAAATTTGTATTTGTGAAATCCCATCAATACCTCGCAAATCGTTCTCGACTTGTCGTCCAATCTGCTTTAATGTTGCTAAAGGAATATTAGAGCCACTAATAGCGAATGAAATTGTTGGTCTTAAAGCTTCTTGTTTTGCAACAATTAAAGGCTCCATCCCTATTGGAAATGATGGTACACGATCTACAGCATTCTTAATTTCAAGAAGCATAAAATCAATGTCTTTTCCTTTTTGAATTTCAATATTTATGTTTCCACTATTTTCCCTCGACGTAGAAGTAACACGTTCAATGCCGTTTAAACCTTTAAGATTGTCTTCAATTTTAAGAACAATACCTTCTTCAACTTCTTGAGGTGAGGCACCAGGATAGGTTACATTAATATTGATGTTCTTAGAATCAATTAATGGGAAGAAAGACGATTTTAAGTTATATGCTCCAACAGCACCGAAAATGAGGAAGGTCCACATCACAATATTTACTGCAACACTGTGTTTTATAAAATAAGCAATCAGTTTTCTCATGACTTATTTTGCTTTATTAGATTTAGAAACCTCTAGAGTCTTAACCACTTTAGTACTGTATGGTTTAACCAACATCCCTGCGTAAGCTCCGGGAAGCGGCTTTGATAATATAACTGTACCATCTGGAATATTTTTTAATACCACTTTAGAATCCGAAAAATAAACAGCCTTAACATCTATAATATCAAGAATACTATCTCTGACTACAAATATTTGTTCTGTATCTAAAAATAAATTTCTATTAATCTCAATAGCATTATTTTCTTCTTTTGCATTTACGTTTGCCTCGAGATACATCCCTTCCTTAAGACTTTCATTTTTCACTTCAATAAATGCAGTTATGGTTTGCGTTGTGGCGTCAATATTTCCATTTACACGTGAAATACGACCCAAATAAGTTTCGGTACGTTCGATATTATTTAAGACAACTTCTTCTCCAACTTTTAAAAGACTTGCATACGTTTTACTTAATGCCACTTCCATTTCGTAAACCGAAGGATTAATAAATTCGCCTAATTTTTGTCCGCTTCTAATCAAAGAACCTTCTGTTGCCAAAGCTTCGGTTAAAATTCCTGAAAAAGGCGCTTTAATCGAATATTTAGCTAAACGTTGCTCTTGATTTTTTACGTTAAAATAATTGGTTACAATACCACGGCCAATAATAAAATAATTCTCTTTTTCTGAAGTCATCTCTGGCAACTTTGGCGTTGTTTTATCTAAATCAAAACCATTTAAATAGGTTTGCCATTTTTGAAATACTTCTGGGAAATCTAAGCGTAAATCAGGCATTATTGCAGCAATAGAATTGTATAAATTACTTTTTGAAGATTGCACGGTAGCATAGTACTCGGAAGCATCAACACGTATTAGCGTTTGTCCTTTTCTGTAGTTTTGTCCTGGTCTAAACAAATAGCTTCCCGAGCGAAATACACCTTGAACTTCTGAATATATCTCAACGCGCTGCTTTGCTTTTAAATTTCCATTTGCTGGAATTACTATAGGTATTGTAGTATTTTGAACCGTATCTATAAATACAGTTTTAATCACTTTTGCAGCTACTGGTTTTGGCTTATTTTTATCTGCCGTCATTTTTTTCGCAAGCAAAAAAGACACCGCAATAAACAAAACACCTAGTATGGATAGTATAATTTTACGCATTAATTTGGTTTTAATAAATAAGACCGCAAAATTAGGCTTTAGTTTAGTCGATAAGCGTTAAAGAAAACTTAAAAAGAATTAGCTAAAATCCTCCAATTGAAGTGTTATACCTTCCCAATTTTCCATGAGCTTGTCTAGTTTGTCTTTTTTTGCTTGATAACTTGCAAAGAAATTAGGTAGCGCTACGGTCTCATCATAATTAATAGCTAACTCGACATCAATCTCTTTAATTTCTTTTTCTAGTTGACTGATTTTAGACTCCGTATTACTTAACTTATTATTAAGTGATTTTACTTTCTTTTGGTCTTCGTAAGATTGTTTGTTTTTTTCTTTGGGAGCCGTTTTTGTAACTGTACGTTTTTCTACTTCACGCAAATTATCAACTTGACGCTTCTCTAGATAATAATCGATATCGCCTAAATATTTCTTTATTTTTTCATCTTTAAACTCGTAAACCGTAGATGTTAAACCTTGTAAAAAATCTCTATCATGAGATACTAATATTAATGTGCCTTCAAATCGTTTTAAAGCATCTTTTAAAACATTTTTAGATTTTATATCCAAGTGATTAGTAGGTTCATCCATTATAAGCACATTAAATGGTTGCAACATTAGCTTGGCTAGTGCCAGACGGTTTCGCTCTCCACCGGATAATACTCTCACAAATTTTTCTACTTCATCGCCACGAAACAAAAACGAACCTAAAATATCACGTACCTTACTTCTATTGGTTTCGTTTGCAGCATCAATCATGATATCTAAAACCGTTTTAGTTCCATCTAAATATTCTGCTTGATTTTGAGCAAAGTATCCTATCTGCACATTATGTCCTAATTTTAATAAACCATGATGCTTAATATCTCCAACAAGAATTTTTGCTAAAGTAGATTTACCTTGACCGTTTTGTCCAACAAATGCTGTTTTAGCATCGCGTTCAATTAATAAATCGATATTAGATAAGACTTGATTGTCACCATAATTTTTAGAAATAGCTTCAGTTTCGACTACTACTTTCCCTGGTGTTATAGAGACTGGAAAGTTTAATGTCATGACACTATTATCATCTTCATCGACCTCGATTCTGTCTATTTTATCCAGTTTTTTAATAAGCGATTGTGCCATAGTGGCTTTAGACGCTTTAGCTCTAAATTTTTCTATTAGCTTTTCGGTTTGCTCAATTTGTTTTTGCTGATTTTTTTGTGAAGCTAACTGCTGCGTTCTTAACTCCTCACGTAACACAAGGTATTTAGAGTATGGTTTTGGATAATCGTAAATACGCCCTAAAGAAATTTCAATCGTTCTATTCGTTACATTATCTAAAAACATTTTATCGTGAGATACTATTGCAACGGCTCCAGCATAATTTCTCAAAAAGCCTTCTAACCAAATTATAGATTCAATATCCAAGTGATTTGTTGGCTCATCGAGTAGCAAAACATCATTATTTTGAAGTAATAATTTTGCTAATTCTATTCGCATTCTCCAACCTCCAGAAAACGTATCCGTAAGTTTTTCAAAATCTTCCCTTTTAAAACCTAAACCTTGAAGAATTTTTTCTGTTTCACCTTGATAGTTATAACCTCCAAGAATTTCGTATTGGTGTTGGATTTCGTTTAGATCTATCATTAATTGATTGTAACCTTCACTTTCATAATCTGTACGTTCTGCAAATTGGTTGTTTATAACATCCATTTGAGCTTCAATCGCTTTTATTTCTACAAAAGCTTGATACGATTCTTCTAAAACAGTTCTACCTAACACAAAATCGATATCCTGTTTTAAGAAGCCAATTTTTAAATCTTTATCTCCTGCAATTTGTCCAGAATCTGGCTCTAATTCTTTTGCAAGTATTTTTAGCATGGTAGACTTTCCTGCACCGTTTTTACCTATAAGTCCTACGCGGTCTCCATTCCCTAGTTTAAACGTGAGGTCTTCAAACAAGTATTCGCCTTGAAATGAAATAGATAGATTATGGATGTTTAGCATTGATATGTGACTTATGTTACACAAAATTAAACACTATAGCTTAACTTCGCATTATTAATTAACGTCTGCAAAAGTACATAAATTATATGTTTAATAAAGGATCTAAACTCTACGGAATATTTACAGGTGTTTGCCCAAAATGTCACGAAGAGTCAATGTACACAAATAAAAACCCTTATGCTATCACAGCACTTTTTAGTATGCATGAGAAATGTAGTCATTGCAGTACAAAATATAAAATGGAACCTTCATTTTTCTATGGCTCGATGTATGTAAGTTATGGTGTAGGCATTGCTTTTGCTGTCATTGCTTTTGTACTTAGTTACTTATTATTTGAAAGCACGCTTAATCAATCTATTATTGCCATTATAGCTTCGCAAGTTATATTCTACCCTATTATTGTTAGATTGTCTAGAAACATATGGATAAACCTCTTTATGAATTACGATAATACAAAGGCAAAAAAATAAGCTAACTACATTATAAATAGATATTTTATCTAAAAGCTATAAATATAATAGCCTCTAGGGCTATAGTTTACACTTAGTAAAATGCAGAATTAAAAAAATTAATTATCAAATCTAGCAATATCCAATTCATTATCTAAAGGCGAATTATTTTCGATATGGTTAAAAAGTTGTTGTGCTACGTATGGTCCAATCATAACACCTCTATTTCCCAAGCCATTTAAAACAGCAATATTTTTATGTTTTGAATGTTTACCAACCAAAGGTCTTCTATCGCGCACTGTTGGTCTTATTCCTGCAACTTGATCTACCACTTCAAAATCACAAGTAATGATTGCTTTTAGCTTGTTTACAAGTTCTTCTTTAGCTTTAGTAGTAATAACATTATCCTTAACTATTCGTTCGTTAGTAGAGCCAATTCTGTAAATATCATGACCTAACGGTATAATAAATACACTAGATTTTAAAACGTAGTCCAACTTTAAATTAGGAGCTATAATAGTTACCAATTCACCTTTACTACCCTCTAACGGCAAAGTATTAAAAAAGGGATTATCTTTAATTCCAAAACCTTCAGCAAACACAATATAGTTTGCGACAATCTCTTTATATGCTATTGCGTTTTCTTGAAATTGAATTTCATTATAATCTATGGACTCTCGAAACAACAAATTTTCTTTTGATAAGTCCTTCCTATATTCTGAAACTAACAATTTAGTATCTATCCTACCCGTTTTTAACACCTCACCAAAACCGAATTCTGAATTAATATATTGATTTGTATTCTTATGAATATCTAAAGACATATAATCTGAAAGCCCTACGCGATCAGATCTCGAAAACCAGTTGTTTTGTTCTACTAAAGACATGAAGCGCCTTCTAACAGGAATTTTGTAATCTAACTTAACATTCAACCTTTTTTCAATTTTAGAATACATTGGTAAAGCCAAATCTAATTGTATTTTACTTAGCCAAACGGGTGTAAAACGTTTTAACGTAACAGGATTATATAATCCTCCCGCAACTGTTGAAGACTGTTGAGAATTATTATCGAATACTACAAACGTCTTATTATTGGCTAATAATTGCTCACAAAAGGCAATACCTGCTAAACCACAACCTACTATTATGTAATCTACTTTCATTCTACAAAGATAAAGATTAATGTCAATTCTAAATCAAATACAGAATAACAGAATTGACTGTATATAATAAAAAAACGCTCACTTTTTCAAGTGAGCGTTTTTAGAACTTATTTTGTTTAAAATTAGTATGACCACATATCTAACTCGAAGTTTCTAATTTTTTCTTTAATTCTTTTAGATTCTAAGAGTTGCATTAATGCATTTTCAGGAATATACTCTTCAACTGTACGGTCACCAAAAACATTTTCTTCCTTTATAATATGTCCATTAAAACGACGTGCGTTTAAAATGTGATCGAAAGAAAACGGTACTGCACTATTTTTATCATTGAATGATTTTGCTTCATGTAATACTTCTCTAGCATCTGGGAAGAATATCCAAAAGTATGGAATTAAATCATCTTGATCTGTAAAGTTTATATCCGGTCCTGCAGGTGCAATACCTAATAAACGATATTTCAATTCTCCTTGACGTTTATCAAAATACCACAATCCTTTAATAAAATAGGCTTTAATATCGGCTGAACCAATATGAACTTCTGTAATATATTCTGGATCAATAATACCTTCAGCATTAAATTGATCAATACCAATAGGCAAAGTATCAATTTTAGTAGATATATCTTCCATTTCTTTAGCTGTTCGCTTGCCTGTAAAATAAGAATCGTTATAAACGCTTTCAATTTCACCATCTGCTATAGCTTTTGTAAATACATCAAACAATGAACGTCTGTTATTTCCAATATTATTTGTATCTATAGGATAATATAATGGGAAATTAACACGCTCATCCAAAATCACTTTTTCCCAAGTCATTTTAGCGAACATAATATCTCTATCGTCAACATAACCATATTCCAATGGTTTATCGTTGTCTAAAGCTTTTTGTTCTTCAGTTTTAACACCAATCTCCGTAGGAGATTTAGCATTTAAAAGGTTAGCCTGAGCACATACATTAGAAGAGATCAATACTCCACATAATACTGCTAATAAAGATTTAAAATTCATTTGTTTACTCTTTTAATATTAATTAATTACAAAGTTGATTAGTTAGATAACTCTATAACTATTGGAGACGAAGTTTTAATTCTTGGTCCAGCACTTGACTTAGATTTTATATCAAATATAGTAACCGTTGCTCCTCTTTTTGCCTTAAGCAAAGCACCTTTAGCCTGACCATTTAATCTGTTACCAGAGACGGTTACACTAGGTTGCCCCGGTACTTTAAATTTAAATCCTGTTACCGTTAAAGGTAAATTAAAATCAAAGTCTTCTAGCACTGCTACTACTTTACCTATTTCAACATTTTTTCTAGGTAATTTACCTGAAGAGAAACCAGCCATTTTACCTGTTGGCGATGGAATATCTTTAATTCTAAATACTGCTTTATCTGATGCTCTTGAGCCATCATCTAAAGTTGCACTTACACTAATAGTAACTTCTCTACCAGAAGTAGGTACCATGTTATATTTGCCAATTCCACTTCCTTTAGTTAAACCAGTAGCTGCAGCAGTTACTTTATTATCTGGAACACCAGCAAAAGAAATAGTCATCGGGTTTACTACACCTCTATAAACAACATTCATTTTGTCTGCAGATATAGTCGCCGAATTTGGTCTTGGTACTACTACATAGTTACCCTTAATATTTATCTCTAAAGGCTTGCCGTCTTCTAAGAAGGTAAATTTACCCTCAATATCATGCTCTCCAACGCTACCAACATTAAAATCTAAAGTTGCAGCACCAGTAGAATCAATAGCTTCTTCTAAGTTAATTTCTTTACCTTGAACAACTAATTTAGTTGGAGGTACTTTTGCATATTTACCAATAACTACTTTACCTTGAAATTTTTCTCCTGCAAAAAACGCAGATTTATCAGCCAAAATAATTGCTTGGTATTTGTTAAGTGATACAGCACTAGTTAATACGTTACCTAGAAAAAGGTTCATCATATTAGCCTCTGTTACTTTAACATCGTTCTGCATTGCTGTAAGTTTAGTATAAGAAGCAATTGCTGGAAAACCTTTAAAGTTATAATCTAACCAGTCAATTTTCTTTCCATCTCTATCCTCTTCTTGAGCAGTTGAAAATAAATCCTCGAAACTTTTTAAAGCCGGACCATATTTAATATCATCACCAAGAACCGCCTTAACGTCAGTTTTGTAAGCAGCAATCTTACTCATTACTTCTTCACCCTTCTTTGTTAAACGATCTCCTGTAAACCAAGTAGCATCCAAAATATCTGTCTTATCCATTTCCTCGAAAGGCAGTTTACCTGTCTCCGGATTAATAGCATACTTTCCTTTTTTTAATAAGTCTACCTTTAAAGTTTCTATGTAGTTATAAAAACCTTCTGAGATAGAATTTACACGTTGAGCTTTTGCCGATGAAGCTAAAAATTCTTCTGGTTTTTCCTCTCCTTTTTTCTCTAAATCTGCTAATAAAGCAGCGTTTCTTTCAGTAGTGTCCTCATTTGAAGTCGCAAACTTCGCTTCCATAAGTCCAAATGCTGATAGCACTTCTTTTGACATATTCATAGCCATCATTGCGATGAATACTAAATACATCAAGTTAATCATTTTCTGCCTTGCAGATGCTTTTCCTCCTGCCATGTCTAATTAGTTTTTTTAATTATTAATATTAGTGATACTAATTACTAATTAGTTTTTGTTCATTGCCGATAACATACCTCCATAAACTCCGTTTAAAGAAGATAAGTTAGATGCTAATGATTGCATTTGCTCTTTTAACTTGTTTGCATTTACAACAGACTCCTCGTTAATAGTCGCTTGACGGCTAGCAGATTCCATTTGTACTTTGTATAAGCTATTTAAAGATTCCATTTGTGCAGCAGCAAGAGACATTTCTTCTCCATACTTTTTTGTTGCAGTCATTGCTTCTACCGAAGGAGCGATTCCTTTTGCAGCACCTTCGAAATTTTTAATACTATTTCCTAAACTTGCCATTAATTCACCATCAATTTTAGCATCCTTTAATAAGTTGTCTAATTTTTTTGATAATAGACCTTCAGCATCTTTAGGTTCTTCTAATTTTCCGTTTTTAGTTGTCGTCATCCCGCCTGCTAATTCTGGATATACTAAAGACCAATCTAAATCTGAAGATTGTCTCTCGAACGCAGAATATGTAAATACTAAAGCCTCCACAATCATACCTACAGTTAAAATTTCTGAAGCCAATGGCCAGTGTTGAATTTTAAATAGGGCTCCAACAATTACAATTGCTGCTCCTAATCCATAAATCATGTTAGTTATTGTGATTTTACCTTTTTGTGCCATAATTTCTAAGTTTTAAGTTTTGATTATTGTTTATTTGGGTTGATTTATTATTTTGATGAGTTTGCAGTAACTTCAGTTCCCATGTAATCTTGAACTGTTCTAAAGCCAATGTAACTTCTTGCAGAATCTGCGTATTCGTAATCTCTTGAACTTACTTGTAAGAAGTATGCAACATCTTTCCAAGAACCACCTCTAACTACTTTACGTTGGTTACTTGCGACGTTTACACTTGGATTAATTGTAGACATATACTCATATGAAGCTGGATCGTATGAAGCATTTACCCATTCCGAAACGTTTCCTGCCATATTATATAGGCCAAAATCGTTTTGTTCGAAAGCATTTGCCTCTACTGTATATAATGATTGATCTGCCGCGTAATCTCCACGCAATGGTTTAAAATTCGCCATAAAACAACCGCGATCGTTTTTAGCATATGGTCCTCCCCAAGGATAAGTTGCTGCTTGCAAACCTCCTCTTGCTGCGTATTCCCATTCTGCTTCAGAAGGTAAACGGTAAGAGTTTACATAATGTATTTTCTTTTCTTTTCTATACGTATTGTGAACTAATGTTCTCCATTGGCAAAATGCTTTCGCTTGTTTCCAAGACACACCTACTACAGGATAATCGCCATAAGCGTCATGCCAGAAATAATCGTTGTGCATTGGCTCGTTATAAGAATAAGCAAAATCTCTAATCCAAGCTGTAGTATCTGGGTATATTGTTACTTCTTCTTTTATAATAACATCTTTACGACGTAGATTTTTGTTTTTTGCTGCTTTTTCAATATCCATATAAGTATATTGAAACTTGAATTTAGTAACATCCCAAGTACGTTGTCCATTGTAAGACTCTTCTATAGGAAGATACATAGTGTCCATAACTTCTACATAGAATTCGTCTGGATATTCTGCAGTATCAAAAACTAAATCAACATCGTGGTTTAATTTTCTTCCTTCGTAACCTGTTTCACCAAGACCACTATAGTTATCTAGCATGTATTGGTCGTAAGGTGTCATTTCTTCCTCATTTGCATCTTTAAAGGCAAATTGTCCAATACCTGGCTCTCCACCATCTCCTCCAGTTTCTCCAACTTCATCGGCTAAGATTGCTAATTTAGTTCTAATGGTAGAATCTCTTACCCATTCTACGAATGATCGATACTCACTATTAGTGATTTCTGTTTCGTCCATGTAGAAAGCTCTAACGGTTACGGTTTTAGAAGGTGCATCTTGAATACCAGCTAAATCATCATCGGCTTTACCCATAATAAATGCTCCTCCAGGAACCAAGGTCATACCGTAAGGTTTTTCTGGATGCCATTTCTTTCCTTTAACGCCAACCAGTTGTCCTCTATCTTTAGAACCACAACTTGCTAAAAGTGTTAAAACTACTGTTATTAATAAAAACTTCTTCATAATCATTGAAAGCTCGAGGTTAATTGTATACTCCTAAATTTTAAGAGCGTAAACTTATTTATATATTTTTTAAAAAACAACTTTTTAAAGGAATAAAAAAAACATTTTATCGTGTTAAAATTACTCTTAAACGACAAATAAAATGTTAAAACTGGGTTATTCCTAATAATTATATACTATTCTTCTGATAGGCTTTATACCATCTATCGGGTGTTTTGCCGTTACAAGCGTCTAAATAGTCTTGGTGCGTGCAAGGTAATAACGTGTGCTTTTTTAATTTATTATTAACATTTGCTAAAAAAGGTATTTCTATCCACCATCTACCCGTTTTCGTACTTTTATAGAAAACTAATTCTTCAGCGTCTGCTAAAGTAGTAAATTTTTGGTGATTATTATCATCTAAAAAGTCGTCATCTTTAACCCTACAATTAACACCTTCTATAAAATACCATATCATTTGCGATATTAACATCGCTGTTACTTCATCGTCATAAGATGGTTTATACTCAAATATTCCGAATGCTGAAACTTTATT
Organism: Lacinutrix jangbogonensis; assembly: GCF_000797445.1. Lineage (GTDB taxonomy): Bacteria > Bacteroidota > Bacteroidia > Flavobacteriales > Flavobacteriaceae > Lacinutrix > Lacinutrix jangbogonensis. The sequence goes on along the minus strand of NZ_JSWF01000032.1, from coordinate 199,479 downwards.
ACTAATACCTGCATAACGTGCAATAGCACAAATTTCTTTTCCATCTAACCCATTTGGAGACAGCCTTTGCTTTAAACTTACTTCAGATGCTTTTACAACACCCAAATCTATACTTACCACGTTAGCATCTCGCATAACTGGCTCTGCAATAGTTATATCGTTTGACACTTCTCCTAAACGATAGGCTTCAAAATACAAACGTTCCATTAAATCTATTTCTTCTTGCGAATTAAAATAGGTTTGAGAACCTAGAGTTGCATAATTAAACAAATTATAAGGCTCATCTAAAATCACCTTACCAACAAAGCTATTATTTTTTATTGGCTTAGCAGAATCCCCTAAATCGAAGCAAGAGTCAACATTAACTATATTAACCATAGGCATTAAATTATCGTATGCACGATAAACAGCATAGGTTAAGTCTTGACTTCCTCCTAAAATAATAGGAATGATTTTTTTCTGAATTAATATAGATACGGTAGTCTTTAGAGCGAAATAAGTATCTTCCACAGACTCTCCTTTGTTAATATCACCTAAATCTGCAATAGTTGTGTTCCAGCTTCCTGGGAACAAAGCATAAAATGATTTTCTAACTTCATTAAGCTGAAATTCTTCACCTATATAATTAACATCGTTCCTGTTTTCTAAAACACCTATAATAGCAACTGATACTCCTTCTAAATCTGGAACACCTTGCTGGGCAGAGTGAATCTTCAATTTGCGCCCTAGTGCTTGTATTGATAATAACTCTACGTGAGCTAAAACCGCATCTGAAACTGGAGACAAAAAATTAAAATTCATATACTATCCTTTTATCATTTAAATTAACTGCAATAAAACGTTCCTTTATAATTCAATATAACATGAAACCATAACTAAAGCTATTCTCTATTTTTCCATTTCTTGTAAAGAAAAAAATCATTTTCTTTTACAATGAATTTAAAAAATGAATAGCATTATTACTTTTTAGCTGTGGTTTTTTTCTTTGCTGTAGTTTTCTTTGCTGTAGTTTTCTTTTTTGCCGCAGGCTTCTTTTTAGCTGCTTTCTTTTTTGGAGCGTTTTTCTCGATAATACCTTTTACTTCATCCAAAGTTAAAGCTGCTGCATCTACCGTTTTAGGTAATTCAATCTTTACTTTTCCTTGTAAAACATTGAATCTTCCCCAACGTGCTTTTTCTACACGTATACCTTCATCTTCCCAATTATGGATGACTTTATCGATTTCTTTTTGAATCTTTACTTCTATTAACTCAACAATATCAGTGTCAGATAAATTATCCCAATCGTACTTTTTATTGACATTTATAAACATGCTGTTCCACTTTATAAATGGCCCAAAACGTCCTTTTCCTTTTTGCACAGGTAAATCCTTGTATATATATATAGGAGCGTCTGCTTCTTCTTTTTCCTTGATTAGCTCAATTGCTTCTTCTAATTCCACTTTTAAAGGATCACTCCCTTTTGGTAAAGAAACAAAAGCAGCTCCAAATTTTACATAAGGTCCAAAACGACCATTATTAACTTCTACTGGCTCTCCTTTATATTCACCTAAGTTTTTTGGAAGCTTGAATAAATCCATAGCCTCTTCAAACGTAATGCTTCCTAGTTGTTGGTCTGGACTTAAACTTGCAAATGTTGGTTTATCTTCATCGTCTACAGTTCCCATTTGTACCATTGGTCCAAATTTTCCTAAACGCACACTTATACGTTTTCCCGATTTAGGATCTTCTCCTAAAATACGTTCTCCCGATTCTCTTTCTGCATTTTCCTGTACATCTACTACTTTAGGATGAAAATCTTTATAAAAAGTCTTCATCACATCTTTCCAGTCTGCCTTACCATCTGCAATATCATCAAACTGGCTTTCTACATTAGCAGTAAAACTATAATCTAAAATACTTTCGAAATGATTAACTAAGAAATTGGTTACAATAATACCAATATCTGTAGGCACTAACTTTCCTTTATCCGAGCCTACTTTTTCAATAAGCAAATTATCTTTTACAACTCCATTTTTCAAAACTAATTGCGTGTAGTCACGCTCTGTACCATCAATAGTACCTTTCTCTACGTAATTTCTATTTTGGATTGTAGAAATTGTAGGTGCATAAGTAGATGGTCTACCAATACCAAGCTCTTCTAATTTCTTTACAAGCGAAGCTTCAGTAAATCTATAAGGCGCTCTAGAGTAGCGTTCTGTTGCTGTAATAGTATTATTCAATAAAGCTTCACCAACTCTCATAGCGGGCAACATACCTTCTTGTTGTTCTAAATCCTCATCATCTGTACCTTCTAAATACACTTTCAAGAATCCATCAAAAGTAATAACCTCTCCATTAGCAGTAAACGTCTGTTTATGCGAAGCTGCATTTATTTTTACATTGGTACGCTCTAATTGCGCTTCGCTCATTTGCGATGCAATGGCACGTTTCCAAATTAACTCGTATAATCTTGTTTGATCGTAATCCAAACCGGCAGTATGTACAGCAAAATTAGTAGGTCTTATTGCTTCGTGGGCTTCTTGAGCACCTTTAGACTTTCCTTTATAATTACGTTCTTTTGCATATTCTTCTCCGTAAGCATCGACAATTTCTTTTGCCGCGCCTTGCTTTGCATCGTTAGATAAGTTTACACTATCTGTTCTCATATAAGTAATTAAACCCGCTTCGTATAGACGTTGCGCCATAGTCATTGTTTTACTTACTGAAAAATATAATTTCCTAGAGGCTTCTTGTTGTAATGTTGAAGTTGTAAATGGTGCTGAAGGTGATTTCTTAGCTGGCTTTTTCTCTAAATCTGAAACCTTAAACGTTGTATTAGCATTCTCCTTTAAAAATTTAAAAGCCTCTTCTTTTGTTTTAATTGCTTTTGGTAATTTTGCTTTAAAAGATTGTCCATCTTCATTTGAAAATTCTGCATCAACTCTATATGACGCTTCTGCATTAAACTCATTAATTTCTCGTTCTCTCTCGACAATAAGTCTCACAGAAACGGATTGCACACGTCCAGCAGATAAACCTCCTTTAACTTTTCTCCATAACACTGGAGATAATTCGTAACCTACAATTCTATCTAACACACGACGGGCTTGTTGTGCATCTACCAAATCGTAATCTATTTGTCGAGGATTCTTTACTGCTTTCTGGATTGCAGATTTAGTAATCTCATGAAAAACAATACGTTTCGTTTTCTCTTTATCTAAATTTAGAGACTCTGCTAAGTGCCAAGCAATAGCTTCTCCTTCGCGATCCTCATCACTAGCCAACCAAACCATTTCTGCTTTTTTCGCTAAATCTTTAAGCTTTTTTACAATAGCTTTTTTATCAGAGGATACTTCGTATTTTGGATCGAAATCACCTTCGACATCAACACCTAATTCTTTGGAAGGCAAATCGGAAATGTGTCCATAACTCGATTCTACTTTAAAGTCTTTTCCAAGAAATTTTTCGATTGTTTTTGCTTTCGCAGGTGACTCAACTATAACTAAATTCTTCGCCATTCTTCGGTTTTTAGAGGTTACAAATGTATATCAAAAAAAATATATTAACCTAATTTATATTCAAATCAATCAAATATAAAATTATAAAATCCTTTAAACCAGCCCTCAAAAAGCCATTCATTTTAATAATTTTTAAGCAAAGTGTTTCCTTAAAATCAATCATTTTAACCTCTCCTTATTATATATCAAATCTAAAAACAACAATTCTTATATAAAATTTAACACACTGTCAGATTGTCATAATCTACAGAATAACATATATTTGCATCTGCCTATAATAAAGAGGCCTAAAACTTGACCTGTACTGTTTTCAGTAGATTTATGGAAAAAATAATAGACGAAAATAAACAAGGAGATGCTTTAATTTTAGAGCAAAAAGAAAACAATTCGAAGAAACTTTTTATAGAAAGCTATGGCTGTGCTATGAATTTTAGTGACAGTGAAATTGTGGCTTCCATACTAGACAAACAAGGTTATAACACCACAAACAAACTTGAAGATGCAGATTTAGTTTTAGTAAACACCTGCTCTATTCGAGATAAAGCTGAACAAACCGTAAGAAAACGTTTAGAAAAATATAATGCTGTAAAACGTATTAATCCTAAAATGAAAGTTGGTGTTTTGGGTTGTATGGCAGAACGCTTAAAAAGTAAGTTCTTAGACGAAGAGAAAATTGTTGATCTTGTTGTTGGACCAGATGCTTATAAAGATTTACCAAATCTTTTAGCTGAAGTTGAAGATGGACATGATGCTATCAACGTTGTACTATCTAAAGACGAAACTTATGGCGATATTTCTCCTGTGCGTTTAAATACTAATGGTGTAACTGCTTTAGTTTCTATTACGCGTGGTTGCGATAATATGTGTACCTTTTGTGTTGTTCCTTTTACGCGTGGTCGAGAACGCAGTCGTGATCCACAAAGTATAATAGAAGAAATTAATGATCTTTGGAGTAAAGGCTATAAAGAAATTACTTTACTTGGTCAAAACGTAGACAGCTTCCTTTGGTATGGTGGAGGCCTGAAAAAAGATTTTGTAAAAGCTTCAGAAATGCAAAAGGCTACAGCTGTAGATTTCTCGAAACTGCTGCAAATATGTGCAGAAGCACAACCAAAAATGCGTATACGTTTTTCGACTTCTAATCCTCAAGACATGAGTTTAGATGTTATAAAAATGATGGCGAAATTTGATAACATTTGTAATCACATTCATCTACCGGTGCAAAGCGGAAGCAACCGTATTTTAAAAGAAATGAATCGCTTACATACGCGCGAAGAGTATTTTACGTTAATAGATAATATTCGTAAAATTATCCCTAATTGTGCTATAAGTCAGGATATGATTGCTGGTTTTCCAACAGAAACAGAAGAAGATCACCAAGACACTTTAAGCCTATTGGAATATGTAAAATATAACTTTGGTTATATGTTTACATATTCTGAAAGACCTGGAACATTGGCTGAACGTAAATTAGAAGATGATATTCCTGAGGCTACAAAAAAACGAAGACTAAGTGAAATTATAGCACTTCAATTAGAACATAGCGAATTTAGAACACGACAGTTTTTAGGACAAACTATTGAAATATTAGTAGAGAAGGAATCTAAAAAATCTAAAGACCAGTGGTCTGGAAGAAGTCAGCATACCATTGTTGCAGTGTTTCCAAAGGAGAACTATAACATTGGTGATTTTGTAAATGTAAAAGTAACGGATTGTACAAAAGCGACACTAATAGGTGAAGCTGTTGGACTTTCAACAAAAAACAATTAAATAAAATTATGAAAAAAGCATTATTAATATTATTTACAATCGCATTGTTCACAGGATGTGAAAACGAACCGATAGATAGCAGTCTTACAGTAATAACAAACCCAAGTAATCCAACAAACCCAACTAATCCTACAAACCCAGGTAGTGAAAGTTCAGATCTTACATTATCGCTTTACGAGTTAGACACAGATATTAGTTTTTCACTTTTTGGTACACCAATTCAAACGGTAACCAACAGCGACATTAATATCACAAATAACGTGATTACTTCTAGCAATATCGAGTTATCTGTTCAAGGAAGCACACCCGTTTTAGAAAACCAAACGATTACTAGAAATGGTTCTGGCCAAGTTATTAGTGACGTTAGTACAACACTTTCTGGCGCCGTTACAAACGAATATTTTATTACCTATACGAGTGGTAATATTACCGAAATAACTTACAATTATTACGATCAAGAGGATCCTTCTTTTGACGAGAATTATACTTACAATTTTACTTACAGTGGCAATACCATTACAAGAACTAAAGTTGGGTCTTCAATAGAAACATTATTTTCTTTGAACACCTCAAATAAATTAGTAAAAAAAGAATCTTTTGATAATTCAGTAAGTATTTTAGCAGAAGAATTAACCTATAATAGTGATGGTAATATCTCTAATAGTATAACAACTGGTGAAAGCGAAGGTGAACAAAGCTATAATTATGATGCTTTAGAAAACCCATTAAAGACCGTTTATGATGAACACTATTTATTAAACTTTTTAAGCGACGAATACGAAGACGAAATAGGCTCTGTAATTGCGCATTTTCATGCTTCAAAAAACTGGACTGGTGTTACAATAAATGGTGATACTTTTAATTTTACTTTAAATTACAATACAGTAAATAGAATTTCTTCAAGAGATATAGCTTACAATTTTGAAGGTGCGCTATCATTTATTATTAACGAGCGTTTTAATTACGTAAACTAGATAACAAACAAAATTTCTACTAACGCAGGAAATAATATGGAATCAATACAAGCAACAAAACAACGTTTCGGGATCATAGGAAATAGTGCAACTCTAAATCGCGCTATCGAAAAAGCGATCCAAGTGTCACCAACAGATATTTCTGTTTTGGTAACAGGAGAAAGTGGTGTTGGTAAGGAAAGTATTCCAAAAATAATACACCAACTTTCACATAGAAAACACAATAAGTATATAGCCGTAAACTGTGGTGCAATACCGGAAGGCACAATAGACAGTGAACTTTTTGGACATGAAAAAGGAGCCTTTACAGGAGCAACAGGAACTAGATCTGGCTATTTTGAAGTTGCAGATGGCGGGACCATTTTTTTAGATGAAGTTGGAGAATTACCATTAACCACGCAAGTGCGTTTATTGCGTGTATTAGAAAATGGAGAATTTATAAAAGTAGGATCTAGTAAAGTACAAAAAACCAATGTTCGCATTGTTGCAGCAACAAACGTGAACATGTTTGAAGCTATTAAAAAAGAGAAGTTTCGTGAAGATTTATATTACCGATTAAGTACTGTAGAAATTAACCTTCCTCCTTTGCGTGAACGTCAAGAAGACATCCATTTACTATTTAGAAAATTCGCCAGTGATTTTGCATTGAAATATAAAATGCCAACCATAAAATTATCTGATGATGCCGTCCAGAACTTAATTAAATACCGTTGGAGCGGAAACATTAGACAGTTAAGAAATGTGGCTGAACAAGTTTCTGTTTTGGAACGTACTAGAGTTATTTCTACAGATACTTTAAGAGGTTATTTACCAACAGGAAGCAGTAATTTACCTGCGGTAATTAAGACTACAAAATCTGAAAGCGATTTTAGTAGCGAACGAGAAATTCTCTACAAAGTCTTGTTTGATATGAAAGCCGATTTAAATGATTTAAAGAAGCTTACCATGGAACTAATGAAAAACGGCAACGTTAAAGAGGTAGAAAAGGACAATGAAGGATTAATTGAAAAAATCTATGGTGATAATGAAAACGAAGGCACATTAGAAGATTTACAAGTATTAGCGATACCAGAGAAAACGGAAACAACTCAAGCTTATCCAACAGAATCTAATGATAAGTATCATTTTGCTGAAGAAATTGAGGAAGAAGAAACGCTATCTTTACACGATAAAGAACTAGAATTAATAAAAAAATCTTTAGAACGACACAGCGGCAAACGTAAATTAGCGGCCGAAGAATTAGGGATTAGTGAACGTACACTTTATAGAAAAATTAAACAATTTGACCTTTAATTTTTCGTTATTATAAAAAGCATTCTGCCCACGCAAAAATGACAAAAATGTTATTAATGAGATATATAAAACACATTCTAATATTAATAGTAACTGCAACCCTTTTTAGTTGTGGCTTTTATTCTTTATCTGGGACAAACATTAAAGATGATGTAAAATCATTTCAGGTTAATTATTTTCAAAATACTGCAGCACAAATAGAGCCTGGAGTCGATAGAGATTTCACTATTGCATTGCAAGACTTAATACAAAACCAAACCAACTTAGAGCTCGTTAATTCTAATGGCGACTTGGTTTACGAAGGTGAAATTACAAAATATCGTATTTCTCCAACCACAGCAACAGCAAACAATACAGCAGCACAAAACAGAATAACTGTTGCTATTCGTGTACGTTTTTACAATAAAAAAGCGGAAGATGATGATTTCGAGCAAACCTTTTCATTTTTCTATGATTATGAAGGAAGCTCTTTACTAACAGGTAGTGTAAAAGACAGTGCTTTAGATGAAATTTTCGAGCGTATTACTCAAGATATTTTTAACGCATCTTTGGCTAAGTGGTAATCCCGTTGTGCACTGCGAATAGCGCTTTCAAAAATAGAGGAAACAAAATATAAATTACAGATTGTTTTTTTCTTAAAATGAATTAAGGTCAAGTAAAAAATATGAATCAGTCAGAATTTTTAAATATAATTAAAGCACCTCAGCACATTAGCACGTCGCAAACCGATGGCCTAAAGAGTGTTGTAGATGCTTTTCCTTATTTTCAATCTGCGAGAGCACTGCATCTTAAAGGTTTAAAAAATGCTGAGAGCTTTAAATATAATAATGCTCTAAAAGCAACTGCTGCTTATACTACAGACAGAAGTATTTTGTTTGATTTTATAACTTCTGAAACATTTGCGCAAAATGAAATTTCTCAATTCATTAAACAAAACACAGCACATATACAAGATATAGATGTTACTATGGAGGACATTTCAATACAAAAAAGCGTAGCAATAGACGCTATTTTAAAGCAACAAATTGAAGATACAAGAGAGACTTTAGACCCTGAGTTATTTCAGCCTAAAATTGACAAAGAGCAAGTCGCTAATTTTGAAGTTGAAACGGAAATCGAACCAAAAACGCAAACTTCGGAAGCTGAAACCAAAAACACAATAGCACCAGAAGACATTTTAAATATTGGAAAACCGCTTCAGTTTAATAAAAACGAAACACATTCTTTTAACGCGTGGTTAAGTTTACCGCGCTTTACTCCTATTAATCGTGAGTTAAAAACTAATGAGCCTATTTCCGAAGACAAAAAACCTAAAAATAGTATTAGCAACTCGGCAAGAGCTAAAAAGTTTGATCTTATTGAAAAATTTATAGAAAAAAGTCCAAAGCTAGTCGCAAAAAGAACACCAGCATCAAAACATAACATTGCGAAAGCACAAATGATACAACCAGAAGCCTTAATGACAGAGACTTTGGCGCGTATTTATCTTGAACAGAAGAACTATAAAAAGGCAATTCAATCTTATAAAATATTAAGTTTGAAATATCCAGAAAAAAGTGGTTTCTTTGCAGACCAAATTAAGGCAATAAACGAATTACAAGAACAAAACAATAAGGAATAATGGGACAATTTATAATATTTTTAGTACTAATGGTAGTGGTTGCATTTTTACTAATCGTAGTAATAATGGTACAAAACCCTAAAGGTGGCGGCTTATCATCTTCTTTTGGAGGCGGTGGAACTCAACAATTAGGAGGAGTAAAGAAAACAACAGACTTTTTAGATAAAAGTACTTGGGCATTAGGTGCTATTTTAGTAGCATTAATTTTAGCGTCTAGCTTATCTATTCCACGTTCTGGAGTTCAAGCAGACTCAAAAGCTTTAGATCCAAATGCAATTAGTGTTCCTGTTGCACCTGCAACAACACCAGCTGTAGATGATGCAACTAAAGTTATAGATAATGAATAACAAGAGATTAATATAATATTATAAAAATGCCAACTTTACAGTTGGCATTTTTTGTTTTTAAACGTTACTAAAAATAGTCTGTAAGTTTGTCAGTTACTTATAAATGGCACATTTTTAGCTTACTATAAATTCTAAAATATACATAACCGTCTTATCTTTATAACTTAGGACATAACAAAAATAACAATGAGCAAAATAAACATTAAACCACTAGCAGACCGTGTTCTTGTTGAAGCACTTCCTGCTGAAACACAAACTGCTTCTGGACTATATATTCCAGATAGCGCACAAGAGAAACAACATAAAGGTACTGTAGTTGCTGTTGGAAATGGAAAAAAAGACGAACCACTAACTGTTAAAGTTGGAGATACTGTACTTTATGGAAAGTACTCTGGGTCTGAAATTAAGTTAGATGGCACAGACTATTTAATGATGCGTGAGGAAGATATAATGGCTATTATATAATCTGTCATTCCTGCGTAGGTAGGAATCTCACTAATTTTAACTAGATTTTCAAACTAAAAACAAAAGATTTAAAACATGGCAAAAGATATAAAATTTGATGTAGAAGCTCGCGACGGTTTAAAACGTGGTGTAGACGCATTAGCAAATGCAGTAAAAGTAACTTTAGGACCTAAAGGAAGAAACGTAATTATTAGTCGCTCTTTTGGAGCACCAATAGTAACTAAAGATGGTGTTAGTGTTGCAAAAGAAATTGAGTTAGACAACCCATTAGAAAATATGGGTGCTCAAATGGTAAAAGAAGTAGCTTCTAAAACCAACGATTTAGCTGGTGACGGAACTACAACTGCAACTGTATTAGCTCAAGCAATTGTAAAAGAAGGTTTAAAAAATGTTGCTGCCGGCGCAAATCCTATGGATTTAAAACGCGGTATCGACAAAGCGGTTAAAGCAATTGTTAAAGATTTAGGTAAGCAAGCTAAAGAGGTTAAAAACTCTTCAGAAATGATTAAGCAAGTCGCTTCAATCTCTGCAAATAACGATGAACATATTGGCGATTTAATCTCTAATGCTTTTAGTAAAGTAGGTAAAGAAGGTGTTATTACTGTTGAAGAAGCAAAAGGAACAGATACTTATGTAGATGTTGTAGAAGGTATGCAGTTTGATAGAGGATATTTATCTCCCTACTTTGTTACGGATAGCGAAAAAATGATTGCCGATTTAGAGAATCCTTACGTATTATTATACGACAAAAAGGTATCTACAATGAAGGATTTACTTCCTGTACTAGAACCTGTTGCACAAACAGGAAAGCCATTATTAATTATTGCTGAAGATGTTGATGGAGAAGCTCTAGCAACTTTAGTTGTTAATAAATTACGTGGTTCTTTAAAAATCGCTGCTGTAAAAGCACCAGGTTTTGGAGACAGACGTAAAGCAATGCTAGAAGATATTGCAATATTAACTGGAGGAACAGTGATTTCTGAAGAACGCGGATTTACGCTTGAAAATACTTCAATCGAAATGCTTGGTACTGCAGAACGTATTTCTATAGATAAAGACAATTCTACAGTTGTAAATGGTGCTGGTGACAAAGATTTAATAAAGAATAGAGTTAACCAAATCAAGTCTCAAATAGAATCTACAACTAGTGATTACGATAAAGAAAAGCTACAAGAACGTCTTGCTAAATTAGCAGGTGGTGTTGCCGTTTTATATGTTGGAGCTGCTAGTGAAGTAGAAATGAAAGAAAAGAAAGATCGCGTCGATGATGCTTTAAATGCTACAAGAGCTGCTGTTGAAGAAGGTATTGTTGCAGGTGGTGGTGTTGCTTTAGTGAGAGCTAAAAATGTTTTAAGTAAAATTACTACTGAAAACTTAGACGAAACTACAGGTATTCAAATCGTTGCTCGTGCTATTGAAGCTCCTTTAAGAACGATTGTAGAGAATGCAGGTGGCGAAGGTAGCGTTGTGGTAAACAAAGTATCTGAAGGTAAAAAAGACTTTGGTTATGATGCTAAATCTGAAACGTATGTAGATATGCTTAAAGCTGGTATTATCGATCCTAAAAAAGTAACACGTATTGCATTAGAAAATGCTGCTTCTGTTGCTGGAATGATATTAACTACTGAGTGTGCTTTAATTGACATTAAAGAAGATGCTCCTGCTGGCGGAATGCCAATGGGTGGAGGTATGCCAGGTATGATGTAATGGTGAATCACTATAGATAAATTATAAAAAATGCTTCTAGATAAATCTCTAGGAGCATTTTTTTTGTTTATATGATTATTTAACGGTTGAGTGTTTAACGAATTAAAAATCAGCACTACTTTTTTACTAGACTTAAACTACTATTAGCCGCTGCATGCTTATCTAAAAATGAGATCACTTTATTAAAATACTTTTCACCGCCAACATTCCAAACATTAGTATGGTTTGCTGTATCAACTACTAAAAACTCCTTATCAGTACTTTTTATTTTAAAAAAATTATCCTTTCCATATTTTATATTAATACGCTTATCATCATTACCATGTACAATTAAAACTGGTTGGGTTATATTTTCGCAGTATTTAATTGGTTTGGCTTCATTTGGATTAAACGCTGCAATATTTCCAGTTCTATTAACTAAATAATTTGAAAAAGGTGCAAAGCTAAATCCAGCATAGCGATGAAAGTAATCATTCACAATCGTTTTGAAATCAGAGAATGCACTTTCTACAATTCCAAATTTCAATCGCGCATCAAATCCCATGGCCTGTAAACTAATTGCTCCACCTAAAGATTGCCCCCAAATCCCAATATAATTTAAGTCTTCTTTTTCATATAAATAGTCAATTAACTTCGTAACATCTTTTTTTTCGTTTACTCCAAAGGAACAAAACTGACCTTCGCTTTCTCCGTGTGCTCTTAAATCCAGAGCAACTGAATTATATCCATTTTTAGACAACAAAGAACTTAAACCTTTAAAATGATCTTTGTTAGATCTTATGCCATGTAGTAAAATCACAGTACCTTTAATAGGGTCTACATCTGAATACGTTAAACTAGCTGAGAGCTTAATATTATCAAATGATTTTATTACTATTGTCTTTCTTTTTATTTCTGAGTCTTCATTAGTTATTAGTTTATGACTGACATTGCGATTTCGTTTAATTAAACCTACAATTGGGTTTCTTATTTCAGAAATAAGACGTGGAATAAAAAAGTGAGTTAATAATAATCCTAGAATTAGAAAGATAAATAAAAAGCGTTTTATGATTTTAATTCTGTGTTTTTTTGCCATATTGAAGGTAGTACTTCTGTAAAATAAATTATTCCAATACTGAGACAAGCCCAGCAAAGGTGTATTAGTATGATACGAAATTGAGCTTTATTTTTTTAACAAAGTCAAGCAATCTTAATTAAACCAAACCGCATAACGTTTTCGCCTTAATTCCAAAGCCAAAGCTTATTCCATTTTAAGCGCTTCTGCTCTAGTTACAATTGGATCTATATGATTGTATAAACTTGATATTAAATAAGAACCATACTTTTCTACACTATTAGATGACAGTTTATGTCCTTTCTTATTTCTATAACCTGTTTTGTGTTGGATGAAGCGTTCCTTTGGTGTTTTACTCGTCATACCAACATACAAGCATTCCAAAACACCATTAAACTGTGGATTAGCAGTTCTAAACTTTGCGTTTTCGGTAAACACTCGTTTGGATAGTTCTATAACGTAAATTCTGTATGGCATAAATTGAAAATAAAAAGCCTGAATAGAAATTCAGGCTTTATTACTTAATCTATTACTAATCTTTGTGATCTTCTTGTACCTCTTCATCACGATACTTACAACATGGATGGACAGTATTATAAGCTTCTTCTGTTGCTTTTAATTCTTTAGTGTCGTGTCCAACTTCTGCAATACTTTTAGAAATAGTTTCTAAATTTGTTTTACGTTCGTCGAAAATTAGTTTTAATTCGTGTGTTTCAACATTCCAAATAGCAGACTTAACGCCTTTGGTGTTTAAACTTGCTTTTTCAATTCTCTTTTTACACATTAAACAAACGCCATCTACTTCTAAAGAGGCGCGTTCATTTTTATTCTGTGCGAATGTTACAGATGTTATTAATAGTACTAAAACTATTACTGTGTTTTTTATTAGTTTCATTGATTTCATATTGTTTAAGTTTATAATTATGAGATTCCTAACTTGCGCAGGAATTTATTACTTTATTTTATATCTCAATCCTGCAAAATAATTAGCACCAAAAATTGGTCCATAGACAAACGTTGTATCAAAACTTGAACCAAAAGGATTATCTGCCGATACTATTGGGTTATTTTGTTTGGTATTAAATATATTTTCACCTCCTAAATATACTTCAAATTTTGGAGAAAACACCTTAGTTACTTGAGCGTTAAATGTTGCAACCGTAGGAGAATAATCTGCCAACTGATATTGCACAGGATTATTTTGTGTAGAAGAGAAACGCTGCGCTCCCAACCAATTATAAGTTGCATCAAATTTCCATTGTCCCGTTTTGCCGTCTTGCATTTGTGTTTTATAAGAAGCATTAGCAAAAAAACGATGCTTTGGTGTTAGTGGTCTTTCTAATTTACCAGAATTAAATTGTGTTTTTACATCATAATTTTTATAAGCTAAACGCATATCGAAATTATCGAAAGCTTCATAATGCAACTCCACTTGAAAACTATTAGCATAACTCTCTCCATTTAAATTATAGAAATTTACCTCTTGTGGGTTTTCATAATCTACCACAACTTGATTTTTAAAATTAGTTCTATAAAAATCTGCTGTTACTTCTCCTTTTCTACCAAGCGCTCTAAATCCCTGTAAAAAAGACACACCATAATTCCATGCTATTTCTGGGTCTAATCCATAAATTTCTCCTGTTGTGTTTAATATATTTATTGCACGAGAGGTTGAGAATAGTTTCTGGTTTTCTGCAAAAATATTTGCGCTACGTTTCCCTCTGCCTATAGAAGCTCTAAACACACCTTTTTCCCATGTTGTATAACGCATGTGAAGACGAGGCGTAATAAATGTGCCTAATAGATTATGTTTATCAATTCTTAATCCTGCAGTAACATTTAATTTATCTAAATTAAAATAATTATACTCCACAAAAGCACCAATTGAATTTTCCGTTCTTTTAAAATCTGTAGTATTTACAAGTTCATTATAGTGGTCGTAAGTATAACTTACACCTGTTTTAATTTTATGCCTAGAGTCGCTTATAATTGTATTGTATATTAAATTTGCATACAAACTATTATGCTCTATATCGTAAATATTCAAACCAAAATAAGAGTCTTGTTGGTGACCACTAAATGCAGCTTGTAAACCAAGACTTTGCCATGGTAACTCTGGATTAACGTAACCTAATTTTGCAGAAACCTCATAGCGTTCGGTGTCTATTTCGTTTCCCCAATTATTAGTTGTAAGCTTATCTGTTTCGGGATTAAAATCTAATTGTCCAGATTGTTTCTGGTCGTTTAAATACTTCAAATTAATAAAACTCACGAAGCCTTTTTCTAGATTGGTATATTGCCAACGATTCATGATATTAACTTGGCTATACAATGGCATATCTAGAAACCCATCATTATTTACATCATGCTTTGTATTTTGAGTACTTCCATGTAAATAGATTCCTGTATCCCATTTGTCGCTAACCTTAGTATTAAGGTGTGTATTTAATTCCAAACGCGCATTACTAGCTGCATAAAGGTTTACAAACAATTTATCATCGCTTGACGGCTTTACAAGCTCTGCATTTATTTGGCCCGCAATACTCTCGTAACCATTAACAACACTACCAGCTCCTTTTGTAATTTGAATACTCTCTACCCAAGTTCCTGGAATAAAACTAAGTCCAAAAGCTTGAGATGCTCCACGAATAGATGGGATGTTTTCGGTAGCAATTAAGATATATGGGCTCGTTAAGCCCAACATTTTAATTTGTCGCGTACCAGTTACAGCATCTGCAAAATTAACGTCGATGGATGGATTTGTTTCAAAACTTTCAGAAAGGTTGCAGCAAGCAGCCTTTAATAACTCATCGCTACTTACAGTAATAATATTTTGTGCTGATAAATAAGAACTCGAAGAGGCCTTTTTTCTCGCAGTAATGTTAATTTCGTCAAGCTCACTTGTAGGTTTTAAACTATGTTTAATAGCTTTTGGTTCTAGTATTGTTAATGTATCTGTTTTATAACCTACAAAACTAACTACTAATTTACTGTACTCCTTCTTATAAGGTAAAGAGAACTTTCCATCAAAATCAGTCACATCTCCAACTTTAGTTCCAAGCCAAAACACATTAGCTCCAGGAAGCGGTGTTTTATTAGAGTTCTCTTCAAAAATAACACCTTTCAATTGCGTTTGAGATATTGCAAATATTGGCAATAATATCAATAAGTTTAATATATTTTTCATTACAAATAGATATTGATTAACATAATAATTGCCATAATAATCATGATGGTATTTTCAATAAATGTTGCTTTCGTCATTGGCAATTTTAGAGCTGTACCTAAACAAGCACATTGTATTGCTTTTTTA
The DNA here is from genome assembly GCF_000797445.1 of Lacinutrix jangbogonensis. Lineage (GTDB taxonomy): Bacteria > Bacteroidota > Bacteroidia > Flavobacteriales > Flavobacteriaceae > Lacinutrix > Lacinutrix jangbogonensis. Next base: position 183,435 of record NZ_JSWF01000032.1, on the reverse strand, counting down.
TCTAAAAGTGTTTTCGTTACGCCTATTGTGGTCACTCCTAAAATAATAATAGTAACAGCTAAAGCTAAAGGTATTTGTATACGCATTAAAAACAGTAAGCCCAATGTCAACTCAAGAAAAGGATAGATTTTTCCATAAAAAGGAAAGGCTTTCGCCAATGGGTCGTACATTTTAAAAGATTCCGGAAAGCCCTTTAAATCTAATATTTTAAAAAAGCTAAAAACCACATAGAATAAGCCCATAAAATCGAGCATAAAGTCGCTCCAATCCCAATTTTTATAATGCAATAATATTGAAGCCATTGTTATATAACCAAAGATTATAAATAATGGTTTTAATTGCTGAAGGTCACTTTTTTGTTCTTCACGCTTTGCAGATGAAAAGACATTTTTTTGTTCTTTTTCTAAAATTGAAAATTTTTCGGGTAAAGCCGCTTTTAAAGTTTCTATTGAAATGTACTGAGACATCTCAACGGTCGCTTCTGCTTCTTCAAGATCAACAGAGGCACTTATCACTTTTGGTAGCGCATTCAGGCTTTTTTCAACCGAAGCACTACAGCCATTGCAGGTCATGCCTGCAACTGTATATGTATGTTTCATTATGTTTTATTTAATAACTTATTTCTATTTGAGATTTCCGCCTACGCAGAAATGAAAAAGAAACCATCTATCAAATAAGGAAAGTCTCATCTAATACTTGTATGTCGCAGAAAAGGTTTGGAGGCGCATATCCTTCATTAGGAATAACTTGCTTTGGTAAGCTTATGAATAAAGATATATAACTATAAACGTAAGAAGTAAAAAGTATCTGTTGGTTAACATTAAGGTCGTCAAAGGTGTTAAGTTTAAGTTGGTCTTGACCTTGAACTACTACAACCTCATCTTTACAACAACTTTTCTTAATTAGTGTTGTTGCTGAAGATTCCATTCCGCAGTTCTTCACTTTAGAAAAAACAGCAGTATCAATTAAATTATTCCCACAATAGTGAGACTCAATGGTAAATGATAGCGTTGAAAACAACACAATAAATGCCATTAAAAAAGATAAACTTTTATTTAATAAACTGATTTTCACATTACAAAGTTAATAAAATAACATAAACAATGCATATTATTATTAGCTTTAACACTAATTTATGTTCTTTTTCTATGGTAATAAAACGCCGGAAGCAATAATAACAGTATTACTGGCTGAATTAAAAACCTTCGAATATTAAAAAACATATAATAATCTTCTTGTTGTGGATTTAATACAAAGAACAAAAACAATATAAGCAGAACAACATAAGAAAAACCGTAGACTAAAACCGAAAATTTCACAATACTTATATCCTTAAAAAAACCATATAAAATAGCTAAAGAAACGATGGAGTTAATTAAATAGCGTAGTGATGTTGATAGTGCTAAATGTAAAACTTCACGTCTAGGAGAATCTATATACAAATAATCGCCTTTAAAGAATTTTAGATACGGATCATAAAAAAGCTCGTTTTCAAAACCACGGACCATCGCTAATAAAACAAAAAGAAAAAATAGCCAGATATATTTTTTATACTTATCCATTATTTTTACCAATATTAGAGAATCTATTCACCCAAAGCATCCATAATAAAAACACCATTCCATAAATTATTGCAGGAAAGATTACTGAATGTAAAATAGCATTTCTCCATGGATAATGGTACAATCCAATGGATAGAATAACGATTCGAATAAGATTTACAGTATAAATAATAACACTTCCAGATAATAAAAATAAAATTGTTGTTTTTAATTTTCCCGAAAAAGCAACAACAAAAGAAATAAATAAAACAATAACACTAATAGCATTACAACCTTCTACTATTCTGGCAATATACTTACCTCTTACTATCATCTTCATCGAAGGCTCCTCAGGATGTTTAATAACCTGAGCCTCATAACCAACCATACTTAGCAAAGCTTCCGTTTGGTATGCTACTGCATTCGTTATATAATCTGGATGATACTTTGAACCAATAGAAGTATTAAGATATAAGTTATATACTATAGATAAACCAATATACACTAACAAAAATGTAAGAATAAATTTTATTACAGACTTATACTTTATAAAAAGAGTTTTCAATTTTTTTTTTGTAAAAATAATTAGATTTTGAGAGTTTAAAACTACGCCTTTTTAAATACTTTTACTAAAATTTTTATCCTAATGATTTTTGACACTTTAAAACAAAAAACTGAAGCTATACTTTCTAATTCTAAAATCGCTATAGATGAGCGCTTAATGTCAATTTGTGAGTTATTAGAAGCAAATATTAACCATTATAATTGGGTTGGCTTTTATTTTAAAAATGGCAACAAGAACGAATTAAAGCTTGGACCTTATGTTGGTGAGCCCACAGACCATACTATTATTCCTTTTGGAAAAGGCATCTGCGGTCAAGTAGCAGTTAGTAATGAAAACTTTGTAGTACCAGACGTTGCTGCTCAAGATAATTATATCGCTTGTAGTATTACTGTAAAGGCTGAAATTGTAATTCCTATTTTTGTAAATGGTGAAAATATTGGACAAATAGATATAGATTCTAATACTCCAAATCCTTTTACAGAAGAAGATGAACGTTTTTTAGAGTTTGTTTGCAGTGAAGTTGCTAAAACACTAGAATAAAAAAAGTCATTTACCTTTATTAACAAAACCATCAAGAGCTAGACCATTATCAATATCCAAATTATCTCCTGAAATAAGTATAGTTCCTATTTCTACACTATCGATATACAATGTTTGTAAATCATTTTCGAGTTGGATTTCAAAACTATAGATTCCACTATCTAATCCAGCATGAATATCTTCTGGACCAGTGGTTAGAACATTATTTTCTATAACAACATTTCTATTACTTTCATTAAAAGTCCATTTTACATCGCCAAAAGTATAATCTATATTAACTGGTGAAAATCCGCCATAAACATGTTTTAAATTCCAAGAACCCTCTATGGCCTCAGTTTGAACATCATTATTTTGTTCAGTATCATTTTGTTCATCATCATTTTGACAACTTATAAATAAAACTGAAATTAATATAACTAGTAGTTTTACTTTCATCAGTTTGCGTTTTAATGTTTAAACCATTCTTAAGATACAGTTTTTATAATTTGGTTCTGTATCTTTAACTATAAAATGTTAACAACATCTATTTTTAGTTAAAAACCCAATAGACTTTTTGAGTTAATTACATTTCCTTTTTTTGTAAATTTGCTCGCTTATTAACACAACTACTAATGAGCAATAACAAAACAATTAAATCTGCATTAATTTCGGTATTTAGCAAAGATGGCTTAGAGCCAATTGTTAAAGCACTGGATAAACAAGGCGTTACTATTTATTCTACTGGTGGAACAGAAAAATTTATTAGCGACTTAGGTATTAAAGTCGTTCCTGTGGAAGACGTAACATCGTATCCTTCAATTCTTGGAGGTCGCGTAAAAACACTTCACCCAAAAGTATTTGGAGGTATTTTAAATCGCCAAAATCATGATGGTGATGTTGCTGAAATGAAGGCATTCGATATTCCACAAATTGATATAGTAATTGTCGATTTGTATCCTTTTGAAAAAACTGTAGCTTCGGGTGCTGCTAATCAAGATATTATTGAGAAAATTGATATTGGAGGTATTTCTCTTATTCGCGCAGCAGCAAAAAATTATGCTGATGTTATTTGCGTTTCTTCGGTAGATGATTATGCTGAGTTTTTAGAATTGATTACAGACAAGAAAGGTGATTTATCTGAAGAAGATAGAAGAAGTTTCGCTGCAAAAGCATTCAATGTATCTTCTCATTATGATTCTGCAATATTCAATTACTTTAATGCCGATCATGAAATAGCAGCTTTAAAAATTTCTGAAACTAACGGAAAAGTATTGCGTTATGGAGAAAACCCACATCAACGTGGTTTTTTCTTCGGAAATTTTGACGAGATGTTCACCAAACTACATGGTAAAGAATTAAGCTACAACAACCTTTTAGATGTTGATGCAGCAGTAAATTTAATGGCAGAGTTTAAAAACGATGCGCCAACCTTTGCAATCTTAAAACATAATAACGCTTGTGGTTTAGCACAACGTAACACTTTACACCAAGCTTATACCGATGCTTTAGCTGGCGACCCTGTTTCTGCTTTTGGAGGCGTACTAATTTCTAATACTGAAATTGATGCTGCAACTGCGGAAGAAATCCATAAGTTATTTTGCGAGGTGGTAATTGCTCCAAGTTTTTCTACTGAAGCTGAAACCATTTTAAAAGGCAAGAAAAATAGAGTGCTTTTAATTTTAAAAAATGCTGAATTTGCGCAAACTACTGCAAGAACTTGTTTAAACGGTATTTTAGTGCAAGACAGAAATAATATAACAGACACATTAGAAGACCTTAAAAACGCAACAACAAAAGCACCAACAACAGAAGAATTAGACGATTTAATTTTTGCTTCTAAAATTTGTAAGCATACAAAGTCTAACACTATTGTACTTGTAAAAGGCAGACAATTATGTGCAAGTGGCACAGGACAAACAAGTCGTGTAGATGCTTTAAACCAAGCGATACACAAAGCACAATCTTTTAAATTCAATTTAAAAGGAAGTGTTATGGCGAGTGATGCTTTTTTTCCGTTTCCAGACTGCGTAGAAATTGCAAAAAACGCAGGAGTTTCGGCTGTAATCCAACCAGGAGGTTCTATAAAAGACCAATTAAGCATTGATTATTGTAATGACAATGAAGTCGCTATGGTATTTACAGGAACACGTCATTTTAAACATTAGATAAATTCTTTAGAAAAAAGGAATCTCATATTAATATTTTTAAACCTGATAAGTGTCAAAGCTTATCAGGTTTTTTATTTATTTCGGAATCCATCGAAGCACGCTATTATAAATAAAAATTGAACAAATCGGTGATTTCTAACAGAAAATATTATTTTATATTCACCACTTAATATTTCTGCGGGAGCGCAAAAAATAAAAACAAAAAACATCTAAAAGCGATACAAAAACGTATCTACTATTTTGTGTTAATTCTAAATCATTCAGCATTAAAAATTTATACAAGAACAATGTACAATAAAGGCTGTTTTTTTCGTTAGTTTTATTACTTTTACAACATCACAATAATAACTTCATAAATTACTACTTAACGCATGGGATTTTTCGACTTCCTAACAGAAGAAATTGCAATAGATTTAGGAACTGCAAATACATTAATCATTCATAATGACAAGGTTGTTGTGGATGCGCCTTCTATTGTTGCAAGAGATCGAATTTCGGGAAAAATAATTGCAGTTGGCCAAGAAGCTAATTTAATGCAAGGAAAAACACACGAAAACATAAAAACTATTAGACCCTTAAAGGATGGTGTAATTGCAGATTTTGATGCTTCAGAGCAAATGATAAGCATGTTTATTAAAAATATTCCTGCGCTTAAAAAAAAGTTATTTACTCCATCTTTACGTATGGTGGTTTGTATTCCTTCTGGAATTACGGAAGTAGAAATGCGAGCAGTAAAAGAATCTTGCGAACGTGTAAACGGCAAAGAAGTCTATTTAATCCATGAGCCAATGGCTGCTGCTATTGGTATTGGTGTTGATATTATGCAACCTAAAGGGAACATGATTGTTGATATTGGAGGTGGAACAACCGAAATTGCTGTAATTGCCTTAGGAGGAATTGTTTGTGACAAATCTGTTAAAATTGCAGGTGATGTTTTTACGAACGATATTATTTATTACATGCGTACCCAACATAATCTATATGTTGGTGAGCGCACCGCAGAGAAAATAAAAATTCAAATTGGTGCTGCAACCGAAGATTTAGACATACCACCAGAAGACATGAGCGTTCAAGGACGTGATTTATTAACTGGAAAACCTAAACAGGTTCAAATTTCTTATAGAGAGATTGCCAGGGCTTTAGATAAATCTATTCTTAGAATCGAGGATGCTGTAATGGAAACACTATCGCAAACACCTCCAGAATTAGCTGCAGATATTTATAATACTGGTATTTATTTAGCTGGTGGTGGTTCTATGCTTCGCGGTTTAGACAAGCGTTTATCTCAAAAAACAGATTTACCAGTTTATATTGCCGAAGACCCATTACGTGCTGTTGTTCGTGGTACAGGAATTACGCTTAAAAATCTAGCGAAATACAAAAGCGTATTGATTAAATAAAACCAGCCCAAATAGATGCAACAAATAGTAAACTTTATACTAAGAAACAAAACGTTTCTTCTGTTTGTGCTATTGCTGTTTATTTCTGTGATGTTAACGATACAATCGAACAGTTATCATAGAAGTAGATTTATTAATTCGGCTAACTTTTTAAGTGGTGGTGTTTATAACACTTCAAATAACATAAGCGATTATTTTGGATTAAGAGAACAAAATAAATTACTTCAAGAAGAGAATAGCCAATTAAAAGCTATTCTTTTTAACACTAATAAAAATGCTGATTCTACTTATACTGATAGTGTGAATTTTACGAATCATTATAAATTCACAGCTGCTCAAGTGATTAGAAATAGTTATGCTTCTACTAACAATATTCTACTTTTAAACAAAGGAAAAAACGATAATATTAAACAAGATTTTGGCGTTGTTTCAAGCAAAGGTATTATTGGTATTATTGAAAAAACAGATTCGAATTTCGCAACTGTTCTTTCTATATTAAATACAACAAGCAGCATTAGTGCATTAGTTAAAAAAAGCAACCATTTTGGAGATCTAAAATGGGATGGTAACTCGCCAGAATTTATACAGCTTACAGAGATTCCAAAAATAGCTTCTGTTGCAACTGGAGATACAATTATTACTTCTGGTCGTTCTACCATTTTCCCAAAAGGGATTCCTATCGGTACTATATCTAATTTTAAATTGGACATAGCAGAAAATTATTATGAAATTGAAGTCGCTCTTTTTAACGACATGACAAATATCGAGCACGTTTATATTATTGAAAATGAGGATAAGAAACTAATAGAAAAATTATTAGACAACAATGACTAATCTTTTATCTATACATACCATCCGTTTTATTGTACTTATTTTAGTACAGGTGCTATTGTTAAGTCATGTAAATTTTATGGGGTATATAAATCCGTATCCATATATATTATTCATTATCCTTTTTCCAATAAAAAATAATAGAATGGCGTTTATTCTATTAAGCTTTCTGTTAGGCTTCTCTATAGATTTATTTTTAGATTCTGGAGGCATACATGCAGCTGCAGCATTAACAATCGCTTTTATTAGACCAGCAGCTTTAAAATTTAGTTTTGGTGCTGTTTATGAGCATCAAACAATAAAATTTAGCACTTCAGATTTTGGACAACGTATTACCTACATTTCTATACTAACTGTTATCCATCACTTTGTTTTATTTTCGTTTGAAATTTTTAACTTTTCGAAAATACTTTTAGTACTCAAAAATACGTTATTCTCTAGTATATTCACTATTTTATTATGTCTTTTAATAACTATAATTTTTAGTGGTTCAAATAAAAAATGAGACAATTTTTACTCTTCCTTTCTGTTATTCTCGTTGGTGTTATTTTTACTGCGAGGCTTTACTACTTACAAATTCACACCTCTAACAACGATAGTGTTTTTGACGACAATGCTATTAGAAAAGTGTACGACTACCCAAAAAGAGGTTTTGTTTACGATAGAAACGGCAAACTTTTAGTAGCCAACCAACCCTCTTACGATGTTATGGTTATCCCCAGAGAAGTAGTTGCATTAGATACGTTAGAATTTTGTAAATTACTAAAAATTGATAAGGCTCGTTTTATTAGTCAGTTTAAAAAAGCAAAAAAATATTCTTGGCGAATACCATCACCTTTAGTTTCGCATTTATCGAAGGAAGACTATGCTGTGCTTCAAGAAAAAATGAGGAAATTTAAAGGTTTTCATATTCAGAAGCGTTCTTTAAGACAATACGAAACAACCATTGGAGCTAATGTATTAGGCGATATTGGCGAAGTAAACAATAGAGACATCGCGAAAGATGACTATTATAAAATGGGTGACCTTATTGGTAAGCAAGGTGTTGAGAAGTCTTATGAAGATATTTTACGTGGTGAAAAAGGTCTAAAACTTATTCAAAAAGACAGATTTAATAGAAATATAGGACCCTATAAAAATGGTAAAGAAAACATTATTCCAGAACAAGGAAAAGATATTACAATCACAATAGATTCTGAATTACAAGCTTATGGAGAATGGCTAATGCAGAATAAACGTGGAGGAATAATTGCTATAGAACCAAGTACTGGCGAAATTTTAGCCATGATTGCTGCACCAACATACAACCCTAACGATTTAGTTGGCAGAAAGCGCTCTAAAAACTTCAATACATTAATAAGAGACTCTATTGCAAAACCTTTATTTAATAGAAGCTTGCAAGGTGTTTATAATCCTGGCTCTCCATTTAAGCTAATGAATGCGCTTGTAGCTTTGCAAGAAGACGTAATATCAACAAGGGAAAGCATATCGTGCTATGATGGTTACAAATACGGAAATAGTTTTATGGGATGCCATTGTGGTGGTGGTTCAAGAAACATGGTTTTAGGTATTCAAAAATCTTGTAATGCCTATTTTGCAACTGTCTATAGACGCATTTTAGATAAAGACAATAATGCTTCAAAAGGCATAGATAATTGGAGTAAACATGTAAAAAGTTTTGGGCTTGGAAATTATTTAAACAACGATTTAGTTGTTGGTCAAAAAGGAAGAATTCCAGATAGAAAATACTATAAATATGCCTACCCAAGAGAATTTTATTCTACTTATACCATTTCTAATGCCATTGGTCAAGGAGAAGTTTCTACTACTCCAATACAATTAGCTAATATGACAGCCGCAATAGCTAATCGTGGTTATTATTATACACCACATATTATAAAATCTATACAGGGTAAAACACTACCTGAAAATTTCACCAAACCTAAATACACAACTATAGACAAAGAACATTTTACACCTGTTATTGAAGGTATGTTTCAAGTTTATAATAAAGGCACAGCAAGTAGTCTTCAGGTTAAAGGCCTAGAAATATGTGGAAAAACAGGCACTGTAGAAAATTATGCGATAATAGATAGTGTAAGAACTCAACTTACGGATCATTCCATATTTGTAGCTTTTGCACCCAAAGACAACCCAAAAATAGCAATTGCAGTATTTGTTGAGAACGGCTATTTTGGAAGCAGGTTTGCTGGAAGAATTGCCAGCTTAATGATAGAGAAATACATTAATAGAACTATTACTAGAAAAGATTTAGAGGAGTGGTTATTAACTCATAGTTTGGAAAACGAATATGCGAAACCTTATTCTGGTAAACCTTTTAAAATAAATCGTGAATCGCAATATCAAGTTATTCCAATGGAAGCCATCATTGAATTACCAAATAAACCTGATCTCAAGTTATAAATTTAATGAGAAAAACTGATAGACATTTTAAATTTGACTGGATTACTATCGTGCTATTTTTTATGCTAGCAAGTTTTGGTTGGCTAAATATATTATCGGCTTCACATACAGGCGAAATAATAGACTATTTTAGTTTTACAGAATTTTATGGCAAACAGCTTATTTTCTTAATTCTATCGGTAGTACTAATTACACTTATTTTATCTATTGACGCTAAGTTTTACGAACGCTTTTCTAGCATCATCTACTTTGCGTCCCTACTCTCCTTAATTGGTTTATTCATCTTTGGAAAAAGCATAAATGGCGCCACGTCTTGGTACGATTTAGGAGGTATGACTCTACAACCTAGTGAGTTTGCGAAAGCTGCTACTGCTTTAGCTGTAGCAAAATATGTGAGTGATTTACAAACCGATATTAAACAATTTAAACATCAAATTCGAATTTTCGCAATTATTATAGCTCCTGCCTTTCTAATTTTATTACAAAAAGATGCAGGAAGTACGCTAGTATATGGCGCATTTTTCTTTGTATTATATCGTGAAGGACTTCCTAAAGTTTATTTAATTCTTGGATCTCTTTTAATAGTTTTAGCGGTACTCGCTTTAAAGTTCGGGTTGCTAATAACCATGATTATAGCAACTGTAATAGTGTTTGGTTATTATTTTTCTCTTAAAAAAAAGCCCTCATTCCTCCAACCGGCTCTAACATTATTAATTGCCTTATTAATTACTTTTGGTGTGCGTTACACTTACGACACATTGCTACCTTTCCATCAAAAAGACCGAATTACTATTTGGCTAAGTCTTGAAAAGGATGCAGGTAAGCTGGCAAAAATGAAAAAAGAGGCCGCCTACAATCTTTTAGAAAGTGAAAAAGCCATTAGTTCTGGTGGTTTTACTGGTAAAGGTTTTATGCAAGGCACGCGTACTACAGGTAAATTTGTACCTGAGCAACATACCGATTATATTTTCACAACAGTAGGTGAAGAATGGGGTTTTATAGGCAGTTTTGCAGTTGTGCTCGGGATGATACTTCTAATATTACGTATATTACATTTAGCCGAACTCCAAAAATCGCAGTTTAGTCGTGTGTATGGTTATTCGGTTGCTTCGATACTATTTATACACTTCTTAATCAATATTGGTATGGTAATGGGCTTAATCCCTACCATTGGCATTCCTCTCCCAATGTTTAGTTATGGAGGCTCAGGACTTTGGGGATTTACTATTCTTATCTTTATTTTTGTTAAACTAGATTCTAATAGAATTAATGAGTGGTAGTAAAGATTATGTTAATATTTGCCTATATAAATTTTTAAAATAAACTTTATTAGTAACTTTATAAAACTGAAATTTTTCTTTTGAAAATAACTGAACAAATAAAACAACCCATCGCTTACGAAATGGATCTTTTTGAACAAAAGTTCCGTTTAGCTATGGCTTCTAAAGTTGCTTTATTAAATAGAATCACACATTACATTGTTAACAGAAAGGGAAAGCAAATGCGACCAATGTTTGTGTTTCTTGTAGCAAAAATGGTGTCTAATGGAGAAGTTAAAGACAGAACTTATAGAGGCGCATCAGTTATAGAATTAATACATACTGCTACTTTATTGCACGACGATGTTGTGGATGACAGCAATAAACGTCGTGGTTTCTTTAGCATTAATGCGCTTTGGAAAAACAAAATTGCTGTGCTTATAGGCGATTATTTACTCTCTAAAGGTTTGTTATTGTCTATTGACAATAATGATTTCGACTTGCTTAAAATTATTTCGGTTGCAGTAAGAGAAATGAGTGAAGGTGAACTGCTTCAAATTGAAAAAGCCAGACGTTTAGATATTACAGAAGACGTGTATTACGAAATAATAAGACAAAAAACGGCCACTTTAATTGCAGCTTGTTGCAGCCTTGGCGCAGCTTCTGTTAAACCAGAGTCTCCTGAGGTTGAAACCATGCGAAAATTTGGAGAACTTATAGGTATGGCATTTCAAATTAAAGATGATTTGTTCGATTATGGCACCAAAAGCATTGGGAAACCTGTAGGTATCGATATTAAAGAACAAAAAATGACATTACCTCTTATTCATGTGCTTAACATCGTGAGTAAAAAGGATAAGAAATGGATAATCAATTCTATTAAAAACCATAATAAAGACAAACAACGCGTTAATGAAGTGATTGCTTTTGTTAAAAATAATGGTGGTTTAGACTATGCTGTAACAAAAATGAAAGCCTTTCAATCTGAAGCACTACAAATACTACAACAATTCCCAGATTCTGAGTATAAAACTTCTTTAGAACTCATGGTGAATTATGTAATTGAGCGAAAGAAGTAATTTAGAAACGCTATTTTAATCCCATAAAAAAAGCCAGTAACTACAATAGTTACTGGCTTTTAAATCTAAACTATCTAAAATATATGGACTATTAGTTAATAATTAATTTTTTAGTTATTGCTCCATGACTACTTTTTATAGTTACAAAGTAAGCAGCGGCATTTAGAGAAGAAACATCAATAGTTTTTTCACTATCTATTGTACTCCCTAAATTATAAGTTTTTACAACGCGACCTGCAATATCAACTATAATAGCCTCTTGTAAACTTACTCCATTTGGATTACTTATAGTAACAAAATCAGTAGCTGGATTAGGGTATAAACCAATTGTAATGTTTTCAACATCAAAATTATCAACACCTAAAGTATTATCTTGGAAGTTTGGACGTAGAATATATGAAACATCAACATTAAAGTCTTCATTGTTAGACCAAGTTCCATTAGGATTAGTTGGCCAATTTATCCAAGTTGTTCCAGGCGTATGTATCTCGTCAGTATGAGCAAGCGAAATACTTTCTACACCTTCTTCTACAGTTATTACATAAACACCAGGGTTCAGGTTAAAAGCACCTCCTACAATATTTGCAGTATATAGATTAGATCCTGTAAGTATTGTCACTACATCGGTTTGTGCAATAATAGCATCAGGAATCCCACCTGCCATACTCCAAACCTTAACAAATGTTGTTGATCCTGTTAATAAATCGCTTCCATTTTCTAATTGAAAAGTAACCGACAAAATAGCTTCAGTTTCAATAATATCAAATTGTTGTCCCAATTGACCACTAGTAGTTCCAGTTCCAATACCCAAAGAACCTGTTACAATACCATTATCTCTAGCATACGTATTAGTTGTAACTTCTGTATCATTACTAGTTGTAGTATCGTTAGCAGGGTCTCCATCTACTTCTGCAATAGCAACTGAATATGTAGTAGTGAATGTGCCTACTGCAGTTGGTATGTACCCAGTAAATGTAACTGCTTGAACTGCTCCTGCTGCAATAGCAATTGGAGTACTAGACTCTGTGTAAACAGTTCCTCCGCCATCTGCAACAGTTACTGTTGCTATAGCGTTTGTAACGGCATCACCTATATTATTAATAATAGCATTGGTACCCATAGCTACAATTTGTTCAAGAGGAATTTGTGTGTATTGATCTTGAGTCTCACCATTCGTTGTGATTCCAGCATCAAAAGCTGGAGGCACTTCTACTTTTACATTGTTTATTTGTAAAACAAACTTGTCTGTAGAAGTGTTTCGCCATGCAATATAAACAACTGCATTACCAACATAAGCATTTAAATTTACAGATTGAGAAGCCCAAACTCCAGTTCCACCAGAAGCGTTGGCAATTGTAAATATAGGTGCATCTGTAAAATCTGCTGGAGTATTACCTGTTGTAGAAACTCTAACCTCGTAACCATCAGCATAAGCAGCATCTGGTGCGTTTTCTTCCCATGTAAGTATTGGATCTCCTGTAAAACCTGTTAAATTCATCGCTGGTGTTACCAACCAATCGTCTGAAGTACCAGCTGGTGAATACCAAGAGGTGCTTTTTGCAACTAAATCATCTGGTGGTGCTGTAACAAGAGTAGCTTGTTCTTCTATCCATGCAGAAGTAAACTGAGCGACATTGGCGTTTACGGTATTACCGTCTACATCATAAACAGACCAAGCTGCAAATCCAGGGCCAGAGCCGTCAAAATCATCTTCAAATATTACTTGCGAGAAAGTAAAGTTTAAAGAGAAACATAATAATAATAAGGTAATTTTTTTCATGTGTGTAAAATTTAATTAATAACTTAACTGTAAATTTAATTCATTTTTTTAGAATGCAACATTTAAACTACTCAAATTCAATGTTTTGGTTTAAAATTTCTGAATCATCAAATTTATAGGCATAACATCTCCAAAATTGACTTGTATTTAAACCTGAATATTTCCATGCTATTTCACCTGTTTGGGTCACTTCCCAAAAACCATAATCGCCTTCGCAAATTAGCGTGTTACCATTTTGTAACCTTACCGCTCCAGATACTCTTCCATACTGGAGTGTTGGATCTGTAAAATCCCAAATTAGCTGTGGCTCATTATTGCTATTTGGAATTAAATTAAGAACGTCCGGCATATCCAACTCGTATACTGTAGATTGAGTTGTATTACTTCCGTTTACAAAGACTAAAACATTTCCTTCTCCCGGGACATTATCTTCTAATAGGTTGGGAAAGTGATTATTATAAAACAAACGGTTACCAAATAAGTTTTTGTAAGCTTCTGGGTTTCCAAATCTATAAATTAAATCTCCTCCCTTATTGTATGCACCACCATTACTCGTCTCTGCTTCAAGTATTGTTGTACTGTGATCGATAACCCAAACTTCACTATAATTATTTACACTCATGTATATAACATCTTTTTGGGCATCGTAATCTATACCATTAGCGTGCATGATGTCTCCATTATCTAAAGAAAAATAGTTTAAATCTATTAATTGTGGGTTACTGCTAACAGATCCAAAATTTGGTAGACTAGGAAATTGATCTTGTATTTTATGGTTATAACTATTCCATTTCCATACTATTTGATTTGTATTTGGATTTACTTCTATAAGCGTTTCTGGATATAGGTGCGATGCCGTATTTACACCTTGCTGTTGCGCCTCTAACATATCTACTTTTTCCCAAGCCAAAAATAAAATATTGCCATTTGGAAGCATTTCTACATCATGATGTGCTAGGTATTCTGAAGAGGCATATTCATATTCCCAATCTATAGATCCATCTAAATTTATAATTTTTATGACACCACCAAATCCTCCAAAGTTCACACTTGGAGTTAGTGTTTTAAACATCCCTAACAATTTACCATCTGGCATAATCTCTAAATCATTTCCAAGATTTGAAGAAAAGTTCCATTCTTTTACTTTTTTTCCAGACTTATCTACAAGATAAGATTTATCACCTCCGTTTACAACTGCCAAAACGAGACTATTATCTACTAAGGCTGCATTATAAACTTCAACATTATCTGTTAAAACAACTTCTTCTTGCATGGGTTCTTGCGTGACAACGTCGTCGTCATCTTTACAACTATTTAATAGTAAAAGACCAATGAGGCAAATAAAATATCTATTATACTTCATGTTTTTTTGGTTTGTTTTTATAGTGGGTATCATATATTATTTTAATTCAAAAATTTGAGGGAAATTATTATTTACACCCAAAATGAAACATTTTTTATTATCTAAAGTTATTTTGGTTATTGATTTCACATTATTCCAAGCAAAAAACCCAGATACTTCTGGAGTTAAAGGCTTAAAATTATTTTCACCATCTCCAATTAAACAAACTCCTCTTCCAGCATCATAGCGCACCGTTTCAACTTCTGCTTCATACAAATTTCCTGCAGCGACAATGTCTATTTTATTATCTCCATTTATATCCTCAAGCTCTATACCCATAATTGGTGAAAATTGAGCTTCATTAGGTAAGTCCTTCATTATAAAATTGCCGTTTCCATCATTAATAAAAATTGAAGATTTTAAATGCCTTGCTGTTAAATGGTGTGCTTCATCTAGATTACTACCATAAAGTTGTTTCATATCTGACTCAGCAAAAGATTTATATGTAGGGAATTTTTCTAAAAGCGAAGGCATTTGTTGAGACGAACATTCTTTTCCACGAACAGGATAATTTTTATCTCCTTCATATGCACTTAAAACCAAATCGTAACTACCATTTTTATCAAAATCACTTCCATAGATATTAAATGGTTTTTTTAAAGAGGCTTTAAATTTTGAGTTAGCACCAAGATTTCCAGCAACAAAGTCTATGTCTCCATCATTATCAATATCGCCCGATGCTAAACTAAACCATAAACCTTCTGTAGAAAGGTCTGTCTCTTTTTTTGCAAATTTTTCTCCGTCATTAATAAACTGCGTAAAACCCATCCATTCACCAACTAATGTTAAATCTAATTTCCCATCATTATTGACATCCGTAAATTCGGCACCAGTTATCATTCCCGGAAACAAAAGTGCTTTAGACCATTGACTGGTAATGTCTGTGAAATTCCCATTATCGTTTCTTAAAACATAGCTTCTTGAGGCTTTAGGGTATTCTCCTGGTGTTAACCTTCCTCCAACAAACAAATCTAAATCACCATCGCTGTCTATATCACCAGAGACGATAACTTTGGTGCTTGAGATCATTTTTGGCAAAGCATTTCTGCTTTTTATAAAATTACCATTACCATCATTTATATATAATCTGTCTTGCAAATGTTTTGAGTTTTTTACAAATTCGTTACCACCACTACAAACGTATAAATCATTATCGCCATCGTTATCTGCATCAAAAAACAAAGCACCAATATCTTCGCTTTTTATATCTTCTATAAATGGACTGTTAATAGGAGATATAAATGTTCCATTTAATTTTTGGCATCTAATTTGAGACAAATTGCCGCTAGAGCCTCCAATAAACACATCTTCTAATTGGTTTTTATTAACATCTGCAACGGCTATAACTGGACCTTGACTTGAAAGTGCATAAGGCAATAAGATTTCTCTGTCCCAATCATTAAATTTATTTTCTGTATGCTTATATTGTAAAGGTTGAGATTGCGAAATATCTTTAAAAATAGGTGTCACTTTTTCTTTAGTTAATTCTTTAAAAGCTGATTTATTATAGCTTAGATAATGTGTTCGATTACTATTTAAATTGTGAAGTATTGTAGTCTTGTTATCTGGCCAAATTATTTCTACTTTTTTAATTAAAGAAGCCTCCCCTAAGCCAAAATGTAGTTTGGTATCAACTGATGACAAATAACCTCTTGTTGGAGAAATCTCTTGGGTTTGAACTCCATATTCTGTATAAACTTTAACTTTTGCTCCAAAAGCAAACACGTTTTTTCTATTCCCTTTTAATTGAAAAGCTACATAGTTTACCTGTCCATTTAGGTTATTCTCATAAATAGAAGCTGGTTTATCAAGATTATTTACAACCAAATCCAAGTCTCCATCATTATCTAAATCTGCATACGCAATGCCGTTTGAATTTATCTTTTTATTGAATCCCCAACTTTTGGTATTGTTCTCAAAAGATAGATCGCCTTTATTTTTAAACACAAAGTTACTTTGCACACTTGATGGTGTAAACGAATAGACCTCATCTAGCGACAATTTTCCTTTTTCAGCAATCTGCTTATTTAGATTTTCTTGAAAATCCCTATCTTTAAAATCTCGATACTGTCCATTAGTAATTACCAAATCTTTTAGACCATCATTGTCGAAATCTGCAAATAGAGCTGCCCAGCTCCAATCTGTCTTGGCCACTGTGGCCAAATGAGCGATGTCGCTAAACGTGCCATTCCCATTGTTTAGTTGCAATGAGTTACTCATATATTGATAATAATTCCCTGTGGCTACTGTGTTCCAAAATTTATCGATAGACATGGATGCCATGTTTCTTTTAGAGCGAATATGAGAAGAGTAAGCCATGTCTAATTCCATGATATCTTGATGAGCATCGTTATTAAAATCTGCGATATCTATTCCCATTCCAAAGTTTGAAATATGCCTTGTACGTTGTTTTAATTCTTCTGTAAAAACACCTTTATTATTCATAAACAGGTAATCGCGGTCTTCATAATCATTACTAACATAAATATCTAGATAGCCATTATTATCGATATCAGAAACGCATAGCCCTAATCCAAAAGCATGATTATTAATGCCCAAGCTTTTAGATATTTCTATAAATTTTCCGTTATCATTTTTATAAAAGTGATCAGATTTATTTTTACCACTTTTAAACATATCGCGATACTCTTGCATAGAATATTGAAATAATTCATTGGGAACATTCATTACATAAGCATCCAAATCGCCATCTAAATCGTAATCAAAAAATGCGGCTTGGGTAGAATTAGAACCATCATCAATTCCAAAAACATGCGCTTGTTCGGTAAAAGTTAAATCACCATTGTTTATGTATAATAAATTAGATTGGTCTTTAAAATTTCTAATATCTCCTCCCCTACATACATAAACATCTAAAAAACCATCCCCATTTACATCTACAAACGTTGTTCCTGTGTGCCAGCCTTTAGCTTGTTTACCAATTGCGTTTTGGGTTATATCTTCGAATTCTAAATTCCCTTTATTTAAATATAATTTATCATCAACCATGTTTCCTGTAAAATAAATATCAGACAAACCATCGTTGTTAATATCTCCAATAGAAACACCAGCTCCATTATAGAAGTATTCATATTTAAAAGTATTAAAAGCTTCATTTTCGATAATATCGTTTGAAAATAAAACATTTGTTTTATTCATTTCTAAGAGAGAGAATAATGGCAAGTTTAGCTCTCTGTTTGCAGACCCTACTTCTTCTTTTTTACAAGAAATAAGGCAAAAAAATAGGCTAAAAGCAAAAAAACGAATCATATTTTTAAAGTTTTGTATTTTACAAACACTAATGCAAAATTAGTAACTATTTGAAGTATAGCTTAACTTTGTATTTTGTTAAAGTTAAATTAATTGAGTTCATTTTTAATTATTTTTTTTTAAAATTATAAAAATAGTATAACCATGAGGCAACCTTTTATACAAAAATCACGTCTTTATAAATAGAACCACAAAACTAATCCTTTTTTGAAAGTTATTCAACTCTATAAAAATGAAACGAAGCTAATTAAAAGAGCTCAAACAAACAATCGTGAAGCACAACACGTATTGTATGAGTTGCATGCGCCAAAAATGTTAAGTGTTTGCAGGTATTATATTAAAGATTTACAACATGCTGAAGAAGCCATGCTCAATGGGTTTTTTAAAGTATTTAAAAACTTAAAGCATTTTAAAAGTGAAGGCAGTTTTGAAGGTTGGATAAGACGTATTATGGTTAGAGAGTCTATTTCGTTTTTAAGACAACAAAAAAAATAGAGTTTTCTATCGAAGACATACAGGTTAAGCATGATTATTCAAACACTATTAATAGTGAGATTGAAGTAGAACACATCCAGAAATTAATAGATAAACTACCAGAAGGTTATAAAATGGTTTTTGTTATGTATGCAATTGAAGGCTATAAACACCAAGAAATTGCTTCTCTTCTAAATATAAATGAAGGGACTTCCAAATCGCAATTATTTAAAGCAAGAAAAATGCTTCAGCAAGAGATTAAAAAATTAAACACATCGAGTTATGGCACCAATTAAATTTGAAGAAGACATGAAAGATAGGCTCGAAAAAAGAACTATTACGCCTGCATCTAAATCTTGGGATACTCTATCGAAACGTTTAGATCACGAAGAAAAAAAGAGTAACAAAACGGGCTTTTGGTGGCTAGGTATGGCGGCAAGCATTATTGGTGTTTTGTTGGTTTCGAATTTCTTTATAAATACTAAAATAACAAATAGTACAGACAGTAGTATAGCTAAAGAAAACACAACTACCGACACTTTAAAAATTGAAGTTCCAAAACAAATAATTAGTACTCCAAAACAAGAAGTAATAGTTAAAATAGAAGAGCAAACAATAAAAAAGAGCAGGAAGAAAACAGAAAAGAAACCAATTGAAAGCACTAAATATTATGCTAATGTAAATTCTAAAAATAAGGTAAAGACAATAGTAAACAAAACTCAAGTTGAAGAACCCTTACTTGTCGACAAAAGCACAATCCAAAATGAACCTCTTGTTGCTATCGTTGAAAATATACCTGACAAAAAAAACAACATAGAAACCAAAAATAACATTACTCTAGACAACGAGATAAATTCTTTACTTGCCAAAGCGACAGAAGATATTGCAATGCAAGAACCTAAAAGTAAATCAATACCAATAGATTACAACGGTTTACTCATCGCTGTCGAAGACGATCTCGATAAAACCTTTAGAGACAAAATGTTTAACGCAGTAAGAAAAGGCTACGAAACCATAAGGGAATCTGTTGCAGAACGCAACGATTAACAAGAACAACTCATCAATTTACAATCAATATCAACAATCGCTGATAGACTTATCAGCATCAAAAAACGAACACTTATGCAAACCATTACAAAGTACATTATCATTTTAATATTAGGTTTATTTACAATTTATGCTAGTGCGCAAGACATTGAGGAGTCATCAAATAATCCAGAAAAAGAAAAGCAATTAGAGCTTTTAATAGAAGAAATTAGAACTCACGAAAAGAGTGCTTTAAAATTTGAAGTAGAACAAATCAATGATCGTGTTACAAAAAAGGAAATTACTTATGAAGAAGGCGAAGATTTAAAACAAGAAGTTGCTAAAAAAAGAGCCTTAAATATTGAAAATCGTATTTCTATATTTAAAAATAAACTAGCGTTCTACGAAAGAAACAACCTTAGAACTCCATTAGATGAAGATGGTAATGTTAAGAAAAGAGAATTTGATATTTCATTTAATTCTTTAAATGATATTAATAACTTTACAGGTGTTACAATTTTAGGTGGTAAAAAAAAACCAGTTAAATACGATTACAGAACACTTAGTGGATTAGTAGTTGCTGCAGGAATTAATAACGCTTTAATAGATGGACAAAGTCTTAGCGATTCGCCTTACAAAATTGGTGGTTCTGGTTTTTTTGAATTAGGTTTCCAGTGGAGAACACGAATTTTAAAAAATTCTAACGCTATAAGACTGAGATATGGTTTATCTCTACAATGGAATAAGTATGATTTAAAAGACAATAAGTATTTTGTTCAAGATGGTAATTTAACAACAATAGAAACATTTCCTGTAGATTTAAAACAAGCAAAATTTAGAACCACAAATTTAGTTGTACCATTATATTTCGAGTTTGGACAGTATACTAAAACCGAAAAGAAAGATCGCGTAAGATATTATAACAGAGGTTTTAAAATTGGATTTGGCGGTTATGCAGGCTTAAATATTGGAGCGAAACAAAAACTATGGTATAAAGAAAATGGAGAAAGAACAAAGCAGAAAATTAAACAAGATTATAATGTAAATCCTTTTGTTTATGGTGTTGGTGCTTATATTGGCTTAGATGATGTTAGTTTGTTTTTTAAATACGATTTATCTAACACCTTTAAAAACAACTCTATAAAACAAAATAATATTTCTTTAGGCCTTAGGCTAAATATAGAATAATTTTCATTTGAATTAGTTAGAAATAAAAAACCGCTTCAAAATAATTTTGAAGCGGACTTTTTTAAAACTTAATTTTATGGTTATTCTTTTATAAATTTCTTAATTATTGAATGTCCTTGTTGGTTAGTAATATTAATTAAATACAAACCACTTTTAAGAGCTGAAATCTCTAGCCTTACCGTTTCATTTACTTCATTAAGATTAAATGATTTAACCAGTCTTCCATTAATATCAAAAACTAAAGCAGTCTCTAGTTTAATATTTGATGAATTGCTTATAAATAAATTATTCTTTACAGGGTTAGGCAACATAGAAATACTAGTTTCTAAACTAAAAGAATCGACACTTAATACTTCATTTACAGTAACCGTAAAAGAACAAGTTTCAGAATTACCTGTAACATCTGTTACAACAAAAGTATTTGTAGTTACACCAATAGGGAAATCACTACCGCTTGCCAATCCAGCAGTTTGCTCAGGCGAATAAGGGATTTCTAAAAGATATCTGTAAGAAGCAATATCATTAACATCGTTCCATCCTCCACTAGATTGCATAACTGTATAATCTTCGTTTCCAGAATTATTTGGTTCTCCAGGATTCCAGTTATTATAAGTTGCTGGATCGCTAGTATGCCAAACAAAAGAACCTTCAGAAGCGGTATCGTTATATCCAAGAAGAATATCTCCAAGAAAGCCTGCTTTTTTTATGGCATCTAAAAGGTATGTACCATCTGCTGCGTTTCTAATGGTTCCTATAAAACCACCTTGATTTCCAGCTTCTGTAAAAGCACCGGCAGGAGAAAGAGAGGCATCTGATAAATAATAGGCCTGTCCATTTATTGTCCCTAATGGAGAAAAACCTGCTAAAGGATTAATAGCGGAGCAATTGTCTGACCCGATAACGGCATAAGTTACAACAGTTGTAGGATCTCCAGGATTAGTATCTGCCATTATATTTGCAGGACAATTTACTACTGGATTTTCAGTATCATTTACAGTGACATTAAAGCTGCAACTCACAGTATTGTTATCACTATCTGTAACTGTGTAAGAAACAATTGTAGTTCCTATAGGGAAACTACCTGCAGAAGGCTGCCCTGTAATTAAAGTAGGTGTTAAACTACCATCTTCTGTATCGCTTACTGTAATAGTATAAGTAGCAACACCATCACATTGTCCAGCAGTATTATCTACTGTAATATCTCCCGGACAGGTAAAAACAGGTGTATCTCCAATAGCACTATACAATTGCACATCTGCAATTTGATTTATAGTACTTGTGCCACACGTACCAGTAAAATTAACTCTATAAAAAGTATAAGCTGTAGTGCTAGCAAAAGAGTAGGTTCTATTGAATAAACGGGTTGAAACACATGGAATTGTTCCAGTAGCAACACTAGTATATGCATTACCATCGTTAGAACCAAGGATTTCGTAGGCAGTCGGATCGCGTTCCGGAGCATCATTTGCTGTAACTATTTCCATTGCAATTGCAATGTGAGAAACACCTAATAAGTCGACATCAAATCCAATACCATCTCCAGCATTGAAATCTAAGAATTTTGTAGCAGAATTTTGATCGATAATATTCTGAACACCTTCTGCACCTGGAGAATTAACGCTCCCAAAATTAACAGCTGTGTGAATAGCATCATCAAAAATGCCTTGAGCAAAAATTATAGCAAAGCTAAATATTGATAGCAAAAAAGATAATGTAATTTTTTTCATAATGTGGATATTTATTAATTAACGATGCATAAATATAAAGCTTTATTTTTTTGTTGGAGAATAAATTCTCCTATTGATTGAAGGTACTTTTTTTCACTTCTCTAAACATCGTGTTTTAAAACTGTAAAAATAATTCAGATCTAAAGTTAAATAAGTGTGTAGAAGTTTGGAATAAATTCAGGTTTTTGTCATTCAGCATTTGATGAAGAATCCACAAATTATATTACATTTACGGAGTAATTCCGCGGAAGCGATAAAAATTTCAAAATTGATATCAAAATCATCCATAGACCTAGTATATGAAACTGCTCGATTAGAGGAGGTTATTGGCGATTTTGTACAATTAAAAAAAGCGGGAAGTAATTTTAAAGGTTTAAGTCCGTTTAGCGAAGAACGCTCACCAAGCTTTATGGTATCTCCAGTAAAGCAAATATGGAAAGATTTCTCAAGTGGTAAAGGTGGAAATGTTGTTGCCTTTTTAATGGAACACGAACACTTTACCTATCCAGAAGCTATAAAATATCTCGCTAAAAAATACAATATCGAAATTGAAGAAACCGAACAGTCTAACGAGCAAAAAGAAGCACAAGATCAACGCGAAAGTCTTTATTTAGTTAGCGAATATGCCAACACCTATTTTAAGCATATTTTACATAAAACAGACAAAGGCAAAGCTATAGGTTTAAGCTACTTTAAAGAGCGTGGCTTTACAGATGAAACTATTAAAAAATTCGATTTAGGCTATTGTACAGACGCGTGGAGTGCTTTTACAGACGAAGCCATCAAGAAAGGTTACAAGTTAGAATTTTTAGCAGCAACTGGGTTAACTATAGATAAAGGCACTAAACAATTCGATAGGTTTAAAGGTCGTGTGATGTTTCCAATACAAAGCATGAGTGGTCGTGTTTTGGGTTTTGGTGGGCGTATTTTAACCAACGACAAAAAAGCTGCTAAATATTTAAATTCACCAGAGAGCGATCTTTACCATAAAAGTAAAGTGTTGTACGGTATTTACCATGCAAAACAGAGTATTGCCAAAGAAGATAATTGTTATTTGGTAGAAGGCTATACAGATGTTATACAGTTTCATCAAACGGGTATTACTAATGTAGTATCCTCTTCTGGAACGGCCCTAACTAGCGACCAAATTCGATTAATAAACAGACTTACAAAAAACATTACTGTACTTTTTGATGGTGATGCGGCAGGAATGCGTGCCTCGCTTCGTGGTATTGATCTTATTTTAGAGCAAGGCATGAATGTTAGGGTGTGTACTTTTCCTGAAGGCGAAGACCCAGACAGTTTTGCAAAAACGAATACACTAGTAGAATTAAAGCATTATCTAGAAGAAAATGCTAAAGATTTCATTCAGTTTAAAGCTTCCATTTTATTTGAAGACTCTAAAAACGATCCTATAAAAAAGGCAGAAACTATTAGAGATATTATTAATAGTATTGCTAAAATACCAGACCGTATTAAACGGGAAGTTTATATCCAGGAATGTTCTAGAATAATGGATATAAGTGAAGGCGTATTGTTTAGCACACTTGCACAACTCACACAAAAAGAGGCAAACGATCAATCTAAACAACAACAAAAACCACAGCAAGCATTTGAAGTTATTAAGCACCAACAACCCCTAAAAAAGGTTGATGTGCAATTTGTTTTAGAACGAAAAATTATAGAAATACTCCTCCTTTATGGTAATAAAACCCAAGATTTCGAAGACCTTGTTTTAAAAGAAAATGAAAACGGTGTTTTAATTTTAGAACCTATTATTCATCAAGCGAAAGTGTTCGAAAAAGTGTTTTTAGACTTACAAGATGATGAAATGGAATTTTCTAACGAGCAGTTTAAAAGTTTGTATTACAAAATAATAGAAACTTTAAATCAGAACCCTGAATTTTCATCACAGCATTTAATTAATAGTGTAGATGCTCAGGTTGGCAATGAAATCACTACCATTTTAATGGAAGATGAACGCTATTTTTTATCAGATTGGAATCGTAAAGATATTTTTCCAAAGTTAAAAACAGAAAGTATTCCGCAATTAGTAAGTGAGACTATTTTAAGTTTACGCTGCCATTTAATTGATAGAAAAGTAATTGGTTTTCAGCAACAAACTTTGGAGAATAAAAATGAGGTGAACAGAAGTGTTTTAGAAGAGGTGAAAGATTATTCAGGTTTAAAAATGCTATTGTCAAGAAAACTAAATCGGGTTCTATAAATCCATTGTATTAGAGATATTAACAAGATCCACCAAATTATCTACATTTAATTTCTTCATTAAACGTGCGCGATAAGTACTTACCGTTTTTTCGTTAATAACAAGCTCTTTAGCAATATCTTTATTACGCTTTCCAGAAGCTAGTAATTTTAAAACCTCGACCTCTCTTGTAGATAATTTTTTATAATAGGAGCTCCCTTTTAAACCTTTAGCGTTTTTATTTAATCGAAGCATAAGTGCATCACTTAAATGCAACCCATCACTATTAACTTTTAAAATAGCCTCTTTAATAGTTTCTAAACTGGCAGATTTTGGTATAAACCCATTAGCTCCAGCTTTAATAGAACTTACAGCATAGACCTCTTCAGATTGTGCACTAAACATAATAATTTTTACATTAGGGAAATCTGTTTTTATACGTCTTATAGCAGTAATACCGTTAAGTTTAGGTAAATCGATTTCGGTCAATATAACATCAACAGGAGTCGTTTTTAAAAAATCAAAGATCGCTTCACCATTATTTACGCTGCCCATAAATTTTATATCACGCATTGCGCTAAATATAAGCTCTAGACCTTTACAAACAATAGGATGCTGATCAACAACTAGTAACTTGACCATAATTTTATAAATTTCATTTGTTATGTTTAACCAATTAAAGGTTAAACAAAATTAACAATAGGCTAAAATAATAACCGCTCAAAGGTAACGAATATTATATTATATATAACGTTTAGTTTAATTCTTTAGGAATTTCACAAATAGGAATCGACAACATCTTATGTTTGTTTAACCTATTGTATTTGTTATAGATAATAAATACTTCTTTTTCTCTTCCATTAAAATCTGCTTCAGTATTACCATCTTCACTTTTTTGCATAGCCCACTCTAATTCTGGATACGAAGCACCTATTTGGTCTTCATCGCTTCTAGTATCACCAAAAAGACCATCGCTTGGTGCAGCTTTCATTATAGAATGTGGAACCTCCAGAGAATCTCCAAGGGCATAAACTTCACTTTTTAGTAAATCGGCAATCGGACTCAAATCCACACCACCATCTCCATATTTAGTATAAAACCCAACACCAAAGTCTTCCACTTTGTTTCCTGTCCCTGCCACTAACAAGCCTAATAATCCGGCATGATAATATAAAGTTGTCATCCTTAACCGCGCACGCGTATTCGCTAAAGCCATATCTACAACAGCTTGTTTTCCTTTAAGAGACACTTCAGTTTTAAATTCCTCAAAAACTGGAGTTAAGTCTGTTTGCGTTTCACTTACGTTTGGAAAACGTGCTTTTAATTGTTTAATATGTTCTTGTGCTCGAGAGACGTGACTAGCTGCTTGATGAATTGGCATTTCTATACACAAGACGTCTAATCCTGTTTTTGCGCATAAAATTGATGTTACTGCAGAATCAATTCCGCCAGAAATACCCACAACAAACCCATTAACTTTTGCGTTATAAGCATAGTCTTTTAACCAATTAACGATATGATTTACTACTTTTTCTGTTTGCATTTTTTGAAGTATTTAAAACAAAGAATAGTACCTTTGCCAAACAAAAATAAAGCAAACACTTTATTAATAAAAATGAAAAGCCTTTTGAAACCTATTTATTTTCTTTTACTCACTTTTTTAAGCATTTTTTCTTGTGAAAAGGAAGATAAAACTGAAAGTGAAATTGCTAAAATAAGTATTAATCTTACCGTAGAACGCTTTGATAAAGCTTTCGCTGAAGTCACACCCAAAGACCTACCTAAACTGAAGGGCACATTTCCGTTTATGTTTGCAAAACAATATGATGATTCTTTTTGGTTAGACCGACAAAAAGACACACTACAAATAGAATTACAAAACGAAACCATAAAAAAATATAAAGATTTAAAAACTGAAGCTTTAGAAATAGAATCTTTATTTCAGCATTTAAAATTTTACTTCCCGCAATTTAAAACACCAAGAGTAGTTACTGTAGCTTCAGACGTGGACTATATAAATAAAGTTATTGTTACGGATACTATTGTTGTATTACCATTAGCCAATTACTTAGGTCAGGGCCACTTTTTCTATCAAGGGCTTCAAGCGTATATAGCCCAAGATTTGGAACCTGAATTAATGGTTGTTGATTTGGCTAACAAATATGCTAAGCATTATACTTTTGAGCAACGCAGAAAAACATTTTTAGACGATTTAATTTACGAAGGCAAACTGTTATATTTTAAAGATAAAGTCATTCCGTTTAAAAGCAATTCGCAAAAATTAAGCTACACAGATACTGAGTATAAATGGGCTCAAGCTAATGAGGAATATATTTGGCGTTATTTTGTAGATAAGGAATTACTTTACAATACAGACCCAAAACTTGCAAGTCGGTTTATTAATCCTTCGCCATTCTCCAAGTTCTATCTAGAACAAATAGATAGTGATTCGCCTGGAGAACTTGGTAAATATATTGGCTGGCAAATAGTACGTGCTTATATGGAAAACAATACCATCTCTTTTAAGCAAATGCTTACAAAAAGCACTAAAGAAATATTCGATAACGCAAATTACAAACCAAGAAAATAATGGCTAACTTAAAATCTAAAATCACATTAAACGTAGAATTAGACGAGAATCGTGTTCCAGAAAAAATAAACTGGACCGCTCAAGATGGAGGTATTACAAATGCCGAAGCTAAAGCGATGATGCTTTCGGTTTGGGATAGTACTGCTCAAGAATCTTTACGTATAGATTTATGGACTAAAGATATGCCTGTAGATGAGATGAAAATATTCTTCCACCAGACTTTAGTAGCTATGAGTAGTACTTTTAATCGTGCAACACAGGATGATAAAATGACAGCTACAATGAAAGATTTTTGTGATTATTTTGCTGAAAAACTAGAGTTGAATAAAAAATAGATACTAAGATTTATTGCTAGTTGTCAACTAGCAACAGCTATATTTTAACCTCGACTTCTACGTACATTTACAACAATGCGATTACGCTCTACTTCTTGAAAGTAATTATCTATAATTTTGATAACCTTACCCTTAAATACTTTAACATATAATGTTAGGTTAATTTCTTATCTTTGTACACAATTAATACTAAAATCTTATTACTATGAAAAAAATTACTTTATTATTATCTTTTTTACTTGTACTTCAAGTACAAGCTCAATTAACCGAAGACTTTGAAGGAAGTATTACTATACCAACTGGTTGGACATCATTCATTGGAACTAATGGAGAAGGTGCTGTTCAAAATTGGCAAGTTAATGACGGGACTACAAATAATTTAGCTTTTGTTACTTGGGAAGCTGTAACAACTTCAGCAGAAGACTGGTTAGTTTCGCCACAATTTACTGTAAGTGCAACGAATTTCATTTTATCATTTGATCAATCTGATAGTTTTGCTGCAGATTACGGCAGTACTTACACTATTAGAGTTTCTACTGCATCACAAACAACTCACGCAGATTTCACTACTGTGGACACTCAAACAGAAACCGATGTTTGGTCTGGAGGACCTTTATCTCAACATACAGTAGATTTAACAGCTTATATTGGACAACCTATTTATGTAGCCTTTGTATTAGAACAAAATAACGGAGACCGTTGGATTCTTGATAATATTGATATGATCGCGAATGCTAGTGCGCCTGATCCTGTTTCAACTCCTACTCCAGCAGATATGGCAATAGATGTACCTCTTGATGCTGCCAACACTAATGCTGTAGCACTTGCATGGGTAGCAGCAGCAACTGGAGATGCAGCAACAGCATATGATATTTATTTTGGAGACTCAGCTACTACATTAACTTTGTTAGGTTCATTAGGTTCTACTTCTGTTAATATTACTGGTAATACATACGATACTGAGTATTTTTGGCAAGTAGTAGCAAAAAACGTTGGTGGTTTAGCTGTAAACTCTCCAGTTTGGAGTTTTAGAACAGAAATGGATCCTTCTTTAAGCGTAACTGAGTTTGAAAATTCTTCTTTCTCTGTTTTTCCAAATCCTGTAATAAATGAGTTGACAATAAAAACAGAATTAGAAATAGAAAATGTTAAAGTTTACAATCAATTAGGACAAGAAGTTCTTAATTTTAAGAAAAACTCAATAACAAATAACACTATAAATATTGGTGATTTAAATAGTGGTATTTATATAATAAATATTACTTCAGACAATAAAACTGAAACAATAAAGATTATTAAGAAGTAATCTAAAATTTCTTTTAGAAAAAAATGCCTTACTTAATTGTAAGGCATTTTTTTTATGCTTTATTTGCTAACTGCCCACATGCAGCATCAATATCTTTACCTCTACTTCTACGCACATTTACAACAATGCGATTGCGTTCTAATTCTTGAATGTAATTATCTATCGCAGCACTTGAGGCTTGCTGAAACTGCCCATCGTCGATAGGATTGTATTCTATAATATTAACCTTACAGGGCACATATTTACAGAACTTAACTAAGGCATCAATATCTTCAGTTCTATCGTTAATACCATCCCAAACAATGTATTCGTAGGTTATTTTACGTTCTGTTTTCTCGTACCAGTATTCTAATGCTTCTTTTAAGTCTTTAAGCGGAAAGGTTTCGTTAAAAGGCATAATCTGTGTTCTTACCTCATCTATTGCAGAATGCAGCGATACAGCAAGATTAAACTTGACTTGATCGTCTGCCATTTTTTTAATAATCTTTGGCACACCAGACGTTGAGACCACAATGCGTTTTGGAGACATCCCTAAGCCTTCTGGAGAGGTAATTTTCTCTATGGATTTAATAACGTTATTATAATTCATGAGTGGTTCTCCCATACCCATAAACACAATATTACTTAACGGTCTATTAAAATACAATTTGCTTTCTCTATCTATAGCAATAACTTGATCATAAATCTCATCTGGATTTAGATTCCGCATGCGTTTTAAACGCGAAGTTGCACAGAATTTACAATCTAAACTACAACCAACTTGACTAGAAACACAAGCTGTAGTGCGCGTTTCTGTTGGAATAAGTACAGATTCCACAATTAACCCATCGTGTAACTTAACAGCGTTTTTAACTGTACCATCACTACTACGTTGCATGGTATCAACTTCAATATGATTGATAACAAAGCTATCTTCCATCATTTGGCGCGTTTCTAGAGATATATTAGTCATATCCTCAAAAGTATGAGCGCCTTTACTCCACAACCATTCGTACACTTGGTTTCCTCGAAAGGCTTTGTCTCCTTCTTTTACAAAGAAATCTCTAAGCTGTTCTTTGGTTAATGCGCGTATGTCTTTTTTCTTTATTTCCATATTGTAATGCAAAGGTAATTAAATATTGTTGTTTGCTTGTACTTTTGTAAAACGCAAAACTTAACAGATAAGTCTGCGTTAGGGATGGAGGCATTTGTTGAAGCTCCTCGCAGAGAGCGACTGCCGAAAGCCCGACTTACTTTTGCCTATAAGAGCAAAAGTGAGTAACGCCCAAATAAAATTAGCAAAAAAAAAGCCTTGTCTAAAGTGACAAGGCTAAATTGTGTATTGAAAATCGTGATAATAATTTCCTGAGGTACTGAAACAAGTTCAGCAAATATTTCAGGATTAAATAATTAACATCGCATCTCCATAACTATAGAATTTATATTTTTCTTTAACGGCTTCGTCATACGCACGTTTAACAAAATCGTGTCCTGCAAATGCAGAGGTCATCATCATTAATGTAGATTTTGGCGTATGAAAATTAGTAATCATTGCGTTAGCAATACTAAAGTCGTAAGGAGGAAAAATAAACTTATTTGTCCAACCGTCAATTTCATTTAAGGTATGATTAGAAGATACAGCACTTTCTACAGCTCGCATTGCAGTTGTACCTACAGCACAAATACGACGTCGCTTTTTTAACGCTTTGTTTATTCTCTCTACCGTTTCTGGACCTATAGTTACTTCTTCGCTATCCATTTTATGCTTAGATAAATCTTCTACTTCTACAGAATTAAAAGTACCTAAACCAACATGTAAAGTGACCTCAGCAAAATCGATACCTTTTATTTCTAAACGCTTTAATAAATGCTTAGAAAAATGCATTCCTGCGGTTGGAGCTGCAACAGCACCCTCCTTTTTTGCGAAAATGGTTTGGTAACGGTGTTCGTCTTCTGGTTCTACATCTCGTTTGATGTATTTAGGCAAAGGTGTTTCGCCTAACGAGGTTAATTTCTTACGGAATTCTGTATAAGACCCGTCGTAAAGAAAACGTAATGTTCTTCCTCTTGATGTTGTATTATCTATTACTTCGGCAACTAATGTTTCGTCATCACCAAAATATAATTTATTTCCTATTCTTATTTTACGTGCTGGATCTACTAATACATCCCAAAGGCGTTGCTCTTCGTTTAACTCACGTAATAAAAAAACTTCAATTCTGGCTCCAGTTTTCTCTTTGTTTCCAAATAAACGTGCTGGAAAAACTTTTGTATTATTAAGAATCATGACATCATCTTCATCAAAATAATCAATAATATCTTTAAACTGCTTGTGCTCTATGGTTTGCTCTTTGCGGTTTAAAACCATTAAACGAGATTCGTCTCTGTTTTCTGCTGGATATTCTGCCAATAACTCCTCGGGTAACTCGAAGTTAAAGTGTGATAGTTTCATTTTCACGTCGATAAAAATTTAAGGTTAGAAAGTGGCAAATATACAATCTCAACATAGGCGTTGTCAAGTAAATGAGTGATTATTATTTTTTATTTAGCATTAAATTTAAAACCAAGTTGTTTTAAATCGTCCCAATAGGTTGGATACGATTTTGAAACCACCATATAATCTTCAATTTCAATAGGTACTTTTAAAGCTAAAGGCGCAAAAGCCATTGCCATTCTATGATCACTATATGTGGCTATAACACCATTTTCTTTAATTTTATTTGACGCTTTAACATGAAGGCTTTCGTTAGTGATTTTAACTGCTCCACCTAATTTTTCGATTTCAGTTTTTAGAGCTTCTAATCGATCTGTTTCTTTTATTTTAAGCGTGTGTAATCCTGTTAAATTAGACTCTAGACCTAAAGCAAAAGCTGTTACCGAGATTGTTTGCGCTATATCTGGTGCATTTTCTAAATTGAAATCTATTGAATTTAGAGCATCTACTTTAGCTATTTTTTCAATACGCACAGTATTTTCATGAAAAGTGGTTGCAACACCAAAGCTTTTATAAATTTCTGCTAATGCAGAATCGCCTTGTAAACTGTCTTTTTTATAAGATGAAATTATAATTGAAGTTCCAACTGGTGCTAAAGCCGCAATACTATAAAAATAAGAAGCCGAAGACCAGTCTGACTCTACTGTTAATGTTCTAGATTTTACTTTTTCTTGTTGCGGCCTTACTGTGATCACATGATCTATAAACTGCGTTTCTATATCTAATTGACTTAATAAACTCAAAGTCATATTTATATAAGGCACAGAAGTTATCTTACCTTTTAAGGTGAGTTCTAATCCGTTTTCTAATTTTGAAGCTATTAGTAATAATGCCGAAATATATTGACTACTGACATTAGCGTCTAGAGATACTTTATTTTTTGTAAGTTGTTTCCCTTTTATTAAAAGTGGCGGAAAGCCTTCATTTTCTTGATATGAAATGTCTGCTCCTAGTTGATTTAATGCATCGACCAAAATTTTAATTGGTCTTTCTTTCATGCGTTTAGAGCCCGTAATTAGTGTTTCTCGGTTATTTTGAACAGCAAAATAAGCCGTTAGAAAACGCATAGCAGTTCCTGCATGATGAATATCTATTACTTGCCCTGTCGCGGCCAAAGCTTTTGTCATTAATTGAGAATCGTCACTATTAGAAACATTCTCAATATTAATTTCTGGATACAAGGCTTGCAGTAGTAACAATCTATTAGTCTCACTTTTTGAGCCTGTTATTTGTATTGAAGTCGTTTTATTAATTGATGATTTTTGGAGTTTTATATTCATAGAAAAAAGTAAATTCATACTTAAGCAGAAATAACAAAGCTGTTATTTCAGCTTTTCGTTATTATGATGGCGATCGTGGTCGCGTTTGGTTTTTAGATCTAATTTTTTATCGAAAGCATCTTGTAAATTTATTCCTGTTTGGTTTGCTAAACATAAAACCACAAACATAACATCTGCTAATTCTTCGCCTAAATCTTTGTTTTTATCGCTTTCTTTCTCGCTTTGCTCTCCATAACGTCTCGCGATAATTCTGGCTACCTCGCCTACTTCTTCAGTAAGCTGGGCCATATTGGTAAGCTCATTAAAATAACGAACACCATGGTTTTTAATCCAGGTATCGACTTCTTGCTGTGCGTTTTTAATGTTCATTGGTCTTTCTTTTAAAATGTAAAAATAATAAAACTATTAGGCATGGAATACCAATATATTTTAATTCGCTCAAAATCACTTCCATTCCCCAACTTGAAAAGAATTTACTTATTCCAATAGGTGACACTTTTATTACTTTCCAGGGAAAGAAAAAGCGATCATTATTAAACGGAATTAAAAAACCAACGCCTTTTCCTCCTGTTGTTAAAGCATCTAGAATACCATGCGATATTGTAGACAGAAAAAGGACAATAAAAAACAGCTTACGCTTCGTTTTTGTAAATATAAAAGCTAAGATCGCAGCCCAAATAACAGCAAACACAATGGAATGTGTAAATCCACGATGCCCAAAAGGATGCGAATAAGGTATTTTACCAAATGTAACAACATCTAAATCTGGAAATATTGCAGAGCCAATTGCTAAGAATAGTAGTAATTTACTTGTCTTTGCACTAGCGATTTTAGTTAATGTAAAACCAACTAATCCATGACCAAAGAGTGATGCCATATTTTTTTTATTACACTTTTTTAAGCACTATTTTTTCTGCTTTTTTCTCTGAAGATAATTGTACGAATTTTTTAAATTCCGGATATCCTTTTGGGAGTATTAAAGTGTTTTTAAGGTTTGAACTAATAACTAACTGAATAGATTTTCCGTTAGGGACAATAACATAAGAAAACTCACCTTCGGTTGTATTGAGTACAAACTTTGCGTTTCCCGGTAGTGATTCTACTTCGTATCCTTCTGGTAAATTAATACTTATTCTATATTTAGCGTTTTGAGGATATATTAAATCTATGGGATAAACACGAGTGTCTTGCACAAATGCATTCGTATTATTACCAAAAAATAACAGTGGAGAGAAGTAAAGCTTTCCTCCTATTTCGTCTACAGCATTATCTAGTTTAAAATCGTAAGATATAAGAATTGGTTTACTTAAGTCTGTTTTATTTTTTATGTCTAGATTTTCAATGACTATGTATCCTTTTTCTTTTTCTAATTCCGCAATAATACTCTCTGGTTTTACTTTAGCATAGTCCTCTCTAAAATCTAGGGCTAAGTAGTTAGTTAGTTTTTCTCTTAATTTTCCATCAATAGATAAATCCTCTTGAATATTAATATTCATTTGATAGATCTTATCTGAAACTGTTTCTGGTTTTAAACTTATCCAATCTGAAAAACCTCTATCGTCGATTACTCTTCCTTGCCAGTTTATGGCTCTTTCTGGAAGAATATTTGCGGTACTGTAGTTGCTTGTCCCATCTAAAAGCACATAACCCTCTTCTAATTTAACACGACAGATTACATAATTAAAACCATCTAAAGTAGGGGCGAGTGGAATACCATTAGCTCTTGTACTTAACAATACAGGATTTGCAGCTATTCCAGCATAACGCAACATTGCTACAAGCATTAGGTTAATGTCTCCTACGTTTCCTGAGCCTTCTTTATACACTTTCCTTAAATTCTCATTGGACTTATAACCAGTAAAACCATTCCATTTTACTTTCTTTTTTACGAGGCTATATATTTTTGCTATTATTTCTTTTTCAGCGTTAGAATTACTTACAATAACATCTACATCATCTTTAAAATAGCCTTCTTTGGAAAGCTGAGCACCAAAATCTGAGCTATTATAAATTGTTTTAGAGACATCTTCCCATGTTTTAGAAAAATATCTTGTGTTACCATCTGAATTTTTATAAGCAACATATTCCATTAATAATTTTGAACGGTAATTATTAATATTATCGACAAACATTTCTCGTTTTAATGCAGGAATATTAGAACCAATTATTTCAATTTTATTTTGTGTAAACTTTAATTGAGGATTTTTACTATTTGTACCCGTTTGATAACCCGAACCATTAGTTAGGGTCACTTGACTTTTAGTAAGTACTTCTGTTCTATTCATAGAGCTCTCAACAATTTCTGGGTGGTAAGCCGCTTTAGGGTTTATCGTTTTATTAAAAATAAAATATTCTGGCACAAAGATCTCGACTTTAGATTTTTTAATTGGAATATCATATTGCAAATTCACGTCATCTATAGACATAAATGGCGATTCTATTCTATACGTATATTCAATTATTGAGCCTTCTTTTAAATTTGGCATCGTGAATTTGTGTGACTTCCAAAATTGATTTATTTTTTCTTCAAAAATTCCGTCTTTCTTTAATTTTACGTCTTTAACTTTCCCACTTTCAAGACTGTACGTATATGCTTTTAGACCTTCAATCTGTTCCTCTTTTTCAGAACTCTCATCATACAGTTTATTTTTAATGGTCGCAAATCTATAGCCTTCAGGATTATAAATCTTTATACGTTCAAAAACTTCAACAAATTGATTAAAACCTTCTCCTTGTCTGTATGGGTAATGAACCTTTAATTCCCGATACAACACCGCTGCATCAACAGTAGAATCATTTCTATAAATGGTCTCCTTAAGCTCCTCTTTACTTACTTTACCAAATCTATAATCTTGAGCTGACACTACACTTATGGTTAATAGAAATACTATTACTGCTGTGTTTTTAAAATTCATTCTTTTACTTTTTTAATGCTATTTTAGATTTATCATTTTTGACAATATCGCTATAGAACTTTCTAAAATCTTGATAATCTTCTTTGCTATATTTGCCTTTATTGAATGTCAGTTTTCGCGTATATTTAAATTTTTTATCGCTTATTTTTTCAATTTTCGCACTGTACTCGCCAAACTTATTACTTATTGCTATTGGATCGAATACCGCTTCTATTGATAGTGTTTCGCTAAGATTAAAAACATATTCATCTACATCTACATACCCTCTATCGACTTCAAAAGGCAGGGTTCTATTTTTATATCTTGGTGGTATATAAGTGTTTTTATTAAAAGCGTTTGGTATTAATAGTATTCTATTTCCCGCTCTTGAGCCATATTTAGTGGCTTTTACTTCTAAATTCTCAGTCAAAACGATATTTTCTTTATCGTTATTAATAGTCATGGATAAAATTTCGAGATTATTAATATTATCGAATCTATTTTTATAATAAAGGATTCTATCTTTTTCTTCTTTTGTTTCTAACTGCGAATATCTATCATACTGAGTCCCTTGAGACGTGACATCAAGTGATGCATTTAACGTTCCAAGTACATCTAATGTTATAGTCGCTTTAGTATTTTGGGTGTTGCTTTGTGTATTATATATTGTAGTATGAATAATTTTACCGCCTTCTGGAGTAATTATTAAAGCATCTCTATCATCTGTAAAATTTGCGATATAACCAAATGGATTTGTTTGACTTGTACATTCTAAAAACACATAATCGTCTTGGTATGGCATTGCTAAAATAGCATGATTTCCTTGCTGAGAAGAGAAATTCTTGTCTATATTTTGGATATTACTATTACCATAAATTAAGGTATAATAAGACGCTATACCAACGGCCTTAAGTAATGCTTTTGTGTAATTAGATAAAGCTTTACAATCGCCATAACTTAATCTATCGACATCGCTAGCCAACATTGGTTTCCAGCCTCCAATACCAACCTGAACACTTATATAGCGCGTTTTGTCTTGCATGTATTTATAAACAATTTTAGCTTTTTCTATGTTAGAATTTGCTGCTTGCGTTAGGTTTTTAACTTCGTTTATTACACTTTCTGGTAATGCTTCTGTGCCTTTATTTAAATCTGTATCGACCCACTTTCCAAAAGACTGCCATCCAGAATTAGTCCCTTTAACACCTTTCATATCAAATTCTTGCAAGGCTAGTTTTAAGCGTGGTGCAAAAGAATAAAAATTTGGCGCATAAGCTTCTTTTTTAATCGCTTTGATTGTGTTCGCCTCAAAATGGAAATCGGATAATTCAGTTATATTATAATTTTCAAAATGTGATGCCTTTTTTTCTAGCACAATACTTGAATTATTCACAACTTTAAAACTAGAAAATTCTGTACTTACATAATAGTTTTCTAAAGGAGCCCATCTTGGCATAAATGAAGTTGTAGACGTCACATATTCGCTAGTAAACTCAACTGTGTAGGGATAGCTAGATGGTGTGTAACTTAAGTATTTCTGTCTATTATCTGAAAACAATGTACTTCCAGATACGTCACTAACATCTTTAAAATCTCTTTCTTTAACTTTTTTAATTTCTGTTCCAAATGCATCGTAAATAACAGCATTCATTTCCTTAATGTTGACAGTATCGTCATAACCCAAATAGGCACCAATATTTCGAATTCCGTATTCATTTAAAACGGTAACAATGCGATGCTCTTTTATAATCATCTTATTATAGGCCTTAATTTCAATCTCTAAAGACTTAAACCTAATCACTGCATTAGCATTATTCTTTAGTTCTGGACTTATTGTTAAAGCATCAGTTTTGCTTGATTGCGATGCACAAATAAGCGCAAAAAACATAAACATTATGCTCAACGAAATATTTTTAAACATTGATTTATTTTAGATTAGAAATATACTAACAATTAATACTTTGAAGAATAAATATAAAAAAAAATTATACTTTATTTTTAGAATCTATAATAATTGTTACAGGACCATCATTGAGTAATTCTACTTTCATATTTGCAGCAAAAACACCTGTTTGAATAGGCTTGTTTACTATAGATTCTAATGTTGAATTAAAAGCTTCGTATAATGGAATGGCAACTTCTGGACGCGCTGCTTTTGTATAACTTGGTCTGTTA
Organism: Lacinutrix jangbogonensis; assembly: GCF_000797445.1. Lineage (GTDB taxonomy): Bacteria > Bacteroidota > Bacteroidia > Flavobacteriales > Flavobacteriaceae > Lacinutrix > Lacinutrix jangbogonensis. The sequence continues at coordinate 145,523 of NZ_JSWF01000032.1, read as the reverse complement.
CCTTTTTTTGTACTGGCTTGAAGCGTAAATTGACTTACAACAATAGCTTCTCCATTGGTATCTAATAAAGATTTATTCATTACACCGTCTGTATCTTCAAAGATGCGTAGGTTTGCAACTTTATTGGTTAGCCAAATGATGTCTTCTTGAGTATCTTCTGAAACGATTCCTAATAGGACTAAAAGTCCGTTTTCTATAGAAGCTACACTGTTGCCTTCAATTGTAACGCTTGCTTTTGAAACCCTTTGAATAACTACTTTCATGTTTGCATTCTGTGAAAACGGTATTATTTTTTAATCTTTATCCCAAATATCGGTTCTGTAATGCTGATCGTCTCCTTCTATTATTTGGACATAACTTCGGTAACGTGAAGCAGCAATTTCATCTTTCTCTAATGCTTCTTTAACGGCGCATTTAGGTTCTTCTATATGCATGCAGTTGTTAAATTTACAATCCTGACTCAACTTAAAAAATTCTGGAAAATAATCACTTATTTCTTCCTTTTCCATATCTACAACTCCAAAACCTTTAATTCCAGGTGTATCTATTATTTTTGCATCGAAACTTAAATCAAACATTTCTGCAAATGTTGTAGTATGTTGCCCTTGTGAATGCTGTGTGGAAATAGTCTTTGTTTTCAAGTCTAAACTTGGCTCGATAGTGTTTACTAAAGTAGATTTACCCACTCCTGAGTGACCTGTAAACACACTCACTTTGCCTTCCATCAACGTTTTAATTTTATCTATATTCTCTCCTGTTTTAGCTGAAACACTAACACATTCATAACCAATATTCGTATAGATATGTTCTAAGTATTTAACTTCAAGAATAGTATCTTCGTTATACGTATCTATTTTATTAAAAACCAATACCGTTTTAATAGAATACGCCTCTGCCGTTACTAGAAAACGATCTATAAAACTTGTAAATGTTGGCGGATTATCTATCGTTATTAACAAAAAAACCTGATCGATATTTGATGCTATAATATGTGTTTGCTTGGACAGGTTAACAGACTTTCTAACAATATAATTTTCACGATCATGAATCTTATCAATAACACCTGTTTCCTGATCACTTTTGGTATCCAATTCGAAATCCACGTAATCACCTACTGCAATAGGATTAGTGCTTTTAATGCCTTGTAAACGAAATTTACCTTTTATGCGGCATTCGTACGTGATACCAAGTTTTGTTTTAACTGTGTACCAACTTCCTGTAGATTTATATACTAGTCCTGTCATTAATACAAAGATGCCATTATTAATTAATATTTAAAAATGATTAACTAATAATGGCATTAAAAATAATTTATAGAAATATTCTACCCGTTTATTACCTTCTCTTGATGATTAATAGATTCTTGGTGTACTGCTTTAAAAAGCTTTAAAATAAATTCTTCGCTTAAGCCTTTTTCATCGCCTTGTAATACCATTTTACCTAGAATCTCATTCCAACGTTTGCTTTGTAAAACAGCAACATTCTTTTGTTTTTTTAATACACCAATGCCATCTGCAACCTGCATACGTTTACCCATTAAATCTATTAGTTGATTATCTACAACATCTATCTGCGCTCTTAAATTAGCTAGATCTTTATTGTATTCTGCTTCAGGATCGCTCACTTTTCTAATTTTCAAATCCTGCATCATATTCACCAATGTTTCAGGCGTAACCTGCTGTGCAGCATCACTCCATGCATTATCTGGATCTGTATGTGTTTCAATCATTAAACCATCAAAATTAAGATCTAAAGCTGTTTGAGAGACATCAAAAACCATATCACGTTTTCCTGTAATATGAGATGGATCGTTAATTAATGGCAAATCTGGAAATTTATTTTGAAATTCGATAGCAATTTGCCATTCTGGAATGTTTCTATATTTGGTTTTTTCGTAAGTAGAAAAACCCCTATGGATTGCTCCTAAATTTTTAATTCCTGCAGAGTATAATCTTTCAATACCACCTAACCATAAGGCTAAATCTGGATTTACTGGATTTTTTACTAAAACAATTTTATCTGTTCCAGCTAGAGCGTCTGCCAATTCTTGCATTATAAATGGACTCACAGTCGAGCGTGCTCCAATCCAAAGTAAATCGACATCATTTTCAATCGCCAACTTTACATGCGCTGCATTGGCAACTTCTGTACAGGTTTTCATTCCCGTTTCTTCCTTTACTTTTTTAAGCCAATTTAAACCCAAAGCTCCAACACCTTCAAACATTCCTGGACGTGTACGTGGTTTCCATATACCCGCTCTAAAATAGCTAACGTCAGTATCTTTAAGCTCGTGAGCGATTTTTAAAACTTGCTCTTCCGTCTCTGCACTACATGGTCCCGCGATTACTAATGGATGGTCTAATTTCATAGCATCCAACCAGTTTCTCATTTCTTTTTTATTTTCCATAATTCTAAAATTCCAACTAAAAAATTCTAAATTCCAAAAGCCCTAAAGTTATTGCTATTTAGTTTTTAAGTTTTGTTATTACTGTATTCCGTTTAATATCTGTTTTATATAATTGGTGTCTTTCATTTCATTAAAAACACCTTCAAAATCATCGTTCTCCATCATGTTTTTAAACTGTGTTAAATTCGTGATGTAATCTTCCAAAGTCTCAACAACATTATCTTTATTCTGTTTAAAAATTGGTGTCCACATCGCAGGTGAACTTTTTGCCAATCGTACTGTGCTTTCGAAACCAGAACCTGCCATATCGAAAATATCGCGTTCGTTTTTTTCTTTTTCTATAACCGTTTTACCCAACATAAAAGCGCTAATATGCGATAAATGAGACACATAAGCAATATGTTTGTCGTGCGCTTCCGGATTCATGTAACGCATTCTCATGCCTATTTCTGAAAATAAACCCAATGCTTTTTCTTGAAGTTTGAAAGCTGTTTTTTCAACTTCGCAAACAATATTTGTTTTATGCTGAAATAAATCAAAAATGGCTGCTTTAGGTCCAGAAAATTCTGTTCCGGCAATGGGATGCATAGCTAAGAAATTTCTTCGTTTTGAATGAGTTTCTACCACATTACAAATAGCTTGTTTGGTAGAACCAACATCTACAACCAATCCAAAATCTGAAACTTTATCCAATACTTTTGGCAATAATGCCACAGCAGAATCTACAGGAATAGATAATATTACCAAATCTGCTTTGTCTAAATCGCCCAAGGTTGCTTTTGCATCGATAACATTTAATTCTAAAGCTTCTGCTAGGTGCTGTGCACTATTATCTATACCATAAACAGTAGCATGCGGTCGCTTTTTCTTTATATCTAAAGCTAAACTCCCTCCTATTAAACCTACGCCTATTATGTAAATATTATTTATCATACTCTTGCAATTGCTTCTTGTATTTCATCGGTTGTTGCACATAATGAAAAACGGACATAACCTTCACCTTGACTACCAAAAACAGTCCCTGGTGTTATAAAAATATTATTCTCTATTAATAATTTATCTATAAATTCTTCAGATTTAAAAAACGGAGGTAACTTTGCCCAAACAAATAATCCGCTTGCATTTTCATCGAAAGAACAATTTAATTTAGCAGCTAATTCCCAAACTAGTTTACGTCTTCGCTCATAAATACTATTCAAACTTACAAACCACATTTCTGAAGAATTTAATGCTTCAATAGCTCCTTTTTGAATGCCATAAAACATACCAGAATCCATGTTACTTTTCACTTTTAAAACCGCATTTAGCAACTCTTGATTACCTAGTAACATTCCAACTCTCCAGCCCGCCATATTAAATGTTTTGCTTAGTGAGTTTAATTCTAAACACACTTCTTTTGAACCTTTAACACTTAAAATACTTAGCGGCTCTTTATTTAAAATAAAACTATACGGATTATCATTTATCACTAAAATATTATGCTTTTTAGCAAAAGCTATTACTGTTTTAAACATTGCTTTAGTCGCTTTGGCTCCAGTTGGCATGTGTGGATAATTTAACCACATAATCTTCACTTTAGATAAATCTTGTTTTTCAAGTTCTTCAAAATTAGGACACCAGTTATTAGCTTCAGCTAAATTGTAAAATATAGGCTCAGCCTGTAATAATTTAGTAACAGAAGTATATGTTGGATACCCTGGATTTGGAATTAAAACCGCATCGCCTTCGTTTAAAAAAGCCATAGAAATATGCATGATACCCTCCTTGCTTCCCATAAGCGGCAACACTTCGTTTGCTGCATTAATATTCACTTGAAAATGCGTTTTATAAAAACCTGCGATTGCTTCACGTAGTTCTGGCAAACCTTGATAGCTTTGGTATTTATGAGCATTACCTGATGTAAGGCTATCTGTAATTGCAGAAATTACTTTTCCAGGTGGTTGTAAATCTGGGCTTCCAATACCTAAATTAATAATAGGCTTGCCTTGAGATTTAAGGACATTAACTTCCTTTAACTTCTTAGAAAAGTAGTACTCTTCAACGCTATGTAATCTTTTTGCGACTTCCATTATTTTTTTGCGTTTTTATATTCTCCTAAAACCTTAAAATGTGTTGCCATAATTTCTATTATTGCCTTTGCCTTTTCATAATCTTTATAATCATGGAAAGTAACATCAACAAAAAAGGCATAAAGCCAAGGTGTTTTAATTATAGGCAAGGATTGTATTTTGGTTAAATTAAGCTTACAATCACTCATAACATTAAGGATTGCTGCTAAGCTTCCGCGCTTGTGATCAAGCTCAAATTTAATTGAAGCTTTGCTTATTTCAGTTTTATTAATTTCAGAATTATTTTGCTTCACAATAGCAAAACGTGTTTCGTTGTGTTTAATGGTCTGTATGCTTTCCTCCAAAATATTAAGCTCGAAAATTAAAGCTGCCAATTGGCTCGCTATTGCAGCAACACCTTTAAGTTTTTGATCTTGAATTCGCTTTGCAACATCTGCTGTATCTTTATCTTCAATTAATTTTATATGTGGATAATTTTTAAAATATGCTTTGCATTGCAATAATGCCATTGGGTGCGAATACACTTCTTTAATATCTTGAATATTTTGATTTGGTAATGCCATTAAATTATGCTGGATATCTAAATAATGTTCTCCAACAATATGAAGATTATTTGCATCTATCAAAGCATAGTTTGGTATAATTGAACCTGCAATAGAGTTTTCTAAAGCCATAATTGCTGCTTCTGTTTTTCCAGAGAGTAAAACATCTACAGTATCATCGAAAGACAGACACTCGTTTACAGCAGTATGCTCACCAAAGTAGTCTTGCGACACGATGTGGTGAAACGATCCTTTTATTCCTTGTATGGCTACTGTTTTAATCAAATTATATTTCTTTTTAAATGGGATTCAACTTTTGTTGATATTATTCAATAAAAAAAGTCCCGATAAATATTATCGAGACTTAGTTTTAAATATATGTATGTTACAATTACATATACGCAGTCTCGTTCTTTTTGCTAAAAAAGAAATAGAACCAGCTATAATATGTAATTTGAAATGTTTTCATAATAATTATGATGCTAAATTAAATAAATAATTCACAAATCAAAATACTAAAGCATGTATTTTAGGGTTTTAGCATAAGATTTAAAGATTTCTATACAAAGTCTTGTTTAAATTACAGAATGTTTATTTTTGAAGAAAGATTATAAGATGTCAATAAAGGTTGAAAATATAACAAAGATTTATGGCGAGCAAAAAGCACTTAACAATGTGTCTTTTGAGATAAAGAAGCCAGAGATTGTAGGATTTCTTGGTCCAAATGGTGCTGGAAAATCTACAATGATGAAAATATTAACCACTTTTATTAATCCAACTGAAGGTAAAGCATCAGTAAACGGACATCCAATTCTAACCCATGCTAAACAAGTACAACAAAGTGTTGGCTACTTACCCGAACACAATCCATTATATTTAGAGCAGTACGTTCGTGAATATTTAGGGTTTAATGCTGATGTTTACAACGTAAGCAAAAACAGAATCGAGGAGGTAATCTCACTTACTGGTTTAGCATCTGAAGCTCATAAAAAAATAAGTCAACTGTCTAAAGGTTACAGACAACGTGTTGGCTTAGCAAATGCTTTATTGCACAATCCAGATGTTCTCATTCTCGACGAGCCTACTACTGGATTAGACCCAAATCAATTAGTAGAAATTAGAAATCTTATTAAATCTATTGGTAAAGAAAAAACCGTTTTTCTTTCTACACACATAATGCAAGAGGTTGAAGCCATGTGTGATCGCGTGATTATTATTAATAAAGGTGAAATTGTTGCTAATAAAAAGCTAAGCGAGCTTCGCGATGGCCAAGAGCAAACAGTTATTGTTGAATTTGATTATCGAGTTGAAGATGCATTTCTACTAAAATTACCCAATGCGAAAAGTGTTAAGAACACACACGATTTTATTTACGAAATAATATTTTCTACAAAAGAAGACATGCGTTCTCATGTTTTTGATTTTGCTCATGATAGTGACCTAAAAATTCTTCAGCTCAATCAAAAGAATGCTAGTTTGGAAAGTATGTTTAGGGCATTGACTACCTAAATTTATTTATTACTAGAGTTACTGTAACATGATGTGTTTTTAGCAAATAAGAAGTCTTTTTGATCGTGTAAGAAAAGTAACTATACGGGATAACGACAATAAAACTTACTTTATAACGAGTTAGCTACAACCTAAAAAATGAAATACGCAAAACTGATTTCTATATTTATTATAATTATGACTTTACCAGGATGTTCAGTTAAGGAATATTATTTTCCAATGTCTGAATTAACTAATGGAAAAGTTTATAAATATGAATGCAAATTAGAACCAACTAAAACCCAATATTGAAAACTAACTTCCGACTTAAAGAATCAAATTCTAACCACAGAAGCGTTTGAAAGTGACTTCAGACAATATGAGTTGTTTAAAGAAAAGGTTACTCACAAAGGAACAGAAGTAATCGAATTCACAAGTTATCTCAAAAACCAAAAAGGTCTTTTACTTCTTGTTTATAACATTCCCCAAGATATTGATGTTTTCAAATAGAAAACTAAAGAACCTTATAAATATTCCACAGAAACTGATTATGATGGAACATATAAAACGATATTTTCAAAAGAAAGAGTGTTTGTCGGAAAATCTAAAATCAATATTCTCGGAAAAGAATACGAAGCAATTAAACTAAAAGGGGTTTACAAAACTGTTGTTGTGAATTCAACAGAAAAGTTTGAATACACTCAATATAGTTATTATATAAAAGGTGTTGGTTTAGCGAAAATGGAAAAGGAATATTCAAACGGAAAAAAGGAAACTCTTGAACTGACTAAAATTATGAGCATTGATGAATGGAATAAAAGGCAGTAGCTAACATGCGCATATAACAAATAGAAATCGAGGAACTACACTTTAAGAATTTAGATTTTGAGTAAGACAATCGAGTAAGCGCGTTAAGGATGGAAATAGCATCCTTTTTTTGTAATGGATTAAAGTTCTAAAAGTGAAATAAAATTTAATGAGTTACAGAGATACTACAACGTGTTCTATATAAAAAAAAAGATATAATGTACAGCCTGACGTTTTTAAGCCTTTCAGCTTAAAAAGGGAACGCCCTAAAGAGCTAAATTCAGCACAAGTAATGGAAATGATGATATTATATCATTCAAAAATTACACGTCCATCAAACTGCTCTTGAATATCCAAAACTGGAGGTGTTGTTACCGAAATAACATTACCTGTGCTTACCAAATTAGCTGTTAACTTTTGTTGCGGATTTACAATGATATCGTTAGTTCCACGATGATAAATAGTAACCTCTTGTGCTATAAGATTTCTACCTTCAAAACGTCCATCTCCAGAGGCGTGATTAATTTTTAAGTTAGTTGTTATTCCAGAAATATAAGTAGTTGTAAAATTGTTAATGACTACAGAAATATCTGTGGCATTAACTTCTACATTAAAAATACCGTTATTATAAAAATCACTAAAATAATCTTCACTCAATAATTTTAGTTCTGGATAGTTTAAAACTCCATTACTGCGCGCTGTAAACTGGCTACTGTTTCTAATTTCGGTTAAATTTGGAGCATTTATATATACTTTGGTTAAGCCATAATCTCGAAAAAGATTACAACCGTTATTATCGTTTAAAAGTAATCTGCCATTTTCTACAGTAACAGCAATAGCGTCCATTAAGTTTTCTCCTGTTTCTACTTTTACACTATAATTTAAAGCGTCGGTAACAATTAATTCTATATTTTTAAAGACCGTTACTTTGGTAAATGGTGCCACGGCAAATTCTTTTTCAATTAAATCACCAGCATTTTTAAAACAATCTGGCGCATTTTCGCTATCGCAACTAGCCAAAATTAGTAGTGTAAGTATGTATACTATTTTTTTCATTTACAGTCGTATTCCAATTCCTATTTCCACAGCTTCCGCTTTGGCTCCATGAGACTTCAAAGATAATGCACCATACAATTTATCTCCAAAATAACGTTTTAATATTATTCTATTATACACGCGACCTTCAAAATCAAATGGATAGTAAACGTAATAACCCAATTGAAATCCAATAGACGTTTTACTAATAAACAGTTCGTGCCCAACAAATAGCCCTACACGTTTATAATCTTCATCTCCACTTACATTATCTTCTGGAAATGCAACCGCTTTATATTGAATATGTTTCTTTAGAAAATTTGAAAAAAACACGTCTGCTCCAAATTGAATAGCACTTTTTCTATTTAATCGTTTATCGGCATAAGCAGACACCACATAAAAAGCATATTGCCCAGAATTAATAATATCGCTTTCGTTAACTCCGGTTCTAAAAGCAATATTATATTTTATTTTTTCTTTAAAATACTTGTCTTCTTTAGCAGGAATATATTCTGTTTGCCGTTCTGCATCAAACACGTAATTTACTCCAACATTAAAAACGACACTATTTATAGAACTATTTGGTGCTTTTATATTAGCGTTAGAATAATGAATGATAGACAAACCTGTTTGAAAACCAAAACCTTTAAAAAGGTTTTCTTTTTTATAGTTTAACATTAAATAAGATGAACTTAAAAATTGTGTACCAAATGCATTATTTCTAAAGTTCTCAACCTTATCGTAAGGCGAAGTATTATACGCAAGTCCTTGCCCAATGCGAAGCATTAGATTTCGTTTAAGAAAGTAAAAATTATAATGCGCATATACTCCATAATTTTCACTTAAAAATTCATTATTAAATTTTTGATAAATAAATGAAGTTCCATAATCTGGGTAATTATATCTGCTTTGCCAAGCCTTTTTTCCAAAAGTTTTTTGGTTATAACTTAAAATAACACCAGATGGATGACCAGTTATTAAATGCGAAATATCACTATTGTGCTCTGTAATATTTCCATAAAAATAATTAACATCTAGTGTAAATGCATTTTTGCTTTCTTGAGCCGAAATACAAATAGAAAAAAATAAAATATAAGCGTATAATAAATACCTCATCTAACGAATTAATTAGTTGGCAAAAGTATGTAATTTATTATTACGCAAAATGCTTTGAAGGTTTTTAATCGCAACAAATTAGAATACCGCCTGAGCGATTGCTTTTATGTTATCGCTTTTTCCCATAGAATAGTAATGCAATACTGGAACCCCTGCCTTTTCCAATGCTTTAGATTGCTGCACACACCACTCAATACCAACTTGGCGAACCCGCTTGTTATCTTTACATTTAATAATTTCCATAATTAAGGCTTCAGGTAAATCTACATGAAACCGATGCGGAATAATATTTAATTGCTTTCGAGTAGAAATAGGCTTCAATCCTGGGATTATAGGCACAGTAATACCTTCTGCTCTGCATTTTTTTACAAAATCGAAATACTTTCCGTTATCAAAAAACATCTGCGTTACAATATATTCTGCCCCATTTGTAATTTTCTTTTTTAGAAAATGAATATCGCTATCTAAGCTTGGTGCTTCCATGTGTTTTTCGGGATAAGCACCAACACCAATACAAAAATTAGTTGTAGAACAATTTTGTAACGCTTCATCTAAATACAAACCTTTATTTAAATCCGAAATTTGAGACACCAGTTCACTCGCGTAATGATGCCCTTCCTTTTCGGGTGTAAAATAAGTCTCTGTTTTTACAGCATCTCCACGAAGAGCCACAACATTATCAATACCTAAAAAATCTAAATCGATTAAAAAATTCTCGGTATCCTCTTTTGTAAAACCGCCACACAAAATATGTGGTATCGCATCTACATTATATTTATTTTGTATTGCCGCACAGATACCAACAGTTCCTGGACGTTTTTTAACCACTTGTTTTTTTAGTAATCCGTTTCCAACCGCTTTAAAAGTATATTCTTCCCGATGATAAGTAACATCTATAAACGGTGGTTTAAATTCCATTAACGGATCTATATTATCGAAAACAGACTGTATATGCTGCCCTTTTAAAGGTGGTAAAATTTCGAAAGAAAACTGCGTGCTTCCTTTTGCGTTTTTTATGTGATCTGTTACTTTCATAAATTTTAGTTTTTCGTTTCCAACTGTTTCCTTAATGCTCCTTAGCACAAGTGGAATTCTCTTTTAATATCAACATTTTTGGCATTACCTAAAGGTCGGGCTTTCAGCAGTCGCACTCTGCGAGGTGCTTCAACAAAGCCTCAATCCCTAACGCAGCTTACTCGAACAAAATCCTTTAAGGTCTAAGTATTGAAACCTAACGAACTTACCAAGTTTGGGCTCAACCATTTCTCAGCTTCTTCTTTATTAATCCGTCTGCGCTTGGCGTAATCCAATAATTGGTCTTCTTTTATTTTACCAAGTCCAAAATACCTTGCTTCTTTATTTCCAAAATAATAACCACTTACACTAGCTGCTGGCCACATAGCCAAACTTTCTGTTAGCGTTACTCCTATTTCTTTTTCAACATCTAAAAGCTTCCAAATCGTGATTTTCTCTAAATGATCTGGACACGCAGGATATCCTGGTGCCGGACGAATACCTTTATATTCTTCTTTTATTAAATCTTGATTGGTTAACGTTTCACTTGCAGCATAAGCCCAATGCTTTGTTCTAACTTCTTTATGTAAATATTCTGCAAAAGCTTCAGCTAATCTATCGGCTAATGCTTTAATCATAATAGAATTATAATCGTCGTTATCTGCTTCAAATTGTTTTGCTAAAGCAGCAGTTCCAAAACCTGTAGACACACAAAAAGCCCCAATATAATCTTGAATCCCAGTTTCTTTTGGTGCTATAAAATCTGCTAATGCGTGATTTGGAATACCGTCTCGTTTTTTTAGTTGTTGACGTAGAGTTAAAAATTTATACGTTTCTTCATTATCTTCTACTGCACTCAGCCTGACAGAAGAAACCTCAATATCATCATGATTTATAGTATTTGCTGGAAATATCCCAAAGATTGCTTTTGCTTTTAATAATTTTTGGTCGATTACTTTTTTGAGTAATTCTTTAGCATCTGCAAATAATTCTGTGGCTTGTTCACCTACTATTTTATCTTTTAGAATCTCTGGATATTTCCCATGTAAATCCCAACTTCTAAAAAATGGAGACCAATCTATAAACGACTCTAACTTTGTGATATCAAAATCTTGAATGGCTTGAATGCCTAATTGCCTTGGCTTTACAATCTCTGAAGTCGTCCAATCTATTTGAAATTTACGAGCTCTTGCATCCTCAAGTGTTCTGAATTCTTTTTGCTTTGTTCGGTTTAAAAACTGCTCACGAAATTTGTTGTATTCTGCTCTTATCTCACCTTTAAAAACCTGACTATCCTTTTTAAGTAAATTACCGACGACAGTTACTGCTCTAGAGGCATCATTAATATGCACAACAGTATCATTATAATGTGGAGCAATTTTAACAGAGGTATGTGCTTTTGATGTTGTTGCGCCACCAATAATTAATGGGATTTTAAAATTCTGCTTCTCCATTTCTTTAGAAACATAAACCATTTCGTCTAATGATGGTGTTATTAAACCACTCAATCCAATAATATCTACCTGTTCTTTTTTTGCGATTTCAATTATTTTTTCTGGCGGAACCATAACACCTAAATCGATAATTTCATAATTATTACAACCCAAAACTACACTCACAATATTTTTACCAATATCGTGCACATCTCCTTTTACTGTTGCCATTAAAATTTTACCAGAAAACGCTTGTTTCCCATCTTTTTCGGCTTCAATAAATGGTTGTAAATACGCTACAGCTTTTTTCATTACTCTAGCAGATTTCACCACTTGTGGTAAAAACATTTTTCCGCTACCAAAAAGATCACCAACCACGTTCATACCAATCATTAAGTTAATCTCAATGACTTCTATTGGTCTTGAAGCTGCTAGTCTTGCTTCCTCAACATCCTCCAAAATAAACGCATCAATCCCTTTTACTAAAGCATGTGTTATTCTACTTTGCAATGGCTCACTACGCCATTCTTGAACGGTTTCTATTTGCTCCTTTTTATTATCTTTTACAGTTTCTGCGTACTCTAGTAAACGATCTGTTGCATCATCCCTTTTATCGAATAATACATCTTCAACACATTTTAATAAGTCTGGATTAATTTCATCGTAAATTTCTAAAAGTGCTGGGTTAACGATACCTAAATTCATTCCATTTTTTATGGCATGATATAAAAACGAAGAGTGCATAGCTTCTCGAACCGTATTATTACCTCGAAAACTAAAAGACACATTACTTACACCTCCAGAGACATTTGCATAGGGTAAATTTTCTCGAATCCATTTCGTTGCATTAAAGAAATCTAATGCGTTTTTTCTATGCTCGTCCATTCCTGTTGCTACCGGAAAAATATTAGGATCGAAAATAATATCTTGAGGTGCAAAACCAACGTCATTAACCAAAATATCATACGAGCGTTTGCAAATATCTATTCTTTTTTGGTAGTTATCTGCCTGCCCAACCTCATCAAAAGCCATAACAACTACTGCTGCTCCATAACGTTTTACTAATTTCGCTTGTCGTTTAAATTCGGTTTCGCCTTCTTTTAAACTGATAGAATTTACAATACATTTTCCTTGAGCAACTTGTAAACCAGCTTCTATAATTTCCCACTTAGAACTATCAATCATTAATGGCACACGCGCAATGTCTGGCTCTGATGCAATAAGGTTTAAAAAGATAGTCATAGCTTCTAAACCATCTAACATGCCTTCGTCCATATTAACATCTATAATTTGCGCGCCACCTTCTACTTGGTGTCTGGCAACTTCTAATGCTTCCTCAAATTTCTCTTCTTTTATTAGACGCAAAAACTTACGTGAGCCTGTAACGTTAGTACGTTCTCCAATATTAATGAAATTTGTTTCTGGAGTGACTATTAAAGGTTCTAGACCTGATAAGGTTAAATATTTATTTTCTTTAGACATAGAACTCGTATTTATGAGGTTCCTGCCTGCACAGGAATTTGGCGTGGTTTGTATTTTGCAGCTACTTCTGCAATGGCTTTAATGTGATCTGGGTTTGTACCACAACAACCACCTATAATATTTATTAAATTGTCTTTTAAATACGACTCGATATAACCTTGCATTTCTTCTGCAGATTCTTCGTATTCCCCAAACGCATTTGGTAATCCAGCATTTGGATGTGCAGACGTATAAAATTCTGTTTCATGTGCTAAGCGTTTTAAATAAGGTTGTAATTGTTCTGCTCCTAAAGCACAATTAAAACCAACACTTAGTAAAGGAATGTGTGAAACTGAAGCAAGAAAAGCTTCTACTGTTTGTCCAGATAATGTGCGACCAGAGGCATCTGTAATGGTACCAGACACCATAATTGGAATAGTAATATTGCGTTCTTCTTTTACTTCTTCAATAGCGAATAGTGCTGCTTTTGCGTTTAACGTATCGAATATCGTTTCTACTAACAAAACATCTACTCCACCATCTAATAAAGCCTCTACTTGTTGCTTATATGCTATTCTTAATTCTTTGAAAGTTATCGCGCGATACTCTGGTCTATTAACATCTGGAGATAAACTTGCCGTTCTATTGGTTGGACCAATACTTCCGGCTACAAAGCGCGGCCTATCCGGATTTTGCTTTGTAAACTCGTCTGCAACTTGTTTTGCTATTTTAGCCGATTCATAATTTAACTCGTAAACCAAGTCTTCCATACCGTAATCTGCCATCGCGATTGTAGTGCCTGAAAAGGTATTGGTCTCAACTATATCTGCCCCAGCTTCAAAATATTTTCTATGAATATCTGCAATTGCTTTCGGCTGGGTTAGGGATAACAAATCGTTATTACCTTGCAAAGGTGATGGATAGTTATTAAAACGTTCACCACGAAAATCGGCTTCCGTAAATTTATAGCGTTGTAACATGGTTCCCATAGCTCCATCTAAAACTAAAATTCTTTTTTGAATGGCTTCGTTTATTGTATTCATATACACTTTTTAAGTCTACTGTTATATTCGGTTTGTTTATCGATAGTTTTGACTTCAAAAATTGGTTTTAATAATTTTGAAAGTTGTTCAAATTCAATTAAAAAAGCATCGTGGCCATGAATAGATTTTATTTCTCCAATAGTTACATTTGGTTTTACCGATTTCAAGTCGATATAGGTTTCCCAGTTTTCTTCAGGTTTAAAAAACAAATCACTATTTATTGTTATAATATGAATTGTTGCACTAATCTCACAAGCAACTTCTTTAAAAGAAGAACGGTCTCTAGTAATATCTATAGTTCTTAGTATTTGATTCATTAGTTTATAGGCAGACACACTGAAACGTTCATTTAAGGTTTTGCCATGGTGATTCAACCAATTTTCTACATTATGTGACGCATCGTAATTCTCACTACTTTTAAACTTATGAGTTAAAGATTCTGGTGTTCTGTACAACGTCATCGCATGCATTCTAGCATCTGATAAAGGCGCACTAGAATTATTTAAAATTGCATCTTGAATATGACAATTTGCAATGAGCCAATCTGTTACTTTCCAATCTGTTGCAATCGTAATTAAATGTTGAATTAAATCTGGTCTTAACACTGCCAATTCCCAAGCTATTCCGCCACCAACAGAACCGCCAATTACAGCAAAAAGAGTCTCTATTTTTAAATTTTTAAGTCCTTCCAAAAAAATTTCGGCAATATTACGAGCAGTAAAATCTTTGTAATTAAAGATTTGGTTTTCCTTTAAATTATCAAACCCATTTCCTGGGATATTAAAAGCCAAAACAGTATAATTCAATGTATCAATACATTTATTATCTCCTATTAAATTGTTCCACCAACCTTGATCTCCTGTCACCATAGAATTCCCTGTTAAAGCATGGTTCACCAATATAATTGGTGCAGTATGTAAGGCGAGTCCAAATAATTGGTATGACAATTTTATATTAACGGTTTCACCTTTTTGGTTTATAAAATCTGGTATGTTTATGTATTGTAAACCTTTCATTTTCTATTTAAGATTGTATTCTTTTTCTACTGAGATTTTTATTGGTGTTTTATTAGATAAATTATCTCTCACTGGACAACGCGCTTCAACAATTTCCAACCATTTAACTAATATTTCTATACTCGCTTCAGTCTCCGGCACCAGATTCAATTCTATGCTTTTAAAACCTGCTCTTTCGTTATTTGAAGCACCTAAAAATTTGTTTGGATTAATATATCCTGAAACCTCTATATTTAATTTATCTATTTTAAAGCCTAGCTCTTTTGCTACTAAATGGCCAACAACATTAACACAGCCAGCAAAGCCTGCAAGAATATATTCTACGGGATTAGCATCCTCGTCGGTCCCATTTAAAGCTTCCGGCTCATCAACTATTAATTTAAATTGCCTTGCTTCTCCTATAAATTGTGTAGCAGAAGTACTTTTCCCTGTGACTGTAAATTTTAAATCACTCATGTTTTTTGAATTTGAAATAGGCTTCACATTTTAAATAACAAATAGAATGTGAAGCTATTTCTATTAAATAATTAAAATTAAATTTTTTTAAGCTAGAACCGTTTTATTAACTAGTGTAAGCGCTTCTTTTAAATCCGATTTTAAATCGTCAATATGCTCAATGCCGACGGATAATCTAATCAAGTCTTTTGTAACACCTGTAGTTTCTTGCGCAGCGTCACTTAATTGCTGATGTGTTGTGCTTGCTGGATGAATAATTAACGATTTTGTATCTCCAATATTCGCTAACAGTGAGAATAGTTTTGTTGTATCTGCTATCGCTTTTGCAGACTCGTAACCACCTACAACCCCAAAAGTAACAATACCACTTTGTCCTTTCGGCAAGTATCTTTGAGCCAGATTATGATATTTACTAGTTCGTAAACCGGGATAATTTACCCAAGTCACTTCTGGTTGTTCTTGTAACCATCTCGCTAATTCTAATGCATTTTTACTATGTTTAAGAATTCGTAATTCTAATGTTTCTAATCCCTGTATGATTTGAAAAGCATTAAACGGACTTAATGCAGCACCATAATCTCTTAATCCTTCAATTCTAATTTTTGCAATAAATGCGGCTGCTCCAATAACTTCACTATAGACTAAACCATGGTAACCATCGGAAGGCTCTGTAAATTCTGGAAATTTTCCGTTTGTCCAATCAAATGTTCCGGCATCTACAATAATACCTCCTAGAGAGGTTCCATTACCGTTAATATATTTGGTTAATGAATGAATAACAATATTTGCGCCATGCGCAATAGGATTTAACAAATATGGTGTAGCTACTGTATTATCTACAATTAATGGGATTTTTTTTGCTTTAGCTTCCCTAGAAATAGCCTCTAAATCTAAAACATCTAGTTTTGGGTTACCTAGAGATTCAACAAAAATAGTTCGTGTATTTTGCTGTGCTGCTTTACTAAAATTTTCTGGATTTGAAGGATCTACAAATGTTGTTGTAATTCCATGTCTTGGCAAAGTCACACTTAATAAATTATAAGTCCCACCGTACAGACTACTTGATGCCACAATATGATCTCCTGCTTTTAATAAGGTTAATAATGTTGTAGAAATTGCTGCTGTACCTGAAGCAGTTGCTACTGCGCCAACACCGCCTTCGAGCGCTGCAATACGTTGCTCTAAAATGTCGTTTGTTGGATTATTTAGTCGTGTATAAATAAATCCGGGAACGGAAAGATTAAATCTACCAGCCGCATCGTCTGAATCGTCGAAAACATATGCTGTAGATTGATAAATAGGAACCGCTCTGGTTCCTCCTGTTTTTGTTGTGTCGTGCCCGGCGTGCAGCGCTTGGGTTGCAAATTTTTGTGCACTCATTTTTCTAAGTTTTTTGAGCCTCTCCCAAAACTGTTAAAAAACAGTTTTGACCTCTCTAAAGGAACAGGTAAAAAAGCTCTAATTAATAATTGTGCTAAAAAGCATCTAATAGAAAAATGTTATAAGAAAAACAGCAATCACAGATGGGTGATTACGTTTGGTTATCTATCCGAATTTGCGAAAAATGACTCGCGATTTCAGGTAGAAATTAGCACCTTCTTAGTAAATCTAAGGGTTGCTAAGGCTTCAAAGGGTCTAATCCCTCCACCTTTCTTGATAACATTTAAATAAAGTTTTGAACTTTGTGAATGCAAATATTGTGAAAAATATTTTACACAACCTAATAATTTAGATTAATTTTCATTAATACTTTATAATATAAGAACTTTTTAGAAAAAAAATCTAATTACTTCGTGTTACAAAACAAAATTTTCACAAAAAACGTAAAAACAAATTTCTTTCCACATTATTTTTATATTTTTGCTAATATTAATTTCGAGGACGGATTTGACTGATTGCAACCTCATTAAAAAATGCTAAAGGCAGTGTAAACTTCCTTCGACGCTCTCGTCAAATCCATAAATATTATAAAATAAAATTATGGCATACTTATTTACATCAGAAAGTGTTTCTGAAGGACATCCAGACAAAGTTGCAGATCAAATTAGTGACGCATTAATTGATAATTTTTTAGCTTTCGACAGCGAATCTAAGGTCGCTTGCGAAACGCTTGTTACTACCGGTCAAGTTGTACTTGCAGGTGAAGTAAAATCTAACACCTATTTAGATGTACAGAAAATTGCAAGAGATACTATAAACAAAATTGGCTATACAAAAAGCGAATATATGTTTGATGGTAATTCTTGTGGCGTTTTTAGCGCTATTCACGAACAGAGTGACGATATTAATCGTGGTGTAGATCGTGACACAAAAGAAGAACAAGGTGCTGGAGATCAAGGCATGATGTTTGGTTACGCAACCCGTGAAACTGAAAACTATATGCCTTTGGCTTTAGATTTATCTCATATAATTCTAATTGAATTAGCAGAGTTACGTCGCGAGAACAAAGACATTACCTACATAAGACCAGATTCTAAAAGTCAGGTAACAATTGAGTATAGTGATGACAACGTACCACAACGTATTGACTCTATTGTTGTTTCTACACAACATGACGATTTTGATAGTAATGATGAAGTTATGCTAGCTAAAATCAGAAAAGATATTGTTGACATATTAATACCAAGAGTTATTGCAAAACAACCAGAATCAATCCAAGCATTGTTTAATGACAAAATAAAATATCATATTAATCCGACAGGGAAATTTGTTATTGGTGGACCACATGGAGACACAGGATTAACCGGACGTAAGATTATTGTTGATACATATGGTGGAAAAGGAGCTCATGGTGGTGGTGCTTTTTCAGGAAAAGATCCTAGTAAAGTAGATAGAAGCGCTGCTTATGCGACAAGACATATCGCTAAAAATTTAGTTGCTGCTGGTGTTTGCGATGAACTACTCGTTCAGGTTTCTTACGCGATTGGTGTTGTAGAACCTATGGGGATTTTTGTTGACACTTATGGTACTTGCCCATTTAACATGACAGACGGGGAAATAGCAGAGAAAGTTTCTAAGATATTTGATATGAGACCGGCTGCTATAGAAGCGCGTTTAAAATTGCGTAATCCAATGTACAGCGAAACTGCTGCTTATGGACATATGGGAAGAGTAAACGAAACGGTCACTAAAACGTTCTCTCGACCTAATGGTGGAGACATTACTATGGATGTTGAACTATTTACTTGGGAAAAACTAGATTATATTGATAAGGTAAAAGCTGAATTTAAACTGTAATAAACTGATACTAAAACAGATACTAAAGCCTCTGAAAAAAGAGGCTTTTTTTTGCGCTAAACTGTTTAAAAGTATCATTTAAATAATATATTTGCAATCGATTATTGGGGAGATACTCAAGCGGCCAACGAGGGCAGACTGTAAATCTGCTGACTACGTCTTCGCAGGTTCGAATCCTGCTCTCCCCACATTTTAATCTAAAAGTCTATACGAGAGTATAGACTTTTTTATTTTTATATAATACGAAAAATTCTATCCTGAGGTCCAACATCAGGAACGTCGTGTTGGTTATTATAAATGTATTAATTTTTAATCTATATTTAGGCATGAAGAAAACCGTTACAGAAGCAATTGAATATAGACGCTCAACTAGAGTATACCAAGACACGGAAATTGATACTAAAAAAGTAAAACAGTGTCTTTACAATGCCTCTTTGGCGCCTACAAGTAGTAATTTACAACTATGGGAGTTTTATCATGTTACCGATAAAGACATACTAAACAAATTATCAAAAGCTTGTTTTAACCAAAATGCTGCAAAAACAGCAAAACAACTCGTCGTTATAGTTACAAGAAAAGATTTATGGAGACAGCGTGCTAAAGCAAATATTAGTTTTTTAAATAGCGTTTATAACAAGCCTGATTTAACAGAAAGAGAGCACAAACGCAAAAAAATGGCAACGGATTATTACAACAAAATAATACCAACTATTTATATTGATTTTTTTGGTCTTTTGGGGTATCTAAAATATTGGGCTTTTCAAATTATTGGACTTTTCAAGCCTATTTACAGACAAGCTAGGACTAGCGATATGAGAATTGTTGCCCACAAAAGCGCTGGATTAGCTGCTGAGAATTTCATGCTTAGCATGTCTGAAATTAATTACGACACTTGCCCAATGGAAGGCAGTGATACCTTGAGAGTAAAAAAAATATTAGGATTACCAAAAGGCGCAGAAATAAATATGATTATTAGTTGCGGTATTAGAAAACCTGAAGGTATTTATGGCACAAGATTTAGAGTTCCTTTTGAAGACGTATACTTTAAAGTATAAAAAAAGCGAGCTTTATGCTCGCTTTTTTGTTTACGTTAAGGATGGAGGCATTGTTGAAGCTCCTCGAAGAGAGCGACTGCCGAGAGCCTGGCCGAATCATGCTTTTTAGCATGTTTTGGTAACGCCCAATTATAAATTATAGATAGCTCTAAACGTTAAAAATCTTGGTTGTATAAAGTACTCACTAGTACTTACTGAGAATCCACCAACATTATTGGTTAGATTTGAGTCTACATCTAATATGTTTGTTGCTTTTATTTCGTACTCCCATTTACTATCGTTTTCTTTTCTGTAAATTAAATTGGCGTTTAAAAGTCCAAAGCTGTTGGTATTGTCTCCAACCGTTTGTCTTGTGTAACCATAATCTGTTTTAAAAGTAAACTTTTTAAAGATTAATGCATCAAACTCTACAGATGGGCTATTGGTTAAAATATCGGTACTTCTATCACCTTGATTATTTTTACTAACGCTATACCTGTAACTTAACTCGAAATTAGGTGCGTCTCTAAAATTAGAACGTAAAGTTGGTGTATATGTTTGAGAGAAATTTTCGTTTACAGATAATCGATCATTAATGAATTGGTTAAATTTAGAATAATTAAAGCTACCTCTTATACTCGCTTGCAACTTTCCAAAACGTCTTTGAAAACGACCGCTTGCTGTAAACGTTTCATCTGCTAATCCAGAATTAAAAGGTGTACTAGTTCTAATAACAGAACCTGGTTGAAAAACAGATTGTGTTCTTATATTATCAATATTTTTACTATAATTTAAAAACGCAAAAACATTTGTATAATTAAACATATTAAAACTAAAATATCTCAAGTTCAAGTTGTGAGATAATGAATTCTCTAAGCCTGGATTACCTACAAATGTTGAATTGTAATTATTTAAAACTACACCTCTTGCAAATTGATTAACATCTGTAAATTGCGTTTGCATACGGTAAGAAAAGTTTAAGTTTTCAGACGTTTTTAATTGCACTCTCACATTTAAATCTGGTAATAATCTAAAGAAGTTGTCTTTAGTTTCAATATTTAATTGGTCGTTTGTTACACTGTAAGCATGACCAGATACACCCGGACTTATAGTAAATTTACCTGTTTTATAACGATAATGTAACCCTAAATAAACATCGCTAAACGTGTATCTTACATCATTAACATCTGATATTCCAGGAATACTTGAATCGGTATCTAACTCACTACCATCATCTAATGTCTGAAATATATTAGAATCGAATTGTTGATTACTATATATTGTACCCAATGTAAAGTTTATATCACTCTTTTTATTTAGAATATTCCAATAGTCTAGTTTTGCATCTAACTGGTTTGTTTTTACAAATTTTTCTTGATTAATATTATAGTTAAGTTGTGTTCTGTCTAAACCAAGACCGTCTGCAGTATCATCATAAGGATCATCATCACTAGTTGGATCGTTTTCTAACAATGCATTATAAAAAGGATCTTCATCTTGTAATAAATGTTGAATAGATAATGCAAAAATATTAGTCTCGTCTAGTGTATAGTAATAATTAAAATTTTGATTTATTCTATATGGATTAGCATCTTCCAGTTGATTTACAGGTCCAACAACATTAGACAATGTCCCATTTATTTGAGAATCTTTAGACATGCGACCAATAATATCATAATCTAATTGATTACTCGCATTTGGCTTATACTTTGCACTAAATTTCAACAAACCTAAGTCACTTTTTTGTTTGGTATTACTTTGGGTGGTTTCATCAGGAATACCAAGATCACTATCTGTATATAATACTGAACTGTTCTCTTGTAACTCGATTCTACTACTTGCGAAAATGGCAAAACCTGCAAAATCTAGAGTGCTTTTTGGTGCATAACTAAAGTTAGCAGCTCCAAATTTTGTGTTTATATCTTTAGCTTGATTGTTTTGTAGTTGTCTAAAACCTAAGTCGTTAGTCCCTAAGTTTATATTGGTTCCGCTTTGTTGGCTCGGTTGCTGAAAACCACCACCAAAATTACGGATGTCTCGTCTCGATAATGCTAGTTCACCTATGTTATTTATATCTCCAATAAAGTTGATGCTTTTTTTAGGACTGTAATAAAACAATTTCGGTTGTGCTAAATATAACTCTCCATCTGGAGAATCACCAACGCCACCTGTAAGTGTACCAAACCAGAAATTTTTCTTTCCTTCTTTAAGTTTTATATTAATAGCTATGTTATCTTGATTGTTAGTTACACCGCTTAATTGACTATTGTTAGAATAGTTTTTTAGAACTTGAACTTTATCAATGGCATTTGCTGGAATATTTTGTGTCGCAAGTTTAGTATCGCCATCGAAAAAATCTTTTCCATCGACCATTACTTTACCCACTGCTTTTCCTTCTACTTCAATTTGGCCATCTGCATTAACTTCTACTCCAGGTAATTTTTTTAAAATATCGCCTAGTTTACGTTCTGTTCCGCTTTTAAAAGAATCGGCATTATAGGTAATTGTATCTCCACTAATAGTTACAGGCATTTCGTAAACCAACTCGACTTCATCAAGCGTGTTGTCTATTACCAAACTAAAATCTTGATTTATTACCTGTTCTTTAGTAGTAATAACCATTTCGTTAGTGGTATACCCTATGTAACTCACTTGTATTTTATAGCTTGTATTCTTACCTAAACTAAGCTTATAACGTCCTGTTTCGTTTGTTACAGCATAAGATTCTAATACTTTAGATTCTTGATTTATTGCAATAACATTAGCAAACTCTAAAGGCGCTCCTTCTGTGTCTTTTACGACACCTTCAAATTTAACTTGGGCAAAAGTTGTACTTGCTACTATTAAAAGTAGCAGGGTAAAAATATGTTTCATGTGTGTTTTTTATAGTGTTTTTTTAAACGATAAGCTGTTGTTAGTTATTAATCATTGTCTTAGTTGACAAAATTATTAACATGCATGTTTAATAAAAGTGTGATTGATTGTGTTTTTATTTTATAAATATGGGCTATTTTCTACCGCGTCCTCCACGATTTCTTCCACCATACATTTCTCTCATTTCTTCCATTTTCTTAGTAACAATTTCTGTGTATTCTGCCCTTGTTACTGTATCTCCTTTTGTTGGCTTTTTAATGTCTTGTTTTTCAGATGGATTCATTACTATTTTCGAACATAAGATAGTTGTTCTACCAGAATTGATCTCTAAAATTAAACCTGGTAATCCCCAAAAATCTGCAGGACCATTATTTACTGCAATTTGCATAGTATACCAAGCGACAACTTCTTCTTCTTTTGGCATTTCAATTTCATCGGAAATTGTAATAGTGTTCGTTTTTTTATCTGTTGATGCTACTTCAGAAGAACTTTTAGCCATTTCTCCTTCTTTAGATTTTCCTGCTTTTTCAACTTCCCCTTCTTTAGCTTCGCCTTCTCCAAATGCACTAACTGTTCTATCTCCTTTTGCTTCTTCTTTTTTTGTTTTGGCTTCTTCTTCCTTTTTATCCTTGTCTTTTCCTCTTCTTCGCATTTTAGTCCAATCCGTTTTATCTACGGTTTTCATTGCAACAGCTTTCATGCACATGTATTTACCAATCTGCTTGGTTTCACCTGTCATTTTCCATTCTAACATTTCTAGGTTATCATTTATAAGAAATTGTTTACCCATAAAGTCTTTGTCTTCAAGTAAAACGCCCTCTTTAAGGTTTTTATATTGTGTACCACCACTCATTCCCATACTTCTCATCATACCTCCTCCAGAACCAGGAGCATCAAGTTGTGCATCTTCCTTATACATAGATTCTGACTTGTTGAATGTTAAAATATATGTTTTTTCAAACATACTTTTCATTCTATCCATCATCTTTTTTTTACGCTCAGGACTCATTTCTTTTCCTCCCCAACCATCCATATCAACGGTTGTTTTAGACATATAAGTAGCTACACCTTGAAAATCGTCTTGTGCAAAGGTTAAAGATGTTAGACTTAAAGTAATACAGATTAATAGTGCTTTTAATTTCATAATAATTTCTCTTAAATTTTTTGTAAAACTACAGTTAATAACTGTAAGACTAACTAAATGAAGAAATGTTTAACATTAATATGTTAAATATTTCACAAAAAAATTACCTTCCAATAGTTATCATTTGATTCTTATTCCCTCTTCCTCTATGCTTATCCATCATTTCTTCATTCTTTTTTTTCCTAATTTCTTCAAACTTTTTAGATTTGACCACTTTTCCATTCTTTGGTTCTTTAATTTCAACTTTATCTTCTGGGTTAATCACAATTTTAGAACAAACTAAAGTTAAATCTCCATCATTTATCTCTAATATTAAACCAGGTAACCCAAAATGATTAGCAGGCCCATGGCTTACTGGAATCTGCAATGTAAACCAAGCGATAGTTTCTCTTTCTTTTTCTATGGTTTCCATATTACCAAATTCCCCAATGGCTTGTGTTTTAATTGTATCTTTAAAAACTGCCTTTCTACACGTATAATTTCCAATTTTCTTGGTCTCATCTGTAATTACCCACGCTTTACTTTGTAAAGAATCTTTTACTAAAAATTCCTTACCCATAATTTCGGTTGCATTTGTGTAGCGTTTTTCTTTTATGTTATTATACCGTTTGTCGTTACCTCCTCCTCCTCCAATCATCTGAAATGAAAAATTAGAACCACCAGCTGCTGGAGCAGACAAGCTTTCCATTTCTTTATATAAAGATTCAGATTTGGTAAACACTAAAGTATACTCCTTTTGAAACTGTTTAGCCATCTGAGCTTGAATTTCTTTGTGCATCGCAGAATTCTTATCTATACCATCCATTTCAAAATCCATTTTCCTGTGTGATTTATAAGTGGCAACACCTTGAAAATCTTGTGCAAATAAAGTACCTGTTATTAATAAGGTAAGTAATAATGTTAATCGTATCATATTTATATTTTAAGTGAATAGTCCTTTTTAACTACAGTACAAATATGAAACTGTTTACGAGTATTTATAGTTAACAAGCATTAACAAGTGTTAACTAGTGTTAAGCGATTGGTTTTATATACATATTACTACTACTTTTGACATATGAACACAAATAAACTTAGGTCTATTTTATACTTTATTATATTGATTGTGATCAGTACGATTGCGATACAAGTGTATTGGAACTATAAAAATTATCAAACCAATAAGCAACAATTGGTCAACGATGTACAAGTAAGTTTAGACAATGCTGTTAATACATACTATGAGAATTTAGCAAAAAAAACCACTTTAAATTTTATAATTGATGATCTCAGTCAAAGTGATTTTTTTAAAGTTGACGCCGAATTTAAAACGCTAATTAAAGAAATTGATATTAATAGCTTTAAAAATACTGACTCCATGCGAGCTAAAAGCAATCAAGGTGTTACAATAATACATGGCTCAAATAGTGATTCCCTTTTAAAATCTTTGAATGAGCATAATCATGAATTCAACATTAACGATACAAAAAGCAACAATCTCCGGAATGAACTTAAAGACAGTTCTAAGCTTAAAAACTTTAAATCTTTAGCCTCAAAAGTAATTATCTCAATTAATAACGATTCTATTAAACTTCGAGACATAGACTCACTATTAAAAGTAGAGCTAATTAGAAAAGCATTAGTAGTAAATTATAGCTTAACATTTAAACGCCCAGAAAAGAACATTCAGTCTTTTAACGCATTACCTGAAAAAAACATGGTCTTATTAACTACTTCGAAATCTACTTTTTTACCTCAGCATAGCCAATTAAAAGTCCATTTTAAAAACGATACGAAGTTCATTTTAAAGCGTATTCTTGGAGGTATTTTAATTTCAACTTTACTGGTTTTAGCCGTAATTTCTTGTTTATTTTATCTGCTAAAAATAATAAACCAACAAAAAAAATAGCCGAAGTTAAAAACGACCTTATAAACAATATTACACACGAATTTAAAACGCCAATCGCTACCATAGGTGTTGCATTAGAAAGCATAAAAGATTTTAATATTATTGATGACAAGGAGAAAACTAAAAAGTATTTAAACCTTTCGAGCTCTCAATTAGGTAAACTTAACACAATGGTTGAAAAGCTCTTAGAAACAGCAACATTAGACAGCGGTAATTTAGATTTAAATAGAGACACTATCGACTTAGTTGCTTTAGTTTCTCTTTTAGTAGAAAAGCATCAAATGCAAACCAATAGCAAAACGTTAACTTTCAACACTTCCGCGGCAGAAACACGAATTTACATTGATGTCTTTCATTTTGAAAACGCCATTAATAACATTGTGGATAATGCTATTAAATATGGAGGTGATGACATTTCGATTTCGATTAATAAGAAAAATAAAACTACTGAAATACTAATTTCCGATAACGGGAAAACGCTCACAAAGCAAGAAGCAGCACAAATTTTCGATAAATTTTATCGTGTTCCAAAAGGAAACACTCACGATGTAAAAGGCTTTGGTATTGGATTATATTACACTAAAAAAATTATAGAGAAACACAACGGAAACATTAGTGTATCTATAAGTAATGGTACTACTTTTAAAATCACGATTCCAAATGAGCGATAAAATAACTATACTTTTAGCCGAAGACGAACCTGCTTTAGGACAAATAATTCAAGAAAGTCTCGAAACCAGAAACTTTAAAGTTCTATTGTGTGAAAATGGTGAGATCGCTCTAAAAACATATCAAGAGCAGAATCCAAAACTATTGGTACTCGATGTTATGATGCCAAAAAAAGATGGTTTTACACTTGCTAAAGAAATTAGAGAAACAGACGAAAGCATCCCTATAATATTTTTAACTGCTAAATCGCAAACACAAGATGTTGTAGAAGGGTTTCACATTGGTGGTAACGATTATTTAAAAAAACCTTTTAGTATAGAAGAGCTTATTGTAAGGATTCATAACCTTTTGCAGAGAACAGAAACGCAAAAAACTTCAGAAATTATTACAATTTCAGATTACACTTTCGATTTTCCAAAACAAATGCTTCAATATAAACAAGACGAGCAGAAACAGTTAACCCATCGCGAAGCTCACTTATTATTTCATTTAGCAAAAAACAGAAACCAAGTTTTAGACCGATCACTTATTCTAACGAAACTTTGGGGAAACGACGATTTCTTTAGCGGCAGAAGTATGGATGTTTTTATTACCAAATTACGTAAAAAACTAAACCTTGATAAAACTGTACAAATTATTAATGTTCGTGGTTTTGGTTATAAGTTAATTTGCTAAGGAACAAGTTCACGATTTTATATCTTAGCTAAATTCTATATAAAAAGTGATTCAATTTTTGTACTTTCCACTCCTTAATGAAACATCTGCACTACATCCTTTTATTACTTACCTTTTCTGTCTTTGCTCAAGAGAATATAAAAGCAGAACTTAAAAATAAAATCGATATGAAAGTCGATTCTATTTTTGGTATCGATAATTTTGAAGCCATTTTTTACACTTTAAATAATTCATTAATAAAAAAACAAGATAATAAATTGCTTAAGTATAGTAATTTACAATTGGGTACAATAACATCTGCAAATAGTTTTAATCCTCTAAAAATAAACGTCTTTTACAAAGCCTTTAACACGGTTACTATTTTAGACAATCGTTTAGCAGAAATATACAAAATAGACTTCAACCAGACCAAGCCTTACAAAAATGTCTCTCATGTTTCTACAGGAAGTGATAGCACTATTTGGGTGTTTAATCAAGATTTAATGCAATTAGAGTTGTACAAATACAAAACCAATACTATTCGCGCCAAAACTCTACCTATAGAAAGTAATGTTTTAGATATGACCAGCAACTATAATTCTTGCTGGCTATTAACCAAAAAATTTATTTATAAATACAATTATTTTGGAAGTCTAATATCTAAAACAGACAATGTCGGTTACACTAATATTAAAGAAAATAACGAAAATATTGTATTAAAAAAAGACAACACGCTTTTTTACCTCGCAAAAGACACCGAAACAATTAAACCTATCAACATTACAAATTTGTTAATAAGTCAGTTTTTGGTAACCAATCAATTCGTGTATATTTACACCGATGGATTGCTTCATCAATACCAACTAAAATTGAAATAATATGCACGTTGCCATTGCCGGAAACATTGGAGCTGGAAAAACTACGCTCACTAAATTACTTGCTAAACATTACAAATGGGAAGCCCAATTAGAAGACGTAGTAGACAATCCATATTTAGACGATTTCTACAACCAGATGGAACGCTGGAGTTTTAATTTACAAGTATACTTTTTAAACAGTCGTTTTCGCCAAGTAGGTAAAATTCGCGAAAGCGGAAAAGACATCATTCAAGATCGTACTATTTATGAAGATGCGCATATTTTTGCACCAAACTTGCACGCTATGGGATTGATGACTAATCGTGATTTCGAAAATTACTCATCACTTTTCGAACTTATGGAAAGTTTTGTGCAAGGTCCAGATTTATTAATTTACTTGCGTAGTTCTATCCCAAATTTAGTAGGACAAATCCATAAACGCGGTCGCGATTACGAAAACTCTATTAGTATCGATTACTTAAGCAGACTAAACGAACGTTACGAAGCTTGGATATCGGGTTACGACAAAGGTAAATTACTAATTATTGATGTCGATGATCTTGATTTTGTAGCTAACCCAGAAGACTTAGGCCTTATACTTAATAAAATTGATGCTGAAATAAACGGTTTATTTTAGATTAATTTGGGCGTTTCTTTTTACTCATACCTACAAGACTAGACACCAAAACAAATTTGGTATATGCCTTGCAGGATCTTAAAAAAGTCAGGCTTTCACTACTCGTTTCCAGACTGAAACGTCTGGAGAGCTCAAACATACCGTTCAATCCTTAACGCATTACTCTTATAAATTAAAAGCGCTTCGCTTTATCTCAAACCATCTGAGTTTTATTAAAATAAAACACGCCTTCCTTTAACTAAAGGAAGGAACATATTGCGATAAAATTTATTCTTAAGCAATAAAACCATTCTCACGAGCATGAGCAATGGCTTGCTCACTACTTTCTACCAATAATGCAGGTGTTGTTTTATACTGTTCAAGTAACCCTTTTACTCGAGATATTTTCTTTTTTCGTTTTACGCTACGTAAGTAAACAGCTTTAATACGACCTGGAAATTGCGCTGCTATTTCAATGTAAATCCCTGGATTTTGTTCTCCACTATCACCTAGTAAAGAAACTTAGAACAAGCTCACGAGGCATTAAATTGAAATGCATGTCTGTTCCATAACTTTGGAAAGCTATAATTTGTAATGGATCTATTTTTAGTAATGCCATAGACATTTGGTCGATTTTAAAATAACAAAAAAACCACGCTAAAAGCGTGGTTTTTTTATCTAAAAGTTAAATACTTGATTATTTTCTTTCCTTTTCTTTTTCAACTTTAGCATATTCACTAGCTTCTTTAGCTACTTCATCTAAAGTTCCTTCAAAAGTTTTTTCAGTTATTTCAGTTTTACCATCTTTAACAACCTTAGTTGTTACTTTAGCTTTTGCTGCATCATCGATATTATTCCCATTCTCGTCAGTTTCAATTGAAACCTCTCTAGTCACTTCAACATTAGAAATATTCATAGCCATTCCTTCTTCAGCATGTCCTCCTAAAATAGGCGCAATTACTAAACCAATTAAACAAGTCAATTTAATTAATATGTTCATTGATGGTCCAGAAGTATCTTTAAATGGATCTCCAACTGTATCACCTGTTACTGCAGCTTTATGTGCATCAGAACCTTTATAAGTCATTACTCCATTAATTTCAACACCAGCTTCAAAAGATTTTTTAGCATTATCCCATGCACCACCAGCGTTGTTTTGGAAGATTGCCCAAAGCACACCACTTACAGTAACACCAGCCATATAGCCACCTAACATTTCAGCAACTAACATGTTGTTGTCCATGTAAAATAGTTTACCTACTAATACTACAGCTATTGGAAAACCGATAGTTAAGATTCCTGGTAACATCATTTCTTTTAATGATGCGTTTGTAGAAATTTCAACACATTTATCATATTCTGGCTTACCAGTGCCTTCCATAATTCCTGGAATTTCTTTAAACTGTCTTACCACTTCATTTACCATTTCCATTGCAGCTTTACCAACAGCATTCATTGCTAATGCAGAAAAAACTACGGGAACCATACCACCAACAAATAACATTGCTAAAACCGGAGCTTTAAAGATATTAATCCCATCAATACCAGTAAATGTTACATAAGCAGCAAATAAAGCTAAAGACGTTAATGCCGCAGATGCAATAGCAAAACCTTTACCAGTTGCAGCGGTTGTATTACCAACAGCATCTAAAATGTCTGTTCTTTCTCTAACGATAGGATCTTGTTTACTCATTTCGGCAATACCACCAGCATTATCTGCAATTGGACCAAAAGCATCAATCGCTAATTGCATAGCTGTTGTTGCCATCATTGCAGAAGCAGCTAAAGCAACGCCATAAAATCCTGCTAAAGCATATGATGACCATATTGCAGCAGCAAATAATAATACAGAAGAGAACGTAGAAATCATACCAGTAGCTAAACCAGCAATAATGTTTGTTCCTGCTCCAGTACTTGATTGTTGTACTATTTTTAAAATTGGCTTAGAACCTAATCCTGTATAGTATTCAGTAAATGCAGAGATTCCCGCACCAACAACTAAACCAACTAAACACGCATAGAATACACGCATTGAAGAAATATCTTGAAGACCTTCACCAAAGAAATCCATTTGCATTGTTTCTGGTAACATCCAAGTTACTAACCCGAAACAGGCTGCAGCAACCATTAAGATTGATGCCCAGTTTCCTATATTTAATGCTCTTTGTACGTCTTTTTCTTTTGCATCGTTAGATGAGATTTTAACTAATAGCGTTCCGATAAGAGAAATGATAATTCCTACACCTGCAATAGACATTGGTAATAAAATTGGTCCAATACCGCCAAAAGCATCTTGAATTGATCCTCCCATATCTTTAATCACATAGTTACCTAATACCATTGCAGCTAAAACTGTTGCTACATAAGATCCAAATAAATCGGCTCCCATACCTGCAACATCACCAACATTATCTCCAACATTATCAGCAATTGTTGCTGGGTTTCTTGGATCATCTTCAGGAATATCGGCTTGTACTTTACCTGCTAAATCAGCTCCAACATCGGCAGCCTTCGTATAAATACCACCACCTACTCTTGCAAATAATGCAATAGATTCAGCTCCCAAAGAGAAACCAGCTAGTGCTTCTAAAACGACAGTCATATCTCCCGTATTAGTCCATTCACCTCCCATAAACAATTGGAAAAATATAATAAAGAAAAGGGTTAAACCTAGCACAGCTAAACCAGCTACTCCAAGTCCCATAACAGTACCACCACCAAAAGACACTTTTAATGCGTTTGGCAAACTCGTTTTTGCTGCTTGTGTTGTTCTAACATTAGTTTTTGTTGCTATTTTCATTCCCATATTCCCTGCAAAAGCAGAAAAAATAGCGCCAATAATAAATGCAACTACAATTAAATAAGTACTATCCATAAAAAAAGCAATACCAGCTAAAACAATACTTGCTCCAACCACGAAAAACGCTAATAATCGGTATTCCGCCTTTAAGAAAGCTAAAGCACCTTCGTAGATGTGGTCTGAAATTTCTTTCATCTTACCATCACCCGCATCTTGTTTCATTACCCAGCCTTTTTTAATTACCATGTAAATTAAGCCTAAAATTGCCATAGCAATTGGCATATAAATCATCATTGATTCCATATCGTTTTTTTTTGATTAGTTTTTAGTGAACGCTAAAGTAATAAAATCGGTGATAAGAAAAAAATGTTTTAATTTCTATACCTTTTGGAATAGGCAATAAAAAAGCCTGCTCTTTACGAACAGGCTCTCTCTAGTCTCTAAAAACTAAAATTTAGTTTTTAACTTTATTTTTAAACTTATCGAAATCTCCTTGCTTAATCTCTCTTGGCCAAGCATTATTAGAAGTATCAACATCTGCCGTTTCTAATTTTGGATCGACTGTAATAGCCACAATCTCTTTATCAGAAGAAATTGCTTTACTTACTTCATTGTCATTAAGTCTCCAAATTTGCGCTGGATATGTTTCAGTTTTACTTGTACCATCAGCGTAAGTGTACTCAACTATTATTGGCATAACTAATCCTCCTGGCTTATTAAAAGTCACATTATAGAAAAACTTAGGCTCTTCCATTTTTGCACGCTCTTCTGCAGTAAAATTATCCATTAAATACTCTTTTAAAGATGTAGATTTTTCAAAAACACTTTCACTTTGCATTCCCGGAGTATGCTCATCACTTCCATCTTCAACAAAATACACTAAATCTTTTTCATCTATTCCATAACGTTTAGCCATGTTTTTTCCAACTTTATTTGCTGTAGTAGTTACGTAGAATTTTTTAACTTCTTTAACTCCTATATCAACATAATCTGTTGTATAAAACCATCCTCTCCAGTACCAATCTAAATCGAAAGCTGAAGCGTCTTCCATAGTACGAAAAAAGTCTTCTGGTGTTGGGTGTTTAAACATCCAACGCTGAGCATATTCTCTAAACGCATAATCGAATAATTCTGGTCCCATTACAGTTTCACGCAGAATATTTAATGCCGTTCCTGGCTTACCATAAGCGTTGTTACCAAACTGGTAAGTATTTAATCCTTTAGTCATAATTGGAGCAATAAAATCTTGATCTCCTCCCATGTAACGCGTAATATTTTTAGCTGGACCACGACGTGATGGATAAGCAGATTGTCCTTCTGATAAGGCTGCTGGATACCATTTTCCGAAATCTTGTTCTGCAACGTATTGTACAAAAGTATTTAAACCTTCGTCCATCCAAGTCCATTGACGCTCATCACTATTCACAATCATTGGAAAAAAGTTATGTCCAACCTCGTGGATAATTACAGACATCATTCCAAATTTAGTTCGATCACTATAGTTACCTTCTTTATCTGGACGACCATAGTTCCAGCAAATCATTGGGTATTCCATACCTTGTTGTTTTGCGTGTATAGAAATGGCTTTATGATAAGGATAATCGAACGTCATACGCGAGTAAGATTTCAATGTACTTGCCACAGCTTTAGTAGACCATTGTTCCCATAAAGGGTTTCCTTCTTTTCCATACATAGAAACAGCCATAACATCTTTGCTTCCAATTTTTACAGCCATCATATCCCATATGTAACGTCTTGATGTTGCAAAACCAAAATCACGAACATTCTCTGCATATAGTTTCCAAGTATTCTTTTTAGAAGACTTTGTTTTAATTTTTTCAATAGCCTCATCCTGTGTCACAATAACGACAGGTTCGGTATATGATTTTTTAGCTTTTTCGTAGCGCTTCATCATGTCTTTAGAAAACACTTCTTTTCTATTGGTTAATTTCCCTGTACCATCTAAGATATGATCTGCAGGAACTGTAATATTAACCTCAAAGTTTCCAAATGGTAATGCAAATTCATCGCGTCCCCAAAACTGAGAGTTTTGCCATCCTTCTACATCATTATATACAGCCATTCTAGGATAAAATTGTGCCATTACGTAAGCTCTATTATCGTCTTCTTTAAAGTACTCGTAACCAGAACGCCCTCTACCATTAACATGGTCGTTAATATTGTACCACCATTTAATAGAAAATGAAAATTGTGCTCCAGAAGCTAAAGGTTTTGGCATATCGACACGCATCATTGTACGATTAATCATATGCTGTAAAGGCTTTCCATTAGTATCTTTTACTTCTTGGATATTAAAACCACCATCGAAACCTTCTCCCATGTAATTATTTGCATAAGAAGAAATCTGAGCTACAGGACTAACGCCACTACCTTCAATTAAAGGTGTTTGAGAATCTTTAGCACGCATGTTTTGGTCTAATTGTACCCAAAGATATTTTAGCACGTCTGGCGAATTATTTGTATAAGTAATAGTTTCGAATCCAGACAACTTAGCATTAACATCGTCCAATTCTAAATCCATCACATAATCAGCTTGTTGCTGATAATAAGCAGCACCAGGTGCTCCAGAAGCCGCACGATACATGTTTGGAGTTGAAAACTCGTCGTAAAGTTGCTTGAATTTGTTTTGGTTAACATGCCCTTGTTGAGGCTCTTTTTTTTCTTGATCTTGTTGTGCAAAAACACCAACAGTTACAAAAAGTGCAGATAGCACGAAGTACTTTAAGTTGTTCATTTATTTGTTATTTTTCAGAATAGAGGCTGAATTTAACACATTTTAAGATTTAAACATTCTTTTTGTTAGAAGTTTAACATTCCTTTATCGTTCTCAGGAATTAAAATAAAGGATTTGTGCTTTCCATTTATATGTGTTCGCACTATGTTTTTTTGATCGCTAAACATGTCGTAAAGCACACTGTTTTCAACACTAAAAGATTTAATACTTTCTACGTTCTCGATTTCTAAATAGCATTGTATTACATCTTCGTCATACTCTTTACCAATAAACTTTATAATAGATGATTTTCCGTTAATATTGATTTTTAGTCTTGAAAGCAAATACTTTTTTATGTAGTTATCAATTTCAGTTTCATCTGTATTTGACGCTAAAACTATTTTATCGTTGTAACGTTCCTTAAGGAGCTCTTCGAAATCATCTATAAAAATACGTGTGATTATTTGAACAGATTGTTGGCCTTTCACATATTCAATTTTAGTAATACTTACATAGTATTTATGAACACTTTCAAAGGATAATGATGCAATAACGACTAAAACTAAAACTGATTTAAAAATTTTCATGTCTATTTTTTTTTAAAGGTTACATGCTGTTGGTTATTAGTCATTTTCTTAAGTGATAACATTTTTAACATGCGCGTTTTATAGTATTGACTTTAGATTACAAACTTACTTAAAGCAGACAAAAAGGATTCCAAAAAATCATTATTCTTTTATTGCCAGGTTTTCTTTGTACTGGATGTGTTTTTCTTTCATAAACGTTAAAGCCTCTAAATCGCTAGAAGCACAACGTTTTTCAAACGTTTTGTCCTCAGCACAGAAGTAGAAAAAGTCTGCTCTTAAATCTTCTTCTAGCTCGTTTTCTTTAAAAAAGGCTTCAGACAACCTATTTTTTAAAGCATTCATTAGTTTAGTGTTTGCTTCTAAAGCAACTATTTTTTTTAGTTCTTTAGTTCTTCCAGATAGTGCGTTTATTAAAGGTGTTAATCCTATTGACCCTCCTGCTCCACCAAGTGAACCACCTGCTTTTGGAGCAAAATCTGAAGCTTCTTGTAATCGTCTTTCATTTTTTGTTTTCCGCTTTCCTGTATAACCAGGAATACCAAAATCGTAAAAGTCTATTGGGCGTTTAGCATCAGAATTTAAAATATCTTTGGTTAAATCGCCTGTTAAGGTGAAACCTATTACTGCTTCTGGTAATTCGTTTACATGAACCTCAAGATTAATATCGAGTGTTTTATTTTTAATATCATCTGCACTTATTATGTATGTAAATATTTTGTATTGCACAGAAGTAAAAACAATGGTGTCCTTTTTTTTTGCTTCAATTTTAAAAAAACCTTTGTCGTTGGTGGTTGCATACAACTTTTGCGACCTATTTATTACGTGAATGTTTTCTATACTTTCTTGACCTTTAACCGAGCCTTCTAGAAGCGCGTTTTGAGAAAAACTAAGACTCGAAACTAGAAAGAAAATAAAGAATATTTTAGTCTTTGTTTTCATTATTTAGGACTAAGAATGCTCTACTTTTCGCATATAAATATTCAATTAACTTTAATTCGTTATTAGGTTCTAAGAGTGTGAAATTAAATTTCGAGTCTTCAAGATAGCCAATAAAAGGTTGCACTTTATCTTCTGGAATATTATAATTATCTACAAAGTATGAAGGTTCAAAAGCATCAGAAATTCTTGAAATAGGTGTTTCTAAACTTTTATCTTTTTTTAACTTTTTATTCTTTTTTTTATTCTTAAAAATCCAATTTGTTAATAATCCTATTATTGCAATACCATCTGCCTGAAATTGTTGTCGATCGTTTTGCGAACCAACAGCAATATTATCCACTTTAGAATGGTAATCGTCTGGCATTTCAAAATCTTCGAAGCTACCGTACTCAAAAACTACTGGTTCAGATAGTTTAGCATCTAATGCGTCCGTTTCAAGATCCCCTGTTAAATCATAAGGTAATAAAACGACTTCATCAAGCGTGTTTATGTATTCTTTCAAATATACTTTTAGAACTTTCGTATCTACAACTGCTTCTGTGATTTTTGTTGTGAAGGGAATAAGCTGAATTGAAGAAATACGAATTTCATCGTTTAATGCCACTTTAAGTTTAAAATCCCCAATGGAATCTGTAACTGTACCTTTATTAGAAGACGTATTATAAATGGTAATATTCTCTAAATCATCTACATCAACAATTATTTTTCCTTGAACCTCTATACGAGAATTATCTTGCGCGAAAACAGAAAATGTTGCTAATGAAAAAATTAATGTGAATAGAATTTGCTTCATTTGGTTAGATTTATAATTGTAAATAACGGTTTTCATTTCTTAATTAATATTTAAAAGAGTTTTAAACTTTTGTTAAAAGCATACTCTATACATTTATTGCTAAATTGGTATTATATAAATTTACAATAAATAAATTATAATGAGAAGTATTATTATTGCTAGCACATCTACTGTTTTTGGAGGCGCACCTTTAGATTACCTTTACGAGAAATTAAAAACTCACTTTAAAGACACAAACGCTATTCTATTTATTCCATACGCGAGACCTGGTGGAATTTCTCATGACGACTACACCCAAAAAATTCAAAAATCTTTTAAAGCTATAGGTAAAACGGTACAAGGTATTCACGAATTTGAAAATCCAACCGAAGCGATACAACAAGCAAAAGGCATCTATGTTGGCGGCGGAAATACTTTCGTATTAGTAAATATGCTGTATAAGCATAATTGTATGAATGCAATAAAAGAAGCTATAAATAATGGCACGCCATACTTAGGGACAAGTGCGGGAAGTAATATTTGCGGTTTAAGTATGAGCACAACAAACGATATGCCCATAGTTTATCCTTCAAGTTTTAAAACTCTAGGTTTTGTGCCTTTTAATATTAATCCGCATTATTTAGACCCTGTTTCTGGAAGTAAACACATGGGAGAAACACGAGAAACAAGAATTAAAGAGTTCCATAAATTTAATACGCAACCTGTTATTGGTTTACGAGAAGGAAGTTTTATAGAAGTGAAAGGCAATGATATTGTATTAAAAGGAAGCTTAAGAGCTAGGATTTTTGAATACGAAAAAGAAGCTTACGAGGTTGTGACAAATACATCTTTGAACTTAATAAAATAAAAAAGCTTCATCGATTAGATGAAGCTTTAGAGCGAGAGACCAGGTTCGAACTGGCGACATTCAGCTTGGAAGGCTGACGCTCTACCAACTGAGCTACTCTCGCATTTCCGGTGGCAAATATATAAACTATTATGGGTAATACAAGTAAATTATAAGGTTTTATAAAAATGATAGCCATAAATTTCATATCCTTCATTATAATAAAATTTATGAGAAGGATAATTTTGAACGTAAGTGTTTAATTCTGAAGTATTACAGCCTTTAGATTTGCCATAAGCGTACAACCATTTAAAAAATTCTTTTCCTAAACCTTTTCCTTGATAAGCGTCTTCTATATAAACATGATCCACTTCCATAGATTTTCCAGCATAATGCCTGGTTTGAAACCATAGACCACAAATGCCAATTAATTTTTCTTGTGAAGCTTCAGAATCATAAATACCTGCGCACTCATAATTTTCTTCTACCATTCTAGCAAAGCGCGCTTTTAAAATAGCATCAGAAATTGCATTATCCGTTAATTTTTGAATTAAAGGAATAACAGTATTAATTTCTTTTTTATTAATAATTTTAAAGATGAAAGGCATCATAATAGTTTTTAGTAAATTTAAATAAAGATTTAATTGAAACCAACTTATTCGCATTACAGATTTATAGAGATCTCATACCACTTTATTTTAAACTTTTTATCTCATGAGAAAATCTGTATTTTAGATTCCTTTTTACGAGTCTAAAGGAATTCTTTATTAGTAAATTTGAAAATATAAAACCAAAACTACGCTTCATGCCTTCAAAGTTTAAAACAACTAATACCCCAGAAATTGAAATTAAACAAATTAGCGGCTTAGAAACCATTCCTATAAGAC
The DNA here is from genome assembly GCF_000797445.1 of Lacinutrix jangbogonensis. Lineage (GTDB taxonomy): Bacteria > Bacteroidota > Bacteroidia > Flavobacteriales > Flavobacteriaceae > Lacinutrix > Lacinutrix jangbogonensis. The sequence goes on along the minus strand of NZ_JSWF01000032.1, from coordinate 107,097 downwards.
ATGCTGTACTGCGCAAAGGGAAACCAATTGAAGCTTGTTCAATCCCTCAAGATGATTTAGATAGCACTTACCATTTTGGTTTATTCAATAAAGACAAACTGGTTGGCGTTTGCACTTTTGTAACCGAGCAATCGCCTTATTTTAAAGACACAACTCAATACAGATTGCGTGCTATGGGTGTTTTAGAAGAACACCAAGGTTTCCATTTTGGGAAACATTTATTATCTCATGGAGTACACTTTTTAAAATCAAAAAATATTGAACGCCTATGGTTTAATGCACGTATTATTGCTGTCAAATTTTATAAAAACAATGGTTTTGAAACCATTGGTGATGTTTTTGATATACCAAACGTAGGAGACCACTACCTAATGCACAAAAAATTATGATTAAAAGACTTTATAGAAAACTCTTAGGTTTAGCAATTATTGCAATAGTTACTTTACCACAATTTGCTTTTAATCAAACCTCTATCTCTGAAGAAGAACTTATTGGCAAAGGTAATCCTACTCTATTTGGAGAAGGTTACAAATTAAGAGAAGCCGCTTTCTTATCTTTCAAAAAAATGCAAGATGAAGCTTTAAAAAGCGGTATTAGAATTGGAGCCGTTTCCAGCTATAGAAGTTTTGCTCACCAAAAACGTATCTGGGAACGCAAGTATAAAAGTAACCACGACAGTGGACTTACGCCTACAGAAAATATTAAAAAAATCATAGAATACTCCACTATCCCAGGAACTTCTCGTCATCATTGGGGAACAGATATCGATATTTACCAAACTAATGTAAAGCAACCAAAAAGCGTTTTATTAGAAAATAATTTTCATAACATTGGAGCGTATTGCAAACTTAAAGAATGGATGGATTTACATGCAAAAACGTACGGTTTCTATTTAGTTTATAACGATTTGCCGAAGCGAAAAGGTTTCAAATACGAGCCCTGGCATTATAGCTACAAACCGCTATCGTCAAAGTATTTAAAAGCCTACAAAAAATTAAATATTGCAAAAATACTTAAAACTGATAAACTTTTAGGAAGTGAAAACTTCTCAGAAAATTTTATTACTAAGTACACATTAGAAAATATTTTAGATATTAATATTGACCTCTTGTAACTGTCTAAACCAATTAATATAGTTCAACACTAAAAAAAGAGGCGGACTTGGCATGCGTTTTATGATGCGTTCTAAATATGATACCGAAGAGATGATTAGTGCTATGCAACTATTAAAAGATGTTGCTGGAACTAAATTTTATCCAGGATTTGCAAGTTCTCATTCAGATCCAGAAAATAGAATAGAAAATATTAAAAAAGCGATAAAAAGAATCAGACGTTAATAAAAAAAGCATTAGCAAATTGACCTTTTTTATTTTAACTTCTACTTTTTACTCAAGGCTTCTTCAATAATAGCATAAGTATCATCTGCTTTAGAGATTTTCGCATAATACTTTGCAGTTTTACCGTCATAAGATTTAGCACTTAAATTTGCGCCATTAGCAATTAGAATTTCTAAAATTTCTACGCGATTAAACTTCGCAGCATACATTAGTGGTGTTAACCCATTTGACATTTCATTAATATTCTCGCCAAGCTTAATTAATTCTGACACTACTTCTGTTTGGCCTTTTACAATTGCAAGACAAAAAGAGTTTACAGAATAAACTGATTCGATTTCACAACTGTTGTAATTAGATGTGACTGTTGTTGCATTTAAACTTGCTAAAGAGAAACTTAATGCAATTGCTGAAATAATGATTGTTTTTTTCATGATGATTGTTTTAATTGATTATTATTATTGTTGTTATACTATAAAGACGTCCAATAAAAATTATTGTTACATAATAATTTAATAATAACATTTCTTTAACTTTTTAATAAACAAACACCCAAATACTATTAACTCACTGAAAAACAATATTTTATAATATTCTATAAAAAAAATTAAACATATTTAACACCTAATTGTTTTCAATAATCTTTTAACTGTGTTTAATTCTTTGATTATAAATCAATTATATTAACAAAAACACTAAAACGATTTCGTTGTTTTATATCGTATTATGTTATCATTTAGAAACTTTAGTTTTTATATTTGTTACATAAAGCACAAATAAAATGAACAAAAAAGTCATCCTTATGATACTTGATGGTTGGGGAAAAAGCCCAGATCCAAAAGTCTCTGCCATAGATAATGCCAACACACCTTTTATAGATAGTTTATATACAAAATATGGGCATGCGCAATTAAGAACAGATGGTTTACATGTTGGTTTGCCAGAAGGACAAATGGGAAACAGCGAAGTTGGACACATGAATTTAGGTGCTGGACGAATTGTTTATCAAGACTTAGCGAAGATTAATTTAGCCATCGAAAACAATACTTTAGAACAAGAAAAAGTATTAGTTGACGCCCTTAATTATGCTAAAACGAAAGGTAAAAACATTCATTTATTAGGCTTAGTGAGTAATGGCGGTGTACATTCTCACATTAATCATATCAAAGCATTAGTAGATGCATCAGAAAATGCTGGTGTTAAAAACACATACATTCATGCATTTACAGATGGGCGTGATGTGGATCCAAAATCTGGAAAAAGTTTTATTGAAGATTTAGAAAACTATACAAAGCATAAGAGTACTCAAATTGCAAGTATTACAGGTCGTTATTATGCAATGGATCGCGATAATCGTTGGGAACGTGTTAAAATTGCTTACGATGCATTGGTTAATGGTACGGGTGAATTATCGAATAACTTATCTGAAAGTATTCAAAAAAACTACGATACAGATATTACAGATGAATTTATAAAACCCATTATAAAAACAAATACTGAAGGACTTCCGCTTGCCACTATAAAAGAAGACGATGTAGTTCTATTTTTTAATTTTAGAACAGATAGAGGTCGCGAGTTAACTGACGCTTTACACCAAAACGATCATCACGAACAAAACATGCATAAATTGAATTTGTATTACGTTACAATGACAAATTATGGTGATGCTTTTGAAGGCATTCATATTATTTTTGATAAAGATAATATCACTGAAACTTTAGGTGAAGTTTTAGAGAGAAACAACAAAACGCAAATTAGAATTGCCGAAACAGAAAAATATCCTCATGTTACTTTTTTCTTTTCTGGAGGAAGAGAAGCACCTTTTAAAAGAGAATCTAGAATTCTTAAAAACTCTCCAAAAGTTGCGACTTACGATTTAAAACCAGAAATGAGTGCTTTTGAATTAACTGATGCTCTAGTTCCAGAATTACAAAAAAGTGAAGTAGATTTTGTATGCCTAAACTTTGCAAATGGAGACATGGTAGGCCACACAGGCTCAATGTTAGCAGCTATAAAAGCATGCGAAGCTGTAGATACTTGCGTAGAAAAAGTGGTTACAACTGCCTTAGAGAATGGTTATACAACTTTACTTATTGCAGATCATGGAAACTGTGAAACCATGATGAATCCAGATGGTTCACCAAACACAGCACACACTATTAACCCAGTACCAATTATTTTAATAGATAACCAATTAAAAGAGATTAAAGATGGTGTTCTAAGTGATTTAGCGCCGACTATTTTAAAACTTATTGGTATTGAAAAACCAATGGTTATGACACAAGAAAGTTTAATTTAAAAATGAAAAAAAAATAATTATAGTTTTCTTATTCTTTAGTTTCACTAATTGCGAAAACTACAACCCTAAAAAGTTTGAAACTACAAAATGGAAAAATGCCAGCAATAGAGAAAAAGGTCTTATGGCTCCAAATTTAGTAGATAGCAAAATTTTAATTGGCAAAAGCAAAGCTGAAGTATTAGATATTATTGGTAAACCTAAAGACAGCAGTAACATTAACTTTCATTATCTTATTGACTTTGGATATATGGCTCCGTATCATTTGGATGTGAATTTTCACGAAAATGAAAACAAAGTGATTGCTGTAATACTTATTGACTAATTAGCAGACTTAAGCACTTCATCCTTTATGGGCTTAAGAATAGCATTAATCTGTTTACTCTTTTGCATATAAAAATTGTACTTTTACACCCTATTTTTATTTAAATGAATATTTCTAAAGGACTTATTATTGCTGTAGATTTTGATGGTACTATTGTAGAAGATGGCTATCCTGGCATTGGAAACGAACGCTTATTTGCTTTTGAAACCTTAAAACGTTTGCAAGCAGATGGTCATCGTTTAATTTTATGGACTTACAGACACGGCAAAAAATTAGACGAAGCTGTAGACTATTGTAAAGCCAACGGTGTTGAGTTTTATGCTGTGAATAGAAGTTTTGCTGAAGAAGATTCAATCGAAGAAGTAAGCCGAAAAATTCATGCAGATTTATTTATAGACGATAGAAATATTGGCGGCATCCTTGGTTGGGGAGAAATTTACCAAATGCTAACAAATGAATCTCCAAACCAATCGAAACCAAAGAAAAAAGGGTGGTTTAATTTTTAACTTCCAATCATTTCAAAATAAGACCTATCTATTGCTTCTCTATGATCTGGATGTGCAATATTAACTAATTCTTTTACACGCTGTTTTATTGTTTTTCCGTAAAGGTTTGCCACACCATATTCCGTTACTACATAATGCAAATGAGAACGTGTTGTTACTACTCCTGCTCCAGGTTTTAATGCTGGTACAATTCTACTAATTCCCTTTTTAGTAATTGATGGTAAAGCAATAATAGCTTTCCCTCCTTCGCTTAATGAAGCACCTCTTATAAAATCCATTTGACCGCCTACTCCCGAATATATATTGGGACCAATAGAATCTGCACAAACTTGTCCTGTAACATCGACCTCTATTGCAGAATTTATTGCAACCATTTTGGGATTTTGTCTAATTATAGATACATCGTTTGTGTAATTTGATGCTCGCATTTCTACAAAAGGATTATCATCTACATAATCATACAAACGCTGTGAACCCATTAAAAATGTTGATAATGCACGACCACGATTTATAGCTTTATAATTTCCGTTAATAACATCATTAAGAATTAAATCTATAACACCATCCGAAAACATTTCGGTATGCAACCCCAAATCTTTATGATTGGTCAATCTTGTAAGTACAGCATTTGGAATACTTCCTATTCCCATTTGAAGCGTGCTTCTATCTTCAATTAAATTAGCAACATATTCACCTATCTTAGCTTCAACAGTATTTGGAGCAACAACTTCATGACCAGGAAGCGGCGCGTGATGTTCTACAAACGTATCAATTTCAGAAACATGAATAATTCCAGCACCATGCGTTCTTGGCATAAATTTATTAACCTGTGCAATAACAGTTGTTGCATTATCAATAGCTGCTAACGTTGCTTCTACAGACACACCTAAAGAGCAATAACCATGTCGGTCTGGAACAGAAACTTGTATAAAAGCGACATCTAAATCAACTATATTACGTTTAAATAATGAAGGTAATTCGCTTAAAAACACAGGTGTATAAGACCCATTTCCAGCTTTTAAAGTATGCCTAACATTTTTACCAATAAAAAAAGAATTAACATGAAAACTATCGGTTAGTTCTGGATTAGCATAAGGAGCAGGACCTTCAGTATGTAGGTGACAAATTTCTACATTTCTCAATTCCTCATGTCTAGCTGAAACAGCTTGTATTAAAGACTGAGGAGCAGCAGCTGCAGCTTGAATATAAATACGATTATTAGATTTTATTACTTTTACTGCTTCTTCTGCTGTGATTGGAGAATACATAATTATAATTTTAGACTACAAAAATACGATGGTTAATACTCTTAAAAACTATCAAAAGTCATGTTTTCTGAAGAAAAATACATTTTATTTTAAGTATCTTTGCGGCAATAATTTTGAGTTATGATTATAGTAAAAACAAGAGAAGAAATAGAATTAATGCGAGAAGCTGCACTTGTGGTTTCTAAAACCTTAGGAGAAGTTGCAAAAGCCGTAAAACCTGGTGTAACAACACTTGAATTAGATAAAATTGCTGAAACTTGTATTAGAGACCAAGGTGCAATACCTGGATTTTTAGGACTGTACGATTTCCCAAACACCTTATGTATGAGTCCAAACTCGCAAGTGGTTCATGGCATACCAAATAATACACCATTGGTAGAAGGCGATATTATTTCTATAGATTGCGGATCTATTAAAAATGGATTCTACGGCGATCATGCTTATACTTTTGCTGTTGGGGAAATAGATCCTGAAACCGAAAAATTATTACAAGTCACAAAAGAATCTTTATACGCTGGAATAAAAGAATTAAAAATTGGTAATCGTGTTGGCGACGTTGGTTATGCGATACAAAAATATTGCGAAGATCGTGGTTATGGCGTTGTTAGAGAACTAGTTGGACATGGTTTAGGGCGCGTAATGCACGAAGATCCAGAAATGCCAAATTATGGCAAACGTGGTCGTGGCAAAAAATTTATTGAAGGCATGGTTGTAGCTATAGAACCGATGATTAATTTAGGAACACAACGTATAAAGCAACATAGAGACGGTTGGACTATTACTACTCAAGATGGCAAACCTAGTGCGCATTTTGAACATGATGTAGCGATATTAGATGGCAAACCTGAAATTTTATCGACTTTTGCTTATGTTTATGAAGCTTTAGGAATTATTTCTAATGAGGAAGATGAATTTAGACAAAAGGCTTTAGTGCTATAATTAATTATGAAAATAAAACATCTATTAGCATTTATTATTTTGGGTTTCATTTTTACTATTATTGGTACACTATTTAAAGTTCAACATTGGCCATATGCCAGTGAAATGTTAACAATTGGCACACTAATAAAAGTGCTTTTCGGATTACTTTTAATATGGAAGATACTTACTACGGATAAATTTAAGGAATTTTTAAATTGGTAGATTAATTTGAAAAAACTCTTTAAAATAATACTAAATATAGTCCCTAGACCTTTACTTATAAGGCTAAGCTATATTGTGCGACCTATTCTGTCTTTTTTTTTTAAAGGAAACACATACACAGATCCCATAGATGGTAAAAGTTTTAGTAGCTTTTTACCTTATGGCTACGGTACACAACGCAATAATGTTTTATCGCCTTCAACACTAAGTCTAGAGCGTCATAGACTATTCTGGTTGTATTTAAAAAACGAAACCAATTTCTTTCAACCTGAACCAGTTTCAGGTGCTTCAAAATTAAAGGTTTTACATTTTGCTCCAGAACAGTGTTTCATAAAACGCTTCAGGCAGCTTAAAAATCTTGATTATACTACTACAGATCTATTATCGCCAATTGCAGATGTAAAAGCAGATATTTGCGATCTTCCCTTTGAAGATAATAGCTATGATATTATTTTTTGTAATCATGTTTTAGAACATATTCCAGATGATACTAAAGCCATGCAAGAATTATTTCGTGTTATGAAACCTGGCGGTTTTGGTGTTTTTCAAATTCCGCAAGACTTAAGTCGTGAAGTTACTTTTGAAGACAATACGATAACCGACAAAAAAGAACGCGCAAAAATATTTGGACAATACGATCATGTGCGTGTTTATGGACGTGATTATTTTGACAAGTTACGTGCTATTGGTTTTAAAGTTGAAGAAGTTGATTATAAAGCAAATCTGTCCGAAGAAGAAATAGAAAAATACTGCCTTGGTAAGGATGAAATTATCCCTGTAGTTTATAAATAAAGCAGGCTAACTATTTATATATAATGACACAACAAATTATAATTATTACGGGTGCCTTTTTTGGAATGCTTTCAGTAATTTTTGGAGCCTTTGGAGCTCACGCCTTAAAAAAAATATTAACTAACGAACAGTTACATAGTTTTGAGGTTGGCGTAAAATACCAAATGTATCATGCCATTGTGCTATTGATTTTAGGTTTTAATTCTAATTCTATGACATCTTTAATATATTGGTGTTTTACTTTAGGTATTATATTATTTTCTTTTAGTATTTACGGCCTAATTTTATCTCAATCTAAAGGAAAAAAACTTCGCTTTTTAGGTCCTATTACTCCAATTGGTGGTTTACTTTTAGTCATTGGTTGGTTACTATTAATACTCAATGTTTATTAATACAAGTGTTTTCTATTTGTATATGTCTTACAAATAAAATGCAGAAGTTTTAAATAGCAATACTAGTCTTTCGGTATAAGCGATAATAACTTTATATCCCAAAAACTAATAGTCCTACTGTAACTATCCAAAAAAATACAACAACAAGTTCTAGTTTATCATCTTTCATGTTAATAAGTTTAAAAAAAGCCGAAATAATAGTTCTATTACCTCAGCTTTTTAGTTTGGTTAATAGCTTCTTTAATTCTTTATAAATCGTTTTGTTTGTGTTGCTCCGTTAGTATCTTCAATTTGTATTAAATATAGTCCTGCTGCAAGGTTAGACACGTTTATTGTTTTAGTATTACTCTCTAACACTTTTTGACCTTGTATATTAAATACCTCTGCTTTATTAAAGTCTTGAGACATTTTAATATTTAGAATATTTGAAACTGGATTTGGATAGATTTTAAATTCACTTTTAAGAGTTTCAAAACCTTCTACACTCAATGTAGTATTAAAAATTGCTGTAATAGACTTATCTGCATCCATAACAAGACTTAATGGATTAGCAGAACCCGAAGCATCACCACTCCAACCAACAAATTGATATCCAGCATTTGGTATTGCAGTTATTGTAAGATTTGTTCCGTAATTATAAATATACCCAATATTTCCAGGACTTACATTTACAGATCCATTTGGTGCAGAAATAGTTAACACATGTTGTATTAAACTAAAATTGGCTGTAACTGTTTTATCTGCATCCATTAAAATGGTAAATGGATTTGTTGTTCCACTCGCATCTCCACTCCAACCATCAAATTGATATCCTAAATCTGGAGTTGCAGTTAATTCGACAGAAGTAGCATCATCAAACATACCTCCATTAGCAGTAGGATTTGTAGAAATAGATCCATTTACAGCATTTATTGTTAATAAACGTTGTGGTGCTAGTGTACTAAATGTACTTTTTAACCAATTAGAATCTAAAGTCATACTACATTCTTTTCTAATATAAACATCATATTCAGTACTTGCTATCAAACCAGGAATAGTGTAAGTTGTAGCAACTATATCATTAACTTGTGTTGCATTAGCAAAAGGTTGATCTTTTATAACATAAGCAATATCGTATGTTCCTGCATCTACCCAGGACATTGCTAATGAGTTCTCGGTTGCTGTTGCTGTAAAATCATCAATTAAGGGAGCAAAACAATATCCACCGTCTAAGGCTAATGCTTCTACATCAGCATCACTAAGATATGTATTATAGAGATAAATATCGTCAATAATATCTGTATATAACCATCTACTAGCAAAAGGATCGTTAGCACTACCATTACCTAAATATTTACTAATTTCTAAAGTTTGAGTCGCCTGGTTAGCAGACTGAGCTCCAGGATAAGGTCCACCAGCGTTGTCTTGATATAAGAAACTTTCCTTATTTAAGTCTGTAAAAATATCAACATATTGATTAGTTATGCCTGTAGTTGGTGTGGATGTCATATTTGTGTTGATAACTATATGATGCCAGTCATCATCATTTATTACAGGTGTTGCATAGGTATAACTACGAATTGCTGATGTTCCATTTAAATAATTTATTTTAATTTCACCAGTAATATACACTCTTCCAAACCTCACATACACTTCATAACCAAAACCATCTTTTTTGTAAAAAATATTTTTTCTTATACTTGTAAAAGAATTATTAGAAGTTTTTACCCAAAAACTTAATGCAAATTGGTTACTAATATTAATATTACCTCTAGACATCTTAGCATTATTAACTCTAATTGCATCACTAGCACTTAGAAATCTATCATCGACATTAACCTTACTACCGGAGTTTAGTGTTAAAGCAGGAGTAGAATTTGATCCCGACAGAGTTCCGCCAGTAAACTTGTAAACACCTTGCAAATTAGTTGTTGAAATTTGAGCAAAAGTGAAACTACTTACTAAAAGCAGTATTAAAAGTATTCGTGTTTTCATAATAAAATAGTTTTAGTTTAATTATAAAACAAAGATGCAATAGAAGTAAGTTGTTTTTTGTAGTCAATTTCTGAAACTAGCGTTTCAACTTCTAAACCAAATAGAAAATATTGCTGAGATCTATAAACAGAAAAAAGGAAGTCCAAAATGGACTTCCTTTTTTTAAATAATTGATAACTAGCTTCTTTAATTCTTTATAAATCGTTTTGTTTGTGTTGCTCCGTTAGTATCTTCAATTTGTATTAAATATAGTCCTGCTGCAAGGTTAGACACGTTTATTGTTTTAGTATTACTCTCTAACACTTTTTGTCCTTGTATATTATATACTTGGGCTTTATTAAAGTCTTGAGACATTTTAATATTTAGGGTATTTGAAACTGGATTTGGATAGATTTTAAATTCGTTAATTTCAGCTTCAAAATTATCTACATCTAATGTAGAACCAAACTCGTAAGCTCCCATATCTACTGTTGTGTTGAAAATTCTATCGTTTCCAAATAAGTCTACATTAATTCCTGCAGGAATTTTAGAGTTGTCTCCTGTGTCTATTGCTGGCGAACCTGTAATTAAAGTAAAATCGGTTGTACTTGTAAACATTGGATTTGCATTACTCGTGTTTGTTAAATAAGTTAAGTTTGAAAAATTAGCTTCATCTATAGAGTTATTGACAGCTACTAAATTAACGGCTGTTGTATGACCTTGAGTTACTGCTAAACTTGTTACTCCAGAAGCATTCTCATTATCATAAAATATAGAGTTAGAAATGGTTGCATTATGTGTTCCGCTTGCTCTAGCTAAACTTAAAGTCCCTTTATTTACTAGCGCACTTTGCGTACCAATATCTATATTATTTACAAAAGTAGAGTTTACAATAGTTGTTGTAATTGTAGAACCTGATCCATTTGCTCTTAACCAGACAGAGCTTCCAGTAAAACCTAATGTACCTCCATTATTTTTAGACACATTATTTGCAAACAAGCTATTGGTTATGTTTACTGTAAGCGTTCTATTGTTTCTTGTTCCTCCATACACACCAGAAGCATAAGTTGATATATTACCATCAAAAATACAATTCTCCATATTAATTGTTCCATTAGTATCAAACCAAGCTTGTATGCTTCCTGCCACTAAACTCACATTATTTTTAATCGTGCAGTTCTTTAAATTTAAAGCATTTGCTGTTTCTAATTTACTTATGGCAGAAGCTGCATTATTTCCATTACCTCCATTTGCATGACCATCTTGAATTATAAAACCATCTAAAACAATATCATTGCCATTAATTTCTACAACATGATACGAGTTATCTGCTCTAGTTGCTGTTGCAAAATCAATTCCTGCATCATCTCCATTTAAATCACCAGATAAAATAGTTGGATTATTACCTATATTTCTTTGTGCTAAAGTAGTTTCCGTTCCATTAAACCCACCTATTACTTGTAAATTATCAACACCTAAATTAAAAGAAGCTGATCTTACTGAAGCAGAAGGCTTATAAGTTCCTGCAGTAACCCAAACATCTGTTGTAACAGATCCTGCAACATTTAATGCATCTGCTAAACTAGGCATTGCATTTACCCATGAATCTCCACTAGCATCACCGCCAGAAACATTTGCATTTACATAGTATTTAGTTAATGGAGGTTCTATTGAAAAACGTTTAACAGAAACTCTACCTCCATCTAAATAGGTAACATACATATCTCCATTAACGGGATTCATTGCCATAGATGTAAAGAAATTTGCTGTAGATGTTACTAAACCTATTGATGGTAAAACAGACCATGTTTGACCACCTACACTATATTTTTGAAATACTAGATTTTCACTAGCATCAGAAAACATTAAATACAAATTATTATCTGAGTTACTTTTTCTAAATTTTAAAATATTATTGGTATTATCTAAAGTGTTTAATGGTTGTGGTTGGACATCACTTGTATCTCCATCTCCAAAAATAATATCTGGATTTGTACCACTAACTGAACCATTATATGCAACTATATCATTACTAACAAAATAATTTGTGCCTGCAATTCCTGAAATATCTAAAGTTCTTGAAGGATAATAACCTAAAACAAATTCGTCTGCATTAGAATTATTAATTACTGTGTGCTTGCGTATATATCCTTGGAAACTTGCAAATCTCCCATAATGTTCAGAATAGAAATAATTATCGTAATCACAAAGATCTAATCGTAAATTTGGTTCTACTCTTCCATCAATTACATTCCATGTAGCAGCTGTATTATACGTTGCAAAAACAGCTTTTCTATTTGAACCAGAACCTCTTACACCTGCAATTCTAGCGTTTCCTGAAGCATTAAACTGTAATTGAATTCCATAAGAATACAATCCACTTAATAATAAAATGTTTGAACCTTCACCAACCCAAGAAGCACCATCATACCTAAAGATATCTATAGTGCTTCCTGAACCAGAACCATTTCTTTTAAGTGCTACCCAAGGTTCTTGAGTTACTGGATTTACTTTAATTGCTAAATTATTATGACCTTGAGTTGAAATAACAGCACCTACAGCAACCCAATTTGTTCCATCAAATGTTTCTACAACAACTTCATCATTAATAGGATTGTGAGACACTACGTAAGGCTGACCTGTTGTAGTATTAAAAGCTATTTCTGCTGAATCTGCAAAATTAGTAAACTGTGTTGCTCCCACTTGATTCCATGTTTGAGCAAAAGCGAAACTACTTACCATAAGTAGTATTAAAAGTATTCGTGTTTTCATAATAAAAAAGTTTAGTTATTAATTATGAAACAAAGATGCAATTGAAGTAAGCTGTTTTATGAAGTCAATTTCTGAAACTAGCGTTTCAGTTTCTAAACCAAACAATTGGTTTAGAATATTGGATAAAAAAATTTGTTTTAAGCTTTTAGTATTGGGATTTTTAAAACTATACGTGTTCCTGTAGGTTGATTATTAGTGTCTAACAAATCTATTATGCTAACACCAATTTTCTTTTCGTTTCCATAGTTTAATAAATCTAAGCGCTCTGTAGTCGCTTTTAATGCGAAGGACTTGTGGTTTGCTGCTCTTTTTTTATTTATTTCATTAGACCTTTTTCTTCCTACACCATTATCTTCTACAATACATTGTATAGCGTTGTTAGAGATTCTAGAAATTAAAATAGTAAGTTTTCGATTCTCTTTTTTATGAAACAAACCATGTTTTAGGGCATTCTCTGCATACGGTTGAATAAGCATTGTTGGTATGTTTATAGTTTCTGGATCTATAGTATTGCTAATTTCTATAGTATAGTTTAAAGAGTCTTCAAAACGCAGTTTTTCTAATTCTAAATACATATTTAGAGTATGCACTTCTTCCTCTAAAGATATTTGACCTTTACTACTATGTTCTAGATAGGTTCTAATTAAATCGGCAAATTTGCCTAAATAATCTGCTGCTAACCCTTTTTGATTACTCAAAATATACTCTTGAATAGAATTTAATGCATTAAACACAAAATGCGGATTCATTTGTGAGCGTAAGTTTTCTAACTTTAAATTTGTAAGTTCTTTATCGACTTCTAATTGTTTTAATAACTTGTTTTTTTCTGCTTCTTTTAAACGCATTTGGCGTCTATAAAACACAGAAACAATTGCTATAAAAAAGAAACCTAGAAGTATGTAAAACCATAATTTCTCCCAAAAAGGTTTGGTTACTAAAAGTGAAATTTGCTTGGTTTTAGATTCTGTTTTGTTAGCTGTAACATTTCTTATTTGAAAAGTGTAATCGCCTACTGAAAGACTATTATATTGCACATTAGTTTCACCATTTTTTGTTTCTATCCAATTATTATTCAAGCCCAATAATCTATATTCAAATTGTCCGCTTGTATTTGTTTTAAAACCAATGGCGCTATAATCTATACTTATATTTCTCGCTTCTTCTTTAAACGTATAATTAGATTTTAAATCTTGTTTTATATTATCGATATTTACTGAAGTAAAAAAAACTTCTGGTGTGTTGTAGGGCTTAAACACCTCTTTTTCGTTATAATAAATAAGATGCTCTGGACTACTAACAAATACATTATCGTCAATAATTTCTAGGCCGTTGTAATTATAAGAAACAATACCTTCGTTTTTTGTTAAGTTTTTAAAAGTGTTTTCTTTTGTATTAAAGTATTGAATCCCTTTATCTCCCGCAATCCATATATTATTATTTTTAGCTTTTATTAATCGATTGGTGTTAGATAATAACCCATTAGATTCTGTATAATGATAAATTACTTTATTGTCATTAATTCCAAACAGTCCACTTTTAAAAGAGCTACACCATATAACACCATCATTGGTTTGAGTAATTGCATTTATGTAAATAGAATTATTTTTATATTTTATTTCTACTTCTTTTAAGTCTTTATTTAATACTAATAATCCTTTTATAGTTGCAAAATATCTTAAATCATTTTTGACATCATAATATACAGTATAACCTCTTATGTCTTTTTCGTAAATATTTTTATTATTAATAGTGTTTTTTATTCTAATCTGATTTGAATAGGCGCCTATAATATAATTAGAGTTTATTTGTTTTATGTCCTTAGCAGTAGCATCAGTAGCAAACACATTTGTATTTTTTAATACTTTGTTAAATTCAAACGTACCACTATTAGTATGCACCAAGTAATTATTATTAATGTGCCTTGACAAATGAATATTGATATTATTTACAAATTTATAGGATTCTATTTTTTCTGTTGGAAAAGTGTATTTATGTAAGTGAGCGTTAGTTGTACTTATAAGTAATTCATTTTCATCTCCTTTGAAGGTGTTCTTTATCTTATTGTTGATTAATGGTATAGAAACTTGATTTATTTCAATATTAGGCACAACAAACACTCCATTATTAACCGTTGTAAACCAATAATTGGCATGCTTATCTTTAACAATATCTGTTATAAATTGATTTGGGAATAAATGTCTTTTTATTAATAGATTGTCCTTTTGGACTTCACAAACAAAAACGCCGTTTTTAGTGCAATACCATATTTTATTATCAATTACTTTAACAGATATTATTCTGGTATTAGGAAAACTATGCTGTAGCTTGTTAATTTTAGAATGAAACTTACTATTAGTACTAAAGAAAGACAATCCTTTTTTATCGTTTACATAAAACAATAAATTTTCACCAAATATTGAAGAATGAGAGTGTTGTGTTACAACTTTACTATTGGGTTTAAGAAGAATGCTACTTTTTTCAAAACTTACTAGGTTTAATTTTATTAAATTATTATTCAACCCATAGTACAATGTTTTGTTGTAAACAGCTGGTTCAATATATAAAGCTCCATTTACTTCATCTTTAAAAACAACTTTTTTGCTTTTAATATTTACTATTATTATTTTTAATTGGTTTGATAAAATCAATAGATTATTCACAAGCTTTAAACCAGGCAAACTTCCTTTATACCCTGTGCTATAGTTATTAAAAAGTGTTATTTTTTCGTCTTGTATATAAAAAACTTGGCCAGATAAATTAATAAACCAAACAGCACCATTTTCATCTTCTTTTAATTGAAAAACCGAAAGCCCAATTTGCTCTGGATGTTGAAATTTTTTATAATTAACGCCATCAAACCGAAACAAACCTTTGTCTGCTGCTAACCATATATAGCCTTTACTGTCTTCAAGAACATTGTAAAACTCGTTGTCTGGAAGCCCATCTTTTTCTGTTAGATGTATGGAAACTGGTTGTTGAGCAAACAGTAATTGTAAGCTCAATAAAAAAAACAACAGGTATAAAAAAGGTGTTTTCAATAAATAGAATTATCTAGTAAATATACAACATTGATAAAACCAATTTAGCCAATGTTACTTACAATGGTTAAAAACTCTTCCTTTTTATCATTAGAAACTGAAATTGTTTTGTCGTTTTCCATAACAATATAACCGCCATCTTTTTTTATATACTCTTTTATATAAGAGAGATTTATTAAGTGAGAACGGTGTGGACGATAAAAGGTTTTTGTTTTTTGAAGAATTTCTACAAAGAATTTTAAAGGTTTACTTACTAAAATATTTCCATCTTTAATAGTAGATACATTGGTATACATTCCATCTGCTTCTAGCATGATTATATCCTGAATATTTACAAACTTAATACCATCTGCATTTGGCAACCCTATTTTTTTAAAATTAGAATCTTGCAAGCTAGATTTTAGTTCTACAAGACGTTGATTTATTTGCGAATTACCTAAAAAAGCGATTGCTTTATCTACAGCTTCTTTTACTTGACTTGGTCTTACAGGTTTTAACAAATAATCTATAGCAGACAGTTGAAAGGCTTGAATTGCATATTCGCTATACGCAGTTGTAAAAATGATTTCGAAATTATGAACTTCTTTTTCAATAAAATTTAAAATCTCTAAACCAGAATGTTCTGGCATTTCTATATCTAAAAACACAATACTAGGCTTCTCTTTTTTAATAAGTTCCACTCCTGAAAGGAGATCTGAAGCTTCAAAAATTTCTGTGATTTTCGGGCAGTTTTCATCCACTAAAATATGTAGAACTTGTCTTGCTTTTTTCTCGTCGTCTATTATAAGTGCTTTCATTTTACTTTTTTATAATTGGGATTTTTAAAACTACTTTGGTTCCAGTTGCTTCATTATTTTCTTGTAAGTCAATAATGGTTACTCCTATTTTCTTTTCACGACCATAGTTTAACAAATCTAAACGTTCTGTTGTGGCTTTTAAAGCGAAAGATTTGTGATGGTGTGCTCTTTTTTTATTAATTTCTCGAGACCTTTCTCTTCCAATACCATTATCTACAATACTACATTCTATAATTTTATCTGAGGTTTTAGATATTGAAATATTTAGTTTTCTATTATCCTTTTTATGTAACAAACCATGTTTTAACGCATTTTCCACATAAGGCTGAATAAGCATTGTTGGAATCGTTAAAGCATCGGAATTTGCAGCTTCCTCTACTTGAAACGTATATTCTAATTGTTCCTCGAAACGTAGTTTCTCTAATTCTAAATAGAGATTTAAATTATGAACTTCTTCTGGAATAGAAATAAAACCTGTATCACTAAAATGAAGGTAATTTCTAATTAAATCTGCAAACTTTCCTAAATAATCGCTTGCCAAATTTTTCTGATTTAAAACAATATAGTCCTGAATAGAATTTAATGCATTAAAAATAAAATGTGGATTCATTTGAGCTTTCAACGCTTTTAGTTCGGAATCTCTATATTGCTTTTCAATGGCTAAACGTTTTTGTGTTTCTTGCAGTTCTATCTTTATTAAATCGGCTTTCTTTTTAGCTTTTAAACGACTAAAATAAAACAATGAAGATAGCAGAATTAAACCAGCTATAAGTAAAGAGCCTAAAAACAGGTTTCTATTTTTATCACTTTCTAATTGCGTAATTGCTACTTGTTTTTCTGCAAGTTCTTTTTCTTTTTGAACTTTTTCTGTTTCGTATTTGATTTGCATCTCTTCTATTACTGAAACTTTCTCTTTCGAAAAAATGCTATCTTTTACTTTATAATGTTCTTCAAGGTATTTGTTTGCATTTAAGTAATCATTCTTTCGCTTAAAATAATCACTTTGTTCAAGATAAGCACGACTTAAGCTTTTAAAATTATTTTGATCTTTATAAATTTTAATAGCTTCTTCATTGACGTCAAGAGCATCGCCTATTCTTCCTGTATTAGCAAATGAAACAGCTAATTCAAGATTAGAATGTGCTACGTTTGCATTCTGATTATTCTTCTTAAAGAAAGTTAAAGATTGGTTTAAATACGTTATTGCGGCTTTATAATTACGCCTCTTATTTTCTATAACTCCTAACGACGAATTTGCAATAGCTATTCCTGTTTCAAAACTAACAGATTCTGCAATTTGCTTGGCAGCTTTGTAATGAAATTCTGCATCATCATATTTTTCTACTTCCGTGTAAGCCGTTCCTAAATAAAAATGAACTTGTGCTTCAATGTTTTTATTTGGGTTCTTTTTTATTAATTCTAAATTTTCTAATTGTATTTCTATTGCCTTATTAGATTCTTCTAAATGATTATATATTCTAGCAATACTACTATTTGTGTAGATTAATCCTGCAAAATCACTTATCTCTTCTTGTATTTTTTTGGTTTTCAAAGCAAGCTCTAAAGCTTTGCCATAATTACCAGATTGCACATGAAATGAAGTTAGGTTTGTATAAGAGTCAGACAAACCTTGAGTGTAATTTATTTCTTTACTAATTATTATAGCTTCATTTAATATGGCTTCATTTTTTGATATTTCGCGAGTTGCATAATATCTAGTTAACTGATTTAAAAGGTTTACTCTTATAGTATCTCTTTTCTTATAAGTCTCTATTTGTTGTTTTATACTATCAAGGTCTTGTTCTTGAGGAAACCCAAAATGGAAAGTAATTAATAAGAGTATAGTAATAATCTTAAATTTCATGAGCAATAATCAGTTAGATGTAAATATCGTTTAATACATTTTTAATTAATGTAATAAATTTCTAAAAGGTGCTTTTGAACTTCTAAGCAAAAAAACTAATTAATCTAAAAAACCATTTAAAGCAAGTGTTTCAATTTCATTTTTAGAATTCTCAAAAATTAAATAGACTTTTAGCTCTGGATGTTTTTTTGTAAAATACTTTACTTTTTCTATTCCCATGGCTTGAAATGCAGTTGCATAACCATCGGCTAACATACAGCTATTTGCAATTACTGAAACACTTAAAATGTTCGTTTTTGTAGAATAACCAGTTTTAGAATTTATTATATGGGTGTATTTGTTACCGCTATTGTCTAGTTTAAACTTTCTGTAAGTTCCAGATGTTGCCATTGCGTTATCACGAAATTCTAAAATAGCATTTGTAGTTTGTGTACCATCAAAATTTGGGTTTTCTATACCAACAGTCCAGCCTTTTTCTTTCCTTATATTAGAGCCTTTGGCACGCAATTCGCCACCAATATCTACAATATAATGCGACACATTTCTTGATTCCAAAAAATCAGCAATAACATCTACGCCATACCCTTTTGCTATAGCATTAAAATCTATAAAAGTGTGTTCTGGTTTTTTAATGATTCGATTTACCAAGCCAACTCTATTGAAACCAACAAAACGCATTAAACTATCGACTTTAACACTATCCAAAACAGTATTGTTTTTTTCAGAACCAAAGTTCCAGGCATTTACTAATTTACCAATGGTTGGATCGAAAACACCTTCGGTCTCTCTGTATATTTGCTTTGCTGCTCCAAAAACAGTTTCAAAATGCTTGTCTACATTAATACGTTCATTTCTATTTACTTTAGAAATATCTGAATTAGCTTGATAATTTGACATCGATTTATTAATAATAAAGAACAAACTATCAAACTCTTTTTGAAAACCCGAAGTATCATTATGGTAATATTGAATAGTGTACCCTGTGCCAAAAACAGGTCCAGAAACTTTAATTAATTGTGGCTCTTTTTTACAAGACGTAACCAATAAAACTAGTAAAACAAAAATTGAATTTTTCATAAATATTTTAGTTAAAATTGGTGTCTAGCACTTGTATGCCATTATACTCAATTAAATATTCTTCGTTTAAATAAATAGGCAGGTTTTCACTTTCAGGGTTTCCTAAACCTACTCCAGCAAAAAGTACTTTTGCATCGTTTGTTCTTGCATGTTCTTTAAAAGACTCCATCCAAACTACATCGTAATTATTAGCATTATCAGGTAAAACCACAGCTTTTACAACAACGAAATAATATTGCTTTTTGGCATCCATACAAACAAATTGTGGATGTTTTTTTAGTTTGCTATTTATAGCTATAAACTCAAAACCTCTTTTTTCTAAATCTTTACCAACATGGTTCATGGCAAGGTTGTGAAGTTCTTGTGGTGTTAACGGTTTACTCATTATGCAAAAATACGAAAGCCTTTCATTAATAAAAAGAGGATTAGGTATCAAGTAAAGAAAGATAAAAACACAATCGACAACTAAAACGAAAAAGCTGTATCTTTAAAAACGCTATTAGATCATTTTTATTAATTTAAGCACTACATTTTGCACAACCAAACACGAAACATCAACCTCATCTGTTTAAAATTTTAAATAGATGGTTAAAAATTTTCCCCAAATCCGGCAACAACTGCAATCTAAAAACATAAATTCACTTGGTTATCATGGCGGGTTTTTGGGCACGTTTAACTCTTTAGACGTTGCTACTAACTCTATAATTTATTGTTTATCCATAGCTCTTATTTTAAATCATGAATTGCGTCAATTAATAATAATTTGTAACGCTATCCTTATAGATTATCAGGAAGAAGAACGCTTTGTTCGCAATAATTGTATAAGTGAAACACGAAGTTATAACATGACTAAAATAATTGAACTCTCTAAACCCACAAATAATGATTAAGTTTTTTAGAAAAATACGCCAAAACATGATTAATGAAAATAAAGCTAGTAAGTATCTACTTTATGCCATTGGCGAAATCGTACTTGTGGTTATTGGAATTCTTATTGCGCTCAACATCAATAATTACAACACATCAAATCAACAGCGTAAGAAAGAATTACATTATTTAAAAAATATTAAAACAGATTTAAAACTGAATATCGCACATTTAGACACTTATATAGCCACAAGAACAACGGCTATTAATTCTGCAAATACAGTCATTAATCATTACGAAGGAGAGCCCATAACAGACCTCAAAGTTTTTAGTATACATACGGTAAATATTTATACATGGCAGAAATTTTCTCAAATTAACAACACCTTCCAAGAGTTATTGAATTCTGGTAATTTGGCATTAATTTCAAATGATTCTATTAAAAACACGCTACTTAATATGGAATCACTTTATAAGTCCTTAAAAGACGAGGAAGCTCATTTTAGATATGATGCGGAAGTTATGCTATATGAGCCCTCTTTTGATATGATGGACATGAATCCAATTGTTCAAAATTATATGTACTACATGAGTAAAGGTGCAGCTGGTGAAAATAGAGATTTATCCGTTGACCAATTTGATGCCATGCTAAAAGACACCAAACAAAAAAATGGTTTTGTAATGGCGGTTTATGAATTTAGCGTCATGAACGAACAGTTAAAACAAATGAAAACCATGTGCGAACAGCTTATTGTTTTAATAGATAATGAGCATAAATAATAATTAAATAAGCTCCTATTTACACTAGAAATAAATATGATTAAAATTTTTAGACATATTCGTCAACGTTACATTTCCGAAGGAAAAACAAAAAAGTATTTGCTTTATGCTATTGGCGAAATAGTACTAGTAGTTATTGGGATTTTAATAGCATTATCTATTAATAATTGGAATGAAGACCGCAGAGCATCCAAGGAAGAGCTGCACATGCTCAAGGCTATAGAAATTGGTTTGGAAGCAGATTTTACGGATTTAAAATGGAACGAAAAACGTATAATATCTAGTATCGCTTCAGCCGATGTCGTTATCCATTCCTTAGAAAATAATTTACCATACAACGATTCCATACCAGATTATATTGGTGATATGATGTTTCCTGTAATTTTTGAGCATTCTACTAGCGCTTTTGAGACGCTTAAATCTAAAAGTATAAATTTGATTAAAAATGAGACCTTAAGAGATGAAATTATAAGAGTTTATGGTTCTGAATACAGTTATTTTTTGAGAAATGAGTCTTCTATTATTTTAGATGAAAATGAACGTGCCATTAGAGACTTGTTTTCTACACGATTTGAGGAATCTTACGTATATGATTTGAATGCATCTAACTCTAAACCGCGACTTAAACCTTTAAATTATGAAGTACTAAAAACCGATCAAGAGTTTTTGTACTTTGTGAAATCTTATCGAAACAGACTTAATCTATTTTTAAATTATCATTACCGGCAAAAATTACTAAAACTGGTAAAAACGCTCATAATGTCTATTGACACAGAAATTAAAAATATAGAAGCATAATACCATGATTAAAATCTTTAGAAAAATTCGCCAAAACATGATTAAAGAAAACAAAACCTCTAAGTATTTACTTTACGCCATTGGAGAAATAGTACTAGTGGTTATAGGTATTTTGATTGCGCTTGCCATAAATAATAGAAATGAAGATAGAAAGGCTAGAAAACAAGAAGTAAACTACTTAAAAAACTTGCAAACAGATATCACACTAGAATTTAAAAACAACGACAGCCTTATTAATTACAGAGCTGCGACAGCAAAATCGGCTGCACGTTTGCTAGCTTTTAAGCCACTTGAAACCGTTTTAGATGTTATCTCTCTAGAACAGCTTATTAACAGCGTTTTTCCTAGACTTAATTTTATACCAACAAATAACACCTATAAAGAGCTAGTGAGCTCTGGTAATCTAAATTATATTACTAATGATTCGATTAAAAATCATCTATTAGAGCTAGATAAAATGTATAAACAAATTAATAATATGGAGCATCATATGTATCGTGAGTATGAAGAATATCTTTATAACGTTTCTATAAAAAACATCGTAATATTTAATTCATTAGACATTCAAAAAACAGCTGATACTGGACTCTTGTCTCCTAAAGATCCATCACAAATTCCTATATCAACGGTAATTCCGGATTATAACAGATTGCTTAATATAAGTGAATTTAGAAATGGGTTAAAACTTGCGGTAACTAACAATATAGGAATAAAATATACGCATAGCGAAATGACAAATCAGCTTCAAAAACTGAATCAATTAATAGAAGATGATTTAAAAAACGATTAAAACGATGATAAAGTTCTTTAGACATATAAGAAAGTCGCTTCTTTTAGAAAACAAAACGGGTAAATATTTTAAATACGCGATTGGCGAAATAGTACTAGTAGTTATTGGAATTCTCTTTGCGCTTCAAATTAATGATTGGAGTAACACTAATAAAGAAAAGGCCGTATTAGAAAATTACTTCGTTAAAATACATGCAGAGATAACCATCACGCAACGAAGAGCGAAATGGTTTAGTGCAAAACTGGACACTCTAAATCAACATAACAATAGAAGTCTTGACATTATAAATTTAAAAAACAAAGACTCATTATATCTTTTAAAAGAAACTTTAGGCGCATTAGGGACCGCTTACAGGGCTAACTTTTCCTATCCAATAATCAATGAGTTTTTAAATGAAGGCTATTTATCGAAGGTTAAAAACGACTCTCTAAAAAACGGACTCCAGATGTTTAGCATACTATTTGAAGATTTAAATAGTTCGGACGATTATGTATTTAATCAATATACAACTGCTATAGAACCCTACTTTTATAACACTATAAATTATGCCAATGTGGTGCATGGTGGAGCCCATGCTAGTGGATTAAAAACAGTAGGACCAACTACTAATTATAACCAATTTTATAATAATTTAAAGCTTTGGAACTTACTAACCTTCAAAATTGAAAGTACAGTATCTCTAAAATGGCAGGTAGATAGATTATATCGCACCTTAGAAACTGTTGATAAAATATTAGAAAACGAGATAAAGGATAAGGATTAAATGCTCTAGAGTTTTGAAATAAAGCAATAAAATTACTGTAAACCGCTACTATTTAAAGCGTGCAAATTTAGAATCGTAAAACGTGTAGTTCGATACTGGGATTTCAGCATTCATTTTTAAATTGTACCAAGGCGAAATAGAGCTATCTTCAAGATTCTTTACCAAATGCACGCTTTGTGCTGGTGTATTACCTTGAAAAAGTAGAAATAATTTTTTTCCTTTTTTGTTTACAACCTCATCTGCAAGAATTACAATATGTCCAGGACTTCCACCTCTAATAAGCATGTCTCCTGTTTTTAAATCTTTAACCGTAGTAATCGCTTTTAACTCCAGAGACAACGATAAAGTGCCAGAATACATATAGATTAGATTAAGGTATTTGTAGAAATTCTCTTTTGTTTGGTTTGCTGAAGCGGTCTTGCTAAACGTCACTTTACTACCATTAATTTGAGGTCTATAACCTTCGGCATATTTTTTCCATGAACAATAATGGCCTGAGGTAAAATTAAAACCTATTTCACGCTTTCTATTGTTATCCCAAAGGTATTCGCTTCTTATTCTTATTAAAGCGTCTGCACACTGTTGCAAACCATTTTTAGGAACTGGTATTTCTAGAATTCCTATGTGACCTTGTTGCCAGTAATATTCACTAGCGTCGTAATTAATAATTTTACTCCCAAACGGTTTTAGTTTATAATTGCGTAAATATTCCTGAAATGATCCTTTTGGATACTCAACACGCTTATAACCTTTAGGCATTTTAACTCTTGAGCTTATGGTTAGACCGTCTTTATGTATTAGGGTTTCTTTTAAAACCACAGCTTTAGAAACATATTCTACAGTTTCTTTTACAGGTTTAAATTGAAATGCTAATGCAACTACTGAGAGGCCTAAAATAAAAACGAATACAATCTTTTTCATATTAATACAAACGTAAAAAGCCAATACTTTCGTATTGGCTTCTATTATTTTATATTTATAACAATCTCAATTCTTATTAATCATAAATATTTTTATTTGAATTTTCAGAATAATGAATTTAAAAAAACAATCCAGATAAATTAATTTTCTGGTAATTGTTCTTCTATTTGATACGTATAAAAGTTCAAAAAATTCTCTGGATGATCTATAACATTCTGAAGTACAAAAGGCGTATCAGGTTCGGTTCCTGTATACTGAGTCTTTCCGTCCATATTTATATCATGCACATTGTATCCATTCACTATGTACGTTGGTAAACCAAGAAAGTTTCCTAAATCATTTATAACTTCAGATAAAATGCTTGGAGAGTCTGGAGTGGTTCCAGAATACTGTACAATATCATCTCCATTTACATTTCCTGCCCACATTGCCACTATATTTACAGGCATACCAGAGGCTGTTTGTGCATTACTTCCAAAAGTAATTTGGTTTGTAACATCTGTAAAATCTACCGTAGCTACATTTGAATTTCTTAATAAAATGGGATTAGCTGTCATAATCCCTAAGTGATTTCGATGTTTAATGGCTACATAATAATTAGCCGATGGCACATTAAAAATTAAAGATGAAATACCGTTTGTATTTACTACATCTCCATCTCTTTGTAATAAAGCAGATTGTGAAACAACAACAGTTGTGTTATTATTAGCATCTCTTAGCTCTACTTGAACCCAATCCACAATAGCATCGTTTCCAGTTACAGTAAATACCGAAGCATTACATATTGTAGCATCATAAGGACTCGTAGTGGAAATCATTGTACGTATATCATCACGCATTAATCCTCCAGTGCTATTTAATAAAGCGCCTTGTAAATATACTTTAGGAGCAACTGCTGTTCTAAAGGCATCTTCTGGACCAAAATAATAGACACCAGAAACACCTGTAAATAATCCTGTTAAAGCTACATCTGAACCGTATGCTGAAACTGTTACCGGTACAATATCATTACTACCTTCTCTCTTTGCAAATAAATTATTTCTGGATAATAGAGTAGTGCCTTCCCAACCTGAAATTTCTGCTTCAGTGAAATAAAAGGTTAATTCCGTTACCGTATTTGTTGTCGTATTAGTTGGTGTAATTGTAAAAGACTTCTCTGTTACAAAAGCTGGAGAAATACTGCCATTGTATTCTTGCGCTCCAAGACCTTCTCTAACTACATTGGCATCGATACAACCATAATCGAAACCATTAATATTATTATAGTTTAAGATGAGATCACCACTTATTGCATCAAAAGCATAAGCAGAGCCAATAGCTTGTAAATTTATTGAGTTTGGAGTCATTGTGTTTTCGGCCGTCTGAACAGCTAAATAGCCTACTTCACTAGTAATAACAAAATTATCAATTATTAATCCTTGCGCCCAACCACCTTCATCTCCGTATAGAAATGAGAAATTTGTTGTTTCATTTGCTCCTGGTGTATAGCTAAAACTTGTAGTTGTAAACGGCACCGTACTAGCAGCTGTTGAACCAGTTCCTGTAGCCGTTATTGGGAGATTTGATGCAATTAACCATGTCGCTCCTCCATCTGATGAAAGTTCCAATCTTGCAGTATCACCCACATATTGATTATCAAAAGCATAATCGAAAGAAATAGTGTATTCTTTGCCACCAGTTAAGGCAATACCAATTGAGGCGATACGTTCAGCATCCATATTACAGTTACAACTATCATCATTAACAAAAGCATAGTTAGTTGTATTAGATTGGTTCGAATTGAAGAAACCAGCATCAGGAAATCCTGCATTATTAGTAATAGCAAAATTTGAGGTTCCATTACCTGAAACTGTCCAATTTGATAATCCAGATTCAAAATCATCTGAGAATATTGTACTTATTGCCCCAGATGATAAAGGATCAAAATCATCATTAGTTATAATAAACGTATACGAGTTGGACCCAACTACTGCATTTCCTCCATTTGGACTAACAGAAAAATCTATTGTTATTGTTTCATCAGTTTCAGCAAAAGAATCATTATAAATTCTAAGCCTTAAATCTTGAGAATCGGTGATACCTTGATCAAAAGTAACAGTTGGAGTCAAAATATCATAATCCACTCCAATTGAAGCGTCTCCAGCAGGTATCGCAAAAGTAACTAAAGCACTTTCACTAGGTCCTTGACCTATTGTTAAAGGTACTAGAATATCTGTATAATCACAATCTGATCCTTCAATAATATTTCCAAAAGTTGTTGCATAAGATATTGTTGGTGCTACTGAACCCGAAATATTAATTACTGCTGTATTTATATTAAAGAAAATGTTCCCACTTCCTTTTACCATTATACGACAGTTCGCAGATTCTCCATTAGGCACTAGAATATTATGTGAACCATCATTAGTTACAGCTGTAGCTAATACTGTTGGATAAGTTAAACCGCCATCTGTAGATAATAATATATCTACATTAGCAGCATTTACTGGTGCTGCGTTAGTACTTGCAACATCCCAAGTAATGGTCTGTATACTTCCTTGTTGCCAAACTGAATTTGTGTTTTGAGAACTTACAGTAAATGGTCCGGCAGCAGTAACCCAATTCACAGACATATCTGCAAAATCACTAGCTCCTCCTAAATTTCTATTATCTCTAACCGTTAATCTAAAATCCGCACTTCTAGCTACTGTAGGTATTTTTTCCCATAACGTACCATTTACACCACTTGCTATCAAATCTGACATTTTCGGAAAAGTTCTTTCGGATGAACTACTTGGGCTATATGATCTAAATAAAGGGTTATTATTATTGGTTCCTGTTGCACTAGGAAAACCTCCTCCTTGTCCATTTCTTTCATCATATTGCTCCCAGCAATAGGTTAAAACATCTCCTCCATCCAAATCAGTTGCAGATCCAGATAATATAAAAGGAGTTCCAATAGGTAATGTATAATTAGAACCGGCATTTGCGACAGGCACATTATTTCCAGTAGCTGTTTCATCATCACAAGTTCTTGATGCCACATGAGCTGTTACTTGTTGAATAGATATTGCATGAAAATAAGGATCTGAATTTTGTTGTACATTAGTAGCTCCTGTAATACCGGCATAACCCATTATAGTACTTCCGCTTCCAGGCTCAATTTGAGCAATACCACTTCCTTCTGATTGATGAGAGAAAGTATGGTTAGCTCCAAACTGATGACCTAATTCGTGAGCAACATAATCTATGTCAAAAGTATCTCCTTCTGGGATACCATCGGCTGGAGAAGTATAACCACTACCTTTACCACCATTATGCGCTGCAGAATCACACACACAACCAATACAACCTGCATTACCACCGCCGCCAGCATGACCAAATAAATGACCTATATCGTAATTTGCTTCACCAATTACTGTCGTTAATACATCATCCTGCAATTCTACCTGCCAATTAACAGCAAACCATGGTGAGCCTCCATATGACGAATGGTAATTTTGACCAGTAGACACTGGTGAGTATGGGTCTGTATTTGCACTAGTATAGACGATTGCATCGTTGCCAGGAATAAGAACTAGAGTAACATTAAAATCACTTTCAAACACACCATTAACCCTAGTTATTGTTGCCACCATAGCTGCATTAGCAGACGCTTTTGTACCTCCATGATAGGCAGTATATTCTCCAGTAACTGATAAAGCCAAATCAAATGTATGTAAAGTTCCATTTGCTGAACTAAATTGACCTAAAGAAGTTGATGATTTTATAGTACTCTCTAATTCACCCGTTGTATTGCATAAAAATGCATTGTCCCCTTTTTTTCTATCTGATCTTTTAAAAATTTCGATTTGAGAAACATCTCCTTTTTTAGGTTCAATTATTATTGTTTTATTTTCCTCTCCAGAAATTACAATTCCAGATAATCCTTTATATGGAGATAAACTAAAACGCAAACGAGATGTTGGAGAATCAATACCATATCCAACATAAGATCTTATTTCTGGATATTTAGCTTGTAATCCTGGAGCCATTACAGATGCTTCTTTCACCCTATACTTTTCCATTTCACCATTTAGATTAGGCAACTGGATAATAATATCCGATCTGCCTTTAAAAGAACTTCTATTTGGTGCAGCTTTTAATATATTCTGTAGCTCTTTAATATCAATTTCATAAAGTGAGCCTATTGTTGAAGCGTTTTTTTTAATAGCCTTAAGCCATAAATTTTTTGAATCTGCAGTTCTATTCTGAGAAAAACTTTGAGAAACAAAAAACAACAAACTAAATAGTAATATTAGGTTTAAAAAACCTTTTAAGGT
The DNA here is from genome assembly GCF_000797445.1 of Lacinutrix jangbogonensis. Classification (GTDB taxonomy): domain Bacteria; phylum Bacteroidota; class Bacteroidia; order Flavobacteriales; family Flavobacteriaceae; genus Lacinutrix; species Lacinutrix jangbogonensis. The sequence goes on along the minus strand of NZ_JSWF01000032.1, from coordinate 78,320 downwards.
AGTTTTACTCATAAAAACAGAAGAATTTGTTAAACATATAATTCCAAAAATAGTCTTTTATCGTAAAAACAGTGCATTTAATCGGGTTTATTAACGAGAAAAAGATGTAAAAAGGTCGACAACCACCTTGATATATATTAACATCTAATAACAAAACAAAAAAGCCAAAACAAAATGTTCTGGCTTTTTTTTAAAAATATGATGTTATAGATTATCCTCCAAAATCATCAAAACGTATATTCTCGTCGTCAATACCAAAATCTTCGCCCATTTTCTGAACCGCTTGATTCATTAATGGTGGTCCACAGAAGTATAATTCTATATCTTCTGGTGTCTCATGTTTAGATAAATATTGATCGATTACTACTTGATGAATAAACCCTGTAAAACCATCGCCAGGAGAATCTATATCTTCTTTCACCTTCCAATTATCTTGTTCCATAGGCTCAGATAGTGCCAAATAGAATTTGAAATTTGGGAAATCCTTTTCTAATGCTCTAAAATAATGTATGTAAAATAATTCTGCTTTAGAACGCCCTCCATACCAATAGGTTACTTTTCTTCCTGTACTTAAGGTTCTAAACAACTCGTATAAATGAGATCGCATTGGCGCCATACCTGCACCACCACCAACATATAACATTTCAGAATCCGATTCATTTATAAAAAATTCACCATAAGGTCCAGAGATTGTTACTTTATCTCCTACTTTTTGATTAAAAATATACGACGAAGCTACACCAGGATTAACATCCATCCAACCGCCTTTAGCGCGATCAAACGGTGGTGTTGCCACACGCACATTAAGCATTATTTTTCTGCCTTCAGCAGGATAAGAAGCCATAGAATATGCACGTTCAACAAGCTCGTTATTTTTCATAACTAAAGGCCATAAACCAAACTTTTCCCAATCTGCTTTAAACTTATCTGGTTCTCCTGGATGATCTTCAGGATGTGCAGAAACATCCATATCTTGGAAGTTTATTGTACATTCCGGAATTTCAATCTGGATATATCCACCAGCCTTATATCCCATATCTTGAGGGATTTCGACAACAAATTCTTTAATAAAAGTGGCGACATTATAATTTGAAACTACGGTTGCTTCCCATTTTTTAATACCAAAAACTTCTTCTGGAATTGTAATTTCCATATCCTGCTTCACTTTTACTTGACAAGATAAACGTACACCATGTGCCAATTCTTTTCTTGAAAAGTGTGGTGTTTCCGTTGGTAGCGCTTCACCACCACCAGATAATACGTGACATTCGCATTGAACACACGTTCCACCACCACCACATGCAGATGGTAAAAATATTTTATTACCTCCTAACGTAGCCAATAATGTGCTACCTGAAGCGACTTCTATTTCGCGTTCACCATTAATTAAGATCTTTACTGGACCTGATGGTGATAATTTTTGTTTCACAAATAATAACAAACTTATTAGTGCTAACGCTATAATTAAAAACGCCACTACTGTTGTTAATACTGTTGCTCCTGTTCCTGCTGCTAAAATCATACTACTCTACTATTTTAGTGTTATCTGCTAATTTTTTAGCATCTTCAGTTTTTACTTCTTCAACTTGTGCTGTTGGCTCTGGAGACACCTCTTCTTCATCTCCTCCTGTTAGCATACCACCAAAACTTAAAAAGCCTATGCCCATTAAACCTGTAATGATAAATGTAATTCCTAATCCTCTTAAAGGTGCCGGTACATTAGAATATCTAATTTTTTCACGAATAGCAGCAATAGCTAATATTGCCAAAAACCAACCTATTCCAGACGACACACCATAATTTACTGCTAAACCAAACGTTTCAATTTCACGAGATTGCATAAATAATGAACCACCTAAGATTGCACAGTTTACTGCAATTAATGGTAAGAAAATTCCAAGTGAATTATATAATGAAGGTGAGAATTTCTCTACCACTATTTCTACTAATTGTACCATTGTTGCAATAGTTGCAATAAACATGATGAAAGAAAGGAATCCTAAATCCATTCCAGAGAAACCTTCTCCATTTGAACTTCCATCTGCCCAAGCTAATGCGCCTGGTTGTAATAAGTATTGGTCTAATAGCCAGTTTAATGGCACCGTAATGGCTAATACAAATATTACTGCTGCTCCAAGCCCAACTGCTGTTGCTACTTTTTTAGAAACGGCTAAGTATGAACACATACCTAAGAAAACCGCAAACACCATATTGTCAATAAATATTGACTTGAAAAATAATTCTAAATGTTCTATCATTTTTATATTTTTTTAAAATTCAGGATAACACGTTGTGTTAATCTTCAATTAAAGCTTTATTTCTACTACGTTGTACCCAAATAATTAGTCCTACAATAATTAAGGCCATTGGTGGCATTAACATAAAACCATTGTTTTCATAACCTAATGAATAGACTCCTGTTTTATCAATTGGATCCCCTAAAACAGGAATTCCGAAAAGTGTTCCAGAACCCAAAAGTTCTCTAAAGAATCCAACAATTATTAAAATAACGGCGTAGCCTAAGGCATTACCAATACCATCTAAAAACGATTGCCATGGTTTATTTGCTAAAGCAAAAGCTTCAAAACGTCCCATAATAATGCAGTTGGTAATAATTAATCCAATAAATACTGAAAGTGTTTTACTTAAATCGTAAGCAAAAGCTTTTAGCACTTGATCCACAATAATTACTAAAGCAGCAACCACAATAAGTTGTACAATAATTCTAATTTTTGAAGGAATAATGTTTCTCATTAAAGAGATTACTACATTACCAATTCCTAATACAAACAATACAGCGACTCCCATTACTAATGAAGCTTTAAGCTCCGCCGTAATTGCTAATGCAGAACATATCCCTAATACTTGAATCGTAATTGGATTATTATCTGCTAATGGATCTGTGATTAACTTTGCGTCTTTTTTTGAAAGTAGTCCCATATTATTTTAAGTTTTTAAAGTAAGGTAAATACAATTTTAAATCTTTCTTTATCATTGCAGATACGCCATCTCCTGTAATAGTTGCACCAGCTAAGGCATCAACTTCATTATCATCTTTTGTGAGATTTTTAGGATCGTTATTTCCTTTTGCAACAGCAATACCTTTGAATACTCCAGAATCTGCAAACAATTTTTCACCTTCGAAATCATCCATAAAGTAACGCTGCTTAATGTTAGCTCCTAAACCAGGTGTTTCTCCTGCGTGATCGAAAAACGCTCCTCGAACAACCATGTCTTTATCTAAAGCAATAAAACCCCAAATAGCATCCCAAAGTCCTTTTCCTCTTACTGCAGTAACATAAACTGTTTTACCGTTTTGTTGTCCTTTAAATAATGGTAAAAATCTAGATTCGCCATTTTTCGCTTTCGTTTGCTCTTTTTTAATATCTATTAAATAAGGCTCTTTTCCTGCGCCTTGAGCTTTAGATTTCATAAACTCTTCACGGGTCATTTCTTTTAAAATCTTTCCGCCTTTTACTTCCAAAACAATTTGTTCTGAAACGTTAGTTGCAAAAGCATCTACTGCTTTATCTTTAGAAACAAAAGTAATATCTCCAGTACCTTCATTACCATTAACTCCCATAGCATACAGAATGTTCTGTTGCTTTTCAATCTCTTTATTCTTCGTAATTGCAGGCTTTAAAGAAGACGCTGTAAACGCTAATAATGAACCTACTACTAATACCATTGCGATTGCAAATAGTATTGTATATGAATTTTTATCTGTATTAACTGCCATAATTATGCTGTTTTAACTTTTAAACGTTTCATTCTGCGTTTCACATTTCCTTGAATCACGTAGTGATCAATTGTTGGCGCAAATACATTCATTAACAAAATTGCTAAGAATACACCTTCTGGATAGGCTGGATTAAAGACACGAATCATTATTGAAATGAAACCGATTAAAAATCCATATATCCATTTCCCTTTATTGGTTTGAGATGCTGTAACAGGATCTGTAGCCATATAAACAGCTCCAAATAAAATACTACCTATAATTAAATGTTGCCAAAATGGGATATTCATTAATCCGTAAAATTTACTAGATTCTCCAATCCATTCTGCCGATACGACACCATTAAAAATTAAGCCCATTGTTAAAGCCCCAACTAAAGTTGAAAAGATAATTCTCCAACTTCCAACCTTAGAAAATATAAGTATGGCTGCTCCAACTAAAATCAAAAGTTTTGATGTTTCACCAACCGAACCTGGAATAAACCCGAAGAACATATCCATTAAATCGATATTAGGTAATGTATTGCCCTGAGCGTAAGCGCCAAGTAGTGTCTCTCCTGAAATGGCATCCGGAGTTCCTGCTAATTCAGTAGCTCCATGTACCCAAACTTTATCTCCAGACATCCAAGTAGGATAAGCGAAGAATAAAAACGCACGTATTGTTAATGCTGGATTAAGAATGTTCATTCCTGTTCCTCCAAACACTTCTTTCCCTATTACTACACCAAAAATTACTGCAACAGATAACATCCATAATGGAATATCTACTGGTACAATTAGTGGCACTAACATTCCTGTTACTAAGTACCCTTCTTCTACTTCGTGTCCTTTAATTACTGCGAAGATAAATTCGACTAATAAACCAACACCATAAGAAACGATTACTAACGGTAAAACCGTCCAAGCTCCAATAACAAAGTTATCCCATGTTATAAAGTTCCCTAATAAAGAAACTTCTCTTACAACACCAGCAGCGGCATCAATTGCCGAATAATGTTGGTATCCTGCGTTAAATATTCCGAAGATTAAACATGGAACCATCGCCATAATAACGATGTTCATGGTACGCTTTAAATCGTCGGCTGCCTTGATATGAGTTCCATTATGTGTGGTCTCATTCGGCAAGTATAAAAAGGTATGGATTGCATTAAATGCAGGAGCCATTTTTGTACCTTTATACTTTTCTTTTAAGTTATGTAAATTACTTTTTAAACCCATTATCCTATCTCTTTTAGCATTAAGTCTAAACCTTTTCTAATAATATCTTGGTGTGGTTGTTTAGACACACAAACAAATTCTGTTAAGGCGAAATCTTCCGGTGCAACCTCGTACATTCCTAAAGCTTCCATTTCGTCTAAATCCTGATACAAGCAAGATTTTAATATTTGCATTGGAAAAATATCTAAAGGAAAAACCTCTTCGTATGATCCTGTTATTACAAAATTTCTATGTTCTCCGTTTGTATTGGTATTTAACTCGAATTTTTTATTTGGTGTTAACCAAGAAAAAGTTAACGCTCTTGAAGTCGATACTTTATTAAAAATTGGTTTGTTCCATCCAAAAAATTCATAATCATCTCCTTCTGGAATTACAGAAATCACATTACTGTAATAATCTAAATTACCATCTGGCTTCACTTGTTTTCCTGACAAAACGTTCCCAGAAATGATTCTGTCGTTTCCATCTTTATCCACACCATTATCATAAACCATAGTTGCTATTTCACTTCCAATCTTGGTTTTAAAATAACGTGGCTTTTTAACTGATGATCCTGCTAAAGCAACTAAACGCTCTGCATTAAACTTTCCAGTTAATAATAGTTCACCAATAATAACCAAATCTTGAGCAGCAACAGTCCAAACTGTTTCTCCTTTATTAACAGGATCTGTTTTATTTATTAATGTACCAACGTTTCCTGATGGGTGCGGTCCAGACACATTATGTAAAGTAATATTAGATAATCCTGCCAATGGCGAATTTCCGTTTTTACCCACACTAACGTGCACTTTACCTTCGGTTAATTTAGCTAGTGCTGAAACTGCTGCTTGTAACTCTGCTGCTTTACCCTCTAAAGTATAATCCAAATCTGCAGCTAAAGGCGCACTAGAATAACCAGAGATAAAAATTGCTTTTGGAGCAACTTCTGGATTTGCTATCACATCGTAAGGACGCTGCTTTACAAATGCCCAACAACCTGAAGCTAATAATCTTGCTTTAATATCTTCGGCTTTAGCTGAATCTACTTTTAAAGCTCCAAAATCCTCAAAAGATTGCTCTTTGTCTGCTTGAATTTTTATTGAAAGAATTTTACGTTTTTCACCACGAGCAATTTCAATAACTTCTCCAGAAACTGGTGAAGTAAATTTTACGCTTTCGTTGGTTTTATTGAAAAACAAAGCCTGTCCAGCTTTTACTTTTTCACCAACTTTAACGGCCAATTTTGGAATTACACTGTGAAAATCTTCTGGTCTAACTGTACAAGTGTTGCTTATTATGGCCTTTTCTACTGCCTTTTCTGCTGCACCTTTCAGTTTTATATCTAGACCTTTTTTAATCTTAATGTCGTTTGACATAGGTATAAATCTATTTGTTAATAGTTTAGTAATTCAATTTAAACACCTAAATAGGCTGTCTAAAAATCGGTGCAAAAATACGAATTAATAATAAAGATTTCATAATAATTTATGAGATTTTTGGAGACTTACTTTAAAGTTAAAAAATAGGCATGGATTTTGTTTATCTTTACAAACAGAAAACCGCACCAAATGGCAATTAGCATTAAACAAATTTTACTTTCCTTATTCATTACAACTTCAGTTTTTGCTCAAGTTGAAGAAATAAATCCTCCAGATTATATAAAAACAATCACGTTTAAAAGCCAAAGCAGCTCCCAGGCAGAGTTACCAATAATAAAATTAAATGAGCCGTTCTATCTAGAATTTGATGCGATAGTAGAAAATGAACCCGATTTTTATTACACCATTGAGCACTATAATTACGATTGGACAAAATCTATTTTAGCAAAGGCTGAGTTTCTTTTAGGTTTAGATAATTTAAGAATTATTAACTACCGAAATTCTTTTAACACCTTTCAATTATATTCTCATTACAGATTAGATCTTCCAAATAAACAAACTCAAAAAATAAAGCTGACTGGTAATTATTTAATTACTGTTAGAGATGAAGATGACAACATCGCTTTTACCAGAAAATTTATTATTTATGAAGATTTGGTAACTGTTAATCTTGATATTAAACGTTCTAGAAATGTCTCTAAAATTGATAAAATGCAAACTGTGGATATGGAAATTTCAGGAGCTCTAAAATTCAATAATCCTTCTCAAACAGTAAACACAACAATTATTCAAAACAGAAATTACAATACAGCTATTAAAAACCTAAAGCCGCAATATATTGTTGGTGATAAATTAATATATAGATATACAGATGAAACAGCGTTTCTTGGTGGCAATGAATTTCTGTTTTTCGAAACCAGAAGCCCTAGAGCTGCTCTTAATGGCGTAGCATCAACCAGACTTAAAGACATTAACAATAGCTATCTTAGAACAGATACAAGTCGTGCAAATTTAGACTACACGTACAATCCAGATATTAATGGGCGCTTTAAAATAACTGCTGTTGATGCAGATGATGTTACCGTTGAAGCCGATTATATAAACGTTCATTTTTCTCTAAATATTTCAGAACTAGATAAAGGCGAACGCATATTTGTTTATGGGAACTATAATAATTATGCTTTAGAGGATAACAATGAATTGATATTTGATGAAGAAAGTGCCAATTATATTACCACTCTAAAACTTAAACAAGGGTTTTATAACTATCAATATGTTATTCTAAAAAAAGACGGGTCTTTAGATCATGGAAGCGTTAGTGGCGATTTTTGGCAAACAGAAAACAACTATAAAGTTATTGTTTACTATAGAGATTTGGGCGCACGATATGATAGAGTTGTAGGTTTTAGTGAGATCTCATCAACAAGCATAACAAACTAAACAGCAATATTATAAAACTGTAATTTATGCGAGTATTTGCTTTAATACCCTTTTTCCTTTCGTTATCAGCTTTTGCTCAAGTTGAAGAAATAAACCCTAACGAAGAAATAAAAACCATCACTTTTAAAGGAGACACACCCGAAAGTCAGTTGCCCATTTTAAAACTTGGAGAACCTCTTGTTTTAGAGTTTGATGTTTTAAATGGAAACGAAGACGATTACTATTATGAGATATCTCATTATAATTACGATTGGACACCTTCTGTTTTAATGCAATCAGAATACTTACAAGGTTTTAACGAACAACGTATTAGAAGATGGGATAATTCAATTAACACCTATCAAATCTATTCACATTTCACCTTATCAATCCCAAACGAGCAAACGCGTGCGATAACAAAGTCTGGAAATTATCTTATTACTATTTATAATGAAGATGACGATATTGAGTTTACTAGAAAATTTATGATTTACGAAGATATTGCAAATGTTGGTGTTGCAATTAAGCGTTCGCGAGAGGTTTTAGATATAAAAGAAAAACATTCTGTGGATATCGCTATTAGCTCTTCTGTTTTAAGGTTTAATAACCCATTAGAAACGGTAAGAACAGTTATTATTCAGAATAATAATTTAAATACGGCTATCAAGAACGTTAAACCGCAATACATTTTAGGAAACCAATTACAATATCGATATGTAAAAGAAACTAGTTTTTATGCTGGAAATGAATACAAGTATTTTGAAAACAAAAATTTAAGAGGCGCAAATATTGGTGTTCAATTTATTGAATTAAAAGACCTCTACAACAGTTACTTGTATAAAGATGTATCGCGCGTAAACCGAGCATACACGTACAATCCAGATATTAACGGAAATTTTTTAATTACAGCTTTAGACACAGACAACCCAACTATTGGTGCAGACTATGCGCAAGTACATTTTACATTGGAATTAAATAAACTAAGTAATGGACAAACTTTACATGTCTATGGTAATTTTAATAATTACGCAGTAGAAGAAAGCACCCAATTAACTTATTATAAAGATGAAGGCACCTACGAAGGTAAACTGCTTTTAAAACAAGGCTTTTATAGTTATAAATACATTGTAAAAAACAAAGATGGTAGTATTAATGAAAATGCTATTAGTGGTAATTTTTATCAAACAGAAAACAGCTATAAAGTTCTAGTGTATTATACAGATTTAGGCGCTAGGTACGATAGGATAATTGGTCTTGGAGAAGGCAACTCTGTTAATATCACAAATTAAACCGCAGTAAAAGTTAAAACAAACTTAATTGAGTGCTACCATAGTGACAATTAATTTAATATTAGTACTTTAGCTCAGCATATTCAAAAAGAGAAATGGTACAACAAGTAACAAAAGGCATAAAAATTTCGGTAGAGACCAATTTTGAAGGTACATTTTATAAAAACTATAAAATACACTACGCTTTTGGATATAAGGTTACTATTAAAAACCAGAGTAAAGACGCTGTGCAGCTCAATGCAAGACATTGGATAATTCTTGATGCACTAAATACTATTGAAACTGTTTCCGGAGAAGGCGTAATAGGAAAAAAACCTGTACTTAAGCCTGGAGAGTCCCATACTTACTCTTCTGGATGCTTACTTAGATCTCCTTTTGGTGCAATGCAAGGCCACTACAGCATGGTTAACTTTACGACTACAAAAAAGTTTGATGTAACTATTCCTTCTTTTAAATTGAGTGCGCCTTTTGCTATAAATTAGAGTTCTTTTCTATTAAATCTAAAAACTTTCTCATTCTGTTTTAAATGAAAAAAAGAGCAATTTGAATAGTGTACAATTTGGTAAGACTTATTATAATCAAAACTTGAATCTTCACTAATATAAATAGCATCACAATCTATATTTCCATACGGAGAAATACGTCTGTAGCGATATTCTATTAGTGCTTCTGTTTTAAAAATCTCATACCAAGCGCCGGTTCCAATTCCAGATAACCATTGGGCTTTTTCATGAAGACCTTCAACAATTTTAGGCTTAAGTTTTCCTTCATGATTAGGTGTATGATCTCTCAATCTATCTAAAAAACATTTTAAATTCTCACTTTTCTGTGAGCCTTTAAATTCTGAAATATCACCTTGATCTGAAACCTCAAAAGGATAATCTCCAGTATTAGCGCGCAAAACATTACCAACAGTACTTGGTGTAAACCATTTCGAGTTTTCTATTGCTTTTTTCCTTTTGCCATCTGTTAACGAAGCAATCAAACTATCTGTTACAAACCGAGCACAATTAGAAGCTTCCTTTGTAAAAGCTGCATAGTGAATAAATCCACGATTTTGTATTTTAGTTATATATATTCTTGCTTGTTGATAGTCTATAGTATTACAAACTGAAGCCACTAACCTTCCTTCTCCATGTGTTAATTTTGGATTGGTTGCCAAGAATTTTAAAATAACGCCAAGATTTAAAATTCTACCTTCTTTGATTTCTGCAATAAGCGGAATGTGCAATTCGTTATCTGTATGAATTCCACGAGCCCGACCATAAGGTATGGTAGTAATATAACGACCAAAATCATGATATTCCAAAACACCAGTCTTTTTATCTATTAAAACCAAAGCTGCATGTCCAGCGCGAACACTCGTTTTGTTTCCTACACCAACGTATTTTAAAAAAGGAGAATACCACTCTTGAGTATGAGAGACAATGGTATCTGGATACGCCAGTGAAATTATTATACCTGTATTTTCTTCAGAATTACTCATCTATAGTTTCGGCAAGATTAATAATTTTGGAAGTTTTTTCTGAAGTATTCAAATTATAAAACTGCATTTCTATTAAAGCGTCCGTTTTTTCAATTTGGGTAATACTTGTCGTTTTTACAAAACCACGGTCCATTACAACTCCATAATCATTATTACCGCTTCCCGCAGTTTTATGGAAGTCCAACAATGCCTTAGAAGACCATTCGTTATTAGATATAAAATCTTCAAACCAATCGCGTCTTGCTTCTTTTTTGTCTTCAGAATATAAGGTAGAAGAAGACCATATTTTTGCTTCCAATGGTAATTGTTGAAAATGCTTTTGCTTTTCATCCCAAACTAATTCATAGAATTTCAAATCTGTATTCCAGTCCGCAATTACAATGGTAAATGGTTCTATATCTTCAAAGTTATAAGATGCTATTGTCGCTTCAATATCTTCCGTAGTTAATAAATCGGTAACCACAACGCCTCGACTTTGTCTGTACTTTGGTTTTCTTTTATGACCTTTAAATCCTCCATTTAAAAGACAAACTATTCTATTTTCATCACTTGCACCAATCCAACTACCACCAGACTGCTCGTCTTTAGGCATTAGTAATTCAGTATTGTCAAGAATATAAAAAGCTGGAGATAACGCATTTCTATTCGGCGCTTCATCCCTATTCGAGGTTAACACAAAATCTTTATTTCCTTTATAAAAAATACTTACTGTACACATATACTCACAACAAATAGGTTTTCGCTCTTTATAGACAGAAAACGGAATGGCAACTTACAAAAAAATAAGAATTCTTTGGCATTTCCATCAGAAAGAAATACTTAAAAATTTTGTAAGTTTGTACCTCTAAATTTAGACAACTAAAACAAAACATAAAATGGGAAAAGGATTTTTTAATGTACCAATTGCAGTAAACGAACCTGTAAGAGCTTATGCTCCTGGATGCGAACATCGTGAGGCTATTTCTAAAGCTTACAAAGAAATGTATAACGGCACTTTAGACGTACCAATGTATATTAATGGAAAAGATGTAACAACAGGAAACACGAAGCCAATGTCTCCACCACACGACCACAAACATGTTGTTGGACATTACCATTTAGCTGAAAAATCTCATGTAGACGAGGCTATTTCTACTGCTTTAGAAGCAAGAACAAATTGGGCAGAAATGCCTTGGGAACATAGAGCCGGAATATTTTTAAAAGCTGCCGAATTAATTGCTGGACCCTACAGATCTAGAATTAATGCAGCCACAATGATGGCACAATCTAAAACAATACATCAAGCAGAAATTGATGCTTCTTGTGAGTTTATAGATTTCTTACGCTTTAATGTTCAGTTCATGACAGACATGTACCACGAACAACCAGAAAGTACAAGTGGTGCTTGGAATCGTGTTGAATACAGACCTCTTGAAGGTTTTGTATATGCCGTAACGCCTTTTAACTTTACTGCTATTGCTGGAAATTTACCAGCTTGTATGGCCATGATGGGTAACGTTGTCGTTTGGAAACCAAGTGATTCTCAAATCTATTCTGCTAAAGTAATCATGGATGTTTTTGAAGAGGCTGGAGTACCTCCAGGAGTGATAAATGTTGTTTTTGGTGATCCAGTAATGATTACAGACACGGTATTAGCGAGTCCAGATTTTTCAGGATTACACTTTACTGGCTCTACTTATATATTTAAAGAACTTTGGAAACAAATAGGAAACAATATTCACAACTACAAAACCTACCCAAAAATTGTAGGTGAAACTGGTGGTAAAGATTTTATTGTTGCACACGCATCAGCTAACCCTGCGCAAGTAGCAACGGCTATTGTTCGTGGATCATTTGAATTTCAAGGACAAAAATGCAGTGCCGCTTCTCGTGCTTACGTTTCTAAAAGTATCTGGAAAGATGTAAAAGATCAAGTAGTAAGAGATGTAAAATCTTTTAAAATGGGTTCTCCGGCAGACATGGATAACTTTGTAACTGCTGTAATTCATGAAGGTTCTTTTGATAAATTAGCAAAATACATTGATCAAGCAAAAGCTGACAAAAACGCAGATATTATTGTTGGTGGTGGTTACGACAAAAGCAAAGGCTATTTTATTGAGCCTACAGTTATTGTAGCAAACGATCCAAAATACATAACCATGTGCGACGAGCTATTTGGTCCAGTGATGACTATATATGTTTTTGAAGATGATGATTTTTCTAAAACATTAAAATTAGTAGACGAAACTAGTGACTACGCATTAACAGGAGCTATTTTAGCACAAGACAGATACGCAGTAGTTGAAGCGACGAAAGCATTACAAAACTGTGCCGGAAACTTCTACATTAACGATAAACCAACAGGAGCTGTTGTAGGACAACAACCATTTGGAGGCGCTAGAGGCTCTGGAACAAACGACAAAGCTGGAAGTATTTTAAACTTACAACGTTGGGTATCACCAAGAATGATTAAAGAAACATTTGTAACACCTACAGATTATAGATATTCTTTCTTAGGAGAATAATAGACCTAACAAATTAAGTCTTAATATAAGTTATAAAAACCTCAAGTTTAGACACTTGAGGTTTTTTTGTTTTAATCGATAAAAGGATTAAAAAAATCGTTTCAAATCAATTATCGCTAATTTTTTACTAGTTTCTTTAAAACATTCTTAAAAAAAATCTAAAAAGTTTATATTTGTTTCACTTGTACCCGTTAAAATCGCAAAACAACAACCACATGAAAAAAATTTACTTTATACTGTTTTTCACAGTAAGCTCCTGTTTATTTTCCCAAGATAAACTTAGCAAATTAAACACATCAGAAATGGAAACTTCCATTCTATTTACATCCTTTCCAGTTATCGATATTAAGGAGTATCAAACAAGTATAAATACTACGTATTCCTTTTACCAAGCCTACAAAGCTATTGCTGAAAACGATTCTAAGGAACGCCTATCTAACTTAGATCATTTAAAAACAGAAGCTAAAGAAGGTTTTACAAATAAAATAGTGTCTTTAGGTATTTTAAATAGTGCTTTCGAAGTTATAAAGCCAGATGCTTTTGATAATGGAGATTTAACAATTGATGCAGAAGGCTATTTAATAAAAACCTCAAATGCTGCTTCAATCTACAATAAACATGAATTGGCAATTGTAGCACCACTTCAAATAAAACATAAAGGTCTTGAGGTTAATTTCTCTCTTTCCGAAGACAATATATTCAACACGTCTTCTAAAACAATCACAAATATAAAAGTTGATTTTGGAGACGGAGAAGGCTTCAAAACTCTTTCTGAAAACAATAACAGCATTGTGAATTATACTGAAAAAGGCTCTAAAACGTTGATCTCAGAATTAACGTTTTCAGACGGTACATCAAGTACTAGTAAATCTTCAATAGATGTTAATTATTCTAATGCCGATTTAAACACGCTTTTTAATCGGGTTATTAATACATTCGAATCAACAAATACAACAGCTCCACTTTTAACACCTTACGGAGAAACTGATCTTTTAGGCACTGGTGAATACGAAATATTTTTAAGTGCAGATAATATTCTGGATAAGCCTATTTTTTTAATAGATGGTTTCGACCCTGGAGATGGAAGAGATATTACTGGCTTATATGATTTATTGAGTTTTGATGATAATGGAACAGAATCTAACCTTGCTGATGTTGTTAGAGCAGAAGGGTTTGATGTTGTTATTTTAAATTTCCCTGTTTACACAAGAGCTTCAGATAACGCAATTGTCGATGGCGGCGCAGATTTTATTGAGCGTAATGCTATGCTTTTAGTAGAGTTAATAAAGATTATAAATAACCAAAAAATAGGAACTGAAGAAAATGTTGTGATTGGACCGAGTATGGGCGGGTTAATTTCACGCTATGCATTAAACTTTATGGAAAACCAAAATGAGGCTCATGAAACGCGTTTATGGCTATCTTTCGATTCTCCTCACAATGGCGCTAATGTGCCCATTGGATTTCAATACTTATTTAACAAAATGGCTTATGGCTTGCAATTAGGCGGTTTCGCTGGAGACCAAAGTTTAGAAGCACTTAGACCTTTAGTGGATGATTTTTTAAGATCTCCTGCTGCTAAACAAATGTTAGTAGATCATTTTGATGCGCATATTACTGCTGGAACAGATTTTGACACAGCTTTAATGTTACCTCAAAAACATCCATGGAACGATATATTTTTCAATGGATTAGACGGTATGAGTGGCTTAAAAAACTTAACTGCTTCTGGTTTTCCAGAAAACTTAAGAAAAGCATCTATGATTAACGGTAGCGGAATCGGTAGTCCATATCAAGACAAAAACGGAATGGACATTGCTCCAGATTTCTTAGCTTTAAATGTTGATAATTTAGTTATTGGTTCTGGCTTAACATCTGCTGATGGTGATTTTACAGCTCGTTTTACACCTCTTGCTGGACTACAAAATACTACAGGCTCCATAGATATAGACGCTCCATTTTTATGTTTTTGTGACTTTAGCGCCAGCGCTGCAGTACAATCAGAATCATTTTCTAACGGTGTAGATGCTGCTTCCGGAGGTTTATTTAATATTGGAGGACTAACAGGATCATTAGGAACAGACCCATTAATTATTGGGTTTCTAGCAGGCTTACAAACCGATTTCTTTAACTTTATCCCTACAGTTAGTGCTATGGCTTTAGAAAATGATGGAGAAATTGATTGGTTTCACGTTCCAAATAACCTAACAACGTCATCACTTACCGTTACAAACGTAACACCTTTTGATGCTTGGTATATGCCAGACGACAATGAAGGCCACGTAACATTAACTAGTGCAAATGTTAACTTTGCTTTAGACGAAATAATTATTAGATCAAGTCTGGCTAGTAAAGCTTATTTACAAGGCGCTTTATTAGGAAGTACAGATAACATGATGAGAGACGATTTACGTGTAGCAGGAATAATACCAACTACAAGTCCTTATAGTGATGGCTTAACTATTCCCGCTTCTGTGCTAAGTGCAACTGGAAATAACGCTATTGTAGACTGGGTTTTTGTTGAACTTCGTGATGCTACTAGTAATACAACTATAATTGCTAGTCAATCAGCATTATTACAAAGAGATGGCGACATTGTAAATCTAGATGGCATCTCTAATCTTCCATTTAATAACATCCCAGCAAACAGTTATTTTGTAGCCGTAAAACAAAGAAATCACCTGGCTATGATGTCTAATACAGCGATTCCTTTATCTAGAATTGCGACTACTGTAGATTTTACAGATGCTAATAACCAAATTACATTTGGCACAAATGCTCAAACTACATTTGGAGTACCAACTAATAAAGTAGCAATGTGGGCAGGAAATGTAAATGGTGATACCGTTATACAGTATTCTGGCACAAACCCTGACTCGCCTAGTATTCTATCTGATGCGCTAAACGCTGTAGGGAATTTTTTAAATCTACCTACTTACATTGTTAATGGTTACAATTTAAGTGATGTAAATATGAATGGGGACACACAGTACACTGGCACAACACCAGATACTCCATATATTTTACAAAACACACTTTCCCATCCCGGAAACTTTTTAAACTTAAGCACCTTTAGTATTCAGGAACAATTACCTGAAAATTAACAAAAAACATAACTTTGGATCTGCCTTGGGATTCCTTACGGTAAACCGGATTTGTTTCTCATGTAATTTAAAGGTCGTCTAAAACTTTAAACAACAATTCCCTTTAACACTAGACACAGGATAGTTTACAGAGAAACACACGTTACTTTAACTTAAGAAAACACAACTTTAACAAAGAGTGAGTTACACCAAACAACACGCTTAGTGCAAATACTTTTGAAACAAATTGAGTTAAAAGAAACAATAGCTTCTTCTGATTCAGTAACAATATTAGTTCTAAAGTACTAATCTTTTTAAACCAACAAAAAAAGGCTTCCAAAATGGAAGCCTTTTTTATATAGACATTAAAACAAATATTAGTCGAAATCTTTATTCTCTCCTAAAGATGCTTTTTGAACATTTAATACTTTATTATCTGTCCCTACAACAAATGCAACTAACTCTAAGTTCGCTGTGTTTTGCACACTTGAGGGAACAGTTAAATTATAATTCGCTGTATAAGTACTTCCTGTATTTGCATCTGCAGCAGGAATTACATCACCAAATATATCTGTAAAAACAGTACGTGCAACATGATCGTGTACAAAACCTACGATTGGATTACCTGTTTGGTACCATTCACTAGAAGTATCTCCATTATAGTAATTTACTTGGTTATAAACCAACCCGTTTTCTAATAAGTAAACTACAATTCTATTAGCATAACCTATCTTTAAATCGTAATGAACTTTCACTTCCGCAGTAATTGAATTACCCGAAAGAGAAGAGTTTATTGCTAATCCCATGTGTTGTCTCGTACTTAAATAACTAATAGGTTGATTAGTAGATTCATTCCACTCAATAGTTCTATTCACTTTCCCTGTTGGAAAACCAGTAACACCAAAAGTGTTTGCCATTTGATTAACATATTGGAATTCCATTTGGCTATCATCATGCACTGCAACGGGTATAACATTAGCATTCTGGTTAACCACGTTTTCTAAAGCAGTTGCTAATCTTGGGCAATATCCACACCATGTTCCAGTATAGTCTTCAATCATTACCTTAGTTGTATGCGTAGATGCAACAGCGTTTAGAACTACAGTATTAGACGTTATTGTAGTATTATCTGCCAATGTATAAGTTGCTATAGCATTGTAAGTACCTGCACTTGCAAAAACAGCAGGATTAGTTAATGTACCAGACTCCGCAGTATACACTACAAGTGCTGTTACGTTATTACCCAAATCGTCAGTTACTACAAACGAAGCACTACCGTCATCAAACCAAAAATCATTTACATTTGTAGTCATTATTAAAGCAGTAGGTACTGTTGCTACTCCTACTACTATTGTAGTAGAGCTTGTAAAAGTTCCATTTGTTGCCGTAACTACAAAGGTTCCAGAAGTATCAAATGTATAAGGGTTTGTAATGACCGTTCCATCAATTGTAAACACTGAACTAGATGTAATATCTACTCCTTGATTATTAACAACACCAAATGTTACAGATTCGCCAACAGAAATAGTAGAGACGTTTCCTTCAACCGTTATAGAACTGGCTGATGCAGATCCACCTCCACTTCCACTACCTTCACCATTTCCATCATCAGAACTACAAGCAAATGCAAAAACCACAAAGGACAATACTGCTAACTCTTTTAAAAAATTTTTAACTCTCATTTTTGTTGGGATGTTTTTATTGTTAAATGATAAAGAGCCACATAATTGTGACTTTTTAAATGAAGTCCGCAATTTATAACTTATTTATTAAAACATTCAACAAAAAAAACACTAATTTTATCAAAAATTTAACAATTCCCCATGAAACAATTCATTTTTATATTCGTTGCCGCAATGAGCCTCAATCTTTCTGCTCAACAAACATTACCTAAAGCAGAAATTAAAACTTTAGATGGCACTGCAACCACTTTACAAAAAATTAGCAAAGACAACGATCTAATAGTTGTCTCACTATGGGCAACTTGGTGTGTGCCTTGCAAAAACGAATTAGATGCCATAAACGATGTGTATACAGATTGGCAAGATGAAACCAATGTAAAAGTATATGCGGTTTCTGTAGACGATTCTAGAACAGTTAGTCGTGTAAAGCCATTAGTTAATGGAAAAGCATGGGATTTTGATATTCTTTTAGATACCAATAATGATTTAAAGCGAGAATTAGGAGCAGCAACAGTACCACTTACTCTAATTATTAAGAACGGAAAAATTGTTTACAGACATTCTGGCTACACTCCTGGTGCTGAAGACGATCTATTTGAAGAAATAAAAAAACATTCTTAAACCTACAATTCCAACAATCAACCAATTTTTGACATGAAAAAAACCGCAATTTTATTTTTGCTAACACTTCCTATATTAGTTTTTGCACAAGAAAGTAACACAGAAAACAATTCTGTATTTAATCAATTTTCAAATAACCTTTCAGGCAATCTAGAGTCCAATGCACAATGGTACACTAACGATGCTACATTAGGCCCTTTTGAAGATCCGTTATCTCAATTTGACGTAAAAAATGAGCACGTTAGAGTTAATAGCTACTTGCGCTTAGATTATAGTTTTTTAGATAATTTTACAGTTGGTTTTCAAGCAGAAAGCTACGAACCTTTGCCACTTATTAATTACTATCCAGAATATAACGATACTCAAATAGCAACCTATTATGCTAACTTTAGAAATAAAAAGTTAGACATAACGGCAGGCTATTTTTACGAGCAATTTGGTAGTGGTTTATTACTACGCGCTTTTGAAGAAAGACAACTTGGTTTAAATACTGCATTAAGAGGTGGACGCATTAAATACACACCTACAGATTACATAGATGTTACAGCAATATATGGACAACAACGTATTGCATTTGATGTTTCAGAAAGTGATATTTTTGGTATTGATACCAATATTGATTTCACAAAAATATTAGAAATCAAAGGCTTTAGCCGTTTAAATTTAGGTTTAAGTTATGTTGGAAAAAAAGAAGATTTCACAGCTCCCATAGATAATGTTGATCCAACAAATATTTTTGACACTACAGATTTCCCAGAAATGATTAATTCTTATTCAGCTAGACTAGATGTAGATTTTGGAAACGTTTACTTTAAAACAGAATACGCTTTAAAAGGAGAAGATGTTTCTTTTATTCCTCCTGCACTGCCGGGAACAGGTGTTATTGAAGGTAAATATTTTGATGGTAACGCACTTCTTTTTACTGCAGGATATAGTAAAAGAGGATTAGGGATTAGCACTACTTTTAGACGTATGGAAAACATGGTTTTTACAGCAGAACGTAATGCCGCCGATATTTCTACTCTAGAGTTTCAATTTAACATGCAAAACGTAAATTACTTACCAACATTAACGAAGCAACAAGATTATTCTCTGGCAAATATTTACATCTATAATGTTCAACCTGGTTTGTTTTTACAAAATTTTGGTGGTCAAGCTGGTGAAATAGGAAACAATTTAGATATCTTCTATAACTTTAAAAAAGGCTCTGCTTTAGGTGGTAAATATGGCACAAAATTTACTGCTAATTTTGCGTATTGGGCTTTATTAGATGCAGAATTTGACCAAGCAGAATCCACCTATACAGCTGAGTTTTTAAAATTTGGCAAACGCTTAAATAGAGATTTCAATTTTGAAGTAAGAAAAAAAATATCTAAAAACTGGTCATCTATTTTTACTTACATCAATTCTATTGTTGACAAAGGTGTTGCTTTAGGAGGTAATTTAGGTACAGATGGAAATATAAAATCTCAGATTGTAATTGCAGATGTTACACATAAATTAGGCAACGGACGCTCTTTTAGAATAGAAGGACAACACCTATGGACAAAAGAAGATAGAAAAAACTGGGTTGGAGGAACTTTAGAGTACGTTGCAAGTAGAAGATTAGCTTTTTACGTGACAGACATTTATGATTATGGCAACGACAACGAATTTAGTACTGAAACAAAAGCGCATTACTATAATGCCGGTGGTAGTTATACAAAAGGAGCGACGCGTATTGCTGTAAATTATGGAAGACAACGTGGTGGTCTTCTATGTGTTGGAGGTGTTTGTAGAATTGTGCCTGAAAATACTGGGTTAACATTAAATATTGCCACTTCATTTTAGAGTTAAAATTATAAAGCAATAGAATACAACAAAGGCTTCCAAATGGAAGCCTTTGTTGTATTCTATACTGTACTAAAAATAAAATCCAAAACTTCCGGTAATTCCAAATTTTCTAGCCTCGGGATTCAATACTGGGTCTAAATAGTTTCCTCTAAAGTTAAAGTCTATTCTAAACACTTTAAAAATATTACCAATGCCAACACTGTATTCATAATACGCTTCTTTACTTGGAGCTACATAAGCTAAACCAGAAGCATTAATATCTCTGTTTTGTTGTGATATATTACCCATAACGCCTCTAAATCCTAGAATAGCTCTAAGGTTGTATTTTTTAAGTAAAGGGATTCTTGAAAATAAACGTCCATTAAAATTATGCTCTACGTGAAGCGTTGCATATTGGTCTGTTACAAACTCATAAAAATCTAAGTTTGAGAATGTGTTATATATTGAAAAGTAACTCTGGTTTCCTGGTACCACACTCATTAAACCTAACGGGATTTTCCCAAATGTTTTACCAACTTCTATACTTGTGGTTAAACGCCCAAACCCACCTAAAGCCCAAGGCTGATAATATGAAAATTGTAGTTTTTGATAATCGAAATCACTATTAAACAGACTAGGATCTCCAACAGTAACTTGAGCAAAAATTCTTGCAAAGTCATCATTCTTAGTTCTGCGTTCTACACCAAAACCAGTCATTTCACGTTTTGGAAAGTAAGATAAAGACAAAGCTGTTTCAAACTGTTTAATTTCCGATTTAGTTGTGGTTTGAGAAGCATCAATATAATAATCTAAACTAAAAGTTGGAGATGCAGATTCTAGTGTTTTATAAGTACCACTTATACGTGTAATAAAGTTACGTAATGGCTCTACTTCTATTGCTGCTGTCGTTAAATTAACATTGGTTAATTTATCATTAACACCTGTATTAACAACAGATGAAGATGCAAAACTTCGTCCTAAAACATCTGTAGAGCTGGTTAAACTTGCTCCAATTTGCTCGACATCTCTTCTATTACCACCAGAAATAATCAATCGATTTTTCTTATCAATTAACCATTTTCCAGAAATACCATATTTAAATTTATCGTCTTTAAAACCATAAGCTACAAAACCTTCTAAACGCCATAAATCGTTCTGTCCAAAATAGGTTCTTCCGCCTCCTCTAATTCTAACACCTTCTACTTCATTAAAGCCAAAAGTTGAGAAAATAGGTCCATAATCGAGATTCAACTCATCGAACTCTACATAGCCCGAAGCTAGAATACTTCCTAAATTATAAAGTCGTTTAAATTTCTTGGTATTCTTTAAAGAGTCCAACATTACATAAACACCTTTTTCGTCTTTACTTAAAGATTCCATTCTGTTTTTATCCCAAAAAGCTTCATCTTGATTGTATAGATCTTCATCAAAACTATAAATTTTTTCTTTATAGAATTTAGCATCTTTCTTTTCATTAAACTTATAGTTATCGTACAAAGTTGTGCGTTTACCATAAATACCTTGAGATTTTTCCTTTTTATTAAAAGCAAAATCAGACATGAAATAATCACGCTTTATCAAGAATGTAGAATCGTTTAAAACATCGAATTCTTGCTCAATATATATTTCCTTAACCCAATTTATATTAGCACTTTTAGAAGCTTGTAAATTAATATTCTTAATCGCAAACGTGGTATCTGCAACCCAAAAATCACCTTTAAAGGTTAATTCGTTTTTACGACGTGGATAATAAATAATATTGTAGCACCATTTGTTGTCTATAAAAGAACTATCTGCCAGCACATAGTTATAGGTTTGAATTCCTGTTCTAGAAATTGGACTCGTAAAACTCTTATCGAAGAATTTTAAATAGTTATTGTAGATATCGTAGTCGCTATATAAATCGTCAACAAAATCAATTATTACTTGATTATTACTAAAACCAGAATTTTTATTTCCTTTTAAAATTTCACGCTTTTCGTTTATAATATTGTCTCCATAAACCTCGGCAGAAGATTCATTAATAAACATTGGTAAATACGTTTTACCAGTTACTTTCGAGGTATCTACTTGCTCGAAAACAAATTCCATTCCGCGAAATAATTTACTTTTAATAGTTGCACTATCAATAGTGTTTAAATCGAACTCTACTTTTTCGTATTTATCGTATTTATATTGCTTGTATTGTTTTAAACCATTCCTTCTTTTATTCTCCCAAATTTTTCGCAATATATCTATTGCAGGATTATTCTTTTTTGGCTGTTTCCCAGAGACAAGCACGACTTCCTGAAGCGTAGCTGCATCTTCAAGAAGAGCAATATCAAACTTGTAATTCACCTTTTTTGTTAACGTTACTTTTTGGGTTTGAAAACCTATAAATGAATACACAATAGTTTCATGTGTCTCATCATCCTCTAAGTAATAAGTACCATTCTCGTCTGTAATTGTGCCTATACTTGTGCCTTCAAAATAAATATTAACATAAGGAACTGGCGAATTAGTGTCATCATACACATGACCACTAACTTTAGTTTGCGCTAACGCGGAAAGACTTCCGAAGCATATTAATAATAAAAAGTACTTTTTCATAAGAATCGAATATAAACAAAAAACTTCATCAACAATTGTGCTAATGAAGCTTAATATCAAAACTATTTTTTTTATTCTACTTGTACATTACCTTTTTAACAGCTTTAATTACCTCTGTATAATCTGGTAACCATTCTGCTAATAATACAGGTGAATATGGTGCAGGAGTATCTGCTGTATTTATTTTTACAACTGGAGCATCTAAGTAATCGAAAGCTTCTGCTTGTACCATATATGTTATATCTGTAGAGACGTTTCCAAATGGCCAAGCTTCTTCTAAAACAACCAAACGGTTTGTTTTCTTAACAGACTTTAATATGGCTTCTTTATCTAAAGGTCTAACAGTACGTAAATCAATTATTTCGCAAGAGATACCTTCCTTAGCTAATTCGTCTGCAGCTTTGTAAGCTTCTTTTATTATTTTACCAAAAGAAACGATTGTGACATCTGTTCCTTCTCTTTTAATTTCTGCGACACCTAATGGGATTGTGTATTCTCCTTCTGGCACTTCACCTTTATCTCCATACATTTGCTCACTTTCCATAAAAATTACAGGATCATCATCACGAATTGCAGCCTTTAATAGTCCTTTAGCATCGTAAGGATTAGATGGCACAACTACTTTTAAGCCTGGAGTATTCGCAAACCAACTCTCGAAAGCTTGGGAGTGCGTTGCTCCTAATTGCCCAGCAGATCCTGTTGGACCTCTAAAAACAATTGGGCACTTAAGTTGCCCACCAGACATTTGTCTAATTTTTGCAGCATTATTAATAATTTGATCAATACCAACTAAGGAGAAATTAAAGGTCATATACTCTACAATTGGCCTGCAACCTGTCATTGTAGAACCTATGGCGATACCAGCAAAACCAAGCTCAGCAATGGGCGTATCTATAACACGCTTAGCTCCAAATTCGTCTAACATCCCTTTAGATGCCTTGTATGCACCATTATATTCTGCTACTTCTTCTCCCATTAGGTAAATGCTTTCATCACGACGCATTTCTTCACTCATGGCTTCACATATAGCTTCTCTAAATTGAATTGTCTTCATATTACTTTGAAATTGAAACACAAAAATAAGAATAACTCTAAACTAATAAAGCAGTTTTTATTTAAATTTTACTATGCATGCATAGCACTTTTTTAGAATAAAACAATTATCTTCGTACCCTGAAAAAAGAAGCATTAAACTAAAAATTAACGATATCGTTATAGTTCTAGGCTTCACAAAAGAAATAGTCTTAATTTAATTATAAAAAATATGAAAGTTTTAGTATGTATAAGTCACGTTCCAGACACTACATCGAAAATTAATTTCACAGATGGAGATTCTAAGTTCGACACCAATGGTGTTCAATTTGTAATAAATCCAAATGATGAGTTTGGTTTAACGCGTGCTATGTGGTTTAAAGAAAAGCAAGGTGCAAGTGTAACTGTTGTAAATGTTGGTGGCGCAGAAACAGAACCAACTTTGCGTAAAGCTTTAGCTATTGGTGCAGACGCAGCAATTAGAGTAAATACAGAAGCTAAAGACGGTTTTCAAGTGGCTAAAGAATTAGCAAAAGTAGTTCAAGATGGTGGATACGATTTAGTAATTGCTGGTCGTGAATCTATTGATTACAATGGAGCAATGGTTCCAGGAATGCTTTCTGAATTAACAGGAGCAAATTTTGTTACCAACTGTATTAGCTTAGAAATTGATGGCACAAGCGCAATAGCTGTTAGAGAAATTGATGGTGGTAAAGAAACCGTTGCTACAAGTTTACCTTTAGTAATTGGTGGACAAAAAGGTCTAGTTGAAGAAAGCGATTTACGTATTCCAAACATGAGAGGAATTATGATGGCTCGTAAAAAACCTTTAAATGTTGTTGAAGCTAGTGTCACGGAAACTGAAACGTCTTCTATTAAATTTGAAAAGCCAGAACCTAAAGGAGCAGTTACTCTGGTAGATGCAGGTAATTTAGACGAGTTAGTGAACCTATTACACAACGAGGCTAAAGTAATATAGTTTGTCATTCCTGCGTATGCAGAAATCCACAAGCTAATAATATAGATTTCTGCCTTCGCAGGAATGACAAAAAAAATAAAAAATTATGTCAGTTTTAGTATATACAGAATCAGAAAACGGGAAATTTAAGAAAACAGCCTTAGAGGTTGCTTCTTATGCCAAAGCAGTAGCAAACCAATTAGGAACTACTGTAACAGCTGTTACAGTTAATGCAACAGATACAAGCGAATTAGGAAATTATGGCGTAGATAAAGTATTGAATATTTCAAATTCAGCTTTAGAAAAATTCAATGCAAAATCTTATGCAGCAGTTATAAAACAAGCTGCAGAAAAAGAAGATGCACAAGTAGTTGTGGTTAGCCAAAGCGCAGATAGTAAATATTTAGCCCCTATTTTAGCAATAGGTCTAAATGCAGGATACGCTTCAAACGTCATGGAAGCACCGTCAAGCACTTCTCCTTTTACAGTAAAACGTACCGCTTTTACAAACAAAGCATTTAACATAACGACCATTAATACAGCTATAAAAGTAGTTGGAGTTTCTAATAACTCATTTGGATTGGTTGAAAATAGTGGAAGCGCTTCAGCTGAAGACTTCGCTCCTGCACTTCCAGAATCTGGAGTAACGGTGCAATCAATAGACAGAGCAACAGATAAGGTAACTATTGCAGATGCAGAAATAGTAGTTTCAGCAGGTCGTGGAATGAAAGGACCAGAAAATTGGGGAATGATAGAAGAATTAGCAGAAGTTCTTGGAGCTGCAACTGCTTGCTCAAAGCCAGTTTCAGACTTAGGTTGGAGACCTCACGGAGAACATGTAGGACAAACAGGTAAACCCGTAGCGTCTAATTTATATATTGCCATTGGAATTTCTGGAGCAATCCAACATTTAGCAGGAATTAACGCCTCTAAAGTAAAAGTAGTTATTAATACAGATCCAGAAGCACCTTTCTTTAAGGCAGCAGATTATGGTGTTGTTGGTGATGCTTTTGAAGTTGTACCTGCACTTATTGAAAAATTAAAAGCATTTAAAGCCGCAAACGCTTAATTTTTTATAAATTGTGCTCGTAAAAAAGCGGTTAATGCTATTTGGTATATATTCCAATTTACATTAACCGCTTTTTTTTGATTAATATATTTATGAGTTTAGTTAGACTAAAAATAAAAGGAATATCGTACAGCCAAACCCAAAATGGCGCGTATGCTTTAATATTAAATGAAGTAGATGGCGAACGCAAATTACCAATAGTAATTGGCGCTTTCGAAGCGCAATCTATTGCAATCGCTCTTGAAAAAGAAATTCGCCCACCGCGGCCACTTACTCACGATTTGTTTAAAAATTTTGCTGATAGATTTGATATTGTTGTAAAGCAAGTGATCATCCATAAATTGGTAGATGGTGTTTTCTATTCGAGTCTTATTTGCGAACGCGATAAAATTGAAGAAATAATAGATGCTAGAACTAGTGATGCTATTGCTCTAGCGCTTCGTTTTCAAGCTCCAATTTTTACTTATAAAAACATCTTAGATAAAGCAGGAATCTATTTAAAAGCAGATCCTAATAAGGATGAAAATGAGGAAGATGATAGTATATTAATTGAAGATATTATAAACGAAGAACTAGAACTTGTTGATTCAGAAGATTATAACTCACACTCTTTAGAAGAATTAAACAACCTACTTGGAGAAGCTGTAGCAAACGAAGATTATGAAACAGCAGCTAAAATTCGAGACGAAATTTCTAAACGATAACCTTATGATTAAAAGTTTACTATTAGCTATTGCAGCTGTGTTTTTTGGAATAACAACATCTTTTAGTCAAGATTTAGAAAAGAAATGGGTCTCTCAAACTGATACAATTCAATATAGCAGCTTAAAATTCGATAATAGTGAATTTACATTTGCGAATAAATCTAATCAAGAAATAAGCGGTGATTATTTGTACCAAAATAATTTATTAGTTTTTTATTATAACGACTCTCTAAATTCTATTAAACGCTAT
Organism: Lacinutrix jangbogonensis; assembly: GCF_000797445.1. Taxonomy (GTDB): domain Bacteria; phylum Bacteroidota; class Bacteroidia; order Flavobacteriales; family Flavobacteriaceae; genus Lacinutrix; species Lacinutrix jangbogonensis. Next base: position 51,508 of record NZ_JSWF01000032.1, on the reverse strand, counting down.
AAAATAGCTGAACTTACAGATTCTACTTTAGTCTTTAAAGACAACATTTCAACTTACAAATATAATGCATTAAGGAAAGTTCCTTCTACAACTGCAGCAATAGCTGAAACATCAAATTCCAATGCAGATAAAATAATCCCAAGTCAAGGTTTTTCAATAGGAAGTCTTTGGAGAGGTGTTTTAGGAATGATTACGCTATTATTTGTTGCCTTTTTGTTTAGTAGTAATCGTAAAGGCATCAATTGGAAAACTGTAGGTTTAGGTTTAATTTTACAGTTAATAATAGCAGTTGGCGTTTTAAAAGTTGGTTTTGTAAAAACAATATTCGAGTTTATTGGTAAAGGCTTTATTGAAATCCTAAGTTACACACAAGCAGGAAGCGAATTCTTATTTGGCGGTATGTTAGATGTGAATTCTTTTGGATTTATTTTTGCTTTTCAAGTGTTACCTACTATCATTTTCTTTTCTGCTCTAACATCAGTATTATTTTATTTGGGTATTATTCAAAAAGTAGTAAAACTAATGGGTTTATTACTAACGAAAATACTAGGTATTTCTGGAGCTGAAAGTTTAAGTGTAGCAGGAAACATATTTTTAGGACAAACGGAAGCTCCTCTTTTAATAAAGGCCTATTTAGAAAAAATGAATAAGTCCGAAATACTCCTCGTCATGATTGGCGGTATGGCAACTGTTGCAGGAGCAGTATTAGCAGCATATATTGGTTTTCTAGGAGGAGAAGATGAAGCCTTACAACTCTTTTATGCAAAGCACCTATTGGCAGCATCTGTAATGGCAGCACCAGGTGCAATTGTTATCTCAAAAATACTATTTCCTCAAACCGAAGAAATAAATACAGATGTTAAAGTATCACAAGAAAAGATTGGATCTAATATACTTGAAGCTATTGCAAATGGAACAACAGAAGGCCTAAGACTAGCAGTAAATGTTGGAGCAATGTTACTGGTTTTTGTAGCTTTTATAGCTATGCTAAACGGGATATTAGGTGGCGTTGCCGGATTTAACGGCTTTTCGATAGAAGCATTAAGCATAAATTGGCATTTTACGTCGTTAAATGATGTAATTGCGGCAAATACGCCATACGATAGTTTATCCCTAGAATTTATTTTAGGATACGTTTTTGCTCCACTAATGTGGTTAATTGGTGTTGCTAAAGAAGACATGGCATTAATGGGGCAACTTTTGGGTATTAAATTAGCCGCAAGTGAGTTTATAGGTTATATACAATTAGCAGAACTTAAAAATGTAGCAAATGCAACGCATTTAACGTATGAGAAATCAATTATCATGGCAACGTATATGTTATGTGGATTTGCAAACTTCGCCTCTATTGGAATACAAATTGGTGGTATTGGCTCTTTAGCTCCAGGACAGCGTAAACAACTTTCAAAATTTGGAATGAAAGCATTAATTGGTGGAACTATTGCTTCTCTAATTTCGGCAACAATTGCTGGAATGATAATAGGATAACAAATTCCGAGAAGACAGAAATCTTCTAATAAATAGAAATACATTAGTATTTAAAAACGCTCGTAACAAACTATTGCTATGAGCGTTTCTTATTTTACAGCTCTAAATATTAAACGTTAATAACTTTTAATATTTAGAGCTGTAAATTCATTTAAAATGAATCCTATATTTTCTATTTTTAATCGCTGATAAATTTTATCATGATGAGCGCAGTCGAAGCACTATATTTGCATAATTTTTGAACGCGCTTTAGAATTTAAAATAAATAAGATTCCTGCCTTCGCAGGAATGTGTACTATGAAACAATACCACGAATTAGTAAAACACGTTTTAGAGAACGGAAACGAAAAAGGAGACAGAACTGGAACAGGAACAAAAAGTGTTTTCGGGCACCAAATGCGTTTTGATTTAAGCCAAGGCTTCCCAATGGTTACCACAAAAAAATTACACTTAAAATCTATTGTTTACGAATTACTTTGGTTTTTAAAAGGGGATACAAACATTAATTACCTTACAGAAAATGGTGTTAAAATTTGGAACTCCTGGGCAGATGAAAACGGAGATTTAGGCCCAGTTTATGGTCACCAATGGCGTAATTGGAACAGTGATGAAGTAGACCAGATTGAAGAAGTAGTTGAAACCCTAAAAAACAACCCAAACAGTAGACGTATGATGGTTTCTGCATGGAACCCTTCAGTATTACCGGATACTTCAAAATCATTTAGTGAGAACGTTGCAAATGGAAAAGCGGCTTTACCGCCTTGTCACGCATTCTTTCAGTTTTATGTAGCAGATGGTAAATTATCTTGTCAATTATACCAACGCAGCGCAGACATCTTTTTAGGCGTACCTTTCAACATTGCTTCTTATGCATTATTTACTATGATGATGGCTCAAGTTTGTGGCTACCAAGCAGGAGAATTCATCCATACGTTTGGAGATGCACATATTTACAACAACCATAAAGAGCAATTAGAATTACAATTGTCTCGCGATTGCAGAGCATTACCTAAAATGAAACTAAATCCAAACATTACAAATATTTTCGATTTCAAATTTGAAGATTTTACTTTGGAAGATTACAATCCGCATCCACATATTAAAGGTAAAGTAGCCGTATAAAAAATAAAAAATTATGTTCGGAAAAAAGAAACAAAAACCTCAAATAGATCAAGAGCAATTTGCATTAATAGAAAATGCCCAACGACGGATAAAACAAAAAAAAGTATTATACACACACTTTGTTATCTTCTTAATTGGCGCCATATTTTTAATTCTAGCAAATACAATCTTAGGCATTGGAAAAGATTTCAAAATCTTTGGATTAGACTGGTTTGTTATCGCTGTTTCTGTATGGTTGTTTTTCTTTTTATATCATGCCTTCAATGTATTTATAACTAATAAATTTATGGGTAAAGATTGGGAAAAAGCACAAATAGAAAAGTTAGTAGCCAAGCAACAAGATAAAATTGCTGCTTTAAAAAGCACCATCATTATGCCTGAATTAGAAACTACGACTACGACTAAACCTCATAAAAATTTAACTATGATTGTTGCTGCCGGAGAAAATAACGAGATAGGAAAAGATAACGACCTGATCTGGCATTTACGAGACGACCTTAAACACTTTAAAGCCCTTACCTCTGGACACCATATTATTATGGGACGTAAAACGTTTGAAAGCTTTCCAAAACCATTACCAAATAGAACTCACGTTGTAATTTCAAGACAAAAAAATTACCAAATTCCTGCTGGCGTTTTACTTGTAAACTCTTTAGAAGACGCAATAGATGCGGCAAGCAGCGATAGTCAACCGTTTATTATTGGTGGAGGAGAAATTTATAAACAAGCCATGCCTTTTGCTTCTAAAATTGAATTGACACGTGTACACTCAACTTTCGACGCGGACACCTTTTTTCCAAAAATCAACATGAAGGAATGGAAAGAAACAGCAAGTAAAGTAAATGATAAAGATGAGCACCATAATCATGCATTTTCGTTTATAACTTATGAAAGGAGTTAGCTAAACTAACTTTGTGTAAAATTGAGATGCCAACACACTATAAAATGAAATGAAACAATACGAGAAAATTTTATTATTCATTTTCGGGGTTTCTTTCCTGCTTCAATTATTAGTGATTCCTGGTGACAGAGTATTGTTTGCGCTTTCTACTTGGCTATTATGTCTCTCTTATCTTATTGGCGGTTATTGGCTATTTAAAGCAAAAGAAAACAAAAAAGCTATCTCTATAATATCAGGTATTGCGCTAGCGTCTTCATTGTTCAATTTACCTTTTCTAATTAGGATAAATAAAGTAGACTATGACTATTTTTTACCCGTTGCAAATGGATTATTATTTGTGTTTTTATTAGGGTATTTATTTCTATATAGAAAAGCTAAAACTGACCTTCAAAATATTAAATTACTAGTTGTCCGTTCTTTAGTTATATTAATAATAACCTCATTTTTCACATACACTTCAATTAACTTTAAACCCTATAGAAGCATTCTTTACGCACTTAATAACGGACATGATTATATTCAAAATAATTTACGAATGTTCGATTATGTGGAAGAATGTGATGATGCCCTGGATAAAGGCGAATGCGATAGAGCAATCCAAAATGGCTTAAAAGCAAATGAAGAAGGAAAGGCTTGGCTTGGTATTTCAATAGAGGATTCTTTAAATGATAATAATGAGCTTTGGAAAGTAAGCGGAACGTATAGCCGATTGTATAATGCCTATAAATGCAAAGCTGACGATTATTTTAATAAGGAGGAATATGAACTAGCTTTAAATTACTACTTAAAATCTGAGAGCTCACTTAATAAATACCAACGTAAATCTGAATATTGGAAAATTCAACAAATATACTCCAAGAACTCACTTGCACTTTGCTATAGAGAGCTCAATAATTATGAGTTTGCAGATTCACTTTTTGCCGAAGCAATAAATCAATATGAATTTATTAAAGATACTATTGATAGTGAAGCAGCTGTTTTTTATAGTAATTATGGTAAATCAATGTCTAATCAAGGAGAAATTGAATATTCAAACTTACTTTTTAAAAGTGCTATTAGAATACTTGAAAGGGATACTATAAATAGAAATAATAAGAAAGGTATTATTAAAAATTATCGCGCTCTGATAAAAAATAATTTTCGAACAGACAGCTTAAAACAAGCTAAGCTTTATATAGATAAAACATATAAACTAGTAAATAAGTCTACAATTAACTTTTGTAACATAAATCTATATTATGGAATTTATCTATATAAGATAAATAAATATACTCAAGCCAATAACGTTTATACTGAATGCCTAGAATGTTATAACAAATTTCTTGAACCTACAAATCAAAATATAGCAAAAAACAACCTATTATTAGCACAAGCAAAAATAGCCCTAGCTCAATACGATAAGGCAAGAACTAGCTTAAACAAGGGAATAGATATTACAATAAAAAACTATGGAAAAAATAGTGAACGCTTTGCTAATTATCTTAAAATTGATGCGCAATTAGATAAAATTCAAGGTAAATATCAGGAATCTGAAACAAAGTATTTTCAAGTACTTGAATCCTATACTAACGCTATAGGAGAAGACAATTGGAAAATGTCAGCAATTCTTTCTAGCCTAGCTGACCTTGAACTAATTCTAGCAAAGTTTAATCAAGCAAAAACACATTCTAACGCTTCATTGTCTATCTCAAAACAATTTGTAGACCTTGAAAGTCCATCAATAACAAACTTATTAAATAATGCGGCATATGTTAACTATTACATTGGGAAATATAAAAGATCCGATTCTCTTTATAGAAAAACTATAGATATTAATAAGACCTTTAATTTAGAAAATAGTGCTTCTTCTGCTATCGCTTTAAATGGACTAGGGTTATTAATGACATCTAAAAAAGAATATAAAAAAGCAGATTCATTATTCACTAAAACATTAAAATTACACAAAGAAATATTTACAGAAAAACATCCTTTTACAGCAATTGTATATTTAAATTATGGGAACCTAAAACTAGACCAAAAAAGACTAAAAGAAGCAGAGAAAATGTTAACAAAATCGATCAACACCAACAAAAAATTCTTTAATCCTAAACATGATATTTTCGCAGATACTTATATGGCTTATGGGAATCTTTATATAAAAGAAAACCAGTTTGAGACTGCTAAAGAGTATTATTTAAAAGCATTAGATATTTATCTTGGAAAATTTGAAGCCAATCACATAAAAGTAATAACCGTAAAAGATGAATTAAAAAGATTCAACTAACGCCGTGCAGATTAATATATCTAACTCAAAACTCACTTCTCAAATAATCCCACCATTTTTCCCTAATTTCGCAACATGGTAAAAGACATCCAACTTCGATTAACATTAAAAGATGAAGAACGTAGTGATATATTGCTGATAAAATCGGCTCAGTATTTAAGTATTCCTAAAACAGATATTACAGGAATAAAAGTACTGCGTAAATCTATTGATGCCAGAAAGCCAAAAATTATTCTTAATTATAAATTGGCAATTTATATAAAAGAAGCATTACCAGAAAAATCCGACTATCAATTCGATTATAAAAACGTATCAAAAGCCAAACCTGTTCACATCATTGGTTTTGGTCCAGCAGGAATGTGGGCGGCTTTACGCTGTATAGAATTGGGTTACAAGCCTATTGTTTTGGAGCGTGGTAAAAATGTTCAAGATCGCAGGCGTGACATAAAAGCAATCAACCAAGATCATATAGTAAACGAAGATTCTAACTATTGTTATGGAGAAGGAGGCGCAGGAACTTACAGCGATGGAAAACTCTATACTAGAAGTTTAAAACGAGGTGATGTTAGAAAAATATTCGAAAACTTAGTGTTTCATGGTGCTACAGATCAGATTCTTATAGACGCACATCCTCATATTGGCACAAATAAATTACCAAAAATCATTCAGAATATTCGTGAGAACATTATAGAATACGGCGGAGAAGTTCATTTTGAAACACGTGTTACAGACTTTAATATTAAAAATAAAAAAATAGAATCTGTAGTTCTTCAAAATGGCAATGAAATACCAACAGAACGTGTTATTCTTGCTACCGGTCATTCCGCTAGAGATATTTTCTATTTATTAGATAAAAAGGAAATTGCTCTAAAAGCAAAATCTTTTGCCATGGGAGTTCGTGTAGAACATCCACAACATATTATAGACTCAATTCAATACCATTGTTCTGGAGACCGAAACGAATTGTTACCAGCAGCATCATACAGTTTGGTGCAACAAGTAAAAGACCGCGGAGTGTATTCTTTTTGTATGTGTCCTGGAGGATTTATTGTTCCAGCAGCAACAGCAAGTGGTGAAGTTGTTGTTAATGGCATGTCCCCATCAAGACGAAATAATAAATTTGCCAATTCTGGAATTGTAGTAGAAATTAATGTTGATAAAGACATTCTAAAATACGAGCAGTTTGGGGCTTTAAAAGGCTTAGAATACCAGAAAAATTTAGAACGTATTGCTTTTACATCAGGAGGAAGAACACAAGCTGCTCCAGCACAACGTTTAACAGATTTTGTGGAAGGTAAATTATCAAGTTCTTTAAACGACACCTCTTACCAACCAGGTTTAAATAGCGCGCCCTTGCATTCCTTATTACCAAAACTAATTGGTAGTAGATTACGCAAAGGATTCGAAGCTTTTGGAAGAAAAATGAACGGTTATTATACAGAAGAAGCGAATGTTATTGGTGTAGAATCTAGAACTTCTTCTCCTGTTAATATTCCAAGAACTGATACTTTAGAACATCCAGAAATTTCAAATTTATTTCCTTGTGGAGAAGGTGGTGGTTATGCTGGTGGCATTATAAGTGCAGCAATGGATGGCGAACGCTGTGCTGAAGCTGCTGTGGTTGGGTTATAATATAGAGCAAAGACCGCTTTGCTAATAGAAACAAGAAAAACGCTCTTGTATTAAAAAGAAAATTAGATCCCACCAAAATTAGCTCTAGATTCTTATATCTAACAGTTCCGAAGCTTCGGAACGAAGCTTGTATCTTATTAATAATTTATTCTTATTTTTGCCATTCAAAATTAAACCAATGAAAGCATACATATTTCCAGGTCAAGGCGCTCAATTCTCAGGAATGGGCTTAGATTTATACGAAAACTCACCAGAAGCACAACACTTATTTGAAGATGCCAATGACATCCTAGGATTCAACATAACAGACATTATGTTTGAAGGTACAGCTGAAGCTTTAAAAGAAACTAAAGTAACACAACCAGCTATCTTTTTACATTCTGTTATTCTAGCCAAAACTTTAGGAGAAAGTTTTAAACCAGATATGGTTGCAGGACATTCTCTTGGCGAATTCTCTGCACTTGTAGCTAATGGTGCTTTAACTTTTGAAGATGGATTACGCCTAGTATCACAACGTGCTTTAGCTATGCAAAAAGCCTGTGAAATACAACCAAGTACGATGGCTGCTGTTTTAGGTTTAGAAGATAGCATCGTTGAAAAAATATGTAACGATACCGAAGGTATTGTGGTGGCTGCAAATTATAATTGTCCTGGACAATTAGTTATTTCTGGAGAAATTGAAGCTATTAATAGAGCCTGTGAGAACATGAAAGAAGCTGGAGCAAGACGCGCTTTAGTATTGCCCGTTGGTGGCGCATTTCATTCTCCAATGATGGAGCCTGCTCGCGAAGAATTGGCTGCAGCAATAGAGAATACTACTTTTAGCAAACCAAATTGTCCTATCTATCAAAACGTAATTGCAAGTGCTATTATAAATGAAGCAGAAATTAAAGCGAATTTAATTTCGCAATTAACAGCTCCTGTACGTTGGACACAATCTGTAGAGCAAATGATAACAGATGGTGCTACTCTTTTCACAGAAGTTGGCCCAGGAAAAGTATTACAAGGTTTAGTAAAGAAAATAAATAGAGAAGCGCAAACTGCTTCTGCAATAATCGAAAGTGCCTCATAATTATAAAACGTACATGTTAAAAACAGTATTACCTATAGGGATTATTTATAGCGAACTGCATGTGATCCTAAAAGCAATAAAATAAACACATGAAAAACAACAGAACACTATTTATTGTTTTACTTATTATTTTTAATATTGCAATAGACCAAATCTCTAAGTTTTGGGTTAGAGCAAATGTTGCGGCATATAGTAGAACTGAAATTTTTGGTGATTATTTCACCTTACACAACGTAGAGAATGAAGGTGCTTTTTTAGGTTTAGGAAGTGATTTTAATCCTATTCTTAAAATAATACTGCTTAACGTTTTACCAATAGTTGTATTAACATTAGTGCTCTTCCATGTTTTTAGAGACAAAACTCTAGATAGATTCTCTCTTATTGGTTTCTGCTGTATTATTGGTGGTGGAATGGCTAATTTATATGACCGCGTACTTTATGGGCAAGTAACAGACTTCTGGCACATAGATTTAGGCGGTGTGTTTAGAACAGGTATTTTTAATATTGCAGATATGTCTGTAATGGTAGGAATGGGATTACTTATTTTAGGAAATTTTAAAAAGAAAAAAGCTTAAAAAACTGTTTTTAGAGTTTAGATTTTATTGTTTGTTGCCACTTCCATGCAGATTGCATGGCGTCATCTAGAGACGATTTTGCTTTCCAGCCTAAAACTGTATTTGCTTTTTTAGTATCTGCAAAAGCAGAGATAACGTCTCCTTCTCGTCTATCCACAATTTTGTAATTTAAATTTTGATTAGAAACACGCTCAAAAGACTTAATAACTTCTAAAACAGTACTTCCTGTTCCTGTTCCCAAATTAAAGACTTCAAAATTACTTTTATGCTTTTTATTTAATAATCGCTGAAGCGCTATTACATGCGCATTTGCTATATCTACAACATGAATATAGTCGCGAACACAGGTTCCATCTGTTGTTGGATAATTATCTCCAAACACAGATAATTGTTCACGTTCTCCTGCTCCAGTTTGCGTAATGTAAGGCACTAAATTTTGAGGCACTCCAATTGGCAACTCTCCTATTTTTGCAGATCTATGTGCACCTATAGGATTAAAATAACGCAAAGCAATAGCATTAAAATTTTGATTTGCTTTACAAGTATCTTTTAGTATAGCCTCTCCTATTTGCTTAGTGTTTCCGTAAGGAGATTCTGCTAGTTTTATTGGAGCTTCTTCTGTTATTGGCATTACATCTGCTTGACCGTATACAGTACAAGACGAACTGAAAATAATATTTGAACTTTCTTTTTTACTTAGTTCTTGAAGTAAATAAATTAAGGTATTTATATTATTCTCGTAATACAATAAAGGGTTCTCTACACTCTCGCCTACTGCTTTACTTGCTGCAAAATGAATAACACCCGTAATATCTTTATGCCTTTTAAAAAAGGCAGTAGTGTTTTGCTTATCTCTTAAATCGAAATTTTCGAACGCTGGTGTTTCCCCAGTAATAGCAACTATACCTTCTAACACTTTTACAGAGGAGTTAGATAAATTATCTACAATTATTACTTTAAACCCGGCTTCTTGGAGTGCTACAACTGTATGCGAACCAATATATCCTAATCCTCCAGTTACTAATATCTTTGACATTTTTATAATTTAAACTTTAATTTTAATATTGCTTCTAATCTTACGAGAAGGGTGGAAACGGCATCCTTTTTTGCTTTTACTGCAAAAAAGATATAGTGAACAGCCTAACTTTTGGCCATTAAAAGCCAAAAGACTCGCCAAAAATTTAATTATTATCTATAAAATCTATTACGGTTTTTGTAATAAAATCAATTTGCTCTTTGTCTAATTCCGTGTGCATTGGTAACGAAATAACTTCTTTTACTAGTTGGTTTGTTACTGTGAAATCGGCTTCATTATACCGCGAATCTAAATATGCTTTTTGATTATGCAACGGAATTGGATAGTATACACCACAAGGAATATTATTATCGTTTAAGTGTTGAACCAATGCATCTCTATCCGCATTTTGTATTTTTAAAGTATATTGATGAAATACGTGGCAATCGCATGTATCGCAAATACTTTCGCATCCATTAACCGTTTTTGGCGTCGTAATCTTTGGATGGTTTGCAAACGCCTTATTATAAGCTCTTGCTGCATTTCTACGCGCAATGTTATAGGTGTCTAAATGTGGTAATTTTGCATTTAAAACTGCTGCCTGAATAGAATCTAAACGAGAGTTTACACCAACCACATCATGATGATAACGCTTATACATGCCATGGTTTACAATACCTCTTATTATATGTGCTAAATCATCATCGTTAGTAAAAATTGCGCCTCCATCTCCATAACAGCCTAAATTTTTAGATGGAAAAAAAGAAGTTGAGGCTACATGGCCTATAGTTCCTGACATGGCTTTTTCACCCTTACTATTTGTATGTTTCGCACCAATTCCTTGCGCATTATCTTCTATCACATATAAATCATGCTCTTTTGCTAAAGCCATTAACGCCTCCATATTAGCACATTGCCCAAATAAATGTACAGGAACAATGGCTTTTGTTTTTGGCGTAATTGCTTTTTTTACAGCTTCTATATTTATATTAAAATCGTCTGGATTTACATCTACTAAAACTGGTGTTAAGTTTAGAAGCGCAATGACTTCTACAGTTGCAGCGAAAGTAAAATCGGCAGTAATAACCTCATCACCAGGTTTTAAACCCAAACCCATCATAGCTATTTGCAAAGCATCCGTCCCGTTTGCACAAGGTATTACATGCTTTACATCTAAATAGGTTTCTAAGTTTTTTTGAAATGCTTTTACTTGTGGCCCATTTATAAAGCTAGCAGTATCTATCACTTCTTGGATAGCATTATTTACAACTTCCTTTATTTCTGCATATTGACCTTTTAAGTCAACCATTTGTATTTTTTTCATATAACGAAATTACAAAATTCGTAAATGCTAAACAATGAATTATGTATTTTAGCGCAAAGCATTTTTAAAAATGAACTTTTTGTACTTATTTGGAATTTATATTGCCAGTTTTATACTAAAAATTGTTGCGCTTTTTAACGCTAAAATAAAACTTGGAGTTAAAGGGCGTACTGAAACATTTAAGACACTACAAACAAGTATAGCAGCAAACGATAAAACGTTATGGTTTCATTGTGCTTCATTAGGTGAATACGAGCAAGGTTTACCGGTTTTTACAGCACTACGGAAAAAGTATCCAAAACATAAAATAATTCTTTCCTTTTTTTCTCCTTCTGGTTACCAGATAAGAAAAAATGCGCCTTTTGCAGATGTAGTAATATACCTTCCTCTTGACACTAAAGTAAATGCTAAACGTTTTTTAGATCTAGTACGTCCTGAACTAACTGTTTTCGTAAAGTATGAAATATGGCCTAATATTTTAAATGAATTAAAAAAAAGGCAGTTGAAAGCCATTTTAATTTCAGCTGTATTTAGGAAAAACCAATCTTTTTTCAAATGGTATGGTAAAGAAACAAAATCTGCTTTATTTGCTTTTGAACATATTTTTACTCAAAATGAAGCATCAAAAATACTTCTAGAAGAAATAGAATATAATAATGTTACAGTTTCCGGTGACACTAGGTTTGACAGAGTATCAAACCAATTACTACAAGACAACACTTTAGATTTTGTTTCAGAATTTAAAGGAGATAGCTTGTGTATAGTAATTGGAAGTTCTTGGCCTGAAGACGAAAAACTAATTGTAAAATATATTAACGAAAAAGCTAATAATTCTACCAAGTTTATTATCGCTCCTCATAATATTAAAACAACTCAAATTGAAAATTTAAAACGTAGTATTTCTAAAACTTGCGTTTTATTTTCCGAGAAGGACAAGCAATCACTTAAAGCTAAACAAGTTCTAATATTAGACACTATTGGTTTATTAACTAAAGTTTACAACTATGCAGATATTGCTTATATTGGAGGAGCAATGGGAACTACAGGTTTACATAATACATTAGAAGCTGCTGTTTTTGGTGTTCCTATTATTATTGGTAAAAACCACGAAAAATTTCCTGAAGCTAAAGCTATGATTAAAAATAAAGGTTTACTTTCTATTTCTAATCAAGAACAACTCAATAAAAATTTAAATTTATTCGTTACAAACAAAACTGTTAGGACAGAATACGGTTTAAGTAATTTTAATTTTATAAACAAAAACAAAGGTGCAGTAGACCAAATATTACGATTCTTGTGTATTTAAACTGAAGTATTAGCACATCAGCGATAACATGTTAAAAAACTCTATTTTAAAGTGTTAAAATTAGTTAACAAAATAGTATTTTTACCATCTGAATTAATTTAAACACTAAACAAATGAAAAAATTATTATTAAGCGCTGTCTTATTATTAGCACTAAGCGTTACGTTTACGTCATGTAGAGAAGAAGCCGAAAAAACTGGAGATGCGTTAGAGAATGCTACTGATGCTGTTGACAATGTCGTTGAGACTGCAGGTGATGCAGTTGAAAACACTAGTGAAGCTGTTGGAGACGCTGTAGAAGCAACAAGTGATGCTGTTGAGAATGCTGTTGATGCTGCTGGAAATGCAGTTGATGCCACTGGAGACGCTGTAGAAGCAACAAGTGATGCTGTTGAGAATGCTGTTGATGCTGCTGGAGACGCTATTAAAGACGGAGCTAATGCCCTAAAAGATGGAGCTAAAGATGCCGTAAACAAAGTGAAAGAAGGTACTGAAAAAGGAGTTGACGCTACTAAGGGTGGTGTTAAAGACGCAGCTAATACACTTAAAAAAGGAGCAGGTAAATTATAAATTTTATCTAAAAATATTTAATTTACTAAAATCGTCTAAATTAATTTAGGCGATTTTTTTATGCGTTATATTTTTAAGTTACTTGTTACGCAGCTGTAAAGGAGTTGACTTCTTCGAGTTACATATCAACATATTCAATTGAAACTGATTAAAAGGTGGAGCATTTGGTTTTAAAAACAGCTCTTTGAATGCAAGTATTACTTGATTTTTAAAAAACAAAAAAGCCGAAACTTACGTTTCGGCTTTTCATCTGTACTGAAGACGGGACTTGAACCCGTACGTCCCAAGGGACATTGGATTTTAAGTCCAACGTGTCTACCAATTCCACCACTTCAGCATACTAAGGCTTTTAACAGCACAAAGTTGGAATTTATTTTAAATAAAATGTCTCAGAGCGAAAGACGGGATTTGAACCCGCGACCCCCACCTTGGCAAGGTGATGCTCTACCCCTGAGCTACTTTCGCAGTCTTTTATATGAACGAGCAATATTACTATTGCGGTTGCAAATTTAAGTCTTTTTTACAAATACCAAAGTATTTTTATAAAAATAATTAAATAATTTTTCATGCCTTTTGTGTCTTCACCAACATGCGCTTAATTTCATTTAATTTCATTAGCGCTTCGACTGGTGTAAGTGTATCAATATCAGTTAATAATATCTCTTCTTTTATTTGAATTAGTATTGGATCGTCTAAATTAAAGAAACTTAATTGCATATCGTCTTTTATCGATTTCACCTTTTCTGTAAGTTCTTCGCTTGAATGTGATTTTTCTAATTTCTTTAAAATATTATTAGCACGATGCAATACTTGTTGTGGCATTCCTGCTAATTTTGCAACATGAATTCCAAAACTGTGCTCGCTACCACCTTCGACTAATTTTCTTAAGAAAAGAACATTGTCTTTTAACTCTTTTACTGAAACATTAAAGTTTTTTATACGACTAAATGTTTCTGTCATTTCATTAAGCTCATGATAATGTGTTGCAAATAAGGTTTTGGCTTTTGCTGGATGCTCATGTAAATATTCACTAATTGCCCAAGCAATAGAAATACCATCGTATGTGCTTGTCCCTCTTCCAATTTCATCTAAGAGCACTAAACTTCTCTCAGACATATTATTAAGAATAGAGGCGGTTTCATTCATTTCTACCATGAAAGTAGATTCTCCCATGGAAATATTATCACTTGCTCCTACTCTAGTAAAAATTTTATCCACTAAACCAATTCGTGCACTTTTTGCTGGCACAAAACTTCCTATTTGGGCTAACAAAACGATAAGCGCTGTTTGTCGCAATATTGCAGATTTACCCGACATATTTGGGCCAGTAATCATTATTATTTGTTGCGCTGTTCTATCTAAGAACAAATCGTTGGCAATATATGCTTCACCAATTGGTAATTGCCTTTCTATTACTGGATGTCGACCATCTTTAATTTCTAAATCGTGAGAATCGTCAATTGTAGGATATACATATTTATTATCTTTTGCCAATTGCGCAAAACCACACAAACAGTCTAATTGACCAATCAAATGTGCATTTTGCTGCACAGGCTTGATATATTGATGCAACCAAGTCACTAGTTCTGAAAACAATTGCTGTTCGATAGCAAGAATACGTTCTTCAGCTCCTAAAATTTTTCCTTCGTATTCTTTTAACTCCTCTGTAATATAGCGCTCTGCATTAACCAAAGTTTGTTTTCTAATCCATTCTTCTGGCACTTTGTCTTTATGCGTATTTCGCACTTCTATATAATAACCAAAAACGTTATTTGATGCGATTTTGAGAGAGGTAATACCCGTTCGCTCACTTTCCCTTTTAAGCATTTGGTCCAGGTAATTCTTACCTGAAGTTGATAATCCTCTAAGTTCATCTAACTCTGTCGAAAAACCTTCAGTAATAGTATTTCCTTTTAAAACATTTACTGGAGCTTCTTCGCTTAATGTATGCTTAATTTTATCTCGAAGGACATCGCAACTTTGCAAAGTATCTCCAATAATTTTTAAAGATTCATTATCACTACTTGATGACAAAGACTTAATTGGAACTATGGCCCCTAAAGAGTTTTTAAGCTGAATAACTTCTCTAGGACTAACCTTTCCAGTTGCTACTTTAGAAATTAATCGTTCAATATCACCAATACTTTTTATGTGATCTTGAATTTTATGATGCACATTTTTATTGTTCTTAAAAAAAGACACCACTTCGTGACGTTGTTTTATTTTTTCAACATTCTTTAATGGTAACGCTAACCAACGTTTTAATAAACGTCCTCCCATTGCAGAACTCGTTTTATCTATAACATTCAGCAAGGTTACTGCATTATTATTGGTTGAATTGTAAAGCTCCAAATTTCTAATAGTGAAGCGGTCCATCCAAACATATTCATCTTCAGCTATTCTAGAGACTGAAGTAATATGCTGTAATTTATTATGTTGTGTTTCGGCTAAATAATGAAGAATAGAACCCGAAGCAATAATACCTTCGTTTAAATCCTCTACCCCAAAGCCTTTTAACGATTTTGTATTAAAATGCTTTAGTAAGGTTTCGTTTGCATAATCTGTTTGATATACCCAATCTTCTAAATTAAAGGTGTGAAAATCACTACCAAAACAATCGTTAAAATGCAAGCGTTTTTGTTTAGACACAAGCACTTCACTTGGATTAAAGTTTTGGAGTAACTTGTCTATATATTCTTGATTCCCTTGACTTGTTAGAAACTCACCTGTCGAAATATCTAAAAATGAAATTCCAATAGTTATTTTTCCGAAATACACAGAACATAAAAAATTATTGGTTTTAGACTGCAGTACTTCATCATTAAATGCAACTCCAGGAGTAACCAACTCTGTTACACCTCGTTTTACGATGTTCTTGGTTTGTTTTGGATCTTCTAATTGATCGCAAATTGCAACACGCTCTCCCGCTTTTACTAACTTAGGCAAATACGTGTTTATAGAATGGTGTGGAAAACCAGCAAGTTCTATTTCACTTGCGCTTCCTGCTCCTCTTTTTGTTAAAGTAATACCCAAAATCCCTGCTGCTTTTATAGCATCGCTACCAAAAGTTTCATAAAAGTCGCCAACACGAAACAATAACAAAGCATCAGGGTACTTTGCTTTTATAGCATTATATTGCTTCATTAATGGTGTTACTTTTTTAGTTTTTGCTGCCAAAGAATTTAGTTTTTAAGTAAGTTTGCAATGTAACTAAATATTGATTTTTTTGAAGTCAATTTCACTTTAGTTATTTTTAATTATTCACAAAACAATAAGCGGTTCAATTTAAAACATTGCCACGCCTTAAACTCCTTGCAAAGACGAGGTATTTTGTATGCGTAAACTAAAAAATAGTGAACTCGAAAGATTAAATGTTGATGGTTTTAAAAAAGCCAACAAAACGCCTATTATTATTATTCTAGATAATATAAGAAGTTTAAACAATATTGGCTCTGTGTTTAGAACTAGTGATGCCTTTTTAATTGAAAAAATTTATCTCTGTGGCATTACCGCAAAACCACCACATAAAGACATACACAAAACAGCATTAGGCAGCACTGATACTGTTGATTGGGAATATGCTAAAAACACACTTGAAGTGGTTGAAAAGTTAAAAGTTGAAAGTGTAAAAGTCATATCAATAGAACAAGCCGAAAGCGCAACACTCTTAAACGACTTTACTCTTGAAAACAACACAAAATATGCTTTGGTTTTTGGAAACGAAGTAAAAGGTGTTGCTCAAGATGTGGTTTCGAAAAGTGATGCTGTTATTGAAATCCCTCAATTTGGCACTAAACATTCTCTTAATATTTCTGTGAGTTGTGGTGTAGTGGTCTGGGATTTATTTTCGAAATTAAATACTTTAAAATCTTAAATTTATATGAAACGAACATGTTCAAAGTCTTTACCTCTCAAAGAAATGATGAATTGCGAACTGCCTGTGACCATTAAAAAACAATAAATACAAACACATGAAATTAAAATTTCTACTAGTAGTCGTTTTACTAACCACTATTTTGGGTTGTACAAAAAACAAATACAATCTAACCGAAGCAGATAAAGTGTTTTTAAATAAAACTGTAGATTCTATTTATCAGTTAGACCAAAACGTTAGGCTTCATTTTAATACTATTGATAAAAAATTTGGAGTTAATAAAAACACATTTTCTAAATCTGAGGGTTTTAAAAGACAGTATTTAGACGCTTTAACCTACCCTATTTACCAAAAATCTGTAGATAGCATTTGGAGTGTTTTAGAAGTTAACGATAGCCTGAACACCAAATTACTAATAGACCTCACCAACGATTATGGTTTTCCAAATAATAGAAGATTAGGTGCTCCAAAATCTAAAGCTTACATCGTTTTTACATATACACCTAAAGCATATTTTACTGAAGTTGAAGCCTTAGTAAATACAGAACATAAAGCTGGTAGAATAATAGAATTTAAAAAAGAATATATTTTATGGCATATTCGAGGTAGAAAAGGTTTACCACCAATGTCTAGCACTAAAGGTGAAGCTATTTGGCAGAAGCCTTTGGATCGTAAGAACAAATAGCATCTAAGATAAATAAATAATCTTCTCGGTTTTTAACAAAATCGCGATCTGAAATATCTATTATTTTAACATTAAGGTCGGTCTGGTTTTTAAGAAAACTTAAATAGCCTGAGTTTATTTTCTCGAGATACTCATCGTCTATATTTTGCTCATAATCCCTTCCACGTTTCTTAATATTTTCTTGAAGGCGTTCTGTATTCTGATACAGATAAACATACAATTCTGGCTTTGCAATATCTTTATACATTAAATAGAATAACTTTCTATATAATTTAAACTCGTCTTGGTGTAGCGTAATTTTAGAGAATATTAACGACTTAAAAATATCGTAATCACTCACTATAAAATCTTTAAACAAATCGAGCTGCGATAAATCATCGCTAATTTGTTGGTAACGATCTGCAAGAAAAGACATCTCCAACGTAAAGGCATAACGTTGCGCATCTTCATAAAACTTAGGCAAAAATGGATTATCCGCAAAACGCTCTAAAATTAGTTTTGCATTATAATCTTGAGCAATTTTTGTAGCCAAACTAGTTTTCCCTGCTCCAATATTCCCTTCAATAGCTATGTAATTATATTTAGAAAAATCGTACTGCTTACTTGGGTTTTTTAACCAGATATTAATAGATTCTAAAATGCTTTTATCTTCGCACTCTTGCAATAAAATAGAAATTACTTTTTCTAATACTGGGTGCTTCAACTTAGAAGCAATATGCTGCAAAGGCTCTAAAACAAACTTACGATTGTGTAATTCTGGATGTGGTACTTTTAAAGTTTCTGTATCGATTAATAGGTCATCTATAAATAAAATATCTAAATCTATAGTTCTTGACTCGTAACCTTCTTTTTTAGTTCTAACTCTTCCAAGGTTAGTTTCTATTGCTAATAATTCATTAAGAATTTCACTAGGTTCTAAACAGCTTTCAACTAACAAGCATGCATTATAAAAATCATCTGCTTCAAAACCCAAAGCCGGTGTTTTAAAAACTTTAGAAATTATTTTAATGGTCCCAACTTTTAAGTGCACAGCATTTACAGCCGCTTGCAAATTATTGAATTTGTCGCCTTTATTGCTTCCTATAGATATGTAAACTTTTTGTAATTCCATTTTAAACGGGAAAGCAAAATAACTAAAAGTAAATGGTTTCCTTTATATTTACTTAAAGAACTTATTAACGAATTTAATGAAAGCCTTTCGAAGATTCTTCGACTGCGCTCAGTATGACACTTTAACATTATAATGACCTCTCAAAACAAACTCAAAGCCCAACGTATTTATCTTCTTTTAGGCGCTCTATTTATCACGTCCTTGGTCGTTTCTAATTTAATTTTTCAGAAGTTTTTTTACTGGTATCCTTTTAATCTTAAAGTCTTTGGTTTTAGCTTGTTTGAAATATCAGTTGGGATTTTACCATATCCAATCACTTTTTTAATTACCGATTTAATAAGTGAAATCTATGGAAAAAAGAGAGCTAACGATGTGGTTATTGCTGGAGTTTTTGCTTCTTTTTTTTCATTACTAATTATTTTAGTTGCAGATTTTGCTCCTGCAATTAGCAACTCTCCTATTAAAGATGAAACATTTCACAATGTATTTGGAGCTTCATCTATTGCTGTTTTCGCGAGCATGACAGCCTATTTGTTTGCTCAATTTATAGACATTCAAATTTACCATTTCTGGAAACGCGTAACTAAAGGGAAACATTTATGGTTACGTAATAATTTTTCGACTTGGTTCTCTCAATTTATAGATACTTTTTCTGTGTTATTCTTATTATGTTCATTTGGTATTATTGATTGGGGCAGTTTTAAAGGCTTGCTTATAAGTGGTTTCCTTTTTAAAGTTTTAGTAGCATTATTTGATACTCCACTGCTATATTTAGGAGTGTCTATTTTTAGAAAAACATACAATTTAAAAGTAAATGAAGAGCTCGATATCCTTTAACAAATGCTAAATTTTTATTAAAAACTTTTATAACACATCTAAATACTTAGATTGCACGTAAATACTATACTTAACAAAACTAATTTAAGTTTCTGTTCCCAAATTATGGAACAAGAAATAAAAAAGACTCCCACCTTAGTTGGGAATGAAAACAAAACTTTTCAATGAAGAAAATATTAAAAATCACCGGTATAACCGTATTAATTATAGTTACACTTTTATTAGTTGCACCATTTATTTTTCAAAATCAGATAAAAGATATGGTACGCAACCTTATTAATGATAATGTAAATGCTAAAGTTGAGTTTGCCGATGTTAGCTTAAGTTTTTTAAGTAGTTTTCCACAGGCTAATGTTACCGTAGACGCATTAACTATAACTAATTTTGAGCCTTTTAAAGACGAAACTCTTGCTAGTGTAAAGTCGCTATCCTTTGACATGTCTATAAAAGAGCTTTTCAAAAAAGCAGATGAAGGTCCAATAGTCATAAATTCAATTTACATAAATGAAGCCTTAGTTAATTTAAAAATTAACAAATTTGGAGACGCTAATTACAATATTGCTAAAGCGCAAGAAAAAACAACTTCTAACACTCAAAAAAGTGAAGGATTTAAGCTAAGTATAGAAGATTATGCAATCACTAAAAGCGCTATAACTTATTTAGACGAAGGCAACAACACAAAGTTTAGTCTTACGGAATTAGCACATTCTGGTAATGGAACGTTTTCTGAAAGTGTTTCAGAACTAGAAACAAAAAGCGAGGCTAATGTGACATTAAGTATTGACAGTACCGAATACTTGAGTAATAACAGTATAAAATTAGAAGCATCAATTGGTCTTGATTTAGAAAATAACAAATACACTTTTAAAGAAAACAAAGGCCTTATAAATGAATTACCCTTAGAATTTTCAGGCCATGTGCAAATGGTCGAAAAAGGTCAGAATATCGACCTTTCTTTTGAAAACCCGGGTTCCGATTTTAAAGACCTATTAGCCATAGTACCTAAATCCTATTCTAAAAACATAAGTGGTGTTGAAACTACCGGAAACTTTAAAGTAAGCGGGAAGGTAAAAGGATTGGTTTCTGAAACAACTATTCCAACTCTAGATATTCATATTTTATCTAACAATGCTTCATTTAAATATCCAGACCTACCAAAACGAGTTGAAAACATTAGTATTAATGCTGCTATAAAAAATACAACCGGTAATATAGATGACACCTTTTTAGATTTAAAAACACTCAATTTTACAATTGACGAAGACGCCTTTAAATCGTCTGCAGTGATAAAGAACTTAACAAAAAACATGCTTATAAATGCCAATATTGATGGTGTTTTAAATTTAGCTAACATTACAAAAGCATACCCTATTGCTCTCGAAAACGAATTAAGTGGTATAATTAAAGCAAAATTAAACACTAGTTTCGATATGAATGCCATTGAAACGAATGCTTACGACCGCATAAAAAATAACGGAAATGTTAGCGTTAATGATTTTATTTTTTCGTCTGTAGACATTGTTAATCCGCTAAATATTTCACAAGCCAATATAAATTTTAAACCTGGCATTATAGCTTTAGAGAACTTTAAAGCAACTACTGGGAAAACAGATTTAAATGCCACTGGAACCATGACGAACTTACTAGGTTTTCTATTAATTGATAAGACGTTAAAAGGAAACTTTAATGTGGCTTCAAGTAATTTTCTTGTTAGTGATTTTATGGTAGAAGGCGGCAGTGAAAAACCTGTAAACCAAAGCACAGAAACAAACGACGCCCTTAAAATTCCTGCATTTTTAGACTGCACCATTACTGCAGATGCAAAAACCGTGGTTTACGATAATTTAACGCTTACAAACGTTAAAGGAAAGTTATTAATTGCTGATGAAAAAGCGAATTTACAAAACGTAACTTCAGAGTTATTTGGCGGAAACCTAAAGATGACTGGCGTAGTCGATACCAAAAGTAAAACACCAACGTTTAGCATGAATTTGGGTATGACTAATTTCGATATTTCTCAATCTTTTAAAGATTTAGACTTACTCAAAAACATGGCTCCCATTGCAAGCGTATTACAAGGCAAATTGAATAGTGTCATTTCTGTTAACGGAACGTTAGGAGATGATTTCACACCTATTATTAATTCTGTTTCGGGTGATGCCTTAGCCGAATTGCTAACCACTAAAATTGAACCCAAAAACGCTGCAGTATTTGATGCATTAACAAGTAAAATAAATTTTATAGATTTCGAAAAACTAGATTTAAAAGATTTAAAAACAGCAATAAAATTTGAAAATGGCCGTGTAAATATTGCACCAATAGATATAAAGTATAAAGATATTGGGATTACAGTTGGCGGTGCTCACGGGTTCGA
Organism: Lacinutrix jangbogonensis; assembly: GCF_000797445.1. Lineage (GTDB taxonomy): Bacteria > Bacteroidota > Bacteroidia > Flavobacteriales > Flavobacteriaceae > Lacinutrix > Lacinutrix jangbogonensis. The sequence goes on along the minus strand of NZ_JSWF01000032.1, from coordinate 29,360 downwards.
TACATCCATGGATTACAATGTTGTTTTTAATGTGCCTGCAAAATATTTAGGAGGAGAAGTAAATAGACTTATTGGAAAAATAAACGATAACGCTGTTAACAATATTACCATTCCTGTAACTGCAAATTTAACAGGAACATTTACTAGCCCAAATGTAAAAACTGATTTATCGAGCGGTGTACAGAATTTAACAACGCAGCTTATAGAAATACAAAAGCAAAAACTACTTAACGATGGAGAAGATAAAATTAAAGATTTATTAGGCATTAATAGTGGCAACCAAACGGCAAACGATAGTACTAACACTCAAACTACTCCTCAAGTAAAAGATGTAATAAACGATGTTTTTTCTAGCGGAAATACTAAAGACCCAAACGCAACAAAAGATTCTACTAAGCAAACCGGAACTATTGTAAAAGATGTTTTAGGCGGATTATTTGGCAAAAAGAAGAAGAAAAAGGACTAAATATAATAGATACAAAGAACCAAGATTTGACTGTATCGATATAGACTAACAGTAAAACTAATTTTAAAATGGAGACTAGTGTTGTGTGAAAACGCTTAAAACCTTTGAATTATTAATCTTTGACTTTATAATATTGATTAATATTGAACATTATTAAAATAAATTATAAAAATAGCAGAAGTCTATTGTTTAAATTAAAAGTTAAACTTATATTTGCAACCTGAATTTTAAGAATACACATAATATATACATATGTTAAGAATAGAGATTAAAGACGGAGAAAATATAGAAAGAGCATTAAAACGTTACAAAAGAAAACACCGTAACATTAAAGTAATGCAGAATTTAAGAGAAGGTCAACACTTCACTAAGCCTTCTGTAACACGCCGTCGTCAAATTCAAAAAGCAGCTTATATCCAAGGATTAAGAGACGCAGAAAACGTTTAAGACTTTTTCTACCACATTATATACAGACCTCGCATTCTTTGAATGCGAGGTTTTTTTGGTTTGTGGTGTTTTAAAATTATTAGACGTTTTATATTTAGAGCATGCACTTGGTTTATAATGTATTGATACACATTTAAAAATGGAGTTAAAAATTAAAATTGGATTTACTTTAATGTTTGTTTTGAGTTTCTTCCTTCTCAAAATAATATCAAAATGTAATAATAACTGTCTTAAAAGTAGATTAGAAAAGCGTAATCCAAAATTAGTTAATAAATCAAATTGGTTCTTTTCGGAGACAAAACAAAATATATTAAATTTTATTCTTGGAGTTATGACTTTCGTCTTTCTAATTTTAATGTGGACGAATGTGATTGTAATTCCAGTAAAATAAAAATATAGAATTTAAAAATAGTGTAATTGGAATTGGATTAGGAGTTGGTTTCTTTATTCTTTAAGCAAGAGAAGCCAAATGTATTAATCAGAACATTGTATTATTGACTAACGAAAAACTTCTTACCCACTGTTGAATTCCAAAAAATCAAACAATCTCAATACTAACCACTTTCCCTTCATTTCCGCGAACATTACAAACAGTATCATCTTCAAAAATAAGATACTGTCCTTTTATACCTTTTAAGACACCAGTAAAAGAGCCTGCTTTTTCAATATTTAAACTTTTTGGTTTTACAGGATAAGACAATACTGGAAACTCTATTTGTGTTTCACTATTGTTTTCAATGTAATAGTCTTGAGCTTCAGCGGGAATGTATTGTTTCAACTTGTCTTTCCATTCCACTAAACTCTCATCCACTACTTCATTTTTAAGCATGGTACGCCAATTGGTTTTATCTGCCACATAAGCTTTTAAAGCAACTTCTGTAATCCCTGCAAGATAACGATTAGGCACTTCTACAACTTCTATAGCTTCGTGAGCGCCTTGATCTATCCAACGTGTTGGTACTTGGGTTTTTCGAGTTACACCAACCTTTACATTACTAGAATTGGCTAGATACACAATATGCGGTTTTAGTTGCACTTTCTTTTCGTATTCCAAATCGCGATCTTCTTTATCTAAATGCGCTGTACTTAACTCTGGGCGCATAATCCAATCTGCAGCCTGAGGAATATCGAAAAAACAACTTTTACAAAAACCTTGTCTAAAAATAGGCTTGTTTAAACTACAGTTTAAACATTGATGCCTAACAAATTGAAATTTTAAAGTTTTATTAAGCAACTGATTCATATTAATAAAATCGTTTTCGAAAACTAAATAATATTGAATAGGGCTAGAAAACTCTGTTGCCATTTTTGTTAGCACGCCTTGGTAAGTCATAAAAAAAAGTGTTATTTTTAGTCTCTAAATATACCAAAAATATATGCCAATCCCTTTAGTAAATTCTATCGCTTCTTGGTTTTTAAAGAAACGGTTTCACCAAATCGATTTGTTTTTAAAGTACCCAAACGAAGTACAAGAAGAACTACTTTTTAGTTTAATAGAAACGGCTAAAGACACTGAATTTGGAAAACAATACGACTTTTCTTCTATAAAAACCTACGCTGAATATGCCAATAGAGTGCCAGTAAAAAACTATGAAGGTTATCAAGATTTATTTGAACGTTCTCGATTAGGAGAAAACAATATTTTTTGGCCTTCACCCATAAAATGGTTTGCTAAATCTAGCGGAACAACTAGTGCAAAAAGCAAATTTATACCAGTGAGTCAAGACTCTTTAGAGGATTGTCATTATGCTGCAAGTAAAGATTTACTGTGTATGTATTTAAATAATAATGAAAATTCACAACTCTTTACAGGAAAGAGCTTACGACTAGGAGGCAGTAAAGAATTATACAAAGAAAACGGAACTGCTTTTGGAGATTTAAGTGCTATTTTAATAGATAATATGCCGTTTTGGGCTGAATTTAGTAGTACGCCAAGCAACAAAGTATCTTTAATGAGCGATTGGGAAACCAAAATGGCTGCTATTGTAAACGAGACTATAAATGAAAACGTTACCAGTTTAGCAGGTGTACCGTCTTGGATACTTGTGCTACTTAATACTGTTTTAGACAAAACCGAAAAGACTTCGTTGTTTGAGGTCTGGCCAAATCTGGAAGTTTACTTTCATGGAGGCGTAAGTTTTAATCCGTACCAACAGCAATACAAAAACATTTTACCAAAGAAAGATTTTAAATATTATGAAATCTATAATGCTTCGGAAGGCTTTTTCGCTATTCAGGATAGAAACGGTTCTAGCGAATTGCTATTAATGTTAGATTATGGCATTTACTATGAGTTTATTCCAATGGAAACACATGCCACTCCAAACGAACGTGTTATTCCACTAAGTGAAGTCGTAAAAGGTAAAAATTACGCAGTAATTATTACTACAAATGCTGGTTTATGGCGTTATAAAATTGGTGATACTGTACGTTTCACTTCCGTTTCACCGTATAGAATAAAAGTTTCAGGAAGAACAAAGCACCACATTAATGCCTTTGGAGAAGAGCTCATTATTGAAAATGCAGAAGATGCCTTAAAGAAAGTCTGTAAGAAAACAAAGAGTGAGATTGTAGATTATACAGCTGCCCCAATTTTTATGGAAGGCAAAGAAAAAGGCGCTCACGAGTGGCTAATAGAATTTAAAACGCCACCAAAGGACATCGACTATTTTAATGAATTATTTGACAATGCACTAAAATCTCTAAATTCGGATTACGAAGCGAAACGTTATAATAACATGACTTTAAATAAGCCAAAAATTAATATCGCGAGAACAAAACTTTTTTATGATTGGTTGAAACAAAACAACAAGCTTGGAGGGCAACATAAAGTACCGCGCTTATCGAATACTCGAGATTATATTGAGGAGTTAATAAAACTGAATACTTAAAAATATTAGGTCTCGACTGCCCTCGACGAGGACAGTAAAGGGTATTAAATATGTATAGTATAAATCCTGTTCTTTGGGAAACCTGGATCCTCTCTTTCCTGTTGCAACACAAATCTATTTGAAACCAAAAGAGCCTTAGAACTTTCATTATCCACATGAGTAAAGGCTTCAATTGTATTTAAGTTAAGGGCTTTAAAACCAAATTGAATGACGGCCTGTATTGCTTCAGACATGTAACCTTTTCTAAAATACTCAGGCAACAAATCGTAACCAACCTCAGCTGTTTTTCTATCTTCCGAAAAATTCCACAAACAAATACTGCCTATTTTTTCATTTAAAACCTTATCAGTTAAAGTCCAGCTTATAGATTTGTCATCCTCTAAAAAATGAGTAAGTTTATTAATATGAGCTATTGCTTCCTCTTGTTTTGTAAACAACGGTTGCATAATGTATTTTCTAACAATCGGGCTTGATCGTAATGCAAAAACTAAATCTACATCTTCCATATTAGAATTGGTAAATACAATTCTTTCTGTTTCTGGGTTTTTAAAGTTTGATAGTTTCATTTTATTTAAATAAAAAAGCCTACTTCATAAAAAAGTAGGCTTCAATTTATATTATTACTTTAAACTTAAGAAACTGCCTTTAGTTGCTTAAGTTTAGTTTTAGATAATTTTTGTTCTGCATAATCTCTAGTAACAGTCAATTTATTACTATCGGTTCCTGGCATTTCGAACATTGCATCTGTTAAGATTTCCTCACATAGAGAACGCAAACCTCTTGCTCCTAGTTTATATTCAATGGCTTTACCAACTATATATTCTAAAGCACCATCCGTAATATCAAACTCTATTTCATCCATAGAAAAGAGTTTTTTATATTGCTTAATAATGGCATTTTTAGGTTCGGTTAAAATTGCTCTCAATGTCTCTCCATCTAATGGATCCATATGTGTTAATACCGGTAAACGACCTATAATTTCAGGAATTAATCCAAAATCTTTTAAATCCTTAGGAATAATATATTGTAATAAATTGTCATTATCAACAACATTATCACTCATTGAAGCGCTGTAACCAACTGCTTGCATATTCAAACGCTTAGAAATCACGCGATTTATACCGTCGAAAGCACCTCCAGCAATGAATAAGATATTCTCAGTATCTACTTCAATAAATTTTTGGTCTGGATGTTTTCTACCGCCTTTTGGTGGCACGTTTACAACTGTTCCTTCTAATAATTTAAGTAATGCTTGTTGTACACCTTCTCCAGAAACATCTCTAGTAATTGAAGGATTATCACTCTTACGCGCAATTTTATCTATTTCATCTATAAATACAATTCCTTTTTCGGCTTTCTCTAAACTGTAATCTGCTGCTTGTAGTAAACGTGTTAAAATACTTTCTACATCTTCACCTACATAACCAGCTTCGGTTAAGACTGTGGCATCTACAATAGCTAAAGGTACATTAAGCATTTTTGCTATAGTTTTAGCCATTAAGGTTTTACCTGTTCCTGTTTCTCCAACCATAATAATATTCGATTTTTGAATCTCGATATCATCATTTGTTGGTGGTTGCAATAAACGTTTATAGTGATTATAAACTGCAACAGACATAACTCTTTTGGTATGTTCTTGACCAATAATATAGTCGTCTAAGAACGCTTTTATTTGTTGAGGCTTACGCAACATAAGCTCTGCAGACAAATCTGTACTATCACTTTGTTTAGATTCTTCAATAACAATACCATGTGCTTGTTCTATACAACGATCACATATGTGCGCATCTAAACCTGCTATTAATAAACTTGTTTCTGGCTTTTTCCTACCACAAAACGAACATTCTAATTCTTCCTTTGCCATCTTTTCTAAGTTAAAAGTTAAAAGTTAAAAATGAAAAGTTTTTACTTAAACCTTTCAAGATACCTTTAACTCACTAATGCTTAAATATTTTTAATTACGAGCTAAAATCTCGTCTATCATTCCGTATTCTTTCGCTTTATCAGATTTCATCCAGTAATCACGATCACTATCTTCGTAAACCTTGTCGTAATCTTGACCTGAATGCTTACTTATAATTTTATAAAGCTCTTCTTTTAATATTAAAATTTCGCGAGCAGTAATTTCTATATCACTTGCTTGACCTTGTGCTCCACCTAAAGGTTGATGAATCATAACACGTGAATGTGTTAAACCACTACGTTTTCCTTTTGCACCTGCACATAACAATACTGCTCCCATTGAAGCTGCCATTCCTGTACAAATAGTTGCTACATCTGGCTTAATAAACTGCATAGTATCGTAAATACCTAATCCTGCATATACACTTCCACCTGGAGAGTTTATATACATTTGAATGTCTTTATTAGCGTCTACACTTTCTAAAAACAGAAGTTGTGCTTGTACAATATTAGCAACATTATCGTTTATTCCTGTTCCTAAAAAAAGGATACGATCCATCATTAATCTTGAAAACACATCCAGTTGAGAGATATTTAATTGACGTTCTTCTATAATGTAAGGCGTCATGTTTTGAGGTGTTACACTACTAATAATTTTATCGTAGTAGGTACTGCTTATTCCTTGATCTTTTATAGCAAATTTTTCGAATTCTTTTCCGTAATCCATATTTATATTTTGAATTTGATATTTTAGTTTAGTTTCTGAATTTATTCAGAAAGCGTTAAATGTATAGTTAAATCGGCGGTTTTCAAACTATTTAAGTTGAATTTAACGCTCATAAAATAGGCATTGAATTGTAATTAATTCAATGCCTAAATATAATGATTATTCACAAAACAACCTTTCTGTCTTTAGCTAAAAAAAGCTAAAGACCATGACTCCTTAAAAAGGCAAGGCGTTAGAAGGTTTATTTATCTCCGTAAACTTCTTTAACAAACTTATCGTAGGTTAATTCTTTAGTTTTTACGTTTGCTTTTTCTTTATAAAGGCCCAATAGTTTTTGGCTCACCACTTGCTCGCTTAAACGCTTTACTTCTTCTTGGTTAGATAATACTCTAGCTGCAATATCGTCAAGCTCTTTATCACTAGGATTCATTTGACCAAATTGTGCCATTTGCACTTTAATCATAGCTTTTGCGCTCTCTTTTACATCTTCAAAATCCACTTTAATTCCGTTAGCTTCCATTAGCTTCGCTTCGATAAGCTGGTAACGTAAACTTTTTTCAGATTTTATATATTCTTCTTTTGCTGTAGCAGCGTCCATAGGATTTTCTCCTGCAGACTGCATCCATTTTGTTAAAAATTCTGCTGGTAAATCGAATTTAGTATTTTCTACTAAATGCTCTGTAACGTCGTTTAAAAACTTCTGATCTGATTGCTGAACGAATTGCTTTTCAGCATCTTCTTTAATCTTTACTTTTAATTCTGAAACCGTTTTCACACCATCTTTTCCAAATAATTTATCGAACAACTCTTGATCTAAATCTGCAGGTTCGCGTTTGTTTATTTCGGTAATTTCAAAGTTAACCTCTATATTTAAACCATGTGCTTTATCGTGCTCCACTTTTAATGCTTGGATTAATTCGTGATCGTCTTCGTAAAGTCCTTTTGTATTTAACGCAATAACATCTCCAGCTTTAGCACCCACAAATTGCTTTGCTGTTGATTTACCTTTAAACTTATCTAAAGTTAAAGTTACAGTGTTTTCTATTTCTTCAGCTTCATTTTTGTAAACTCCTGTAATTTCGCTGTCTTTAGCAACCTCTGTTAAAGCTACTAATTTACCGTATTGCTTTTGGATGTTTTCAACTTGACCATTAATCATTTTATCGTCTGCAACGATATTATATTGTATAATGTCTTTTTTCCCTTTTAAATCAACTTCGAATTTTGGAGAAAGACCTAATTCAAAATCAAAAGAAAAACTATCTGAATCCCAATCGATATCATCTTGAGGTTTTGGTAATGGTTGCCCTAAAACATCTAACTTTTCTTCAGCTAAATATTTATTTAATCCTTCTTGAATAAGTTTATTAACCTCTTCGATTAATACAGGTTTAGCATATTGCTTTTTAACCATTCCCATTGGCACATGACCTTTTCTAAATCCAGGAATGTTTGCTGTTTTTCTATAATCTAATAAGATTTTTTCAACTTTAGTTGCGTAATCATCTTTCTCGATTAACACCGTTACTACAGCATTTAATGCGTCTTTATTTTCTCTTGTAATTTTCATTTTGAAAAATCTATTTTATGTAACCAAAAATGGAGTGCAAAAATACTAATTTTTTACACTCCATCAAAGTTTTTAATTTGTTGAATTTCAGGATCTCTGTTAAGGTAAAATTGCTCTTGGGAAGTCACAAAGTTGGAAAGCTTGCTGTATACAAACGTTCTCTAACAGATTACAGCCTTAGTAAGGTAGTCTACTATTTCTTATTCTTTTTCATAAACGACTGCAGTAACGATTGCAATATTGATAATAACACACTAAATAAAATTGCCCACCAGATATTATCTACCGAGAAACCGTCAATTAATTTATCTGCTAACAAAATAATTAGCGCATTAACTACTAATAGAAATAAGCCTAAAGTTACTATGGTTATTGGTAATGTTAAAATAACTAATAGTGGTTTTACTAAAACATTTAAAACCGATAATACAACTGCTACAATTATTGCGGACACATAACCATCTACATGTACACCATTTAAAACATTAGCCAATACAAATACTGCAATAGCGTTTAATAGAAGTCTGATTATTAAATTCATAGTTTTATTATATTTTACAATTTACAAAATTAATAACTGCATTATAAAAATCTTTAGGATTTTCGGCATGCAACCAATGACCTGCATTTGCAATGGTTTCTATTTTAGCATTTGTAAAGTGTGATTTAATGATGGCTCCATCTTGAACACCAATGTATTCGCTTTTGTCTCCCTTTAAAAAGAGTGTTTCACCATCAAATTTTGAATGTACTGGCAATGCCTCGCCAACTTCGCTTACGTTTTCTGCTAGAGCTTCAAGGTTTATTCTTAAATCTAAAACCCCTTTTTCTACCCAATACAAGTTTTTTAATAAAAACAATCGCGTTCCATAATCGCTTACATAATTAGATAGTTGCGTATCTGCTTCTCCTCTACTTTTTAACGTTACAAAGTCTAAACTATTTAACCCTTCTAAAATGGCATCGTGATGAATAGGATAAAAACGAGGAGAAATATCTGCTACTATTAATTGCTTTACATAATCGGGAAATTGCGATGAAAAAAGCATAGCTGTTTTTCCTCCCATAGAATGCCCGAGCAAAACGATATCTTTTAAATTATATATATCACAATATGCTTTTAAGTCTAGAGATAAAAGATCGTAATTAAAATCTTTGCTATGCAAGCTTCTTCCGTGATTACGCTGGTCTACTAAATGCACCTGAAATCCTGCTTTAGCAAATTGTTTACCTAGGGTTTTCCAGTTATCGCTCATGCCTAAAAAACCATGAAGAATGAGAAATGGTTGCCCTTCTCCTATTATGTTTGAATGTAATTGCATTGCTTTTTTATTACTCAGAAATTCACAGAATGTACGCTGAGATTTACTGAGAATTTATCTTTTATTTTCTCGGATAATTATAGCCACGAATTGCACTAATCATCACAAAGTTTAATGTGACTACTATTTTTAATTATTTCCTCAATTTTTCAGAACATGAATTGATTCTCAATTCAATTTCAAAATCAAGTTCTATTTCAGTTTATTCAAATACATATTGACGACATTTTCAATACCTAGGTATAAGCTTTCAGAAATTAAAGCATGACCAATTGAAACTTCTAATAACCCTGGGATATTCTGCTTAAAAAACTTGATATTATCTAAAGACAAATCGTGTCCTGCATTAACGCCTAACCCTATTTTATTTGCAATGTCTGCGCATTCCGAATACGGTTTTATAGCGTCTTTGTTACCTAAAGTATATTGATGAGCGAAACCTTCAGTATATAATTCTATTCTATCTGCTCCTGTAGCTTTGGCACCTTCAATTTGCTTATGATCTGGATCTACAAAAATAGAAGTGCGAATATTATTTCTATTAAATTCTGAAATAACTTCAGTTAAAAACTTCTTATTTTTAATTGTATCCCAACCTGCATTACTTGTCAAAGTATCTATACTATCTGGCACTAAGGTTACCTGTGTTGGTTTAATCTCTAAGACCATATCTACAAATTTCGAGATAGGGTTCCCTTCAATATTATATTCTGTATGAACAATTGGTTTTAAATCATAAGCATCTTGATAGCGTATATGTCTTTCATCTGGTCTTGGATGTATAGTTACACCTTCGGCTCCAAAACGTTGAACATCTTTTGCAAACTGAACCACATTTGGCGTGTCTCCTCCTCTAGAGTTTCTTAAAGTTGCTATTTTATTTATGTTTACGCTTAATTTTGTCATTTTCAATCGGTATTAATTAGTCAGGAGAAATTCAGTACAAAAATACAAAGTAGATGCACGAGATTGTTCTTATTTTTAATTAATTTGCATAAAATTGAAAGACACACAATGAATCTTCTAGATTACCTTATAAACGACATAAAACCATTATTAAATACGGATAAGGTTAAAGAAATCCAGCTGCTGTTTAATCAGTTAACCTATTCTCACATTCCTATTAAAAATGCTGAAGGTGTTTATTTAGGTTGTATTTCTGAAAACGACGCACATTGTTTTGAAAGCGAAAAGCCCATTGAAGACTATCGTTATTCTGGTGAAGGTTTTTTTGTAAGAGAAGATACTAACTGGTTAGATGTTCTTGAAGCTTTTGCTCAAAACTCGGCTAATATCATGCCTGTTTTAAGTAATAAAAATGTGTACTTAGGGTATTATGAATTAAATGATGTGATTAGTCTTTTTAATGAAACACCTTTCTTTTCTGAAGCTGGCGCCGTTTTAATTATTGAAAAAGGAATGGCAGACTATTCTTTTAGCGAAATTAGCCAAATTGTAGAGTCTAACGGTGGTAAGTTATTAGGTGCTTTTATTTCTAAAATCGAAAATGATGTAGCACAAATCACATTAAAAATGGGTAATGCAAACCTTAATGAGATTATGCAAACCTTTAGACGCTATAGCTATAATGTATTATCTGGACATGAAGACGACAGTTATTTAATAGGCCTTAAAGAGCGCTCAGATTATTTAAACAAATACCTAAATATATAATTATGAAGGTTGCCATTTACAGTCAATATCCAAAAAAACAGTCTAAAGACTCTTTAAAGACACTTTCAAAAGAGCTTATAGCGCTAGGTGCTTCATTGTATCTTGAAAGCGAATTTTTTAATGATATTAAAACTGAACTTTCTAATCCATCAGTTTATAAAACTTTTAAAACTTTAGATAAAAGCTTCGATCTACTTGTAAGCATTGGTGGAGATGGCACTATTTTGAGAGCCATTACTTTTGTGCACCATTTAAATATTCCTATAATTGGAATTAATACGGGAAGGCTTGGGTTTTTAGCAACTATTCAGCCAGAAAACATAAAACAAGCAATAAAAGATATTTATAATAAAGAGTACACATTGAGTAAGCGCACTTTATTATCTATCGAAACCGCTCCAGAAAACAGTGATATAAAAGATTTAAATTTTGCTTTAAATGAAATTGCCGTGAGTAGAAAAAATACAACATCTATGATTACTGTTGAAACCAAATTAAATGGCGAGTTTTTAACATCGTATTGGAGTGATGGTTTAATAATTTCTACACCAACAGGATCAACAGGTTATTCTTTAAGTTGTGCTGGACCAGTAATTACTCCAGATACTACAAGTTTTGTTTTAACACCTATTGCTCCTCATAATCTAAGCGCAAGACCTTTAGTAATCGAAGACTCCACAACGATAGAATTAAAAGTAAGTGGTCGAGAAGATAATTACTTAGTGTCTTTAGACTCAAGAATTGCAACCTTGTCTAACGATACTATTATTACTATAAAAAAAGCCCCTTTCACCATTAATATGGTTGAATTAAATTCTGAAAGTTTTCTTACAACCTTAAGAAAAAAACTGCTTTGGGGAGAAGACAAGAGAAATTAAAAAACTCCTTTTTATTAATATCACTTACAAATCATTAATTCTTACAATAATTTCACGTAAATACTGTTTTAAACACTAACCAAATTAGTGAAAGTTAGTTACCAACTATCTAATAAGATGTGTTTTCAAAACAAAAGTTCTTTTTAAATTTAAAAAGAACAATTTGTTTAGCGTCATTTTATTAGGTAAATAGGTATTACAGGCTAATCTTATTTATTATATTTGCAAACTTTGATGACCAATGAAGTATTTAACGCTTTTACTATTAGCATTTATAAGCATACAATTAAGTAGTGCACAAATTAACGAATTCGGTATTTTCGTTGGCGGCAGTAACTTTATTGGAGATGTAGGTGCAACAGATTATATTGCACCCAAGCAGCTAGCTTTTGGAGCCATATACAAATGGAACAGAAGCAAGAGACATTCTTACAGAATTTCATTAATCTCCACAGAATTAGAAGGTATAGACAACAATTCGGATGATCCCAGCAGAGAAAAAAGAGGCTTCCAATTTAATACTAATATTATTGAACTTTCTGCCGGAATGGAATTTACGTTTTTCGATTTCGATCTTCATAATGGAGGATCTCCATCTACTCCTTATATCTATTCTGGTATTAGCGTAGCAAAGCACGACAACTTCTTTTTTAATTCCGATGGAACAATAGTAGATGAAGGATCTACAAGTTACGCCTATGGCATACCTATAGTTTTGGGCTATAAAGTAGCAGTCACTACAGATTTTATTCTAGCATTCGAAATAGGAGCGCGTTATACGTTTTCAGATGAATTAGATGGAAGCGTTCCAGATTCTAAAGAACTGTTTGAAAGAAAAGCATTTGGAAATGTTAATAACAATGATTGGTACACCTTCACAGGTATTACATTAACTTATACATTTGGCAGGAACCCATGTTTTTGCCCAGGAGGATAATTTGGATACAAGTAAAATAAATACAAGTAAAATACCCAAACACGTTGCCATTATTATGGATGGTAATGGTCGTTGGGCCAAACAGAAGGGGTTCATTCGTGCTATTGGTCACGAAAATGGAACAAAATCTGTACGTCAAACTGTAGAAGCTGGTGCACAATTAGGAATAGAGAACCTAACTTTATATGCATTCTCAACCGAAAACTGGAACAGACCAAAATTAGAAGTAGATACTTTAATGCGATTATTGGTCTCTTCTTTAAAGAAAGAAATAAAAACACTTCAAGATAATAACATTAAACTAAACGCTATTGGCAAACTCTCTAACCTACCTAAAAAGGTTTACAAAGAGTTAAATGAGGTTATAGAAAATACAAAAAACAATACTAGAATGACATTAACCTTGGCATTAAGCTATGGTTCTAGAGAAGAATTGTTAAATGCTATTAAAGAAATAAGCGATAAAGTTAAAAATAATATAATTTCTTGTGAAAATATTGACGAATCGATTATTAATGAGCATCTTTACACGCAAAATTTACCAGACGTGGATCTACTTATTAGAACAAGTGGAGAACAGCGAATCAGTAATTTTTTGCTCTGGCAAATAGCATATGCAGAATTGTATTTTACAAAAGTATTATGGCCAGACTTTACACAGCAACACCTTTGTGATGCTATCACAGAATATCAAAATAGAGAAAGACGCTTTGGAAAAACAAGTGAACAAATTAGTTAAGAGATTCAAATTGAAAACATTTTCACAATACACATTAGCACTCCTTTTTGTGCTATCAAGTTTATTTGCTCAATCACAAGAATTATCTTTTGAAAATAGTGAGAAATATGTAATCGCAGAAATAAAAGTTGTTGGCAATACTAGTTTTAGTGAGCAAACAATTATTACATTTTCTAAACTTAAAAAAGGAGATGAAATATTAATTCCTGGCGAAGAGATAAGTACAGCAATCAAGAAGTTATGGAAAACAAACCTATTCAGTGATATTGAAGTTTACTTATCCAAAGTTGAAGGTAATGCCGCTTATCTAGAAATTAGGCTAGCAGATTTACCAGCTTTAAACGAGTTAAAAATTACTGGAGTTAAAAAGAGTAAAAAAGAAGCTTTAATTAAAGAAAATAAACTTCAAGAAGGTGTAAAGGTTACAGAAAACCTTATTACGACTACCAAAAATTATATTCAGAGTAAAAACAGAAAAGCAGGTTTTTTAAACACCAAAGTTAATATCAATACTATTACTGTTAAAGACTCGCTACAAAATGCACGAGTAAACATGGTGCTAAGTGTAGATAGAGGTGAAAAGGTTAAAATTGACAAAATAAATTTTGAAGGCAACTCTATTTTAAGTGATAAAAAACTTAAAAAGGCAATGAAAAACACGAAGCAAAAAAAAGCATTTCGTATTTTAAAACGCTCAAAATATATTGCTGCAGAATTTAAAGAAGATTTAAATAGTGTAATAGATAAGTATAAGGAAAATGGATACAGAGATGCGCGTATTATTTCTGACACCTTAATTATTAATAATGCTAAAACAGTAACCTTAAACATTAAAATTGAAGAAGGTGAAAAATACACTTTTGGAGATATAACATTTATAGGTAACACCGTTTATACCGACGACTATTTAAAACGTAAACTACGTATTGAAAAAGGAGAGACTTACAACGGTATCTTATTAGAAGAACGAATAGCAGATAATTCAAGACCAGACGGAGATGATATCACTAACCTTTATCAAGATAATGGCTATTTGTTTTCTAAAATTAATCCAGTAGAAGTTAATGCAGATGGTAATGTAATTGACATGGAAATTAGAATTATTGAAGGTAAACCAACCTATTTTAATAAAATTACAGTTGTAGGAAACGAAAAAACGAATGACCATGTTATCTACAGAGAAATAAGAACACGTCCTGGAGAATTATATAGTAAAGCAAATGTAGTACGTACAGTACGTGAATTAAGTCAGTTAGGCTTCTTCGATGCAGAGCAAATAGATCCTAGGTTTAAAAATGCAAGTCCAGAAGATGGTACCATAGACATAGAATATGGTGTTGTGGAAGCTGGAGCGAGCCAAATTGAACTACAAGGTGGTTATGGAGGAGGAGGATTTATTGGTACACTAGGTTTATCCTTTAACAACTTCTCTCTAAAGGACATCTTTAAAAAAGAAGCTTATAAGCCTATTCCTTCCGGAGATGGCCAAAAATTAGCTTTACGTTTACAAGCCAGTCAATTTTTTAGAACCTATAGTTTTCAATTTTCTGAACCTTGGATGGGAGGCAAAAAACCAGTACAATTCTCAACCTCTTTATCGCAGACACAACAATTTTTATTTGATCAACAAACCAGAAGAGCAGATAAAAACAGACGTTTTAATATTACAGGTATTACTTTTGGTTTAGCAAAGCGTTTGTCGATCCCAGATGATTATTTTACATTATCTCAAGGTTTAAGTTTTCAGCATTACGATTTAAAGAATTATAATACAGGACTATTTACTTTTGGTGATGGGTATTCAAACAACTTATCTTACACATTAGGTTTAAGTAGAAACAACACCTTCAACGATCCTATATTCCCAACAGGAGGTTCTAGTTTTTCTGCTACAGCAAAATTATCTATACCTTATTCTTTATTTAATGATACAGATTATGAGGCTTTAAGAGAAGAAAGAGAAGCTAATCAAGTTATAATAGGAGATCCTACTAACGATATAGAGCAAAGAACTGCTGCTTCAAATAGAATATCACAAATTGATCAAGAACGTTTTAATTGGCTAGAATTCTATAAGATTAAGTTTAAAGCTGAATGGTACACAAAACTAATAGGTAAATTTGTTTTTAAATCGAATATAGAATTTGGTTTCTTGGGGGCATACAATCAAGATCGAGGTATTGTTCCTTTTGAACGTTTCTTCCTTGGAGGAGATGGATTAGGCGCATTTGCATTAGACGGAAGAGAGGTTATTGCATTAAGAGGTTATCCAAATCAATCGCTTTCAGATAACGATGGTGCTCCAGTTTATAACAAATTTTCATTAGAGCTACGTTACCCAATCACATTAAAACAATCGGCCAAAATTTACGCTTTAGGATTTTTAGACGCAGGAGGATCATATGATAGTTTTAAAGACTATAACCCATTTAATGTAAAACGTTCTGCAGGTTTAGGGGTTAGAATATTTATGCCAGCATTTGGTTTATTAGGTATTGATTTTGGATATGGATTCGATCCACTTCCGGGAAACACCGTTAAGCATGGATGGGAAACTCACTTTATTATCGGACAACAATTTTAACACATAATTCAAGGTCTTTTATTACAAAAAAGACATTTACATATGATCTAATTTTACTAACTATATGTTTTTGGCACGATATTTTCAATGATTAATTTGAGGATTTGATTCAAGAATTAAAATTTTTACAATTAAAATTCGTTATTTTGAAAACTATAGTATTTGAAATAAGACAGAATTACAATTTAAACTGTCGGTTTTTTTGAATTTATGTTATTAAATATTAAAATATAACCAGATGAAATTTAAAGTTCTTTTTTTATTGACCCTAGTATCAATGTTATCTTTTCAATCTTATGCGCAAGGACGTGGCGTAAGAATAGGATATATAGATACTGAATATATTTTACAAAACGTTCCTGAATATTCTGAAGCGACTTCACAGTTAGAAACAAAAGTTCAGAAATGGAAAAAAGATATTGAAAAACAATTAAAAGGTATAGCACAAAAGCGTACCAATTTAAATAACGAGAAAGCGCTTTTAACTAAAGAATTAATTGAAGAACGCGAAGAAGATATCTTTTTTGAAGAAAAGGAGATATTAGATTATCAGCAAAAGCGATTTGGACCTAATGGAGATTTAATGATCCAAAAGCGACAACTTATGCAGCCCGTTCAAGATCAAATTTTTCAGGCTGTTCAGGACATAGCAAAAGCTAAAAAATACGATTTTATTTTCGACAAATCTGCAGATGTAGTTATGTTATATTCAGCAGAACGTTTTGATATAAGTGAACAGGTTTTAAGAACAATAACGCGCTCTTCTAATAGAAAACAGTTAAAGTCTAAAAAAGAGAAGAAACAAGCTAAAGAAGAAGATGTAACTGTAGAGATTGACGGAAGTAAAGATGCAAGACAACTAGCTTTAGATAAGAAAAAAGCTGATAGAGCTGCTTTAGTAGAAGCGAGAAAAAAAGTAGTAGCAGATAAAAGAGCAGCTGCCATTGCTGCAAGAGAAAAACTGAAACAAGAGAAATTAGAGGCTAGAAATAAATTAAAAGAAGGTACTGAGGAAAAAGTAAGTGACGAAGGGACTACCCAGGAGCAAACAAATAAAGAAGAAAGTACCGCGGAGAAAACAAGTACAGCAGGAAAAGCTGGAGATAAAAAAGCCGAAACTGAAGATGTGCCTAAAACAAAAGAAGAAATTCTAGAAGCACGTAAACAAAAAAAATTGGCAGATAGAGCAGCTAGAAAAAAAATACTTGACGATAAAAGGAAAAAAACTTTAGAAGATCGTAAGAAAGCAAAAGAAGAAAAAGAGAAAGAGAAAGAGAAAGAAAGTGCTCCAATAGAAGAGAATCAAGACGATTAAAATTAATAATTTATAACAGACAAATACTATTTTAAAAATGAAACAAATTAAAACATTACTAATTGCAGCAACATTATTTTTTGGAGCTACTAGCTTTACAAATGCTCAATCAAAAGTTGCTCATATTAATACCTCTGAGTTAATTCAGTCTATGCCTGAGACGATAAAGGCACAAGCAGATATGGAAAGTGTTGGTAAAACTTACCAATCTGATATCGAGGCTATGAAAAAAGACTTAAAAGCTAAAACTGATCAATACGAAATAGAAGCAACTAAAAAAACTCAAGAAGAAAACGAGAAGCGCTATGTTGAAGTACAGACAGATCAACAATCTATTCAACAATATGCTCAAAATGCACAAAAACAATTACAACAAAAGGAAATAGATCTTTTAACACCAATTACCGAAAAGGCTAAAGCTGCAATTTTAAAAGTAGCAAAAGCTCAAGGTTTTGATTACGTGTTAGATTCTGCTCAAGGTGGAGGCGTAATTATGGCTCAAGGTAAAGACTTACTTTTAGATGTAAAGAAAGAATTAGGGTTCTAAGAAAAGCCTAAAACAAATAGTACTAAAAGCCGACTTATTAAGTCGGCTTTTGTATTTTTATAAACTAATATGAGTATACAACCTATTGGCATATTCGATTCTGGTGTTGGTGGCACTTCCATTTGGAAGGAGATTCACGCATTATTACCTTACGAAAATTCTATTTACTTAGCCGATAGTATTAATGCGCCTTATGGACCAAAAGGTAAAGACAAAATTATAGCGCTTAGTATTAAAAATACCGAGTTCCTTTTAGAAAAAAACTGTAAACTTATTGCTGTTGCCTGCAACACTGCCTCTACAAATGCTATTACCCTTTTAAGAAAAAAATACAGTGTCCCATTTATTGGTATAGAACCAGCGATAAAACCAGCGGCATTAAACACAAAAACAAAAGCTATAGGCATTCTGGCAACTAAAGGCACACTAACTAGCGCTTTGTTTCACAATACATCTAATTTATATTCTAATGGGATAACCATTATAGAGCAAATAGGAGAAGGTATTGTACAATTAATTGAAAGTGGTAAGTTGGGCTCGACAGAGATGGAAACCCTTCTTAAAAGCTATTTAAAACCTATGCTTGAAGCTAACATAGACTACTTAGTGTTAGGTTGCACACATTATCCATATCTTATTCCAATGCTTACTAAATTGCTTCCGAAGCATGTTAAAATTATAGATTCTGGCTTGGCCGTAGCAAAACAAACACAATCTGTTTTAGAACAACATCAATTATTAAATATTGAAACAGTAAAACCTAGAAACGCGTTTTATATAAATTTAAAGACGACAGAAGTGATGCAATCACTTCTCGGACAAAAGTCTGAAGTTGATTATTTAGAGTTCTAATATGAAGAAACTGCTCTTTGTTTACAATGCTGATTCTGGAATTGGAAATACCATTTTAGATGTTGCGCATAAGATATTTAGTCCAAAAACTTATAATTGTAATTTATGTGCTATTACTTTTGATACCCTTTCTGAAAACAACCATTGGAAAGATTTTAGAAAATCATCTCCAGTAAATATGGATTTTCTCCATAGTGATGAATTTGAAAAACTGTATCCAAATTCAAAATATGAGTATCCAATAATTTTGTCTAAAACTGAAGATAATCTCTCTATATTAATTTCGTCTAAAAAAATTAAGGCTATCCCTTCTAGTGAAGCATTAATTAGCGAGATAAAAAACCGAATAGATTAGTCAGGTTTTGACACCGATTCAGCATCAATTTTCATACTGATAGAAACTATTCTTCTTTAAACCAACTTGAATATTTTACATAATTTTCTGCAATGCGGTTTATTTCTCCATTTATTAATTCCTTACTAATGTCTTTCACCTTTTTTGCTGGAACTCCTGCGTAAATACTTCCAGATTCTACAGTAGTGTTTTGCGTAATAACTGCTCCTGCAGCAACAATACTATTGCTTTCAATTACACAATTATCCATTACAATACTTCCCATACCTATAAGCACATTATCATGAATAGTACAACCATGTACAATGGCGTTGTGACCAATAGATACATTATTGCCAATAGTCGTTGGGTATTTTTGATAGGTACAATGCACGACTGCTCCATCTTGTACATTTACCTTATTACCTAGTTTTATATAATTTACATCGCCTCGCAAAACGGCATTAAACCAAATGCTACATTGTTTTCCTACTTGTACATCTCCAACAATAGTTGCATTTTCTGCTATGTAGCAATCTTCTGGTAATTGTGGTGATTTTCCGTTTACTGGTTTTATTATTGGCATAGTCTAATTCCTTTGAAAAAAGGAATCTCATGACTTTGAGTTATGAGACTCCTTATTAATATTTATTATTTCTTCTCGCTTTGTTTGAGGTTGTTTTCATTACTAATATTACAAAATTAGCAGGAATTTTACTTAAAATAAGATAATAATTCAGATTTTCTAGATGGTGAAACCATTACTTGCTTACCGTTGCTTAAAATTACACTTCCTCCTTTTCCTTTTACATATTTTACAACTTCGTTAACGTTAACCAAGTAACTTTTATGCACACGTGCAAAGTTTGAATCCTGTAATGCTTGCTCAAAATATTTAAGTGTTTTACTAACTACTGTCTTCTTGTTGGTATTTAGGTAGATTTCGGTGTAATTATCATCGGCTTTGCAAAACAAAATATCTGCTGTACTTATAACTTCAAAACCATTTTGCTGCGGAATCGTTATTTTTCCAGCTACATTATTACTCGTTTTTGGAACCAAAACTTGATCTTGAAGTGCATTTTCTTTGGTTTTTATCTCTACTACGTAATCTACTGCTTTTATTAAATCGTCTATAGCAATAGGTTTCATTAAATAATAGCTTGCGTGCGCATTTAAGGCATCTAATGCGTAATTGTTGTATGCAGTTACAAAAACGGTTTCAAAGTCTCTGTCGCCAACTTTATCTAACAAATCGAAGGCATTACCATAAGGCATTTCTACATCTAGAAATACTAAATCTAATTCGTTATTCCTTATTAATTCTAAGCCTTCATTAATGTTCGCAGCTTCACCAATAACATTTACATTTGGACAGTATTTTTTGAGATAGTTTTTAAGGATCTCTCGACTTATTTCTTCGTCTTCTACTATTATTGAGTTTAGTTTCATATGCAATTCGTTATTTTGTTTCAACAATAGTAATTGAAACATAATTATTATCTTTTAATTTTAATCTAGAAATGCTGTTATGGTATTTAAATTTTTGTAAAAAATACTTATCCAAATATTCTTCTTCTTCAGTAAATTTACCATTTACAATATATTCTCTTTTACAAGGAATTCCACAGTACAAAATAATTCGACTCTTGATATGTACTATTCCATAATATGCTCTTTTTCCTAATTTATCAATGAAATAATTATTTTTCTGTTTAAAATAACTATAATTTCTTGCTGGTTGTTCCATCAATTCTATATCACCTTTATCTAATTCTGAGTACAGCTTGTATGGTTTTGAATTCACAATTATTAAAGGATTATTTGTAATTAAACCTTTTTCAGAATACATTTTTATATAATCTGATAGTTTGACATTGTAGTTTACAACTGTCGCTTTATCTGCTGATTTACAACAGAGAATTATAAAAAATGACAACAATATTAAAACTCTAATTTTCATATTGCTATTGTTCAATTTCCTCTAAACATTGATTTGTGGTTATTATTATAACGCTATTCCCTTCTTTTCCGTTTGCACCTTTAATACTTTGTATAGTAAGGACATTTTTGTTTTCTATTAATATTAAAACTTCTTGTTTTGATGAGATTAAGCCATCTTTAACCCAAAGTAAATCTTCATAATTTTCAACATCTGTAATATGTGTTTTTAACTCTTCAAAAGAATTAATCTCTAAAGCAATTTTCCCATTAACAAACTCAATACATTGTTTTCTTTCTTTAGCTGCTTTGCAACTAAATATTAAAATAAAAACTACTAAATAAAAAACTATAACTCTCATTTCTAATCCTTTTTCAAAGTCACAACCACCTTTGTTCCTATATCAACTTCAGTTTGTCCTTTATATAATTCGTCTATAGAAACATCAACTTTATCTTTATACATTTCATTTAAAATAGCCACACGCTTTTTAATATTACCCATGCCTTTGGAATTCTGTTTTAGTTGGTTTTCGGTTTTAAGTGTTTTAGATTTTTCGCGACCAATACCATTATCTGTAATGGTTATGGTAATTTCATCTTTACTCTTTTTAGTAATAGAAATATCAAGTTGTCCTTTTTCTTCTTTATAGCGTAATCCATGCCAAACCGCATTTTCTATATAAGGTTGGAGTAACATTGGTGGAATTTGATACTCTTCAATAGCAATCGCTTCGTCTACTGTAACTGTATAGTCGAACTTATCTTGAAATCTAAAATGCTCTAATTTGGTGTATAATTGTAGTAATTCTACTTCTTTTTCCAATGGAATAAAATCTTGCTCACTATTTTCTAAAACGGCTCGCATCAACTTAGAAAAATCACTTAAATATTTATTTGCTGTACGCTCATCGTTAGTGGCAATAAAACTATTTACAGAGTTAAGAGCGTTGAATATAAAGTGCGGATTCATTTGGCTTCTCAACGATTTTAAAGCTAACAAATTATTTGCTAAACGTTGCTGCTTAATATATTTATACATTAAAAAACCTGCAAAAAGTAATAATAGTAATCCACCAATAAGCGAATAAATTATTATTTTCTGGTTCTTATTTTGCTCCTGGTTTAAATTATATCTGCTTTCGGATAGTTCACGATCACTTTCCAGAGACGTAATACGGTTTTGTTTATCTGTGATTTTTTTGTTGAAACGCGCAGCCTCTGTAATTTGTTGTTCTTTTTTTACAAAAAGGGCTTCTACAGACTTAATATACTCGTTATACGCTTTTTTTGCATTTTCAAAATCGCCAACCTCTTCAAATACTTCAGACAGCTTTCTATTAGCGTCCTTTTTTACTACTAAATCTTCGCGCTCTCCTGCTTCCAAAATACTTTTTTCAAAATAAGGGATCGCTTCAACATAGTTTTTTTGCATAAATAAAGCATTCCCAATCTTATAGTTTTGCTTTTGCGTGGTATAACCGCTTTCAATATCTATTATAGAATCTCTCTCAATATCTTTTATATCTAAAATAGCTTCTTCTCTCAAACGAATTTCATCATCAAAATTTCGATTAGAATAATTAAAATCGGCAACTTTAACTTTCTCTTCAATTGCTCTTTTCTTGTTTTCTTTTGATGCCAAATTAAGGGAGTTACTAAAATATTGTTTTGCTTTGTCCGTTTTACCACTGGCATCAAATGTTTGTGCTATTTTAGAATTTAAGTCGGTTACCTTAGGCGCAATTAAATGTTTTTGAGCAATGCTTAATGCTTCTTTATATGAAGCAACAGACTTTGTGTAGTCTTTCATTCTATAATACACATCACCAAGCCCTTCATTTAACTCAACCAATTGATAATTAGAAAGTTCTTTCTGATTTAATTCCTCTAAAACCGAAATACTTTCCTGATAATTATTATTCATCATATAGGCTTTGCCTAACTTCAGTTCTACTGCGTTAGCCTCAAAACTATTTAGGCTTATTCTATAATTAGAGACTGCTAAATCGTATTGTTTCCAATACATATAAACATCGGCTAATACTTCGAAGGCTTCGGAATTCTGTTTAACAGATGTGCTAATTTTAATACTCTCTGTTACAAACTGAATACTTTTTTCGGCAGACTTCTTCCTATAGACTAATGCGGAATCTATTAAGCTATTAAACGAACTGTTTTGTTTACGTTTAAATAAATTAACATCGGAATGCGATGTTCTTGCTAAAACGTTTACAATAATGCGCTCGTCACTTTTTACAGTATAATATATGGTCTCAAAATCTTTATGACTAATAATAAGCTCGTCTCCAATTTTTGCAAGCACTCTAAATTCTCCAGCTCCATTAGAAGATGTATAAGCACCACCATTTACTTGAACGTTAACGTCTTCAATTGCTTCGCGCGAGTCTTCCTGCTTCACTAAGCCACGAATGTCGTGAAAATCGTTATCGTTTTGGTTTATACTAACAGGGCTACCTTGTTGTGCGTACGAAGTAATGGTGCACAAAACAAGTAAAATACAACTGATATATAATTTAATGTTTTTCATTTTATTTACTAAAAGATAAACTTACATACTTTAATTGGCATAATAAAATGAGTGGTCTCGAAACTGGAGCATTACAGAGAGAAAATGACATTGTTTACTCATTTACAAACCAAGGTTACTCATTATAAAGTAGCGTTCACTCATTCTGGTTTTTATTTAAAAAAGGTTGCTTATAAGTTTACATCAAAATAAAAACACATGAAATACTCGATTTACTTAGTCTTCTTATTATGCTTCTCTTTTGCATCTTCACAAATTAGAGGTAATGCAACTATTTCTAGACAAAATGTTATTCAAGCAAAATCACTTGGTAATGCCAATACTTATCGAAATAACATGAATACTTTTAGACAGCGCAACCTAGTGCCAAATCCGATAATTACAATAGATGTAAAAGCACTTAATAATATTGTAGCAGATTCTTATACAGCTGTTTTTAATCTGGTTCAAATTGGTGAAACTGCAGAAGAAACGAACAAATTAATGAATGAACGTGTTAACAGTGTAAAAAACACACTAGCAGCTCAAGGCCTATTTAGAAAGGATATTATTATAGATGTTATTTCCTTTGTTCCAGTTTACGAAACTGTAGTTGAGAAAAAACTCTTTAGCAAAACGTACACTGAAGTCCCAAAAGGTTTCGAGCTACAACAAAACCTACATATTAAATTTACGAAAGTTAATCAGTTTGAAAAAATACTTGCTGCTTGTGCAAGAAATGAAATTTACAACTTAGTAAAAGTGGATTACTTTATTGATAATATAGAAGCTGTTTACACAAAATTGAGAGCCGAAATACTTAAAATTCTCAAAGAAAAAAAACAATTTTATTTAGATTTAGGTTTCGATTTAACACATTACAAACCTACTATAGCAGACATAAAATACTGCCATTTTCCCAGAGAATTCTATAAAAGTTATCAAGCTTTTAATAGTATTTCTTTTGAAGCACTAAAAAAGCCGAGAGGTGTTGTTAAAGCAAAAAAGCAAACCTCTTATTATTACGATCCATTGTCTTTTAAGGAATATGATATTGTAATAAATCCGTCTATTGTAGAACCTCTAACACAAATAGGTATGGAAATAAAACTACAGTATAAAGAGAAACCTGAAGCACCAAAACCTACAGAAAAGGTAAAAGAAGTAATAAAAAACAAATATTTTATACTGTCTAAAGACGGAGAGATTAAAGTGAAGGAACTAAAATTAGAAAACTAGAAGTGTGCATGCCAAAAAGGCCGGCAACTAAGAGCATGATTAATAGTAAAACGCTTGTGACCATAAAAAATACTAAATAAAAACACATGAAAACAACACTTAAATTCAGCTTAATCGCATTAATAACCTTTTTCTTTTTGGCTTGTAATGCCAACAATAAAAAGCAAACAGAGCGTTTGGCTCTAAACCAAGCTATTGAAACAATTGATCCAGCAACTCCAAAACCAGACAAGCAATACATTAAAGTGGCATTACTATTAGACACCAGTAATAGTATGGATGGATTAATAGATCAAGCAAAAGCACAACTTTGGGAAATTGTAAACGAATTATCCTATGCAAAATATAAAAACGATAAGCCAAATCTAGAAATTGCAATTTACGAATATGGAAACGACAATTTAAATAGTGAACAAGGTTACATTAGACAAGTATTAGCATTTAGTGATGATTTAGATGAAATTTCTAAACAACTCTTTTCATTAACTACAAAAGGCGGTAACGAATATTGCGGATATGTAATAAACACGGCATTAGATCAATTAAAATGGAAAGACAATCCCGACGATTTGAAATTTATTTTTATTGCTGGAAACGAACCTTTTACTCAAGGAAAAATAAGCTACAAAGACGCCTCAAAACGTGCACATAATAAAGACGTAACTGTAAATACTATTTTTTGTGGTGATTACAATCAAGGTATTTCTGGTTACTGGAAAAATGGAGCAGATTTAGCTCATGGCGATTATATGGCAATAAACCATAACCAAGAAACTGTTCATGTTGCAACACCTTATGATAATGCTATTCTAAAACAAAACAACAACCTTAATAAAACTTATGTAGCATATGGTAATCAAGGTAGGCAAAAAATGAAATTACAAGCCGAACAAGATAACAATGCTCAAGGTTACAGCAGTGCTAATGCAGTGAGCAGAACAGTAAGTAAAAGCTCTCACTTATATAAGAATTCGTCTTGGGATTTAGTAGATGCTTCAAAAGACAAAGCGTTTAAATATGAAACCTTACAAGAAAATGAATTACCTCAGGAACTTAAAAACAAAAGTGCGTCAGAAATAAAAAAGTATGTTGCCACTAAAAAGAAAGCACGTGATACAATTCAGCAAAAAATCCAAGAATTAAACAGTAAACGAAAGGATTATATTCTAAAGGCAAATAAAGACAACAGCAACGGATTGGAAAATGCCATGATAAAAGCAATAAAATCTCAAGCCAAAGCTAAAAACTATACTTGGAAATAATTCTAAACTTTAATAATTAAAAAAAAAGACGCGCATCGACATTCGACTTTTGCATGATCTTTTGTTTAATATATTGTGTTTAGTTAATTGCTGGACAATTACAACTGTAACGCTCTTTAGAACAACCAAAGTTATACCCTAATGTTATTTGGTGAAAACCACCATTATTAAACACTACAGAATTTGCTTGGTAACTATAGGTATAAGCAAACATAAAGTCATCCATGTTAACACCTAAAAGTGGCGTTATATATTGTAATTTTTGGCTACTTACTCCAGTACCATCAACAAAATCAGCACCATCTAAACTTCTTCGGTAAGAGATTCCTCCCCAAACTTTACCAAAGTCCATTGTTTTATATGCTTTAAGGTTAACATCGAAAGAAGCTTCTTCTGTTGCATCTCTATACATAAACATTACTGAAGGTTCAAAACTCCAATCGTTATTATAACTACTAAAAGTATTCCCTAGAGAAATAATATAAGTTCTTAAATTGTTATAACTTAAACCTTGCTCATTAAAATTTACACCTTCATTTTCTAGTAGGTTTTTTACAGTGGCATGCGCATAAAAATCATATAAATGGTAAGAGAATCCAAAATCTACATTAAAATTAGTAGCAGATTGCTCTATTCCAGCAATAATAGGGTCAAACCCGTCTTGTAAAAAACTAGTTTCGTCTAATTTATATTGAATTACGCCAAGACTTAAACCAAAAGAAAGCATGTTTAAATCTGATGTGCTTCTAGAAAACATAAGGTGGTGTGCATACGTTAAATATGCTCCTGTTTGAGAATGGTAACCATTTTTGTCAGAATATACTATCCCTCCAATTCCAGATTGAGTATCACCAATTCTACCATTTATACTTGCGGTCAATAACGCAGGAGCATCATCGTCTCCAAACCATTGTTGACGTCCTGTAATTCTAACCTTAGAACAATTAGCTACTCCAGCCATCGATGGATGAATTAAATAATAGTTGTCTGTTAAATAATCTGAATATACTGGAAGTCCTTCTTGTGCACTTGAAATTTGGGTGCTAAAAAACACTATAATTGCCAATATTAATAACCTTTGTAATCTCATAATTTTTTTTTTCAAGGTAAATTTTGGTTCAAAACGTATAGCGAATGCTATTATAACTCTCAACTGTTGAATAAATTATATAGATGCCAAATATATAAATTTACTTTGTATTATTTATAGTCTAAAAAGTTAAAGCTCCGAAGATAAAAAGGATTTAACAAAAAAGCTAAATTTTCCCACTTATTAAAGCCCAATTTCTGCATCAAATATATCGATATCTCTTCTTACTTTTAGTATTTTTGCAAAAAAACATTGAAAAATGAATACTTTTAAAATTACAACACAAGAAACTTCAAATCCTACAATATTAAAATTTGAAGTCAATCAATTTATAACGCAACACCAAAGTTTCGAATTTAATAATATCGATGAGGCTAAAGCCTCTCCTTTAGCTCAACAATTATTCTATTTACCTTTTGTGAAAAAAGTTTATATAACAAGTAATTTTATTGCTATTGAACGTTTTGGTATTGTAGAATGGCCAGATGTGCAAAATGAAGTTTCCGAACAAATTGAAAACTACTTAAATGACGGTAACATCGTTATAAATCAAGATATAGCTCCTAAAAAAATTCCAGTTACCGTTTACGCCGAGAGCACACCAAATCCTGGAGTTATTAAATTTGTGGTTAATAAAAAAATTGCTACTACCGCTTTCGAGTTCACTTCTATAGATACAGCAAAATCGTCTCCTTTAGCTACAGAATTATTTCATTTCCCTTTTGTAAAAGGTGTTTTTATAGATGAAAATTATGTTTCTGTAACAAAGTATGATGTTGCCGAATGGAATGATATTACAAATGAACTACGTGAATTTATTAGATCTTATATTGAAAATGGTAAAGAAATCATTACTTCAAATGCACCTGAAGTAATAGAAAAATCTATAGAAAAAGTTGAAGCACATTTTGAAACCTTAGACGACATCTCTAAAGAAATCATTAATATCCTTGAAGAATATATAAAGCCTGCTGTTGCTAGTGATGGTGGAAATATTCAATTTGATTCTTATGATGAAAAGACTAAAACGGTTAAAGTTATCTTGCAAGGTGCTTGTAGTGGTTGTCCTTCATCAACATTTACTTTAAAAAACGGTATAGAAAATATGCTAAAAGAAATGCTAAAAGGTAAAGTA
This sequence comes from Lacinutrix jangbogonensis, assembly GCF_000797445.1. Taxonomy (GTDB): domain Bacteria; phylum Bacteroidota; class Bacteroidia; order Flavobacteriales; family Flavobacteriaceae; genus Lacinutrix; species Lacinutrix jangbogonensis. The sequence continues at coordinate 978 of NZ_JSWF01000032.1, read as the reverse complement.
AATACAGTTGAGGCAATCAACGGTTAATCTTTAACAAACCATTTCATCAGATTATTATCTTTTAGATAACTAAAGATATCATTTTCGAGTAAGCTTAAAAATCAGTTTTGAATTAAATTTAAAATTACTAACAAATCATAAACCAAAAACGCCCGAACATTAGTTCAGGCGTTTTTAGTTATAATATTACTTGTCTTTCTTTCTCTATCTCTTTAATGTAAAGTGAGCACGTATTGATTTCTTTTCATCTGTACTTGGTTCTCTGTATTCTAAAGTAAACCAGTAGTCGCTTGTTGGTACTGGATTGCCATTGTAAGTACCATTCCATCCTGCACCTGTTGGACTTAATTGTTTTAGTAGCTTTCCATAACGATCGAAGATGTAAATCACAGCATCTGGTTGGTTACCAATAGCAGATATATTCCAAGTGTCATTATAACCATCACCATTTGGCGTAAAGTAATGTGGATAATCCATAACCATAATAGTTATTGTACTTTCTCCACAACCTATCCTATCTCTTACTGTTATGGTGTGCTGTCCTGCTGCAACATCTGTAAAGGTGTACATACTATCGTTTGGCTCGTTGGTTTCCCAACTACCACCATCTAGACTAAACTCGTATATTGCTATGGAGTTGTTTGTAGCATCGCTTGCACTTGCTGTTACCGCAATATCATGTTGATCTGCAAAGGCTAAGCTTGTTACTTCTGCGTCTATTACTGGTGGCTCGCTTACTGTTACAAAAGTGTCTACTGGTATACTTGCACATCCTGTAGCATTATCTGTAGCTATAACACTATAAGTACCGCCGCTTGTTGGCGCTATACTTGAACCTGTTTCGCCGGGTAATACTATGCCTTCTAATGACCATACAAAAGTATATAATGTAGCATCTAAGCCTGTGTCTATTACTGGCGAATTTATAATTTCTGTACCATTAGTATTGATACATAATAAATACTCAGCTTCTAAAGT
>NZ_JSWF01000031.1 GCF_000797445.1 Lacinutrix jangbogonensis | reverse complement strand
AATAATGGGTCTAAATCGTTAGACGTATCTGTGTCTAATAAGTTTAGATCTCTGGTTCTTTAGATTGATAAATTGAAAACAGCAAAGCCATCGGCATCATTATCACAAACTTCTAAGGGTGTTAAATTAGCAGCCGTTGTAATTTGTGGTGTTGGATTTACAGTAAGAACTAATGCTACAAAAGTAGCACAGTCGGTTGCAATGGTTGAACTCTCTACTCTTACATATATGATTTGGGTATCGACTACAATATTATTGTATGGACTAGTTAATGCATTAACATTATTGCCTGCATCTGCCATAGTTTCATGGTAGGTTACGGTAAGTCCTGCTGCGCCTCCTGTGATTTCTAATGTTGTATCTGAGAGTGTAAAGACTCCAAAACCATCACTGTCTGGATCGCAATCTACTAAGGGCGTTGGTGTAAACGCTATTGGTGCTTGCTCCACTAACAAGTCTAAAGTTGTAGTGTCAAAACAGCCGGTAGTAACGTCTTCGACGCGCACAAATATGGTTTGCATATCTGCTGTTGTATTGGTATATAGATTTGGAAGTGCATTGGTTTCTGCGTCAGCATTTGCTTGGTCAATATAATAGGTTACCGAATATGCTGGATTACCACCTGAAATCTCGTTGTTTTTCAGGGTTAAATCAATGAGTGTCATGCCGTCTGGTGTGCCATCATCACAAACTTCTAATGGTGTTGGGATGACTAATACTGGAAGTGAATTAACAACTAAGTCGAATGTAGTATAACCATAACATGTAGGATTAAGAATATCAACTACTCTAACATGAATAGTCTGTATTACTGAAGTATTACTGTAAGTCATAGGGTTAGGAATCACATTTACAGGTGCTTCAGCATCTGATTGAGACTCATAAAAACTTACTATAAAATTCAATGGATCCTGAGTCCCTAGAATCACTGATTCTTGTGCTCTTAAATCGAAAACGGAAATGCCACTATTTGATGAAGCATCACAATCTTCAATATTTAAGGGCTGTATTGCTGTAGCTCTTGGATTTACAATCAAATCAAACACTGCAGTTGGAGATGAAATGTAACATGCTGGATTCTGAATACTTTCAATTCTCACAAAAATAGGTTGAGGATTTAACGTGTTTATAAAAGTATTCGTTAAAGCATTGGTTCCAGCATCGGCATTTGTAAAATCTAGATAGTAAGTGACATTAAAATCTGCAGCTGTTTGGGTTCCAAGTATTGTTGCATCTTGTAAGGTTAGATCAAAAGATTCTGTACCATTATTTGTAGTATCATCACAAACTTCCATGCTTAGAGCAGAGTTTAAAACAATATTTAAATATAAGAGTTGGAAAGTATCAGTTGAAAAACACATTCCAGATTCAGCATCATCTACTCTAATAAATATTGTTTCTCCGTCTGTACCACCATAATTTGTTGGGTTTGGAATAGGAATAATATCCGCATCTGCATCTGCTTGAGAATTATGAAAAGTCACTACAACACTGGCTGGGTCTTGAGTTCCAATTGCTATTGCTTCATTTTCAGTTATATCGAAAATTACTGCTCCACTTCCGTCATTACATTCTGTTAAATCATTAATTGCTTGAACTGTTGGTCCTGGAATAAACTCTATATAAATGGCATCAGAAGTTTGACAACTTGCAGAAAAAACGATGTCTACAGAATAATTCCCTTCTTGAGTAACATCAATAGTAGATCCTGTTTCACCTGTAATTTCATTCCCTTCAAAATACCAAGTATGAGTTGCCGTATCTAACGAAGTATCTAAAGTAACAGCTGTACCTTGACATTCAGAAGTACCTGCATTAATAGTAATATCATCACCTAAATCTCCACCTAAATCAAAAGAACCAGCTCCAAGAAAAACTGCTGCATCAAAAGCATTGTCTAAAGCATCTGCAATTACTAACTTAATTGTATATGTGTTGTTAGGAGTTACGATAGAAGAAGCAGTCATTGGTACTGTATATCCCAAGAAATTTGTTGGGTTATTAGTCTCCGGCAAACCTCCAGTTCCATAATAAGCATCAAAAAAAGCAGGATTAGCAGATGGGCAACCTCCATTCCACATATTATCTCTTACAGTAAAAACAGTTACAATATCTGTAGTCCCTGGCACCAATGCCAAATTCGTTGTAACACCTGTAACTTGGTCTGTTAACAAGAATGCGAATGCATCTGTATAGCCACATTGAAATGTCCCATATTCTTCAGAAGCAAAAATAAAATCAAAACTTATAGTGTTAGCAATGGGCACAAAATCGAACTGAAGGTAGGACGCATTGTTAGTATTTGTACCACCAATTTGGGCTTCTAAATCAGCATCACCTGGCCATGCTCCATTACCTTCACTTTGAGTTCCACTTTCTGGGCCTTCCGAAGCAACAGCACTTCCAGACGATAAAATTATTCCACCTTCAAATCCAAAAGCTCCTGGTATTGCAGTAAAAGAACCAATTCCATTAACAGACCCAAAGTCACTTCCTGTACTAGAGGTGATATTAGATACTTGAGCACATGCGCTATCTATTAAAACGTCTACAACTAATTGTTGATCTGTTAAAGTAGTATCTACAGTTATATAAGGGCTTAACACTTCAACAGTAATTGTAACAGATTCAGAGCAACCAGTAGGATTGGTATCTGTAACTGTGTATGTAGTAGTAAATGTACCTATTGTATTAAACTGATGACTAACAGCCGCGCCAGCCGCAGTACCACCATCTCCAAAATTCCAACTTGAAGTTGCTCCTGTTCCATCTTCAGAAAAAGTAGCACTACCTGTAAAATCTACTGAACCACCCGCAGGAATTTGAACTATTCCTCCTACATCTGCAACAGGATCTGTAGTATCTATTGTTGGTGTTATTGTTTGACAAGATTGTAAACACAATATGTTCGCTACCCAACCAGTAGTGTTACCAGAACTATTACTTACAAACTGTAATGTAATACAACCAGTAGTACTTGTAGGAGAAGCTGTTATTGTTTGTGGATTGTTAGATGCACCAGCACCAGAATAAGACCCTATTACTGCACCAGTAATATCGTCGCCATCATAAATAGTAAGAACATCTCCTACTACTCCACCAACCGGTCCTTGGGTACTAAATTGAGTGAAATCTAGCTGTATAAATTGATCAGGAGCATCCGGACAAATAGTTAAAACAAAATTCTCGTCGCTAGAATAATTTGAAGTGCCTCCAGAGTCAAATAATGTTCCTGAACATTGGTTAACAGTTCCGTTTTGCATCAAAACATCTTGAGCAAAAAGAAATGTTGAAGAAAATATTAAAAATAAAACTAGGGTAAAATTCTTCATCTATGAATGGTTTTTATTTGAAATTTAGGTAATGTACAATAATACTAATAATTTACTAAAAAACATACAGTATTCAAGCCCTCTTATAGTATTATAAATTACAATTTTATTATTTATCGCTTTCAAAAACAGTTAAACTGTTATAGACATATAACAACCGCAAACAAATTATTCCTACCTTATCTAGAATTAAATGTAAAATATTTTTATACATTGGTTGTTTAACATCGTTTATGAAGAAACTATTCACTTTTATATTCATTCTACTACTAACCAATTGTAATGCACAAAAAAAAGATACTGTGACTCACAAATACACCAATAATTTAGTTAACGAAACCAGTCCTTATCTCCTTCAACATGCTCATAATCCTGTAAATTGGAACGCGTGGAACTCTAATACTTTGGAATCCGCAAAAGAATCTAACAAACTTATTATTATTAGTGTTGGTTATGCTGCTTGCCATTGGTGCCATGTTATGGAACATGAAAGTTTTGAAGATGAAGCCGTAGCACAAGTAATGAATAGTAACTTTATTAATATTAAAGTTGATCGCGAAGAGCGACCTGATATTGATCAAGTTTATATGAATGCTGTCCAGCTATTGACAGGTCGTGGCGGTTGGCCAATGAATGTTATTGCACTTCCAGATGGAAGACCTGTATAGGGAGGAACGTATTTTAAAAAAGACGAATGGATTAGTGCATTAAGCCAAATTTCTGAATTATATAAAAAACAACCTGGGAAACTAGAAGAATATGCTACTAAACTTGAGCAAGGCATGAAATCTGTTGCTGTTGTTTCTGTGAACCCTGAAGCTCCAAAATTTAAAACCGAATATATTAATGAAGCCGTTGAAAACTGGACAAAACATTTCGATAATAAACAAGGAGGCATGAATCGTGCTCCAAAGTTTATGATGCCAAATAATTATCATTTTTTAATGCGTTATGCGTTTCAAAACAAAAATGAAAATATCACGAAATTTGTAGATAACACGTTAACAAAAATGGCATTTGGCGGTGTTTACGATCAAGTAGGTGGTGGGTTCTCTCGTTATTCTGTTGATAAAAAATGGCATGTGCCACATTTCGAGAAAATGCTTTACGATAATGGACAACTCGTTAGTTTATATGCCGATGCCTATTTGATTACAAAAAAAGAATTATATAAAGACGTTGTAATTGAAACTCTCGAATTTATAGAAAGAGAACTAACAGATAACAATGGTGCTTTCTATTCTTCTTTAGATGCAGATAGTTTAACAGCATCCGGAGCACTAGAAGAAGGTGCTTTTTATGTTTGGACTAAAGACAACTTAAAATTGATATTGAAAGAAGATTTTGATTTGTTTTCAAACTATTACAACGTAAACAACTATGGTTTTTGGGAACATGAAAATTATATTCTAATTAGAAATAAAACTGATGAGAACTTTATTAAAAAAGATAATATTTTACTTGAAACTTTAAAAACAAAGAAAGCAAAATGGCACGCTCTTCTATTAACAGAAAGAGAGAAAAGAAAGCGCCCGAGATTAGATGACAAAATTCTAACGTCTTGGAATGCGTTAATGTTAAAAGGATATGTTGATGCTTATCGTGTTATAAAAGACAAAAAATATCTTGATATTGCTATAAAAAATGGGCAATTCCTTTTAAATAATCAATTAAAAAAAGATGGAAGTTTGTACCATAATTATAAAGATGGAAAATCGAGTATTAATGGATTTTTAGAAGATTACGCGACTACTATTGATGCATTTATGGCATTATATGAAATTACTTTAGATGATAAATGGCTAAATACAGCAAAGGCATTAACCGATTATTGTTTTGATGCCTTTTTTAACGACACTAATAAAATGTTCTATTTTACTTCTAATAAAGATGAACAACTAGTCACTAAAACCATTGAGTATCGCGATAATGTAATCCCGGCGAGCAACTCAATGTTTGCTAAAAATTTATTTAGGCTTTCTCATTATTTCGATAATGAATACTATTTAAAAACAGCGACAGCAATGCTTAACAATGTGAAACCAGAAATTAAAGACTATGGTTCTGGTTATTCTAATTGGTTAGACTTAATGTTAAATTACACAGAACCTTTTTACGAAGTAGCTATTGTTGGTAGTCAATATAAAAATAAAATTGAAGAATTAAACACACATTACATTCCTAATAAAGTAATAGTTGGCAGTCAAAAGGATAGCAAGTTACCTTTATTAGAAAACAGATATATTGAAAACGAAACGCTAATCTATATTTGTATAAATAAGGCTTGTAACTTGCCTGTTAGTGAAGTAGAGAAAGCAATTAACTTAATAAACTACAACTAATTTATGAATGCAATAATTTACATACTCGTTACATCGATAGCCTTACTTCATTTCTATTTTTTTATACTAGAAATGTTTTTATGGACGACACCAAAAGGCATAAAAGCCTTTGGATTGGAAAGCAAAGCATTTGCTGAAAAAACGAAAGTTCTGGCAGCAAATCAAGGTTTATATAATGGTTTTTTAGCTGCAGGTTTAATTTTCGGACTATTACTTAAAAACACAAATATTATAAGCTTCTTTTTAAGTTGCGTTATTATTGCTGGTATTTACGGAGCATATTCAACTAAAAAAATACGCTTATTCTATTTTCAATCTGTTCCTGCAATAATAGCAATAATTATTATACTTATTCAATTAAGTAGATAATACACCCTAACGTTTTTATTTACATTATATAGCTTTAAAAAAAATATTTAAAAAAAAATTAGTCGTACATAAATTATAATTATTTTTGCACATTATAATAACAAACAATAAAAATATGGATATTGAAAAATGGTTAGACAAAGGGATTGACTTTGCAACAGATTATGGATTAAAAATTGTTGGTGCAATAATTATATGGATTATTGGTTCATGGATAATAAAAAAATTGCTAAAACAAATTGGCAACGTCATGTCGAAAAGAGGTCACGATGAAAGCTTAAAAGGATTTTTATTAAACTTGATTAGTTGGCTTTTAAAAATCCTACTAATATTAGCTATTCTAGCCCAATTAGGTGTAGAAACCACTTCTTTCGCTGCCGTTCTAGCTGCTGCCGGTTTAGCTGTTGGTTTGGCGCTACAAGGCTCTTTATCTAATTTTGCGGGAGGTGTTCTTATTATGATTTTTAAACCCATTAAGATTGGTGATTTAATAGAAGCACAAGGCGCAACAGGAGTTGTTAAAGAAATTGAAATTTTCACAACTAAGCTTACAGGGTTATCTAATCGTGAAATTATTATTCCAAATGGATCTCTATCTAATGGTAATATAATTAATTTTTCTACTGAAGGAACACGAAGAGTTGATCTAGTGTTTGGCGTTGGTTATGACTCTGATATTAAACAAACAAAATCTGTATTGCTTAATGTATTAAAAAACCACCCAAAAGTATTACAAGATCCTACTCCAACTGTAAATGTTTTGGAGTTAGCAGATAGCTCTATAAACTTTGCTGTAAGACCTTGGTGTAAAACAGAACATTACTGGGATGTTTATTTTGATATAACAGAGCAAACTAAAGAAGCTTTAGATGCTGCTGGAATCGAAATACCTTATCCGCATCAAGTAGAAATAAAAAAACAAGGATAATTATTTTTTAGGCTTGGGTTTTAAAGCCACAAAATCTTTTAAATAATAAGGTTCAAAATAAGCGACATCTTCGGTGTCGCTTTTTTTGTGCTTTAAAAAAGCCAAAGCACTCATCTGTTTTGCAGATGGTAATCTGTCTTCAACAAAAACAGCATTTTCATGGTTTAGAAGCGTTTTAGTTTTCTCAACACCATTTCCAACAAAGTAAACTTTGCCATTCGATAACTCTTCTGCAAAAGAAGACTCATCTAAAACTTGAGCTTCAATGGTTCTTATTTGTTTTAATTCTGAAGAAAAAATAGCAGAATAGACTTCCATACGTCTAGCATCTAGCATTGGTACAATAACACCACTCTGCGCTTTAACTTGATGCGCTAAAGCTTCAAGGGTAGAAATAGAAATTAAAGGAATATCTAAAGCATAACAAAGACCTTTTGCTGCCGAAACACCAATACGTAATCCTGTATAAGATCCAGGACCTTTACTAACAGCAATAGCATCTAATTGTGTTCTCTCTATGTTGGCTTCGCGAAGCGTTTCATCTATAAAAACATGTAAACGTTCGGCATGAGAATAGTTGTTACTATAATCTTCTTTTAAAAGCAAAGTCTCACCATCTTTAGATAGTGAGACAGAGCAATTTGTTGTTGCGGTTTCTATACTTAATATTAAAGCCAAAATTTATTTATTGCGTTATTGGTTTTCCAAAGTAGAAATCTAACACTTTTGTTTTAAAAACAAAATCATATTTAGCATTAATTAAAGAAGCTTCTGCATTTACTAATCTTAATCGTGATTGCTCAAGATCGAAAGCATTCAAGACACCAATATTATAACGTTCTTCGGAATTACCAAAAGCCAATTTCTGAGCTTCCAATGACACTTTTGCAGCTTCATAAGCTCTAAATGCAGCCTTTGCATCCGTAAACGCACGTTGTATATTAGCTTCTAAGGCTAATTTTGTTTGTTCTAAACCTAATAATGCGTTTTGCTCTTGAATTTGAGATTTAGCAACTGCCGTTTTGTTCTGATATCCAGAAAATATTGGCACATTAACGCTTAATCTAAAACTATGTGATTTTTGGTCATTAAGTTGTTGAAAAAAAGCATCTTCAGTATCTGTTAAATTAGTAAAGAAAGCGTTAGACCCGAAACCATATCCTGCTGATACACTTGGATAAAATCCACTTTTAGAAATTTCTGTACTTAATTTAGAACTTTCAATGTTTTTTTCCGCTACTTTAATTTCACTTCTATTTTCTATTGCATAACTTAAAATTGGAGCAATATCATCGTACATTAATTCGGCAGATGGATCATCTATTTCAATAACCGCAACATCGAATCCAGCAAAATCTATTTGTAGCAATTGCGATAATGATAATAAAGACAATTCATAGTTGTTTTCGGCTACTGTAACACCTTGCAAATCGAGACTTAATGTTGCTTGCGCATCATAAATATTAGCTTGAGGTTGCACTCCTGCATCCACTAGTTCTTGAACTTGATCCAGTTGTTTTTTAGAAAACTCGTACTGCGCTTTAGAAGTCTGTAAGTTCTCCTTATTAAACAAAATATTTAAATATGAGTTGACAACATTAAGCGAAATATCGTCCTTGACACGTTGTAATTCAAGCTCATTAGTTTCAAGATTTAACTGTGATTGTTTATATAAATTAGTTAATCTAAATCCGTTAAAAATAGTTTGGTTAGCGTTAATTCCAAAATTAGTACTGTTCGATGTTCTATCTACAAACTGACCAGGAAACAATTCTGTATTACCTACAGAAGTATTATGACCTGCATTACCACTAACCGTTGGTAAAAACGAGCCTTTAGCGGCTTTAATATCTTGTTCGTTTAACAGTAATGTATTCTGGGCTTGCACAATAGAAATATTCTTTTCCAATGCATGATCTACACATTCTTGTAAAGACCAGACTTTACCTTGACTATAACTGTAGGTTGAAAAACTAAGTAACAAACCTAAAGTTAATATTTTTAAATTATTAATCTTCATCATCATTATCTTCTTTAGAGGCTTTATTCCATACCTTGATTTTATCACCTTCGGCAACACCTTCGGTAATTTCTACATTAATTCCATCAGATAATCCTAAGGTTACGTTTTCTTTTTTAAACTTACCATCCCCTGTTTCTATTTCAACAAAGGGCTTTTCAGTAATTCTATTAAACTGAAGTAAAGATTCTTTAATAACCATAACGCTATCCCTACTTTCCATTTCAATCTCCGCATTTGCACTATAACCAGCTCTAATTTTTGTAGATGGTTCTACTTCTACATCTGCCTTAATAGTAAACTGTACTGCTCCATTTTCTTCCATTCCTTTTGGAGCAACGAACGTTAATTTTGCTGGAAACTCTTTTTCTCCTATAGCTCCTAGAATCACTTTTATCTCTTTTCCTTCTTCTAGTTTACCTACTTCAGCTTCATCTACTTTACCTTCAAAAATCATTTTGCTCATATCTGCAATAAAAGCGATTGTTGTTCCTGCATTAAAGTTATTACTCTCAATAACTTGATCTCCTTCACGAACAGGGATTTCCAAAATAGTTCCAGCAATAAGCGCCGTAATATTAGTATTTGCAGAACCACCTCCAGACAACGAGCCTCTTTTAATAATTTGATAATTATTTTTAGCTTGTCTTAAGGTTTCGTTAGATTGGTTTAATGCTAGCTCACTATTTTCAAAATCTTGTCTTGAAATCACACCCTTATCAAACAAGGCTTTATTTCTATCATAAATCGTTTTAGAATTATTATAGCCTAATTGAGCAGTAGCTATTTGTCCATTTGCACCAACTAAACTTTGCTCGTTAGGCACTACTCGAATTTTAGCAATAACATCTCCTTTTTTAACTATATCACCTTCCTCCACCAGAATTTTGTCTACAATTCCACCAATTTGCGGCTTTAATTCAATTTCTTCTTCAGGGTTCAATTTCCCTGTAGCTACTGTTTTTGTATTAATAGACGTGAAAAACGGCTGTGCTGTTTTAAAATCTTCAACAGATTTTGAATTAGAATCTTTAAAATACTTTAGCACAAATATAAGTGCTATAAGCAATCCTAATCCTACAATAATTTTTAATGCTTTCTTCATTTGTAAATTTAATTTTTGTCAGTTGATTTAAAAGCTATGCGCTTTCTGTTTTATTTTTGATTGATTATTATTCTTCTCTTAAGGCATCAATTGGTTTAATACTTGTTGCTTTAAAAGCCGGAATTAGCCCTATTAATGTTCCTAATATTACTAGTATAAGCAACGCAATAAAGACTACTGTAATTGATACTGATGCATTGACTAAAACGGCCTCTCCCCCTCCTCCAAAGGCACTATCTAAAGCAATTAATATCCAACCGCCACTTATAATTCCAAACAAGCCTGCTAAAATTGTAATAAATACTGCCTCAACTACAATTTGCCTTTTTATTTCGAAAGGTGTTGCACCTAAAGCACGGCGCACTCCAATCTCTTTTGTTCTTTCTTTTACTGTAATTAATAAAATATTTCCAATTGCAAATACACCTGCAATTAAAGTTGCGATACCTACAAACCATGTTAGAAATTGCATGCCTGATAAAAAACTTGTAAACTTGGCAAACTCTTTTCCTAAGTTAAAACTGCCAAAAGCACGATTATCTTCAGGGTGGACTTTGTTCAAATTCCTTAAAATTAGTTTTGCATCTGCTTCAATTTGAACAATATCAGACTCTGGTTTACCGGTAATCATCATAAAACCAATATTTTCACCCATATTGTATATTTGCTGAAAGGTAGAGAACGGAATATGCATATCGTCTGTTGGGCCCATGTTCGCACCAGCTGTTTCAAACATACCAACAACTTTAAAATTCATTCCATTAAGCTGTATGTATTCGTCTATCATCTCCTCATCTTTTTCAAAGAGTTGTTTATATATTTCTTCAGAAATAACAACTACTTTTCTTTTCTCATCTATATCCGTTTGGTTAATAAAACGACCGTACATCATTTTCTTTTTCTGCACTTTATCCAATAATGGATAATCACCACCAACTCGAAAGCTTCCAGATAAAAAATCATGAATAACCAAAGCTTGATTTCGATTTCTTGGCACCACAAATTCGATACCATCAACGTTTTCTTCTATTTTTTTAGCATCACTTATTTTAAGTTGAACAAATCTTCCTTCTTGAAAACCTTTAAAAGGTTTACTAGTACTTTGAGCCCAAACAAAAACGCTATTAGTAGCAAAACTACCAAACAAACGATTGAATGAGTTCTCTAAACCTTTTGCTGAACCTAAAAGCCCTATAAGTAGTAAAATCCCCCACCAAACACCAACCATTGTTAGTGCAGAACGAAGTTTATTTTTACTTAAACTATCGTAAACTTCTTGCCATGTATCTCTTTCAAATAAAAACATAATTAATTATCTCTTAGTGCTACAATAGGTTTAATTCTTGATGCCTTCTTGGCTGGCAGATATCCTGCAATTGCTCCTGCAATAATCAAAGTGATTAATGCTCCAATGACTATACTCCAGCTTACTGAAGGGTCTTTAATAAAAAATTCTTCTAATATAGGTTTTGCTAATTCTAAGACGCCCATACCTAATAGCAACCCTAAAAAACCTGCTATTATCGTTATTAAAATAGATTCTAATAAAATAATAGAAACAATAGATTTTGGTTCTGCTCCTAATGCTTTTCGAATACCAATTTCTTTAGTACGTTCTTTAACTATAAAAATCATCATATTGCTAATACCAACAATACCCGCTATTAGTGTTCCGAAACCAATAACCAAAACCATAACACCTAAACCTCCTGTCATTTGGTTTACTATCTTAGATTCGTTGGCTAAATTTCTTACTCGAATAGCACGTTGATCGTTTTGGGAAACCATAAAACGCTCTTTTAATTTTTTAGTTAGCATATTACTAAACCCAATAGCCGCATCGAAATCCATCTCTGGGTTGTAGGTTAAATTAATCTGGTCGACATAGTCGTTATTGCCATAAATTTGCTGCGCTGTAGATACTGGCATATATATTAATCGTTCTTCATTGTCTCCTCCATCATCACTAAAAACACCTACAACTTTGTATTGTATGCCATTAAGATTTATATACTTTCCGATAGCTGTTGTTTTTAAAAACAAATCTTCTTCTACTAAACGGCCAATAATAACGACCTTGGTTTTGTTTTTGATGTCTGATTGGTTTATAAAACGGCCATACGTTACTAAAGTGTTTTCCAAATATTGGTGATCTGGATTTACCGCACGAATGGTATAATTGCTTTTTTCATTTCTAAAAGATGCTGTTACATTTAAATAGACTCTTGAGGTAATGTATTGTACTTTGTCATCAAACTCTTCTTTAATCCAAGCTTGATCTTCATTTTTAAACTGAATGCGACGACCAGCTTGCAAACCATTACTAGCTTTAGATGTTTTACCAGAATTAATAAAAATTGAGTTTGAAGCATCGTCTACAAAAGCTGTATCGAAAGTATTTACTAAGCCATTTACTATTCCAAATAAAATAGCAAATAATGAAATAGCAAACGCCACAGTAAAGCCAGAGAGTAAACTTCTGGTTTTATTCATATTAATACTTTGAAAAATTTCTCTCCAGAGATCTCTATCAAACATGTTGCAATGCTCTTACTTGGTTTATAAATACATCTTCCATAATAACGCCATCTTTTAATCTTACAATACGCTTGCACATATTAGCTATATCCTCTTCGTGAGTTACCATTAAAATAGTTTTACCTTCATCGTTAAGCGATTGAATAAAATCCATGATCTCATAAGATGTTGTGGTATCTAAAGCTCCTGTTGGTTCATCTGCCAATAATAATTTTGGGTTTGCCGCTAAAGCTCTTGCAATAGCTACACGTTGCTTTTGTCCACCAGACAACTCGTTAGGTAAGTGTGTTGCCCACTTTTTTAAACCTACTTTTTCTAAATGAAATAATGCTTTCTCAATACGTTCTTTACGTTTTAACCCTTGATAATAAAGAGGTAGAGCAACATTATCTAATGCGCTTTTATAATTTATTAAGTTGAAAGATTGAAAAATAAAACCTAAAAACTTATTTCTATAAATAGCTGCTTTTTTTTCGGTAAGGTCCTTAATGGGCACATTATCTAAAATATATTCACCTTCATCTGCTTCATCAAGCATTCCTATAATGTTAAGTAAGGTAGATTTTCCTGATCCCGAAGAACCCATAATAGCAACCATCTCTCCAGCTTCTACAGATAGATCGATACCTTTTAAAACATGTAAACTAGAATCTCCAATAGGGTAAGACTTGTGAAGCTTATTTATTTTGAGCATAATTAATTGATTTTTTGATTGACGTTAAGCACATCATATCCATTAGACTGCAAAGGACTTTATTTGTTACAAGAATTATGTAAAAAATATGTTAAAAAAGAATATCACTCTTTAATAAACTTAACATTAAGTGTAAGCATTGGATTAGAAAAACAAATTTTTGTTTTTGAAAAAGGTTTTTTAGATTTATATTTCGTCTTACTTAAACGCCAAGGTTTTCCTCTAAAACTTTTATAAGTTAGCGCTTTGACTGCATAAGTCCATTTTAACACGGGAGCTATTACATACATTAATGATTTAGGTTTTTTGTTATTAGAATTAACAGGAGTAATAGAAACAAAAAGACCTTTTTTTGGAAGTGGAATATTATAATCTTTAACATCAAGTTTAAACACTTGATTTTTGCTTTCTGGTTTTATGGTATTTTTTTTGTTGACAACAATGTACTTGGTGACATTTTCAAGCTATCTTTGTTATAGAATTTAATTTGATAATACGCGGAGTGTACCTCGTAAATTTTATTTTTATTTCCTTTAAAAGTGATTTTTACAGATTCTATTATTCCTTTTTTTTCTTCTGTATTTCTAATAAAAACAGCATTTTCATATCCAAAAGGCTCAGAGCTTCCGTATTTCTATAATTGCCTATTTTCTCCAAAAGTTTTAACTGAAGTATATTTTGCTTTTTTAACTTCCAAAACAACTTCATCTAAAGTGTTTAGTTCTTCTTCTAAAATAATTGTTTTGTTAGGATTTGAAAGAAATGTTGAAATCAGAAATTTTTGAGGAATAAAACCAATGTAGGAAACCAAAAGACTATCTGTTAAATACGCTCTTTTTATTTCGAAAGAAAACAATCCTTTCTAGTTTGTGCTCAAACAATATTTTTAGAATGTAATGTAGCATTAGCATATTCTAATGGTAAATTAAATTCTTTTGAAACCACCTTTCCTTCAATTGTAGTTTGCGCATTTAAATATAAACCAAATAGAATAAAAATCTTATTTGCCAATAGATTCTTTTTTAGATCTAAAATATTTCCAATAAATAGCAAAACCAACACTAAAAACTAAAACATAAGGTATTGCCATTAAATAAATAATACCGTCATTAATACTTTGTGCTGCGCCTTGACCCTCTTCGTTTTCTAACACAGCTCTGCACATTGCACATTGTGCATTTGTTTTAATGAAAAAGAGAAAGGATAAGAGAATAAAGAGTATTTTAGTTTTCATATTTGACAGATTCTTCGACTCCGATAACAATCGGAATGCTCTGAATGAGAGTTGCATTTTTTGAATGGTAGTTTAAACGTAATAAGGAGATATCATTAAATACACAATAACACCAGTTACAGCAACATATAGCCATAATGGAAATGTGATACGTGCTATTTTTTTGTGTCTCTCAAAATTATTAGAAATTGCTCTTACATAAGTTATTAATACAAAAGGTATTACCACAATAGACAATAAAATATGTGTTATTAATATTAAATAATAAACGTATGCAATCACGCCTTCTCCTCCAAACTTGGTAGAATCGCTCGTCATATGATATGCTATATATAATAACAAGAATACTACTGATAATAAGATGGCGAATTTCATTAACCTTTCGTGAAGCCTTCTATTGCCTTTCTTTATTGCCCAAAGCGCTAATAACAAAACAATAGCTGTGCAACCGTTTATGGTTGCATAAATAGAAGGCAAAAAAGTTAATGGCTCGACCTTGATACCTAGATCTTTTAATTTAACACCAAATAAAGCCGCAACGGCTAGAGGAACAACAACGGATAGTATAACAATCCATTTGTTGTATTTTTTTTCGTTTTGTATGTTCTCTGCTGAATTCATTATTTCTTCTTGCCTCAATTTATTGTACATCAAAATAACTCGAAATACTTTTAAATATAACTACTCGTTTAGTAATTTCTTAATATCTTCTTTTAGCATCGTAATTTCCTGCTCATTACCGTCTTCGTCCATTTTCTCTTGTTCGCTAATAATACCTTTATAAAATATTTTAGGATTACCAAAAGCATCTAATCTAGAACGAATAAAACCGTTTTTATCTATTAAAGCAAAATCTCCTGAGTGCTCAAAACCAATCTCATCGTCTTGTACTTTACCTACAAATATGTTAAAACCAATATTTGCTAAGTCGTAAATATCTTTTTCTTCTCCAGTCATTAAATGCCAATTCGGGTTGGTAATTCCGTATTTATTTGCATAAGCCTTTAAAATTTCTGGAGTGTCCAACTCTGGAGTTATTGAAAAGGAAGCAATACCAAAATCGGTATTGATTTTATATGTGTTTTGGATATCTACTAAGTTTCTATTCATTCTAGGACAAATAGTAGGGCAAGTAGTAAAAAAGAATTCTACGACATATACTTTCCCTTTATAATCCTCTTGAGAAATTATTTTCCCTTCTTGATTTGTAAAGCTAAACGCAGGTACTTTTTTAGGAGTTCCGTTAATTTCTATAAACGATAATTGGCCTTTATCCTCAAAGTTATTGTCTTGCCCAACATCCATTCTATTATTACGCGTGATGTCGTTATTCTTTATTCTATCCACTATTTTTGGAATAAAAATAATTCCGAATAAAAGAATAATAAAAGCGATACTGATGTATGAGTAATTATTTTTTTTCATTTTACTATGATTAAAACTCTTCGACAAGTTAAAATGTTAATATCATTATTTATCTGGATTAAGATCTTTGGCTCTTCGGTTTGAGGAGTCTATTTTATTTCTTCCAGATTTCCTATATTCTTCTAGCAGCACACGCACATCTTCGGCTGCTAATTTGTTTTTTATAATTGAAACTTCAGAACAATTGTAGGCTGTAAGCGGATAGATTTTTACTCCTTTTTCAATCTCTTTTTTAGTTCTATCGTCTAAACGACCGCGCTGATTTAGCTCTTTATCAATTACAAAAACACCATTTGTAGAGCGCGTATTATCCAATTGCAAACTTGTTCTTAGACTATTAAACAGTTTATTAATGTCGCTATCACTAGCATATACAAAATGCCAGTATTTGTGTTCGCTATACTTATTTAGTTCTTGAATTAATCTACTCGTTTTATCTTGAGAGTCTTTAGTCACTACCATAACAATTTGAAACTTTTTAAAGCCTTTAAACTTATTATAAACAAGCTCTTTAAGGTTTGAAGCTTCAACTATTCTAGATTCTGGATCACTACCTAAAAAGCCTAATACTGTAATATGGTCTTTTAAGAGAATGTCGGAATTTGTTACGGATGATAAATTAGAAATATCAAGCACTTCTTCTTTTACAACGTCAAGTATATTATAATTGTTTGTAGCAGGATATAACATGAGTAAAAACACTACAGGAAGAAAAAATAGTATTACAAGAATTACGTATTTTTTAATGGCCTTTTTACTCATTTCACTCTATAATTTAATTGAGTTACAAAAATAAAAAAAGGTGGTTTAAAAAAACCACCTTTTACTATCTTTTAACTTATGTTTCTAATTAAAAATCTTTTTTAACAAATCCGTTGGTATAAACACCTTCAATATAACCTGCTTCTTGCAATAGAATGAACACTAAATAACAGATTAAGAATACCGCTGTCCAAACCACCATACGTCTTAAAGCTTTGGTTTCATCACGCATGTGCATAAAATCCCAAGTAATATAATAGGCTTTAACTAATGTTAGGATGATAAAGATCCAGTTAATAGCCTTCATTCCCAAGATAGCATCTCTAAAAATTTGTGGCAATTCAGCTTTATATATACCCAACACTACTTCAACAGCTGTAATAACTGTTAAGAATACTAAAACACCCCAAATTTTTGTAATGTTAGATTTGAACTTTACTAATCCTCTAAAGATTTCTAATTTATGCTCTTGTGCCATTTTTGATACTATTTTTTTTTAGATTTCCTTATTCAAGGAAATGACAATATTATTTTATTAAACTAAGTAGAAGAATGTGAATACAAATACCCAAACTAAATCTACAAAGTGCCAATACAATCCTACTTTCTCCACCATTTCGTAGTTCTTACGTCTTTCGTAAGTACCAATTATAACGTTAAAGAAAATAATAATATTAATTACAACTCCAGAGAATACGTGGAAACCGTGGAAACCTGTAATAAAGAAAAAGAAGTCTGCAAACAATGGCGAACCATATTCGTTTACTTTTAAGTTAGCGCCATGCACTACTAGTTTTCCGTTGGCTTTTAATTGTTTTAATGATTCTGAACGAGATAATACTGTTTTCTCACCATCTTCATTAATAATTTGATTTCTGACAAATACGTTTTCATTAGCAACCAAACCGTTATAAACTTCGTCTACAGAATATTCTGGAAGTGTACCTTCAGTTTCATACCAAATTCCATTTTTACTTTCGTGTTGTACTCTATCGCTATGACCTACTTTAACAAAGTCTGCTATAGCAACACGCTTAAATTTTTCTTCTCCATTCTCTGTAACGTACTCACCAAACTGTAAAATATTACCTCCTTTAGTTTGTACTGCTCCATATTCTCCTTTAATGAATGTCTTCCATTCCCAAGCTTGAGAGCTTACAAAAATTACACCACCAATAACGGTTAAGAACATATACCATGTTACTTTTTTCTTATTCAAGTGGTGACCAGCATCTACGGCTAATACCATAGTTACTGAAGACATAATAAGAACAAACGTCATAAACGCTACATAAATCATTGGGTAATTACCATGAAAGAAAGGGACGTGAGTAAAAACCTCGTCTGCTATTGGCCAAGAATCAATAAATTTGAATCGTGAGAAACCGTAAGCAGCTAAAAATGCTGAAAATGTTAAGGCATCGGAAACGATAAAAAACCACATCATCATTTTACCATAGCTGGCTTTTAGAGGTTGGTTTCCTCCTCCCCAAATTTTACCTTCTGTTCCAGTAGTTGCAACTGTAGTATTCATATAGTTGAGTTCGTTAATTTTAAATATTGCACAAAAATAATCATTTTCTTTTATTAAAGAAATGTTAAACTGTAATTTTTGAGCCTTGTTTTATCTGATTAGTAAATTCTTTTTCTTGTCTGCTCTTATATTATAAAAATCTAACCTACAAAATACATTAGTAAATACAAGAATACCCACAGTATATCAATAAAATGCCAAAATGTTCCAGCCAATTCCATACCTAACATATTATCTGCTGTATACTTTTGTTTAAAATGATTATAAATTACAACCAACAGGCAAATTAAGCCAACTGCAACGTGAAGCAAGTGAAAAAAAGCGATTAAAAATATAAACGACGCCTTAGGATCACTAGTTTCTCCTGTAAAATAATAACCAGCTTCTATAAGTGCTCTAAAACCTTGAAATTGCAGTAAAACAAATACCACTCCTAACACAAAAGTGGTTAACAGTAATATTGTTGTTAGTTGTCTATTGTTGTTTCTTAAAGCACGTTCAGCAAAAATATAAGCAATACTACTTGCTATTATTACAAATACACTGATTAAAAATACTTCTGGTAATGCTAAAGCTTTAGACCAGTCTGGACGTGTACGGCTAATTATTACTGCACTTGTTAAACCTGCAAACGACATGAATAATGCAATAAGGCCAAACCAGAGCATCATTTTTTTTGCACGTTCGTTCTTTTCTCTTAAAGTTCCTTCGGTTAAATCCATAATTATCTAATAAATTTATCTAGTACGTAAATAATTTGTATTAATGTAATGTAAAAGACACTAGCCAGCATAAGTTGCTTTGCTGCTTTTTCTGTCATTTTTTTAAATAACTGAATCGCATAATACAGCATAAACAAACCTAAACCAAAAACAACGGTTGCAGCAACATAAGACAATTCTAGTTTCCCTGTTACTCCAAACACTGGTACAATAGAAATTAATATTGTCCAGATTGTGTACATAATTATTTGTACAGCTGTGCCTTTATCTTGTTTTCCTGTTGGCAACATAAAGAAACCTCCTTTTTTATAATCGCTATATAAAAACCAACCAATAGCCCAAAAGTGCGGAAATTGCCAGAAAAATTGTAAAGCAAATAAAGTACCTGGTTCAATACCAAAATTATCTGTAGCGGCAACCCAACCTAACATAAAAGGTATAGCACCTGGAATAGCACCAACAAATACAGATAACGGTGTTTTTGTTTTTAATGGTGTATAAGCACAAGTGTATAAAAAAATAGAAATCGCGCCAAACATTGCGGTTTGTGGATTAATATAATACAGAATTGCAATCCCTAAAATTGTAAAAGTAGTGGCGACAATAAATGCTGTGCGCACAGACATGCGACCAGCAGGAATGGGACGGTTTTTAGTCCTATCCATTAAAACATCTAAATCTTTTTCTATAATTTGGTTGTAAGCGTTTGACGCTCCAACCATAAAATAACCTCCTAAAGCAAGGAGAAATAATGTTGTAAAGTTAACCTGTTCTACACCAAGTAAATAACCAGCAATTGAAGAAAAAACCACACTTAATGCTAAACGCATTTTCGTGATTTCTTTAAAATCTGAAATTAATGAATGTTTTATCGTTGTAGTTGCTGTACTCAATGCTTTGATTTGGTTTAAAGCGGTTTTAAGCGCTTAAAATTTTGATGCAAAGATACGTTGTAAAAGTAGATTTATAAAAGAAAACCACGAGCATTTTTGCTGGTGGTTTTCTTTTATAATAATCTTCTAAAATCTCAATTTTAGTTTGTGGACAGATCTGTAAGCAATACGTTTTTTTCTAGTTCCTGTATATCGCATTGGTAAAATATATTATTTAAAACTATAAATACCTGTTTGACTATTGAAATTATCCTTTGTTTTTTCAACTAGATAAATAGAGGGAATCAGTTTGAGCTGAAATACTCTGAAAGAAAAAAAAAGCACATAGTATTAAAATTGAATCTCTAATCATGCATATTTAATTTATTCTTCAATATAAAACATTCTAATAAAAACATTATTAAGTGAACAGTTAATCTCATTGAATGAAACAATCAAATCAATTAGTTAATTATCAACAAATGAAAATATTAATTAAATATAAAGACACAAGCAAAAGAAGCTTGTGTCTTTATATTTTGACTTATAAGTTTATTAAATTTTTGTTAGTCATATTCATGAAAGAAATATCTTTTATACTACCATTATATCTACTATAAAAAATCACAAACTTATCCTTATAACTTTTACCACCTTCTTTATGAGTATTTGGAAAGTCAGTAACAATAAATATTCTCTTATAGCGACTCAACTCTAAATGCATGTAACAAAAAGATTTGTTTTTAAAATACGAAATAGGCTCAATATAATTTATTGACTTTTTTTCAATAGTTTTACCTAACCCAAATAGAGTATGATGTTCTAAATCTGGAAAACTTATCTTAAAAAAATAAGTGTCGTGATTAAAGTCTTCTTCTTGGCTTTCTAATCCAAAATAAGCTTCATAACTTAAGACACTTGACTGGAAACTGATATTAGAAACATAAATATAGAGTTCTTCTTTTTTCAACTCTTCTTGACTTAATAAAGGTAATGAACTTAAAAATAGTAAAAAGATTAAAATTGATTTTTTCATAATGTATCTTTAGTTACAGTTTTTAGTATAATAGGTTCTAGCCGCAGTTTCAACAAAATTTTTCTTTGTTAATTCTAAAGGAACACTCTCAATATTGTTAGCAAAATCTTCTGTCTCTTCTAAACCTATCCATGTTATATAATCCATCAGCTCATTAATTGTGAAATCTCCATAGAGGTTTAAGTTGTCTCCATTTACATTAGTTAAAAAATCATCAGAAGAATCATGCAACCATGGATGTACAGATACCAAATTTTGTGCCATTTTAGTCCTATAACTTAATGCATTAAATAAATCATGATTCCATTGGCCATTCGAATTCGGAGGATATGCATTATATATAATGAGAAGTTGATTGAAAATCACATCAGACAATGTGAAAACATTAGTATTCCCATTGTTAAAAACTATTGCTCCTAATGTTGTTACATTGTTAACTAAACCTAATTGTATAAATCTATCCATTAACTCAGCATGAATACTTTCGTGAATTAATGTTAGCGCAATTTCAATTGCCGAAGCATTTTGTAAAAATGTAGGACTTACTCTTATAGTCATAATATCTCCTGATGCAATTACTAAATTGTTAACATCATAATTAGTATATGTAAAAGCATCCGTATTCCCTAATTGAGCAGGAATATTACCTACTTCAAATTTTATATCTCTTGTAAATTGACTTCCAAAATGATTACTTATTATGTCCTTAAATACAGTATCTGATAAATTTTTTAGTTTATTATAAACACATTTAGCTTTAGGATTATTATTAAAAGTTGAATCTAAAACGATACTATTTGGATAATCAACTTCTCCTCCATCACAAATAGCTTGAGCAGCTAATTGAGCAAATGCAGTGCTTGTTGGATTAGCATTTACAAAATCAACTAACGCTGTAGCTGCTGTACAATTATCTTCATCCCGTAAGCAACTAGTAAGCTCGGGTGTTAAACCTAAATTTGCAGCAACTGTAGAAATAATTTCGCTTGCGGCACACAACTCTGGTAAACAATCACTACTTCTAGAATTACAAGAAACTACTACAGTTTCATCTTGAGGTAGAGTTGAGCCACCAGCTCCAGATTGTTGCCCATTAGATGGGTTATTATTACTAGGAGTCGAATTACCACCTGTACTTGAAGGCATACAAGAAATGTTGTAATTGTGATAAAAACCATTTGTTGGTTTTGTTCTGCCATTACATTGTGCACCACCCATCCATTCTTGATATGTATGTTCTTCGCTACCACTACAAACAGTGCCTTCTATCCAACTTGAATTAACTAAACACATTGTTTCTGGATCCCAATACACTTTGTTGTTAGTTGCATCTATAAAATTACTGTTGTTTAATTCAGTAATTTTATTTTCTAAATCTACATATTGCCCATAATTCATAAATTCAATTTCTTCATCTGTAACATCATAATGTGCTAAAAACGCTTTGTAAGCACCATCTTCTTGTAAGCTTAAAAATACATTTTCTAGCCACCATTTACTGGAGTATTTACAACAGCAAAAGTATAAGAATGATAATTATTATTTGAATACTCTAGGTAGTTTGCATATTCTGTTTTAATTTCAATTCCAGTAATAGAATCTGTAATTGTTCTATTTAAAGAGGTTCTTTTAAACTCTTTTTTTTTAGAAAAGTTGTAGAATCAATTTCCTGTGCATCAAAATCGTAATACCTTTTTGAACTTAGTCTAGGCATCCTGAAATTATTTTCAGCTACAAAATTACAAAATGGTGTAGTATCAAATATTTTATGAGAATTAAAAACCTTTGAATATTTTATTAAAATTCCTTTTTTATAAGTTTCACTCTCAAGATAAATATAAAGAGTATCAACAGACATCTATTTATATAATTCTGTATCTTTTTTGAAAACGGCTCGAAATTGTTTCTTTTTCTGCTTGTCTTAGATTGGATATTCGTAGCAAATAATAGTGTCCATTTTAATATAGGATAGATTTTCAATTTCTTTAGAGAAACTGAAATTAAAAACCAAAAACAGCGTAATGATTAATGAAATACTTTTCGTTTTTATTCTACAAATCAAAATACCAATTAAATAGATCTGTTCTAATTCCAAAATTAAACCACACCGTACTGTTGTTTAAAACCGTCATAGTTTCGGCTTCAGGATTAAAATTACGGTAACTAATATTTGCAAAAACCTTTAAATTTGAAGCTGGATTTATTAAATAACCGCCTTGAATACTTGCGTTAATAGTGTTGGTTTTTATGCCCTGCCCAATTTCTACTCCAGAATCAAAAGGTCTATCCCTTTCATCCCTATAGATATTTCCTCCATAATTAAAATTATCTGTGCCATCGTTTAAATCGAAACCACGAACACCTGCAATTAGTTTGGCTTCACCATACCAACGTTTATATCTATAACGCCCAATTAACACCAGCTCTCTAAAGTTTGCTCCCCAAAGGTGTGCCATTGGCTGGTTATTGTGTGCATAGTTTAAAGTTATTGTGTTATGTGAATATGTATAAGGTCTTACGGCATTATATTCCGCTTGAAGCATTAAATCTTTCACTTTAAAAGCGTTATAATACTTAGCACCTAATTGTAATCCGAATTTGTTTTTCCAACTGCCATCTCCTCCTTTTACATCGCTTAAAGAAAATTCATCTAAAACAAACTGCGAATACATATTAAAGTTATCGTTAACCTTATATTTTGCTGAAAGACCAACAATAGCATTTCCTGCATCTTGACCAGTTTCAAACTCAATAGCACGAT
This sequence comes from Lacinutrix jangbogonensis, assembly GCF_000797445.1. Classification (GTDB taxonomy): domain Bacteria; phylum Bacteroidota; class Bacteroidia; order Flavobacteriales; family Flavobacteriaceae; genus Lacinutrix; species Lacinutrix jangbogonensis. Next base: position 157,538 of record NZ_JSWF01000031.1, on the reverse strand, counting down.
AAAAAATAATCGGGTTTAGATAATTAATATCGAAACCTCTATCGTTTGTATTTGCCCAAATTACAGATTCAAACAGGCCTAGATTTAGACGTTTATTTACATTCCAACTTAAATAATGATTAGCCATATATTTAGTTAAATAGGCACCATTTTCAGCAACTTCAGCTCTAACATCTTTTAACCACGTGTACGTGTTTGTATATTTTATTTTCCAAAACTTAGTGTTTAGTTTTAAATATGGGTATGGACTTGCTACATCACTTTGAAATAAAGAGCGATAACCATCTCCAATAAAATTCTTACCATGTCCAAATTGTACATTTATAAATTTGGCTGGTGTGTAAGATAGATACGCTTCTGCCACTGGATAATCGAAAGCATCAGTTTTAAAACGTTTAGCAATACCACGACCAGGAACTATGGCTGGTCCATCAGACGGTTTAATACTTTCCGCATATTGATTAAAATATTGTGCAAAACGACCTTGGTTTTCGTAAACTGAAGCTGAGAAATTAAATTTCTTACCTAAGCCTCCTTGCACAAAAACGCCTCTCGTGTTGTTAAAAGTAGAATTAAAGTCAGCATCTGTATCTTTTCCGGCTTGTAAATCGAAAATAGGATCTATTGTAAACCAATAGTCTTCGGCTTGTAATTGCACCAAATGCTCATTCCATAATTTTTTCCCTACCCAAGTCTGTGAGTCTTTCTTTAAGGTTTCATTTTCAGCACTAAAATCATGATAAGCAGAAATCTCTTCATACAAAAAAGGTTTAGACCCTGTATGACTATTAGTACCAATTAAATTGGTAGCACGATCGAAATTAGAATAGTTTTCATGCGAAAACGGTATATTTAATTGACTCTTATACTCGCTATTATCGTATTTTATATAATCTGTATTTACTTTATCTAATTCTTTCTTAGCCGCAATTTCTAAAGCATTTAGTTCTTCTTTTTCAATTTTAATTGCTAAATCTTCGATCGAAACTGTTTGATCCACCAAAGGTATTTTTAAGATGATTGAATATTGCTTATATGTTAAATTACCATTATAAGTTGCTGGGTCTACTTTTGGAAAAGCACTAATAACACGAATAGCTTCCGCTTTTAATTCTGGATAAATAGCATCCACATACATGGTTCTAAAACCACCTTCTTTATCGACTTCAAATAAAATAACAACTTCGCCTTTATAATTAGCCTCGCTAACGGCGTCTGGAACATTAAAGTTTTTAAATAACAAATTGAAAACTTTAGAATCGAAACATTTTTGCAAATTGGCAATTGGCTCTTCTTTACAAGAATCGAAAATAGGAGGTTTAATGTTATTGTCTTGAGCTATTGCTAAAGACTGAAAACAAATTATTAAAATGAAAGCGCAATACTTCATAGTATATTTTACATTTAATTTCGCCGAAAGATAACATTTTTATTTTTTTTATGAAACTCATTAAAAATTAAAAACCGTTACTACGAAAGGTAATAACGGTTAAATAATTGTAAAACGAATAGTTTTACTGAATATTGAATTGTATTGGAAGCATATACGACACCTCTACTGGCCTGTCGTTATTTTTTCCTGGTTCCATGGTTGGTATTTTACCTATTACACGATTGGCTTCTATTTTTAGTGCTTTATGATTTGCTCTTGTTTCAATAATCTCTACTTCTCCTAGCTTATTAATTTTAAATGAAACAACAATTTTTTGCTTTCCAGTTAAACCTAAATCAATAGCAACGTCGGTATCAAATTTTCTTCGCACCAATTTTGTTAGTTTAGAAGACAAACATTTTCTTCTTCCATTGTTAGTTGTTTCTTTTTCACAACCCGGGAAGATTGGAACTTTTTGCACAGCCATAATATTCATTACCGGATCAACATCATCAATTATTAAACTAGGATCGTCTGTTGAAATAATTGCTATCTTATTATCTGGGACAAACACATCTACAATAGCATCTACAGGTTTTAAAACCTTTGTATGATTATCTACAATTTTAATCACCGGCGCTTTAGCTTTTAGTTTCTTTGTTACTTTGTTCTTTTCCGGCTGCACCTCTTTTATTACTTTAAAATTTGGCATTACATAAACGAAATCTTCAGATTCCATTTCTTTCGGAGGATCGTAATGGTTTCCATTAGACGCAAAAGACATCTCTAATGCACCATAACTAGCTAACAAGCACAAAATTAATCCAACCTGAAAGTACAGCGTTGAGTTTTTTTGTAAATTTGCATCATGCTTTTGCGATTTTTGCACGTTTTTCTCGTTTTGGCGAACGAGATCGCGACTTTTCTTTGAATTGTTCATAATTATTAAAGTTTACATGTTAATATTATGAGGAAAACACAATAAGCATACCAAAACCAAAAAACCCGATACAAATTTGTATCGGGTTTTTAATTTATGCCACTTAAAACTAATTATTTAGTCTTGTACGTTAAATGTTATTGGCAAATCGAAAGTTACTTTTACAGGCTTTCCTCTTTGCTTACCAGGTTTCATTTTTGGTATTAAACCAACAACTCTTCTAGCTTCTTTTTCTAATCCAGGATGTGGACCACGTGTTTTTACATTAACAATATTACCCGACTTGTCTATTGTAAAACGTGCGTAAATACGCTGTTTACCGCTTAGACCTAATTCTTGACCTAAATCTAAATCGAATTTTCTACCAACTAATTTGTTGATTTTATCCGACATACATTTACGCTTTGCATCGTTATTTCCCTTTTCACAACCAGGATATACAGGTACACTTTCTATAACTGCAAAAGAAACTTCTACGTCTTCTTCTATTTCTTCTACTTCTACCTCTTCAACCTCAACAATTTCTTCTTCCTGAGTTGTTTCTGTAGATTCGATAACTGTTTCCTCAATTTCTGCCTCATCTTCAACAACATCAATAACTTCTGGAGCTGGTGGCGGTGGTGGCGGTGGCGGTGGTGGTGGCGGTGGTGCTTGATTTGTAATTGGGATTTCTTCATCCAATTCTTCATCAACATCTATAGATCTATTATCTACAACACGCTCATCGTAAGTTTTGTAATTGATAGCTGTATAAGTTAAACCTAACATTAACAGCATACCAACTGCAAAATAGAGACTACTGTTTCTACCTACGTTTGCTTTTGGGTTTTTCTTTGTTTCCATAAAATTATATTTGTTTATGCTGTGCTAAAATAACTATTTATTTTTCAAAAAAGCAAGGTATTATTACTTTTTAACACGCGTTTTTTTATACTTAATAAAAGTAATAAAGCAAATACCATTCCTATAACATTTGCAAAGACGTCATTAAAGTCACTTTGTCTACTAATTGTAATCCAACCTTGTAGTCCTTCGATAAGCACACCATATCCAAATGAAAATAGTCCTGCAAAGCCTAAAGCTTTACCATATTTAAAGTTGAATTTATAATAAAATACAACAAACCATAAGACCACAAAAATAAAATGAGCGAGAGCGTGCCCTACTTTATCGTTAAATGATGGCATATTTTTAACTACATGACTTATCTTTATTAAACTTAAAGCAGATAAGGTTAACGTGTAAAGAATACTTATAGGAAAACTGAATTTCTTAAGCACTAATTAGGGCTTTGTAGTCCTCAGCAGATAGCAAACCATCTAAATCTGAAACATTAGAAACCTTAACTTTCACCATCCAACCTTCACCATAAGGATCTGTGTTTACTTTTTCTGGCTCGTCTTCTAGAGACTCATTAAATTCTACAACCTCTCCAGCTACTGGTAAAAACAAATCTGAAACCGTTTTTACAGCTTCAACTGTACCAAACACTTCTTCTGCCTCTAAAGTTTCGTCAAGAGTTTCTACTTCTACGTAAACTATATCACCAAGTTCGCTTTGTGCGAAATCCGTAATACCTATTGTAATTACATCATCTTCTACTTTAATCCACTCGTGATCTTTAGTATATTTTAATTCTGTTGGAATATTCATTGTGCTATTTTTTTATTTTTACAAATGTATTTAATTGTTTTGGCTTTTCAAATAGAAAAATTATACCATTTTTTAATTACCAAAATTGTATCTTATAGTAAATCCAGAACGTATTGTTGTTTGTGGAAATGCTGTAGATATCGCATATTCTGAGAAGGTATAATCGAAATAGAAGATACCAGTTAAATTTTTACTAAATGCATAGTTTGCATTATACTTTAAACCGTATATGGTCTGTCCATTAGTAATTTGGTTGTTTTCTAAATCAAGATACCTAATAATGGTTTTATTCTGTCTAACCGATATGTTTGCCTCCATTAATAAATCGCTAACAATAGCTTTTTTAGGCCCAGCTAATTTAGATTTTATACGTACGTCTTTAATTCTATAGCCTAATCCTAACGTGTATTCGTTTCCTTGTATTTCGGTCATTAAATTATTATCGAAACTAAGAGACAATAACCTATCTTTTCTAATTTCAGCAAGAATCTTTATAGAGTTTTTCATTTCCATATCTATTCTAATTAACGGGCTAAACAATTCTGTTAGGTTAATATTGCTGTATAATTCTGCATTTTTAAAATTACCTGCTTGATCTAAATCGTCTGTAGGTTGAGATGCATAAGGCTGGCTATAATCTATTCCATTAAAATCTAAGTTAGTTCTAAACTGGTTTATAGTATAACTTGAACGGTAACCATGAGCTAGAGAGAAACGTTTAAAGCGTTTTTTAAACCATTTAAACTTCATTAAGCCTGTGTATTTAAGATCCCAATTTGGAATGGGCATATCTCTAAAAGCTCCTAATTTTGATTTCTCAGCATTCTGTCCGGTATATGCACTTAAAAACGCTGGTAACAATACTGCTTGACTTGTTTTTCCAAAACCTAAAGGATAACCATCTGCATCCACATCGTTTACATTTGCTCCTTTTTCGATAGCCAATCTTCTAGCCATTGTTAATCTGTTTTCTCTAAAAGCATCAAAAGCTTCAGAGCTTATTTCATCACTTGCTCCAAAGGCCGTTGGTAGTGTAAATGTGGATATGTTAAAATTTCCAAATATGTTTGGTGTTAAAGAAGTGTATTCGTTGTTTTCAATTCTATAGTTTTCTGTATAGTTTTCAGCATAGGTTCTTGAGGCTACTAAATCTATTTTTAAATCGTTAATAGGTTCTAAATTAGCCGAAAGATCCAGTTGTTTTGTATGATTTTTTGTGTATTGCTGATTAAAATCGGGAAACACTGTTAACCATCCATTTCTGGCTGCTAAATCTCGAATATCTCGTTGGCTTCCTAAAGTATAACCAAAAGTTGGTTTAGAAGCGCTAATAAAACCTGGTGTGTCCACAAAACCAGGAAGGAACGTTCCATTATTTTCAGAATAATTTGCTTGAATACGTTTTACAGAGGTTAAAAGACCAATTCCTAAATTAGCGATTCCTGTTCCAAGACCACTTTTCTTTTTGGCTTCTGGTTTTTTAGCTTCTTCTTTTTTAACTTTCCCTGGAAGGTTTCCAACTCTTGCATTTCTACTAACTTTACCATTATTCTTGGCTACACGTTTCTTTTTTAGACCTATGTATTTATAAAGCTTACGCATATCTAACGTAGAATTAATATTGTGCGTATTACCGTTTGATATAGAATTCCCTAGATCATAAGTTATACCATCATCTGCAACAAGTTCTCCAAATAAATCTGATCCTTTTTGCCATTGATATAGCCCTTGATACGCATAGGTTGCATTAATAAAATTAAGTGCCGGAAATTTATTAAATGGTATTTCGTAATTTAAACCTAAAGTTTGCGAGCGTCTGTTGGCATCACCAATATCAAAATAACCATCCCAAACATCTAAGCTTGGATCTTGCTCTCCATTAATTAAATTATCCTGAAAATAGTTTCTTACAATATTATTATTGGCTACGGCAAAGTTTAACGCTAGTGATTTCGTTAAGTTCCAGTTTATTGTAGATTGGAAATCAAAATTATAGTTCCTTCTAAATAATTCATCAAGACTAATATTATTACCTCCTAGTTCTAACTCTCTAAAACGTTGCCTATTAAACTGTCTACTAATATCTGAATTAATAGCAAAACTAGAAGGCATTAGATTAAGATTAAAATCTTTTAAAAGTTTTAAATATTTACTAGTAAAAAGCGAATCTTTCTTTTTAAAAGGCTCGAATATTTTTGGCTCAAAACTATAGGTATAACTTGCTCCTGTTCGCACTTGCTTATCTATCGAGCGTTCAATTTCGAAATCGCGATGTTCTACTTTATTATACGAATGGTTAAACGTTAGATTTTCTACATCATAGAAACGTGGTTTAGAATCTCCTGTTCTTACTTTTCTAACACCAATAAAATTGATACTTCTTCGTCTAGTATAGTCTTCAGATTGTTCTCTAATAATTTTCTTTTCTTCAGAAGTTTCCGCAGCATCAATTCTACTCTGAAGTCTTAAATCTTTATATTGTTGATCGTATTCTGGCGTAATTAATTCTTCACCTTGACCATAATTAAATGGGATTTGAATTCCCCATTTTTTGGGTAACAATTGCCCTACGTTTACATTGGTAACAACATCATATTGCTTTACATCTTCTCTACTACGTTCTTGTGGACCTTGATCTACAGAGCCAAAACCAGCAGTACTCATTCTACCTGTTGCACTTACGTTTGCAAAGTCGGCAAAATTAGTATCTAAACTCATTACTGCTGCCCAACCACCTTCGTTATCCATGTCTGATAGACGTAATTCATTAAACCAAACCTCGCCACATTGTGTGTTGCTAGTTCCATTTTTTACACCAACCATTAAGGTTCTTATGGCTCCAAAATTTGGATTTCCTTTTATTGCTAAACGATGTTTATCTCTACCAACAGTATTATATCCAGAAAACTCATTAGGGATTTGAACCAATTCATTATCAAAAATATCGTAAAAAGTAGCTGTTGCATTTGCTAAGGACCCATTTGCAATACCTAAAGATTTCATTTGTTCTAATAGATTTAGAGGTAAATCTATTTCGTTTGCAGTTGGCCATAATTGCTCACTAGAATTCCCTATAGAAACTTCTAACGGCACTTCTATTTGGTAATAATTTTGCGTTAAATCGTTACCCATTCTAATAAACCCTACTAAATCTTGATTTCCTAATCCCGGATTATCTCCTTCTTCGGCATGCATAAACATTCTAATACGTTTGTATTGTCTCATGTCCACACTAATATTCTTAAATACTGCTCTAGCATCTTTAGGTTTTAAATCGCAAACATTAACGACTAAAGATTGTTCATTTTGGTTTATTATTGTGTTATTATTGTTTAATTGTTCTGGTACAACTCCCGGAGGAGACTCGTAACTACCATCATTTTCTTGGGTACTTACTACTCCAACAGTAAAGTCTGTATCACCAAAATCTGGTGGAGTAAAACCACCATCTAATGCTAATTGGTAGCGTCTCCAATCACTACGTACTAAATCTAAAGTTCCAAAACGGAAGGTTGTTTGCTCTGAAAAGCCATTTAAATATAGTCTTGCAAAACGAACTGAACGCAAATCGGTAATCCCATTTACGGCAACTACATGATCACCTTGAACGGGCACTCTAAACTGATACCAACGCACTTGTTCTGTCTCTCCGTTTGGTAACACTCTTGGACGTGATTTTACATCTCTAATAAAGTCACCTATTGGATTACTAGATGCAATTTCGTCTATGCTATTTAAAGGTAAATTCTGTCTCGTAATTTCTAGCTCGTATTCAAAATAACTATCGATAGTATTCATCGTATTATCTCGATTAATATCTTCAACATCTGGCTGTGTTGTAGAACCTCTATCAGTATCGCTAAAAGTATCTGGTGAGTTACCTTGCATATTATTATAGCGTTTGTAACGTTCTAAAACGTTTCCTTCTGAACTAAGGTAATATTGATAATTATCTGCTGATGGATCTGGTAGACTACTAAATGCTGGGAAATTCACACTTTCTTCTGCATCATCAAAACCGTCGTAACCAACATCTTGATTTATTCTTTCTTCACCTGTAGTATCGAAAGCATAAATTAAGGCTTGATTTAAGGGGACTACTGTATTATAAGTTGTTGTTGGTAATAAATCTATATTCCCATCTGCTGGCAATCCATTTTCATATTGCTTTCTACCATCTTTTAAGACATCTTCAGAAATACTTCCTAAGTTAAATACTAATTTCCCTCCAGGATTATTTGGATTATTTAGAAAAGGATCTTGCATCCAAAACTCAATATACTCGACATTAGATTGCTCAAAATCGGTAGAGGTTAATTGTCTTGTTATTCCTGCCCAACCATTATTAGGATTAATAAGAGATGCACCATCTGAAGACAAATTGGAATCACTAAAATTATACGGTCCTCTTTCGGTTGGATAATAAGTTAGATCTAACGTGTTTAAAACAGCTGTTTGACCTTGCGCAATGTCTCGTTCTGGAAATAATTCAGTAACAAAAACACGAGAAGTATACAAATCGGAAACATCATCATCATCTATTCCTCCTGGTCGTTGGTTACTATAAAAAATAGGATCTATACTGTACCAATTTAATAATGCTCTATCGTAACCATTCTCAAAACCATCTATATCGAAAGCAGTTGTATTATTTAATCCTATTGGTCGACTTGATAAAAACCAAGACTGAGCCGATTTTAAATCGATACCATTTTGGCTGCCCTCAAAATCATCTATAAAAGCAGTTGCTTCGCCATTAAAATCTGTCCCTTTTGGTGCTCCAGGTAATAAATAAGCAAACTCTCCACGCACTGAAAGGTTTGATGGTGCATCTGTATCTATGTTTGGTAATTTGTTTGCCAGTCTTGAAAAGAAAGGTACTTCTGTAGAATAATTACCATTAAAACCTATAATGGTATTATTAATGGGCTCGTTATTATAATTTGCTTTTTGGGTGATTGGTCTTTCATTTAAATTAATATAAGTCGCACCAATTAAAAAATTATCATTAAACTGATGCTCTATATTTAAACCCGTATAACGCTTAGTTTGCTGCCCAAAAATAGCATTATTTTCTGTAGTTACTTGAATTGGTGTGTTAGATGCTTTTAAAGCTTCATCCAAAATCTGTACACGTCCTAATTGATAATTTACAGTATAATCGACACCTTCCACAAGTACACGACCACCTGCAGTTACTGTTACAGAACCTCTTGGCACATTAAATCCTCCTATAGGAATACCATCTCCTCCTTGAGATTTGTAACGTCCTTTTATTTGAAATTTATTTTTTTGAACCTCGTCTAAAGCAGCCGTTTTGGTTGCTTTATATAATAAATCGTAAACGTATTTTTCTTGATTGGCGTTAGTGTAGGTATCGGATTCGTAATCGAAAGCATTGTTTCCTTGATTACCATCGTTATCTAAAACATCGAATAAATAACGTCCAAAAGGCTCTACTTTAGTAAAAACTATTTTTCCATTTTGAGGAATTACTGTAATTCCTGGAACAAAATCGAAGAATCCATCTCCTTTTGCTTGTGGATCGTTATTAAAATTTAATCTATCTAAATTAAAAAGACGTAACAATGTCGTTTGTTCAATTGGTTCTCCTTCAAAATCGGTTCCAAATGGAGAACCATCTACAGCCGAAATATAATTTAATGGTGCAGACTCATTATAAAAAATATTTAATTTAAAATCTTCTTGACTTAATTGGTAGGCTCCAGTCGCGTAGATATTCTTCATCATTAAATCCCAAATTGGTTGAGTTATAGATGTGATACTACTTTTAAGAAGTTTTAATATTAAATTGTTATTAGTTACATTTGTTACCTCTCCATTAGTATTGGTTTGAACGTCAGTTGCATCAATACCATCGTTTGCAAATTCTCCAACTTGAAATACTTGTCCTCCAACAGTGTATTGAAACGCTACTGCTACAACTTCGTCATTATTTAACCTTTGATTTAGGGAGATATAACCTAATTCAGTACTAAGTGTATACTCTTGTCCTTCAATAAGCTTTCTACTGTTTTCTAGTTTAGCATAATCGAAACCTTCATTAAAACCAGGGATTAATATTCCAGCTTGTACTGTTGCAACATCTCTAATGGCATCTGTAATTTGCGAACCAGGTCCACCAATATTTGTTGGATCTAATCTGTTATTTCCATTATCTGGGAATGCACCTGAACCAGCAGTGACTACAACACCTGCATTTCCAATGATTGAAGATTCACCAATATCTTGAAGCGCTACAATATTTCTTACATTGTCCGTTCTATTACTTCTATTGGTTACCCAAACTTCTGCTCTTGTTATTTGGACATTTGTATTAATGTAGGGATAGTTTTCTAGTGCTTTATCATAATTCTCGCGGAAATATTGTGCTAAGAAAAAGTGTCTATTTTCGTCGTAATCGCGAATAAAAAAATCAAATTCTTCTAATGTCCCTCCTCCTTGTGCAACTACAGAGCGTGTATCGGATTTCTGTTCTGAAAATACAGCAGTAACAGATGTTTTACCAAACTGCAATTTTGTTTTTACACCAAATAAACTTTGAGCTCCGGAAATTAGAGAACTGTTTAGTGGCATATTTACATTACCAACTTCTATTTTTTGAAGAATAGAATCTTCACCTCCACCAAAAGTAGGATCGTATTCTAATTTTACTATTTGCTGAAAATCAAAACTTGCTTCTGTGTCGTAGTTTGCTGTTACTTGGAGTCTTGTTCCTACTTTACCTAATAAACTTAAGCTAATTCTTTGGTCGAAATCAAATGTAAAATTACTTCTATTTCTAGGTGAAAATGAAGGATTGTCCTGTTTAGTAAACAAGATCCCTAAATCCATCTCTAAAGAACCTTGTGGTACAAATTCTATGGTGTTACCGCCAAATATAGTTTCAAAAAGACCTGAATTTATATAAAATTCTGGCAGCAAATTCTTTTTTGCTTCTTCGGAATCATCCTTTTTACCATCGACAGCATCAATTTTATCTTTATAATAGTCTTTAAGGTTTTCTTTAAACACTAAATCTTGGTATTGTTTGGGTGTTAAAATAATTGGATAATTAATATTAAAATTACCTACAGTTTCTGTATACACATAACGATCTATAACTGGATCATACGTGTAATTTGAAGTGATACTATTAGGATTTGGCATTTCAATAGTACCAAAACTGAATCCTGTTTTTGTAGAATCTGTTTCTATTGTTGCATCAGGATCATCTACCACCTGTGCGATAGCGCTTAAGGAAAGTAATAAAGTTACTATAAATGGTAAACTCTGTTTAATTGATTTATGAAAGTATTGGTTAGTTGTGTTCAAAATCTACTATAATTTTTTTAAAGCTTGTTTAATTAGGGCCTCTACGGTAGCCTCAGGTTGGGCTACAACAATTTTATCCACCACGCGTTCTGCTTGTTTTTTTGCAAACCCAAGCACTTCTAAAGCAGATAACGCTTCATCTTTGTTGGTATTGCTTCTATTAACAGAAACTTCGTCAATATCGTAAATTTTAATGATTTTATCTTTTAAATCGATTATAACACGCTGTGCCGTTTTTACACCAATACCCTTAACAGATTGAATAAGTACAACATCTTCGGTAGCAATACCTTCACGAATTTGTTTAGGCGTTAAAGACGAAAGCATCGTTCTTGCTGTGTTAGTACCAATTCCACTTACAGAAATTAGCAACCTAAACACTTCACGTTCTCCTTTAGTTACAAAACCATAAAGACTATGAGAGTCTTCTTTTACTTGAAGATGTGTAAATAACTTTATGCTTTCCTGATCAGGGATTTGAGAAAACGTATTTAAAGAAATATTTAATAAATAACCAACACCATTACAGTCTATAACGACATCTGTTGGATTTTTTTCCACCATTTTCCCTTCAATATGTGTAATCATCTACAGTTCTTTGTTAAGCATTCAAATGTAATAAAATTATTGGACTAAAGACTATTTCGTTTTTTCATTCATTAATGCTTCTTTTCCTTTCTTCTGTGCATCTATTACTGCAATGGCAGTCATGTTTACAATTTCGTCTACACTTGCATCAAGCTGAAGAATATGCACTGGTTTACGTAATCCCATCATAATTGGACCAATAGACTCCGCTTTATTTAATTCTTTTAGCAATTTATACGTAATATTCGCCGATTCTAAATTTGGAAAAATAAGTGTATTTACTTTATGTCCAGATAATCTTGAAAACGGAAAAATATCCTGAAGCATTTTGCTGTTCAATGCAAAATCGGTTTGCAATTCTCCATCTACTAATAAATCTGGATGTCTTTTATGCAAATAAGACACAGCCTCTCGCACTTTTGTGGCTGTTTGGTCTTTTGAAGATCCAAAATTAGAATAACTCGTCATTGCCATTACTGGTGTCATCCCAAACATTTTTACAACTCCAGAAGTCATTTGTGCAATTTTTATTAAATCTTTAGCTGTAGGATTAATGTTTATAGACGTATCACTTAAAAACATTGGTCCACGTTCTGTCATCATGACATTAGTAGTTGCTATTCTAGTTGAACCCGGAGCCAAACCAATAAGTTCTAACATTGGCTTCACTATTTGCGGATAACTACGCGAATACCCAGAAATTAATGCGTCTGCATCACCTTCGTTCACCATCATTGCAGCATAATAGTTACGCTCTCTCATTAGTTTTTGAGCTTCCAATAAAGTTACACCTCTGCGTTTTCTTTGTTTCCAATAGACTTCAGCATACTTATTTTTTTGGTCAATTTGTTCATCAGTTTTTGGATCTATTATTAAAACGTCAGCATCAAACTCTATTTCCTCTTTTAAACGCTCAATTTCTTCTTTTCTTCCCAATAAAATTGGAATTGCAATACCTTCATCATAAACTATTTGCGCCGCCTTTAATACATCTATATGGTCTGCTTCTGCATAAACTACTCGCTTAGGAGCGGATTTAGCTCTATTTAAAAGCAGTCTAATAATTTTATTATCATTTCCTAAGCGCTCTAACAAGCTGTCTTTATACTTTTCCCAATCTTCTATTGGTTCTAATGCTACACCACTTTCCATTGCTGCTTTTGCAACTGCTGGAGGTACTTCTCCAATAAGTCTTGGGTCGAATGGTTTTGGTATAATATAATCCTTACCAAAGGTTAGTCTGGTTTCATTATATGCAATGTTTACTTGCTCTGGAACGGGTTCTTTAGCCAAATTAGCTAAAGCTTTTACGGCAGCCATTTTCATGGCTTCGTTAATTTTTGTTGCACGAACATCTAAAGCTCCTCTGAAAATGAATGGAAAACCAAGGACATTATTTACTTGATTAGGATGGTCGCTACGCCCAGTAGCCATAATAATATCATCTCTGGTATCAATAGCTAATTGGTATTTTATTTCTGGATCTGGGTTTGCCATTGCAAAAACAATTGGGTTTTTAGCCATTGTTTTTAACATCTCTGGAAACACTATATCTGAAGTTGATAAGCCAATAAAAACATCAGCATCTTGCATGGCTTCAGTAAGCGTGTCTATTTTTCTATGTGTCGCAAATTCTGCTTTTTGAGAGGTTAAATTATCCCTATCGTCTCTAATAACACCTTTACTATCTAACATCACAACGTTCTCGCGTTTTGCTCCAAATGCTAAATACAATCGTGTACAAGAAATTGCTGCAGCTCCTGCACCGCTAACTACTATTTTAACGTTTTCTATCTTTTTTTCGGATAACTCTAATGCGTTTAATAATGCTGCTGCCGAAATTATTGCAGTACCATGTTGGTCGTCATGCATTACAGGAATATCCAGTTCTGCTTTTAAACGTCTTTCAATTTCAAAAGCTTCAGGTGCTTTTATGTCTTCAAGATTTATTCCACCAAATGTTGGTGCAATCATTTTTACTGTTTGAATAAACATTTCTACATCTTCTGTACCTACTTCAATATCGAAAACATCAATATCTGCAAATATTTTAAAAAGTAAACCTTTACCTTCCATTACTGGTTTTGAAGCTTCTGGTCCAATATTACCTAGACCTAAAACAGCTGTTCCGTTGGAAATCACAGCTACTAAGTTTCCTTTTGCGGTATATTTATAGACGTTATTTACGTCTTTTTCAATTTCTAAACAAGGCTCTGCAACACCTGGAGAATAGGCTAAAGCCAAATCTCTTTGACTTGCATATTTCTTGGTTGGCACTACTTTTATTTTACCTGGAGTTGGCTTGGCATGATATACCAAGGCTTCTCTTCTTTTACTTTGTTTACTCATAATTTTTTATTGTGACACGAAATACAAATGTAAGGTTTTTGGTGTAAAAGGAAAGAAGAATTGAAGAAAGAGAAAAGAAAAGAGAAGTGACTATTGCTATTAAAATTAATCCTTCAAAAAGTCAATATTACGTTTCAAGCCTTCAAATTTTGTGCGTTTCACTGCAGATTTTTGAAACACTTTTTTAAAAACATCTTCTGTTATTTCCGCCCAATCCTTTTTAGTCATGTCTAACAATTCTGGATGTGGATTAAAAAGTGGTTCATTATGTGATTTTGAGAATTTGTTCCATGGACAAACATCCTGGCAAATATCGCAACCAAACATCCAATCGTCAAACTTACCTTTCATGGTGTTTGGCAATTGATCTTTAAGCTCTATTGTAAAATAGCTAATACATTTACTACCATCTACAATATAAGGGTCTACAATAGCCTGTGTTGGACAAGCGTCTATGCATGCAGTGCATGTTCCACAATGATCTGTTGTTACATGGTCGTACTCTAAGTCCAAATCGATAATAAGTTCCGCAATAAAATAAAACGACCCTACTTGTTGCGTGAGTAAATTACTGTGCTTACCAATCCAACCTAAACCTGATTTTGCTGCCCACGCCTTGTCTAAAACGGGTGCAGAATCTACAAAGGCTCTTCCGCTTACTTCACCTATTTCATCTTGAATAAAGTGTGTGAGTTCTTTTAATTTCGTTTTTATAACATGATGGTAATCGTGACCATAAGCATACTTAGATAATTTTGGTGCTTCAGCATCTTTTTGTGTTTCCGAAGGATAATAATTAAGTAATAAAGAAATCACACTTTTAGAATCTTCAACTAATTTTGTTGGGTCTAAACGTTTATCGAAATGATTTTCCATATAACGCATTTCGCCATTCCTGTTTTTATTTAACCAGTTCTCTAAACGTGGCGCTTCTGCTTCCAAAAATTCTGATTTACTAATACCACAGGACAAAAAACCCAAGCGTTTTGCTTCGGATTTAATTTGCTTTGCTCTTTCTCTTCCTTTCTCAATATGGGAAAGAGAACTTAAGCTTTGTTTACTCCTCTGATTCACAATAATTTTTCTAGTTACTACTAATTTCTTTGTTCAAATTTAAGAAAAGCATTTTTCGGCTTTAGTGTTATTAGTGGCGTTATACCAATAGTTTCGAATTCTGGTAAGATTTTATAGGTTTTCACTAATTCGGTGACCGCAATAATCATTTCAAACATTGCAAAATTATTACCTATACATTTTCTTGGTCCTGCTCCAAAAGGAAAATATTGAGCAGAAAATTGGCGACTACCTTCACTAAAACGTTCTGGAGAGAACGCTTCTGGATTGACCCATAATTTAGGATGTCTGTGCATTTCATAAACCGAAAACAATAAATTACAACCAGGCTTAAACTCCATATTATTAAAATGGTCTGTTTCAATGTTAACGCGGTCTATAAAATAGGCTGGTGGATATAATCTCATCGATTCTTCTAACACCTGCTGACAAACTTTTGAGGTTGCAATTCGCGTCATTAAATCGGCTTGGTCACCACCTAAACTTTGAAACTCTTCGTAAATTTTATCTTGCCATTCTGGATGCTTTGCCAATAATTGACAAGTGAATGTTAGCGAGTTAGACGTCGTCTCGTGTCCTGCTGTGAAGATAATTAAAATTTCATCAATAAGCTGTTCTTCGGACATACCTGAACCGTCTTCATATCTCGTTTCTAATAACATGTCTAATAAATCGCCATAATGATTTCCAGACAATTTTCGTTCTTCAACAATACGTTTTAAAATGGTTCTCGCTTCGTTAGAAAGCTTCATGTATTTATCTAACGTCCCGCTTATTTTAAACCACCATCCTAAATACGGTTGGCGTAACTCTCTAACCAACATGCGCTGATTGGCTTCGGTTATGTATTGTAACCTTTCCATATCGTTAGCGTTTGCTGCCTTTGTAAATAGTGATTTTACAACTGTTTGAAAGGCTAAGTCATTAAGAATAGGAAAAACGTCTATTGTAGTATTGGCTTCAATCTTTTCGTACTCCGAAACTATTGTTTCTTGCATGCCACTCAATAAATTCTCAAGCTGTTTTTTATGAAAAGCAGGTTGCATCATTTTGCGCTGTTTTTTCCACTTTTCACCTTCGGATGTTAATAAGCCTTCACCTACATATTTAACCAAATCTTCAGTTTGAATTTTGGACTTGACGTAATTTCTTTGATTTTTCTGAAGTACATATTGTGCAAATGCAGCATCCCGACAAAAATATATTTTAGAATTAAAACCTACATTCAACTTAAAAATATCGCCTTTTAAGTTGAAATTTTTATTATGAAATGGTAATGGGTTTTTAAGTATTTCTACTGAATGCTTTATGAACTTAAGTAACGAAACTTCTGGTATTTCTCGTTTCATTTATATTATTTCTAGTATTCTTAATCCTTTCTGAAGCAAAGGAAACCGTTATGTATTCGTTTATTAATTTCTAGTTACCTAATGAAGGTTATTTATTTGCTAAGATGCTGAAACAAATTAAGAAGGACAAACATGTTAAAATAACCCGCCTTGCGTTGGTCCTTTTATCTTGCCTAAGTGTTTATAAGCTAATTCTGTAACTTCACGTCCACGAGGTGTTCGCATAATAAAACCTTGTTGTATTAAAAAAGGTTCGTAAACCTCTTCAATGGTTTCAGAACTTTCACTCACAGCTGTTGCAATGGTTGAAACGCCAACAGGTCCACCTTTAAATTTATCTATTATAGTTGATAATATTTTATTATCCATTTCATCTAAACCATAAGCATCTACATTTAGTGCTTCTAAAGAATATTTGGCAATTTTTATATCTATACTTCCATTCCCTTTTATTTGTGCAAAATCACGAACTCTGCGCAGTAAAGCATTTGCTATTCTTGGAGTACCTCTGCTTCTACCAGCTATTTCAATTGCAGCTTCCATAGCTATTGGAACATTTAATATTTGTGCACTTCGTTGCACGATTGTACTTAATAGTTCGGTTGAGTAATATTGTAATCGGCTTTGTATTCCAAAACGTGCGCGCATTGGAGCTGTTAACAATCCAGAACGTGTGGTGGCACCAACTAAAGTAAACGGATTTAAATTTAACTGAACCGTTCTTGCGTTTGGTCCAGATTCGATCATGATATCAATTTTAAAATCTTCCATTGCAGAGTATAAATATTCTTCTACAATTGGACTTAATCTGTGGATTTCGTCTATAAATAATACATCTCTGTCGTCAAGATTAGTAAGTAGTCCTGCTAAATCACCTGGTTTGTCTAAAACAGGACCAGAGGTTACTTTAATTCCAACATTTAACTCGTTTGCTAAAATGTTTGCTAGTGTTGTTTTACCTAATCCTGGAGGACCATGAAATAATGTATGATCTAATGCCTCTTCTCTTTGATTAGCAGCTTGAACAAAGACTTTTAAATTTTCTAACACTTGATCTTGACCCGCAAAATCTTCAAAAGATAAGGGCCTTAATGTTTTTTCGATATCGAATTCTTCCGAAGAAAAATTCTCGTTTGATGGATCTAGGTTTTCGTTCATGTTTACCGTTAAAAATAAACTCCTGTATTCACAGAAATAGTAAGGAGAAACTGAAACAAATTCAGTACAAGCAAATATAAAGAAAAAGCCTTTCAGTTTATAAATACACTGAAAGGCTTTTTAATATGTTTTGTTATCTATATTTTGAGATGACTTATTTACAAAAGAATTTTCTAATGTTGCAATTCTTCTTCACCTTCTTTTAAAGGAACATTTTGCATCACAAAATCTTCGTCATGTCCAGGCTTACTATAATCGTAGGACCATCTGTGTACATGTGGTAAATCACCTTCCCAGTTTCCGTGAATATGTTTTACAGGAGCTGTCCACTCAAGTGTAGTCGATCTCCATGGATTTTGTACTGCAGGTTTTCCGTAGAATATACTATAAAAGAAGTTCCATAAATAGATTAATTGTATTGCTCCTCCAATTAATGCGAAAATAGTAATGATCTGGTTTGTATCCGCTAAATCATCAAATAACGGGAAATTAGAATTTGTATAATAACGTCTAGGTAAACCGGCCATACCTATAAAATGCATAGGGAAAAACACACCATAAGCACATATTGCCGTAATCCAAAAGTGAATATAACCCAGTTTCTTATTCAACATTCTACCAAACATTTTAGGATACCAATGGTAAATTCCTGCAAACATTCCGTAAAGTGCAGATATACCCATTACTAAATGGAAATGTGCTATTACAAAATAAGTATCATGTACGTTAATATCTAAAGCAGAATCTCCAAGAATGATTCCTGTTAATCCTCCTGTAATGAATGTAGAAACAAATCCTATAGAGAACAACATAGCAGGATTCATTTGAATATTACCTTTCCATATCGTAGTTATCCAGTTAAAGGCTTTAACTGCGGATGGTATTGCTATTAATAGGGTTGTAAATGTAAAGACTGAACCTAAGAAAGGATTCATCCCTGAAATAAACATGTGATGTCCCCAAACTATTGTCGATAAAAACGCAATAGCCAAAATTGAAGTAATCATTGCACGATAACCAAAAATAGGTTTACGTGAATTAGTAGCCATAATTTCTGACACTAATCCCATTGCTGGTAAGATTACAATATATACTTCTGGATGTCCTAAGAACCAAAATAGGTGTTCGAATAATACTGGAGAACCTCCTTGGTAATGGAGTACTTCTCCTTGTATAAATATATCTGATAAGAAGAAGGAAGTCCCAAAACTTCTATCCATTATTAATAGTAAAGCCGCCGATAATAATACAGGAAAAGAAACGATACCAATAATTGCAGTTACAAAAAATGCCCAAATAGTTAAAGGTAGTCTAGTCATAGACATTCCTTTTGTTCTTAAGTTAATTACTGTTACTACATAATTTAAAGATCCTAATAAAGATGATGCAATAAAGATTGCCATCGATACTAACCATAATGTCATTCCCATTCCAGAACCACCTTGAGCCAACGGAAGCGCACTTAAAGGTGGATAGATTGTCCAACCTGCCGCAGCTGGTCCAGCCTCTACAAAGAAAGAAGATACCATGATTATACTTGATATAAAGAACAACCAGTACGACACCATGTTTAAGAAACCTGACGCCATATCTCGTGCACCAATTTGCAACGGAATTAATAAGTTGCTAAACGTACCACTTAAACCTGCTGTAAGTACAAAGAATACCATTATAGTTCCATGAATAGTTACCAATGCTAAATAAATATCTGCATCCATAACACCATCTGGTGCCCATTTACCTAATAATGCTTCAAAAATCACATTTGGCTCTTCCGGCCATGCAATTTGCATACGCATCATTAAAGACATTATTACACCTATAACTCCCATAATAGTACCAGTAATAAGGTACTGCTTAGCAATCATTTTGTGATCTTGACTAAATATATATTTAGTTACGAAAGTTTCTTTATGATGGTGATCGTCGTGAGCGTCGTGAGTATCTGCGTTTGCTGACATAATCTTTATAATCTTTATAATCTTTTAATTAATTATTTATTAGAGAATTTTTAAATGCTTTTTGTGTTTTAATCCAAGCATCATATTCTTCTTGTGTTTCTACTATTATTTTCATTTGCATATTGTAGTGAGATTTACCACAAATTTTATTACATAATAATAGATAGTCGAAAGTATAAGGTTCCAAAGCCTCTTCATTATTAGCCATTAAAGCTTTCGATTTTTTTACTCTAATCTTATTAATGTTTTGTACTTTCTCTTTCATCTCTGGAGTCTCACGCATATCTACAGTAGTAACTGATGGTGTGAAGCCAAATTGAGTAATCATACCTGGAACACAATTCATTTGTGCTCTAAAGTGAGGCATATATGCCGAGTGTAAAACATCTTGCGAACGCATCTTAAATAATACAGGACGTCCTACAGGCAAGTGTAACTCTGTTGTAATAACATCGTCTTGTGCATTAGGATCTGCTTCATCAACACCAAGTGTGTTATTGCGATTAATATCAATCAATCTCACGTTTGCTTTACCTAAAGTATTGTCTCCTCCTCCATAACGCGCTTTCCAATTAAACTGTTGAGCGTATAACTCAACTATTAAAGGATCGTTATCTTCATTAACATTCATTATCGAAGTCCAAGTAAATAGACCTTGAATAATTAATACAGCAAGTACAATTACTGGAATAATAGTCCAAATTGCTTCTAACTTATTATTATCCGCATAGAATAAGGCTTTTTTACCTTTTTCACCTCTATATTTAAAAGCGAAGTAATGTAATAAAAACTGAGTTATTGTTTGCACTATGAAAATGACTATCATAGAAATAATCATTAAACTATCTACACCTGGTCCATGTTCTGAAGCAGAATTAGACATTAATGGAAATTCACCAAGAGCTACGAAAGACCATATAGTTATGATATAAATGAAAGCCAAAAAGCCTAGCATTAAATAACCATTAATCTTATTGTCCTTGTCGTTTGCGACTTGATTGTTTAAATCTGAGTCACTCTGGGTTAAATCGAATATCTTGACCATTTGCCATATGGCAACTAGAATAAATACTAAAACTAAAATTGATAATAAAGCCGTCATTGTTGTCTTTCTTCTTTATTGAAATGTGTTATTAATAATGAAAATTTTCACTCTCTTTAATAAAAGGATTCCTTTTAGGTGTTAATGGCGCTTTGGTAAGCGCTGTAAACACGATAAAGATAAATAATCCTGCAAAGAATAGTAAAGATGCAATTTCTGGAATTCCTATAGCCCATTGGTCACCAACTGTTGCTGGCATAATCATATTGAAAACATCAATATAATGACCCGCTAATATTACAATACCAGCCATTACAATAAACCAAGGAACACGTTTGTAATCACTGTTCATTAGAAGTAATAGTGGAAAGATAAAGTTCATGGCTAACATGCCAAAGAATGGTAAATTATAATCTTGTATTCTAGTTACAAAATAAGTTACTTCTTCTGGAATGTTCGAGTACCAGATTAACATAAATTGAGAGAACCATAAATACGTCCAGAAAATACTAAATGCAAACATAAACTTTGCTAAATCATGTAAATGACTGTCGTTAACCTGTGGTAATAAACCTTTACCTTTTAAATACATTGTAATGAATGCAATTACAGTAACTCCACAAACCATCATTCCTGCAAATACGTACCAACCAAATAAAGTTGAAAACCAGTGAGGATCTACACTCATTATCCAATCCCAAGACATCATAGATTCTGTATAAATAAAGAATACTAAAAAAGCTGCAGAGATACGGAAAGTCTTTTTAAAGTTTTTATTATCGTTTGCTTTATCTTGAGCAATAGAAAATTTTCTAGAAAAGTATCTGTATAAAGACCATCCACCAATGAAAATCAAACCTCTTACAAGGAATCCACCAATATTTAACCAGCCTGTTTTACCTTGAATTAATTTATCATGCGCTACTACATCTGGATCCATCCAAACAAAAATATTATAATGACCACCAAGCCATCCTGTACCCGATGCAACAGCTATTAAAACTACAATTAAAGCACCTGGCAATAAGTAAGCTGTAATACCTTCCATTACTCTTAGCAATAATGGAGACCAACCTGATTGAGACACATATTGAAGCGCATAAAATGCTAAAACGCCCAATGAAATCATCATAAAAAAGAATGCAGCAACATAAAATGCGGACCAAGGCCTATTGTGCATAGCGTGCATAACGTGATTTACATGTTTGGTATGCTCATCAACAACTTCATGGCTTACACCATGAGTATCTCCATGAGCATCTTTTGATGCATGTTCATCATGACTTGTTGCCTCCACCTGATGTGTTTCGGCTCCATGATCCTCAGCTCCTCCATGATGAGATTCTTCTGATAACATTTTCTCAACCTCGTCAAATGTTACATGCGAAGTGGTAAAACTATAGACAACACCTAACAATCCAACGACCATTAAAATGATTGCAGTTAATCTTAGTCTATTTGAAATTTTGTATTCCATTATATAATCTTTAACTAAATCTTATTTTTCTAAATCTGCCTTCAATTTCATAACATATGAAACTACTTGCCAACGCTCTTCGTAACTTAATTGATTTGCGTAAGAACCCATTGCATTTTTACCATAGTATATAGTATGATAAACACTACCTTCCGTAATAGCTCTTCCAACATCACTATAGCTAGGAATACCGAGAATTTTTTCTCTTTTAACCAATTTACCTTGTCCGTTTCCTTTGGTTCCATGGCAAATACCGCAGTAAATATCGTATAATTCTTTACCTCTTGCGTAATCGACTTGAGTAGAATCTAAATTATTCTTCAAGTTTGCTTTAGCTTCAAAATAACCTTCAGTTGAATTCTCAATATCAAAAGGAGTATAACCTCTAGGTATTGAACCTTCCGCAGGTAATTGCGCTTCAACACCATTGGCGAAAGCATCAGACTCTTGATAAGTCTCGTAAGCTACCGATTGGTACATATTAGGCATGAATTCATAATTCGGTCTCGAATTTTTCTTACAACCTACAATTGACACTAAAACTAGCGCTAATATTGTTATGTTAAAAATGCTCTTCATTGTCTAAAATTAATGCGTATTATCTACTACGTTTATTTCAACTGCACCAGTTTCTGAAAGTAAATCGTGCAATTCCTTTTCATTTCCGTGAACTGGAATTTCCATTAAAAAATGGTCATCTGTTGTTCTTGGGTCTGGATTCTCCGCTTTTTTAAATGGCCACATTCTACTACGTAAGTAAAATGTTATTACCATTAAATGCGCTGCAAAGAATACTGTTAATTCGAACATAATAGGTACGAATGCAGGCATGTTTTCTAAGTAGCTAAAACTTGGCTTACCTCCAATGTTTTGAGGCCAATCTTCAATCATGATAAAATTCATCATAACAGTGGCTACTATTAAACCTACACAACCATACATAAATGAAGCGATTGCTATTCTTGTTGGTGCTAATCCCATTGCCTTGTCTAGCCCATGGACTGGAAATGGCGTATATATTTCTTCAATGTGATGCCTTTTAGCTTTTACCGTTTTCACAGCTGCCATTAAAACATCGTCATCGTTATAAATAGCGTGAATTACTTTTGAAGTTTCCATATGCTACTTGTTATTATTTTTTTGTTCTTTATCGTCGAAATTCGTCACTACTGAAGTTCTAGCATCCGCACCTGTTCCCATTAAGCTTTTTCCAGAATCTCTTAAATTTTTATACTTATCTCCTGAAGACTTTAAAATCGTCTTAACTTCAGCCTGTGCAATTACTGGGAATGTTCTTGAATATAATAAGAATAATACAAAGAAAAATCCTATGGTTCCAATAAAAATTCCAATATCAACAAACGTTGGAGAGAACATAGTCCATGAAGATGGTAAATAATCTCTATGTAATGATGTTACAATAATTACAAAACGCTCAAACCACATTCCTATGTTTACTACAATTGAGATAAAGAATGAGAACATAATACTTGTTCTTAATTTCTTGAACCACATAAACTGTGGTGAAAACACATTACAACTCATCATTAACAAATAAGCCCACCAATAAGGTCCTGTAGCTCTATTTAAGAAAGCATATTGCTCATACTCTACACCTGAATACCAAGCTACAAATAGTTCTGTAATATATGCCACACCCACAATAGAACCAGTAATCATAATTACGATGTTCATTAATTCGATGTGTTGTACTGTAATATAATCTTCTAGGTTACACACTTTTCTCATAATAATAAGTAGTGTGTTCACCATTGCAAACCCAGAGAATACTGCCCCAGCAACAAAATAAGGTGGGAAAATGGTAGTATGCCAACCTGGAATAACCGATGTTGCAAAATCAAAAGATACAATAGTATGTACAGAAAGTACTAATGGCGTAGCTAAACCTGCAAGTACTAAAGATACTTCTTCAAAACGTTGCCAATCTTTAGCTCTACCTGTCCAACCAAAACTTAACAAACTGTATATTTTCTTTTGAAAAGGTTTTATTGCTCTATCACGTAACATTGCGAAATCCGGTAATAAACCTGTCCACCAGAAAACTAATGATACAGATAAATACGTTGAAATTGCAAATACATCCCAAAGTAAAGGTGAGTTAAAGTTTACCCATAGCGATCCAAATTGGTTTGGTATTGGCAATACCCAATACGCTAACCATGGTCGACCCATGTGAATAACTGGAAATAAACCTGCCTGTATTACAGAGAAAATTGTCATTGCTTCTGCAGAACGGTTAATTGCCATTCTCCATTTTTGACGGAATAGTAATAGTACTGCAGAAATTAAAGTTCCTGCGTGACCAATACCAACCCACCAAACAAAGTTAGTAATATCCCAAGCCCAACCAACGGTCTTGTTTAATCCCCAAGTTCCAATTCCAGTAGATATTGTATAAACCATACATCCAACTCCCCAAAGAAAAGCTGCTAATGCGATTGAAAATACAATCCACCATTGTTTGTTGGCTTTTCCTTCTACAGGTGCCGCGATATCTACGGTTACATCGTGATACGACTTGTTGCCTGTAACTAAAGGTCTTCTAATAGGTGCTTCGTAATGAGACGCCATAATCCTTTTAAATTGTTCGTTAATTAATATTTCTTATGCTTTCGTGTTTCTCACTTTAGTATGATACTGAACATTAGGTTTAGTACCAACACTTTCTAATAAGTGATACATACGATCGTCTTCTAAAAGTTTTGAAACTTTACTTTCTTTATCGTTAATATCTCCAAATACCATTGCTCCATTGCTACAAGCCGAAGAACATGCTGTTTGAAATTCACCATCTTTAATAACACGTCCGTCACGTTTAGCATCAAGAATTGTTTTTTGTGTTTTTTGAATACACATAGAACATTTTTCCATGACACCGCGAGAACGCACTGTTACATCTGGATTAATTACCATTCTACCTAAATCATCGTTCATAAAGTAATCGAACTCATCATTCTCAGAATACAAGAACCAATTGAAACGTCGTACTTTATAAGGACAGTTGTTTGCACAATATCTTGTACCTACACAACGGTTATAAGCCATATGATTTTGACCTTGACGACCATGTGATGTTGCAGCTACTGGACAAACAGTCTCACAAGGAGCATGATTACAGTGCTGACACATTACTGGTTGAAAAGCTACTTGTGGATTATCGGCAGCAATTTCTAATTCACCAAATCCTCCTAAAGAACCGTTAGCTCCTGTTAATCCAGAAAAACCATCTTTTTTTGCATCATCTTGTGAGAACGTATCTTCAGATGAGTAATAGCGATCAATACGTAACCAGTGCATATCGCGACTTCTACGTATTTCTTCCTTACCTACAACGGGAACATTGTTTTCCGCGTGACACGCAATTACACATGCACCACAACCTGTACAACCATTTAAGTCGATAGATAAGTTAAAATGATGTCCGATAGAACGATCAAATTCATCCCATAAATCAACTTCTGGAGAAGTGATTTCAACTTCTTCATGATTTAAAGATACTGTAGGGATTTTATTCCATACCGTTCTATCTTTAGTATTGAAGATTTCTAATGTTGTTTCTTTAATAATGTCTCCACGACCCATTAAAGTATTTTGCAACTGTACACACGCAAACTCGTGCATACCAGCCGCTTTCGTTACAGTTACATTTTGTGTATTATTAAAACCTTGGTATAATGCATACGCATTAACACCAGTTTGCATTTCTTCTTTTAAACCTGCTACTTTACCATATCCAAAGGCTAAACCAACAGACCCTTTAGCCTGACCTGGTTGAATAATTACTGGAACAGTTAGTGTAGTTCCATTTACAGTAACATCTGCATAACTACCATTTAAAGCACCCGTTGCCTCGTGTTCGTTAACTAAATCTAAAGCTTTTGCATCTCCTGCAGAAACTGTTAAATAGTTATCCCAAGAGGTTCTTGTAATTGGATCTGGAAATTCTTGTAACCAAGGGTTATTTGCTTGTTGTCCATCTCCCATACCTACTTTAGTATATAAAGTAAGTTCCATTCCTTTTGAAGTTGCAGTAGCAGCTAAAGCTCTTGCCGCATTTCCAGAAGGTGTTTCAATAGTGTCTTCTGAAGCTTCAGTTGTATCTACAACTAAATCTCCTGAAACTTTAGAGATATAAGAACCATCATGTAATGCTTGATTAAATGATGCCCCTCCTAATATTTCAGTATTCCAAAGTGTTTTAACATAATCACTATACTTTTCATCTTTACCATTCCAAATCAATAAAGCGTCTTGGAATTGTTTTGTATCAAATAAAGGACGAATAGTTGGCTGAACTAAACCAAAATGACCCTTTTTAAGTTCCACATCTCCCCAACTTTCTAAGTAGTGAGGTGCAGCAGCAATATATTGCGAAGCTGAAGCTGTCTCATCTACTTTCATAGAGAAAGCAATAGATAATTCAGTGTTTTTTAAACCTTCAGAAAAGTCTGAATGATTGGGTAATGTATATAATGGATTTACACCACTCATAATAACAGCACCTACTTTACCTGCTTTCATATCAGCAACTAAAGACATGACTGCTTTATCATTTCCTTGTCTTGTTTTAATAGGCTTTTTAGCGTTGAAAGCTTTACTGTTTAGCTTTTCGTTAATTTCTAAAACAACCGTTTGAGCATTTACATCTTGAAGACCTGTAACAACAACGCCATTACTTCCCGCCTTATCAAGCTCTGAAGCTGCATCTTGTACTGCTTTTTCAATATTTTTTGGTAGACTTCCTGAAAAAGAGCCACCTACAATTAAGCTATGTAATTTAGCTAAAGCTAATTTCTGTACACTTGGTGTTAATGGGACACGCTTATCTGCATTAGCTCCTGCTAGAGACATATTAGATTCAAACTGAATATGACGAGACATTTTTCCGTTTGTTGGAACACGTCCTTTTGAATATCCAGAGTCAAATCCTCCACCTTGCCAATCACCTAGGATATCTGCACCAAAAGCAACAATTGTTGATGCAAGTGAAAAATCAAAATCAGCTAAGCCTCTTTCATTATATTTTGCTTGGAATGCATCTAATGCAGTCGACTCTGAAACAGCGTCGTACACTACATGGTTAACATTTCCATATTTTTCTTTAAATTCTAAAATCAATTTAGACGTAGATGGACTAGCATGCGTTTGTGTTAGTAACACAATTTGCTTTCCACTGTCTTTTAAAGCATTTAATTTTTGAGTCGTTTCTAAATTAAAAGTAGACCATGAAATAGCAGTTTCGCCTTTCATTGGACTTTGTACTCTTAAACTATCATATAAACCCAAAACCGATGCATTAACTCTTGCATTAGCGCCACCATTTGTAGCTCCAAGGTTATTGTTTTCAATTTTAATTGGACGACCTTCTCGAGTTTTTACTAAAACACTTGCAAAATCAAAACCATCTGCTATTGTAGTTGCATAGTAGTTAGCCACACCAGGAATAATAGAATCTGGTTGCACCACATACGGTATTGATTTAATTACTGGTCCTTCACAAGCTGCTAATGAAGCCGCTGCTGTACTAAAACCAACGTACTTTAAGAAATCACGACGCGTTGTAGAAGAAGACTCTAATGCCTCCTTGTCTCCAAGAAACTCATCTGTAGGTATTTCGTTTACAAACTCGTTCTCTTTTAGCGTCTCAACAATAGAGCTATCTTTTAGCTCCTCAACACTTTTCCAGTATTTCTTGTTTGATGACATATTATATAATTGAATTACTTCTTAATTTATTTATTTTAAAACTCCTGTTTTTGCGGAAAAGAAAACTATTGTAACATTAGTAATGACACTTACCACATTCTAATCCACCCATCTGCGCTACTGTTAATTGCTCAACACCATATTTTTTAGATAGTTGTTCGTGAATTTTGGTATAGTATTCGTTGTCTTTTACTTTCACATTTGTTTCTCTGTGACAATTAATACACCAACCCATCGTTAATGGAGCGAATTGATACATCACTTCCATTTCTTCAACCGGTCCGTGACATGTTTGACACTCTACTCCTGCAACAGAAACATGCTGTGAGTGATTAAAGTAAGCGAAATCTGGCAAGTTGTGAATTCTTGTCCATTTTACTGGCTTAGTCTCTCCTGTATATTTTTGTTCCGCATCATCCCAACCAACAGCTTTGTATAGCTTTTGAATTTCCGAATTGTAATCTACACCATACTCAGCCATTCCTTCAGATTGTACTTCTGGAGCTACTTCGTATATTGATTTATGACAATTCATACATACATTTAAAGAAGGAATACCAGAATGCTTAGACACTCGCGCTGAAGAGTGACAGTATTTACAATCGATACCATTATCTCCTGCGTGTATTCTATGTGAATAATGAATTTCTTGAACGGGTTCGTAACCTTGATTAACACCTACTTGCATAAAGTAACCATATACAAAGTAAGCTGAAGCTAATAAGAAGAAAATTGCAACTACTAATACTAGGAATTGATTTTCAGCAAACGCTTTCCATAAAGGCTTAGACTTAGTCTTCTCTGAAACAGCAATACCTTTTGCATCTGCAAAACTGCGTAAAGTTTTATTTACTAAAAATAAAGCTCCTGCTAATATTGCAAACAATAATGCTAAAGCTCCTAAAATTAATCCGTTTGAGCCACTATCGCTAGAAGGATTTACATTTGGAGTTATAGTTGTTATTGGTGGAGTTTTAGGTTCCGCTGCAGTGTATGCTAAAATATCACTTATGTTTTGATCTGTGAATCCAGGATAAGCTGTCATTGCCGTACCGTTATACTCCTTAGTAATCTTAAGCGCATATGCATCTCCGGAAGCCTTCACAGCATCACTATTTCGAAGCCATGCAGCAATCCAAGCTCTATCTAACCCTTCATCTTCAGCTAAACGCGATTCAACATTACGTAATGCTGGACCAGTCATTTTCTTATCTAATTTATGACAAGAAGCACAGTTAGCATTAAACAATGCCTTACCTGCTACTGCATCTCCATCTTGAGCAGAAAGAGTAGTAGAAAACGCTAGTAAAAAAATTAGGATTAAATTAAGAATATTAATACCTAACTTGCGGTGAATCACCTGTTTCATATTATTTATTGAATTTACTTCTAAACTTTGGTATGATTTTTTCATCTATACTTTAAAAATACAGTTATAAAAAACTTACGCAAAAGTAATACTTAAAGTCCATTTTTGAAATCTTAAAGAAGTCTTAATTCCTAATTTAGATAAATTCTAAATAATAAAATCACCTCCTAATTCGTTTAATACTTTTACATTTGCATTAAATACTTATTAATTATGAATATTAAATCGCTCAAAATCCTATGTTTATCGCTAGGCTTAACGTTTACGAGCAGTTATCTATCGGCTCAAGAAGGTACAGTTGTTGTAAATCAAGATCCAGAAATTTCAGTATTATTAGAGTTTAAAAAACAGATAAATAACGAAGACGAAGATAGTAATCGCTATAAAATTCAAATTTATTCTGGATCGAGAACGAAAGCGGAAAACGCAGAAAATAGTTTTGATAGTGCTTTTAATTCTTGGTCTTCTCAACTAGTTCACGAAACACCAAACTATAAAATTTGGGTTGGTAGTTTTAGAACACGACTTGAAGCCGATAAAGCATTAAAAAAATAAAAAGCAAGTTTCCAAATGCCTTTATATTTAAGCCAAAGAAAAAAGATTAAATATTTCTTTAGAGGTCAGTAGTTATTTACCTATAAAATCAACCTGATATATTTTATCAGTTTTGACCATTCTCTTGATAAGATTGTTGAATATTGTCGACTTGCTTTGAGATCTATTTATTCTGAAGCAAAATTCATTAAAATATCGATTAAGATTATGGTCGCTCACCCAAGAATACGTTGTTCTTATCCACGATTTGACTTGATGTATCATTGTATGTAATGCCTTAAAGTTCATACCATTATTACTTTCGATCTGTGTAATGTCATATGCTTTTGCAATTGGCCTATATCCTTTCCATTTATCTGTCTTTACCTTAGCTTTACGACTTATGTGATTTACAAAAATATACTGAAGAGATTGTGCAGAAAAGTCATCTATTTTCATAGCATACATTCTTTTTACTTTTCCGTCTTGAGTAAGCTGGACAGCAGTTATTGCTTTCTTTTTCTTTCCATCATAACTTCTACCAACTTTTCCTTTCCACCAAGAACAAATTCATCAACATGTACATTTCCATCCATAGGAAAATTGCCACTTGAAGACATGGCTTCTCGTACCTTAAGCATAAAATATCTTGCTGTTTTTTCAGTGATACCATAACGGACACCCATGTAACTAGCTGACAAACTTTTTGTGCTAGTTGACATCTCGAAGCATATGAAAAATGCTTTTCTCACACCAAATTTAACCTTATGAAAAAGCGTATTTGCAGTAGCTGATTCTATATGGCCACAAATATTACATTGTCTCGCAAAATCTTTGCGATTCTGACAGGAAGAATGAGCACATTTTAAACACTTATAATCCGATTCAGCTTTTAAAATAGCTAAGTATTCCTTACAATCCTCGTTTGTTTTAAAACGTTCAGTAAACTCTAGAAGGTTTTGTCCTGTAAATATCTCCATTATATGCCCTATTTGTTCAGTCTAAGATACGTATTTATATACTGACCTCTATTAATTTATAGTGCAGAAAAGGAAAGTCAAGCTAAGTTAGCAATGACAATTGAAACAGAACTAAAAAACCGTATCTTATTACGTTTTAAAACGGTTTTTTAGTTCTGTTAATATATAGAATTCTTTGCTATGCTCTGAATAATATTATTTAAGTTTCTTCTTAACTTCTACTTCATGGAAAGCTTCGATTACATCGCCTTCTTTAATGTCGTTGTAATTTTTAACTTGCATACCACAATCGTATCCTTTAGCAACTTCTTTAACATCGTCTTTAAATCGTTTTAACGAGTCTAATTCACCTGTATAGACAACTACACCATCACGTATTAAACGAATTTGAGAGTTTCTGAATATCTTACCATTCATTACCATACAACCAGCGATACTTCCAACTTTAGTAACCTTAAAGATTTCTCTAATTTCTGCGGTACCAGTTGTCTCTTCTTTAAGCTCTGGAGATAGCATACCTTCCATTGCGTCTTTAAGATCATTAATAGCATCGTAGATAATTGAGTAAGTTCTAATATCTACTTCTTCTCTATCTGCAATAACTCTAGCATTTCCAACAGGACGCACATTAAAGCCTATAATAATAGCGTCTGAAGCTGTAGCCAACAACACATCGCTTTCTGTAATGGCTCCAACACCTTTATGTAAAATATTGACTTGAATTTCTTCAGTAGACAGTTTCTGGAAAGAATCTGTTAATGCCTCTACAGAACCATCAACGTCACCTTTAAGAATAATATTTAATTCTTTAAACGTACCCAATGCGATTCGACGACCAATTTCTGCTAGTGTTAATGTTTTAGTAGTACGAACATCTTGTTCACGTTGTAATTGCATACGTTTTGTTGCAATTTGCTTCGCTTCACGCTCGTCTGCAAATACATTAAATTTATCTCCAGCTTGCGGTGCGCCATCTAATCCTAAGATTGAGACTGGCGTAGAAGGCCCTGCAGATTGAACATCGTGACCACGTTCATCTTGCATGGCTTTTATCTTACCACTATTTTTACCAGCTAACACGTAATCACCTACTTTCAGTGTTCCTGCTTGCACTAATATAGTTGATACATATCCACGGCCTTTGTCTAAGAATGCTTCAACTACTGTACCTTGTGCCGCTTTATTAGGGTTAGCTTTTAACTCTAATAACTCTGCTTCAAGTAATACTTTTTCTAATAATTCTTTAACACCTGTACCTACTTTTGCTGAGATATCATGAGATTGAATTTTCCCACCCCAATCTTCAACTAAAAGATTCATTTGTGCTAACCTTTCTTTAATCTTTTCTGGATTAGCATCAGGTTTATCAATTTTATTTATTGCAAATACAATAGGCACTCCAGCTGCTTGAGCGTGAGAAATTGCTTCTTTTGTTTGCGGCATGATATCATCATCTGCGGCAGCAACAATAATAGCAATATCTGTAACTTGTGCACCACGTGCTCGCATTGCTGTAAATGCTTCGTGACCTGGAGTATCTAAAAATGCTATTTTTTGACCATTTTCTAATTCTACACCATACGCTCCAATATGTTGTGTAATACCACCTGACTCTCCTGCAATTACGTTTTCTTGACGAATGTAATCTAAAAGGGAAGTTTTACCGTGATCTACGTGTCCCATTACAGTTACAATAGGTGCGCGTTCAATTAAATCTTCTGGCTTATCTTCTATCTCAACTATTGATTCTTCAATATCTGCAGTTACAAATTCTACTTTATAACCAAACTCTTCTGCTACAATAGTTAACGTTTCAGCATCCAAACGCTGATTCATTGTTACCATCATACCAAGAGACATACATGCCGAGATAATTTGAGTTACCTGAACATCCATCATCGTAGCAACTTCACTTGAAGTAACAAATTCTGTTACTTTAAGAATTTTACTTTCTGCTGCTTCGATTTGTTCATCGATTTCTGTCTGCTCCCTATGTTGATCTCTTTTATCTCTTCTATATTTAGCACCTTTACCTTTGCTCGATTTCCCTTGTAATTTTTCAAGTGTCTCTCTTACTTGTTTCTTTACATCTTCTTCGCTAGGTTCTGCTTTTACAATAGTACGACGCGCTTGTCCAGGTTTCCCTTTAAATCTATCGTTTCCACCGCGATTATTGCCTCCTCTGTTGTTTCCGCCAGCACTTGGTCTATTATCACCTGGCTTAGAGATACGACGACGCTTTTTCTTATTAGCATCATCCACTTTTTTAACAACCTCTTTCTTTTTCTTTGGCTTATTAAACTGAGATAAATCTATTTTTTCACCTGCAATTTTAGGTCCTGAAAGTTTTTGATATTGAGTTTCTACTGTTTCTGGTATATTGCTTTCTTCTTTAGCAATCTCTTCAGCAGGAACTTCTTTTTCAGGTTTTTTAGGTTTAGATTTCGCAGATTCTTCTTTCAAAGAATCGGCTTTAGTCGAATCGGCTTTAGTCGAATCAGCTTTAGCAGAATCCACTTTCTTAAGAGGAGCTTCCTTCTTTACTTCAACATTTACAGGAGCTTTTGTATCTGCCTTAACTTCCTTTTTTGGAGCCTCAACCTTTACTTCTTTAACTTCCTTTGTCTCAACTTTAGGCGCTTTCTTTTTAGGGTCTAAATCTATTTTACCAACTTTTTTAGGTCCAGAAAGGGTTTTAGACGCTTTTACAACTTCTTCGGCCTTGGCTTTGGCAATAGCTCTAGCTTCCTCTTCTTTACGCTTAACTTCTAATTCTTGCTCACGTTTAATACGTAAATCTTCCTTTTCTTTAAGCTTAGCTTCACTAACCGCTTGAGATTTAACCTTTTTACCAGCATCTGTTTCGAATTCATCTGAAAGAATCTTATAAGTCCCTTCAGAAATTTTCGTTGTCGGACGCTTCTCTATATCGACACCTTTGGAATCTAAAAATTCCACAGCACGATCTAGAGAGATGTTAAGCTCACGTAGTACTTTATTTAATCTAATCGTTTCAGCCATAAATTGCCTTTACCTTAATACCTTAATTTTACTCAAATATATGTTAATCTTCGAATTCTTCCTTAAGAATCCTTATAACATCTAATATTGTTTCTTCTTCTAAGTCTGTTCTTTTTACTAAATCTACAATGTCCTGCTCTAATACACTTTTAGCCGTATCTAGACCTGCTTTGCTAAATTCTTTAATTACCCAGCCTTCAATTTCATCAGAGAATTCTCTTAACTCCACATCTTCTTCTGCACCTTCTCTAAAAACGTCAATCTCGTAACCAGTAAGTTGCCCCGCTAAACGAATGTTGTGACCTCCACGACCAATAGCTTTACTTACTTCTTCTGGTTTTAATATAGCCTCTGCACGTTTGTTTTCTTCATCAATTTTAATAGATGTTACTCGTGCTGGACTTAATGCTCTTGTAATATATAATTGTAAGTTACTAGTATAATTAATAACATCAATGTTTTCATTTCCTAATTCACGAACAATCCCATGAATTCTTGATCCTTTCATACCAACACAAGCTCCAACAGGATCAATTCTATCATCGTAAGAATCTACAGCTACTTTCGCTTTTTCACCTGGAATTCTTACTACGTTTTTAATAGTAATTAAACCATCGAATACTTCAGGAATCTCAGACTCGAATAATTTCTCTAAAAACTTAGGTGATGTACGCGACATAATAATCGCTGGTTTATTACCTTTAAGCTCTACACTATCGATAATACCTCTTACATTGTCTCCTTTACGGAAAAAATCTGAAGGTATTTGTTTATCTTTTGGTAAAATAATTTCATTACCATCATCATCTAATAAAATAACTGCTCTGTGACGAATGTGGTGTACTTCTGCAGTATATAAATCTCCTTCAAGCTCTTTAAAGTGCTTAAATATATTGGTATTATCGTGTTCGTGAATTTTAGAAATTAAGTTTTGGCGTAATGCTAAAATAGCTCGACGCCCTAGATCTATAAGTTTAACTTCTTGAGAAACATCTTCACCAACTTCAAAATCTGGTTCAATTTTTCTTGCAGCCGTTATAGAAATCTCTTGATTAGGCTCTTCCACTTCTCCATCCGCAACAACGATTCTATTTCTCCAAATCTCTAAATCTCCTTTATCCGGGTTTATAATAATATCGAAGTTATCATCATCTCCAAACTTCTTCTTTAATGCATTTCTAAATACATCTTCTAAAATCGCCATTAGCGTAACACGATCGATTAATTTATCGTCTTTAAACTCTGAAAATGACTCAATTAACGCTATATTTTCCATTATTCTACTAAATTAAAATTTTATCATAACTTTTGCCTCTACAATATCGTTGAACGCTATTTCTGCATTTTTCTGAACCGTCACCTTCCCTTTTCCTACAGGTTTTGGCTCTCTAGCTTTCCATGTCAATTCAATACCTTCCTCCGAGACATTTATTAATTCTGCTTCAATGTTTTCGGTTTGTGTTCTAACTTCTAATGTTCTACCTAAGTTTTTTTAAATTGTCTTGGTAGCGTTAAAGGCGCAGCTGCTCCAGAAGAAGCTACTTCTAAAGAAAAATCATGTTCTTCTCTATCAATATTATTTTCAATTGCCCTGCTAATAAACATACAATCTTCAACTTTTACACCATTATCACCATCGATAATTATGCTTATTGATTGGTCGCCAGAAATAGTGAAATCGATTAAAAACAAATCGGCTCTTTCCTCTAAGGCTTCATTCAATAAATCTTTTACTGTGGTATTAAACATTTTTAAGTATAAAAAGAGCGGACTTTTCGTCCGCTCACATTCATTTTTCTTACAACGGTGCAAATATACGATGTTTTTATTAATTTTCATAGAAAACTAAAGCAGACTTTTGCTTTTTCAAAAAACTACCGTTGTGTTATGTCAAATTTTCTAGTAAAATAAAACACCCCTTACAACATAAAAAGACAAACCTTTCCCGTAAAATCTAGAAGTATTATAGTATTGATTTTTAGAAGTCCTTTTTTTTTATTAAATTGAAGTACTTCTTAAACATCATTAATTATGAAAAAAATTCTTGTCCCTACGGACTTTTCAAAAGAAGCCGAAAATGCTATAAAAGTAGCAGCTCAATTGTCTAAAAAACACAATTGCGAACTTATTTTATTACACATGCTAGATTTACCATTATCAAGTATTGGTAAAAATGCTCCAGCAGATTTACCAGAAGCTGTATACTTCATGAAATTAGCACACAAGCAGTTTGAAGGTGTTATGGCTAAAGACTATTTAACCGACATTACTGTAAGAGAAATGGTAGATTTCCATGATATTTCTACTGGAATTTTAGAAACTTGTAAGTCTCATGACATTGATTTAATCGTTATGGGATCTCATGGTTCTAGTGGTATTAAAGAAATGTTTATTGGCTCTAATGCTGAAAAAATTGTACGTACGTCTGAAAAGCCTGTTTTAGTAATTAAAAACGAGCATGACGATTTTAATATTGAAGAATTTGTTTTTGCATCCGACTTTGAAAATGACAATAGAGAAACGTTTAAACAAGCAACTAAACTAGCAGAAGCTTTTAATGCAAAAATTCATCTATTAATGGTAAATACCGTTTCTAACTTTAAAACAACAGCTCGTGCTAAAGTGAAAATTTCTGAGTTTATAGAAGGGACAAACTTTACAAACTACACGACAAACATATACAATGACGAAACTGTAGAGAAAGGAATTTTAAACTTTTCTCATATTCTAAACGCAGATCTTATAGGTATTAGCACACATGGAAGGCAAGGGATTTCGCATTTTTTAAATGGGAGTTTAAGTGAAGACCTTGTAAATCATGCAAAAAGACCAGTAATCACATTTAAGATTTAATACTGAAAACATAGTATTTTAAAAGGGGCTCTAAAACGGAGCCTTTTTTTCACGAGCAAACGTGTAAAACCAAAAAATCCCAACACATAAATGTATTAGGATTAATTTTGTTGGCCCACTAGGTCTCGAACCTAGACTCTTCAGTACCAAAAACTGACGTGTTACCAGTTACACCATAGGCCAATATTTTGTAACAGGATGCAAATCTATAACAAAGTTTTATTTGCACAAACATTTTGTGGTAAAAAAATTTATATTTTTTTACTTTTTTTTAGAAAACTCAGTCAGTTATATGAAAATGAGCTGTTTTAATAAAATCTGTTATGAAAATTTTATCATTCTCATTTGATATTTATTAGTAAATTCGCCATTAAAATAAACAAACTACGTGTATGAGGTCTTCAAACTTTAAAAAATGGAACACTATCTTAGGATGGTTCGCTTTTTTAATTGCTTTAATAACTTACAGTTTAACAGTTGAACCAACGGTTAGTTATTGGGATGCTGGTGAATATATTTTAACCTCTGCAAAACTACAGGTTGGACATCCACCAGGAGCACCTTTATTTCAAATGTTAGGTGCCTTTTTCTCAACCTTCGCTATGTCACCAGAAAACATTGGACTCATGCTTAATATGCTAAGTGCTGTTTCTAGTGCGTTTACTATTCTGTTTATGTTTTGGAGTATTTCATTGTTACTTCGAAAAATGACTGCTTCTGAAAAATTTACTGATGCTAAAGGCTATGCTATTTTAGGAAGTGCTTTAGTTGGAAGTTTAACGTTTGCTTTTACAGATTCTTTTTGGTTTAATGCTGTTGAAACAGAAGTTTATGCCATGGCGACCTTATTAATGTCTATTTTATTTTATTGCGCATTGCGTTGGGATTTCGACATGCATAATCCAAGAGGAAACCGTTGGCTAATTCTTATTGCTTTTATAATTGGGCTCTCATTTGGTGTTCACTTTATGGGATTATTAACGATTCCTGCCATAGGATTAATTTATTATTTTAAAAATTATAAAACCGTAACACTTAAGAATTTCATTATCGCAAACATAGTTTCGGTTGCTATTCTACTATTCATTTTTAAATTATTAGCTCCTAATATTCTAAGATTCTTCAGCCTATTGGAGATCTTCTTTGTAAACACTGTTGGTTTACCTTTTAATTCAGGATCTATAATCGCAGGCGTTCTATTGGTGGCTGCAATATATTTTAGTTTAAAATACACAAGAGAAAAAGGTTATAGACATATTAACACAGGTATTTTATGTCTAACATTTGTAGTTATTGGTTTCTCTTCTTGGCTAATGTTACCCATTAGAGCTAATGCTGGTGTAGTAATAAATGAAAACAATCCTTCTAGTGCTAGAGAGCTTTTGGCTTATTACAATTTAGAACAATACCCAAAAACACACTTGTTTTACGGACCATTATTTACAGACCAATATGCTGCTTTAAATAAAAACAAAAAAGATGCTTACAGAGATGACAAACCTAAATATGAAAAAGATTTAGAAAAAGGTGAATACGTAATTGTTAACGATTACAAGGATGCTGTACAAAATTACAATTACGATCATGCTGCTGTTTTACCAAGAATGTGGAGTGGTGAGCATGCAGAGAATTACATGATGTTTTCAGGTTTTTTAGATTATAATTTAAAAGATAAATTTAACATCGATCCGTTCACACAGAAAAAAATTGCTGCTTTTGTTGAAAAATACCAACAAAACGAATTAACAGAGAATGAGTATGACGAATTTATGGAGATTTATGGCGAAAAATTAAATGTTGCTCTAAGTCCAAGGGTTCAAAAAGATGTTGCTTTTATTAATCAGTTTAAAGGTGAAGTTGCCCGTGGAAATGTTGATTATGAAGGTTATCATAGGTTTTTAAAAGAATATGGTCAAGAGTATTTAGATATTGAAAAACCTTCTTTTTTAGCGACTACAACCTATTTATTTCAATACCAATTAGGTTATATGTATTGGCGTTATTTTATGTGGAATTTTTCAGGACGACAAGACGATATTCAAGGAGAATACAACAATCATGGAAACTGGATTAGTGGAATTAACTTTGTAGATGAAATGCATTTAGGTCAATCTCAAAATCATTTACCAAGTGATGTGAAAAATAATAAAGCCAGAAATACGTACTTTTTTCTTCCGCTTATATTAGGTATTATTGGGCTATTCTTCTTATTTAATAAAGACAAAAAAACGTTTTGGGTGCTGTTGGTATTCTTCCTTTTTACAGGAATCGCAATTCAAGTATACACTAACGTAAGACCTTTTGAGCCTCGTGAACGTGATTATTCTGTGGTTGGGTCGTTTTATGTGTTTGCTATTTGGATAGGCTTTAGTGTCTATGGTATGTATGAGTTCTTTAAAGATAAAGTAAAAAGTTCGGCTTTACCTCTGGCAATTACCGGAGTTTGCTTACTTATTGCGCCATTAATTTTAGCAGTAAATAATTGGGATGACCATGACAGATCTGGAAAATATACAGCCTTATCTATGGCTAAAAAATATCTAGATTCTTGTGGTGAAAATGCAATTCTATTCTCTATCGGAGATAACGATACGTTTGCGCTATGGTATGCTCAAGAAATTGAAAACTATAGAACAGATGTTCGTGTTGTAAACACCAGCTTATTCCAAACCGATTGGTATATAGACCAGATGAAACGAAAGGCTTACGAGAGTGATCCTGTACCTTCGCAATTAACACATGATCAGTATAAATATGGTACGCGAGATTATATCATGAAACGCACATATTATGTAGATCCAAAAACGGAAGAAGCTAAGCCTACTTTTAGTAGAGATACTTTAATGATTAAAGAGTTCATGGATTTTGTTTCTAGTGATAATCCTAAGACTAAGTTTAAGCGTATTATCCAATTACAAGGTGAAAAAACAGATCAATACCCTTCACAATTATTAAACACAAATTATTTTCCAGTAGAAAATATTCGTATTCCTGTCAATAAAGCTAATGCTATTAAATATGGTATTGTTAAGGAAAAAGATGCCGATGCTATGGTTGATTATATAGATATAAAAATTAAAGAAAGCGCGATTTACAAGCAACGTTTATTAATGCTAGACATTGTTGCTAATAACGATTGGAAACGCCCTATTTACTTTACTGGTGGTGCTTTTGGAGAAGATGATTACATCTGGATGAAAGACTACCTGCAGTTGGATGGTATGTGCTACAAACTCGTACCAATAAAAACACCTACAGATCGTGCAAATCCTTTTGATATGGGTCGCGTAGACAGTGAATTTATGTACGACAAAGTTAAAGCTTGGGATTGGGGAAATAGTGGTAGTGATGACATTTACCACGATCCAGAAACACGAAAGAATTCTATAACTTACAGAGGGAATCTAGCACGTTTAATGGAGAAACTAATTCAAGAAAACAAACTTGATAAAGCAGAAAACATTGCAGACATTGCAATGGAAAATATGCCTGTAGATAAATTTGGTTATTATACTTTATTAGAACCTTACGTAAGTGGTTATTACGAAGTAGGGTCGCAAGACAAAGCAAGACAATTGTTTCAAGATGTTGCAGTAAAATATCAAGAAAATTTAACATACTACAGCGAACTGACTCTTGATAATCAACTTAAAAACGGACAAGAAATTGTTACAGATTTAGAACGTTACAGAGCCTTAATAATCGTTTTAGTAGAATATGATGAAGACTTTGCTGAAAAAGAATTCTTAAATTTTAATAATTACGAAAAACTATTTAGTAGACTCTTCCCAGAAGACGATAGTCCACAATTAAGGGAAGAACGCGATATTGATAGAGATAGTAGCATCCCTAATATCGAACCCATTGAGGTTGAAACAGAAGAATAAACATGCCATTTATTCCTGCTAAAATACCACCATTTATAAAACGAATATTCCCAAACTATGTTTGGGATTTTTCGTCTAAAGACAAAATTTTATATCTAACATTCGATGATGGTCCAACACCAGAAATTACTCAATGGACTCTAAACACACTTAAACAATACAATGCAAAGGCCACCTTTTTTTGCATTGGAAATAATGTGGCTAAACATCCAGAAATCTTTCAGGCTATTTTAAAAGAAGGTCATAGTTTTGGAAACCATACTCATGATCATATTAAAGGCTGGAAAACTTCAACTAAAAACTATCTAGAGAACATAAGAAAAGCGCAAGGAATTATTCATTCTGAAATCAAAAATCAAGAATCACCGATCAACAATCTTTATAGACCTCCTTTTGGACAATTGAAGAATAGTCAAGGTAAAGCTTTAATACATTTAGGCTACAAAATAATTATGTGGAGTGTTATTGCTTTCGATTGGGAACATAAAATCTCTAAAGAGCAATGCTTAAAAAATGTAATTAGTAAAGCATCTGCAAAAAACAATATAGTAGTCTTTCATGATAGCGTAAAGGCATCTAGAAATATGATGTATGCACTGCCAAAAGTATTGGACTATTTTAGTAAAAAAGGCTATACTTTTAAAGCAATTACTAATGCATTATAAAGTAATTCATTTGGTATATTTAAACAAAGTCTTGAACAATAGCTATTAAAGTATTAGCATCTTGCTCTCCACTTTGTCGCCATTTCATTTCACCATCTTTATAAATAATTAAAGTTGGTAAACTTTTTACACGCAAAGCTTCCGATAATTCTTTGTTTTTATCTACATCAATCTTAATCACTCTAGCTTTATCGCCAAGTGCAGCTGCAACATCACGAAGTATAGGATGCATAGCTGTAGATTTTTCATTCCACTCTGTAAAAAAATCTAGTAAAACTGGGATTTTTACATCGATTAATTCTCCGAATTTTGACATTTCTTAAAGTATTAGTTTAAAATGATAACTGTAAATCTACAATTTTTTAACAACTTATAGATTTATCTATTTAATTTAATAGCATATTAAGCAACTTTCGTTCCTTTTTTTAGTGTAATCACTGTAATTTCTGGCCAAATACCAATGCGACCAGGAAAAGCCAAGTACCCAAAACCTCTATTTACGTGTAAAAACTTTCCTGCTACTTCGTAGAGTCCGGCCCATTTTGGGTAACGGTATTTTACTGGACTCCATTTAATACCTAAAGATGGCACTTCGATGCCAAATTGCATTCCATGCGTGTGACCTGCTAAAGTTAAATGAATATGTTTCTCGAAATCAATAACATTTGTTTCGTTTGTAACTAAATCATGACTATTTCTGTCTTTTTTATTAAGTTCCATTTCAGCATAATCAAAATGTGACGGATCATGAGACATAAGGATATTAAAATCGTTTTCTCCAATAGACTTTGTGGCTTCTTTTAGGCTTCCGCGTTTTGGAAAATGTCTCGACGCTCCCCAATTTTCAACACCAAGAATATTAATAGCTTGTCCGTTGCGTTCTATTTTACGCTTGTCATTCAGTATTAGGTCGAAACCTAGTCTTTTATGAACGACTTCTAGTTGACGCTGATTTTCTTCGTTTAAAGCTTTATCATTGCCGTAGGCATAATATCCATAATCATGATTTCCCATGACTGCAAATTTGCCATCTTTAGCCTTTAATTTTCCAAAGGTATCAATCCAGCTATTCATCTCTTCAGCTTTAGTATTTACTAAATCTCCCGTAAATAAAATAGCATCACTTTCTTGTTCGTTAATTAAATCTATTCCGTAAGAAATTTTCTCTTTACTCTCCAAACTTCCAGAATGAATATCGCTAATTTGAGTAATGGTGTACCCGTCGAATGCTTCCGGTAAATCTTCAAAATAAAGGACATGCTTTATAACTTTATAATTATATTTTCCTTGAAAAATACCATAGATAAATGAAGCAAAGGGAATGGCCGCCATACCCAAAGCAATTTTAGAAACAAATCCGCGCCTACTTGTTGAGTAGGGACTATTTTCAGGGCTGGAATTCGATAATTTATTAATTATAGCCAAAACTGCTCGCACAATATCTTCGCCAAACATAAACAACAATAAGATAAGCTTTGGCACAAAAAGTCCAAATAAATAGGCTAGAGCATAACCATGACTAATTGTAAATCTATCTGATCTAGAAAAACTAGAATAATGATAAATTAGATTACCAAGTACAAAAAGACTTGCTAGCCAATAAATAGCGTAAAACCAATAACTTTTAGTAATTGTTTTTACCGTTTGAAAAGCATAAAAGTCTAATACTAGTAAAATTATGGAGATTATTATCCAACGCAACATAGAGTAATTTTTTTTGCTGTAAAGATATTCATTGTTAAAGCGAGTTATCTTAGTAATTTGTTAAACGTTTTAATTTTTAAATGGTTAAACTGAAAAATCGAAATTAGAATTTATTCTCTTATCAGAATTATCTTTCCTTTTTTATTATAGAACTATTAATTACATTTATAAACGCTAACAATCATAAAACTATGCTTGAAAATATCTTTAATATTATATTATTAACAGGAGCTGTACATGGATTTCTTTTTAATAGCATAA
Source organism: Lacinutrix jangbogonensis (assembly GCF_000797445.1). GTDB lineage: Bacteria > Bacteroidota > Bacteroidia > Flavobacteriales > Flavobacteriaceae > Lacinutrix > Lacinutrix jangbogonensis. The sequence continues at coordinate 114,239 of NZ_JSWF01000031.1, read as the reverse complement.
CATTAATGTATCACCCTAAAAAGAAAATTAGTAAAGCGATTCTATTTTTAAATCTTTTAGTACTAAGTATTTCACTTAACAATATACAAGCTTGGCTAATAAGTAATGATTATTCCTCTTCTTGGTTTTTTATTAAGAATTTAGAAGTGCCTTGGTATGTTTTTATTGTACCTGCTTTTTACAGTTTTCTTATCCATTTTTTATTAGTTGAAAAAAAATACAAAAACTATATCAAATTAATAATATACTTGTTTTTTATAGAAATTATTCTTCGTTTAATACTTATAAGTCTATGTTACAACACTAAAATTGAAATAAATATAATCACCTCATATACTAGAATTGAAGAGGCAGTAAATGCACTATTTTCGTTTTACATTTTTTACCGTTGTTATAAAATAATCTTTAAAGAGCAATTCAATTATAAATATGCACTTTCATTTAATGACAATAAGTGGTTGAAACAATTTATTATATTAGGTAGTTTAGTATTATTGTTTTGGTTATTGGCTATTCTATCTAACATATTTATAGATATTCCACAATTTAACATGTATTCACTATTAAGAATTGGAAGTTCTTTAGTATTATATTGGATAGGTTATCAAGGGTTTATACGCTATAATGTAATGACAGATAGAATAAGGCTTAGAAAAGATATTCTTGAAAAGAAAAATACTAAGCCTCCTAAAATTAAAAATAAAATCGTTGATTCCCAATCTAGATTTTTTAATGAGATTTGTGAACATATTGAAAACAATGCGTTGTTTTTAAATGAAAACTTGTGCCTTGAAGATCTCTCTATAGAGTTAAATATTAGCGCAAGTCATTTATCTAAGGTGATTAATACTCATAAAAATTTAAATTTCACGAACCTTATTAATGAATATAGAGTGAATTATGCCAAATCATTATTAATAAATTCAACTTATAGTAATTATACGATAACTGCTATTGGGTTAGAAAGTGGCTTCAATTCTAAGTCCACCTTTTATAGTGCGTTTAAGAAATTCACAAACAAAACTCCTTCTCAATATAGGTCTAATAACACCATGTAATACGCATAAATTTGTCCAGATAATGGCACTATGCTTTTTATAGGATAACTTATGGTAGAAAAATATTGATATTTAAATTCACTTAAATATTCAATTATGAAACGAGCATATTCAAAAATCTTATCGCCAAAGGAAATAATTAATAGCGAACAATATGTGTCCATTAAAAAAAATAAATAGAGACACATAAAAACTAGATTTTTTATTCTCCTATTCTTGCTCTCTTTTTATTCTTACTCTCAAGAAACCAAGAATAAGCTACAGTTTAATAGTATTGATATTTCCCCTATTAATATTTATTTTGACAATAGCAACAGTGGTATTGCCGTTAGCATTGCATTAAGTCTTAAAAAGAATAAACATATTTATAAAGCTTTTGCTTTATCTGGAAGCGAATTTAATATTTCTGTACTTGGACCATCTACAACTAAGGTTTTTCGAGAATTCGATATCTTTTATGGTAAAGAATTTAAAGATAAAAAATGGTTGTATCTCGATGTTTTTGGTGGCTTGGGCTATTTTTCTCAAACCATAACGACACCAGAAATAATACCTGGTTCCGGAACTAGTAGTGGTGGTTTTCTTTCTTTTACTTCTTATGACTATAATTACATTAAAGATAAGAATAATACTATTGGCTTAGTATTGCAAAGTAATATTCGCTTTAAAACAGGAAAGCGATTTTCTTTAGGGTTTCAATTTCATACTAATATAAATAGTATAAATACAATTTACAGTATTGGTATTTTATTACAATGGAAACTTGGAAGTAAATCAAGATTAGAATACTAATTTTTTGTATTTCATAAACTTAAAATCTATCCCAATTTCAGCATTATGCCATTTTCTGGACACATAAAACCAATTAATTATTGAACTTTAAACTAACATTTTAAAATACATGATTATGAAAACAAAAATTCTAATTACAACAACACTCATTTTACTTTTACTATTTGGTTGTAGTAAAGATGATGAAAACAACGCATTTATACCATCACTTCCTGAAGCAACACAAACTGGTAAAAATACTTTTGGTTGTTATATTGATGGTGTATTACTCACACCAAGAAATGGAGAAGGAGCAAATGGATTTCCTGATACTGGAATGAGTTTTTCTGCTCTAGGCGATGCACCAGATTACATTTACAACGAAATTAATATTAGAGATTTTAAAAGTGGCACTGGTGGACAAATGGACATACACATTATAGATTTGCATGCTAATGGAGAAGGATCTTTTATAATAAATGAAAGTAATTGTGAAGATAATGTAGATGCTAACAACAATATAAATATTCGATGCAGACTTTTAGATAAACAAACAAATACTTATAATTGGTATTGTTCTATAGAAAATGGTGGCACTTTAACCATTACACGGTATGATTTTGACAACGGAATAATTTCAGGAACATTTAATTGCACTGTTCAAAATTATGATAACCCAGAAGATAGTATAGAAATTACACAAGGAAGGTTTGATATAAATAGAACATCAGTTAATTTAACCTCTTATCCATAAAAAAATAGGTGCCGCTCTAACGACACCTAAATATTAATTACAAAACAATCACTTAACAATCGTTTCACTTTAACATTTAAAATTATGAAAAAACATGTCCTAATTTTAGCATTTTGCTTAATTCATGACATCTAAAATAAAGCAAACCAATAATTTTAAACAAATTAAAATAGCTAATTATGAAAACAACAAAAACATTAATTACAACAACTCGTATTTTACTTCTACTATTTGGTTGTAGTAAAGATGACGACAACAACGCTTTTACACCAACATTACCAGAAGCAACTCAAACTGGAAAGAACACTTTTGGGTGTTATATTGATGGAATGTTGCTAACTCCAAGAGATGGAACAGGATCTACTTTAGGCTCTGACTATGGAATGTTATTTTTTGTAGGGCCAGAAAATTCACCATATAATGAATTACGCGTTAGAGATTATAAAAGTGGTAATGGTGGACTTTTACAATTACATTTTAATGCTCTAGAAGATAATGGAGAAGGCAATTTCATTATTAATGAAAGTAATTGCGAAAATGGTATTGATGCTAACCCAAATATAAATATCCGTTGTAGGATGTGGGATGACAATTTGCAAGTTTTTAAATGGTATTGCTCTATTGAAAATGGAGGCACGATTAATATTACATACTTCGATTTAGAAAATAGAATAGTCTCTGGCACTTTTAGTTGTTCTGCTCAAAACAGAGATGACCCAGAAGATATAATAGAAATTACTCAAGGAAGATTTGACATTAATAGATCTACATTATCAAATACAACCTTTCAAAAAACATAGGTGTTGCGCGAACAACACCTACTATTAATTATAAAACAATCACTAAACAACTGTTTCACCTTTAACACTTTAAAATTATGAAAAAACATGTCCTAATTTTAGCATTTTGCTTAATTCAGGACATCTAAAATAAAGCAAACCACTAATTTTAAACAAATTAAAATAGCTAATTATGAAATCAACAAAAACATTAATTACAACAATACTCATTTTACTACTACTATTTGGTTGTAGTAAAGATGACGACAACAACACATTTACACCAACACTGCCAGAAGCAACGCAAACAGGAGAAAATACTTTTGGGTGTTATATTGATGGTGTATTATTAACACCAAGAGATGGTTCAGGTACTTTTAATTCATCAGATAGAGGAATGAAAATTTTTTCTTTCCCTCCAGATAGGTTATACAATGAAATAATTATTAATGATTACGCAAGTGAAAAAACCGGAAAAATCGTTTTGCATATTCTTGATTTAGAAAATACACAAGTGAGTAATTATATTGTAAACGAGAGTAATTGTCAAGACAATGTAGATAGTCCATTAACTACAAACATATTCTGTAGAGTATATGACCATTCTGAAAACATTTATAAAAACTATTGTTCTTATGAGAATTCTGGTAATATAACAATTAGTAGATATGATAATGGGATTATATCAGGTATATTCAATGCACGATTAAAAAATATTAATAATAATGAAGACGAAATTGAGATAACGGAAGGGCGCTTTGACATAAATGGTAATACTCTTTCAGAGACTATTTTCCCATAAAAAACATAGGTGTTGCGCTAACAACACCTACTATTAATTATAAAACAATCACTAAACAACTGTTTCACTTTTAACACTTTAAAATTATGAAAAAAACATTAACTATCCTCGCCTTTTTAGTATTTAACATTTTTAGTTATGCTCAAAATACTAACAAAATACCAGAACCTAATATAGATAGTATGCTGGTAAATATTAATAAAACAGCTTTAACATCTTCCTTTTTATACGATAGAGTAACACAACTTGCCAACTTAACACAATTTAACAAAAGCAACAACACCGCTACAATTGGCTATTTTGAGCAAGCAATTCAAGAATTATTTAATGCCTCTAACCACACTAAATTTAAATCTTTAGAAAATGTGCGTAAACATTATAAAATACACAATCGCTTAAATAAAGTTGAAATAGGCATTATAAATGTGCAATTTCAAAGCTTAAATATTAATAATAAAGATAAAAATGAAGATGCACTAAAAGTAGAAAACCAGATGTATAGTAAAATTAACGGTAAACCTATTTTTAAAAATAATGATGTTTTAATTTTAGCACCTTTAAAACAATATGCTGTTGGAGAAACTATTAATTATAGTTTAAATCCAAACCTATGGTTTGAAGACTCTAACAACCCTATTAAATCTATAGCCATAAATTTTGATACAGGAAAAGTATATAATTATACCAAAATAGATACCACAACAAAAATTAGTTTTCCAATTACGTATCTGGAATCTGGATACAAAACATTAACGTTTAAAGTAAACTTTAAAGATGGTACTACTAAAACTACTTATGGAAAACTACATGTAAAATTGCCTAAAACTAGTATGCAAAGAATGAATGAAGGAGCAATATTAGATACCATACACAACTCAACACTATCTTTTCCAAATTATAACGAAACTACACCAATTGCTGGAAAGTTAGAATACAGTATTTATTATCATACTTTAAACAATGAGAGCGAACAACGTATTTTGTTAAAACCTATTGTAATTATAGATGGTTTCGATCCATTAGATAGAAGAAAAATACAAGATGACGACTCACCTTTGCCAGATGGAGATCACACATCATTAGAGGAGTTTATGACTTATAAAGATGGAGTTTTTGATACACCAATAATTCCATTACTTAGAAACCTTGGCTACGATGTTATTTTAGTAAACCAACCTACCCATTATAAAAATGTAAATGGAGTTATAAAAACCATAGATGGTGGCGCAGATTATATAGAGCGTAATGCGTTAGCGCATGTTTCCCTTTATAGCCACCTTAACGCAACACTATTTGCAAATAATAGTAGCGAAGAGTTGGTAATTGTTGGCCCAAGTATGGGTGGACAAATAAGCCGTTATGCCTTAGCATATATGGAAAAAAACAATATAGACCATAATACTCGATTATGGGTAAGTATAGATAGCCCACATTTGGGTGCTAATATCCCAATGGGCATACAATCTATGATAGATTTATTGGCTGGTTTTGGTGGTAGTGCCGCTGCTCAAGATTTTTACTTTGACCAATTAAAATCTACTGCTGCAAAACAACAAGTTATTAGTCAACACAAAACTGGGCAGTCTTCAGATTATTTAAATGGCGGCTCACCATTTTTTCAACAATATTATAATAATTTAAATACAAATGGATTGCCAGGTTCTAACGGTTACCCACAAAATTTAAGAAGAATAGCTATTGTAAATGGCTCGATAACTGGTAAGCATTTAGGAACTGCAGGAGAAGAAGATTTTAGAATACATGGTTTTGCAGATGGCTTTTTAAATAATGTAGACATTAAAGTCGCAGAAATGAATACTAATTATATGCCAACTACTGGAGGCACAAAACAAGTTGCAAGATTGTGGAGACTAGGTAAACCTACCCGAACAGCAACGTACACAAACAATAGTATTTATGGAAGTTTAGATGTATTACCTGGTGGTTATTTTAATAGTGAAAATCAAATTCATGCCTCTGTTATGGGTGCCTCTCCAGATATATATAGTTTTAATAATGGTATAAGTTTTGGTAATTTAATAGCTCAAGCTTATGGCTTTCAATTACTAGGCATAACAGGAGATCATTTTGAATCTAGAACCAATAAAAAAATACATACATTTATCCCAACAGTAAGCGCACTAGGTTTTACTAATCCAGAATTTAATTGGGGAGAATATATAGACTCTAATTTATTATGCAGTGACGATATTCCTTTCGATAGTTTTTATGCTCCAAAAATTAACGAGCAACACACCTCTTTTACAGAAGAAAGTGTTAATTGGCTTCTAGCAGAGCTTGCAGGAAACCCACAACCAATAAATGGTTCTCCAAACTCCACTAGTGAGTTTTTAACTGGACCAAGTACTTTAAACGAATGCCAAACCAGACAATACATTGCTCCTTTTGTACATAAAGTAAATAATTATGTGTGGACATTATCTGGAGATAATAGTGGCTATTGCGATTGGGAAATTGTAAGCGGTCAAGGTAATAGAATTGTAACTATTAGAGCTGGTAAAGGTTTTGGCGTATTAACTTGCAGGCCTCAAAACAGTTGCGGAACAGGAACTTTATTCTATAAAAATTTACATGGTAATGAAGTAGATGAAGACGATTGTGGCCCACAATTAAGAATAAGCCCAAACCCAAATAAAGGAGAAGATATTTCTATAGTTCTTAAATTACCACCTAACGATCCTTGTAATCAATTTAGAAATAATAATGAAAAAATAGATTTTACAAAGTACAAAGGTGATAATTTATGGATTTACGACTTTTATGGTAATCTTATTTATAAAAGTTTAGAAATTAAAAATGAAACGATTATAAATAATAACCTAATTTCTAAAACAGGCATATATTTAATAAAGAGACTAGATCAATATGGAAAAACACATATAGGCAAACTTATTAAAGAATAACTAAGTTCATTAAAACTCAAAAGACCAGTAAATAAAAATTTTACTGGTCTTTTTTTATGAACTCGTTTAAACTTTTTGAATTAAAACACGAACAATCCAACGCAACATAAAGTAATTTTTTTTACTGCAAAGATATTCATTGTTAAAGTGAGTTATCTTAGTAATTTGTTAAACGTTTTTATTTTTAAATGGTTAAGTTGAAGTGCTTCAGTCTTAAACTGAATTATTCTAGTTTCATTTGGCAGCATATCGAAAAAATTAGTGCTAAAATGACCTTTTTCATTTGAATATAAAAACACGTCTTTTTGAAGCACTTTTGAAGATAATTCGATAGAAAAGCCATCTTCAGTTTTTATTATTTTTCTTTCAATCTCTCCTTGCTCAAGTTTTAAGTCTTTAGGACTTACAAAATAATCTAATGTTGTTTTTCCATTAAATGTTGTAATTACAACGGCTTCTTTTTTATTAAATTCTAATCCTCTATAATTTATTCTATATTCTCTTTTACTGGACAGTTTAGGTGATTCAATATCTTTATTAATGGCCCAAATAGAGTCTCCATTAAAATTTCTAATTTCAACCTTTATGTTTCCTTTAGCCGTCTCTAAAAGATCATTAACAACAAAAACTTCAATAATATTTCCTTTAATTGTATTAGACACCAAAACATTTTCAAAACTCTCTTTCACTTTATAATGTAAGGCTTTCCAATTGCCAAAATAATCGATACTCGACCAAGAGGTTACTGGCCAACAATCGTTTAATTGCCAATACAAGGTTCCCATATTGTAAGGGCGTGCACGACGTTGCGCTTCTATACCCATGGTAATGCCATGTGCTTGTAATAATTGACTCACGTATACATAATCTTCATCATTATCTGGCACTGGAAAATCGCGTACCATATAATTTTTTATTATTGAAAATCCACGCGCATGTTTTTGATGTGTTGAATACGCCTTTGATGAAATCGAAATACTATCATTCCCATTTATATATTTTATAGCCTCATAACTTGGGAAAGATTGAAAACCAAATTCGCTCATAAAACGTGGCACGTTATCCTGTAAATGCTCAAAAGGATATTCGTCGTGCCAAATCCACCAATCGTGTGCATCGCCTTCTGTCTTATATTTTGGATTTCCTCGACCATAACTTGGCGAACTTTCCCAATAATCTGTATCTGTATTTTTATAAACTATTTCAGGTAAAATAGTATCGAATAATTTTAAATAGTTATTCCATATTTCTGTTTTCTCATCTTCACTTCTATCACTTTGCCAGCCCCAACGCTTCCAGCCTTCACTACTTTCATTATTACCACACCATAATGCAATACTAGCATGACTTCGCAAACGTTTTACTTGTTGTTCTGCTTCAATTTTTACATTGTCTAAAAACGCATCGTCTCCAGGATACATAGCACAAGCAAACATAAAGTCTTGCCAAACAAGGATTCCTTTTTCGTCGCATAAATCGTAGAAAATATCGTTTTCATAGATTCCTCCGCCCCAAACGCGAAGCATGTTCATATTAGCATCTACTACATCACTTAATAGTTTTTCGTAATCTTTATTTTTAACTTGGTTTTGAAAACTGTTTTGCGGGATGTAGTTTGCGCCTTTGGCGTACACTGGCACTTCGTTCACTTTAAAATAGAAGGATTTACCTATACTGTCTTTTTCCGTAACCAATTCTATTGTTCTCAAACCTTTTTTAACGCTGATACTATCTAGAATTTGATCACCATTTTTAACGACTACCTTAATATCGTATAAATAAGGTTCGCCTAAATTGTGTGGCCACCATAGTTTTGGGTTTTTGATCTTAAATGGGACATAACCATAAGGTAACAGTTTTTCATGTTCTGTGAATATTCTCACCAATGAATCATTAACGAAAGCCTCATAGGTTAAACCTAAATCGATTTTAGTGTTAGCATCAATTGAAATATCTAAAAATGCTATATCACTTTTTAATTGTTGTTGATTAACAACAATACTATTAATCTTATAATCATCCCAAGCTACCAAGGCAATAGGTTTCGATATTCCAGAAGTCACAAATTTTGGCGCCCAATCCCAACCATAAGTAAATTGTGCCTTTCTAGTAAAAACACGATTCCCTTCTGGCAATTGATAAGTCAATTTTGCTTTCGCTTTGTCTTCAGAAATATTAGTGTGCTCAAAAATGATTCTTAATTCATTTTTGGCCTTTAAAATTGATTTCACGTCCACTTTGTAACTTCGGAAAGCGTTATCACTTTTTAAAATCAAGCTGTCGTTTAAATAAACAGAGGAATAAGTGTCTAAACCATTAAAATTGAGTTCTAAATTTTTTCGTTCAAGCGTCTTTCCTTCTACTTTAAAATAGGTTTTGTATTCCCAATCTTCGTTAGATATCCATTGTAAATCGTCTTCATTATTAGCAACAAAGGGATCTTCAATTTTATTGTTTTTAAATAAATCCATATGGACTTCACCTGGAACTTCAGCAGGAAGCCAATGCGCATCTTTTACATTTTTAAACGTCCAGTTTTCTGAAATTTCAACAGATATTGGAGTACTTTCCTTTTTGCAAGAGAAACAAATACATAGTATTAATAAGAGTACAATTCTATTCATTATCATAAACAATATAAGCAGAAACCATCCAGTAATTATTTTCATTTTCTGTACCAACTTGCGCTTCCGGAATGGCAATTTTAAGGCTGTGCTTTCCTTTTTGCAAATCGCCTAAATTGATAATTTCAGGCAACACTTGACTGCCAGGACACCAATTTGATCGTGATAAATCTGAAGATGCTATCATATCTTCAGATTTATCATTTTCCATAAATTCACTAGCTTTCCATGTGCCAGAAGTTGGATTAAAACGTCTAAAACTTGCGCAATCATCTCGCCAAGGAATCCATGTTTTAATGTTTTCGCCATCAAGATAAAGCTGATGTTCTTTCTTTACAAATTCATCACCTTCTGCATGACCGCCATGACCTGTAGTAATAAAATGAAGTTTTGCGTTTTTGTAGGTTTTATTTGCATTAAAATCGACTTCAAGAGGTTGCTTCGAAAAATCGTCATACATTTTTTGACCATTAGTATATCTTGAAGTATTAACCAATGAAATAACCGTTTGAGGTTTCTTTTCATGATTTAAGATTTCACTTTCATCAAAATCTAGATCTACAGAAATAGTATAGCCTTCTTTAGTCCAAACATCTATAAAAACACCAATATAAACGGCATCTTCTAGTAGTGGTAATAATTGCGTAATGTCTTGAGACCATTTTACTTCATTTTCCCAATGTGGAATGTATGGCGGTTTTCTATCTTTTACGTGTTCATCTTCTGTAAAATGCCCAACGCCAAAAGGTGTCATAAAACGAATAAGTTCTACGTTAGGCTCGTACTTTAAACTATCAATAGACTTAACTGCTCGATAGGTTTCATTAAGGCTGAAAATATCGAAATCACCAGATTCAAAATCCAATAGCGTTAAGTCTGCCGTTTTAGGGATAATAAACAAAGAACCGCTTTTGTCCCAAGGGTCTCCATTAGAAGTAAGTGTAGCATTTACTGTAACTTTAGCTTGCTTATTATAGTTTGGTAGTTTCACTTTTTTTACAATAATTCTGCCAGTATCTAATCGCAAAATAGAATCGTTTAGCTTTTTAGAACCGTCTTTAAAAGCCATATCAAAATAGATATTTGTGCTACTAAACACCTCAATTTTTGTATCTCCAATAGATTTTATTTCCTTTTTACAAGCGGTAAAAAAAACTAGGGCTAAAAGACAAAATTTAATCTTCATTTACTTTATGTTTTTGAGTAGTTTATTTATTTTTTCGAAACTAGAAACTGCAATATGTGTTTCGCTATACTGTTTTTGACTATGCATTGAAATGTTTGGTATAGCATTCACTTTTTCAAGTGTTGTTAATGAAGCATGAATTTCGGTAAAACCCTCTTTTTTAAATAGTGTTGCATTTTCTACTGAAACGCCTCCTCCAGGAAGAATAATGATTTCATTTTTAGCTTTGTCCCTCAAAATTTTTAAAATTTCTAAGCCTTTTTCTGCAGAATTATTTTGTCCTGATGTTAATATCCTATCCGCTCCAAGAGTAATGAGTTGCTGTAGAGCTTGTTCCGGATTTGGAGTCCAATCGAATGCACGATGAAACGTAAATTGCATTGGCTTTGAGAGTTCTATTAATGCTTTAGTTCTTTCAATATCTATTGTATTGTCTTTATTTAGAACACCAGAAACAACACCTGAAAAACCTAAGTTTTTACAAAGAACGATATTGGTTTTCATGATTTCAAACTCCGCTTTAGAATAGGTAAAATTCCCACTTCGAGGACGAATTAAAACAAACGTTTCAATAGACAGGTTTTCGGTAACTTGTTTAAGCAAACCGTAATTTGGTGTAATGCCGCCAATGGCTAATTCGCTACATAATTCTATACGCTGCGCTCCAGCTTCTTGCGCATTTTTTGCAGAGTGATATGAGTTGGCACAGATTTCTAGTTTCATGATTTTACTATTATTATTGTCAGTTCGAGTAAAATAATTATCGAGTGCAACGAAGATAATTATTTTGTATCGAGAACTATTTTAACCTTGAATGCTTATCGATACAATTTTTTGTATCTCAAAAATCACTCTAAGAGATAATCTTAATTTACTTTACTATTATCTCATCAATAAACGTCCAAGCTTTATGTCCTGCACCTTGTTTACCTTCTGGAATGATACCAAAATTTGGGATTTTAAGGGTTATATATCTAGTATTGACTTCTTTCTCTAATCTTATATTAACTAACATTTCATCAGAATTTAATAATACTGCACTTGGTATTCTATCATTTACATCGAACCAAAATTCAACTTTCTTTGGCGCATAAATCCACTGTCCATTTCCATTATGAAATCTAGTTTTAATAGATTTAACATTGGTTTTCTCTCCTAAATCTATAGTAATCTCTAAATCTTCACCAGAAAACCCTAACCATTCTTTATCTCCATAACGAGAATTAGATCCTTTTATACCATTAATTAATCCGTTTGCTCCACTTCCAGGATAAGATGAATTTAGTGCTTTATTTATTGTAATCTGTTTCCCAACCGCTTTGTGCAAGTTAATTTTTTGAGAAAACGTTTTTCCTAATTTCTCATTGTTATGAAACACGCTTGCTTTAATAGTGACCTTATTGGTAATTGGAATAGCAGTATTATAAATATCAGATTTTAGTGTTGGTTCTGAACCATCCAAGGTATAACGAATGATTTTTCCTTTAGAAACAGTTTTCATTTTATAAAATATGTTGGTTTCTTTTGAAACGACTTCGCCTTCAATTTCATACAAATGGTTGGCATAATTAATATCTAAAACATCCAATCGTTTATGAAAATTCTCAACTCTAGACACAAAATTATTGTAGTTCTTATTTTCAGGATTAGACCAAACAACTTCGCTTAATGCCAGAATTCGTGGAAACACCATGTACTCTACTTTCTGTGATGTAGGCATGTATTCTGTCCATACATTGCCTTGAGCTCCAAGCACATATTTAGCTTCTTCTTGAGTTAATTCTTCTGGAATTGGATTGAGACTATACACTTTTTCTAATGGCAAGAATCCACCAATAGCAAGAGGTTCTTCTTCATTTTCAGATTGGTAATGGTCAAAATAACAATGAGAACCAGGAGTTAAAATAACATTGTGATGTTGTTTTGCTGCTTCTATTGCTCCATTAAAACCACGCCAAGACATTACTGTAGCATTTGGTGCTAAACCGCCTTCTAGAATTTCGTCCCAACCAATAATTTGTCTACCCTTACTATTAAGATACTTTTCTACTCGAGAAATAAAATAACTTTGGAGTTCGTGTTCGTCTTTTAGTCCTTCGTCTTTAATTCTTTTTTGACATTTTCCGCAACTCTTCCACCTTGTTTTTGGAGCTTCATCTCCTCCAATATGAATATACTCACTTGGAAACAACTCCATAACCTCATCTAAAACATCTTCAATAAAATTAAACGTTTCGTCTTTTGAACAATAGATAGCTTCAAAAACACCTCCTTTTTGAGCTACTTTTACTTGTTCTCCTGTGCAACCTAATTCTGGATAGGCTGCAATTGCGGCTTGAGAATGTCCTGGCATTTCTATTTCTGGAATAATCGTTACATTGCGATTATTAGCGTACTTCACTATCTCCTTAATTTGTTCTTGCGTATAGAAACCGCCATATCGTTTTCCATCAAAGAGTTGTGGTTGCGTATTATAATGCCCTATTAATGTTTCGTCTCTAAAAGCTGCAACTTCTGTAAGTCTTGGATATTTTTTAATTTCTATTCTCCAGCCTTGATCTTCGGTTAAATGCCAATGAAACGTATTCATTTTTAACATAGCAAGAGCATCAATATACTTCTTTATAAAATCGGTAGAAAAGAGATGTCTTCCAACATCTAAATGCATGCCTCGATATTTAAATTGTGGTTCGTCTTCTATTTTTAAACATTGTATTGCGAATTGCTTTTCGGTGGCGTTTCCAATTTCTAAAGATTCTGGCAACAATTGTCTTAGCGATTGCACTGCATAAAAAGCACCTTGATCTGTTTTTGCTGAAATTTTTATTGTTTCAGTTGAAATATCGAGCGTATACCCTTCAGTATTAAGTATCGTTTCATCTTTTATAAACTGAATAGTATTTATGTTGACCTCAGCTTCAGAAGCTTTCAAATTGAAATCAGACAGGTATTCAGTTAAAAAACGAGTAGATATTTTAAAGGACTCATTACTTACTATCTGCGTTTCGGAAGAAAATATAAATTCACCTTCAAGAATAGTTTCACTTAAAGGCATAGGAATAATTTGTGGAACCACTGCTTCTACGCGATTATTCGTACAACTAAACGTTATACATAGTAAAAGAAAAAGACTTAAGCGTTTTGCGAATTTCATTTTAGTATATTAGATTTTTTAAATTTAGTAATCTATTTTTTAATGAGACATACAATCACTATCCTTTTTAGTTTATTCCTATTATTTACAAGTTGCAAGCACGAAGTAAAAAATGTTCCGGCAGAAAAAGACCAGTCATTAATATCATATGTCAATCCGTTTATTGGTACTGGCGGACATGGTCATACTTACCCAGGAGCGACTATGCCATTTGGAATGATGCAATTAAGTCCAGACACACGTTTAGATGGCTGGGATGGTTGTTCTGGTTACCATTATTCCGACGAATACATCTACGGCTTTTCGCACACACATTTAAGTGGAACGGGTGTTAGCGATTATGGAGACCTTTTAATAATGCCAACAAATGCGCAAACCTTTAATAATGGTGCTGATGGCGAAAAAGGATATAAATCTAAATTCTCGCATGATAATGAGGTCGCAGAACCTGGTTTTTACAAAGTGCATTTAGAAGACACAGAAATTGATGTAGAATTAACCGTTTCTAAGCGTAGCGGTATTCATAAATATGAATTTCCTTCATCTGAAAACCAATATGCCATTGTAGATTTAATGCATCGCGATAAAGTATTAGATGCTAACATTGAAAAAATATCTGAAACCGAAATTGTGGGCTACCGCTTTTCTGACGCTTGGGCAAAAGATCAACGTTTATATTTTGTTATAAAAACATCGCATCCATTTAACGATGTTTTGCAATCGCCACCAAAATCTGGAATGCCTGGTGCTCAAAAAATAGCCTTGAAATTTAGAAACCCAAATAACGAACCTGTTTACATTAAAGTAGGAATTAGTGCAGTTGATGTTGAAGGTGCTAGAAAAAATCTGGAAGGCGAAATTGGAAATCAAACTTTTGATCAAGTAAAAAAAACAGCTCAAGATTTTTGGGAGACACAATTAGAAAAAATAGTTATTGAAAGTGATAACGTCAATAATAAAACCAATTTCTATTCTTCTATGTATCATGTAGCCTTAGCGCCAAATTTATATCAAGATGTGGATGGTAGATATCGCGGTATGGATTTAGAAATCCACACATCTAAAGATTTCGATTATTATACCGTGTTCTCTCTTTGGGATACCTATCGTGCTGCTCATCCACTTTACACGATTATTGAGCAAGATAAAACTAACGATTTTATAAACACCTTTTTAGCTAAATACGACGAAGGTGGAATTATGCCTATCTGGGATTTAAGTGCCAATTACACAGGCTGTATGATTGGCTATCATGCTGTACCAGTGATTTCAGACGCCTATTTAAAAGGTATTCGTGGTTACGATGAAAACAAAGCATTAGAAGCGATGATGCATAGTGCAACGCGAGATAAATTAGGATTAAAAAGCTATAAAAAATTCGGGTTCATTCCTGTAGAAGAAGAGAGCGAATCGGTTTCTAAAACTTTGGAATATGCTTATGATGATTGGACGCTTGCGCAAATGGCAAAAGTCATGAATAAAAAAGATATTTATAAGGACTATACAGAAAGAGCACAAAATTACAAGAATGTTTTCGACCCAGAAACGCAATTTATGCGAGGTCGTTTTCGTAATACTTGGTTTGCACCTTTCGATCCTTACGAAGTGAATTTTAATTATACTGAAGCCAATTCTTGGCAATACAGTTTTTATGTACCACAAGATATTTCCGGCTTTATCGATTTATTAGGTGGAAAAGATAAACTAGAAGCCAATTTAGATAAATTATTTATTGCCGAAGACCAAACTTCTGGTCGACATCAAGTAGATATCACAGGTTTAATTGGGCAATATGCACATGGTAATGAGCCCAGTCATCACATGGCTTATTTGTATAATTTTGTAAATAAACCAAACAAGACGCAAGAGAAAGTACATCAAATTTTAACCGAATTATATACTAATACTCCAGATGGTATTTCTGGAAATGAAGATTGCGGACAAATGAGTGCATGGTACATTTTTAGTTCCATAGGTTTTTATCCGGTTACACCAGGAAGCAATCAATATATTATTGGCACACCTTTATTCGAAAAAGCGACTTTTAACTTAGAAAACGGAAAAACGTTTACTGTTTCTGCTGAAAACTTAAGCGATTCGAACATTTATATAGCATCTGCAACTTTAAATGGAAAACCACATAATCAATCTTATATCTCACATGAAGATATAATGAATGGTGGAACACTTCATTTTAAAATGAAAGGAGCTGCAACGGAATGGGCTTCAAAAAACAACGAAGTTCCTGAAACAAAAATTGAAGATCATATTATTGTTACGCCTCCATTTATATCAAAAGGCGATACCGCTTTTAATGGTAAAACTGAAGTTGAATTAAAAAGCAATACTAAGGATGCCATCATTTATTATTCAGAAAACAATTCTGGTTATAAAAAATATACAACACCATTTACGATTTCTGAAGCTGAAACATTAAAAGTCTATTCAGAATTTAATGAGAAAAAAAGTAAAACAATAACAACCAATTTCTTCAAAATAGACCCTAATCTTTCTGTGACATTAGATTCTGAATATGCAAATCAATATAATGCAGGCGGGAAAGATGCCTTAATAGATGGTATTTTGGGTACTCAAGATTTTAGAACAGGAACATGGCAAGGTTATTTTGATACAGATTTAATTGCCACTATAGATTTAGGAAGCGTAAAAACGGTAAACACTGTAAGTGTTAATTTTCTTCAAGACCAAAGAAGTTGGATTTTTCTTCCAACCGATATCGCCGTATTTGGCTCTAAAGATGGTAAGACTTTTAAATCAATTAGTAAAAATGATTTTGGCCCAGTAGTCGCTGTAGAAAGCCCAGCAATTAAATCGCATGTCGTAAATAAACTTAACTCGAAATTTCGTTTCATAAAAATAATAGCCAAAAAACTAGGTCAACTTCCAGAATGGCACTTAGGGTATAAAGATGATGGTAGAAGTTGGTTATTTGTAGATGAAATAATTATAAAATAACAACACACAATTTAAACACGAATTTAAGAACATATTTTAATTACATTTAGACCAACTAAAAACTAACCAATGAAAGACCAAAACAACAAATCTGCTTTAACGACCTTAGTTACTGTCTTCTTTTTTTGGGGATTTATTGCTGCATCCAACAGTGTATTTATTCCTTTTTGTAAAACATATTTTGAAATTGATCAATTTCAATCGCAACTGGTAGAGTTTGCATTTTATGGTGCTTATTTTATTGGAGCACTCTTACTTTTCATTGTGTCTAGCTCGATTAAAAAAGACATTATTAATTCTTGGGGCTACAAAAAAGGAATTATTTATGGTTTGCTACTCTCTGCAATTGGCGCATTTATTATGTATCCGGCTACAGCGGGAGCTGTACAAGGAGAAACAAGTGTTTTCTATTATGTTTTAATTGCCTTATTTATTGTTGGTTTAGGTTTTTCTTTACAACAAACTACTGCTAATCCATTTGCTATTGCACTTGGCGATCCTAAAACGGGTTCTCATCGTTTAAATTTAGCTGGAGGAATTAACTCTTTAGGAACAACTATAGGACCAATAGTTGTGGCTTTAGTTATTTTTGGAACGGCATCAGTAAGTCCAGAAGAGTTGGTAAGAATGATTAAGAATAATGAAATTACATTGACCACAGTACAAATGCTTTACTTAGGTGTTGGTGTATTGTTTTTATTAGCTGCAGCATTATTTCATTTCTCTAAAAAATTACCTGCATTAAAGTCTGAAACAGCTTTTGAACCAGCAAATAAAGCAAGAAATTTACTTATTTTATTAACTGTAGTCATTCTTAGTTGCTTTGGTTACATATTTAGCACCTATTCTGGAGATGCGGTTTCTACGGAAAATTTAGAAAAATCACGTTTAATCTTATTATTTGTAGCATTACTGGCAGTAGTCGCTACAATATTTTTCGCAAACACAAGCGCTTCAAAAAAAGCCGAAGGTTGGGGCGCAATGAAATACCCACAATTGGTTTTAGGCATGTTAGCAATCTTCACTTACGTTGGTGTAGAAGTAACAATCGGAAGTAATTTAGGTGAGCTATTAAAACAAGTTACGGATAAAGTTGCTAATACGAATCCGTTAGGATTACCAGTGCTTAACGATGCTGGAATCGCACCATTTATATCACTGTATTGGGGCGGCTTAATGATTGGTCGTTGGGTTGGAGCAATAACCGTTTTTAGTCCGAGTAAAGGGTTAAAAAAAGCGCTATTGATTATTGTGCCTTACGTTGCTTTTGGAGTAATACTATTATTTAATGGCATTGCCGGAAAAGTATTTTCTACAAACGAAATCCTATTTTTCGCAATCTGTGTCGCTGTTCAAATTGGTGGTTTCTTCTTGGCTAAAGACAACCCAGTAAAAACGCTAAAAATATTTGCTTTACTTGGCGTAATTGCTATGTTAATCGGTTTATTCACTACAGGAAACGTTGCTTTATTTGCATTTTTATCTGGTGGATTATTTTGTTCTATTATGTGGCCATGTATTTTCACATTAAGTATTGCTGGTCTTGGAAAATATACTTCTCAAGGTTCCGCTTTTTTAATAATGATGATTCTTGGTGGTGCAATTATTCCGCCGTTACAAGGAAAATTAGCAGATGTCTACAGTATTCAATCATCCTATTGGATGGCCGTTTTATGCTTTGCTTATTTATTATTCTATGCGTATAGAGCTAAATCTGTATTAGATAGGCAAGGTGTAGAATATTAAAAATTAAATTATTTCCATCTTACTGAAACAAGTTCAGCACAAATCACGGAAATAAAAAAAAATACTTTTTCTATGAATAGAAGAAAATTCTTAAAAAATACAACACTTTCTACTGCTGGTTTAGCTGTAGGAAGCACTTTAATTAGTTGTGCTGAAGACAGTAAAATAGAAAAACCAATAATCACAACTAAAGCTGTTGCATCCTTTCCATTAGTGATTGCAACTTGGCATGTAGAGAATGCTACAGCTGAAGCCTATAAGGTTTTAGAAAAAGGCGGTAACGCATTAGATGCTGTCGAAGCTGGTTGTAAAATTGAAGAAGCCAACGAAAAAGGACAATCTGTAGGAAAAGGAGGCTTACCAGATCGCGACGGAAACGTGACTTTAGATGCTTGCATTATGGATAAAAATGGAAACTGTGGTTCCGTAGTCTATCTTCAAAATGTTACACACGCTATCTCTGTTGCTAGACACGTGATGGAGAAAACGCCTCACGTCATGTTAGCGGGAAAAGGTGCGGAAAAATATGCTTATGAACTTGGTTTTAAAAAAGAAAATCTATTAACCGAAGCCTCAAAAGAAGCCTGGGAAAAATGGAAAGTTGAAGCAAAATACAAGCCTATTATTAATATAGAAAATCATGATACCATTGGCATGATAGCCATCGATAAAAATGGTGACATTTCTGGTGCTTGTACCACAAGCGGACTTGCTTACAAAATGGGTGGACGTGTTGGTGATTCTCCAATTATTGGCGCTGGATTATTTATAGACAATGAAGTTGGAGGTTGTGTAGCTACAGGACTTGGAGAAGAGGTTGTTAAAACAGTTGGCAGCTTTTTGGTTGTAGAACTTATGAGACAAGGGAAATCGCCACAGGAGGCTTGTGAAGAAGCTATTGGTCGTATTGTAAACAAACCAAATAGCAACTATAAAAACTTCCAAGTTGGTTATGTCGCCGTTAACAAACAAGGTGAAACAGGTTGTTTTGGTATTCATCAATGGTTTAGCATGACTAAGTATCAAAATGGAGTGAATGAACAAATTCAGTCTGAGTTTATGGTTAAGGCCTAGTACATGCTGATTCTAAATTCTTTAAAAAAACTATTGTTTATTTTTTAGACTAAGTAAAAACTCAAAAAAAACGCAAGCATATAATTTTATGCCACACTTCTCTTACTTTAAGCCGAGTATGCATTCTGTTTTTTTATAAAAAAAATATAAGAAAAGTGGCGTAAATATAAAAGCCGCTTCACACTTTTTGCAAACCATCCGAATTTAGCTAAAGCGATATTCACCTTCCTTCAACTATAAGAAGGAACACATCAAATTTAAAGTTTTAAAACCGCATCCAAATTAGCGCTAATTGAGCTTCACACAATGTCACTATTTACTAAAAAAACAAAAAGCCGAAACTTTCGTTTCGGCTTTCATATCTATTCTATTTATTTATTAAAATTTCTAATCAGTAAAATTCAATTCACCTCGAGATTCTTGTGCTTTAAATTTCTGAACCAACTCTAAAGCATCTGGAATAACATCGCTACATAAAATAATTAGTGAGCCTTTAACTGCGTTTTTAATAGCATAAGTTATCGCTTCTTTTTCCGATGGAATAATAGTTGTTTTCTTATTTGGGTCTTTCTTTTTAATACCATCATTTAGCATTTTAATAAGTTCCTCTTCTGTTTTTCCACGTAAGCGTTTGTCTTGACGAATAATAATTTCATCGAACATTTCGGCTGCAATACCTCCCATTTCGTTATTATCTTCTACTCTTCTATCTCCAATTCCAGCTATAATTCCTACTTTTACAGTCGCATCTAACTCTTCAACAAAACCTTGAAGTGCTCTCATTCCTGCAGGGTTATGTGCATAATCTAACAGAATAGTGAAATCTTTAAATTCGAATAGATTTAAACGTCCTGGCGTTAGTGCCGCAGAAGGAATGAAAGTTTCTAAACCCGCTTTCATATCCTCAATACTTATGCCTTGTACATGTACTGCAAGAACAGCAGCTAACACATTTTGAATCATAAATTTAGCTTTTCCGCCATAAGTCAACGGAATATTTTCAGCTTTCATTAAGCGCATTTTCCACTCGCCTCTACAAATAGTTACCCAGCCGTTTTCGTAAACTGCTGTGATACCATTTAAACGCTGTAATGCTTTAATATGCGGGTTATTCTCGTCCATAGAAAATAAAGCTACATTACATTCTAGATTACGTCGCATATCATAAACCAAATCATCATCTGCATTTAAAATAGCATAACCCTCTGGTAAAACAGTTTCTGGAACTACTGCTTTTACCTTCGCTAATTGCTCTATAGTATGTATTCCTTTTAAACCTAAATGATCTGCTGCTACATTTGTAACAACTGCAACATCACATTTTTTAAATCCTAATCCAGCACGTAATAATCCACCTCTAGCACATTCTAAAACAGCAAAGTTTACTGTAGGATCTTTTAGTACAAACTCCGCACTTGCGGGTCCTGTGCAATCTCCTGTCATTAATAATCTATTCTGTATATAAACACCATCACTAGTAGTGTAACCTACGCGATAGCCTTTCATTTTTGCAATGTGCGCTATTAATCGTGTTGTTGTTGTTTTACCATTAGTTCCTGAAGTTGCAATAATAGGAATACGTCCTGTTTCTCCTTTTGTTGGAAATAATTTATCGATTACAGGAGCAGCAACATTTCTTGGCAATCCAGAAGTTGGTGCTAAATGCATTCTAAATCCTGGCCCAGCATTGACTTCTAGAACAGCACCTCCAGTTTCTGAAAGCGGTTTAGAAATATCCGTGGTCATGATATCAATACCGCAAATATCTAAATCAATAATTTTCGAGATACGCTCTGCCATAGCAATATTTGCAGGGTGAATAATATCTGTAATATCTGCTGCAGTGCCTCCAGTACTTAAGTTCGCTGTATCTTTTAAAATAAGTCTTTCGCCTTTAGAAATAACCGATTCTAAAGTATAGCCAGCAGCTTTAATTATAGTTTGCGTTAACTCGTTTGCAGTAATTTTTGTGAGTACATTTTCATGTCCATAACCACGACGCGGATCGCTATTTACTTTATCTATTAATTCTTGAATAGTCGATTTACCATCACCCAAAACATGAGCAGGCGTTCTAATAGCTCCGGCAACTAATACATTATTAATAACTAATAATCTATAATCTTCACCAATAACAAACTTTTCTACTATAATCGCTCCACTTCTAGAGCTGCCTTTTGCATGATTAAAAGCGACTAGAGCATCATCGTAGTTTTGTATGTCTACGGTAATTCCTCTTCCGTGATTTCCATCTACAGGTTTAATTACCAAAGGATAACCAACATAGCGACAAGCTTCTTTTAAACTACGTTCGCGTCTTATAATATCTCCTTTAGGGACTTCAACCTCAGCTTGCTCTAAAAGGTATTTTGTATCTTCTTTATCGCATGCTATTTCCACACCAATACTACTAGTTTCACTAGTAACTGTTGCTTGAATACGTTTTTGGTTTGCACCATAACCTAATTGGCATAACGAATATTTATTTAAACGAATCCAAGGAATACCGCGCGCTTCAGCTTCGGCAACTATAGATCCTGTACTTGGTCCTAAACGCGAGCTTTCTCTTAATTCACGCATTTCTTGAATATCTTCAGACAAATCATAATCTTCTCCACTTATTAGAGCTTCACAAATCCTAACCGCAGATTTTGCAGCAAATCGCCCAACATTTTCTTCCATATAAGAGAATACAACATTGTAAACACCTTCTTCTCCATAACCACGTGTTCTACCAAAGCCTGTATCCATTCCAGCAAGCGTTTGGATTTCTAATGCAATATGTTCTATTACGTGTCCCATCCAAGTGCCATCATCTACACGCATAAAAAATCCGCCTTCGCAACCTTCAGAACAGCGATGAGAATACATCGTTGGAAACATCGCTTTTAAACGTTCAGGAAAACCGTCAACCTTATTAGATGGTTTTTCTTCCATATCTTCTAGGTCCAAAACCATAACAATAAGTTTATGTCTTCTTATAGACCAGTAGTTTGGTCCTCTCATGGCATTTATTTCGCGTATTTTCATAATAATTGGTTTCGTTAGTTCGTGATATCGTCTTTACTTTTTTTGTTTCCTATACTAGGGAAAAATTCACCCCTAATTTCTTTCTTAAACCTAACAGGGCTAAATTTTTCAAAAGAAATTCATCTAAATACATTGTATCTCATTTTCGATTTAAAACAAAAATGAAAAAAGCACTCGTTGAAAGATTATAAATATATAAATTTTTCTCTTAAAAATTTAGTTTATTTTTGTGGCATACAAAATATTGCAATCCCAGACTTATGTTGAAGAATAAAGGAACACTAATTCCTATTGGTGGAAATGAAGATAAAGGAATAGAAGAAAACGAGCAATACACTCTAGAGTTTATAGACGATGGTATTCTATTTCATGTAGTAAGAGAAGCCGGAGGAACAGCTGCAAATATTGTTGTTATCCCAACAGCATCAAGTATTCCTGTAGAAGTAGGTGAAAATTATTTAGAAGCTTTTTCTACTTTAGGGTGTACAAATGTTACTGTTTTAGACATAAGAAGTAAGGAAGATTCTGAAAAACCAGAATCAATTGCAATAATCAAAAATGCCAATTGTTTAATGTTTTCTGGTGGTGACCAATCTAAAATCACTAATAAAATTGGTGGTACACAAATTCACGACATTATAAAACACCGTTATAAAACCGAAAAAGGTTTTGTTGTCGCTGGTACAAGTGCGGGAGCAATGATGATGTCTAACGAAATGATTGCTGGTGGAAGTGCAACAGAGTCTTTTATAAAAGGTGCTGTAACTATGTATAAAGGCCTGAGTTTGGTGCCTGGACTAATTATCGATACACACTTTATTAGACGTGGCCGTTTTGGACGTATTTCTGAAGCTGTAGCACAATTCCCAAAACTTATTGGTATTGGTTTAGCAGAAGACACTGGTATGATTATTAAAAATAGTAAATGCCGCGTTATTGGCTCTGGAATGGTTATTATTTTCGATGGCAGACGCATAAAACATAATAAACATAAAGAACTGTCAGAAGGCACACCAATGTCTTTAACCAACATGCGCACGCATATTTTATCAAATGGTGATCTTTTCCATATCGATAAGAAAAAGGTTAAAGTTTTACCTATTGAAGCGTCTTTTATTTAACACATTTCTTTGAAAAAAGGAATCTCATAATTTAAATTTCTTACTCCCTTTTTTTGGGCGTTACCTAAAGGTCGCGCTTTCCGCTATATCTTTTGCAAAAAAGCAAAAGGATGTCGCTGCAATCGCTAACGCGGAAAACTACAATACATTGATGCTTTTTAAACGGTTCTCGATACAATTTCGATGAAAAATCGAAACCACTCGAAGTGACAACAAGGTTCAATTAACAACTCAGCTTGTCACTTCGAGTGGTTTTTGAGGTACGAGAAAATTATATCGAGAAGCACATCATTTTTAACTACCTTTAAATATGAAAACATACTACGTTTACATATTAGAGTGTTCAGATAAAAGTTATTACACAGGTTTCACCTCAAAACTTCAAGCAAGAGTTATAGAACATCAAACAGGTAAATATCCAGATAGCTACACGCATAATAGAAGACCAATCAAGTTAGTTTTTCATGCTGAGTTCACAAATCTAAATCAGGCTATTGAATCAGAAAAACAGATTAAAAAATGGTCAAGAGCAAAGAAAGAAGCATTAATAAATAATGCGTTCGAGAACTTGCCTAATCTTTCGAAAAAGAAGTTTAAGGATTGATTGGTTCTCGATACAATTTCGATGAAAAATCGAAACCACTCGAAGTGACAACAAGGTTCAATTAACAACTCAGCTTGTCACTTCGAGTGGTTTGTGAAGCATGAGCAAATGGTATGGAGAAGCATCACATAAGTTCTCGATACAATTTCGATGAAAAATCGAAACCACTCGAAATGACAATAAGATATCATAAACCACTTAGCTTGTCACTTCGAGTGGTTTGTGAAGCATGAGCAAATGGTATGGAGAAGCATCACATAAGTTCTCGATACAATTTCGATGAAAAATCGAAACCACTCGAAATGACAATAAGATATCATAAACCACTTAGCTTGTCACTTCGAGTGGTTTTTGAGGCACGAGAAAATGGTATCGAGAAGCATAAATAAGTTCTCGATACTAAATTGCTGAAAAAGCAATTGCAGGCGAACTGACAATAAGTTATCATTAAAAACTTAGCTTGTCACTTCGAGTGGTTTTTGAGGTACGAGAAAATTGTATCGAGAAGCATAAATAAGTTCTCGATACTAAATTGCTGAAAAAGCAATTTCACTCGAACTGACAACTAGTTATCGTTAAAGACTCAGCTTGTCACTTCGAGTGGTTTGTGAGGCACGAGAAAATTGTATCGAGAAGCATAAATAAGTTCTCGATACAATTTCGATGAAAAATCGAAACCACTCGAAGTGACAACAAGGTTCAATTAACAACTCAGCTTGTCACTTCGAGTGGTTTGTGAGGCACGAGAAAATTGTATCGAGAAGCACATCATTTTTAACTACCTTTAAATATGAAAACATACTACGTTTACATATTAGAGTGTTCAGATAAAAGTTATTACACAGGTTTCACCTCAAAACTTCAAGCAAGAGTTATAGAACATCAAACAGGTAAATATCCAGATAGCTACACGCATAATAGAAGACCAATCAAGTTAGTTTTTCATGCTGAATTCACAAATCCAAATCAGGCTATTGAATCAGAAAAACAGATTAAAAAATGGTCAAGAGCAAAGAAAGAAGCATTAATAAATAATGCGTTCGAGAACTTGCCTAATCTTTCGAAAAAGAAGTTTAAGGATTGATTGGTTCTCGATACAATTTCGATGAAAAATCGAAATCACTCGAACTGACAACTAGTTATGATTAAAGACTCCGCTTGTCACTTCGAGTGGTTTGTGAAGTACGAGAAAATGGTATCGAGAAATTCTTACTTATAAATGGAAACCTCTTCAGTTCCAGTAGAAGATTTACTAGCACGATACATTCCTTCTGTATTAAAAGGCATCGCAATATTTCCTTTCGTATCGATAGCAATTAGACCACCATCCCCTTTTATTTCGAGAATACGTTTGTGTATTACTTCGCTTGCGGCAGCTTCTAAACTTAGTCCTTTATGTTCTATTAGGCATGCCACATCGTAAGCAACAACACCACGAATAAAAAACTCACCACTTCCTGTACATGAGATAGCACAAGTTTTATTATTAGCATAATTTCCGGCTCCAATCATTGGACTATCACCTACGCGGCCCCATTTTTTATTGGTCATACCACCAGTAGACGTTGCAGCAGCAATGTTTCCTTCTTTATCGCAAGCAACAGCGCCTACAGTTCCAAATTTAGAATCCTTCTTTTTAGCATGATCTAACTGAAAACTATCGGTGTCTTTAATTTCTAACCACTGATTATGTCTTAGTTCATCGTAAAAATACGATGAACCTTCCAAATTATAATCTAGTTCTTTAGCAAACTGCATTGCACCGTCACCAGCAAGAAAAACATGTTCGCTTTTTTCCATCACATCACGTGCTAGGCTTACCGGGTTTTTAATGCCAGTAATTAAACTTACAGCTCCTGCATTTAATGTTTTACCGTCCATTATACTTGCATCCATTTCATGACTTTCGGTCGCAGTAAAAACGCTGCCTTTTCCAGCGTTAAACAATGGTGAATCTTCTAAAACAACCACTGCTTTTTCAACAGCTTCTGTGGCAGTTCCTCCAGATTCTAAAATGTGATACCCTGAGTCTAAAGCTAATTGTAAAGCGGCTTTATATCTTGTTTCTAATTCTGGAGTCATCATACCTTTTACTAAAGTCCCTGCTCCACCATGTATGGCTATTGAAAATGTGTTCATTTATTGTAAATTTTAAGGCTACAAAAATACGTTGAGATTTTTTAATAACTTTCTTAAAAATCAGGTTCTTTTATTTTTTAAGAAATTGTAATTTGCAAATTGCAGCTATAAACAGGTTTTTTATTCTCTTTTTCGAATTAAGACTTTTTGACTGCGCTCAGAGTGACAGTTTTCACATTATAATATATACCAATGTCAGATAACAATAAACGCGTCTTTTTAATAGATGCTTTCGCATTAATTTTTCGTGGCTACTATGCCTTTATAAAAAACCCAAGAATTAACTCTAAAGGCGAAGATACCTCAGCAATTATGGGTTTTATGAACTCGTTATTAGATGTTATTAAACGCGAACGACCAGATTATTTAGCGGTTTGTTTTGATAAAGGCGGAAGTACAGACCGCGTCGAAATGTTTGCCGAATATAAAGCCAATAGAGATGAAACTCCAGAAGGTATTAAAACGGCGATTCCGTATATCATGGACATTTTAAAAGCCATGCATATTCCTATTGTGGTAAAAGCAGGTTTTGAAGCCGATGATGTTATTGGAACTCTTGCCAAACAAGCCGAAAAAGAAGGTTTCCAAACCTTTATGGTGACTCCAGATAAAGATTTTGCGCAATTAGTAAGCGAAAACATATTTATGTACAGACCCATGTTTGGCGGTGGATATGAAACTTGGGGCATTCCAGAAGTACAAAAGAAATTTGAAGTTACAGACCCTTTACAAGTCATTGACTTTTTAGGTATGATGGGAGACGCCAGTGATAATATTCCTGGATTACCAGGAGTTGGAGAAAAAACGGCGAAGAAGTTTTTAGCAGCTTATGGGTCTATGGAAAATCTTTTAGCCAATACACACGAGCTCAAAGGTAAAATGAAAGAAAAAATTGAAGCCAATGGCGCACTGGGATTATTATCTAAAAAACTAGCAACCATAATGCTAGATGTTCCGGTGACTTTTGATGCTAAAGATTACGAAATGTCTACACCAGATGTTCCTAAAGTAACTGAAATTTTTCAAGAATTAGAGTTTAGAAGACTGATAGATAATTTTAATAAAACCTTTGCTTCTGGCGCGGAAGCAACAGCGACACCAAAAGAGACTACTTCAGAAAAAGCAGAAATAAAAGTAACACCAAAGGAAGCTGAAAGTGCAGGTGCGGGACAATTTAATTTGTTTGGAGGCGAGAGTACTTCCGCGGAAGCGACAACCGAAGATCCATTGACAAGAAAAACCATTGCAACCTATTCGCACTTCTACCAAAGTATAGCACCAGGAATGGCAACCAAACTATTCATTAAAAATATAATGAACCAAACGTCTGTGTGTTTCGATACGGAAACCACAGGATTAAATCCGTTAACGGCAGAGTTGGTTGGTATTGCTTTTTCATGGGAAGTAAGCAAAGGTTTCTACTTGCCATTTCCTGAAGATAAAGAAGAAGCACAAGCAATTATTGAAGAACTAAGACCATTTTTTGAAAACGAATCGATTCAGAAAATTGGACAGAATTTAAAATACGATATTAAAGTATTGGCAAAATACAACGTGCAGGTTAAAGGACACTTGTTCGACACCATGTTAGCACACTATTTAATTAATCCTGATATGCGCCATAATATGGATATATTGGCAGAAACGTACTTAAACTATACACCTGTTTCTATTGTAGAATTGATTGGTAAAAAAGGAAAGAATCAATTATCCATGCGAGATGTGCCGTTAGAAAAACAAACGGAATATGCGGTTGAAGATTCAGATATTACATTACAACTGGCAGCCCATTTTGAAAAAGAGTTAGGCGAAGCCAATACCAAAAAACTATTCAATACTATTGAAGTGCCTTTACTTCGTGTACTTGCTGCCATGGAATTAGAAGGTATTAATCTAGATGTACCTTTTTTAAATGGCTTAGCTGAAGATTTAAACAAAGACATCGACACCTTGGTTGCTAAAATTTACGACGTTGCAGGCGAAGAATTTAATATCGCGTCACCAAAACAATTAGGCATTATCCTATTCGAAAAACTGAAGCTTGTAGACAAGCCTAAAAAGACAAAAACAGGTCAATATAAAACTGGAGAAGATATCTTATCTGCTTTAGCAAAAGAGCATGAAATAATTAGAGACATCTTAGAATATCGTGGTTTAGCAAAACTAAAAAGCACCTATGTTGATGCCTTACCATTGCAAGTGGAAGCATCTACAGGTCGTGTGCACACAGATTACATGCAAACCGTTGCTGCTACAGGACGTTTAAGTAGTAATAATCCGAATTTACAGAATATCCCAATTCGTACAGAACGTGGTCGTCAAGTGCGTAAAGCGTTTATACCACGAAATGACGAGTACACTTTACTGGCTGCCGATTATAGCCAAATAGAACTGCGTATTATTGCTGCTTTAAGTAAAGAAGAAACCATGATTGAAGCCTTTAAAAATGGCGAAGATATTCATGCCTCTACAGCGTCTAAAGTATTTAATGTGCCTTTAGCCGAAGTAACCAGAGACCAACGTAGTAATGCCAAAACCGTAAACTTTGGGATTGTGTATGGTGTGTCTGCTTTTGGTTTAAGTAACCAAACCGATTTATCGCGTGGTGAAGCCAAAGAATTGATTGACACCTATTACGAAACCTACCCAAAACTTAAAAAATACATGAGCGAACAGGTAGATTTTGCTCGTGATAATGGGTATGTAAAAACCGTTTTAGACCGAAGGCGTTACCTAAAAGATATTAATAGCGCTAACGCAATTGTTCGTGGTGCAGCAGAACGTAATGCTGTAAATGCACCAATACAAGGTTCTGCTGCAGATATTATTAAAATTGCCATGATTAATATTTATAACAAACTAGAAGCTGGTAATTATAAAACCAAAATGTTACTGCAAGTTCATGATGAATTGGTTTTTGATGTGTATAAACCTGAACTAGAGGAAATGAAAACCTTGATTAAAACGGAAATGGAAAGTGCTTTTGTGATGGAGGTTCCTTTGGATGTTGAAATGGATGTTGGTTTGAATTGGTTGGAGGCGCATTAGGAAAAGACTCAATTGTAAAACCGCCTTTGGATAACCGCCTCAAATTTTGCGTTATCTTTGGTTTTAGAATATTAGAATAATGCCTATAGAAAAAACAGAATATCAAAATATACTTAAGGATTTAGTTTCTATCGTTGAAAAAACAAAAACTCAAGTCGCTATTCAAGCTAATAGTGCTTTGACCATAATGTTTTGGCAAATAGGGAAACGCATTCAATCTGAAATTTTAGAAAATAATAGAGCAAAATATGGACAAGAAATTGTCGTTTCACTGTCACGAGCATTGACAATTAATTTTGGGAGTAGTTTTAAAGATAAAAATCTTCGACGAATGATTCAATTTTCTGAAAAATTCTCAGATTTTGAGACTGTCGTTACACTGTCACGACATTTGTCATGGTCTCATTTTTTAGTTCTAATTCCTCTAAAAACAGAGAAAGAACGCTATTTCTATTCTAAAAACGTGTTTAATAACTTAACTAGCGTTAGAGATTTACGAAATCAAATTTCAAAAAAAGTTTACGAAAGAACCGAACATGCAGATATTCAGATTAATGAAAGTAAACACCTTGAAAAAGGAGTCTTTAAAGACCCTTATTTACTGGACTTTTTAGATTTAAAAGACGGTTATTTAGAAAACGATTTAGAAAGTGCTATTCTTAAAGAACTTGAATTATTCCTATTAGAATTAGGTAACGGATTTACTTTTGTAGAAAGACAAAAAAGAATGATAATAGATGGAGACGACTATTATTTAGACTTATTATTTTATCACAGAAAACTAAAAAGACTAGTTGCAATTGAACTTAAAATTGACAAATTTAAAGCCAAATACAAAGGACAAATGGAATTGTATTTAAAATGGCTAGAAAAACACGAAATGCAAGAAGGAGAGCATGCTCCAATAGGAATTATACTATGCACAGAAGCCAGTAAAGAACAAATAGAACTTCTAGAAATGCATAAAGATGGTATTATGGTTGCCGAATATTGGACTGAGGTTTTACCAAAAGAACAACTAGAAAAGAAATTACACCAAGCATTATTGAAAGCAAAGGAACGTATTGAAAGAAAGAAGCTAAATGAATAAAGGTTAATTGCCATGATTAATATTTACAACAAACTAGAAGCTGGTAATTATAAAACTAAAATGCTACTACAAGTACATGATGAATTGGTTTTTGATGTTTATAAACCAGGACTTGAGGAAATGAAAACCTTGATTAAAACTGAAATGGAAAGTGCTTTTGTAATGGAGGTTCCGTTGGATGTGGAAATGGATGTTGGTTTGAATTGGTTGGAGGCGTATTAGGGAATTTATAAAATAAAAAGGCTGATTACGGAATACCGTAAAACACAATAGTAATTATCGTTTATATTTGAAAACAATTGCTTTCTTTCTTAATAAAATGTAATGACTTTAGAATAAAAATGAAAAATGAAAGATAAAAAGTTGAAATTTATAGACTTATTTTCAGGTGCAGGAGGATTATCAGAAGGCTTTATGAGAGCTGGCTTTAGTCCAATTGCTCATGTTGAAATGAACAAAGATGCTTGTGATACTTTAAAAACAAGAACTGCATATCATTATTTAAAAGAAAACAATAAAATAGATATTTATCATAATTATCTTAAAAAGAAGATTACCCGAGAACAGTATTGGGAATCTGTACCAAGTAAAATTATTGAATCTGTAATTAATACAGAAATTTCAAATGAAACTCTAGATGATATATTTCAACAAATAGATTCTTCTCTTGATAATAATAATAATATAGATTTAATCATTGGTGGACCTCCTTGTCAAGCCTATTCAATAGCAGGAAGAGCAAGAGATCCCAAAGGAATGAAAGACGACCCAAGAAATCATCTTTATAAACACTACGTTGAATTCCTTAAGAAGTATAATCCTAAAATGTTTGTTTTTGAAAATGTTCCAGGAATTCTATCTGCTAGTAATGGAACTTTCTTAAAAGAAATTTATAAAGCAATAAATGATGCAGGCTACGAAATAGAAATCCCACCGAAAAAACACCTTAATTCTAAACACTTTAATGTTTTACAAGACAGAAAAAGAGTAATCATGATTGGCTGGAAAAAAGGACTAAACCATAAATATCCTAATTTTGAAGATAATATAACTAAATATAAGCTAGGAGAAAGTATATTCTCTGACCTACCAAAGCTCAAACATGGTCAAGGTAATCTTGGTGTAATTAAATATGCTAAACCAATTACAGCTTATTTAAAGGAAACTGGTATAAGGAATTGTATAGATTTCACAACACAACATCTAGCAAGACCTCATAATGAAACAGATTTAGAAATATATAGGATAGCGGTTAATTTACTTCTTAAAAAAGAAAAAAATTAAATTACGCGGATTTACCCGAAAGACTAATTAAACATAAGAACACAACCTCTTTCACAAATAGATTTCGAGTAGTCAATCCAGATGGTATTTCCAATACAGTAGTTGCTCATATTGCAATGGATGGTCACTATTACATACATCCAGACATAAAACAAAATAGGTCAATTTCCTTAAGAGAAGCTGCAAGGATTCAATCATTTCCAGATGATTTTTTCTTTGAAGGAAGCAGAACTGCTGCTTTTAAACAAATTGGTAATGCTGTACCTCCTTTAATGGCAGAAGGTATTGCTAATAAAATTAAAGAAATTTTATAGTATGCATCAATATAAAGCAGAGAACGCACAACCTAACCCAAAATCTACAATTAACTCGTATAGAAGTTTTGGTTATAATTTATCTACAGCTATAGCTGATATAATAGATAATAGTATTTCTGCAAATGCTACAAAAATTGATATTGACTATACTTGGATAGGTAAAGAATCTTATATCTCAATTATTGATAATGGCAATGGCATGAATCTGGAAGAGTTAATTCAAGCGATGACACCAGGAAGTAAGGATCCAGACGAAATTAGAAATGAAAATGATTTAGGAAGATTCGGAATGGGATTAAAAACCGCTTCGTTTTCTCAGTGTAAAAGGCTAACAGTTATAACAAAAAAATTAGGTTATAAAACTATAAAAAGATGCTGGGATATCGATTTTATAAATGAAGTTGAGGAATGGGTATTATTAGACTACATATCAGATTCGAAGTTTCTTAAATTAATAGATAAATATGAGTCTGGAACTATTGTTCTCTGGGAAAATCTTGATAGAATAGTCGGCAATGCTCAAAAGGATAATGAAACAGTAAAAAATGCTTTTTACCAAGAAATGTCTACAGTAAAAGAACATCTAAGCCTAGTTTTTCATAGATTTTTAGAGAATAATAAAATTCAACTCACATCAAATACTTACCCTATAGAGCCATGGAATCCATTTCTATACAACTTAACTACAAAGCCCGAAATGGGTTTACCTGCTAAAATAGGAGGTAATGTTGATGTAACATATTACATACTACCACACATGTCTAGAATTAGCCCTGAAGAATATGAGAAATCTGGAGGACCTCTAGGCTGGTTTAACCAACAAGGATTTTATATATATAGAGGAGACAGATTATTAGTTTCTGGAGATTGGCTTGGTTTAGAGAAAAAAAGAGACTATTCAAAATTAGCAAGAATAGCTGTTAATTTTCCAAACACAGGTGATTTTGCCTGGAATTTAGATATAAAAAAGTCAACAGCAACACCACCAATAGAAGTAAGAAGAGAACTAGCAAGAATTGCTAAAGCTGCTATAAAAAAATCTGCTAAAGTTTATAATTGGAGAGGCCAAAAATCTATTTCAGATAATCAAAAAAGTACTAGTATTGAAATGCTTTGGAACGATGAAACCAATAGAGAAGGAATTAAAAAATATAAGATTAATAGAAAACACCCAATAATTAAACAAGCACTTGAATTAGAAGGGGCAAAAAAAATAGTCTCTAAAACTCTAAAATTAATAGAAAACAATATTCCACTAGAGCTAATCTTATACAATCAAAATGAAGACCCATCACATCATGAATTAGAGAAAATTTCTGAAACACCAAGTGATGAATTAATTAAATTAGCTATTGATTTATATAAAATAAATATTTCTAATGGTATCCCAGAGTCTTTAGCTAGACAACAAATAATGAACTCTGTGCCTTTTAATCTTTTTCCATTAATAAACGACTATTTGAAATGAGTAAAATCGACGAAACAGCAAGACTGTTTGCACATACATTAATAGAACACGAAAAGGAAAAAGGAGAAATCACTGAAGAGGTAATTCAATCTGTTATAGATAGATTACTGATTATGAATATTGTGCCTGGTCAAAACATAAATAAAGAAGATTTATTTGAAGTTTTAATGTCGGATTTAAGCATAGGACAAGGCTCAATTACTTCTATGACAGATGATATTGAACCTTGGTTAAATAATGAAAAAGCTAATATTGATTTTGAATTATGGAAAAGATATAAACTTTATTTAGAAAAGAATGATCCGTCTTTTCCAACTGCTTCTTTAGATGATTTTACAGACAAAATTCTTGATAAATGTGTAAACCCTAAACAGGAAGGTTCTTGGGATAGAAGAGGAATGGTGGTTGGACATGTTCAGTCTGGGAAAACATCAAATTATGTTGGTTTAATAAATAAAGCCACAGATGCAGGCTATAAATTAATAATTGTTATTGCTGGAACTATTAGTTCTTTAAGGAGACAAACCCAAGAAAGAATAGACGCGGGCTATATTGGTAGAGATAGCTCTGCTTACTTAAGAAACAAAAGAGAAAACAGAATAAAAGGGGTTGGTAAATACAAAGTTGAAAAAGACATATATCCATTAACTTCATCTTATTATCTTAAAGGTGATGAAGGCGATTTTAGTACTAAACAATTACACAACTCTAATATACCTATAGGTAAGAACCCTGTTGTTTTCGTTATAAAAAAGAACAAGACTATTCTTGAAAATTTGATTGATTGGCTAGCTCATAATGAAAACATAAAGACAGTTGAAGGCCGAAAAAAATTAATGAATGTACCTGCTCTTATTATTGATGATGAATCAGATTACGCCTCTGTAAACACAACAAAAGACATTAACGAGGTTAAAACAATTAATAAATTAATACGAGTTTTACTTAATCTATTTAACCAAAATACTTTCATAGGATATACAGCCACACCTTATGCAAATCTATTTATATCTCAAGAGTATAATGATGAACTTACTACTTATGTAAAAGGTAAAGAATATTATATAGGTAACGACTTATTTCCTCAGCATTTCATCTTAAATATTAAGGCTGCAAAAAATTACATTGGTGCATCAAAACTATTTGGTCTTGAAGACCCTATTACAGGAGAAAGTAATGAGCCATTAGATATTTTTAGACCTATTTATAGTGAAGAATATAATCCACCACTTTTTGAAAAAATTAATCAGCACAATAAAGATGATTTACCAGAATATCTACCTAATAGCCTACAGACAGCAATTAAGTCTTATATATTAACTTGTGCTATTAGAAGATTACGCGGTCATGAAAAAAAACATAATTCCATGCTAATACATGTTGCTTTATATGTAAAATGGATTGACAAAGTTGCCTTGCTTGTAAATGAATTAATAAAAGAATTTATAAATAAAGTTGAAGCAAACGACAGTGAGTTTATAAGTAGCTTAAAACATTTATTCCAATCTGATTTTGTACCAACGACTAATAATGTACTAGATCGTTTAGATTATAAAGACAATAGAATTATAATACACGAATGGGAAGATGTAAAAAAGGAAATTAGACCAGCAATTAAAAAATTTGATATAAGAGCAGTTCATGGTACAACATCATTATCTAAATTAGATTACCATAATATTTCGAATATTGATTATGATAGATACGAGAATGGATTATCAGTAATAGCTATTGGTGGAGGTAAACTATCAAGAGGAATAACACTTGAAGGTCTTTCTGTGAGTTATTATTTAAGAACAACAAAAATGTACGACTCTCTTATGCAAATGGGAAGATGGTTTGGTTATAGACCTGGTTATGTAGATTTATGCAGGTTGTATACAAATGAAAGAATATTCAATTGGTTTAATCATATAACAATGGCAACAGAGGAAATGAGAAATGATTTTGACATTATGAGTTCTCAGAATTTAAAGCCTACTGATTTTAAGCTAAAAGTAAGAAATCATCATGGACTATTAGCTGTTACTAGTGTATCAAAACTTCATTGGTCTACAAATATTCAAATATCTTTTTCAGGTACAAATCTTCAAACTTATTTGTTAAATAAGGACTTTGATTCAATTAAAAACAACTTCACTTTATTACAAAACTTAATTAAAAGACTAGATAATCCGATCAAAACACTTAAAAGAGATAAATTAAGATATTTATCATATAACAATGTCGATACTGAATATTTAACTCACTTTATTAGAGACTTTAAAATAAACATACCTGCAATAAATAGTCAAGTAATAACAGAATATATTAATGCTCAAAAATCAATAAGCAGTATTAAAGAATGGAATATATGTTTAGTGTCAAATACCGATAAAAAAGTATGGATATATGATGACCCTGAACAGAAAGTGAATAAAAACAGAGTTGATGCTATGAATTATGAAGTTGAAATCAAGGGTAAATCAACTCAAATGACTTGCAGTGTTAGAAATCAAACAGAGAAAAATCAACTTTATAAAATCACAAAAAATCAAATTGATGATTTAATTGATAGGCAGGTAGATTTAGAAAAGAAAGGACATAAAACCAATAAAGACATTAAAGCTCGCAGAGCTATCGAAAAAAAGGGGTTGTTATTAATCTATGCTTTAGACGAAAGAGGCACGAAAAATTTAAAAAACGACATACCTATTATCGGTTATAGTATTCATTTCCCTAAAATTGAGAATGAACAAAAAACATCTTATACAGCTACTGTATTTGATGATTTTGATGAAGAGGTTATGCAAGATGATGACAACCCAGAAAACTATTAAATTATGTTAGATTTAAAATCCATCTGGGCACTTCAAAAACCCTCTAAAGATGAATTAATTATAAAAACAAAAATTGATGTAGTACCACAATTTGATTGTTATGCTGCAACTAATCATATTACAGGCAATCATTTATACATAATGTCACTTTCAAGTCACGCTATTATTCCTGAATTTAAAAATTTTAAATTTAAGGGTGTTCAAATAGAAGTGTTTGATTTAAAAGAAAGCAAAGAATTGAATATCTATTTGATTGACAATGAACTAAAAGGTATATTTAGTTTGTTTATTGAAAACATTATTGAAGAAATAATTGATTCTACAACAGAGAATGAAGCAATTACAAAAACCTCTAATGTTATTCAAAAATGGAAAAAACTATTCGACAAATTAAATACTCAAGGTTTATCAATTGAACAGCAAAAAGGCTTACTAGGTGAACTTATATTTATTGATGAACTTATAGATAATAAATTTAATCCAGATTATGTTTTAAACGGCTGGACAGGTCCAGATTTTGAGGATAAAGACTTTACTTTTGGCTCTACTTGTTTTGAAATAAAATTTACATCTTCAAAATTACCTAGAATAAAAATTACAAGTGAAAGACAATTGGATACACTCAATATCGATAATTTGTTTTTGTATTGCTTTGCTTGTGAAAACCTTAAAGAAAAAGGTATTTCGCTTAATTCAGTTGTTAATTCAATACGCAAAAAAATCAACAGTAATTCTACAACTTTAAAATTCTTTAATGAGAGGTTAGAATCTGCTGGCTTTTTTGAAGATGACGCAGAAAACTACAATGTTGAATATGGCATTAAAACTAGGTCTATTTATGAGGTTAATGAATCTTTTCCAAAACTAACAAATAGTAATCTTCCTAACGGGATATATAATACTTCATACTATATAGAAAATTCTGCTATTGAAGATTTTAGAGCCGACTATGACACAATAATAAATGAGTTAAAAAATGAATAGAGCATTATCGAATTATATAGAAGAAGTAAAATCTGAAGTTGCAGCCTTAGTGTATTCTGATGGTGAAGGTTATAGTTTTGAAGATAAATTCACTGAATATTGTATAGAAGTATTAGAAGCAATAGAAAAAACAGAAGGAGCTAGAGTTCTTCCTTTTGTGCATCCTAATTCAAAAGGCGGAATAGACTGGAAAATTAATGGATATTGCTTAAAAGACGCTTATAAAGATGATAGTAATAAAAATTATTTTGAGACATTAGAGCTATTTGTTACTTATTATAATCATGACACTTATGATTACAACATACCCACACCCGAATTTACTAAAACTATAAATCAGATAAAACGATTTTTGAATGGAGCCCTTAAAAGACAAATAGATTATATAGATGCTTCTAATGATGAACTAGTAGAATTATTAAAAATTATTGGAAAGCAAAATCTTTTATTTGACAGAATTAATATTTATTTATTGTTGAATGGTAACTCAAATCAGAAAGTAGAAAAAGTAAAATTAAAAGGAATTGCTGAAAACCTTAGCATTAATCTTCATGTATGGGATATAAATCGTTTTTTTAAAATAAATGAGACAAATAGTAATAGAGAGCCTATTGAGATTAATTTTTCTGATTTTTTAGACAACAACCAAGAAGGTATTCAGTGTTTAAAAGTCCCTAATATTGATGAATTATATGATTGTTATTTGGCAATAATACCAGGTTATGTATTAGCAAATCTTTATAAAGAATTTTCTAATGAATTATTAGAAAGTAATGTTAGAGCTTTTCTGGGACAAGCAGGTAAATTTAATAAAGGAATTCGGGATACAATAAGAGAAAAACCACAGATGTTTTTACCATATAACAATGGTATTACCGCAACAGCAAATGAAGTTGAAACTACAATAGTAAATAACCAACTATATGTTACAAGGTTAAGTGATTTTCAAATTGTTAATGGAGGACAAACAACAGCATCATTATACCACACTCAAAAAAAATATAAAGATGCAGATTTGAAAAATATATCTGTTCAAATGAAATTGACAGTTATAAAGGATATCGATTTGAAAAACATTGAAGTCCCTAATATTGCGAGATATGCCAACAGTCAAAATAAAGTTACAGAATTAGATTTATCATCAAACAACCCTTACTTCGTCCAGATTGAAAGTTTATCTAGAAAAAAATATGTTACCAATCCAGAAAACCGAAACCAATCAGTTTTATGGTATTTTGAAAGAGTTAAAGGACAATATAGGGAAGCTGTAAACAAACTAACGCCCTCTCTTCAAAAGAGGTTTAAAGAGCAGAATCCTACAAAATTAAAGTTTGTAAAATCTGAAATTGCTAAGTACATAAATCTCTGGGAATTAAAACCATTCATGGTCTCAAGAGGATCTCAAAAAAACTTTCTTGATTTTATTAAAAACACAAACGAGTTAGTTAAAAAAAATAAAATGCCCGGTGAAAATTTTTATAAAAAACTTATTGCTAATGCAATTATTTTTAAAACCGTAGATAAACTTTTTGGAAGAAAGAATGTTGATGCTATTGGTGACACTAACTTAAAATCTTATTCTGTTGCTTATACAGTAGCGTACTATCACTATCTAACAAAAAACAGAACAGACCTATGGAAAATCTACTCTGAACAAAAACTTGATGACTCTGTTATTAATCTATTTAAAGAATTATTGGTTTTTGTATATAATCATTTAACAAGAAATGCTGTAAATACGCTTATTTCGGAATACGCTAAAAAAGAATTGTCTTGGAAAAAATTACAAGAAGATAATTATAATCTTGACTTTAATGTTCTTAATAATTATCTAATATCTGAAGAAGAAGCTATTACAAGAACAAAGGAAAAAGAAGTTGTTGAAAATGATACTGAAAACATTTTATTTACAATAAGTGAAATAAAAAAAATGGGTATTAAATTCTGG
Organism: Lacinutrix jangbogonensis; assembly: GCF_000797445.1. Taxonomy (GTDB): domain Bacteria; phylum Bacteroidota; class Bacteroidia; order Flavobacteriales; family Flavobacteriaceae; genus Lacinutrix; species Lacinutrix jangbogonensis. Next base: position 74,539 of record NZ_JSWF01000031.1, on the reverse strand, counting down.
GATGGTCTAAAACACTACATAAATGATACTCCTATAGAAGGTTTAGATTATTATGAACTTTTTGACTTAGTTAAAAGAATTAAAGAAAATAGAAATTTAAATTCAAAAGATTTTCATGTTGGAAAAAAGGGATTACTATTTATTACTAATAATCCTGAAAAACTAGATGCAATAAAAAAATTATCAAATTTAAAAGAAAAGGAAGTAATTGAAATAAAACCCATTTACGATAGATTAAAGCTACTTTCAACTGATGATTGGAAAAAAATCATAGCACTAGGTGAACAAACCAAATCATTTGAATATAAAGAGCTCTCTAATATTAAGTATGTAAGTTCTAAAATTTTGAAAAAAAATTCTGTAAAAGAAGGAGCGTTAATAAAAAGTTTTGAATCTATTAAAAAACTAAAAAAATTCGGAATAAAAATTTAGCTTAAAATTATTCATGAATCTATAATTCTAAAACCAAATTCATATACAAAAGTTTCAAAGAGATAATTATTGAAGAAAATAGTCAATCTGAAATTCGAACAATTGGAGAGTTTGTAAAGGTTTTAGATAAATAAAAATTAGCCTACTAAATCAAACTATTTTTCATCTAACCCTATTATCGTACAACATCAATTATTTCCCTAAATTAGCATCAGCAAAACCCACCACATGCTAAACACCATCAACTCTTGGTTTAATTTTGAAATCGTCGCACTTAAAAAGCTCAACGGTTACGAGAACATAAATTATCTACTAAAAACCGATAGTGCTAAATTCATTTTTAAGAAGTATACGTATTCAGAAGCTATGCTCGCTATAATTGAAGCAGAGATTTCTGTATTAAAGGCCTTAGATAAACCTAAATCGATTTCTAACTAAAATACTTTCTTTATCAAAAAATAAGCTATAAAAACTACTTGTAGCTCATTTTTTATAAAATTGTAGCTCATTTTACACCTTTTTGAGCTACATTTACAATACTAATGAGCTACAAATTACAATCAATTGGTTATGTTAAGCAGTAGAGAATCAAAATTATTGGAGTATATAAGAAAAAACCCAATGCAATCGTCTAAAGAGATACATGATGGTTTGCAACTTACAATTGGGTATGCTACTACAAAAAGAAGCTTGACTGTACTTATTAATAAAGGATTAATTACAATTGAAGGCCAAGGAAAAGGCACTAAATATAAAACAGAAAGCAATGTTAATCTTTTAAATACTATCAATCCAGATTCGTATTTTGAAACTGAAATTGATGATAGAGACATTAATAACCAATTTAATTTCAAGCTCATTTCTCAAGATCTTAAAACGTTACCACTTTTTACAACAAACGAAATTAAAAAACTACACGCATTACAAAATACGTATCTCAAAAAAAGCAGCCAATTATCTTATTCAGGATACCAAAAAGAATTAGAACGTTTAGCTATTGATTTAAGTTGGAAATCCTCTCAGATTGAAGGTAATACTTATACTTTATTGGAAACGGAATTGCTTTTAAAAGAGCAACAAACTGCACAAGGAAAAACCCGGGATGATGCAACGATGCTTCTAAACCATAAAACAGCACTAGATTTTATTTTTGAGCATCCAGATTACCTAGAACCACTCACTAAGTTAAGACTAGAAGATATTCACAGTTTACTAATAAAAGAATTGGGTGTTGAAACACATATTAGAAATAGTCGTGTTGGCATTTCTGGTACAAACTATAAACCTTTAGACAATGCCTTTCAAATTACTGAGGCTATTGAAGCGATGTGCAAATTGATACAAACTAAACAGTCTGTTTTCGAAAAAGCGTTTTTGGCTTTACTACTAATATCTTACATCCAACCTTTTGAAGATGGTAATAAACGTACAGCGAGAATTGTGAGTAATGCTATTTTAATTAATAACAACTATTGCCCAATTTCATTTAGAACTGTGGACTCTATTGATTATAAAAAAGCCATGCTCATTTTCTATGAACAAAATAATATTTCTGCAATGAAGTCTATTTTCATTAATCAATTTGAATTTGCGGTTGATACTTATTTCTAATTTTCCACTAATTTATTACTAGCAAAAACCCACCACATGCTAAACACCATTAAATCTTGGTTTAATTTTGAAATCCTAGAGCTTAAAAAACTCAACGGTTACGAGAACATAAATTATCTACTAAAAACCGATAGCGCTAAATTCATTTTTAAGACATACGCGTATTCAGAAGATATGCTCGCTATAATTGAAGCTGAGATTTCTGTATTAAATGCCTTAGAAAACGAGAACATGTTTCCAAAACCCATCGCTTTTAAAGATGGTGGTTTTCTTAAAATAGCAGAACTAAACACTACTAAAACCATCTGTCGCGTACTCTCTTTTTTAGAGGGTGATTTTTTAGGCGATATTACACACACACCAAGTTTAATTACATCTATAGGGACTTTTGCAGCACAGTTAGATCTTCAGCTTTTAAAATTGAATAACTATGTTTTAAAAGCAAGACAATGGGAATGGGATTTACAATACCTAAACCTTAATAAAAAATATATTTATGCTATTGAAGAGGCTAGCGACAGACACTTGGTGTCTTATTTCTTTCAGCAATTCGATTTGCATGTTTCGCCAATACTTCCTGAATTACGAAAATCTATAATCCAAAACGATGTTAACGAATGGAATACCTTAGTTAAAAACAATACGGTTTCTGGACTTATAGACTTTGGCGATTTAGCACATTCACCTTTAATTAACGAATTGGCTATTGCCATAGCTTATGCATGTTATGATAAAGATAACCCTTTAGAATGGGCCATTTATTTAATAAAAGGCTATCATGAGGTGCTTCCTCTAGAAGAAAAAGAATTAGATATTTTATACTACCTCATCGCTGGTCGTTTGTGTACAAGTTTATGTAATGCGGCACATTCCAAAAAAGTAAATCCTGAAAACAGTTATGCTTCCAGTAGCGAAAAAAACGCATTAAAAATGCTTCATCTATGGATAAAAATAAATCCAATACATGCAAAAAACGATTTTTATAAGGCTGCAGGTTTTAAGATTACAACGCCTAAACCGATAACCCAATTAATAGCAAAACGTCATGAGTTTACGAGTGAAATAGTATCGTTAAGTTACGATAACCCTATTTACATGATAGGATCTGCGTTTCAATACATGTACGATGGTTATGGTAATACGTTTTTGGATGCCTATAATAACATTCCGCATATTGGTCATGCACATCCTGAAATTACAAAAATAGCATCGCAACACATTGGAACATTAAATACGAATACTAGATATGTATGTGATGCCTATTCAGAATATGCCGAAGCCTTATTATCAAAATTTCCAGAGGCATTAGACACCGTATTCTTTGTGAATTCTGGTAGTGCTGCAAGCGATTTAGCAATACGGCTTGCCAATACACATACCAAGCAAAATACCATAATGGTTATGGAACATGGCTATCATGGAAATACGCAAATGGCTTTAGATATTAGCCATTATAAGTATAATAACAAAAAAGGGCAAGGCGAAAAAAACAACATTATTAAAACCATAATTCCAGATACTTATAGAGGACAATACACAACTAATGATGGTAGTGCCGGAAAAGCCTATGCCAAAGATGCGATGGTACAAATTGAGAATAGCAGCTCTAAAATTTCAGCTTTTATTACAGAACCTATAGTGGGTTGTGGTGGGCAAGTGCCTTTAGCAAAAGGCTATTTAAAAGCATTGTATCCAGCCATTAGAAAGCAAGGTGGTGTTTGTATAAGCGACGAAGTACAAACTGGTTTTGGACGTTTAGGAGACCATTTTTGGGGCTTTGAAGCACAAGATGTTATTCCGGATATTGTAATCTTAGGAAAACCTATTGCAAATGGACATCCCATGGGAGCCGTTGTAACTACTAAAGCAATAGCAGATTCGTTTGGTAAAGGTGTGGAGTTTTTTAGCTCTTTTGGTGGTAATCCTGTGTCTTGTAAAATAGCGTTAACGGTTTTACAAGACATTGAAACTAGCCAATTACAGCAAAATGCTAAAGTGGTTGGTGATTATTATCAAGCGCTTTTTAATAAACTAAAAGAAAAATATAAGTGTATTGGTGATGTTCGTGGCTCTGGATTATTTATTGGTGTAGAAATAGTGAAGGAAAACAGCATAGAGCCAAATACCGCATTAGCAAAATACATTAAAAATGAATTGCGAGACCGTTTTATTCTTATCAGTACAGATGGTCCTTTTGATAGTGTGATTAAAACAAAACCGCCTTTGTGTTTTACTAAAGAGAATGCGAAATTAGTTGTGGATACGGTTGAAGCTGTATTGGATGCGTATTATAGAAATGAAGCTTAGTCTGTCTAGGTTTGTTTTTACCTTACTTTTTGAACATGTAACTTATTTAAATTTTCTTTTTAATTGAAATTTTCGACAAACCCACTTTCCTCGCCAACTTCAAGCGCTTTAATTAGTGCTTCAAAATAATCTCCTAAAGATATTGATGTGTTTTTTCCCATTTTGATACAAATTTACTCAAATATACGAAATTACACTACCTTTGATACTATCAAATGATACTATCATGCAAAAACCACCTTACGAGATCACTTATGATATTCTGAAATTAATTACTTCTATTTCAGAGAAAATTGGTGCTATTAATGCAAACTATATAAACAAACCTTCTCCTACTCTAAGAAAACAGAATAGAATAAAAACGATTCATTCTTCACTAAAAATAGAAGGCAACACGTTAAGTGAAGCGAAAATAAAGGCCTTGCTAGAAAACAAAAAAGTGATTGGTCCTAAAAAAGATGTTGAAGAAGTATTAAATGCAATTGCTGTTTATGATAGCTTAGAGCATTACAAACCAAACAGCGAAGTGTCTTTTTTAAAAGCACATAACATCTTAATGAAAGGTTTGGTTAACAAACCTGGAACTTATAGAAACGAAAGTGTTGGTATTGCTAAAAACAACACAGTAGAACATATTGCACCTCCTTTTGAGAATGTACCCTTTTTAATGAAAAACCTTTTCGATTATTTAAAAAATGATGACGAGATTACGTTAATAAAATGTTGTGTGTTTCATTATGAATTGGAGTTTATTCATCCGTTTATAGATGGTAATGGTAGAATGGGACGTTTGTGGCAAACCATAATCCTCATGGATAAATATCCAGTTTTTGCCTATTTACCTTTTGAAACTTCTATTAGTAAAAATCAAGAAAGCTATTACAATGTTTTAGGCGCATGCGATAAATTGGGCAACTCGACCAAATTTATTGAATACATGTTAGGGATAATAAATACGTCCATAGATACTTTACTAGACTTTAATAATAAAATTTTTAGTAATGAAGATAGATTACGGCATTTTTTATCTCTAGATAAAAAGGCTTTTTCGAGAAAAGATTATATGAACGTTTTTAAAGATATTTCTTCTGCAACTGCAAGTCGTGACTTAAAAAAAGGGATAGAAATGAACCATTTTAAAAAGACCGGAGAAAAGAACAAAACCATGTATTTACCTTCAGAAAAATAAGTTAAACTTTAATGTGTTTTATTCTAAGCATGAACCAATTCCCAAAGTTCTACTTCTTCAGTAGCGCGCCAATTAGGATCGCGTTTTGTTTTATCTGAAGCTGCTTTTACTGGTTTCTTTAAACAGTTCTCTAATTTAAAACGTCCGCCTTCCGCTAGTTCCTTTTCTATAGGATGCACTTCTGTAGCCTCTGTTATTTGTGCCATATTAGAGAATATAATAACAAGTTTACCTTCTGGCAACAATCGCTTTTTAGCGTCTGTAAAAAATTCTGAAAATAGATTTTCATTATAATAAATAGCTTCGTCATTTTTATCTAAATCATGAGAAGCAGGCAACCAAGGTGGATTAAAAACAATGAGTTCGGTTTGCTTGTCCCACTTACCAAAAAGAGAGGCGAAATCGAGTTCTATTTTCCGTGACATTTTTGTGTCTCCCATAGATTCTGTTAGTCCAACAATAGCATTTGGGTTTGTATCTGTGCCAAAAACCTTTTGGAAACCATGTTTTACCATTTGAAAAGCCAATACGCCACTTCCAATACCCACATCTATTGCAGATTTCTTAGGTCCTGAATAACGTTTTAGCCAATTATCAAACAAAATTAAATGATCGAAACGCGTTGGAAAATACACACCATAATAGGGATGAATTTTATTTCTTAATACAGGTAATGTAATCCCGTTTTGGTGCCATTGCCACGCACTATTAAGTCCTTGCACTTTAGTAAAAGGTAATAAGAAACTATCGTTTTCTGGATAGAGCTTTGCCAACCAACCAATAGATGGTGCTTTTTTTACGATTAATTTATGGTCTACAATTTCTATATAAATAAGCTTGGACAGCTCTTTATATGCTAAACGATACTCACGCTGCTCTTTAAAAGTATCGTTAGGAAACTTGTTTTTAAGATGTCTATGCAACGCTTTAAGTAAATCTAAACCATTACTATAAAATTCTGTTATCATTACAGGTTTTCCAGCTTCTAAACCTTTAATCGTACGATTAATATTTATCGAGCGATTAAATTGTGGTAACGGCTGTTCTGGTAAAAAAGGTTCTGGTTTGTTTATAATTATATCAGAAATCATGGTTTGTATTGCGTTAAAATCGAATTGCAAAGTAATACTATTAGCAAGACGTATTATTAAAATAATTAGTAGTATTTACTTACTAGTAATCAGGCATTAAGTTGGACAATAGTGATTAAATTAATCAAACTAAAGGCTTAAATAAAAGGCCCTATACTTCGCTTATGTAACATGAAAAAAATTAATATCAACATGTAAATAATACGAGCCCAAAGGTAATTGTTTAAAACCCATTATAAATGGTAAATTGAATTGTTTTAATTAGAAAATTACACAAAAAACTCAATACACAAAGCTAATAACCAAAGCTTAAGACAGAATATTCTTAAACTTAAAAATTGGCTCGTGCTTATTTTTGTTAATGACAAAGCTCTATAAGCAACAAATACCATTAACTAAGCTACATTTTAAGGCCAAAAAGTTTTGTAGGGCTTATAACATTAATACTATTCTGTTTTGTAACTTTGAAAGATAATAACTGTTATTAACCATTTGGAAGCGCTAAACCCCATACTCTACTTTTCTATCTTTAATTACCCATTAACAAAAGAAGAAATATATTTATATTCTAAACTTGAGGATTCCTCTGGCTTAGACACAGATTTAGAGACATTAATAAACCTAAAAGCAATAGAAAAAACTGAAGGTTTTCACTTATATAATGCTAAAAATGGTGCTGTTGCTAAACGCAAATATGGAAATAAAAAAGCAGAAGAGATGCTGCCAAAGGCATTAAAACGCGGACGTTTTATCTCTAGATTCCCTTATATAGAAAGCGTCAGTATTTCTGGAGCTTTATCTAAAGGTTACTACGATGATGATGGTGATTTCGATTTCTTTCTTATTACAAAACCAAATAGATTATGGGTGTCAAGAACACTGCTTATTTTATATAAAAAACTGTTTTTAGGAAACTCTAAAAAATACTTCTGTGTAAATTATTTCATTAGTAGTGATACTTTAGAAATTTCAGAACAAAATCTATTTACAGCCACAGAGCTTTTAACTTTAATTCCTGCGAGTGGCAAATCTGTTTTTAATGAGTTCCTTGCTACAAACCTATGGGCAACAGAATATTTACCAAACTTAAAAGTTGATACCTCAACCATAAAAGAGGTGAAACCATTTTATATTTCTAAAATTGCAGAGCGTATTTTTAATACAAAAATTGGAACTTGGACTGATAACACTTTTAGAAAACTTACGGTTAAACGTTGGACTTCAAAATTTAGCTCCTTAGAGAAAAAAGAGTTTGAAATAGCTTTAAAATCTACTAAATCGGTTAGTAAACATCACCCTCAAAATTTTCAAAAGAAAGTTATTGATGCCTTCAATTTAAAAAAGGAAACCTTCGATAAAAAGTATAATTCAATACATAAATAAATATGGTTGATATTGTATTTTCACATTCCTACTTTTATAAATTCGATAAAAAACAATGGGATAACAAAACGCCATTTCCGCCATTAGGCACACTTTATGCTGCTGCATATTTAAGAGAAAACGGACATAGTGTGGCTCTTTTTGATACCAATTTGGTAGACAACCCAGAAACTATTACTCCTTTTCTAAAAGCCAAAAAGCCAAAATATTTTATAATCTACGATGATGGTTTTAATTATCTAACCAAAATGTGCCTAACGACCATGCGTGAAGCGGCTTTTAAGATGATGCATTTGGCAAAAGAAATGGGTTGTATTGTTATTACTAACAGTTCTGATTCTACAGACCATTACGAAAGTTACTTAGACAACGGTGCAGATTATATTATTAAAGGCGAAGGTGAAATTTCTTTAAACGAATTAATAAATACTTTAAATAATAACGAAAGTGTTAGTGAAATAAAGGGTCTCGTTTATAAAAATAAAACAGAGATTACAGAAAACCCCAAACGTACTGTTTTAAGAGATTTGGACGTCTTACCGTTTCCTGCTTGGGATTTAATAGCTATAAACGATTACAAAAATGTCTGGAAGCAAAGCGGAAAAACGTTTACAATAAATATTGCCACAACTCGTGGTTGCCCGTTTAAATGCAATTGGTGTGCTAAACCTATTTACGGTAATCGCTATAATTCGCATTCTCCAGAATACATTACAAAACATATTAAATATTTATCTGACACTTTTGATGTCAACCGTTTTTGGATGTGTGATGATATTTTTGGATTAAAACCAAATTGGGTTCAAGCGTTTAATAAACATTTAAAGGCAGAAAAGCTGAACATTTCATACTACATACAAAGTCGTGTAGATTTACTGCTAAAAGAAGATACCATTGATGCTTTAGCAGAAAGTGGCTTAGAAGAGGTTTGGGTTGGTGCCGAAAGTGGTTCTCAAGCCATTTTAGATGCGATGGATAAAGAAACCAAAGTAGAACAAATTTATGAAGCGACTAGGCTTTTAAAAAAGAAGGCTATTAAAGTCGCCTTTTTTATTCAGTTTGGCTATTTAAACGAAACTAAAGCCGATATTGATAAAACTATCGCAATGATAAAAGAATTGATACCAGATGACCTCGGCATATCTGTCTCTTATCCATTACCAGGAACAAAATTTTACGACAAAGTAAAAGATGATTTAATACTGAAGGCAAATTGGACAGATTCTGATGATTTAGCCATGATGTTTAACGGAACGTATAGCACTAAATTTTACAGAAAATTACAACGCTATGTTCATAAAGAGTACCGAAAAAGCCAAGGTTTTGCAAACACGAAATCTATTTTTAACGCTTCAATAAAAACAAATTGGAGAGCTATTGGCTTACTATTGTATTATATTCCTTCAGCGCTTATAGATAAATTGATGCTTAAAAAATTACAACACACTAATGATTAGTGATTTTGATAACGCAGCAGCAGACTACGACTCCTATTTTACAACGTCTAAAATTGGCTTAGCACAACGCGCTATTATATATAAAAACTTAGATGGGATTTTTAAATCCAAAAAAAGATTAGATATTTTAGAGCTCAATTGTGGCACAGGATATGACGCTATTGCATTTAAAAAATCGGGACATAACGTTATCGCAACAGATATTTCTGAAAAAATGATAGCTGTTGCCAAATCCAAACAGGATTCTAATACAATCACTTTTAAAACACAGGATATAAATAGTATTAAAGTTTCAACTTTCGATAAAAAATTTGATATTATTTTTTCAAATTTCGGAGGATTGAATTGCTTGTCTGCAGAAGAATTAGAGCAGTTTTTTAAAACTTCTGTATCTTTATTAAAACCAAACGGAAAAATAATAACAGTTATAATGCCAAAACAATGCCTTTGGGAACGCTTCTATTTTAGTTTAAAGGCCGACTTTAAAAAGGCAAAACGCAGGCAAACAAACCAAGCAGTATTAGCAAATTTAGAAGGTGTAAAAGTAAAAACTTGGTATTATAACCCAAAAGATATTATAGCATTAACTAAAAACAGTTTTACAATAAATAAAATAAAACCAGTAGGATTAGCTATTCCGCCGTCGTATCTTGAACATTCATTTTTAACGCGGTCGATTATCTTTAATATTTTAAAAAAAACAGACACTATTTTAACAGCTTCTCGTTATGCGAAATATGCTGATCACTTTTTAATAGAACTGAAACCTAAATGAGTATCGTTTTAACACATACCTACTTTTTAAACGAAGATGATAAGGAACAAAAAATAATGAAACCTTATGCACCTTTAGGATTACTATACATTTCCGGGTATTTAAACGAGCAGAACGTTGAAAATCATGTTTACGATTCCACCTTTTACTCTGCTAAAGAACAACTTGATTTTTTAGAAAAAACACAAGCAAAAGCAATCGCTATTTATGCCAATTTAATGACAAAAATTAATGTTGTTAAATTAATAAAAATACTAATAAGTGATAGTAAATATGGGTTCCCGAAAATAATTTTAGGTGGACCAGATGTTACTTATAATTTAGAAAACTACCTCAATACTGGCGCACACTTTATTGTCATTGGTGAAGGAGAACAAACAACTTTCGAACTTTATAAAGCGATAGTCAACAAAGCAGATTACAATGAAATTTCTGGTATTGCATTTTTAAAAGATAATACGGTTTTTAAAACGAAACCTAGAATAAAAATGAAGTCTTTAGAAGACTTACCATTACCCAATAGAGAAGCGATCCCAGTTGAAAAATATTTAGATACTTGGAAAACATTTCATGGTAAAAGCTCTATGACTATTAGTACACAACGTGGTTGCCCATACACCTGTAAATGGTGTAGTACGGCTGTTTACGGACAAAGTTATAGACGTAGACCAGCAAAGCAAGTTGCCGAAGAACTTAATCATCTTAAAAGTAATTACAATCCAGATACTATTTGGTTTGTTGACGATGTTTTTTCGGTAAGTCATAAATGGATTAAAGAATTTCATGCCGAAGTTTTAGAACAGAATGCCATTATTCCTTTTGAATGCATTACCAGAGCCGAACGTTTAAATGCAGAAATTCTTCAGCTTTTAAAAGAGGCTGGTTGTTACCGCATTTGGATTGGTGCAGAATCTGGTTCTCAAAAAATTATTGACGCCATGGATCGGCGTGTTGATGTAGATGTGGTAAAAAAAGCGATACAAGACACCAATGCTTTAGGTATGGAAACTGGTACTTTTATTATGGTTGGTTATCCCGGAGAAACTTTAAACGATATAAAAATTACAACCAAATATTTAAAAGACGCAGACCCAACACATTTTACGATTACCAAGGCATACCCAATAAAAGGAACCGCTCTATATAACGACATTGAAGATAAAATAACGATTAAACCAGACTGGGAAACCTCAACCGATCGTGATATTGATTTTAAACGAACCTATCCATCAGTATTTTACGATTACGCAATAAAATATATTGTAAATGAGGTTAATGCTAAGAAAGAATTAAAAAAAGAAAATAGAAGTTACTTCTCCTTTTTAAAAATGAAAACCAAAGGCTTTTTAGCGATGCAAATAATGAGTTTTAAAAAGTAATGGAGATTGATTATAGCACATACAACAACAAAAAAAATGTTTTTTATATTACTGAAAAAATAATAGATAGTAATAATTTATATCTAAAAGCACGGAAAAATGAAGGGAGAATTCTAACGGATAAAGAGGTTGGAATATTACCAAATTTGAATCGCTTTGAATGGCCTTTTAGAATACAATCCACACAACGTATTATTGATTATATCTCTAGAAAAAAAAGAGCTTTAGCTGTTTTAGATATTGGCTGCGGAAACGGTTGGTTTTCAAATAAAATAGCTAAAATACCAAACGTAAATAACGTTGTAGGTCTAGATATAAATAAAGAGGAGTTAGAACAAGCTGCTAGCGTTTTTAAATCAAAATATTTAAAATTTGTTTATGCAGATGTTTTTAAAACGTCTTCTGTTTTTGAAGCACAATTTGATATCATAACACTTAATGGAGTAGTACAATATTTTGAAAATTTTAGTGAACTTATAACATTATTACATTCTTTTTTAAAACCAAATGGAGAAATTCATATCATAGATAGTCCGTTTTATAAAACTTCAGAAATCAAAAACGCTAAAGAAAGTACAAAGAAATATTACACAAATCTAGGTGTTCCAGAAATGGCAAAACACTATCATGCACACGATAAAAATTTGGTTGCTAATTTTGATACATTATACACCTACAAAAGAAATATACTACATAAAATGTTAGGCAAAAAAGAGTCGCCATTTTCTTGGTATCGATTCATAAAAAAATAATCAAAATGTTAGGTAAAAAAATAATATACTACACTATTTCTAAAGTAATCATTCTTATTATAGTGGAATTTGCATTGTCATTATTTAATATTTTCCCGAATGATTATTATACCAACACACCAAATTTTACCAAAAAATATAGTAAAAATCCAAGTAAAATAGATGGATTTTCAGGAGCTTACGAAATTGCATTCGATGTTTTGGGTTCGCGTTCTGTTTCAGATTACTCAAAAGCTACTCATAAAATTGTCGCTATAGGCGGTAGTACGACAGTTTACTCTGCATTGAGTCAAGAAAAAACTTGGACAGCCTTACTTGATAAAAAATTAGGGGATTCTTATTGGGTAGGTAATTTTGCCAGAAGTGGAAATAGTAGTAACCATCATGTATTTCAATTTAAACATATTCTTGATAAACCTGAATTAAGAGACACAAAAATAGTATTAATGTTAGTTGGTGTAAATGATTGCCGAGGCTATTTAATCTCTCAAGATAAATATATGAACATGCCAGACCTAGCAGTTAAAAAAAGTGCTTTTGGGCATATTCCAAATTCTGAATTACCTTTTCTAAAAAGTCTAGACTTATATAAACTTGCAAAACTAGCAAAACAGAGAAGCCTCTTTTACACTCAGAATAGGAGACCTCTAGATTATTTAGAAAAGTTTGAGAGCCAGATAGAACCTAATACTAAACTTCCGGATTTAACCAAAGGTTTAGAGCATTATGAACATAATTTAAAAAAGATAATAAAAGAAGCTCAAGCAAGAAATATTACAATAATTTTTATTACACAGCCTACACTTTGGCAAAAAAACTTACCAGATAAACACAAAACCTTACTTGCAGCACGATCGCATTATAACAAAACACCCCTATATACAGGTGAAGCTTTAAATAAAATTATGACTGTTTTCAATAAACGATTAATGACCGTTTGTAATGAGTATAATATCCCTGTGATTGATTTACAATTACCAAAAAATCAAACTATATTTTATGACGATATGCACTTTAATGAATTTGGTGCCGAAGTGGTAGCAACAAAAGCCCATAACTTTTTAAAACTAAACAATAAAGTATCAACTGATGAATAAAAACCCGAAAAAAACCAAAAATATCTTTAAAAAACTAGCCATCTCTGGAATAGTAACTTTTATTGTTTTAATTCTCGCCGAAATTACGCTTTCAATGCTTCAAATTTTTCCAGATGATTATTACACAGGAACACCAAATTCTGGTTTTACATGGAAAATTAACTCGAATGAAATTACTGGAATTCATCAAGACTCTGAAGTATTATATGATGAATTAGGCGCAAGATCAATTTCAAATTATAAGGATGCATCACACAAAATTGTAGCTTTTGGCGGAAGTACAACCGCTTGTTTCGCATTAACACAATCAAAAACTTGGCCAGCACTATTAGAAAAAAAATTAGGTGACTCCTATTGGGTTGGGAATTTTGGAAGACCAGGAAACAGTAGTAATCATCATGTGTTACAGTTTGAACATATTTTAAAAAAGCCTGAGCTAAACGATGTAAAAACGGTTATAATTATGCAAGGTGTTAACGATTTTGTTGGGTATCTAATTTCTGCTGATAGATATGTAAATTCTCCTTATGAAAATTTAAAGCAAATTGCTTTTCAACATATTCCAGACGATTATCTTCCTTTTTATAAACAATTTACATTGCATAAATTAGCAAAAAGAGCAAAGAAAAATATCCTTTTCTATTTTAACCATAAAGACCATTTAACAAAAACGGTAATGGATATTAAAGCTCTAAAGAAGCAATCTAAAATTATTGAAGAATTGCCAGATTTAATAGCTGGCCTTAATCATTATGAAGCCAATATTAACGCACTTATAAAGCAAGCAAAGCAACAGAAAATCAAGCTCATTTTTGTAATGCAAGCTACCATGTGGAAGCCTGATTTAGAACAAAAATATGAAGATTTAATTGTAACAAGTGGGTTTCCAAATAACGAAGCTTTTTATAGTACAGAAGCCTTATATACTGGTATGGAAATTTTTAATGACCGTTTAAAAACGGTTTGCGATCAAAACAATATATCGTACATAGATTTAAAGCTTCCTAAAACTACAGCATCTTTTTACGACGATTTTCATTTTAACGAATCTGGAGCAGAATTAACTTCTAATCAGATTTCTCAATTTTTAAAAACGAAACTAAAACAGTAGATCTCGATTATGCTAGTTCTTGTTTCTTAAAAAACGTATCTACTATTTTCTTTTCAACAGGGAAACTAAAAAACTTATACTTACATCTTAACTTCGCTATGAGTTGCAGTGGCATATATATAGATTTTTGTTTAGAGTAACCAAACTTCATATAAAATTTAAACTTTTCAAAGAAATCATATTTTTCATCACTCACCCATGGTCCTACTGACCCTACAAAATCAAAGTCTGCCCAGTCCTGAATGGTTTCAGGGAGTTTGTAACCTTTTTTTACAACATCATCAGTAATTTTAGTACCAGGATAAGGTTTAAAATAAAATATTGGTGTTTGGAAATTAGGATGCATGCTGTTTAATTGATGCGCTACTTTCACCGTTTCCACTATACTTTTATCCGATTCCTCAGGAAAGCCAACAATGAAAGGAAACTGAACTGCAATACCTATATCTCTACAGCGTTCTGCACACATAAAAACTTGCTCTAGTTTAATGTCCTTTTTTAACCAATCCATCATTTCTTGCGAGCCCGACTCTACTCCAATGAGTAAACGACGTAATCCTGAATCTTTACAAATCTGAAAGTCTTCTATACTTAATCTAGATCCTTGATCGGCACGCATAGTTGCTGCCCAAGTAAATTTTAATTTTTTCTCAATAATTAATTCTGAAATTTCAATAACTCTATCTCTATAAGTGAAATAGGTTTCATCTTGTAAGTTAACATCGGTAAAATTATATTTATTATAAAGTTCCTCTAACTTATTTACCATTATTTCTGGCGAAATAGCAGTCCATTTTCTATTATAAACAAATGGGTCTGCACAGAAACTACATCTAAAAAAACATCCTGTAGAGGATATGTAATCTAGTTGTCGTCTCCCCTTTTTTTTAAAATATTTTTCTACATCAATTAAATCATAATTAACTTCAGAAAAAGCATCCATTTTAACAATGGTTCGTGGTGGATTTTTTATTATCTCTCCAGTATTACTTCTATAGCAAATACCTTTTACTTTAGATAAATCTTTGTCTGATTCAAATGTTTCAACAAGCTCTTTGAACGTGTCTTCTCCTTGTCCCTGAACAGTAACATCTATACACAACTCATCTATTAATGTTTGCTCTGGAAATAAAGAAGTATGCCATCCACCCCAAATAATAGGAATGTCTTGTCTTAGATTTCTAACCGCTTGCGTTACATCTAAGGCATTTCTTATTGGTCTACCAGTTAATGAAGTTACTCCAAAACAGATGGCTTCATTAACATGTTCTTTAATGACTTTTATTGGATCTTCTTCAATACGACCATCAACAATAATGACTTCATATTTTTTTGGATCCAAAATAGAACCAATAGCTAACAAAGCTAATGGCATATCATAAAAAACAGCTACTGGGTTGTAAAGGAGTATTTTGAGTCTTTTCATAGCGAATGGTTCTGTACAAATATACTTACTAATTAAATATTTGGAAAGTCTTTATTTTCTTTTTGTGCAAAAAATATTGAATTGAAACTTCTATTACACCTACCCCATAAATAACACTGCGTTGAAAATTAATTGATGAACTTTCACTAGAATATTTGGTAGGACATGTGATTTCTGCAATTTCAAAACCTTTATTAAAAATCTGACATAACATTTGATTATCGAAAATAAAATCATCTGAATTATGCTCTAAAGAAATCACATTTAAGACCTCCTTAGAAAACGCTCGAAATCCAGAATGGTATTCGGATAGTTTTTGACCAATTAAAATGTTTTGAAATAAAGTTAAAAAACGATTAGCTATATATTTATACATTGGCATACCACCATTTAATGCGCCTTTTCCTAAAATGCGTGATCCCATAACAACAGGATAGACTTCATTTGCAATTAAATATGCCATAGAATGAATTAATTTAGGTGTGTATTGATAATCTGGATGCAGCATTATTACAACATCTGCATTTAGCGATAACGCCTTTTTATAGCAACTTTTTTGATTCGCGCCATACCCTTTATTTTCATCGTGTTTTAAAATATGTTTAATACCTAATACTTTGGCAACTTTAAGTGTCGCGTCTAAGCTATTGTCATCTACCAAAACAACTTCATCCACAATATCGAACGGTATTTCTTCGTATGTTTTTTGTAAAGTTTCTGAGGCATTATAAGCAGGAAGTACTACTACAACTTTTTTAGTATTAATCATATCTATTACTTCTTAGCTTTTTTAAAATATAAAAACAAAGGTAATTTTTTTATCCTAAGCAATATTAAAACTATATTTATATAAGCTAAAAAAAAACAATTGGAATTATATAAATTCTTCACTTCTAAATACAACTATCTAACATTAATAGCTGTTCCTTTATTATTTTTATTAATCTTAAGATTATTAGGTTTTGATGGCCTTTACGGACAAGATTCTTATGAGTATTTACGCTATACAAATGCCATTCAAAACTACATTGTAGAAGGCACACATCCCGGAAATTATTATTGGCCGGTACTATATCCTGTGTTTGGCAGTTTAATTGGTTTTATTTTTGGAAGCACTCCATTAGGGTTACAATTAATAAGTTGTTTAAGTTTTTCTACAGCTTGTATTTACATTTTAAAAAGTATTCGTCTGCTATATCCTAAAGCACCATTTAGCTTTTTGTACGTTTTTGTTTTTGCTGTTTTTTGTCCATTTCTTTTAAAAATGGGTCTCATTGTTATGTCTGATGCAACAGCTATGGCATTTGTAGTATTAACCTTTTATTTCTTTTTTAAATCTTACTATAAAAAAACAAGTATTGTACCGCTATTTGTTTTTGCTACTTGTGCATTAATGACAAGATATGCTTCGTTATTTATTACACTTCCAATCATATTATATTCCCTTTATTTAGTAATAAAAAGAAAATCTGTTTATCAATTTATTACAGCTATTTGTTTAAGTTTTTTAGTAGTAGTTCCTTTTATTATTTTTCAATGGAATGCCCTATTTGAAGTCACATCTAATTACTTTTTAAAGGTCTGGTCTTTTTTAAATTATTTTAAAGCAAGCTATACAACCGCAGATGGAACACAAAGCTATCTTCTCCCTAATTTAGTCTATACCTTTTATGTGTTTTTTCATCCCGGGTTTATTTTTATAGGCGTTCTTTTAAGCTTAATAAGCTTAAAAGAACGCAAATATCTTTTTTCGTTTCCTCAAAAAATATTATGCGCTTCTATTGGACTTTATGTGTTTTTTCTTGCTGGAATACCTTTTCAAAATTCGCGTATTCTTGGATTGGTTTTTCCATTAGTTTTAATATTCTTATTTCCTGCTTTTTTAAGTGTGACTAAAAAAAAATACGTTCAAAAATTTATTATTCCATTCACCATTATAAGTATCATTGCACAACTTTGCTTTTGGATTGCTACATTTCATCAAGTCTATTCTCGTACTCTTATTGAAAAAGAAATTGTGGACCTATTGGAGCCCTATCAAGAACATACACTCTATAGTTTTGACCTCGATTTAGCAATTAAAGGTCGTGGACTCAATTTTGAATATAAAAACATGTTTGTAGACCTTTATAAAAACTACAACACTGGTGATTTAATTCTGTTTGATCCCTTACGATATAGGTTTCAATGGAAAGATAAAAACCCAATGTTAAACTGGGAATTTATTGAAGACAACTATAATTTAAAAATATTAGATACACACCCAAAAGGTTGGAAGTTATATAAAATTGAATCAAAAAAATAGTATTTATGTTATGGTTACGCATTAAATATCGATTAAGGTTACTTTTAAACACGGTGTTGTTTAATATTGGATTTAAAAAAAAATTATTAAAAAATCGCTATGGTGAACGCATTTTAGTATTTCATGGAATAGATAGTACGGGAGAAACTGGTTATAATAGTCGCTTTTTTTCAAAAGTATATTTTGAAAAATTTATTGAATATATAAACAAGAATTATAATGTAATTTCACTGGATGATTATTATGCTAAAAAGTTTAAAAGAGACACTTTAAACATTGCCATAACTTTCGATGATGGTTATTTCAACAATTACAAATATGCTTTACCTATTCTAAAGAAACACACTACTCCTGCCAGTTTTTATATTACAACAATACAAGCTAAGGCAAAATATTTATGGCCAGACTTTCTAGATTTAGTTTCTTTTCACACCAAAAAAAATAATGTGATTTTTCAAGACAATCTATATTCTAAAAACAAAAAAAATGAATTCGTTTTTAACGGTGTTTCTTTAAAATCAATATCTAAAACAATTACATACAAAGAAATAAAAAATCTATTTGAAATTTTTAAAGACGATTGGCAAAAACTTAAAAACAAGAGTGGTTTAGAAGATTATTGGAAACTAATAAGTAATGAAAAAATAAAAGAAATTTCCAATCATTCATTATTTACAATTGGAGCTCATGGTGAAACTCACATGAGTTTAATAAATATTTCGCTTGATAATGCAAAACAAGAAATTTTATACAGTAAAGAACATCTAGAAACTATTTGCGAACAACCAATTTTAGAGTTTGCATTTCCTTTTGGTTATTATAATGATGATATTGTAAAATATTGTGAAGATATAGGCTTTAAAAAAATATTATTATGCGATTATAATTCTAAGCAAGACGAAAACAACGAAGCTTTAAAAAATAGATTTGTAATGAACCCTTACATATCTATGGAGCAACAATTAGCATATTTACTAAAAGGTACTTACTATTAAAACTGATGCTTTACAAAGACAAATACCAACTAAAACGCCTTGAAAAAAGTGATTTTCCTGCAGTAAAAGAATTGTTCTGGAAAGTCTTCAAAAAAAAGGTTACGCTACACTATTTGGAAAACAAATACGACACCTCCTATTTAGGTATCGAATACATTTGTAGCATTGCATATTATGATAAAATTCCCGTCGCTTTTTATGGAGCGCTTCCACAAAAATTCGCAAATAATGAACGTGAAGTTTACGTTGCGCATGCTTGTGATTCTTATACATTGGCAGCACATCAACGCAAAGGATTACATTATCAATTAGCAAAACTTGCGTATGAAATTATGGAAGAAAACAACATGAAATATGTATATGCTTTTCATAGTGAAAACACCTATTTCAGCACCAAAAAATTAGGTTGGAAAGAACATATCCCTTTGAAACGGTTTCATATAAAAGTAAGCACACTTCCAATTGCTAAAGTGATTAATAAACTCCATTGGAATGGTATTTACTCATTATTTTTCAATAAAAAAATCTCTCAAAATGCACTTGAAAAATTATCAATAGATCACAAAGATAAGTTTAGGCAAGTATTTACTCCTCAACTTATTAATTATAAAAATAGTTTTAAAAGTCATTATTGTATTGAAATAGAAGGTTGTGTATTTTGGGTTAAAATTCAGGCCATTATGCATGTTGGATTATCTTATGCCGTTTCGGAATTGGCATTACAAAAAGCGATTAAAAAATTAAAACGAAAAGCATTCTTGTTGGGTATTACAGAGTTTTTATTTCAAGTAGATCCAGCTTCTATAATTGCTTCACAATTACAAACAATTGTTGCTTCTAAAGAATCTTGGCTCGTTGGTTATTTAGATTTTGATTCAGAAATTAATTTAAAAGACTTTATTTTTAACTACTCAGATTTAGACACCTTTTAGCATGCAAATACAACTCAAAAACCATTCGTTTAAAATTGATCCTGGAGAGAACAAACACTATTGGACACATATAAACTCTATAGATTGGGAACCACAAACGTTCGCCATTTTTGATTATTTTGTAAATGACAAATCTGTAGTTTTAGATATCGGTTCTTGGAGTGGTGTATTAACTTTATATGCAGCTAAAACGGCACAAAAAGTACATGCACTTGATCCCGATCCTATCTGTTTCAAAGAATTAGAGACCAATGTTTCGCTAAACCCAGACATAGCAAAAAAAATAAAAACGTATAAGACCGCCATTTCAAATAAAAAGCAAAACATTAAATTATCTGCAAGAGAAGCCTATGGCCAATCGTCAAGTAGTATATTAACTCGTAAAAGAGATTTAGAAAATTCTTTAGAAATAACAACCATTTCACTATTGACTTTTTTAGAACACGAAAGAATTGAACAAGTAGATTTTATAAAAATGGACGTGGAAGGCGCCGAATTTAAAATATTGCCAACTATTGGAAAAGCGATAGAAAAGTTGGAATATCCAACCTTATATGTTTCGTTTCATTATAGTTTTTTAAACGAACATTTATATCATAAACATGTACCTTCAAGCTTTCTAAATAAAGTGCTGATACGACTCGAAAACATCTTTAGCTTTTCGCTATTTAAAAATAAGATTCAAAAGGAAATTGCACATTTGTATGACGATTTAAAAGCTTATACATACATTTATAAAACGGACGGCACACAGATTTCGTTTCATGATCTAAAGCGCAAACCTGAGTTAATTAAGGAAACAGATTTGGTATTTACAAATGTAGAGTGGAATACTGCAAAATAAATAGGTTTCCAACTGTGCAGGAATGAGAAAAACATGAAGATAACACATCAACATATCGTATTTTTAACACCAGGTTTTGCCAAGTTTGAAGACGATTCTACCGTAATTCCTGCATTGCAAGTATATATGAAAAGCTTAAGAAAAGCATTGCCAGATGCTAGACTTACAATGCTTACATTTCAGTTTCCATTTACGGAAAAAAAATATGATTGGTGCGGAATTGAAGTGATTCCACTAAACGGAAAAAACAAACGTTTGAGGAAACTTTGGACCTGGAATAAAGCATTGAGAATATTAAACAAATTACATAAAACGCAAAAAATTGATATAATTCACAGTTTTTGGATTGGCGAATGTTCCAAGATTGGAGAACGTTTTTCTAAAAAACACAGTATCAATCATGTCGTGACAGTAATGGGACAAGATGCTTCGATTAAAAATTCGTACGCAAAGAGTTTGATCAATTCCAATACGGAAATCGCTACGCTTTCCGAAAACCATCAAGCAGATTTAGTGAATACTTATAATTTAAAATCTACTATTATTCCTTGGCATTTAGATGTTGCCGAATTTCCCGTACTACAAGAAAACACAATTGATATTTTAGGGGTCGGATCGTTGAACACCATTAAAAATTATATAGACTTTATCGAAATCATTTCAGTATTAACAAAATCACGACCGAACCTCAATATTAAAATTATTGGAGATGGTAGATTACGAAATACACTAGAAACAAAAATTAAAAATCTTGGTTTACAAAACAACATAAAATTATTAGGCAAATTAAATCGAAAAGAGGTGCTTAATTATATGTCCAAAACAAAAATTTTATTACATACAAGCAAATATGAATCGTTTGGTTTTGTATTTCTAGAAGCCTTGTATTCTGGAATGCATATTGGCTCTTATAATGTTGGCCTTGCAAAACCATCACAAAACTGGAAAGTATGTAATGGTAAGCCTGAACTTATAGCTGCTTGCGAAGCATTACTTAAGTTGCCTAATACTATTAAAACTCGTGTTGAATTAAGTTCGGAAAAAGAAACCATAAATTCCTATATTCATTTATACAATGAATAGATTAATAATTATAGTAAAAAACACTTTACGCGGCTTTGCGGGCCCTGCATTTAACTTTTTAATTGTTGTTTTTGGAGTAAAAACCTTTGGCAAAACGGAATGGGCTAATTTAATAGATATTATGTTATGGGTATTTTTCGTAACATTTATTTTTAGCGTAGGGAACTATGATTACCTATTGAGAAAATACAGCGAAAAACCAGCAGATATTTATCATTCATTTTTTAGTAATTTTTTTTCCAGAAGTCTATTGTTACCGCTTTCATTGGTTCTATTTTCTTTTTTCCATTTACAATAGCTGCATGGTCAATAGTATTAACTGTACTTATTTTCTGCTATTCATCTCTAAATACACTAGTTGTTTATGACCAAAAATTTGGAGCACAATTAATAGCCGAAACATTAGCTTTCCTAATTATATTTGGAAGTATCTTTTACTATAAAACATTTGATTTAGTCCTTTTTATAAAAATATACTCCTTTGCGATTGCAATTAAATTAATTTATTTAAGTTGGAGTCTACAACTCTGGAAAAAGGAGTTTAAATCAAAGGTTTCGATTCAGGAATTTAAAGCTGGTTTTCCTTTTTTTATTCTAGGATTAAGCGGTTGGTTGGTTTCTAAGATTGACATTTATATGGTAGATTTCTATTTAGAAAAATCGCAATTAGCAGAATACCAATTATTAATTACTTCTTTTTTAATGCTTCAGGTATTAGCGGCGTATATTATTATTCCTTTCACAAAGCATGTCTATCGTTTGCCAAAACAGGTAGTGCAAAAAATGAAATATAAATTATACACAGTTGCAGTACCTTTAACAAGTATAGGTGTTCTTGCTATATGGTTTATTATGGAATATTTTGTAGCACTTGGATTTAGCTATAACTACTATATACTTGGAGGATTTATAGCTTTACCATGTTATTTCTATACCATAAATGTTATGGAACTTATAAAAAACCATAAAGAACGAATTGTTATTTCTATTAGTTTTTTTGGTTTTTTTATAAATGTAATTCTAATTCTCTTTTTAATTCAACCTTACCAAGTTTTAGGCGTTTTACTAAGTGTTTGTATTACCCAATGGATTGTACTAATTTGTTTTAAATGTTATTCTAAGTTTTCTTAATAATAATAATACTGTTTATTTCTTGCGTCTAAAACTATTTAAAACACCACTAATAAAATCGTCATTAATCCCTAAAACACCTTTTAACCTGGTGTAAACAGCAATCATCTTTTTATCTATCCAAATAAGAACAGACTTGAAACCATCATTTGGTCTTGCACGATAATTTGTGGCTCTACGTTTAAAAGAGCCCACTTTTTCTTCTGTAAAATAATATAACGCTATAGATTTTCTAGTGACATCTTCTGGGCATTGTATAGGATCTGGGAAACCATGATAAGAATCTTCATCTGTATTAAAAACTACTATTCTATTAAAAAGAGGTGAAATTTTTACTTCGCATTTAGACATGTCTTTTTTCCAAAGCTCCAAATCGCCTCCATAAGATGCTTCCCAGTTTTTATTTAAATAAACTAAAACATTAACGCGACGTCTCCACGTTTTTTTATGAGGATGTGTAGTAAAATCTGCATGAATATTTAAATAGCCACCATTTTCGCTCTGGTGGATTCCACCACCTTCAATAGTAGTATCTGGTAGTAAATTTTGAATCCCAGTTAAATGCTCTAAAGAGTTAATAAAAGCAAGAGAATTTAATTCCTTAATAACATGCTCCCGAATAAATTCGGGTATTAACTCTAGCTTATTTAAGCCGTGTTTTTTCTCGTTTACATGTACATAATGAATCCATCCTTTATTCTTAATTTTAGGAAAAACCTTTAATGCTTGTTCAGCTGCATCTAGTTCGAGAAAATCATCAAAAATTATATGCGGAAAAGGTTCTGCATTTTTATACCTTTCTTTAAAAGAATCAACCTTATTATTAAATTTGTTAAAATTTATAATCATCCAATACCTATATTACGTCTAATTCTTAATAAATGAAAAAAAAAGTAAGATTAATTGCTATAAACGTATTTGTTTTAATACTCCTATTAAGCTTATCCATGATTTTGTTTTTTTTCTATTCAAAACACCAAATTAATAGTTTTTTTGAAATTAAAAACCCAAATCATCAAGTATATATTAAAAAAGATTCTGTTGCAATGTTTGTGCATTTACCCAATATTAAAATTTATGAAAATTGGGGCACAAAAAACCAAAAACTAACCAAAAAGCGCCGTACTAATAATTTAGGATTTAGAGAGGATAAAGATATTACCACCAAAATAGAAAACGAATATAGAATATTAGTAACTGGAGACTCTCACACAGATGGTTCTGTTAAAGACAATGACAGTACGTTTGTTAATGTGTTAGAATACAATCTAAATGCTAAGAATACTAGTTTATATTATAATTGTATTAATGGTGGCACAGCATATTATACCTTTAGAAATTATTATGGTTTTTTAAAAAAATATTTATATCTAAAACCAGATGTATACATAATTAATGTTTTTACTGGAAATGATTTTAGAGAAACTATTTTATTTGAAGATGATAGAACTAGCTTAAATAATGTCTATAAATATAGTTATAATAAAACAAGACGTAAGTTTTACAATAAGAAACAAAAGGACTTAATTAACAATCAAGGCACAGAACAAACACTGTATTACAGCTATTTTAACACTGATAAAAACACTTCATTGTTATTAAGTAAAAAGTATCTTAAAGCTATTAAAAGTATTTGCAAAGCCAACGATATTAAATTAATAATCACCTTATTGCCCTCTAAAATGGAAGTTAGAACAGATTACAAAAACAGTTTAAAATCTGCCTTTAAACTTTCTGAAAATGAAATAAATACGAATAGTGAATTAACTACAAATTTAAAAAAATGGCTTATCGAGGAAAATATATTTTATTTGGATTTATTGGAGCCACTAAAGCAATCTAACAAAAAAGTATTTTGGGATCATGATCATCATATAAATACTCATGCTCACGAAATAATTGGGCGTTATTTATATAGTAATTTAGACTTTAACTAATGGTCTAAATGTTTGTTGTAAATAAGATATAATTCACCTTTTCCTGGCAACCATCTACTATATTTTATTGTTTGTACAATATTGTAGTTTATTGTTTTGTTGGCAACCAAAGCATAAACTGGCTTTACCTCTTCCCAAAATCTTTTGTTTTCATCGGAGTAATGATACCAAGTAATAAATTCTACACCTCCATAGATTTTATGAGTTGGCACACCTTTGTCTATCAACGTATTTAAAACTTCCCATCGCGCTCTATTCCATGATAAATAATCGTGTGTTGCAGAAACTGAAAACCACATTAATAATCCTAAAAAAGGAACTGCGTAAATTTTATTCTTAGTATTTATGTTCTGCTTAAAATTATTTAGCACAAATACTATAGTTAATGGGTAGAGTATCAATAAATACCTATCATAAACACCAACTAATAAAAATGGGAACACGTAAACTATTGCAAATA
Organism: Lacinutrix jangbogonensis; assembly: GCF_000797445.1. Lineage (GTDB taxonomy): Bacteria > Bacteroidota > Bacteroidia > Flavobacteriales > Flavobacteriaceae > Lacinutrix > Lacinutrix jangbogonensis. The sequence goes on along the minus strand of NZ_JSWF01000031.1, from coordinate 48,842 downwards.
CAAGTGTAAATGTTTGAATACTATTTGATTCTACTTTTTGTTTTAAATTACGTATAGTTTTATAAATATCGTGAAGTATTACACTACTTGCTATGACACCAACAAGAGTTAATATGTAATATAGGTATGCAGAAACTAAAGGTTTTGGTGTTTGTGTAAAATGAGCGTCTTCATAATACAAAGTAAAAGGACCTACTCCAAAATCAATCCATATATTATCTAGACTTGGTAAAATATAATTATAACTGTAGAGAATATAGAATGAAGTTATAGTATAGATGGGTACAAAAATTCTAATGTAATTTTTAGGTAATGTTTTTAATCTAAAAAATAAAACTGGGCTTAAAAAAAATCCTAAATAGGCTAAACTTGTTAAAGTCAAGCAAGTTGAGTATATAAGTTGAGATTTATTAAAATGAAATAATTTGTTTAGAAGCAAATAAAATTTAGAATTATAGCGTTCTTGGGAAATTTCAAAATAACTCAATGTAAAATCGAAGAGTAAAGCAAATATAAAAAACAAAAGAAATGGTAGTATTGACTTTAATATAGGTCTCAATTTAAAAGGACCAACTGCTATAGAGTATAGCATGAATGATAACGGATAAACAATAGCCAATTGACGAATAGTGTATGCCAATACGCAGAACATAAAAGCAAAAAACAAATACTTGCTTACTTTGGTTTTTATGTGCTTAATAAAAAAATAATAGACAAAAACACTTAATGTATAAAACGGAATATCTGTCATGTAAGTAAAAGATAATTCTAAAAAGACAGGATTAAAAACACAAAGTAGAACACCAAATAAACCTAGTGTTTTTGGCAATTCTATTACTCTGAAAATTTTAAGTAAACCTATTGAAGATAATACAGCCAATAACAATGTAGAGTATCTTAAAACTGTAAAAGAAAAGCCAAAAATTTTTGTAAATAAATAACCATAATACACGTGCCCAACTAAAGTCATTTCTCCCCAATTGTACAATTTCAAATAACCATCTTCATATAAAGTTTTAACAGTTTTACCATAACACCAATCATCATTTAGCGGAAAATCACCGATAGGGTTAATTATAATAATAATTAATAGCCATAAAAGTATTACTGCAAATGGGTCTTGATATTTTTTAAGAAATCCCTTCATATTTATTTATAATAACTAAAATAAGATTGAATTTCTTGTTTTGCAAATACATTTCCTTTTTCACTCCAGTGTCCATCACAAGGCAAAAACTGTGCTTCACAAGCTTCTAGTGTTAAGGATTCTGTTAGTGGTAATAAATCTAAATACTCAACATCAATACGATCACAAACCTCTTTTAATCTTTTTCCTAAAGTATTTTTTCCATGTTCGCGATAAGCCTTTATTTCTTTAAATATTGGAATACTATACACCATAACGGGTCTATCTCCAGCTAGTTTTTTAATTTGTTCTAAAGCATAACGCATGCGATTAAATTGTTTTTCAGAATAATTAAAATAACTTGGCACTTTAGAGGCAGATAGCAATTTTTCGCTCGGGATTGCTTGTACTCTTCTTACAGCACGAACATAGCGATACATATTATAAGAATAGGTGAAGTTTTTTAATATTTTTGACTTCCAATTTTGTTTTCGTGGTCTGGCCTTAGATTTACTAATACTATCTGTATAATACACAAGGTCATAATCTGGATACGCACCTTTTAAAAATGGTTGATAACGATCGCCACCAAATTTTAATGCAGTTTCATAATCATCATCTATAAAATCATTTGATGGTAAAATTCCAATCAAAACAGCCTCATGTGAATATGTTTTGGCTAATGTCTTGTACATCATCAAGTATTGGGTTGGGCCAAAATTCCCAGCCAAACCAAAATTTAAATGTGGAGTATTTTTATCTTTTTCTAATAAATTGGTTAAACGATCTTCAACATTTACACCAATGCCTTCTGTGAAAGAATCTCCTAAAGCAACAATCCTTTTAGTTTCGGTATTTAATTCTCGTTCAGCATCGCGTAAACCTTTAGAGTTTGTTTTATAAACAACATCAAAACAATACTTTTTTTGTCGATACTCATCATTTGGTAAATGAAGTGTTCCAAAATTTTCGTCCAAATCAAACCAAAAATTCTGCGTATTTTGAAACGTGTACGTTGGCAGTTCTATTCTAATTTCTGCCACACGAATGTATATTGCCATTACAATTTCGAGTAATACAAACGAAATCCCGAAAATGATAATCAAGTTTTTTAGTGGTTTAAAAACGTGCTTTTTTAGCAAAATAATTCTTTTATAAATTTTATATGATGAAAACAAATATACAGTGTCTATATAAACATTCTTCATTAAAGACTAAAATTAAAAAACATCCGGATATACATTATTAATTTACTACTATATTTTCAATTTAAAAATGTAAATTTGAGAGATAACATATATATATTTCTTACTTTATACAGTTATAAAACAATTTAAAAAGTAATATGAGTGTCCCAACATTAAAGAAAATTAATAAAAAACTGCTGCCAAAAAATTATATGTTTACTCCTGAATGGATTGTTTTAGGTGTAAATAATATATGCAATTTGTATTGTAAAATGTGTGATGTTGCTACAAAAAATTTAGACAGTAATTTTGCTCAAAACCTTGTTGGCACCCACTCAATAAATACGCCTTTAGTATTGATAAAAAAATTTATAGATCAAACAACTTTATATTACCCAAAAGCTAAATTAGGCTTCGCCTTTGCAGAACCATTAGTATACCCATACTTGATTGAATCTGTAAAATATGCAAAACAAAAAGAGCTAAAAGTCGCTATTACCACAAATGCACTTACATTGAAACAAAAATCATCGGATTTGGCGGCTCTTAACATTCACGATTTACATGTTTCTTTAGATGGCCCACAAGATATTCATAACGAAATTAGAGGGCACAAAAAGTCATTTCAAAAAGCAATAGAAGGCATTCAATTAATCAACGAAAAGAATCCTAAAATCAAAATAACAATTATTACTGCTATTACTGAATGGAATATTGGGCATTTACAAGAACTTCTAACCGCATTAAAAAAGGTTAGTATTAAAGAGGTTGGCTTTATGCATACACAGTTTATTACCACAAAAAGCACTCAACTACATGACCTAACACCATGGGGAATTGCATATCCTGCTGCTTCAAATTCTAATATGGATTTAATCCATTTAGAAAACATTGATACGACTAAGCTCTGTAATGAAATAGCTTCTACAAAAGAAAAAGATTATCCGTTTAACATCTTTTTCTCAACAAATATTAGTTCAATAAATGAATTAGATGTTTATTATAAAGAGCCAGAAAAAATAATTGGTAAACAATGTAATTCTGTTCATAGAAGTATTATGGTTAAATCTGATGGAAGTGTTATTCCTGCTCACGGAAGGTGCTATAATTTAGAGTTAGAGAGTCTTTATAAGGATAATCTAAAACAGGTTTGGAATGGACAGATATTAAAAAATTAAGGACAGACTTAAATAGTGCAGGCGAATTATTTCCTGCATGCAGCAGATGCTGTAGCGCTTTTTAATTATGAAAAATTTAAAGTTTAAAATTATTTCGATTAGCATTGGGCTTTTATTCAGTGCTTTTCTGGGCGAAATTGTTGCCAGAGTCTACTTTTTTGGCGAGGCTGCTTTTTCATTTTCAAGAACGAATTCCTTTGGTAATTTAGACAATTCTGGATTATTAAAATACTCAGATTCTGAAGAATTAGTGTACGAATTACTTCCAAATTTAGACACAAAATATAAATTGGTAGACTTTCACACAAATACTGAGGGCTTTCGTGACCATCATCATTCTTTAAGTTCAAATACACATAAAATAGCCGTTTTGGGCGATTCGTTTACTATGGGCACCGGAGTGCATGAAGAAGAAATGTACGTTCCGCAAATAGAAAACAAATTAAATCAATTAGATCCCGAATTCCAATACGAAGCATTAAACTTTGGTGTTTCTGGCTACGCGTTAACGAATTATAAAACGATTTTAGAACAGAATGCATTAAAGTATAATCCAGATTTGGTGGTCATTGGGTTTTGTGCTTCCAATGATCATTACCAAATTGGTAACGATTTTTCCATGGCCGATTTTAAAATCAAGCCGAAGAAAAACGTTTTTTGGGATTCATATTTAAAGAAACTCTTAATAATCAAGTTAAATTCAAAAGAAGCTAAACCAGTTTCCTATGATGATAAACATACAAGATATATTGACAATCAGTTTAAAACATTTCAAGATGTTTTTACAAAAAACAACAGCAAAGGCCTCGTCTTTTATATGGATTTGGTCTATGATCCAATCCGTGTCGCACAAATAAAATTATTAGCCGAGAAAAACAACTTACTCTTTTTAGACATTTCAGAGTTTTTTCAGGATAAAAACCTATTTCAGTGCATTCTAAACGAATTAGACCCGCATCCTAACGGAAAAGCGAATCAAATCTTTGCTAATAAGCTTTCAAACTTTATTTTAGCTAATCGAAATGAGATATTCAACTAATGGGAAATAAAATCATCATATTTAATCCAAGAAGCGCAAATTCAAAACACCGTTTGCCAAACACTATTATTCAGGTTGGCGCTGCAATTCATGGAAAATATGACTATGTGTTTGTTGATGGAAACATGGAAACAGATCCTTGGGAAAAAATTTCAGGATATTTCGCTACAGGCGAATACAAGTATTTCTGTTTAACAGTAATGCCTGGACCGCAATTAAAACAAGCAATTCCTTACGCAAGAAAGATTAAGGAATTGTATCCTGATGCCATCAATATTTGGGGTGGCTATTTTGCTTCAAACCAGTATAAACCATGTATGAATTCTGGTTATGTCGATTACATAATCAATGGTCCTGGAGACAATACATTCCCGCAATTATTAGATATACTAGAAGGGAAAAGTGATGAAAAACTGATATTGGTACGCAACTTGATTTTTAAAGATGAGGAAGGAAAAATTATCCAAACGGTAAAAGAGGCCTTACTAAATCAAGATTCGTTGCCACCATATCCATACGAATATTTTAACACATTCTATCCGCTAGAAAACTATTTAGCAAAAACTTTTATGGGCCGCAGAACGTTTGCGTATCACTCAAGTATGGGCTGCCCATTTAGTTGTTCTTTTTGCGCAGTTGTGCCTATTTATAATGCGAAGTGGAAAGCAAAAGCTGCACCAACGGTTTATAAGGATTTAGACTATTTTAAACGCAACTATAATATTGATGCCGTAGAGTTTCACGATAACAACTTCTTTACGTCCAAAAAACGTGTCATGGAATTTTCCAAACTCGTGATAGATGATAATATTGAATGGTGGGGAGAAGGCAGAATTGACACCATTAATAAATACTCTGACGACGAGCTACATTATATGCGAAAAGCAGGTTGTCGCATGATGTTTTTGGGCGCAGAAACTGGAAATGACGAAGTGTTGAAGCAAATGAATAAAGGTGGAACGCAATCGGGTCAAATGATCAAGGATTTTGTGAGGCGCATGAAAGATGTCGATATTATTCCTGAACTATCATTTGTACTTGGCTTACCTGGACCGAATGAAAAAAAGGTATACGAACAGATTTTGTGGGATATAAATTTTATTCGCGAAATCAAAGCCATCAATCCAGATTCTGAGATTATTATTTATTTATACAGTCCCGTTCCTACAGAAGGTTCAGAGTTATATCAACAAATTGTAGATGCAGGTTTTTCATTTCCAGAGAAATTAGAGGAATGGATTGAACCAAGTTGGGAAAAATTTGATTTACGAAGAAATCCATTAACTCCTTGGTTAAAACCGTATATGATTGATACCATTCAAAATTTTGAAACCGTATTAAATGGCTATTACCCAACAGCTTCCGATTTTAGAATTAAAGGTTATAAAAAATGGATATTGAAATTAGTTTCTGGATATCGTTTTAAATATGGTTGGTATAAATTCCCATACGAGATAAAAATATTACATAAGATTTGGAAATACCGTCAACCAGAAATTGAAGGCTTCTATTCAGAATAACCTACAGAAATATGATTAAGAGACTTAAAAAAGTTATATTTCCAATTGCGAAATTGGCCTTTGACACCTATCATTTGAAGCAACGCAAGTATACTTATGAAGGTATTGAAGTTAAATTAAGCACAGAAGTCTTTCCTCCACATTTTACAATAAGCACTAAGATTCTTCTCGATTATATACAACCGCTTGATCTCACAGATAAAACATTTTTAGAACTCGGTTGTGGCTCTGGAATTATTTCTTTATTTGCAGCTTCTAAAGGTGCAAACGTGACCGCTTCCGATATTAATCAAGTTGCAATTGACGCTTTAAAAATAGCTGCTGTAAAGAATGAAATAGACGTGAATGTTGTCTATTCTGATTTGTTTGCTAATTTAACGGATCAATCTTTTGATTACATTATTATAAATCCACCATATTATCCTAAAGCGCCACAAAACGATAAAGAACGCGCTTGGTTTTGCGGAGAATATTTTGAGTATTTCATAAAATTGTTCGCACAACTTTCGCAACATATTGCGCCAAATACATGGATGATTCTATCTGAAGATTGCGAAATAGAGCACATAAAACAACTCGCTGCCAAAAACGGACTTAACTTTGAGTCTGTTTTAGAAAAAAGTGTGTTGAAGGAGAAAAACTATATCTTTAGTATTCAAAAACCATAGAAGCTTTGCAAACCACTTCGCGAAACATACTGTTAGACATTTTAAAAGTTATCGCTGCCGTTGCTATTATTGCTGTGCATTGCGGATTTTTATTTGACCTAAATAAAATCGCATATCATTTGACTTGTAATGGTTTATTTCGAATTCCAATCCCGTTCTTTTTCTGTATTAATGGTTTCTTTTTATATTCCGTTTTTCAGAATGACCGCATTAAAACATGGAGCAAACGCGTTGGTATCTTATACCTTATTTGGATGTTGATTTTTGTCTATTTTTGGATTACACCTGTACAAGAGCGTTTTGTGAAAATAATTCCTACATTACTATTTGGATTTAACCATTTATGGTATTTGGCAGCACTTATTTTAGGTGGTTTGTTGCTGTATACCTTCCAGAAATTATCAAATAAACAATTGTTGATAATCGCACTATTGCTCTATTTAATTGGTTACACCATTCAAACACTTAGTAATTTTGAAGTTTTTGCTAAACAAGCGATGCTTGCCAAGTTGATTAATTTCCCGCCATTACATCGTAATTTTTTATTCTTTGCATTGCCATTTTTAAGTATTGGCTATGTCATTCGTCGCTCTAATTTTCATTTAAAACTTAAGAAAAGACAAACAATTATGTTTTTAGTTTTAAGCTTTGTATTTCTTTTAGCAGAAAGTTTAATAAACTATTATGTGAATTCGAAAGCTTCATTAAATATGAGCATTTCCTTTTTAGTATTTGGTCCAATGTTATTATTGGTATCATTTTCGCATAAGATAACTTCAAGTTTAGATAGCAAATTACTATCATCGTATTCAATAGCACTCTATTTAATACATCCATTAATTATTGTTTTAATCACCAGTTTTTTCAAATTAGAAGCGACTCCCTTAACAATAGCAACAATTATACTATCAGTAATTGCGAGTTATTTACTTATTCAAATGAACAAGAAATTAAAATATATATTATAAACTATTCAATCTGTGAAAAGTAAACTCAAATTCACTTATATCATATTTAGAAATGTACTTATCCTTTTCTTCGTATTAGAAATTGGTTTAGGTATCTTTTATATTTACTACGATAACCATAATATTGAGCTCTATGCTGAAAAAATTATTGCTTCTAATGTGTATGATAATTTGGATGATGAATCTATAAAAGAAATGTTTAGAGAGGTGCGTTCTCAAGACATGCAATGGGAATCTTATTTGCATTACCGCCTAAAACCAATGAATGGTAAACACAATACGATTGATGTTAATGGCATTCGAAAAACAGTAAATCCTAGTATAAAAGATTCGACAACTGCCTTAAAAATATTTTGTTTTGGCGGTTCTACAATGTATAGTTCGGGTGCACGAGACGCACATACAATTCCTTCAGAATTATCCCAATTAATATACACTTCATTTCCAAACCAAAATATAGCGATTACAAATTTTGGTTGTCACGGCTATACACGTGCTACAGAAAACATTCAACTTCAAAAAGAATTAATTAAAAACAACATTCCTGATATTGTTATTTTTTATGATGGCGTCAACGAAATCATTTCTGCATATCATGGAAAAGAAGCTGGAATACCTGCCAATTCTTCTAATCGTAGGCATGAATTTAAAGTTGCCCATAGCTACAAAAAACGGATTAAAATGATGATTACATCAAGTAATTTAAATAGGTTTAAAAATAAGATAGTACAACAAGTTTCTTCACATTCAGCATACGTACCTGACAAGCGTTTAAAAGAATCCTTAGCCAAAGACATTGCAGAAACCTACATAGGCTATGTAAAGCTTTCTAAAAGCTTAGAGCATGCGCACGGTTTTAAAGTATTTAATTTTATGCAGCCGCATATTTATTCAAAAAAAAACTTAACTAAAGTAGAAAAGGAATATTTCAAGGAGCAACAGTATTTTAAAAACCTATATGACTTGTCGTATGAAACAATTCGAAAAAATTCTCTAATGAGCAAAGACATTACATTTGTTGACATAAGCAATATCTTTGACACCGAAGAGAAAACGATTTATATAGATTTTTGCCATACTGGAGAACTTGGAAATCTGTTGGTAGCAAAAAAAATATTTTCATACTTAAAACCTGAATTGGATCCAAAACGGGATCTACAAAATTAACAGAAACAACTAATAACACATATCATTAGGACCTTGAAAAACAAACTCAAATTTGCTTATACTTTATTCAGAAATATGCTGGTTATTTTTCTATTATTAGAAATTGGATTAGGCATTTTTTATAGCTATCGAGACGAAAGCGGTGTTGATAAAAACACAGAACGTATAATTGCTTCTGGAGCGTATGATGCTTTAGATGCGGAAACTGTGAAAGAAATATTTAGAGAACTTCGCCAACAGGACATGGAATGGGAACCCTATTTACATTATCGTTTTAAACCTATGAATGGCAAACACAATACCATTGATTTAAATGGTATTAGAAAAACGGCTAATCCAAGTTTAAAAGATTCGGTAACTGCATTAAAAATATTTTGCTTTGGAGGTTCTACAATGTATAGTGCTGGCTCGCGTGACGATTACACAATCCCATCAGAATTATCAAAATTAATTAACACTACTTTTCCAGAAAAAAATGTAGCTATTACAAATTTTGGATGTCATGGCTATACACGTGCTACAGAAAACATTCAACTTCAAAGAGAATTAATTAAAAACAATATTCCTGATATTGTGATTTTTTATGATGGCGTAAACGAAATCATTTCTGCGCATCAAAATAATGAGGCTGGAACACCTACAAACGCTTATAATAGGAAGAAAGAATTTAAAATCGCACACAGTTATAAAAGGCGTATTAAGCTAATGATTACGTCAAGTCATTTATACAGATTCATTACAACAATGCAACGAAAACTCTTTACAGATATTGAATATATACAATTAAAAGAACGACCAAGTGCTTTGGCAACGGACATTGCACAAACGTATATTGGTTATGTTAAAATTTCAAAAAGTTTAGAAAATGAATATGGTTTTAAAGCTTATAATTTTATGCAACCTAATATTTATTCAAAAAAGAATTTAACAACTGCTGAACAAGGGTATTTTAAAGATCAGCAGTATTATAAAAATTTATATAATCTGTCTTACGCAAATGTCCGTAACGACTCTTTAATGCAAAATGACAGTACTTTTATTGATATTAGCGATGTATTTGATAATGCTAAACAAACCATTTTTACAGATTTTTGCCATACTGGAGAACTAGGAAATAAGTTAGTTGCAAAAACAATTTTTGAAAGTATAGAAACCGCATTGATAAAAAAGGATTCTATAAATTAGTTTAGTAATTCAGGAATGCTACTAAGTAAATAATTACTTAAAACAACATTACCATTATTATTAATATGTGGATCGTTTGCGAAGTACGTTCTATAATCAATATGATCCTTCATCCTTAATTGCGGTAAAACATTTAAATGCTTTACGTTTTTAAAAAGGCTCAAATCTTGAGTTGCTTGAAAATAAAACGAATAGTTTTCTTGCTTAAAGCTTTCTTTACTATTAAAATTAGCACCTAATGTTTCCATGTTTTGCAAATAGTAATCGTTGACCTGTGCACAATTTGGAATCCATACGATATATACTTTTGTTTCCTCTGGAATTACATTTAAAAAGTCTTCCATTTCTGAAACCCAAGCAGTGTAACGTTTAGAAAAATTTTCGGTTAAAGAAACAGCTTTTTCAACATAGGAAGCATCTATATTAAATAAAAGCTTAGTCTTATCGTTATAAAATTGTTTAGAAAAATCCTTCATTGGCATGGTTACAGCTCTGCTGTTTATTCTTGGTTTAAAAACAGTTGCCTTATGATTAAGGTAAGAAAGGCTCAAAAAATGATCGGAAAGTTCCCAATATAAATTTCTTAAAATTGAAACATTTTCAAGATCAAACAAATGGTTAACATCTAATAAATCGTTCCCAACATAAACCTGATAGATGACAACTTTTGGATTATATTTTTTAATTTGTTTTTTCGCGAAAGTATTTGCCTGTTTAATACCAGTTCCAGGAATACTAAGATTAATAATGCTACGTTTCTTGTTTTGATTTCTAATTTTATCTAGATAATTTATTTCTGGTGCTGTAGCAGAAAACGAATCGCCAAAAACCAGTACATCTATACTATCGTTTTTTAAATCTACAGAAGTATTTAACCCGTTTTTTTCCGAAGCATAAAAATCAATAACACTAAACCTATAGCACAATTCAAAACCAAGAAGTGTAATAAAAAGTACTATCACTACATTGATAAAGTACCTGATAATCTTTCTTAGTCGTTTCATATGCACTCTATTCTAAAACAAAGTATATACAAAAGGTGCGATAACGGAATTCTCAGCAAAAACAACTAATAACGTTAATAGAAATAGGACGATAATAATAGGGACTAGCCAAAACTTCTTCTGTTGTATTAAAAAACGTGCTAATTGTTTTAATGTTTTATACTTACTCATAATTATCCTAAATTTTTATAATCTTCATTTACATACCCTTTTAACCAGCCTGATTTATAACGCTCTTTTTTACCCGTTAAATTAATAATAAAAGCGATGGGAGAAAATATTAAAAAATATACAATTCCCAATATTAATGTACTAGTAAATAAACCTAAAATTTCACCAAAACATAGCCAAATAAATAGGAATGGCGTCCATAGAGTTCTAAATAAAAAGGTAATACACAAACTTAATCCAAGTAAACTAGCAATTACCAATTGATTTGTATCAAAAATAAAACCATGCTTATAAAAAGAAAGCACTAACCCTATTAGCAAAACAGCAATAATAAGTACTCCAAACTGAAACAACTTTTTCGGTTGTTTTGCATTTGTTAACGTTTTTTCTATCGTTTCGTTAATCCAACTCATAAAGCACTTTTTTAGTTAAAACCTCGGCTACTTCCAAATTATCTTCTTTTAAAAGTATAAAATTTTCCATCACCAATATATCCATTCCTGTTTGAAAAAAACACTTTAAAGCATCAATAGGAGACTCAACAATAGGCTCTCCTCTTACATTAAACGAAGTATTTATTAAAACAGGACAATTAGTTTTTGTTTTAAACGCACTAATTAATTTATGCAATCGTGGATTTTCATCTTTATTTAGCGTTTGTACTCTAGCAGTATTATCTTCATGAACACAAGAAGGAATAGCTTCCTTTTTATCCGTTTTATAGGTGAATAACATATATTTAGAAACCTCACAATTAGAAAACCAAGTCTTACTATCTTCTTCTAAAACAATTGGCGCAAAGGGTCTAAAACCTTCTCTAAATTTAATGTTTAAATTAACATGTTTTTTCATGTCACTAAACAAGGGACTTGCCAAAATACTTCGGTGTCCTAATGCTCTTGGTCCAAATTCCATTGCGCCTTGAAACCAACCAATAATTTTTTTCTGGTGTAATGCTTCTGCAACACTATCACAAAGCGTATCTTCATTTAAATTTTTATAATTTAAATTATACGCCTTTAAAATTGGTTCAATTTGAGTATTAGAATATGACGACCCTATATAAACTTGACTTTTTAAAGAGTCTTTTAAATAAACTCTTTCTTTCTTTAAAAAATGATTCCACCCAACATAAGCTGCACCAACAGCACAACCTGCGTCACCAGAAGCGGGTTGAACCCAAATATTTTTAAAGCTGTTTTTTTCTAAAAGCGCTCCATTAGCTTTACAATTTAATGCGACGCCACCAGATAAACATAGATTATCCATCTGTGTGATTTCTTTTGCATAACTAACAAGGCAGATAATTATATCTTCTATTAGTGCTTGAATAGAACTGGCAACATCAAAATAAAAGGCATCCATTTCTGCATCTGCGGCTCTCGCATTTCTATTAAAAACGCTACAAAAATCTTTATTTATTGTTGATTTCCCTTTTTCAAACGAAAAATACTTCATATTTAACTCAATAACACCTTGATCATTATAACTTACAAAATGCTCTAAAATTAAATGCTTATAAATAGGCTTTCCATAAGGTGCTAAGCCCATTAATTTATACTCTCCCGAATTTACTTTAAAGCCACAATATTGAGTGAATGCAGAATACAGCAAACCAATAGAATGAGGATATTGCTGTTCTTTTAACATGGAGATTTTATTAGCCTTACCAATAGCAATAGTTGTGCATGCTTTTTCACCAACACCATCTATAGTTAATATCGCACTTTCTTTAAAAGGCGAAGTAAAAAAGGTTCCTGCAGCATGAGATTCGTGATGTGCACTATAAATAACCTCTCCATTATAATTTAATGTGCTTTTAATAATGCTAGAAACCCATAATTTATTCTTTAGCCACGACAAAATTGTTTTTCGAAACAATGAAAATGTAGTTGGAACTTGAAACTGTAGCGTATTAATAATACGATCGAACTTAACAAAAGGTTTTTCATAAAAAACTATTAATTCGACATCATCTATTGAAATATTATTCTTTTTTAAGCAAAATTCAACAGCTTTTTCAGGAAAGGCTTTATCGTGTTTTATTCTTGTAAAACGCTCCTCTTGAGCTGCTGAAATAATAACACCATCTTTTAGTAAAGCCGCTGCAGAATCATGATAAAAACAAGAAATACCGAGTATAAACATAAATAAAAAATAGAATATTTAGCGAATATAAAATATTAGATTTTAAAAAATATTAATGTCTTAACTTAATAAACTAAATTTATATAATTTAGTCCAATATATTAATATTGTTACATCTTAAGGTTCTTCATTAAAAATGAATTGGAAATTTAAAGCACTACTACAAAATATGCTCTCTCTCTTTCCTTTAGGAGACAAGCTTAATCACATTCCTGCCACGAGAAATAAAAACTATCATAAAAATGTTTTTAAATATCAGTTTTTAGAATGCATAAGAAAGTATAAAGAAATAAAACTTGATTATAACTCTAAAAATCTTACCGCTTTAGAAATAGGTACGGGCTATTCTTTAACAGCTCCATTAACTTTATATCTTTTAGGCTTTAAACAAATTATCACTGTAGATATTACACAGGATGTTAATTGTAAAACATTCAAAAAACAATTTACTAGAGATAATATTAATAAAGTAAAAAGTGAATTAATTGAGAATAGTATTTACAACGAAGAAGAGCTAAACCACAGAATAGACAAAATCCAATCGTTTAATACTTTAAATCAAATTTTGAATTATTGTAATATTAAGTACATTCCAGGATACTCCATTGAGAGCATTGACAACTTAAATATAAAATTTGATTATCTCTATTCCCAAGTGGTATTCGAACACATTCAACCAAATAAGTTAAAAGAATTGTTTTCAAAATTCCCAATATGGCTAAAACAAGATGCATATTCGGTGCACACTATTAATTTTATAGACCATTTCACTAATCCTGGTTCTTTTCAAGATAAAGATATTTCTGAATTTAATTTTTTAAAATATAGCAACAAAACTTGGCAGTTTTGGGCAGGAAACTCGATAGCTTACACCAATAGATTGAGCTATATATTTTATTTAGATCTAACTAAAGAAAACAATATAAAATGTATTGATTTTATTGGAGAAAATTACAAAAACCAGAAGCCATTAAAGAAAAAAGACATCCATAAAGACATTATTAATCAATACAAAAACAAGGATTATATTAAAGAATTACAAAAATACCAAAGAGGAACATTGGTATTAAAAAACGAAAAAACATAACTACCTCTTCTTTTTAGTCCTAAAAGTCGCCTTTTCCTTTCTCTTATTAAAAGGAATGGCGTCATTATAAGTATTCTTAGCATCACCTTTAGGCTTGTTTTTACGCCATTTTTCGCTTTTTTCCGGAAGTAAAACTTTCAATAAGTCTTCACGCCCTAACTTATTTAAGGTCTTTTTTATCCATGCTTTATTCTCCTCTTTATACCAAAAGAAAAAACGGTGTTGTTCGTCTTTTTCTTTTTGCGATATAGGTGTACTTACTTTTTTAAGCGTATACGGATGATATCCACTATAATAAATAACGGTAGCCACCGTCATTGGTGTTGGCGTAAAACCTTGTACTTGCTCTAATTGGAAACCCATATCTTTAGTTTCGGCAGCTAAGTTAGCCATGTCTTCGACTTCGCAAGCAGGATGATTAGAGATAAAGTACGGTATTAATTGAAGCTTTAAATTCTTCGCGATATTAATCTTATCAAAACGTTCTTTAAACTTATGGAAGTATGTAAACGATGGTTTACGCATCAGTTTTAGAACAGGATCACTAGTATGTTCCGGCGCTACTTTAAGTCGTCCGGAAACGTGCTTAGTCATCACTTCCTCGGTATAATCGTCTAACTCTTTAGGATCTGCATTTTTATTAAACTCTGGCACTAACATATCATGACGAATACCAGAACCTATAAATGACTTCTTAACTTTTGGATGCTTATCTACCGCTTTATACAAGTCGGTTAACGGCTTGTGCGACGTATCTAAATTGCTACATATTACTGGTGAAATACAACTAGGTGCTACACATTTATCGCAAATAGACTGTACTTTACCTTTCATTTTATACATGTTGGCACTTGGCCCACCAATATCTGAAAGATAACCTTTAAAATCTGGCATATTCGCAACTGTATCTACTTCACGCAAAACAGATTCTTGACTTCTAGAAGCTATAAATTTACCTTGATGTGCAGATATTGTACAAAAACTACAACCACCAAAACAACCACGATGTATATTGATGGAGAACTTAATCATTTCATAAGCAGGAATTGGTCCACGCTTATTATATTTTGGGTGTGGCATTCTTGTGTAAGGCAACTCGAAAGAAGCATCAATTTCAGATTCCGTCATAGTAGGACAAGGCGGGTTAATCATCAATGTCTTATCTCCAACTTTTTGAAAAATACGTCTTGCAGCTAACTTATTAGACTCTTGTTCTATAACCTTAAAATTAGAGGCGTACTTTTTCTTATCACTTAAACACACTTCGTGAGAAGCGATCTCAACATCCTCCCAATTACTGTTTTTAGGAATTTTAGCACCGGCATTTAGTAAAACCGCAGTTTGCTTAATAGTTGTAATACTAGAAAAAGGAACACCTTTTTGTAATAAGCGCACTACTTCACGCAATGGTTGTTCTCCCATACCGTAAACCAACATATCTGCCTTAGACGTTTCCAAAATAGAAGGCATCAATTTATCACTCCAAAAATCATAATGAGTAACACGACGCAATGAGGCTTCAATACCACCTATTAATATTGGAGTATCTGGCCATTTATCTTTTAAAATATTAGAATATACTGTTGTTGCATAATCTGGTCTAAAACCAATGTCTCCATTAGGAGTGTACGCATCTTTATCTCTTCGCTTTTTATTAGCATTATAATTGCTAAGCATTGGATCCATACAACCACCTGTAACACCAAAAAATAATTTTGGTTTACCCATTTTTACAAAATCCTGGAGATTATCCTTTACATTAGGTTGTGGCACTATGGCAACACGCAAACCATAACTTTCTAAAATACGACCAATAACTGCTGGTCCAAACGATGGGTGATCCACATAAGCATCCCCACTAAATAGTATGACGTCTAGCGCTTCCCAACCACGTATTTTAACCTCTTTGTTAGTGGTAGGTAACCAATCTGAAAGTTGTAATTCTTGCATAGGCTGCAAAAATAGTCAAAAAATGAGTCTTATCTATTAATATGAAAGGCTTTAGAATAAATTTAAGAGCTTTCATTTCATATAAATAAAGTATAGCACGCCAAATATGGATTAAAATTTTGAATTTTTCTGAAGAAGTTAACAAAATAGTGATGTTGTGAACAGCTAATTTTGGAAATTCAGCTGCTAATTAACAAAGTGACAAAACATATCAACAAAGTTATTAAATAAAAGAGTGTTACTATTTGGTAATAAAGAAGTTTATCGTAAATTTGCAAACTCTTTTTGAGAGAGGAATGTTTAATCGATTTGCATAAACGCAGATCAAAAATTTAATTAATAACGTGGATACACTAAGCTACAAAACCATTTCAGCCAATAAAGCTACTGTCGATAAGCAGTGGGTTTTAATTGACGCTGATGGTCAAACTTTAGGGCGTATGTGCTCTCAAGTCGCAAGACTTTTAAGAGGCAAGCACAAGCCAAGCTTCACACCGCATGTTGATTGTGGAGATAACGTAATTGTTATCAATGCAGAAAAAATCAACCTTTCTGGAAACAAGTGGAATGACAAAACGTACATTCGTCACACAGGTTACCCAGGTGGTCAAAGAAGTTTAACTGCTACTGAATTGTTCGGAAAAGATCCGTCAAGATTAGTAGAGAAATCTGTAAAAGGAATGTTACCTAAGAACAAATTAGGAGCAGCTCTTTTTAGAAATTTAACTGTTGTTACAGGAACTAAGCACGCTCACGAAGCGCAAAAGCCTAAAACAATTAACTTAAACGAATTTAAGTAATGGAAGTATTACACAAAATTGGTCGTCGTAAAACGGCTGTTGCTCGTGTTTACCTTAAAGAAGGTAAAGGAAAAATCACGATTAACAAAAAAGACATTAAAGACTACTTCGATACAGCAACATTACAATACAAAGTAAACCAACCGTTAGTATTAACTGACAATGTGGAGACTTTCGATATTAATGTAAATGTATTTGGAGGTGGTATTACTGGTCAAGCAGAAGCTATCCGTTTAGCAATTTCTCGTGCAATGTGCGAGTTAAATCCTGAACATAGACTAGTGCTTAAGCCAGAAGGTTTATTAACAAGAGATCCAAGAATGGTGGAGCGTAAGAAATTCGGACAGAAGAAAGCGCGTAAGAAATTCCAATTCTCTAAACGTTAATATCTTTGTTGAATTTATTTTCAACACAAAACAAAAATTAAACAGTTATTGTTGTCCTAGTGTCCCAAATATTAAAAGACACAGGATTTAGTCTAGCATCTAAATAATTAAGGCGATTTTATATAAATGACCACTTAATTATTGCTAATTCAACAGAACGTAAACTATTACAAAATGGCAGTAGAAGTAAAAGAATTACTTGAAGCAGGTGTACACTTCGGTCACCTTACACGTAAGTGGGATCCAAACATGGCTCCTTACGTATATATGGAGCGTAACGGTATCCATATTATCAATTTATACAAAACAGCAGCTAAGATGGACGAAGCTGGAGATGCGTTAGCAAAAATCGCAGCTTCTGGTCGTAAAATCTTATTTGTAGCTACAAAAAAACAAGCAAAAGACATCGTCGCTGAAAAAGCGGGAGGTATTAATATGCCTTTTATCACAGAAAGATGGCCTGGTGGAATGTTAACTAACTTCGTAACTATTAGAAAAGCAATCAAAAAGATGGCTACTATTGATAGAATGAAGAAAGATGGAACATTTTTAACTTTATCTAAAAAAGAACGTTTACAAGTTGATCGTTTAAGAGCTAAGTTAGAAAAGAATTTAGGTTCTATTGTTGACATGACGCGTCTTCCAGCAGCTTTGTTTGTTGTAGATATTAAACGTGAGCATATCGCGATTAAAGAAGCACAGAAATTAAACATTCCAATATTTGCAATGGTAGATACTAACTCTGATCCACGTCAAGTAGATTACGTTATACCATCAAATGATGATGCTTCTAAATCGATCGATAAAATATTAACGCATGTTACTGAAGCTATTACTGGTGGATTAAACGAGCGTAAAGCTGAAAAAGAAGCTAAAGCTGAAGGGAAGTCGGAAGCGAAAGTGGAAAAGACAGAAGCGAAAGTGGAAAAGACAGAGGTTAAAGTTGAAGAAACTGAAGCTAAAGCAGCTCCAGCAAAAAAAGCAGCAGCAGCTAACGAAGAAGAATAAAACAATAAAACTATTACAAATAAAGTCGTTTGATTCTTTCCTAACAGAAATTAATTAAGCGACTTTTTTAAAATATACTTATCATGAGTGAAGTAAAAATTTCAGCAGCAGAAGTAAACAAGTTAAGAAAAGCAACTGGTGCAGGTATGATGGATTGTAAAAAAGCCTTAGTGGAAGCTAAAGGTGATTTTGATGCAGCAATCGATGTATTACGTAAAAAAGGACAAAAAGTAGCAGCAAAAAGAGCGGACAGAGATTCTTCTGAAGGTGCAGCTGTAACAAGAATAAATGCTGATAATACTGTTGGTGTTGCCATTGTATTAGGATGTGAAACAGATTTCGTTGGTAAAAACGAATCGTTTTTAGCATTAGCTGGACAGTTTGCAGATATCGCTATCAACTTTGATAACAAAGACGATTTCTTAGCTGCAGATTTTGGTGGTATGACAGTTGCCGAAAAATTAATTGAGCAAACTGGTGTTATTGGTGAAAAATTAGAAATCAACGCTTTCGAGAAATTAAGCGCAGCTTATGTTGGTACTTATGTTCACATTAATAAAATTGGTGCATTAGTTGGTTTATCTCAAGCAGATGAAACAGTTGGTAAAGATGTAGCAATGCAAGTGGCTTCTATGGGAGCAACTTCTTTATCTTATAAAGGTTTTGAAGCTTCTTTTGTCGCTAACGAAACTGAAGCAAGAATTGCAGTTATCGAAAAAGATAATATTGAGTTAGGCCGTTTAGGTAAAACACTTAAAAACGTACCTCAATACATTTCTATGGCACAATTAACTCCTGAAGTTATGGCTAAAGCAGAAGCAGATGCGAAAGCAGAATTAAAAGCTGAAGGTAAGCCAGAACAAATTTGGGATCGCATTCTTCCTGGAAAAATGGAACGTTTTGTTAGCGATAATACAACTTTAGATCAAGAACAATGTTTATTGGATCAAAAGTTTATTAAAGACGAAAAACAAACGGTTGCAGATTACGTAGCGTCTAAAAACGTTGAAGTCACTGCTTTTAAACGTGTGTCTTTAGGATAAATAATTTATTTTTTTCATTTCCGCGAAGGTTGAAATCTAATGTAGTTGTCATTCAGAGCGTAGCGAAGAATCTCATCTAATATTCAAAATACAAAACCACTACTCTAATTTTAGAGCTAGTGGTTTTTTTTATGCTTAAAACTGAACCAACATTATTATCAATTTGTCTCTATTACGGTATTTTCCGTAACACAATCTTGAAAAAAGGGCAATTTTAACATTAATTAAACAATTGACGATAAATCAAGTTACTTTTTTATTTACATTTAAGAAAATGTACGGGTATTGAAAAGTAACGTTGTCTCAATATAAAGTACAATCTCCTTAAAAATTAGTTTTAATAGCAACCAAAACGGTTTAATATTAAACCAATAACATTTTAAAACTTTCAGTAAATGAAAAACAAACAAACAAACAAACAAACAAGCTAAGACATTATGTTAAGTTAGGCATTCTCTTATTTGGAGTATCCATCTTTATAATCTCTTGCCAAAAGGATGATGATATTAATCACACAATAGTTAACAATCCAGCTACTAAAAAGCCTAAGTATTCTATTGAGACTATAGATATAAATACAATTAGTAAGAATAGTAGAGTTACAAATACTCTTAAAGAATTCAAAAAAAAGAAAGTACCTATATCTAAAATAAGTAGTTCTAATAAAATTGTTGTTTACCAAAGTTTAAATGTCCTGGTAGAAGATAGTGAAGCAAAATATTTAGAGAAAGATGACGGCTCATACCATTCTTATACTTTTAAAGCAATGGATGAAAATAACATCACTGCTAAGAAAAACTTAGTTTTAAGTTTAAAAGATGATGGCACCTACCGTGTTGTTTTACTAAATTACAACTTGACACAGCAAGATTTAGAATCTTATCGATCTAATGGCTTATTAGACTTTGATACAAAAATAACTATTGCTAATGTTGATGAAAACACTTTTTCTATAAATGTATACTCTAAAGTAATAGCACCAACTAGTGGCGCCGGTCCAGATTGTTTATCATTTATTCATGGTGAAGGAGATTTATGTACAGCAGGTGACTCACATAGTTGGCAAGATATAACAACTGGAGGTGAAAGCTGTAACGGAGTGTCTTTAGGAATAGGACCAACACAAGGACCAGTTATAGGTATTAGTACAGATTGGGATTGTATAGATCTATATATGAATACAGGAACTGGTAACCCTGGAAGTAATGGCCCATCTGGAACCACCGGAGAAACTACGACACAGACTAATAATGGAGGAAGTGACAACGATGTTGATGAATTCAATGCTGCTATAGATTTAGAGGAATTAGATGATGATGATTGCTTTACGTCTGATGACAGTTTTAACGCTACTTATAGCTTAAATTCGCCTTTTAAAGTAGATTTGAGTGACGTTAGAAAAGTATGCGATAGTATATCAACGCCTGAAAACGAAAAATTTATGTGTATTTATAAAAAACTAAGAGCATCTCCTAAATTTAAAGATTTATTTATTGATACTTTTGGTGAGAGCGAAAGGTTAAACGTGAGATTTGAATTAGATGCTACATTAGCAGATGGAATTGGAGGAACCACAAGTTCAGATCCTTTAAATCAATCGACTATTATAGATGGAGTTGCATATTCAAATTATCTTATTAAAATAAACAAAAACCATTTAAATAGCTCGAGTACACTAGCTCGCTCAACAATTGAAATTGCTAGAAATATGATTCATGAATGTTTACATGCCTATTTATATGTAAAAAAACGTAATTGTAATGATGGCACAACTATTGATTTTCTAAACAATCAATTACTTGGTGAATTAATAAATGAATATTACGACAGTTTTTGCTCACAATTTCAAGAACAACATGAGTTTATGTTTGATTATATGATACCAACTATTGCAGAAATATTAGAAGACGTAAAAGATGATTTAATACCTCTATCAAATCAAAATCAGGTTAGCGACTTAGATTATAACAATGATATTTATCCTAATAATCCTTTTACAGAGAGTCATCTTTTTAATTGGGATGAGTTTTATGAATATATAAGTATTTCTGGCTTACATAATACAACTGAGTTTCAACAAGAAATTGCTACAGATAGCATCAAAAATTATCTTTTTTATAGATATGCAAGCCCAACAACAGGAACTGCAAGACAGTTCTCAAAAGACTATTGTAATGAATAATTTATTAATTTTATTAATTACACTTTTAAGTTATAACTTGGCTATTAGTCAAATTGAAGTGACTGAAGATAATGCTATCGATGAATATGAAGTAGCGTTTAAAAAAAGACTTTTGAATGATGATGCTTTTAAGGAATATAAATGCAACGACACGCTTTTCATCCTTTTTAAGAATTCCAAAAAGAAAAATAAACGGATTTCTATTGAAAATAAAAATTATAACGGCAGAAAGTTTGTAGATACAACAATTCTTTATTACTTATCCTTAAAAGATTCTTATTCTATACACTTTGTTTATAGAAAATATTTAGATTTCGATAAAGTTGAATCAAACACTCCATCTATTGTTATTAAAAAAAATAAAAGGTTTTTAAGAAAAAATAAAAAAAGAATATTAGATAGAAAATTTTTAAGAAAATATGAGCATTATGAAACGGATTAATTTTTTAAAAGTTATTAATGAAATAATGGCTTCAAAAAAATTGTTTTTATTATTGATAAAGACGAAATTTTTGATAAGAAAATTATGTTAAGGCAGATTACTCCCAATGTAGGTTTATATTGATTTTTTAGATATAAAACATTTATTATTAAATGCGAATTGTTTTTTCAAGAAATCAAAAGTTATCTTACAACAAGATATAATGTAACAAGTCGTCAGTTTTCAAAAAACTATTGTAATGAATAATTTATTAATTTTATTAATTACACTTTTAAGTTATAACCTGTCTATAAGTCAAATTCAAGTGACTGAAGATAATGCTATAGATGAAAATGCTGTAGCGTTAAAAAAAAGACTTTTAAATGACGATGCTTTTAAGGAATATAAATGCAACGACACACTTTTCATCCTTTTTAAGGATTCCAAAAAGAAAAATAAACGTATTTCTATTGAAAATAAAAATTATAACGATTATAAGTTTATAGACACAACAATTTTTTATAACTATAATTTAAAAGATTCTTCTTTTGGTTTTGTTCATAAAAAATATTTTGATTTTGATAGAATAGAATCGAAAACGTCGTCTTTTATTATTAAAAAAAGAAAACGTTTTTACGAAAAAATAAATACAGAATATTAGATAGTAATTTTTTGAAAAAATATAATCATTATGAAACTGGATATCTTTTAAATATTATTAGGGAAATAATAAGCTCTAAAAAAATTGTTTTTATTATCGATAAAGATGAGTTTTTTGATAAAAAAATAGTTTTAAGACAAGTTATTATTGATATAGGTTCAAATATTGCTTTTATGGATAAAATATAAACAAACAACTTTATAAAATTATACAAAACCACTACTCTATTTTTAAAGCTAGTGGTTTTTTTATGCTTAAAACTGAACCAACATTATTATCAATTTGTCTCAATTACGGTATTTTCCGTAACACAATCTTGAAAAAAGGACGATTTTAACATTAATTAAACAATTGACGATAAATCAAGTTACTTTTTTATTTACTTTTAAGAAAATGTACGGGTATTGAAAAGTAACGTTGTCTCAATATAAAGTACAATCTCCTTAAAAATTAGTTTTAATAGCAACCAAAACGGTTTAATATTAAACCAATAACATTTTAAAACTTTTAGTAAATGAAAAACAAACAAACAAACAAACAAGCTAAGGCATTATGTTAAGCTAGGCATTCTCTTATTTGGAGTTTCTATTTTCACTATTTCCTGTGAAAAAGACGATGATTTTCAAAAACAAGAACCAACTGTAAAACATCAAGCAAAATATAACACAAGTATTGTTTATATTAATACTATAAATAATAATGAAAATTTAAAACAAGCATTAAATAAACTAAAAACCACAAAAGAGATAAATAAAACAAACGAAGCATCAAAATTAATACTTAACGATTCTATAAATATTGCCATAGAAGATAGTTCCGCAAAGTATTTAGAATCTGCAGATGGCAGTTACCATTCTTATACTTTTTTGGCTTTCGATTACGACCATCCACAAGGTATACAAAATGTTGTATTAAGTTTAGAGCCAAATGGAAGTTATAGAGAGCTTTTAATACGTTACGATTTAACAGATAGTGAAATAGAATCATTTAGAAATAACGACTATGTGAATTTAGAAGGTAAAGTTACTTATGGCGAATTAGAGCCTAATAGCTTTACAGGAGATTTGTTTTCTAAATTAACAGTAGATAGTAATTGCTTAGTTTGGGATGTTACAGGTTCAAATTGTAGTGGTCCTGAAGCAAGTGGCACCCATAGTTTTTCTGATGGCGCTTATAGTCCCACAAATACTAATGGATGTAAACGTTGGGGAAAAGTAGGTATGGCAACACCATCAAATAATAGTTTAATAGGTATAGATTGGGGATGTATAGATGGTTCAACAGGAGGTAGTTATATTCCAGGAACAAATACTAGCCCATCTAGTGGGCAACAAAGTGGAGCAGGACAACAGAGTTCTCAACAAGGTGTGTCTTCTGGTTATGCACCAACACCAGAACAATTAAGACAAAAAAAATTCAAAAAACTATTAAAAGATAATAGTAGCGATAGTTGTTTTAATAATGAATTAACAGAAGATCAACAAGAAGAAATTTTAAATTTCTTAGAATTTACTCTTACTATAGACCCAAATGGTAACATTGCGACAGGAAGTTTAGATAGTTACAGTCAAGGTAATATGGGTTTTGCAGAAGAAGCTGCTTTGGCTATTTGTGGTGGTGGTGATTTTGATTCTCCTAATAATGTAATTTTACATCCTACTTTTAAAAGTAATCAAAAACTGAATTGTGTTTATGAAAAGTTAAAAGGACTATCAAGTACAGTTTTTAATGACATTATTAATGATCATTTTGATAGTGCTAAAAATGCAAATGTTACATTTAGAGTTGCAGATATAACAACTGGAGAAGATGCTGAAACAAGAGCTGTATTAAACCCTTTAACACAGAAAACTATTTATAATATTGTTTTTGATACAAACTTTGTTCAAAATGCTTCAACTCTTGAGCTAGCATTAACATTAATTCACGAGAGTATTCATGCTGAGTTGATTGAAAGATTAGTTAGGTTAGGTTTAATTGTTGATATTAATTATATTAATAATCAAGGAACAAGTATTACATTTACCGGAAGTCCTCAAGTTTTTTCTATCGAAACAGTAATTTTTAATCAATTATTAGTAAGGTATAATGCTTTACCTCCGGAAAATAGTAGTCAATGGAATCATGAGTTTTTTAACGCACTAAGTTATAGAACTAAAATGGCACAGAATTTGGTTAATATTCATACTTGGCTGAATGACTCTGATAGTGATTTTTTGACAAATGTTAATGGTGATAGCTTAAATTTCTATGGAGATTTCACAATTGAGCAATTAATGGATTATATATCATGGATTGGTCTAGAAGAAACAGAAGACTTTATAAATAATATTCAGGATGTTCCTTTAGAATTAACAAAGAAAAATTTTGTTGAAGTTTCTGCAAGAACACATTACACTAATAATTGCAATTAAAATAGAATAACTATGAAATATATTTATACTTATATTATTTTTTTAATAACAACAAACTGTTTTTCTCAACAAGAAATATATTCAGAAAAAAAACTTTTTATTCAGAATAATAGTATTGAAGATGTATATATATTTATAGACTCGAGAAACTTTTTTGGTTCTAAAGGTGAGTATAGAACTCATTTTAGTATAATAAGTAAAGATTCTCGTTTTTCACATGATAATTACAATTTCATAATATTAGATCCTAAATTAGAAGAGCGTAATATATATCAAATTGGAGAGCAAATAAATATAGATTCTATAAACTATATTACACCTAATGAGTATTTTAAAGATAAATCCTTTATAGAAACCCATAATGAGTTAAGCTTAATAAAAAATCAGAAACGTATTTTTATTATTACATACATAAATGACAGGAAAAAACATATGGCTTGGAATGCTAAATATGATGGGACAATTAGAGATGTAACCTATACTCAATTAGGTAAAGGTCCTTTTCGGACTGAGCAATAAAAAAATTATACAAAACCACTACTCTATTTTTAGAGCTAGTGGTTTTTTTATGCTTCCACTTGAGCTAAAACTATCAATTTAAATTTTTTTGATTTCAGCAATCATTATAATTTTAAAAATAAAAATTTTATGTAATTTTGCATAACTCTTATTTCCGCGTCAGCGTAAACAACACACACATGAAATACAAAAGAATCCTCCTAAAACTATCTGGTGAAGCCTTAATGGGAAATCGTCAATATGGTATTGATCCAGAACGTCTAGCAGAATATGCACAAGACATAAAAGCAGTAACAGAAAAAGGTATTGAGGTTGCCATTGTTATTGGTGGTGGAAATATTTTTAGAGGTGTTGCTGGAGCCATGAATGGTATGGATCGTGTGCAAGGCGACCATATGGGAATGCTAGCAACCGTTATAAACGGTTTAGCTTTACAACAAGCTTTAGAAGATGCAGATGTAAAAACACGTTTACAAACTGCTATTAAAATTGACGAAGTTGCTGAACCTTTTATTAGAAGAAAAGCAATGAGCCACTTACGAAAAGGACGTGTAGTTATATTTGGTGGAGGAACAGGAAACCCATATTTTACTACAGATTCTGCAGCAGTTTTAAGAGCAATTGAAATTGAAGCAGATGTTATTTTAAAAGGCACTCGTGTCGATGGTATTTACAATACAGATCCAGAAAAAGATGCTAGTGCAATTAAATTCGACCATATTACTTTTGCTGATGTGCTTAAAAAAGGATTAAAAGTTATGGACACAACAGCTTTTACGCTGAGTCAAGAAAATGATTTACCAATTATAGTGTTCGATATGAATACAAGAGGAAACCTAATGAAGGTTGTTTGTGGAGAAAAAATTGGAACTCAAGTAAGTTTATAATCTATTCCTTTGCAAACTAGAATCTAGTTAAACTTGTGTCATTTTTTAAAATTGTTTACATTAGTAATTGAATTAGAATATGCACTTCGACTAGAATCAGTTGAACAGCATAAATAAATTTTGGCTTAATTCTTGAATAAAGCTAATTAGTAATAAATATTTCAACAATGAACGAAGACATTCAATTTATAATAGATAGCACCAAAGAGTCGATGGACAATGCGATTCAACACCTTATTAAACAATTTTCTAACATACGTGCTGGTAAAGCTAGTCCTTCTATGCTAGGCGGCGTTATGGTAGACTATTATGGTTCTCAAACACCATTAACTCAAGTAGCAAACGTAAACACTCCAGACGGTAGAACAATTACTGTACAACCTTGGGAAAAAAACATGATACAACCCATCGAGAAAGCGATTCAAGTCGCTAATCTAGGTTTCAACCCAATGAATAATGGAGAGATTCTTATTATTAGTGTTCCGCCTTTAACCGAAGAACGCAGACGAGATCTAGGAAAGCAAGCAAAAGCTGAAGCTGAAGATGCTAAAGTTGGTGTTAGAAATGCAAGAAAAGATGCCAATAACGAAATAAAAAAGGTTGATGGTATCTCGGAAGATTTACAGAAAAATGCTGAAGCCGATATACAAACACTTACAGATACGTGTTCAAAACGTATAGAAGAGATTTTAGCCAATAAAGACAAAGAGATCATGACGGTTTAAACGTTAAAAGCGACTTAATTGTAGCTTTTTTTTAAACGAGGACTATTAACTTTATCGTTTATATAATTATGCGCTATATTAAATCCATTTCATTTTTGTGTAGCCTATTTTCTACAATAAGTTTGGCGCAAGGTTATGAATTTACACCAACAAGTGCGTATTTAAGCTGTGATAAGCAAGTAAAAAAGATGCAAATAACTATAATTCCTTACATTATGCTTTATAATGCGCAAGGTAAAATTTCGTCAATGTCTAGCATGGAGTTAATAGCAAATCCAGATTGTAAACCTCTATTTTATGGAGATAAAAAAGGTGAAATAGCCTCTAGAAATAATATAAAACCATCCTATCTACAGCTATTAGATCGTTATTAAACTAATTTATGCGCAACCTTTGGTCATATACGTTTTTTCTTTTTTCTGTACTCACAGCAACTGGACAAATACCAGAAAAAGAGATAGAAAAACCTACAGATTCAACAAAATCTAGCATCCTTTTAAAGCAAATTGGTAACGGTTTCTTCCCTACTAAAGTATGGAATTTCGATTTGCGTTACCTTATAAAATTCAATCAATACGAAGGCTTTAGAACTGGATTAGGTGGAGTAACAAATGATAAATTTTCAAAGAATTTTAGAATTGATTCTTATGGTGTTTATGGTTTTAGAGACCATCGTTTTAAATACAAAATTGGTGGTGGATTTCTTTTAAATAAGAAAACCAAAAGCTGGCTTAACATATCGTATATAGATGATTTAATGGAAACCGGGAGTTCCAATTTTTTAACAGATGGCAGAACATTTTCATTCTTCGAACCTCGTTTACTTAATATTAGTTTATTTCACAAACACATTACGTCTGCTATTTCTCTTGAATACGAAATAAATCCTAAATTAATTACAGAAACCGAAGTTGCTATTAGTAATATTCGTCCAACTTATGATTATAGTTACTTTCTTGATAATACTTATTATGGTTCTTTTGAAACCACAATTGCTAAAGTTTCTGTCCAATGGAATCCGTTTGTAGAATATGAAACAATAGATAGAAAAACAGAAACCATTGTCGATGGCTACCCAAAATTTACCTTACAATATAGTAAGAGTTTTAAGACTGTTTTAAATGCCGATTTTAATTTTTCGAAACTAGATTTTAGAACCATACATAAAATCACACACAATAAAGAGTCTCATACTATAGGCACTTTTTCTTTGGGCTTAGCACATGGAGATGCACCTTTAACCCATTTATACCATGCCTACCCAAATAATATTACTAAAGAAACCATTTTACAGCGTTTCTCTGTTGCCGGAATTAATAGTTTTGAAACGATGTACTTTAACGAGTTTTTCTCGGATAGATTTGCAACCTTAGTGGTTAAACATTACGTAAAACCTTTTCATATTTCCAAATATTTTAATCCGCAATTAGTACTGATAACACGTTATGCAATTGGTAATATGAACAATATCTCTAGACATCAAAACGTAAGCTTTGACACTTTAGAAAATGGGTATACAGAATCTGGTTTCGAAATCAATAAACTTTTATTTGGTTTCGGTTTGAGTTTCACTTACCGTTATGGCGCCTACCACTTACCTAGAGAAGAGGATAATATTGCGCTTAAATTTACTTTTAATATTACATTATAGCTACTTCACCATTTCTGTTTTGAAATGACACATAATCTATAGGTTTTGCATACCTTTGAATCTCCTTTTAATGCAACATGACGAAACAAAAAAAATCAAAATTTTGGGATATTGTGGCTAGGCTAATTTTACGTAATAAAATTGGTATTCTCTTAGGCATAACAATCATTACCATTTTATTTAGTACGCAATGGAAATACATGCGTTTTACTTATACTGAAGCTAATTTACTCCCGGATGATCATGAAGTAAATATTGAGTATAATAATTTTCTAGACATCTTTGGAGAAGAAGGAAACCTTATTGTTTTAGGCGTTAAAGATTCTACACTTTTTACTGTTAAAAAGCTAAACGCTTGGAACACGCTATCAGAGAGTTTTAGATCTGCAAACGAAGTTGAAAGTGTTGTTTCTATTAAAGATTTACAAAAACTGGTAAAAAACACTAAAGAACAAAAGTTCGATTTAGAACCTTTTATAAAAGACTCTGTTAAGTCTTCATCTGAAATAAAATTACTTGAAGAAGAGCTTTTCAACAAATACCCGTTTTACGATAACTTTCTATTTAACAAAGAAACCAAAACGGTACGAACGGCCATTTACCTTAAAAAAGAGCTAGTAAATACACCTGCAAGAAAAGATTTTGTTATTGAAACTTTAATGAAAAAAGTTAAGGTTTTCGAAGACACTTACAATCTAGACGTTCGCATTTCTGGAATGCCATACATTAGAACCTTAAATGCACAAAATATTGTAGACGAAATTGGTTTGTTTGTTCTAGCTGCGTTGGCCATTACATCATTTATTTTCTTTTTATTTTTTAGATCTTTTCGTGCTACTTTTATTTCATTAATTGTTGTTTGTACTGGTGTCATGTGGACTTTAGGGATCCTTGGTCTTTTAAAATACGAAATCACAGTTTTAACAGCCTTAATTCCACCGCTTATTATTGTTATTGGGATTCCAAATTGTATTTTCCTAATTAACAAATACCAACACGAAGTAAAATTACATGGTAATAAAGTAAAATCGCTTCAACGTGTTATTACCAAAGTTGGTAATGCCACTTTAATGACGAACGTTACAACAGCCTCTGGATTCGCAACTTTTATTTTTACAGAAAGCAAACTTTTAAAGGAATTTGGTGTTGTTGCTTCACTTAGTATATTGGCTATCTTTATTCTTTGTTTACTTATTATTCCAATTTTATACACGTTTTTACCTTACCCAAAAGAGCGGCATTTAGAACATTTAAACAAACGTTGGATTGGTGGTTTTGTAGATTGGACAGAACGTATGGTAAAAGAAAAACGTATTGCCATTTACGTCACTTCCTTAGGATTAATAATTGTTTGTATTATAGGAATTTATAAAATAAAAGTCTCAGGAAGCTTAATAGAAGACATGCCTAAAAATGCTGAATTTTTTAGTGACATTCGCTTTTTCGAAGCAGAGTTTAATGGTATTATGCCAATGGAGATTTTGATAGATACCAAACGTAAAAAGGGAGTCATGAAATCGGCTACCTTAAAACGTATGAACGCACTTGAAGATTTAATAATTGAAATACCAGAATTATCACGTCCTATTTCTGTGGTTAGCCTCGTTAAATATTCTAAGCAAGCTTACTATAATGGTAATCCAAAATACTATCAGCTTCCAACAAAACAGGAAGAAGCTTTTATTATGCCTTATGCGAAAAACTCAACTTCCGGAGAAACTAATCTCTTAAATAACTTTGTAGATTCTACTGGTCAATATGCTCGAATAACTACGTTCATGAAAGATATTGGGACTGACAAAATGGAACGCATAGAAGAGAATCTAGTTCACAAAATAAACAAGGTATTCCCAAAAGAAAAATACAATGTTACTATTACAGGAAAAGCTTTGGTGTTTCAAAAAGGCACAAAATATCTAGTTAATAATTTAGCGTTATCATTGTCTTTAGCCATCTTTCTTATTTCTCTGTTTATGGCTTACATGTTTCGTTCCTTTAGAATGATTATTGTTTCGCTAATACCAAATTTATTACCGTTAGTTGTAACAGCAGGTTTAATGGGATATTTAGGCGTACCAATAAAGCCGTCAACTATCTTGGTTTTCAGTATTGCTTTTGGAATTTCGGTAGATGATACCATTCACTTTTTAGCAAAATACCGTCAAGAATTACAAGCCAATAACTGGAGGATTAAAAAGTCGGTTTATGCTGCTTTAAGAGAAACCGGAGTAAGTATGTTTTATACTTCTATTGTTTTATTCTTTGGTTTTTCGGTATTTACAATTTCAAGTTTTGGAGGTACAGTTGCACTTGGCGCATTAGTTTCTGTAACATTACTATTTGCAATGTTATCAAACTTACTATTACTGCCTTCACTACTATTGTCTTTAGAGCGTAGTATTGCTAACAAACAAATTCTAAAAAAACCATCTATAAATATTATCCCAATTGAAAATGATGGAGATGAAATTTCAGACGAATCAGAATAAATAAACGACTTAAAAATATATATTTGCCATCTAATTAAATACAAAAATGACAACATTAACAATTGCACAATTATTAAAAGAAACGAAGCAAGAAAGCGTCGAAATTAAAGGTTGGGTTCGCACCTTTAGAGCCAAAAGATTTATTGCCTTAAACGATGGTTCTACATTAAATAATATACAATGTGTTGTTGATTTTGAAAATACAGATGAAGACACCTTAAAGCGAATTACAACTGGTGCTGCTGTTCATATTAAAGGTGAATTAGTAGAAAGCCAAGGTAAAGGTCAAAGCGTTGAAATTGTAGTATCTTCTATAGAGATTTTAGGAGATAGTGATCCCGAAACGTATCCAATTCAACCTAAAAAACACTCTTTCGAGTTTTTAAGAGAAAACGCTCATTTACGAACAAGAACGAATACTTTTAGTGCTGTAATGCGTTTACGATCTGCATTATCTTTTGCTGTTCATAAGTATTTTAACGATAACGGTTTTTACCATATGCACACACCAATTATAACAGGAAGTGATGCAGAAGGTGCAGGTGAAATGTTTCGCGTGAGTACTTTAGATCAAAAAAAACCGCCATTAACAGAAGGTGGAGCTATTGACCATACTAAAAATTTCTTTGGAAAAGACACAAACCTTACTGTTTCTGGTCAGTTAGAAGCCGAAACTTATGCGATGTCTCTTGGTAAAGTGTATACTTTTGGACCAACATTTAGAGCAGAAAACTCTAATACATCGCGTCATTTATCAGAATTCTGGATGATTGAACCAGAAGTAGCTTTCATGGATTTAGCAGGAAACATGGATTTAGCAGAAGACTTTATGAAATCTGTTATCGCTTATGTTTTAGAACATAATGCTGAAGACTTAGCGTTTTTAGATCAACGTTTACGAGATGAAGAAAAAACAAAACCTCAAGCCGAACGTAGCGAGTTATCTTTAATTGAAAAATTAAAATTCGTAACCGACAATAATTTTAAACGCGTAAGCTATACTGAAGCCATAGATATTCTTAGAAATTCTAAGCCTAATAAAAAGAAAAAATTCAAATATATAATTAATGAATGGGGAGCCGACTTACAGTCTGAACACGAACGTTTCTTAGTAGAAAAACACTTTAAATGTCCTGTAATTTTATTCGATTATCCTGCAAATATTAAAGCCTTTTACATGCGTTTAAACGAAGACGGGAAAACCGTTCGTGCAATGGATGTTTTATTTCCAGGTATTGGAGAAATGGCAGGAGGATCGCAACGTGAAGAGCGTTTAGACATTTTAAAACAAAAAATGGCTGTTTTAGATATTTCAGAAGAAGAGTTATGGTGGTACTTAGATCTTCGAAAATATGGAACAGCTGTACATTCTGGTTTTGGTTTAGGTTTCGAGCGTTTAGTAATGTTTGCTACTGGAATGGGCAACATTCGCGATGTAATACCTTATCCTAGAACACCTCAAAATGCAGAGTTTTAAAAGCACATACCTATAAATATTGATTAAAACAATCTACGAATATCCATATTGTAGATTGTTTTTTTATTTTTATAATTATTCATAATAGATACTATGCTTAAACAATATTTACAGTTCAAATTATCGCAGAAATTGTCTCCGCAACAAATTCAATTAATGAAATTGATACAGTTGCCTACGCAAGCTTTTGAGCAACGTTTAAAGCAAGAACTAGAAGAAAATCCTGCGCTAGATACTGGAAAAGAAGAGAAAGAAGATGAGTATGAAGATATGGATAATACTCAAGATGAATTTGATGACAATGAAACTATTGAAACTGATGATATTAATATTGACGATTATTTAAGTGACGACGAAATTCCAGATTACCGAACAAGTGTAAATAATTACAGTGCAGACGACGATGAAAAGAGTATACCATTTGCATCTGGAACCTCTTTTACACAACATCTAAAAACCCAATTAAACACCTATCGCTTAAGCGATGAAGAACGTGATATTGCAGAATTTTTGATTGGAAGCGTCGACGAAAGCGGCTATATCCGTCGAGAAATAAGCGATATAATGGACGATCTAGCGTTTACACAAAACGTATACACAACCGAAGATAAAATTGAGTACATGCTTAAAATAGTGCATCAATTAGATCCTTCAGGTGTTGGTGCTCGTAATTTACAAGAGTGTTTAAGTATTCAGCTTAAAAGAAAAGAACAAACTCCAGATGTAGCATTGGCTTTAAATATAATCGATAATGCCTTCGAGAAATTCACGAAAAAACATTACAAAAAATTAATGGCTAAGTTTGATATTAGTGAAGAGCAACTTAAAGATGCTGTTCACGAAATTGAACGCTTAAACCCAAAACCTGGCGGTAGTTATTCTGGAAATACTAGAATGATAGAACATGTAATACCAGATTTTGCTATTAAAATTGTGGATGGTGACTTAGAATTAACCTTAAATGGTAGAAATGCTCCAGAACTTCATGTGTCTCGCGAGTATAATAATATGCTTAAAGGCTATAAAGAATCTAAGGAGAAGTCTAAAGCACAAAAGGATGCTGTTATGTTTATAAAGCAGAAGCTTGATGCAGCAAAATGGTTTATTGAAGCCATACAACAGCGTCAGCAAACGTTATTTGTAACCATGAGTTCGATTATGCATTACCAGAAAGCGTACTTTTTAACTGGTGATGAGCGTAATCTAAGACCTATGATTTTAAAAGACATTGCAGACGAAATTGAAATGGATGTTTCAACCGTTTCGCGTGTTGCCAATAGTAAGTATGTAGATACGCCTTATGGCACAAAATTAATTAAAGAATTCTTTTCTGAATCGATGACTAACGATCAAGGTGAGGAAGTTTCGACTAGAGAAATTAAAAAAATATTAGAAACAGTAATAGAAGAAGAAAATAAAAAGAAGCCTTTAACAGACGAAGGTTTAGCCAAAATTTTAAAAGAAAAAGGCTATCCTATTGCTAGAAGAACAGTTGCTAAATATCGTGAGCAACTGGATATTTCTGTGGCACGATTGAGGAAGGAATTATGATATAAATAAAAAGGCTTCACAGTGTGAAGCCTTTTTAATATTTTATTATCGCTCAGTTCGAAAAGGACCTTTACCTAATTGGGTATAAGTTACATCTCTAATCGTTCCAACATATTTAGCATTCCAAGCCATATGCATTTTTCTATGAGTAATATATGTAATAATAAAAATACGTCTATGATTATTTATTAAGCTTAGTTCATTATGAATTTCTAAAACAGATTTACCTTCATAATGTTTATTCGGATTGATATAGTTTACAGAATCAATATTTATTCGTTTGCCAATTTCATATATATTGCGTTCTTCTAATTTGGGATCGGTCATTCTAAAATTATAATTATCATGAGAAAAACGTGAATCTATACTTTTTATGCTGAAATGAGTTCTATACTCGCCATTAGAGCCGAAAAATTTTCTCGAATCTATATATATATCGTTAATACTATCATTCTGTAGAAAAGTTTTTTTTTCTGAATATGCTTCTTTCTGAGAAAAACAGTTTGTCGTAATTAAAAAAATAGTTAATACATAAATAAATTTCATAGATGTTCTAATTTACTTACAATTATTAGTGTAATGTGTTCTTGCAGAAACTTCAACAAAATTTTTCTTAGTTACCTCTAAAGAAACATTTTGAATATTATTTAAAAAAAATGCTTCAAAATAGAAGTAGTTTTTTTGTGATTTTAATTCTTGACAAAAAGAAAATAAAATATTTAGGCTAAAGAATATTATTAATAATTTTTTCATGATTTGATATTAATCAATTTAAAAAAAATTCTATTTACCATCTGAAGACAAATCTGTAGGTATTACATTTTTTCTTGTTCCTGTGTATCGCATTGGTAAAATGTAATATTTAAAACTATAAACACCTGTTTGACTATTAAAACTATCATTTATTTTTTCAACCAAATAAATAGTTTTTTTAGAACTTAATTCATCGTGTAATTCCCACCATTGTTTATTTAAACCAATTTTTGAAACATTAATATAGTTTATGTTTGTAGTGTCAATTACTTTTCTTAAATCTTTTAATGAAATATAATCAAGTTCTCCAGATTTTTTAATTCCTTTTAAGTTCTCAATTTTAAATCTATAATAATTAGTAAGAAACTTTTTGTCTTTACTTTTTATAGCAAAACCAGTTCCAATTTGTCCTTCACTTGATTGACCGAAAATTGGATTTTCTATTAATAAATAGAGCGTGTCGGTTTGAGCAGAAATTCTTTGAAAACAAAAAAATAATAATATTATTAATGTTATTTTTTTCATAGTTATATTAATTGCAGTTATGTGTGCAATGTGTTCTTGCTGAGTTTTCGACAAAATTGGTCTTAGTTAATTCTAAAGGAACATTTTGAATATTGTTTAAAAAACCCTGCTTCAAAATAGAAGTAGATTTTTTGCGATTTATTCTATCCACTCATTAAAAGTAGTATTATATATCCAATTATTTTTTTCTTTAATATAAATATTTATTCCACCGCTCATGCTATTTTCAAAACCATTAGAATAAGCTATTAAACAAAACTTACTATCTGAAGTAAACACTGGAATAGACAGATTAACTCGAAATTTAGTTGACTCTAAAAGTTTATCTACAGTTTTATTACCTGTATCTTCATTAATGTTTAAAAAAACGTTTTTGGGTAAGCCTACTTTTTTTTTATTAATAGTTTTCAAACTTAGTTGTTCCATTAAATTATAAACTTCTTTTGTATTGAATATACTTTCATAAACATCAGTACCAATCTTCATTTTTAAGGATAAAACATTCGAATTTTTATCATTTTGATTTTTAATTAAGTCGATAAGTATTCTATCTAAAATAAAATTTAAATGTATCTTTTTTTGAAATTCATTTCCATTTTGATAGATATTTCTATTTATTTCTTTATCTATAACCATATAAGCCTCATTTTTTAAACTGTTTTTACCTGAAGAACAAGAGCCTAATATTACAAATATTAATAGGTAGTTAATTGCAAGGTTCTGTTTCATTTGGAGATGTACCTTTAGGTATAAATTCATAATCGAATCCATTTGGGTGAGGAAATATTTGAGTTTCATTATATTTTTCTGCTTGTATTGTTAACTTTATATCTAACCATTCAGGATTGAAGTTTAATTGATTATTAGCTTCATCAGCTGGATCTAAGTATTTAGGATAAATTAATAGAAAAGATTCCATAGTTGTCAAACCAGCCCAAGACATTTTTTTGTAGTAATTAAACCCATTATTTGCATATCCATTTTGCAATGAATACGTAGAAAGTGAAAGTGCAATATCCTCAACAAAATCAACCAATAACTGATGATGAGCAACACCAATATTTGCCGGTAAGCCTAATTGGTAATTAATATAATTATTAACGAAATCTTCAAAATCTCCCATTGGACTACCATCATATGAATACAACAAATCTTGTTCAAACATATAAATTAAAATCGCATGTAAACTCTCATGAATAGCAGTTCTTGCTAGGGAAATATCAGAAGCAGCATCTAAGTAATTTTCATTAAATGTAATGGTTATATCGCATGTATTAGTAACTGGATTATACGTTGAAGTTGATGTTGTATTTGCATTTGAGCTAGAATTAGCAGGACCCAAATCTTCAGTTCTAATTATTAGATTCGAACCATCATTAGATTCAAAAAGATCTAACACTAATTGTGTTAAAGGAGAACATGTCCCTATAGCTTCTTCAATAATTAGTTTATGACAAGGATAATCATTTAGACTATTATCATAAATAATATTGTCATCAAAATCCACCTCACCACCAGCACACATAGCCAAAGTTGCTTGCTCTGCAAAATCTATATCGCTTTGGTTATAGCTACCTTGATTACCAACTAAAATTCCTCCATCTATACTTACACTAATTCCTGCTTCTAGAAAGCTCATAATTTCCTCTCGTTGATCATCTGTTAAGTTTGCACTATTAAAACAATCGTTTGCCTCATCACTTAATTGTTTTTGAAACCCTTTCTCTCTTTGTTGTTTAGGTGTTGGTGCATAACCAGAAGAAACATCTTGCTGTGCACTAGTACCAGGTTGTCCTGCTCCACTTTGTGTGCCATTTGATGGATTATTAGAATTGGTTCCTGGAATATAACTTCCACCATTAGACGCCTCTACACAAGGCCAATTTATACCTAAAAAATTATTAACATCAGGTGTAGCGGTCTGAGTCGTAGTTAAATAATGAGGACATGCATTTCCATCTTCCCAGGAATGACCTTCAACATCGGTACAATTTGATCCCTCAGTAATATCCCATTCCAAACAATTATCGTCTACTGTTAATTTAGAAAACGAATTGCCAGATAAACTACTGCCTTCTAACGCCACAATTGTAACTTTACCTAGTAAGTTCACATACTCATTATTTCTATAGCTTTCTATTTCGCTGTCCGTTAAATCGTAATATATTAAAAACTCTTTATAAGTGCCATCTAGTTGTAAGCTTAATACTATATTTTGCATGCCTTGTGATTTACCGTAATCGAAAGCGACAAAAGTATAGGAGTGATAACTTCCATCTAAACTTTCTAAATATTTTGCAGAACCATCTTCTATAGCAATGTTTAAAGAATCGTTGATTACTAACTTAGATGCATTGTTTAACACATTAGACTTGTCTACGGCTTTAAATTTATTTAATGCAAGTTTTAAATTTTCGTTTATATTAAAAGTCGTTTTTTGCACTATACTTGTAGTGTACTTTACTGTTTGGGCTTGTTTTACTGTTGGTTCTTTTGTTGTAAAATCGTCATCCTTTTCGCAATTCGTAAAGACTAAAGAAATTAAGAAAAGTAAAATTCCTAATTTTAAATAATTTTTAAAGAACTTTTTCATTTTACGTATTATATTAATTGATTAGTCATTCGAAATTATAGTATGTTTAGTACTTATAAAAACGATAATGAGTAAACGGTGCTTTTGAATGCGTAGAGAGCATCTTTAGTTAGATTTCTAATAACAACCTTTATGCAACACAAACTTAAATTAAATATTCTTTAAAAAAAACACGTATAACTAAGTGTTTTCTAGATATGTTTGCAAATACTATATCTTTGATAAAAAAAACTGTAAGGCTAATGAATTGGCTACTAAAAAGTATTTCCTTCATCTTTCATCCTATAATAATGCCGCTTTTGGGTGTTGTTTTAGTTGTAAACTCATAAATTAATCCATTTATACATATGCTTAAAGGCTATCCTATTGCTAGAAGAACAGTTGCTAAATATCGTGAGCAACTGGATATTTCTGTGGCACGATTGAGGAAGGAGTTGTAATAAACTGCGCTATTTTGAATTTTACAAATAGTAACTACCTTAAAAAGTGTGTAAAAACAAGATTTGTTACTTTTGGTTAATGACTTACACTTTGTTAATTTACCAACCAACATTTTCTATTGTATCTATTACAACCCATTCTTCATTCTCTTTTTTAAATACATAAATTCTTGCTGTTCTAGCTGTTTTTATTTTATGACTAGACACTATAAACGCATGGGTTTTTTTTTCATTATAATAAGGTTTAGAGATGAAATTTTTAGAATAATAACCATTATTCCATTTAATTAATGGAAGTTTTTTATTATTAAAAATAATATTTGTGCTATCCCATTTTGTAGCATCTCCTTTTCTAGCAATAACTTTATCTAAATCTTCTCTTGAAAACGCATTATCTAAAATCCTATATTTAGCTTTCCATTTAATACGGTTTTGTTCTAATTCAAGCGTATCTATTCCATCTTGACCAGTAATAGAGTCATAAGTAAAAGTGGTGTAAAATGATCTATTGTTAAATCTAAATTTATAGTAATTAGTTAATGAGCCTGTTGTTCCATTTCTTCTACTTAAATGATAAACACTATCGTTTGCCTGTTTAGTAAGTTGTATCATTTTATCTAAAAAATAATATTCATTTTTATCCATCTTTGCTTTACAACAATTTACAGATAAAAATAAAAACAATAGTATTAGTTTAATTACATGTTTTTGTCCCTTTTGCATGTGCTGTAATATTTGAGTTTTCATAACCTAATTGTGTTTGTGCTTCAATACGTTCGTCATCTGTTAAATTCTGGTTATCAAAAAACACATCGTAACCATTTAGACCTCCCCAAACTAGTTTTACAGCATGCTGTAAATTTACTCCACTTATATTATTATAAACACAATATGCCACAATACTTTCTGCTATCTGGTCTATAAAATCTACATAAATATCATGCATTTCTTTGTAGTACAAATCTCCAAAAGTAGTATCATTAGTGTCATCATTAATAAAGTTAGCAATAGCTGTATTTAAGCTTGTGTATGTTGGGTATTCGTTTAACAACTCACCAGAATAGTACAAACGTAACATATAAGCATGCACTAGTTCGTGATAAAAAGTATTAATAAAACCTAATGTAGTGGCAGTATCTAAATGGTCATTATTAAACTGTAATATAATAGTTCCATCATCAGAATCCGCATGCAAAACTCTTGCTCCTACATTAGCAGGCATTGTAGGAATTTCATCAGAAGTCTCTCCTGTTGACCAATCTTGAAGATTAAGATTATTTGTGTTAGAGAGTAAAAAATAATTTTTAATTTTGTTAGTAAATGGAGAGTTTATTCTGGAAATAGACCTAAATACTGCTAATGCTTGGCAATTTTTATCCATTCCGTTTATAAGGTTTTCAATGTCTTCAAATACTAAATCACCACCACAAAAAGCCAAAGCTGCTTCCTCAGCAAAATCCATATCACTTTGGTTATAACTACTTTGATTACCAACTAAAATTTCTCCATCTATACTTACACTAATTCCTGCTTCTAGAAAGCTCATAATTTCCTCTCGTTGATCATCTGTTAAGTTTGCACTATTAAAACAATCGTTTGCCTCATCACTTAATTGTTTTTGAAACCCTTTCTCTCTTTGTTGTTTAGGTGTTGGTGCATAACCAGAAGAAACATCTTGCTGTGCACTAGTACTAGGTTGTCCTGCTCCACTTTGTGTGCCATTTGATGGATTATTAGAATTGGTTCCTGGAATATAACTTCCACCATTAGACGCCTCTACACAAGGCCAATTTATACCTAAAAAATTATTAACATCAGGTGTAGCGGTCTGAGTCGTAGTTAAATAATGAGGACATGCATTTCCATCTTCCCAGGAATGACCTTCAACATCGGTACAATTTGATCCCTCATTAATATCCCATTCCAAACAGTTTTCATCTACTGTTAATTTAGAAAACAAATTCCCTGTTAAACTACTGCCTTCCAATACCACAATTGTAACTTTACCTAGTAAGTTCACATACTCATTATTTCTATACAATTCTATTTCGCTGTCTGTTAAATCGTAATGTATTAAAAACTCTTTATAAGTGCCATTCAGTTGTAAGCTTAATACTATATTTTGCATGCCTTGTGATTTACCGTAATCGAAAGCGACAAAAGTATAAGAGTGGTAACTACCATCTAAACTTTCTAAATATTTTGCAGAACCATCTTCTATAGCAATGTTTAAAGAATCGTTGATTACTAACTTAGATGCATTGTTTAACGCATTAGACTTGTCTACGGCTTTAAATTTATTTAATGCAAGTTTTAAAGTTTCGTTTATATTAAAAGTCGTTTTTTGCACTATACTTGTAGTGTACTTTGCTGTTTGGGCCTGTTTTACTGTTGGTTCTTTTGTTGTAAAATCGTCATCCTTTTCGCAATTCGTAAAGACTAAAGAAATTAAGAAAAGTAAAATTCCTAATTTTAAATAATTTTTTAAGAAGTTTTTCATTTTACGTATTATATTAATTGATTAGTCATTCGAAATTATAGTATGTTTAGTACTTATAAAAACGATAATGAGTAAACGGTGCTTTTGAAAGCGTAGAGAGCATCTTTAGTTAGATTTCTAATAACAACCATTATGCAACACAAACTTAAATTAAATATTCTTTAAAAAAAACACGTATAACTACGTGTTTTCTAGATATGTTTGCAAATACTATATCTTTGATAAAAAAAACTGTAAGGCTAATGAATTGGCTACTAAAAAGTATTTCCTTCATCTTTCATCCTATAATAATGCCGCTTTTGGGTGTTATTTTCTATTTCTCAAAATCACCTAGGTTTATATCTCAGGATATTATGAAAGCTAAGGTTATTTCGCTAACCATACTGACCATGGCATTGCCCATGTTGCTTTATTTTTTATTAAAGACTATTGGTAAAACAGAATCTATATATTTAAAAACGACCAAAGAGCGCATTATTCCGTTGGCGTTAAATATTGTTATATGCATTCTAATTATTGCACGCGTATTGCCTAATAATCAAATAATTGAATTGTATTATTTCTTTCTAGGAATTTTAATCTCGACTATTGTTTGTTTAGTACTCGCAATTTTCAAGTTTAAAGCGAGCATACATATGATTGCAATAGCAGGAATACTAATGTTTGCTATTGGTATTTCGCTTCATTTTAGTAAGAATATAAATGGTTCTCTAGCCCTATTTTTCTTAATAGCAGGTGCCATTGCAACTTCAAGATTACACTTAAAAGCGCATACAACTATAGAGTTGATTTTTGGTTTTTGTATTGGGTTCCTTCCGCAGTTATTACTGCTAAGTTATTGGTTATAAAATATAAAACATAAGACCAATTTTAATGGCATTAGCCTCTATTATTTTACCATCAATTTTCGCAGAATCATCAAAAATAGGATTTAGTGCATAGTACAAATAAAAATTCCAAGTATTATAACCTGCTCCCAATGTTAAGCCATATTGTAAGTTGTTAATAGCCTTACTGTTTTTAATTTTAATATTTTGTGGAGTGCCTTCAAATATAGAATTACTAGCAAATACGTATCCCAACTTAAAGCCTGTATAAATACGCCAAAATTTAAATTCTTCTGCAGTAGACGTTCGCCATCTAAACTCCAATGGCACTTCAACCATATAAGTAGAAAACTTATTTTTAGTAACTGTTATTTCATTTTCATTTATAATTTGAAATATCGTATTACCTGAAGCATCTTCACTAATTTGAATATTTTGATTGAATGAATTAAAAGACAAACCTAAACCTATACCAATAGCCTTATTTCTTCTTTTATTAATAGGCATATCTTTAGTATATCCAAAGTGAAAGCCGCCAGAAAAGCCACTCTGTACCAATCCACTAGGTGGTTTGCTAATAAGATTATATGTTAGACCAAAATAAAACTGATCTTCTTTATACAAAGCATCTACTTCTTGAATAGTTTCACTTAACGCTTCTTGAGCATAAGAATACGTATTGGCAAAACAAAGACAAAAAAATAGTATTATAAATTTCATATGTTTCTGTTTATTGATTTTTACAACACATATAAGTGCGCTATTAATCATTTCCTTATGCGAATAAATTTTTAACATGGCGTTTCACAATCACAAGATAAATAATATATAGAGCGCTTTAAAAAGAAAAGGGCGTTTTGAAATTTTCAAAACGCCCTTTATAAAATTAAGAATGAGGATTACTAATTAGTAAGAGCATCACCTTTCTTAGTAGTGTAATTAATTTTAAGTGCATTCGTTTTACGCAATTCTTGCTTAACATCAGTTAAAACACCCATTTTAGCTTCTTTATCTACTTTTAAAGAAATAGTAAGTGTTGGTACTAACTCTTCAGCTAAATTAGCTCGTTCTGCAGCAATAAATGCTTGAACTTGCTCTACGCTTTGCAACTTATCGTTTAATTGTATTCTATCTTCTGTACCATAAGTATCTATATAGTTTGCACTTGGCTTGCCAATGTATATATAACTTATTGGTTTATTTTTATCTAATTTTTCAATCTGATTTGCTTTTGGTAAATTATTTTGGATTTTTAAATTATCCTCTTTAATTACTGTTGCCACCATAAAGAAAAACAGAAGCATAAATACAATATCTGGTAAAGATGCTGTTGAAATTGGAGGTAAACCTCCATCTTTTTTCTTT
The DNA here is from genome assembly GCF_000797445.1 of Lacinutrix jangbogonensis. Lineage (GTDB taxonomy): Bacteria > Bacteroidota > Bacteroidia > Flavobacteriales > Flavobacteriaceae > Lacinutrix > Lacinutrix jangbogonensis. The sequence continues at coordinate 5,227 of NZ_JSWF01000031.1, read as the reverse complement.
TTAAATTTAGACATAGTGTTTATGTTAACTTGTTAACTTCTTTTCGCTTCAGCCTCAGAAAATTTTTGAGGGACAATTAATTTAATTGCCTCTAACTTCTCTTTTAAGCTTTCTCTATCCTTTTTTTCAGTAGATTTATCTTGATACATTGCTGTAGCTTCAACAAAATTCATATTTAAATTTGGATAATCTTTTTTAAACTCACGATTCCTAATGACGTTATAAGCACCCAGTATTTCATTTTGAACAGAAATATAAGTATTATAATTTGTCAATCTATCATTCGCTAAAGAGATAACTGCTTTTATAAAATTATCTGATGATTGTTCGCTTCCAGAGCCTTTACATCTTCTACAAGCATCTTCTCCTTGTCCTCCTCCATTGTCTAAAAACTCTACAGCTCGTACTCTTAAATCTGTAAGTGCGATAAGTTCTGAGTCTCCTCCAGAAGTTAATAAAATCTCGTTTTTACTATTTAGTGTCAACGCGAAAATATTCTTTTCTTTAATGATTACTGGCGGAGTATCAATATCCGGCTCCCAAGGCGGTAACTTTCGACTTAAACCAGAATCTGTTGCGATATCTGTTGTTACTAGAAAGAAAATAAGTAATAAGAAGGCAATGTCAGCCATAGAGCCTGCATTAACTTCTGGTGCTGATCTTTTTGCCATAATTATTTAATTAATTTTTTAACTCCTGAGAATACCATTGCTAAAATGGCAACAACACTTAATATGTAAAAGGAAACTAAGCCACCTCCAACTAATTGAGATTTACCTGCTGTAGCAACAACTCCATCGTATTCATAATTTAAAGAATCACCACCAGATACTAAGTATCCAATAAGTAATACAGCTACAAAAGCACCTAAACCTATTAGAGTATTTTTAATATCTCCGCCACCTGTAAACAGGTTTTTAAACACGAAGAATATTACTAATATGATTGCTAATACTAATATTATATATGCTATCGAAGACATTGTCTCAAATAAAACGCCATTACCTGAAGAAATAATAGCTTTCGCTTCCTCTTCACCTGTCATTATAATACGTACAAGTCCAATAACACCAATTAAACTTAGCACTGCTACAACTATTTTTAAAATCTTATGCATAATCTTATGTTTTTAAAATTAGTTAATAGCTTATTTTTTGTATTTCGATAACATATCCATTAATGTTATAGAAGAATCTTCCATATCATTTACAATACCATCAATTTTTGCAACGATGTAGTTGTAAAAAACTTGAAGAATAATTGCTACAACAAGACCAAATACAGTTGTTAATAAGGCTACTTTAATACCACCTGCTACTAAGGTTGCATCCATTCCACCTGCAGACTGAATTTTATCGAAGGCTTGAATCATACCAATTACTGTTCCCATAAACCCAAGCATTGGTGCTAATGAGATAAATAATGAAATCCAAGATACGTTTTTCTCTAATTGTCCCATTTGAACTCCTCCATAAGCTACAACAGCTTTTTCCGCAGATTCTAAGCTATCGTCTGCTCTATCTAAACCTTGATAGAAAATAGATGCCACTGGACCTTTTGTGTTTCTACACACCTCTTTTGCTGCTTCAAGACCACCTGATTGTAGTGCATCTTCAACGTTTTGAGTTAATTTTTTAGTGTTTGTAGAAGACAAGTTTAAAAAGATAATTCTCTCGATAGCAATTGCCAATCCAAGAATTAAACATAATAAAACAATACCCATAAAACCTGGACCACCTTCAATAAAACGCTTTTTAAGCTCTTGGTGGAATGTTAAGTCTTCTTCAGCATCATCTGTTGATGCGTCTTGAGTTGTAACAACTGCTGTCGCAACTGTTGCTGCGTTTGTAGTTGCATTAGCTGTGCCAAATGCCATTAAAAATACTATGGCTAGGATAGAAAATAATCTTTTCATGTTTTTGATCTTAATTTTATTAATTAGTTAAAGTGTTAAAGATATAAAAAAAAGGAAGTAAAAAATAAAATATTAACAGTGCTTTTTGAAATTTCTTAGGTAAGCACTACTTTCTATTAAAAATTTCCATTTCCAAATAAAACGAAAAAAATGTTAAGGCTCAAATTTTGACCGTTAATTTTAAGTCATTTCTCCTCTTAAAGCAGTTTCGTATATGGTTTTAAACAAATTAGGTGTAATATTCTGTCCTAACAAATACATTAATTTACTAACTGCTGCCTCGGTTGTAATGTCTTTTCCAGAAACTATACCAATTTTTTTTAGTTTTTCACTAGTTTCATATTGTCCCATCGTGACACTTCCACCAGAGCATTGTGTAATATTAATAATGTGTATTCCTTTTTTAATGGTTTCTTTTAATATCGAAATAAACCAATCTTCTGTAGTGCAATTTCCTGCACCATAAGTTTCTATAATAACACCTTTAAGGTTAGGTGTACTAAAAATACACGACAACAATTGTTCCGAAATCCCTGGAAACAATTTTATTAAAGCAATATTTTTATCTAGTTTTTTATGAACCAATAGTTTTTTTCTAGCATTTGGCTTAAACAACGCATCGTTATTCACTTTTAAATGCACACCAGATTCTGCTAAATCTGGATAGTTTAAACTAGCAAAAGCTTCAAAATGCTCTGCATTTATTTTTGTTGTTCTATTGGCTCTGTACAATTTATATTCAAAATACAAACACACCTCTTTTATTATTGGCTTACCATAATGCTGCAAAGAAGCCACTTGAATTGAGGTAATTAAATTCTCTTTAGCATCTGTACGCAAATCTCCAATTGGTAATTGCGACCCAGTAAATATTACTGGTTTTGCCAAATGCTCCAACATAAAACTTAATGCAGATCCTGTATAACTCATTGTATCACTGCCATGCAACACTACAAAACCATCGAATGCATTATAATTATCCTCAATAGCTTCTGCAATGTCCACCCAATACTTAGGTTCCATATTACTAGAATCTATTGGGTTTTCAAAAGAGAAGGTTTCAATATTACAATCTAAAAGTTTAAGCTCTGGTATACGAACCAACAAGTTATCGAAATCGAAAGCGCGTAAAGTACCTGTTTCCGGATCTTTTATCATACCAATGGTTCCACCAGTATATATAAGCAGTATGTTTGGAATTATTTTCATCAATTGCTTAGTGTTTGCTGTAGAGTTGTTACTAAACACCAAAAACGGCTTTAGAATTCTCTGTTGTAATATCGGCAATTTTTTCTTCGGAAGTATTATAGATCTCCGAAAGCTTCTCCAAGACTTTTAATATATAACTACTTTCGTTTCGCTTTCCACGAAAAGGCTTTGGCGCCAGATAAGGCGAATCAGTTTCTAAAACAATATGTTTTAAATCGATTTGATTTAAAAACTGATCAATTTTTCCATTTTTAAAAGTTGCTACACCACCAATTCCTAATTTCATATTATAAGAAATTGCTCGATGCGCTTGTTCTAATGAACCAGTAAAACAATGAAAAATCCCAAAAAGATCATCGCTTTTTTCTTCTTCTAAAATTTCAAAAATTTCATCGAACGCTTCACGACAATGAATAACAATTGGCAATTGATGTTGTTTGGCTAATTTTATTTGGTATCTAAAAGCCTCCTGCTGTATTGCTAATGTGCTTTTATCCCAATACAAATCGATACCAATTTCTCCTACGGCGTAAAATGTATGAGTGTCGAGCATTTCTAACACATGAGCTAGCTCCTCTTTATAATTATCTTTTACGTGTGTTGGATGTAAACCCATCATTAAAAAAACGTTTTTTGGATAGTCTTTTTCTAATTGTAACATAGACGCTGTGTAAGTAGAGTCTATTGCTGGTATAAATAAACGCGAAATATTGGCCTCTAAAGTACGCTGCATCATTTCTGATCTATCGGCATCGAAAGCCTCGCTATATAAATGTGTATGTGTGTCTGTAATAATCATGTTGTAAAAATAAAAAAGTCATAGGTTTAATGATGCCTTTTACAAATATATTTATACTACAAGGTTTTAAAACCTTTAAAGACATAACTACCTAAACAATTCGAATTCACAAAAAAACAACGAACACTTTAAAAAAGTAAGCAAAACCAATTATATGCATACAATGCTTGGAGTTTCAATAGTAATTATACTACTTTTACTTTAGTAACTTAAACAAAACAATGGAAAATGCACTTTGGGACTTTCTACTTAAAAATGAGTACAAAAAGATAAAATTAAAACTCACAAAAACAAATCACTTAGAAGTAAAAGCGACCATTAATGGTGTAAAAGGGCTATTTATTTTAGATACTGGAGCATCTAGTAGCTGTATTGGTTTCGAGGATATAGAGTTATTTAATCTTAACGCAAAAGCATCAAATATTAAAGCTGCTGGAGCTGGAGCAACAGATATGTTTACACAAACAGCAACTAACAATAGTATTAAAATTGGCAGGTGGAAAAATACCAATATCACCTTAGTACTTTTCGATTTAACACACGTCAATACTGCCTTAATCACACATAATGCCAAGCCCGTAAATGGAATAATTGGTGCAGATATTCTAAAAAAAGGGAGAGCCATTATAGATTACAACAAGAAATACCTGTATTTAAAGTCGTAATTCCATTAGTTTTAGATGCTAATAATTTTACAACAAAACGAAGCGGCGAATACTTCTTTCTTAATATTTCACGTATTTACACCAACTTCAAGAGGTTGGAGACATATTACTTTCAAAGCTTTAACATAATTAATAACTTCTATCTTATTTCCTTTTTTAATTTACTTAATAGCACTCTTCTCATTTTCATTATTGTACTTTAAATTGATATAGAAAATTCACAAACATGCACAAATTAGCGTTTTAAACCTGAGTGAAATATTATAATATTCTGTAAAAAAGAAGCTTAAATACAGTTAACCCTAATAAAACACTGATACTTTAAGTGTTTTGGATAAAAACGAGCAAACTTAAAAAACAGGTAGAACTACCTGTTTTTTTTATCATTTATACAAACTATCTTTATAAAGCAATTAATTAATTCTTAAGGAGAATCATTTTAATAAGAAACCTCTTCATTTACCCAAGGTGAAGAGGTTTTGATTTAAAACAAAAAAACTTAGTAATGAATCAACTCTATAATGTGATAAACAAAAAATTTATTATCGGAATAATTATTATATCAATAATAGTTATATCAATTAACCTAATTACTATTATCTTAAATTAGAAAACAGTAACATTTACACAAAAACAAAA